>NZ_CBCPJD010000005.1:0-20007 GCF_965118875.1 Morganella psychrotolerans
TGTTCAGCTCCAAGATTTATACAATACCCCATTAGTTTAACACTAACTAATGATAGGATTTGCCTATTTCAGCGGATAGGCTTCCGTAACGCAACATTAAACTGATATTCTATCTAAATATGAGCAAAACACATTTAACAGACAAGAAGTTTTCTGACTTCGCCTTGCATACAAAAGTAGTAGAAGCACTTGATTCAAAGGGCTTTTCTAATTGCACGCCTATTCAGGCGCTGACACTCCCCCTGACAATCGGCGGACGTGATGTTGCAGGACAGGCACAAACAGGAACAGGAAAGACGCTGGCATTCTTAGCGTCAACATTTCATCATCTTCTTACAACTCCGGCACCGGAAGGCCGTAAAATTAATCAGCCACGTGCGCTGATTATGGCACCGACCCGCGAACTCGCGGTTCAGATCCACTCTGATGCCGAACCGCTCTCACAAAGCACCGGACTGAAAACCGGGCTGGCTTACGGCGGCGATGGTTACGACAAACAAATCAAAGTGCTGGAAGAAGGCGTCGATATCATTATCGGCACCACCGGCCGCTTAATTGATTTCGCCAAACAGGGCCGCCTTGACCTGGGTGCTATTCAGGTTGTGGTTCTTGATGAAGCTGATCGTATGTACGATCTTGGTTTTATCAAAGATATCCGCTGGCTGTTCCGCCAGATGCCGCCATGCTCTCAACGTATGAATCTGCTGTTCTCCGCGACACTGTCTTACCGTGTCCGTGAACTGGCATTCGAACAAATGAACAGCCCTGAATATATTGAAATCGAGCCGGAGCAGCGCACCGGGCATCTGATCAAAGAAGAGCTGTTCTATCCGTCCAATGAAGAAAAAATGCGTCTGTTACAGACGTTGCTGGAAGAAGAGTGGCCTGACCGCTGCATTATCTTCGCCAACACAAAACACCGTTGTGAAGATATCTGGGCACATCTGGCTGCCGATGGTCATCGTGTCGGTCTGCTGACCGGTGATGTGGCACAGAAAAAACGTCTGCGTATCCTCGAAGATTTCACGAACGGTAATCTTGATATCCTGGTTGCAACTGATGTTGCGGCGCGCGGCTTACATATCCCGCTGGTCACCCATGTCTTTAACTACGACCTGCCGGATGACTGTGAAGATTACGTACACCGCATCGGCCGTACCGGTCGTGCCGGGGAAAGTGGTCACTCTATCAGCTTAGCCTGTGAAGAGTACGCACTGAACCTGCCGGGAATTGAAGAATACACCGGACACCCGATTCCGGTCAGTAAATACAACAGTGACGCACTGCTGACTGAACTGCCGGTGCCGAAACGCCGTCGTCGTCCGCCGCGTACGGGCGGAGGTCAGAACCGCCGGAATATGCCGCGCCGTAACAGCAACGGACCGCGTCATAATAATAACCGGACCAAACACTGAAGGACGCCATGCTGAGATCGTCTTCGCTCTATGCTGCTATCGATTTAGGCTCCAACAGCTTTCATATGCTGGTGGTGCGGGAAGTCGCCGGCAGCATCCAGGTACTGTCCCGCGTGAAACGGAAAGTCCGTCTCGCTGCGGGGCTGGATAAAGATAATATTCTGTCACCGGCTGCTATGGCGCGGGGTTGGCAGTGCCTGCGGCTGTTTTCCGAACATTTACAGGATATTCCTGATTTTCAGATCCGTATTGTGGCAACCGCCACACTGCGTCTGGCAAAAAATGCCGGTGAATTCCTGGCAACAGCATCGGAGATCCTCGGACACCCGGTGACTGTTATCCGGGGCGAAGAAGAAGCCCGCCTGATTTATCAGGGCGTTGCTCACACTACCGGCGGGTCAGATAAACGCCTGGTGGTGGATATCGGCGGCGGCAGTACAGAACTTGTCACCGGTCACGGTGCAAAAACAACAGCACTGTTCAGCCTGGAAATGGGCTGTGTCACCTGGCTTGAGCGTTACTTTACAGACCGCTCCCTTACCACCGACAATTTTGCCGGTGCCGAACAGGCCGCGCGGGATATTATTCTGCCGGTCGCACCTGTGCTGCTGGAACAAGGCTGGCAGGTGTGTGTCGGGGCATCCGGCACCGTTCAGGCGCTTCAGGAAATCATGATAGCGCAGGGAATGAATGAACAAATTACCCTGGCAAAACTTCGCCTGCTCAAACATAAAGCCATTGAATGCGGCAAACTGGAAGAGCTTGAAATTGAAGGGCTGACGCTGGAGCGGGCGCTGGTGTTTCCGAGCGGCCTGGCTATCCTTATCGCCATTTTTGAAACCCTCGGAATTGACAGCATGACACTTGCGGGTGGCGCGCTGCGCGAAGGGCTGGTTTACGGCATGCTGGATCTGCCTGTTGAGCAGGATATCCGCACCCGGACACTCAAAAATGTTCAGGAACGCTTTCAGATAGATGTCGCTCAGGGTGAACGAGTCCGGCAACTGACGGATCATTTCTTCCGCCAGGTCTCTTCTGCCTGGCAATTAGATATCCGCTGCCGGGAACTTCTCAGCAGCGCCGCGTTCATCCACGAAATCGGGCTGAGTGTGGATTTCCGCAACGGGCCTGAACATGCCGGATATCTGATCAATAATCTGGATCTGCCGGGATTCACGCCCGCACAGCGGCGTTTGTTATCTGTATTGCTGCGTAACCAGAGCGGACCTGCGGATATCAATTCTCTGAATCAGCAAAATGCACTGACACCGCGCGAAGCGGGCTGCCTGTGCCGCCTGCTGCGCCTGTCGATTATTTTTGCCAGCCGCCGTCGTGATGACACTCTCCCGTCATTGCGTATCCGCGCCGCCGCTGAAGGATTGATACTGACATTGCCGGCGGGCTGGCAGCAATCACACCCTCTGCGCGCCGAAGCACTTTTGCAGGAAATTCAATGGCAAAGTTATGCGCAATGGTCGCTGATGCTGGAAGAACAGGCACCCTCAACTCACGGCTGAGAGTGGTATAAAGCTCTGCCTATCTGTTTTCGGACAGTACCAGGGCTTTAATTTTATGTGCTTTTTCAAAGTGATCCAATTTATGGGTCATAATCCACCATGTCGCGGCTTCCATAAGTAAATCGGGATTATCATTCTTATTCGCAAAAAAAGCGTAAAATGAAAGACCAACATTTTCGCCCTTCTTGCTGATCTTATCATTACATACCGTTATTATTTTTTCTCTCAGTGATGCTCTCATCTGCTTTACTCTGTTTTATTCTTTATTTTTTGCCAGCATCGCTTTAATACCTGCAATACCGCGCAGACCTGTCTGCTGTTTCTCTTCTGCTGTTTTCACTATCTTTTTACCATCATCCCAGCGCAAATCATCCTGCGGCAATTCATCAAGAAAACGGCTGTGTACAGGGCGGATAAGCTCACCATACTGGCGGCGTTCACGACACAGGGTAAAAAAGAGCGATTTCTGAGCGCGGGTGATCCCCACATAAGCCAGGCGCCGCTCTTCATCCACATTGTTTTCATCAATACTGGACTGATGCGGTAAAATTCCCTCTTCCATCCCCACCAGGAAAACATGCGGAAACTCCAGCCCTTTAGACGCATGCAGTGTCATCAGCTGAACCTGATCCAGCGCTTCATCTTCTTCACCGCGCTCCATCATATCGCGCAGTGTAAATCGCGTGACAACCTGCGCCAGCGTCATCGGCTCGTTCAGGTCATCCCCTTCCAGCATTTCAGACATCCAGCTGAACAGTTGATCGACGTTTTTCATCCGCATCTCAGCCGCTTTCGGGCTTGCCGAGGTTTCAAATAACCAGCTCTGATAATCCAGCCCGTGCAGTAAATCGCGCACCGCAACCAGCGGCTCACGCTCAACTAATTTTTCCACATCCGCCAGCCAGCCGGTAAAGTTTGTCAGCGCCGCCAGCCCCTGCCCGGAAAGGCTCTGCTCCAGTCCCAGGTCAAAACTGGCCTGATAAAGACTTTTGTCCCGCACATTCGCCCATTCACCCAGCTTCTGAATTGTTGCCGGGCCAATTCCCCGACGCGGAGTATTAACAATACGCATGAATGCGCTGTCATCTTCCCGGTTGGTCAGAACCCGCAGGTAAGCGAGTAAATCTTTGATTTCAGGGCGGGAGAAAAATGACGTCCCGCCGGAGATCCGATACGGGATCCGGTTTTGCATCAGCATTTTTTCAAAGATCCGCGACTGATGGTTACCGCGATATAAAATGGCGTAATCTTTATAATCTGTCTTATTGATAAAGTGATGAGCGATCAATTCCCCGACCACGCGTTCTGCTTCATGATCTTCATTATTCGCCACAATCACTTTTAACGGATCGCCATAGCCAAGATTAGAAAACAATCGTTTTTCAAATACATGCGAGTTATTGGCGATCAAAATATTCGCGGCATTCAGAATGCAGCCGGAGGAGCGGTAATTCTGCTCCAGTTTGATCACTCTTAACTCAGGGAAATCCTCATTCAGCAAAACAAGGTTTTTGGGCTGTGCCCCGCGCCAGGAGTAAATCGATTGATCGTCATCTCCGACCACAGTGAAATACGCACGCTTGCCCACCAGTAATTTAACCAGCTGATACTGGCTGGTATTGGTGTCCTGATACTCATCCACCAGCAGATAACGAATACGCTGCTGCCAGCGCTCACGCGCTTCTTCGTCGCGCGCAAAAAGTAGCGTCGGCTTGGTTATCAAATCATCGAAATCCAGAACATTACAGCTGCTTAAATGCAGCTCATAACGCCTGTAACACTCAGCAAACGTATGGTCACGCTCTGATTTTGCCTGCCCTTTTGCCTGCTCAGGTGTCAACAGGGCATTTTTCCAGTTTGAGATCTGACTGATCACCTGTTGCAGAAGCTCTTTATCTTCTTCCAGATGATCAAATGTCAGCTCTTTCAGTAGTGCGAGCTGATCCTGATCGTCAAACAGAGAAAAATTACGTTTCATACCCAGCGCTTTGTATTCGCGCTTAATGATCTCCAGTCCCAGGGTATGGAATGTCGAGATCATCAGCCCTTTGGCTTCTTTGCGCCCGAGGGTCTGCGCCACGCGCGCTTTCATTTCACGCGCGGCTTTATTGGTAAAGGTGACTGCCGCTATCTGGCGCGGTTGATACCCCACATTGCGGATAAGATGAGCAATTTTATTGGTGATCACCCGGGTTTTTCCGGAACCGGCACCCGCAAGCACAAGGCACGGCCCCTGAACAAATTCAACGGCCTGCTGCTGACCAGGATTTAATTTCATACGCGTTGTTAACCCGATTGATACTGAAACAGAGAGAGATTGTAGCAGAAAGGAAGGATGCCCGTATAACCAGCCCTGCACCAGAGGATAGGAATCATCTTCAGTTAGATAAAATAATATTTATATTCAATTGATTATAACTCTTTCAGAGTATATCTCCACCACCGGCATATCTATACCATAGTGAAAAATCAGACGGTTAGCCAGAGGAATAAATGGCATCAAAAAGAGATATTAAAAGATCGAAATTAGTCTATACCCAGGAAATCGGCTGGATAGATCTCAACCACGATATAGGTGGAGATGCACGCAACTTGTGGACGCAGTTGCTCACAGAAAATACCGTACCCTATTTTAAAGACTATTTCCTGGTCAGTTATGATCGATTTATGGGAAAGTTTTTTATTAAGATGGGCGTCACCTCTTGCTGGCTGGTAAAAAAAGGGCTCAGAGAAGAAGATAAAAAATCGATCGCACTTTCAATGATGTTTTATATTTCCACATTATTTGAAACCCATCAGGGGCGGTTTTTATTTTCAGATCTGATGGGCAGTGACAGCGGATTCAGTGGTGAAGATCTTATTTCTAACCTTCTTGGCTTTTATTCCGTCATTGAACCGCGGGATTATTGGTCACTGATTAAACCAGTACCCGTTGAAACTGCACTGCGTATCTGGGATCACTATGGTTCAATCGGTAAATATAAAAACAGGGAACTACGTCCCTGGATTTTTCCTGATCCGCAAGAATCACCCAATGTCGTACCCTATAAAAAAAACCTTCCACACTATATGAATACTATTCAACCTTTTAGTTCCTACGAAAAAGATATTGTTATAAAACTAAATGTGACCGATGGGTGGGCTGGTGACTGGGGCTTAATGAAATGGAATCCGTTTGCAGATAAATATGAAAACTAAATTAATATCACTAAGTTTTTTTATTGTATTTTTACTTTTTATCTACTGTTTTTTATCGCCGACTCAATACTTTCCGGTGACAAACTATATAAAAATCATTTCTGTTAGTCTCCGATTTCATCCGTAATGCACCTGATAATGAATAGGTAACCTATTACCATTACTTCAGTGGTGATAGGGAATAACCACCTAATTATTCAATTTATTATTGTGAAGATAAAAACAAATTCAATGAACTAAAAATAAAACTTCATCAATATGTGAATTCAAGATGTGCATTAGTGGCTGTTAATGAAATTACATATAGAAATAAATATAATAAAAATCGATTTATTTCTATTCATGAGTTTACAAAAGATAATCAGGAGTGTATATCTTTATCTGAATATACTTACGATTAAAACGGGTGCCGTCCGTTGATACTGTAACCGGACGTACCTGCGGCACAATGCCGCCATGTAATGCTTTCATAACAGAGTGTAATACTCTCATGAGGTTGAACATCGTTATGAGTCAGTGTATTCGGGTAATGCGATGAAATATTCACAATCGCAGCGCTGGTTAGTTTTAACGTATAATATTTTTCCTGAATCCCTGATATCGCTGTCCGGTAAAAATCCAGCTCACAGGTTAATATTTCATTTTCTGAAACACTGACACCCAACAATGGTGATGATTTATCAATAGGTTTACTAATAATTATCGGATGATGAACCGCATTCTGTTCGCGGAAAATATCATGGCTGAACGAATACACAAAAATCTGATCTTCATGTCCGTACTGATATTTATTTCCTATTGATTCCGGTGATGAGCATCCTCTTGAAATTAAACCCTGCTTATTACCTTGCAACCGTAAGTATATTTTATTTGCCATAACATTCCTTTGTTTATAAATATCAGATAATTATTATCTGATATTTACCCAACGTCATTCAAGATGCAGGCAGGCGGCAAGCACCGCTAACGAACCTGCAGTTTGAATGAATAAGGGTATATGTAATTAAGGGTCATAGTAATGACATTTGTGATGGTTACAATAACCCTCTTTGGTTAAATAAAAAAAACGGCACCCGAAGGCACCGTCCATTTATTCATACAGATAATGTTGCGGTATGCAATCAGCCGCCAACGGCAATACGTTTCATATCCGTCATATAACCGCGCAGCGTTTTACCCACAGTTTCAATCGGATGCTGACGGATAGCTTCATTAACATCACGCAGTTGCGCGTTGTCTGTACCACTATCAGCCATCGTTTTACCCAGGTCGCCCGGTTGCAGTGATGCCATAAACTCTTTCAGTAACGGCACTGCCGCAAAAGAGAACAGATAGTTACCGTATTCCGCAGTATCTGAGATAACCACGTTCATTTCATACAGGCGCTTACGGGCAATGGTATTTGCGATCAACGGCAGCTCATGCAGTGATTCATAATACGCAGATTCGGCAATAATCCCCGCATCAATCATGGTTTCAAACGCCAGTTCAACACCAGCTTTAACCATCGCAATCATCACAACACCGTGATCAAAATATTCCTGCTCGCTGATTTTTAAATCAGAATCCGGATAATTTTCAAATGCCGTTCTGCCGGTTTCTTCACGCCAGGTCAGCAGATTTTTATCATCATTTGCCCAGTCAGCCATCATCGTTGAAGAGAAATGCCCGGAAATGATGTCATCCATATGTTTTTCAAACAGGGTTTTCATCTGTCCTTTCAGGGTCTCAGATAACTGATACGCCCGGATTTTTGCCGGATTGGACAAACGATCCATCATCAGTGTGATCCCGCCCTGCTTCAGTGCTTCCGTGATCGTTTCCCAGCCGTACTGAATTAATTTACCTGCATAGGCAGGATCTGCACCTTCGGCAACCATTTTGTCATAACACAGTAAAGAACCCGCCTGTAACATGCCGCACAGAATGGTCTGCTCACCCATCAGGTCAGACTTCACTTCTGCCACAAACGAGGATTCCAGAACACCTGCGCGGTGTCCGCCGGTTGCCGCAGCCCAGGCTTTGGCAATTGCCCGCCCTTCACCCTTGGCATCATTTTCCGGATGAACCGCGATCAGGGTCGGTACGCCGAAGCCGCGTTTGTACTCTTCACGGACTTCCGTTCCCGGACACTTAGGCGCAACCATCACAACGGTGATATCCGGACGAACCTTTTCACCGACTTCAACAATATTAAATCCGTGTGAATAACCCAGCGCCGCACCCGGTTTCATCAGAGGCTGAACCGCCTGAACAACCGCTGAGTGCTGTTTGTCCGGCGTCAGGTTAACAACCAAGTCCGCCTGCGGAATCAGTTCTTCATAAGTGCCGACAGTAAACCCGTTTTCAGTGGCACGCCGCCATGAGGTGCGTTTTTCATCAATGGCTTCGCGGCGCAGGGCATAAGTGATATCCAGCCCGGAATCACGCATATTCAGACCCTGGTTCAGACCCTGTGCGCCACAGCCGATAATCACCACTTTTTTCCCTTTCAGGTATCCGGCTTCGTCCGCAAATTCTTCGCGTGCCATAAAACGGCATTTGCCTAACTGCGCTAACTGCTGGCGCAAATTCAATGTATCAAAATAATTTGCCATGGTGACTCCGTATGATGTGTTTGCTCAGGTTGCAGAATATGCAGCACTGATTACGTTATTTGCCGGTGTGATATACACCCGTTATTTATAATGACTATATGTCATGACCTTTATTGCTTAAATTGATATATTCACAAGATAGTGATGCATTTATTGCAACATAAAATAACGACGTAAAACTTAAAGAGGTCAGAATGGATATCCGGGAACTCAGACTATTTTTACACCTCGCAGAAAGCTGCCACTTCGGCAAAACGGCCAATGCAATGCATGTCAGCCCGTCAACACTCTCCCGGCAAATTCAGCGCCTGGAAGAGTCTCTCGGCCACCCGCTGTTTCTGCGCGACAACCGCACAGTGCAACTGACGGCTGCCGGCGAACAACTGAAACAGTTTGCACGGGAAACATTGCTGCAATATCAGCAACTGCAACATGCGCTTAATCATCAAAGCCCGTCACTGACCGGCGAATTACATCTGTTCTGCTCTGTGACCGCCGCATACAGCCATCTGCCGCAGATCCTAGATCAATTCAGAGCCGCGCATCCGCAGGTTGAAATAAAACTCACCACCGGTGATGCTGCCGATGCCGTGGAAAAAGTGCAATCGCAGGAAGCTGATTTGGGTATTGCCGGGAAACCGGAGAAATTACCGGATAATATTAATTTTCATCAGATTGGTGAGATCCCGCTCTCGCTTATCGCGCCTGCCCTGCCATGCCCGGTAAAACATCAGGTTACACAGGCAGAGCCGGACTGGGAGAATATACCGTTTATCATTCCGGAACATGGTCCGTCACGCAAACGGATTGATTTATGGTTTAAAACACAACGCATTCAGGAGCCACAGATTTATGCCACGGTCTCCGGTCATGAAGCGATTGTGTCAATGGTGGCATTGGGCTGTGGCGTTGCACTGATCCCGCATGTGGTGGTGGAAAACAGCCCGGATGCTATCCGTAACCGTATTTTGCAACTGGATAATATTTCAATGGTCGCCCCGTTTGAACTGGGGGTTTGTGCCCTGAATAAGCGCCTGCATGAGCCGCTTATCCGGGCTTTCTGGCAATTACTACCGCGCTGGCACTGAAGTCTGCGGAGACAGGAAACGGGTGAAGGCAGTATTACCTGTTTCATCCCGGTAGTCATAACCCAGCACATTCAGATGCTGCTCAAACCGGGTATCATCCCCCGACGCATCGAATGCCACCAGCACACGACCATAATCTGTTCCGTGGCTCCGGTAATGGAAAAGGGTGATATTCCAATAGGTTCCGAGTGTCTCCAGAAATTTCAGCAGCGCTCCCGGCGCTTCCGGAAATTCAAAACTGAACAAACGCTCCTGCAAGGGTACTGCCGGACGCCCGCCCACCATATAACGCACATGCAACTTCGCCATCTCATCATCAGATAAATCAGTCGCCGCAAAACCAGCTCGTTCCAGTCCGGTGATTATCGCCTGTCGTGCCCCCGGTCTCTCATCTGCGCGGACACTGACAAACACACAAGCTTCTGTCGAATCACTGTAGCGATAATTAAATTCTGTTACCACACGCGGACCCAATGCCTGACAAAAGCGCAGGAAACTGCCTTTTTCTTCCGGGATTGTCACAGCGAACACACCTTCGCGCTGCTCGCCCAGTTCGCACCGTTCAGACACATAGCGCAGCACATGAAAATTCACGTTAGCGCCCGATAAAATATGCGCCAGGTTTTCACCCTGAATATTATGCTGCTGAATGTATTTCTTCATTCCCGCCAGCGCGAGTGCCCCGGACGGCTCTGCAACCGCGCGGACATCATCAAACAAATCTTTCATCGCGGCACAGATAGCATCGCTGTCAACAGTGATGACATCATCCAGATATAGCTGACACAGTCGGAAAGTTTCATCGCCGATACGTTTAACCGCCACACCTTCTGCAAACAACCCGACCTTCACCAATTCAACAGGATGCCCGGCCTCCAGCGCCGCTTTCAGACAGGCCGCCTCTTCGGCTTCCACTCCGATCACTTTAATATCCGGCATCAGTTGTTTAATAAATACCGCCACGCCGGCAGCAAGACCACCACCGCCCACCGGAACAAAGATTCTGTCAAGCCGGGCATTTTGCTGCAAAAGCTCCAGTGCAATCGTTGCCTGACCGGCAATCACCTGCGGATGATCGAATGGCGGAATAAATGTCAGCCCGCGTGATGCGGCAAGTTGAATTGCATGGGCTTTTGCTTCATCAAAATTAGCGCCATGTAACACAACCTCGCCGCCGAATCCGCGGACAGCATCCACTTTGATATCCGCCGTGGCAACCGGCATCACAATCAGTGCTTTCACTCCGGTTTTACTGGCTGATAGCGCAACACCCTGCGCATGGTTCCCGGCAGAGGCAGTCACTACCCCCTGCCGCTTTTGTTCGTCAGTCAGCTCGGCGATCATGGCGTAAGCACCGCGCAGCTTAAAACTGTGAACCGGTTGCCGGTCCTCCCGTTTTACCTGAATAGTATTACCCAGCCGCGCTGATAATTTCGGCATCATTTGCAACGGCGTGACCTGCGCGACATCATAAACAGAGGCGCTGAATGCTGCTCTCACATACTCAGCCCCCGTCGGCTGAGCAGGCAATGGTTGTTTTATGGTCATCCTTAACCCCCGAGTTTACTTTTATCCCGTACCGCACCTTTATCAGCACTGGTCGCCAACAGAGCATAAGCCCGCAGCGCATAAGACACCTGCCGTTCACGGAATTTCGGTAACCAGGCTTTATCACCCCGTGCCTCTTCGTCGGCTCTGCGGGAAGCAAGCGTTTTTTCATCCACATTTAATGAAATCTGACGGGACGGAATATTGATAGCAATGATATCGCCGGTTTCCACCAGCCCGATAAGCCCGCCGTTTGCTGCTTCCGGAGAAACGTGCCCGATAGATAACCCGGAGGTTCCGCCGGAGAAACGCCCGTCAGTAATCAGCGCACAGCTTTTACCTAATCCCATGGATTTCAGGTAGGTTGTCGGATATAACATTTCCTGCATTCCCGGCCCGCCTTTAGGTCCTTCATAGCGGATAACAACCACATCACCGGCAACGATATTTCCGCCCAGAATGGCACTGACTGCATCATCCTGGCTCTCAAATACTTTGGCAGGTCCGGTGAAAATTAAGCTGTCTTCATCAACACCGGCAGTTTTGACGATACAGCCATTCTCGGCAATATTGCCGGAGAGCACCGCTAGCCCGCCATCCTGACTGTAAGCATGCGCTTTGCTGCGGATACAGCCGTTTTCGCGGTCGTCATCCAGGGATGGCCAGCGGCAGTTCTGTGAAAACGCTTTTGTTGTGCGGATCCCGGCAGGTCCCGCAGAGAACATTTTTTTCACCGCATCATCTTTCGTCAGTGTGATGTCATACGCATCCAACAATTCCTGTAATGACAGACCCAGAACATTTGTCACATCACGATGCAGCAGCCCGGCGCGATCCAATTCCCCCAGGATCCCGATAACCCCCCCGGCACGGTGAACATCTTCCATGTGATATTTCGGTGTACTCGGTGCAACTTTGCACAGATGCGGTACGACACGGGACAAGCGGTCAATATCTGCCATAGTGAAATCGATTTCACCTTCCTGTGCAGCTGCCAGCAGGTGAAGCACGGTGTTTGTCGAACCGCCCATCGCGATATCCAGCGTCATCGCATTCTCAAACGCAGCTTTATTGGCGATATTGCGTGGTAAAAAGCAGGATTTATCCTCTTCGTAATACTTTTTAGTAATCTCAACAATACGGCGACCCGCACTGAGAAAGAGATTTTCGCGATCCGCATGTGTTGCCAGCAGAGAGCCGTTACCCGGCTGCGATAACCCCAGCGCTTCTGTCAGACAGTTCATTGAGTTTGCCGTAAACATCCCGGAGCAGGAGCCGCAGGTCGGACAGGCGGAGCGCTCGATCTGCTCACTGTCTGCATCAGACACATTCGGGTTTGCACCCTGGATCATGGCATCCACCAGATCCAGCTTAATAATTTGATCAGATAATTTGGTTTTTCCGGCTTCCATCGGACCACCGGAAACAAAAATTACGGGGATATTCAGGCGTAATGACGCCATCACCATTCCCGGGGTGATTTTGTCGCAGTTGGAAATACAGACCATGGCATCGGCACAGTGTGCATTCACCATGTATTCCACAGAGTCGGCAATAAGCTCTCTCGACGGCAGTGAATACAGCATTCCACCGTGCCCCATGGCGATCCCGTCATCCACTGCAATGGTATTAAATTCTTTGGCAACACCACCCGAAGCCTCAATCTGTTCTGCAACCAGTTTGCCCAAATCGCGCAGGTGAACATGACCCGGTACAAATTGCGTGAATGAATTAACCACCGCAATAATCGGCTTGCCAAAATCATCGTCAGTCATTCCTGTCGCACGCCATAAGGCTCGTGCGCCTGCCATGTTGCGACCGTGTGTTGTCGTCGCGGAACGGTATTTAGGCATTATAATCTCCCGAGTTTGCAAAATCAGGCGGGGGAACGTCCCGCCTGTGGATCAGTATCCGTTTTGTTATTATGGATTTACCGGATCTAACCAGCCCCATTTGTCTTCTGTTTTACCTGTAAACAGCCCGAAGAACGCTTGCTGGATCTCTTTGGTCACAGGACCGCAGCGCCCGATACCAACCTGAATACCATCCACGCTGCGCACCGGCGTTACTTCTGCCGCTGTACCTGTCATAAAGACTTCATCAGCCAGATAGAGCGATTCACGGGATAGCGTCTGCTCACGAATTTCATAACCCAGATCTTTTGCCAGGGTCAGAATGGCATCACGGGTAATTCCCGGCAGAGCAGATGAGGTAAACGGCGGCGTAAAGAGAATATTGTTTTTTACTTCAAACAGGTTTTCACCGGCACCTTCAGAGATATAGCCGTGTACATCCAGTGCGATACCTTCCTGATAGCCGTGACGGCGGGCTTCACTGCCGACCAGCAGAGAAGAAAGATAGTTACCGCCGGCTTTGGCTGCCGTCGGGATGGTATTCGGTGCAACGCGGTTCCAGGAGGACACCATGGCATCAATCCCTTCATCCAGCGCTTCCTCACCCAAATAAGCGCCCCACGGGAATGCTGCAATAATGACATCTGTTTTATAGCCCTGCGGCGGATTCACGCCCATTCCGACATCACCAATAAACACCAGCGGGCGGATATAACCACTGCTCAGATTATTTTTGCGTAACGTTGCACGGCAGGCTTCCATCAATTCATCCACGGAATAATCCATTGGCATACGATAGATTTTTGCTGAATCATGCAGGCGCTGCATGTGTTCACGATGGCGGAAAACAACCGGTCCTTTGTGGGAATCGTAACAGCGGATCCCTTCAAAAACCGATGTTCCGTAATGCATTGCGTGACACATAACGTGGACTTTTGCTTCAGCCCACGGAACCATCTCATCATTGAACCAAATAAAATCAGCTTTTTTTGTCATTGTTATTTTCCTTAGACAGCACGGCTAATGTGCTGATAATTTTCTTTTTTTTGTGTACAGATTTCGACATCCGCCACATCCGCTAACTTAACTAACTGCGTACAGAGTAAAGCCAGCGGTCGCAGGCTTGAAATTGTTAACTCAATGTTTACATTATCACCTTCAGAACCTTTCGCCAGATCCATTTTCATCGCGCAAATGTTAAAGCCACGATGACGAACAACGCGCAGAACACGCTCCAGGATTTCCGGGCAGGAACGCGCCTGAATAGCTAACTGGTGCATCATCATAATGTGCTCTCCATCATTTGTTCGTTACCCGCACCCGGCGGCACTAATGGCCAGACATTGTCTTCTTCACGGATGGCAACATGCAATAAATAAGGTCCCTGATGGTGTAACAGGGTGTGAATAGCGGCAGGCAAATCTGATTTTTCAGTAACCAGGTGCCCCGGAATATCAAAAGATTGTGCAAGTGCAACAAAGTCCGGATTATCGCTCAGCACTGTCTCGCTGTAGCGTTTGTCAAAAAACAGTTCCTGCCACTGACGCACCATGCCGAGGCGCTGGTTATCCAGCAGCAAAATTTTAACCGGCAGCCGCTTACGTTTGATGGTTGTCAGTTCCTGAACATTCATCATAAAAGAACCGTCACCTGAGACACAAAGCACCGTTGCCTGCGGGCGGGCAATCTGCGCCCCGATAGCTGCCGGTAATCCGAATCCCATAGTGCCTAATCCGCCTGAGGTTAAAAAATTCTCCGGCCGGGTGAACGACATGTGCTGTGCCGTCCACATCTGATGCTGTCCGACATCTGTTGTCACCACACAATCCACCGGTTTAGCGGCAGATACCTGTGATAACAGCAGCGGTGCATAAATGGTTTCCCCGGGATGAGTATAATCCGGAGCACAAGCCTCCTTCAGCTCTCCGGCTCTGAGACGCCAGGCTGAAATATCAAGTGGCTGCGACAATACCGGCAGGATCTGCTTTGCATCACAGGCAAATGACACATGCGTCCGGCGCAGCTTATCCAGCTCAGCCGGATCGATATCCACATGGATAACCTTTGCACATGGCGCGAAGGCATCCAACCTGCCGGTCACACGATCATCAAAACGTGCCCCGACAGCTATCAGTAAATCAGCTTCCTGAACGGCCAGATTTGCCGCTTTTGTTCCGTGCATTCCGAGCATTCCGAGGTAATGCGGATAGTCCGGCGAAACTGCGCCCAGCCCTTTCAGCGTGCTGACTGCAGGCATCCCCGTTTCAGTCAGAAATGCCCGTAACACATCTACGGCACCCGACATTCCTACACCGCCACCGGCATACAGAATCGGCTTTTTACTTTCCCGCATCAGTTGTAAAGCGCGGGAAATATCAGCCTGAGACAGAGGTTCTGCGGCATCCACCGACATAAAATACGGTGTAAATTCACCAATCTGCAATTGAATGTCTTTCGGGATATCAATGAGTACCGGCCCCGGGCGACCGCTGGTGGCGATTGCAAAGGCCTCGGTAATAATTCGTGGTAAATCAGCAATTGATTCAACCAGGAAGCTGTGTTTTGTGCATGACAATGACAGCCCCAATACATCGATCTCCTGAAAAGCATCCGTACCAATCAGTGAAGAGCCCACCTGCCCGGTGATGGCGACAACCGGCACTGAATCAAGCAGTGCATCAGCCAGTCCGGTAATCAGATTTGTCGCCCCCGGTCCCGATGTGGCGATACACACCCCTGTTTTCTGTCCTGCCCGCGCGTAGCCGATTGCCGCTATGACTGCCCCTTGTTCATGACGGCAGAGCACATGCTCCACTCCTCCGTCATACAGCGCATCATAAACCGGCATGATCGCACCACCCGGGTAGCCGAACACAGTATCAACGCCTTGTGTTCGTAGTGCCTGCACTAACCACTGTGCCCCGTTCATGTGTGACTCCTTAGTTCGCAGTCGTTACTTTTCAGTGAAAAATCATAAAATTAAGGTTAAAAAAAACCCCGCGCCTTTCGGTGCGGGGTTCTCGTAAGATCTGAGTGGTTGTCAGCCATTCTCTCGTCCACGTGCAGCCCCGCACGGTGGGATAATAATCACCACCACGCTCACGATAATTAGGCTGACAACGCGGACAATCTTATTCATATTGAAATTCTTCTGCCGTATCAATCTGGTTTCTGTATTTTAGAGTTATCATGTTATCGAATTATTGACAACGGCTATTTCTTATTTTTTTAACAACAAGAATAAATATCCATTAATTTCAGTGTGCTATCGAAATTTCCAGCACTTATCACTGTAATTTAATCCCTGAGCGGTACTCTGCGCTACCAAATCCATCCTTAACAGAACAACGCAGAAAGGTACATTTCGTTTCTCCGCACAATTTACTTTTCACACTGATTCACACTGACGCCCACCTTCCCCGACCGGCACAAAAAGCGTGACAGATTTTTGTATCTGCTGCCCCGTGATTATCTGCCCATCACCCTATTTTTCGGCACAACACGCAAAACAGGCGACCAAATTTGTAACATTCATAAAAAATATCGGGCTATGCGGAAAAATCGGCAAAACAGCGCTAAGCTTCAGGAAAAATCGCACATCATGAACATTCCTCAGATAACAACAGGTTGGAATGATGTCATTTGCCATTGTTTATACACGCGCCATGATAGGCACTGATGCCCCTCCCGTAACGGTAGAAGCACATATCAGTGCCGGACTGCCGGGATTAACGCTTGTAGGATTACCGGAAACTGCCGTAAAAGAGTCAAGGGATCGCGTCCGCAGTGCGCTAATCAATGGTGGATTTGAGTTTCCGGCCAAACGCATCACGATCAATCTTGCCCCTGCTGATTTACCCAAAGAAGGCGGACGTTATGACTTACCCATCGCTATAGCCATTCTGGCAGCTTCAGAGCAAATCGATACAAAATTGACAGAAAATTATGAATTTTCGGGTGAGTTAGGTCTTTCCGGCGAACTTCGTTTTTGCCGGGGAATACTGCCTGCGGTTTTGGCCGCACTTCAATCTGAAAGGCGGGCGGTTGTATCAAAACAACATTATGATGAATTAAGTATTTTGCCATCGGGATCGGCACTGATGGCAGATAATTTACTGCAAATTGCCGGTTTTTTTCATCAGGATTCGATTCTGGAAGAAAATACGCATCAGACAAATACAACAGAAGTGACAGGCAGTACGACCATCGACGACATCATCGGGCAGGAACACGCAAAGCGGGTACTTGAGATTAGTGCAGCAGGCGGACACAATCTGCTGCTGCTCGGTCCGCCGGGGACAGGAAAGACAATGTTAGCCAGCCGAATCAGTACGTTACTTCCGCCATTAACCGCACAGGAGGCGCTGGACGTTGCAATAATCCGCAGCCTTACCCAAACCTCATCAGATAAGAATAAATGGCCCCAGCGCCCGTTCAGAGCGCCTCATCACAGCGCATCCACAGCAGCACTCATCGGTGGAGGAAGCATCCCGCTGCCGGGGGAAATATCTCTGGCCCATCACGGTATTTTATTTCTGGATGAACTACCTGAATTTCAGCGCCGCACACTCGATTCTCTGCGTGAACCACTCGAATCCGGTGAAATTGTCATTTCCAGAGCCAAAGCTAAAATTTGCTTTCCGGCACGCCTTCAGCTCATAGCAGCAATGAACCCCAGCCCGACAGGTCACTATCAGGGTATCCACAACCGCAGCGGCCCACAGCAGCTTTTACGCTACCTTTCCCGTATATCCGGTCCGTTTCTGGATCGCTTTGATTTATCTATAGAGGTTCCGATGCTCCCACCCGGTACACTCAGCAGAACAGAAAAAAGTTTGCCCATGCATCAACAGGTAAAAGAACGGGTGCGATTCGCACGCGAGCGGCAATACAGCCGTAACGGACAGGGAAAACTGAATGCGGGATTATCAGGTAAAGAAACTGACCTGCATTGTGCTCTGTCGCAACAGGATGCCAGGTTTCTTGAAGATGCCCTGACACAACTGAACTTATCAGTACGGGCCTGGCACCGTATTCTGCGTGTCAGCAGAACAATTGCCGACCTGCGGGAGGAAGATAAGGAAGTATCACGCCGGGATATACTTGAAGCACTGAGCTATCGTGTCATGGATAGGTTTATTCACAAACTTCAGCAGGCACTATCATAAAAAACGAAAGGGGCACGAATGCCCCTTTTAACTTATTATTTCTGATGATATTAATCATCGGTGTCGGTATAGTCTTCCGACGGATCGACCTGGGGTTTACCACCGGACAGAGTATGGAAACGTTTTGGTTTGCGAATACATTCCAGATACTTGATCCATACTTTTTCTGCTGCTGTCACCGGCAGTCGTTCACCGCGGCATACGGAAACAAACAGTTTTTCTTCATCCGTCCGGGGGATACGTTTACCCATGTCCAGTTCGTTGAAAGCAAAACCATGGTGCTCAAGTAACTGAGCTTCTTTGATCGTGAAATGACCATGGCGTGAAAAACCACGAGGATAATGTTTATTATCAAAAAAACGATTAGTCGTGATAAAGCTTTCTTCCATCTGACACACTCCTAATTCTCTACTAACTTACTCTTATGGCGCGGAGTATTAGATAGCATTAGGATTCTGTAAAACAAAATATTTAAATCATAACGACAAAAATTTCTGGAGATACTTGTGGATACTGAATTACTGAAAACCTTTCTGGAGGTCAGTAAAACCCGCCACTTCGGGCGGGCAGCCGAGTCCTTATACCTTACCCAATCAGCAGTAAGCTTTAGAATCAGGCAGTTAGAGACAAATCTCGGAGCAAGCCTTTTTACCCGCCACCGGAATAATATCCGTTTAACGGCAGCTGGTGAACGTCTGGTACCTTATGCAGAATCACTTATTAGCACCTGGCAACTTGCAAAAAAAGAGATTAATCATGCATTTGCACATAATGCGCTTTCTATCGGGGCGACCGCTTCCTTGTGGGAAGCATACCTGACACCCTGGCTTGAGCGGGTATATCGTGATCAGTCAGAACTGCACCTGGATGCCAGAATTGCCTCGCGCCAGTCTCTGGTAAAGCAGTTGCACGCACGTGAACTGGACTTACTCATCTCCACAGAACAACCAAAAATGGATGAGCTTAAAAGTGAGATTATCGGAGAAATCACCCTTCAGTTGTTCAGCATACACCCACTTATCCCGGATAATTTACCGGGGCTTATTCAGCTCGAATGGAGTGCTGATTTCCATCAGTATGACAACCCTGAGCTCACCCGACATCAATTGCCTATCCTGACAACCACGTCGGCCAGCCAGGCTAAACAATTGCTGGCGGTAACTCCATCCGTTGCCTGGTTACCTGCACACTGGAAGAAAGATCACTCCGAATTAAAATCAGTAAATAAAGACCTGATTACAAAACCACTGTACGCAATATGGCTGCAAAACAGCGATCAGCAAGGGCTTATTCGCCAATTAATAACAATACCGGTTTAACACCGGTAATACTTTATTTATGGATAATGCTTTATTTGCAGATTTCAGGGAAAAATTATTTTAGATGACTACAGGTGATTTTTATCAGATAAAAGAGGGATAAGACGATAGAAAACAAGCAAAAAACAGGTATGTTCCTGAATTTCAGGCAATAAAAAACCCAGTTCATAATAAACTGGGCTATTAATAATTAAAAATTTTTAGTTATTGCTTATCAAGTAAATGGCAGGGGCGGAGAGACTCGAACTCCCAACACCCGGTTTTGGAGACCGGTGCTCTACCAATTGAACTACGCCCCTAAAGC
>NZ_CBCPJD010000006.1:0-380528 GCF_965118875.1 Morganella psychrotolerans
TTATTCATTCAAACTACAGGTTCGTTGGCTTCTCTCAGCCAGCCGGGTCATATACTGATGTATGTTCCCCGTCTATCTTCCCTTGCCGCCTGCCTGCATTCTGAATAGTGTTGGGTATATACTGAGTGACAAACAGGCAATACGGCGGAGCAGGATGAAATACGATCTGAACGACCTTTATTATTATGTGAAAGTGGTGGAGCACGGTGGCTTCTCACAAGCCGGGCTGGCGCTGGGGATCCCGAAATCCAAATTGAGCCGCCGGATTGCCGATTTGGAGCAAAAACTCAATATTTCATTGATTTATCGCTCCACGCGACAATTTCATGTGACTGAAATTGGTCAGTTATTTTATCAGCAATGCAAAAATGTGGTTGATGAAGCGGAGATTGCGCAGGAGATTATCTGCTCGGCACAGAGTCATCCGCGCGGCAGTCTGAAAATAGCCTGTCCGGTGGCTTTGTTACAGGTTTATGTCCATGATTTACTGACCGATTTTATGGTTCTTTATCCGGATATTGATATACAAATCCTGGCGGTTAACCGTCCGGTGGATGTAATAAGCGAAGGGTTTGACCTCGCGCTGCGGGTGCGCGCATTACCGCTGGATGATTCAGGGCTGACTATGAAAGTGCTCGGCTATTCACGCCGTGTGCTGGTGGCATCTCCGCTGTTGTTTGCCGGTAAAGCAGCCCCTGTGCATCCCGATGAACTGGCCGGTTTTCCGATCCTCGCCAACAGCGAGCAGAAACACAATTATCCTCTGACACTGATCGATAAAGCAGGCGGCAGTGTCACTAAGCATTTGACCGCACGGCTTGCCACAACGGATGTAATGACACTGCACCGCGCCGCCCTGAAAGGGTTGGGAATTGCCCGGTTGCCCGAAGGTGTGGTTATCAGTGACCTGGCTGCCGGTAAATTGCTTCGGGTATTGCCTGACCGGCATTTCCCGGAAGATATCATTCACGCCGTTTTCCCGTCACGCAAAGGGCTGTTACCCGCCGTTCAGGCGCTGCTCAATTATCTGGCAGAACGGATCCCGCAGACGGCGCCGTTTTCGGGTGAGTGCGAACCAATAAAAAAGTCACAATAAAGTGACTTTTGAGATCAGGGATTTTTACAACTTGTCTGTTGGGGGAATGTCGCTGCCATTCTCCTGATGATTACTTTGCTCTTATAGTCCGGACCATCATCACGGTGCCTGTACGAACCCGTATCTCTGACAAAATACTTCATATTTTCAGAGCCGGGGGCGTATACCGGCTCCTGAACAAAAATACTGCTCTGCCCGACCATATCTTACTCCCCGGCGGCGGCGATGAGAGTTGTGCCGGTTGAAAGTAAATCATCAACTAAAATAATTTCTGAATTATTAAGTTGGTTATAATTAAAGTCAGGGTTTAATTTCCGGGGAGAAAAATAATGTCTTATCTTATTCGGAACCCGTTTTATTGAAAAAATAGTATTTACCGGTAATCTCTGTAATTCAGATAATGTCCGGTGTATTGCTTTTCTATGAGTGGGTTTTACATCTGGTGCATAGGTGTGATAGTGCGTAATAACTTCACTTACCGTTTGTTTTATAAAACAGTTTGTATACATGAGAATACCAAACCGGCGGGCGATTTTTTTAGTAAACTGTACTAAAACTGCGGACGATGATGGCATAGCAATTAAAAAATAATTTAAATCTGGTATTGTTTGTTTAATTTTATTCAGAATAATGATGAATGAAGATTTAAATTTATAAAATTCTTTATTTGTAATGGTGTAGTTATTGATACCTTTTAATGAGTAAATCAGCGGATTACCATCACGATCGGTATCACCGAATTTAGTTCTTTGGTAAATACTGTAAACGGTTATTCCCGGATGAGTACCAATTATGGTTATTTTGGGATTTTTCCTGACTGCTGTGATTATTCTGCGTTCATGATCCGCATTAAATCTGATCTCCCTTTCTGCTGAAATATCGATTCCCAATGTATATCATCCCTGTGATATTATTGAGTTTATAGGCTATCATATTTTATGTATATGCAACGTAAACGGGTATAGTTCTGCCGGGATGCAGGTATGGTTTTACCGGAGATGAGGCAAATAACCAGTCTATTCGCCTCATTGATTGAGTAGAATAAACCGGCTATTTGCCTCATTTGTATTATGCAGCAGGTATTTTCCCGAAACTGCCGTTATTAAAATCATCAACGGCATCGCGGATTTCCTGTTCGCTGTTCATCACGAACGGTCCGTAGCCGACAACCGGCTCATCAATCGGCTCACCGCTGAGGAACAACACGACTGCATCTTCCGTGGCGTCGAGCACAATAGTTGTGTCTGTCCCATCCAGGATCATCAGTTCACCGGCATTCAGCGGGGCGTGGCTGTCGACATAAATGCTGCCGTGCAGAACAATAAGTCCGGCGTTGCGGTTTGCTTTGGCAACCAGTCCAAGCGTTTTCCCGGCACGCAGGCGCAGATCCCACGCATCCATTTCGGTAAAGGTTCGCGCCGGTCCGTGCTGTCCGGCGTAATCACCGGCTATCACCCGCAGAGTCCCCGCATCATTCGGCAGATTGACAGTCGGGATCGTGCTGTTTTCCAGTAATTGATACCCGGGCGCAGATGATTTTGCCGCCGCAGGCAGATTTACCCACAACTGCACCATATCCAGTGTTCCGCCTTCCTGCATAAAACGATCAGAATGGTATTCCTGATGCAGTATCCCGGACGCGGCCGTCATCCACTGCACATCACCGGGACCTATCACGCCGCCTTTCCCGGTCGAATCGTGATGTGCCACGCCGCCGTCATAGACAATAGTGACGGTTTCAAAACCTCTGTGCGGGTGCTCGCCAACGCCGCGGTTTGCACCTTGTGAAGGCGGGAAATCCGCAGGTCCCGCGCGGTCGAGCAGTAAAAACGGATTCAGGTGTTTCCCGTGGTTACTGTAGGAAAACATCTGGCTGACAGGAAAACCGTCTCCGACCCAATGCCCTTTCGGAGCACGGTATGTACCGATAATGTTTCTCATGATTTATCTCCTCATAATTATTTCGCTATACCCGACGTCATTCAGGATGCAGCCAACAAACCGGCAGCTTGAATGGATAAGGGTATATACCCAACGTCATTCAGGATGCAGGCAGGCGGCAAGGGAAGGCAGACGGGGAGCATACACAAGTATGTGACCCGGCTGTCTGAGTGCAGCCAACGAACCTGCAGTTTGAATGAATAAGGGTATAAATAATAAGGGTATAAATCATGAGTGAGTAGTCGCGTATCCGGGTTTCACTGTTGCACAAACAGAACAGTGTTTATCCATCTCCGTTTGGTAACGATCCCCGGCACCACTGTGCGAGCTGCATGATGGCAGTTTCCACTTCAGTATCGCAGCCGAACCCTGCATTTAGCCGGAAACAGCGGTCGTAGCGGCTGTCCGTCGCAAAAATATGACCGGGTGCAATACCAATTCCTTCTGCCCGCGCATTGAGAAACAGGGTCCGGACATTCAGGCTGCCTTCCGGCATTGTCACCCACAGAACATAGCCGCCTTCCGGCGTTGTTACCGTCGTTCCCGGCGGAAACGTCCGCAGAACAAGGTTGCGGATTTTTTGTATCTGTACTGCCAGTTCACGACGCAGACGGCGCAGGTGCGCATCATAGCCGCCGTTGCTCAGTAGTTCGCTGATAGCGGCCTGCGGCAGAACCTGAGATCCCATTGATGAAGTGTATTTCAGCGAGGTGATTTTCCGCATGTAGTGCAGGCTGTGAACCCAGCCTATCCGCACGCCGGGCGCGATGGTTTTGGAAAATCCGCTGCACAGGATCACATTGCGGCTGAATGCCCGCATCGGAAACGGTCGCTGCTCACCAAATGCCGCATCACCGAAAGTATCATCCTCAATGATGATAATACCGTTTTCATCTGCCTGCCTGGTGATGTCGGCTTTGATTTCATCAGGGATCGTTTTGCCCAGCGGATTATTCACATTCGCCAGGGTGACAAATGCTTTTACCGCTTTGCTGCGGAACAGTGCGGTGAGTTTGTCACAATCCACATACCCTTGCGGGCAGGCGTCCACTTCGGTCAGCCGGAGATCGAGATTGCGCAGCATCTGGAGCAGGACAAAATAGCAGGGAGACTCCACGGCGACAGCATCCCCGGGCTCAAGGGTTGCGCGCAGCGCGAGGGAGAGCGCCTCAATACAGCCGTTGGTGATAAGCAGAGTATCAGGGGTAATGTTGCAGCCGTAACTGACTGCACGCCGGGCTATTTCCTCTTTCAGCGGCGGGTAACCGGTTCCTTTTACACAATCGCCAAGCAAAAAGGGCTTGCTGTAGCTGAGCTGGCGCATAATCTGGCTCAATTTTCTCACCGGATACAGCTCCCGCCTGCCGTTCGCCAGATCCAGCGGGACACGGCAGGCTTCACCGACCATCGACATATGCAGTTCTGTCTGTTCATCGAGCGGTGCAAAATCAGCAGGCTGTATCTCTGATTTTACCGGTTCGCGTGACAGGGGCAGAATTGGCGCGACAAAAAAACCGGACTTCGGCCTGGCAACCGCGACGTGTTCATCCTCCAGTGTGCGCAGGGCTTTCAGGGCGGTGGTCAGGCTGACATTGTGCTGTGTTGCCAGTGTTCTGACAGACGGCAGCCGGGTATCAGGCGGCAGAACACCTTCCTGAACCGCCCGTTTTATCTGTTCTGTTATCTGTCGGTAGCGGGGAAGGGACGCCATCTGTTCTGCCTCATTCTTCAGGGTTCTGTGTGTATCAGTAAGAGTATGCTGAGAGTAAATTATGAATCAAGGAGTTATCCGGCTTACTGTGAGGTATATATGACAACATTTGACAAAATCGTGAATTTATTACATTCGCATCAGGTTCCTTTTGAGGTGATTGAGCATCCGAAGGAAGGGCGCTCAGAGGCGATAAGTGCCATCCGGGGAAATAAACTGAGCCAGGCCGCCAAGGCTATGGTGCTGGAAGTGACGATTTCTTCTCAGGATCCGGTTTATGTGCTGGCGATTGTGCCGGGAGACTGTAAAGTCAATTTCAAAAATGTCGCCAGGCTGGCGGGCGGCAAAAAATCATCCTTTGCGTCACCGGAGAAAGCGCAGGCGCTGACCGGGTGTCAGATGGGGGCTGTGCCGCCGTTCAGTTTCAGTGACGCGCTGATACTGTATGTCGATAAACGCCTGACCGGTGCCGGACGGGTGTATTTCAATGCCGGGGAACTGGTACGCTCAATGTCTCTGGCTGCAGAAGATTATTTCAGTGTGATCGGGGCTGATCGCATTGCGGATATTGCGGTTTCACCCGACGGTGAATAAATAATATATACCCAACGTCATTCAAGATACAGGAAGGCGGCAAGCTCCGACCGCCGGGGAGCATACACAAGTATGTGACCCGGCGGGCTGAGTGCAGCCAACGAACCTGTAGTTTGAATGAATAAGGGTATAAAATAAAAAAGCGGAGAATAGAGATGGAATATTGTATCGCCACATTGGCGGATATGGATCAGGTTAAAGCATTACTGACACGTTATCATCTGACGACGATCAGTGAGGAAGATAAACCGGACGGATTTGTTACCACACAGATGAGTGATGAACAAATGGCTGATTTAATTGAAAATGAGCAGGGTTTGTTCATCGCCAAACAGGACGGTAATGTCGTGGCGTTTGTGATGGCGGCATCCTGGCAGTTCTGGTCACCCTGGCCGTTATTTGCTCACATGATTGATAAACTCGGTGATCATTCGTTCGCAGGACAGACTCTCAGCATGGAGAATTCCTATCAGTACGGCCCGGTCTGTATTGATACAGCAGTGCGCGGAAAAGGTGTTCTGGAAGGTTTATTTGCCTTTGCACTGGAAAAAATGTCGTTGCGTTTTGATATCCTGGTGACATTTATTAATAAAGTAAACCCGCGCTCTTATGCGGCACACACCCGGAAACTGGGGCTGACGGTGCTGGATGAATTTGAGTTCAATAATAACCATTATTACTGGCTGGTGTGTGAAACACGCTGATCTGCCGGAAATCAATGCACTAAACCCGCTTTTGGCGGGTTTTTTTGTATCTGTGGCTGATGAGTCACCTTTGATTGAGAATTTACTCACTTAACCATGCGTTCGCTACCGGTGGCCGGGATCATCAGACTGTTTATTGTTTTTATCTATCACAACCGAGGGGAAAACCGTTCTTACATGATTTTTCAAAGAAATCTTTAGCTAAAGCATTATCCTGCTTAATCCCTCTTCCTTCAAAATACAACTGTCCGAGATTATATTGCGCCACAGCATTATTTTGCTTTGCCGCCATTTCCCAGTATTTTCTGGCCTGGTCATTATCCACGCTCCCGAGAATCCCTGAGGTATACAGTATTCCGAGATTAAGTTGTGCATCTGCATTCCCCTGATTGGCAGAAAGATCATACCAGTATTTAGCCTTATTATAATCCTTATCAGCATAATCCAACTTAGCATCGACATACAAATCCCCGAGCTTAAGTTGCGCAATAGCATCGCCATTTGTAGCTTTCTGACACAATGCTATATCCTTATCTTTGCAATCAACAGAACCAGCGTATGCCGGTGAAAACAAAAAAAATAACATTAATAATTTTTTCATTTTTTAATTAATCCATATAAATAATAAATTTGGCTAATTTATTTTTATGTTGAACGGGCGGGCAAGTTAGTGAAAATAATTTGTTCATCCGCATAAACGCTCCTCAAAACGATTTTAAAACACGATTACACTATCAAACACCCAAATGGTTTACAACGGTTTCTTTATCGTTCTGATTCTATTTTAATATCATCAAAATAGACTTCAAAATCCACCTTGAAATAGTTAAAAGGTGCAAGCTTGTTTTGTGATAATCGACGATTTTAATAACCGGATAAAACGAAGATAATAGTTTTTTATTTTAATAACCCGCAGAGTTGAGGTTATTAAGGCAAATAATTAAACATAGCATAAATATACAAGGCGATGACGAAGTGTATACAACGCCAACGTGCCTGTATTATTTTAATTTGATGTTTTACTTTTTATATGGAGACAAAAAGGAGACAAAAACGTTGGGGTGGAGACAAGAAAGAGACATATTAAGAACAGGACAAGAACAGGGTATTTATATTATGTTTATGTTAATTCCACGTCAAAATGTATGGTTTCTATATTTTCATACTGCGGATAAAAATAATTTCACCATAAAGTTATATGTGAACGGTTATATATAAAACTCACTCTAAATCATGTTTCCCCGATGTGAAACAAGTTCACGCCTTACGGCAGGCATTGCGATATTGAAAATATGAAGGATTTTTTTGTGGTACTCCGGAAGGCACAGAGCCGAAATGATTCTGACCACCAAATATAGACACTGCCCTAAATGAGGTATTGGTTTTCAAACTGTTCCGGGCCGCTGATCCTGCCGCAGGCTCTATCAGTCTGCTGATGACAAAATGTTTAGTTTCGTACTAAAACACACATAGGGCTAATATCATAATATTTCGATCAACGGGAGGTAGCTTAAAGCTTGCCTGTTTGTTGTTTTTTTCTTTAGAATTTGCAAAGATAACCCGCACACGATTTTAGACCTACTATGCAATCAGGGACCGGATTGGCTTTCCACGCCCATGACCCGACAACAACGTACTGCGTTGCAATATCAATGTCGACGGGTTCTGCTTTGAGGATTCTGATATGACCACCTTTCATCAATTGACAGCGACAAGTCTTGGCGGGCAGCTCATATCTATGGCTGACTACTCTGGTAAGGTGGTTCTGGTCGTTAATACAGCCAGTCATTGTGGCTTTACGCCACAATACGGCAGTCTTGAAGCACTCTACAAGAAATACGCAGCTCAGGGCTTTGTGGTGCTTGGTTTCCCCTGCAATCAGTTCGGGAAACAAGAACCGGGCGGCGCTGAGGAAATCGCGCAGACCTGCTACATTAACTACGGTGTGAGCTTTCCGATGTTCGGGAAAGTAGAAGTTAACGGAATATCAGCACACCCGGTATTTCGTTATCTGAAAAACGAGCTGCCTGGTCTGCCGGGTGGGCGGATCAAGTGGAATTTTACTAAGTTCCTGATCGGACGTGACGGTGAACCGCTCAAGCGTTTTGCACCGTTCACAACCCCGGAGAAAATGGAAGCTGCAATTCTGGCTGCTCTTGAAATTTAAGTGTTTCGGTAATTCCAGCCATTTAATTGTAGTGTGCTTTCGAAAAAAATCATTGTCCGTGGGAGGGTAACTTCCGTTCTTCACTCAGACCAGCCTCTCAGGTTTAGTTATGTTCTGCCTGTGAAACCTGTCAATTCAGGTCTGAGTTAATACAAATAAGGGTATAAACGGGGTTATCGTGGTATTTGAGATATTCAGGAATATCCTGCATTACGGTTTTCATTTTCTGGTGCCGGTTTTATTCGCCCGGTTGTTCTGGCGACAGCACTGGAAAGCAGCTGCGTGCATTATGATAGCAACCATGATTATGGATGCGGATCATTTGCTGGCCGACCCGGTTTTTGACCCCGACAGATGCAGTGTGGGTTTTCATCCGCTTCATACTGTATGGGCAGCGGCGGTCTATTTATTTCTGCTGGTGATGCCGTCGTGGAAACTCCGCGCGGTGGCGGTGGGTTGTTTATTCCATTTATTCACAGACGGAATGGATTGTTATCTGGGAACTCTGAAGCAGGGCGCGGGGTTTGCGGGTTTATCATAGAAATCTGCCCTTTTATTGATGACAATAAGAGGGCAGAGCGTTTTTATACGCTATGAAATAATCAGAACGGATTATTCAGTACCGGAACCGAAATATCAGCACCAGGCAGACTGACTGACGGCGCTTTGACATCAATACTCGGCGCTGATGTTACCGGAACAGAAATACCGACTTCCGGTGCAGAAATAGTGGGTTTTCCGATATCGACGGATGGCATGGATGGATTTTTGCCGGAGGACACATCTGACGGCACAGAGGGAACACGACCGTTATTTGCCGGTTTTTGTGCTGACGGAATACGCCCGCTGTCAGCCGGTGCTTTCTGCATATCAGTATAAACCGGTGCATTTTGCGGTGCGGTACGCCGTCCTAACGGGGCTTTCTGTCCGTTAGCGCTGTTTTGTGCCGGTACTGCCTGAGTCTCCGGTTTACGCATCTGACCATCTACCGGCTGGCGTTGCGGCTGTTCTGCACTCACTTCTTTGCCGGTTAACAGCGGACCGTTTTCATTGAGTAGGGTGCCATCGTTCGGTGAACCGGAAGCCATAGCAGGATCGGTCTGTTTATGCGCGATATTCTGTCGACTGAGCAGTTTGCCCTGCTTGCGGTCGGTGCTTTCTTCTTCTGTGACCAGGCTGTCAGTATCTTTGACGGCAAAGGATTTTCCGCGGTAAGGCAGCAGCAGATAGGGCTTACAGGCATCAGTGTCACAACCGCGGTAACGAACCATGCCGTCGATGCTTAATGTGATAATCCCGCCGCCGTTAAGCAGATAATCCCAGGTTTTTCCGTTGATGGTCACGGTGCCGCTCATATTACACGGTGTCTGACTGTATTCACCGTAAGGCAGCGCTTCATAAGGTTTGCTCAGGGAGATGGCTTTTCTTATTTGATCGTCTTTCAGCGACCATTTTTCACAGGCACCTAATAATACGCCGTCACCGGAGGGATACATAATTTTCTCACCGGGTTTAATATCATAGTTTTTTTTGCTGCAACCTGAACTTATTAAGGCGAGCGCTATGATAACTAGGGGCGCCGGTAATGCTTTTAAGTATTTCATCGTATTTATAATATTCCTGTCTTCAGCCCGGTGTTATTGAGGTAATGACGGACATGATTTTTAGCCCATAGAATATTAACGGCTTACTGAATCGATATCTATCAGTGTTATCCGAAGCGTGACAGGAATAATAATAAAAAACCCGGTAAGAACTTGCCGGGTTTTTTATGAAAATAAAATGCTTATTGTGTCAGTGAATCATTCATCACTTTTTGGAACGTTTCCCACCCGCAATAACCATTTTTATCAACCGGGCAATTTTTCAGTTCCAGTGTGACGTTTTTAGGTGGTGTTTTTAAGGAAAGGTAACTGGTATTACGCAGTTGGTCAGATGACTGATAAATATAGTTAATTTTAACGTAGGATTTATTATCTTGTTTATCTGTCCAGCGCTGGAAAACCAGTTTTCCGCCGATTGGCGTGTGCTCATATTGTTCCGGTAACTGATACGGTTTAAATTCCAGAGCAGAGATAAGTGAGGCAATATTGGAGTCATGTCCGGCAAGGAAGGTAAATTTCGCTTCATTTTCCGGCGTTGCAGCGGCAAAGTGCTGATTAATATAGCTCAGTAACGGGTGAGCGACATTTTTTGCAATAATTCGCGGGGTAAATAAGCTCTCCTGATAACCGTTTTTCAGGGTATTCAGTTTTTTCCATTGCTCCGGCGTGGTTATTTCACCCCAGGCAACATCATTCGCCGGGAAACCTTCATAATATTGTAAATCGATAGCATCTACGGCGGAGTTAGCCATTTTCAGCGGCCCTTTAACACCCGGCTCTTTACCTGCTTCAATAATAAAGCTGTTTTTACCGTCCGCCAGGGAGCAGAGTTTATTTGTTTTGCACTGCTCTGAATTTTTAATATTGAGCAGGGTATTCAGCGCATTATAGCCGGGGGTCAGATCCTGACTTTTATAATGTTCTTCCATTGCAGCCAGCGCTGTGATTTTAAATTCAGCGCTGTCATTGGTGATGATCGGGTTAAATACCGGGTCCATTGTGCCGATTTCAGGCTGGTGCTTAACGGTGACAGCGCATCCCGGGAATGCCCCGGCGGTAAAGAACTGGGCTGTGGCGATAGTGCGTTGCAGACTGTTGGCGTACACACTTAGTGTTTTCGCATCTGTCGGGCACAGGGTATCCGGTAGTAATTTGTTCTCATCCAGCCATTCACGGAAATAGTGCCCCATATAGACTTCCAGTGCCCCCCCTTTGGTGGTCAGGTAGCCGCTCTGTGCATCCCATGCAGGCCAGGTTTTATCCGTGATTTCAGTCAGGATCCCGGTGTTTACAATCGGGGTGCGCAGGTTATGGCGGCTCATCACCAGCACCTGTTCCAGTGTCATTGTATCTGCTGAGGTATCGGCGAAAGCGGGAAGGGCGGGCGTCAGTAACGCGGCAGCAAGGGACATAGTCAGTAACGTCTGTTTCATCCGTAACACTCCTGAAGAATGATTAGTGAACCAGCAATAATGGATGAAATTGATACTATTTACTGCGCTGAATCTCCCAAATATACTCTTATTCATTCAAACTGCAGGTTCGTTGGCTGAACTCAGCCCGCCGGGTCACATACTGATGTATATGCTCCCCGTCTATCTTCCCTTGCTGCCTGCCTGCATCCTGAATGACGTTGGGTATATACCGATTGCCTGTGTTTAACACTGAAAATAGCGTTTAAGAAGTGGCGCGGTAAAGTTTTTCTTCAGATAAAATCCCCGGGGCAGCGTTTGTATCGGCTGACCCTGCGGACCAATGGCGTCGGTCAGCGCCCGGCTGTTTGCGGCTTTCGGACGGATTTGCATTACTTGTCCGTGACGGGCGGTGATCTGTTCCACTTTCCCCAGTACTATCATATCCATCAGTTCTTCCCAGTCCGACTGTAACAGGCGTTCTTCCTCTTCTGATGGTGACCAGAGCAGCGGTGAGCCGACCCGGCGCTGTGCCAGAGGAATATCACGTGAACCTTCCACCGGTACCCACAAGACGCGGGACAGCTTATGGCGCACATGGCACTGTGCCCAGGTAACGCCGCTGTTGCCGGTCAGCGGTGCAACACAGACAAAGGTGGTTTCCAGCGGCGTGCCGTGTCCGTCAACAGGAATGGTTTTCAGCTCCACGCCTATGCGGGTAAAATCCTGCTCCGCTTTACTGCCCGCTTCCGCGCCCAGCCAGTACTCCAGCAGCATCCCGACCCAGCCTTTATCACGACGCAAATCCGGCGGAACCGGTATTCCTGCGATAGCGGCAAGCTCACCAAAGGCTGCGCCCGCAAGGGATTGCGCACGGGAAAGCAGCGCGGCTTCGCTGTCAGGGGGTAACGGTGGCTGAAAGGTGTGTGTCATCATTTATGGCTGCTTAAAATTTGAACAGTGGTATCCGGTAAAATAATACATGGATATGAATGAAAAATAAATGTTATCTAATTTATTGATATATATCTATTAATTTTAATTTTTTGCCGGTGTGTGCAGAATAGATATGGCAGGTTGTACACGGGCATCTTCAAACAATGTACAGGATCACACACTAGGTTATCCACAGCTTTATGGGATAAGTGATAAAGCACTGTACTACTGGTTTGATTTACAGCCTTGACTTCCGCTCTTCTTCGCGTCTGAGATGCACTTTTGCTTACTGATAAGCCACAATCTGTGGATAACTATGATGGTGGTTACTTTTTGTTCTGCGTGAGTCTGTGAAGATCACCATGGGTGAATAATTCAGATAATTCTCTTTCTTTTTGTCATTATCTTGTTGATTTTTAATAAATTGATTGTGTGGTGAGTTTTTATCAACAGAGGGGGAATAAAAACTATACCCCCATTACCCTTGCGTTCTTCACAACTATATCCACAGAAAACGTGAATAAAAGCCATTTTTTTGTTGATGGGTGTTTATAACTTTGCCTTTTTCTGTGAATTAACTCTCCGGCGGGATAAACCAGGCAGATTTAAAATCAAACCAGCCGAAGGTATTCATTTTGACACCGCGCATACTGCGTTGCCCCTGCAATTCCAGCCAGTGATGGAACAACGGGTAAAGCATCTGTTCATCCACCATCTGTTCGCACCACTGTGCCAGTGACAGCGTGTTCTGACGCCAGTGTTTCAGCGGCGTGCGAAAATCGTCTGCCAGACAGCGGTGCAGCAGAGGAAGTTCATACAGGGTGGCAAAGATGGAAAATTCCAGCGGTTTATAGAAGTTTGCGGTGGCAAGCCAGAAATCACTGTCGCTGTTACCGTGAAACCAGGTGTCATAATCGGTGATAACAATGTGCAGAGTGACACCGTGCTCAGCCAGCAGTTTCTGTAATAACTTGCCGATAGCATGGTATTCATGGTGGTCATGATAATAGGTCAGTGTCAGTTCGGTGAGATCCGCCGGCTTTTCACAGGGTGCGATCAGTTTGCTGTGATGCCAGCGCAGCAGCAGACCGTATGCGGGTCGCCAGTGGCGCTGATAGAGCGGGTCGCAATGATACAGCAGATTGACGGGCGTCATCAGGCTGTTGAGCCAGCAGCGGATATCTTCCCGTTTTCCTTTCTCTGAACGTTTGTCATGAAGGAGAAAGTAACAGCCTTCTTCCATGCGGCTGTCGAGGGAATCGCTCTGCGTTCTGTCGTTGCCGATGTGCAGCGTGGTGCAGATCATTTTCTCTTCCAGTTCCGGTACGACGATGACAGACACTTCATCCAGCAGCGCGCGGTAGCCATAATAATGGTCAAAGGCGCGGATAGTCAGTTTCCGGTCATTGTTACAGACGACCTGATAGGGTCCTGTACCAACCGGATGGCGGGCAAAATCCGGCAGTTCCTGCCATTCATGCGGCAGGATCGCCGCATGCGGGCTGCCGGTGAGTACCGGAAACCACTGATCTTCATCACTCAGCGTGATATCAATGATATGAGGGCTATCTGAGCGGACAGTGCGGATATGACTGAAAAGCGGATGCCGGTCACGCAGGCGTTCAAAGGAGGAGATAATATCCACCATCTGCAATTCCCGCCCGTGGTGGAAAAAGATCGCGGGGCGCAGCCAGAAACGCCATTGTTTATCGCCGGTTTGTTGCCAGTGATGCGCCAGCGCAGGAATAACTTCCCCGTTTTCCTCATTTATTGCAGTCAGACCATTAAAAATCTGGCTGAGCAGATGCACTTCCGAGCGGCGCAGCGGAGAACCGGGCAGTAAATTATAAAATGGCCGGTAATAGATAATGCGCAGCAGACTTTTTCCCTGCCGGAAGCTGCGCTCCAGCTGGGACAGCACCATTTGGCGCATGGCATCTTTATCATTGACCATCTCAACCAGTTTTTCGATATTATCCTGTTCAATCAACAGTTCGGCGCGGGCGTGCTGTAATTCACGACCACTTTGCAGAAAGCTGAGATGTGAGCGCTTACCCCGTCCTGCTTCCGCCTGCCAGTGAAGCCAGCCTGCGCTCTGCATATTATTGAGCAGTGAGCGGACATGGCGGCGTGAGCAGTGCAGGATCGCGGCAAGTTCCTGAAGGGTGATATCAGTACTTTGTCCCTGATGGTGCTGCCACAGGCGGATGAATTGATGTTGCAGGCGGGGTGTGCTCATAAAAGGGGAACTCCGGTGATTTTTTCATCCATTTATATTTCCTTATATTAGATCCATACTCCTTATCATTAAAGCAGCTCATGATGTCAGTGTGATACCTGACTCACTCCCCATTCTTGAGTAATGGTTATACCCTTATTCATTCAAACTACAGGTTCGTTGGCTGCGATCAGCTAGGCAGGTCACATACTGATGTATGCTCCCCGTCTATCTTTCCTTGCCGCCTTCCTGCATCTTGAATGACGTCGGGTATATATTAACCGCCAGCCGCAAGGCTGGTTTTTTTTATGTCAGGGATTTAAAACGGAATTAAACGGGAAAAAGCTGCCATCACAAAAGGGGATGATGGCAGGGGTTCAATGGTGGAGATTAACGCAAGAACTCAGGTTGCTGTGCTTCAAAACGGGAAATCATACTGTCGTGTTGCAAGGTCAGTCCGATGCTGTCCAGTCCGTTCATCATGCAGTGGCGACGGAAGGTATCCACAGAGAACGGATAAGCTTTGCCGTTGGCAAAAACAGTCTCTTTTTCCAGATCAACGGTTATTTCTGCGCCTTCCGTGCTTTGCACCCATGTAAACAGTTCATTAATTGCCGCTTCGGGTAATTTCACCGGCAATAATTGGTTGTTAAATGAATTGCCGTAAAAGATATCGGCAAAGCTTGGTGCTATCACGACGCTGAAGCCGTAATCCGTTAATGCCCACGGCGCGTGCTCACGGGAGGAGCCGCAGCCGAAGTTTTCCCGTGCCAGTAAAATCGATGCGCCCTGATAACGCGGAAAATTAAGGACAAAATCCGGGTTTGGCACTTGTCCGTCGTCATCGAGAAAACGCCAGTCATTAAATAAATGCTGCCCGAAGCCGCTGCGGGTGACTTTCTGCAGAAATTGTTTCGGAATGATGGCATCCGTATCGACATTTGCCGTATCCAGCGGGGCGACAATACCCTGGTGTACAATAAATTTTTCCATTATTTCTTCCCCGCTCAGTGCGTTTCAATGGTGCGGATATCGGCGAAACTGCCGGTGACAGCAGCGGCTGCTGCCATTGCCGGGCTGACTAAATGTGTCCGCCCGCCGCGACCCTGGCGTCCTTCAAAGTTACGGTTGCTGGTGGAGGCACAGCGCTCACCCGGTTCCAGGCGATCGTTGTTCATCGCCAGGCACATGGAGCAGCCCGGTAAACGCCACTCAAACCCGGCCTCGGTAAATATTTTGTCCAGACCTTCCGCTTCCGCCTGCAATTTCACCGGACCGGAGCCGGGAACCACTATCGCTTGTACGCCCTGCGCCACTTTGCGACCTTTGGCAACGGCGGCGGCTGCGCGTAAATCTTCAATCCGTGAGTTGGTACAGGAACCAATAAACACTTTGTCGATTTTTATATCGGTTAATTTTTCGCCTGGTGTGAGGTTCATATAGGCCAGTGCTTTTTCAGCTGATGCCCGCTCGACAGGATCGGTGAAACTGTCCGGTGCCGGTATCGACTCGTTGATAGCAATGACCTGACCCGGATTGGTGCCCCAGGTGACCTGCGGGGCGATATCAGCGGCCTCAATAATAATTTCAGCATCAAACTGCGCGTCTGCGTCCGTTTTCAGTGTTGCCCAGTATGCAATGGCGGCATCCCAATCAGACTCTTTCGGTGCAAACTGACGACCTTTTATATAATCAAATGTGGTTTGATCCGGGGCAATCATTCCGGCTTTCGCGCCCATTTCAATCGCCATATTACAGACGGTCATGCGGCCTTCCATGGAGAGTGCTTCGATGGCATCACCACAAAATTCTGCGATATAGCCCGTCCCTCCTGCGCTGCCGGTACGCCCGATGATTGCCAGCACAATGTCTTTTGCTGTGACACCGGGTGAGACCTGGCCCCGCACTTCTATTTTCAGGGTTTTTGCCCGCGCCTGTTTCAGTGTCTGGGTTGCTAATACATGTTCAACTTCGGATGTGCCGATCCCGAATGCCAGGGAGCCGAACGCGCCGTGGGTCGCGGTGTGGGAATCTCCGCAGACAATGGTCATGCCCGGCAGGGTAATGCCCTGTTCCGGTCCCATAACATGGACAATGCCCTGAAACGGATGGTTTAAATCATAGAGACGGACACCAAATGCCTCACAGTTTTTCATCAGCTCCTGCATCTGAATGCGTGCCATGTCACCGCAGGCATTGATATCTTTGGTTTGCGTCGACACATTGTGATCCATGGTGGCAAAGGTTTTTTCCGGGCGGCGCACAGGGCGGTTTTTCGCCCGTAATCCGTCAAACGCTTGTGGAGAGGTCACTTCATGCACCAGATGGCGGTCGATATACAGGATCGGGGTTTCGTTTTCTGCTTCACGAACCACATGGGCATCATATAACTTCTGGTATAAGGTTTTGCCTGTGCGCATTTTAAGCCCCTTCTGTAATTAATCGCGCGATGATATCGCCCATCTCATTTGTGGTGACGCTTTTGCCGTTGCCCGCGACATCTCTTGTCCGGTAATCGGCGTTCAGGGCGTTATTGACCGCATTCTCTATGCTGTCTGCCGCAGCAGTCTGTCCCAGACTGAAACGCAGCATCATAGCAGCAGATAAAATTTGTGCGACCGGATTGGCTATGTTCTGTCCGGCGATATCCGGCGCGGAGCCGCCCGCCGGTTCATACAACCCGAATTTTTCCGCATTCAGACTGGCAGATGGCAGCATGCCCATGGAGCCGGTGATCATGGCGCACTCATCAGAAATAATATCGCCGAAAAGGTTTGAGCAGAGAATGACATCAAACTGGGACGGATCTTTCACCATCTGCATGGCGGCGTTATCGATATACATGTGTGACAGCGCGACATCCGGATATTGCTGCGCGATTTCAGTGACCACTTCGCGCCATAACACCGAACTTTGCAGTACATTGGCTTTGTCGATAGAGGTCACCTGTTTGCGGCGTTTTTGCGCGGATGCAAAGGCAATATGGGCGATACGCTCAATTTCATAGCGGTGATACACCTCGGTATCATAAGCCCGCTCATATTTCCCTTCTCCTTCGCGACCTTTCGGCTGACCGAAGTAGATCCCGCCGGTCAGTTCGCGGACACACAGGATGTCAAAACCACGAGCGGCGATATCACTGCGCAGCGGGCAGAATGCTTCCAGCGCCGGATAGAGTCTGGCAGGGCGCAGGTTACTGAATAATTTAAAGTGAGCACGTAATGGCAGCAATGCGCCACGCTCCGGCTGTGAATCCGGCGGCAGTTTTTCCCATTTCGGACCACCGACAGAGCCGAACAGAACGGCATCAGCCTGTTCACAGCCTTTGAGCGTGGCAGGTGGCAGCGGGTGTCCGTGATTGTCGATGGCGATACCGCCGACATCATATTCACTGGTGGAGATGGTCAGATTAAAGCGCCCGCGTACTGCATCCAGTACTTTGTAAGCCTGTGCCATAATTTCAGGGCCGATTCCGTCGCCCGGTAAAACAGCAATATGGTATTTTTCTGATGTTTTTTTTGCGTTATGTTCCGACATAGTTACACCGCTTCCTTAGTTTCTGTATTGTTATTGGTTGCGTCATCTGACTGAATTCGTTGTTTTTCTTCTTTGACCTGACCGGCCCGCCAGATGCTGTTAATAGCATGAATGATAGCCTGCGCGGATGACTCCACAATATCGGTAGCCAGTCCCATGCCGTGGTATTTGCGGCCTTCGTGCTCCACTACAATATTGACCTGTCCCAGCGCGTCCGTTCCCTGACCTTTGGCGGTCAGCTGATACGAGGCGAGTGTCAGGGAATAACCGGCTATCCGGCGGATGGCTTCATAAGCGGCATCAACCGGGCCATTCCCCTGTGCGGATTCAGATATAATGTTATCGCCCGCCTGCATTCTGACTGTTGCAGAGGCTTTCACGCCGGTGCCTGACTGGGTATTGAGGAATGCCAGAGAGAAGTGTTCAGGCTCTGCATGCTGTTGTTTCATAAACACCAGCGCTTCCAGATCGTAATCAAACACCTGACCTTTTTTGTCCGCCAGGCGCAGGAAGTCGGTATACAATTCATCCAGGTTATAATCCGCTTCCTGATAACCCATTTCTGCCATGCGGTGTTTTACCGCTGCGCGTCCGGAGCGGGAGGTCAGGTTGATTAAATTGTCTTTTAACCCGATGCTGGCGGGCGTCATGATTTCGTAGGTTTCGCGGTTTTTAATCACGCCGTCCTGGTGAATGCCGGAGGAATGAGAGAAAGCATTGCTGCCGACTACGGCCTTGTTCGGCGGCACAGGGGTGTTGCATAACTGGCTGACTAACTGGCTGGTGCGGTAGATTTCTTTGTGGTTGATCCCTGTGCGCACGCCTAACATTTTTTCGCGCACTTTTATTGCCATGACCACTTCTTCCAGTGCGCAGTTACCGGCGCGTTCACCTAATCCGTTGATTGTGCCCTCTATCTGACGTGCGCCCGCCTGAACGGCAGTGATGGAGTTTGCAACAGACATCCCCAAATCATCGTGGCAATGGACTGAAATGATGGTTTTATCAATATTGGGTACGCGATTGAATAATTCACTGATGATCCCGCCGAACTGATACGGCGTGGTGTAACCGACCGTGTCCGGGATATTGACCGTGGTGGCGCCGGCGTTAATTGCGGCTTCCACAATGCGGCATAAATCATCAATATCAGTGCGCCCGGCATCTTCGCAGGAGAATTCGACGTCATCGGTAAAACGGCGGGCATGTTTGATGGAGCCGACCGCCATATCAATGATGTCTGCAAAGGTTTTGCGTAATTTGGTTTTTACGTGGATCCCGGAGGTTGCCAGAACCATATGTAATCTGAATGCTTCAGCGACTTTCAATGATTCAGCAGCGGCATCAATATCCCCGATAACACAGCGTGATAACGCGGCTATCCGGCTGTTTTTAATCTCACGGGCGATAGTCTGAACAGACTGAAAATCGCCCGGGGAGGAGACCGGAAAGCCCGCCTCAATAATATCCACGCCCATGCGCTCGAGCTGAAATGCAATCTGTAATTTTTCTTTGACACTGAGACTGGCCTGTAACGCCTGCTCCCCGTCACGCAGTGTGGTATCAAAAATGATGACGTTATCGCTCATGTTGTGATCCTCTTTATTCTTATTTGTTCTGTTTTTCGGTTTGCAGGTATAAAAAAACCCGCGACATTTGCGCGGGTTCTTCAGCTCTCAGGGAGAAAGTTTACCTCATACTTTCAGCCACCAGCCCGCCACGCGCAGTTAAGGCGATAATTAGCAGACGGTTTAGGCGGAAAGTGGATGACATAATAATGACCTTCTTTGTTGATATCTGATGAGTGATGAGCACTATCCGGTGTGGTGCCGTGTCGTGCGATGTACTATTGATACTGAATATGAAAAGGGATGTCAACACAGGCCTTTCGCAGGAGATATCAGCAAACAGAGAAAAAAAGGGCACAATGCAGCGATATCGACTAATTTATAAAAATTAATCAGCGTTTTCATCTATAAGCTAGCTCAATGATTGGGCTAATATTTCAGCACGATTTTTTTACAGATAATCTGAATCAATTGAGTAAGCAGGGAATGCGGGTAACCGGCAGTGCTTTCGTACCGGGGGTCGCAGGCGATATTCATTAAACGGTTTATACCCGTATTCATTCAAACTGCAGGTTCGTTGGCTGCATCCTGAATGACGTTGGGTATATTTTTAATTACGTTAACATGCAAAATTGAATTTTTTATGCTGATAAAAGACAATTTTATTATGAATAAATACAATCTTTGTTTTATTATCTCTCTGCGTGAAAATTAAATGAATAAAGCAGTGTTGGTTTATTACTAATATGAATAAGTTACTGCCTTTAAATATTTAAATAGTATGCATCGTGATGATGATGCGCATCAGCGTATTCAGAACCGTACAAGGAAGAGACTCAATTATTAAATTAATAATCAATTGAGATAATGGATTTCAATTTGGTGTTTATTTGTCATTTCTATTAATGACATGATTCATATTGAAATCATTATAATAATTTATTGGAGTTTAAGATGACTGAATACACCTCAGTGGCAGATGTAAAAGAAGAATCCGGTGAGACAAACCTGCGTAATGTAGACCTTAATTTATTGACCGTGTTTGATGCGGTAATGCAAATGCAGAATGTCACCCGGGCTGCTGAACTTTTAGGCATGTCACAACCTGCTGTCAGTAATGCAGTATCAAGACTTAAAGTAATGTTTAATGACGAATTATTTGTCCGTTACGGGCGGGGTATCCAGCCTACTGCCAGAGCAAAACAGTTATTCGGTCCGGTAAGACAGGCGCTGCAATTGGTACACAATGAGTTACCGGGCGCCGGATTTGACCCGGCAACCAGTGAGCGGACATTTAACCTGTCAATATCCAGCCCGTTAGATATTCGCTTAACGGATAAAATCATTGAACAGGTTAAACTGCACAGTAAAAAAATTAATATCAATATTCAGTCATATATGAGTAAAAATATTGAGCATGACCTGAAATATCAGGAAACGGATTTTGCTCTCAGTTATAATCGTTTCGATAAACCAAATTATAACCATCACTTATTATTTAACGATCAATTATCACTGGTTGCTGCCCGCCATCATCCCCGCGTACAATATTCAATTTCTGAGAAGCAAATTTTCACTGAGCAGCATGCGGTTGTCGCCCTCGATTTAATTGATTCATTCAGCGCACCCTATTACGAAAACAATGAATTGCTGCGAGCTATTGTTTATCAGGGAACGAATTTAATCAGCGTGCTGAATATTGTCTCTAAAACAGAATTGGTCGCGATTGCACCTAAGTGGCTTATCCAGCTTTATTCTTCTCTGTTGCCTATCCAGGAAGTGCAACTGCCGTGGGATAAAGTCAGCCGTCCGGCATTTCTTATCTGGCATGAAGCCTGTGCGCGGGATAAAGGCCATCAATGGATGAAAGCGCTGCTGAGCCAGTTCACTCACAGTATTTAATCACTCATTTAAGTCACGATATCCTCCCGGTGGGCCGGTTTTCCTGCCGGAGGATTTTTTTGTGATCCCGCTATTGCAAAGATAACTAAATTTGCTTTTGTTCCCGCAGACAACAAGCTACACTTGCTGAAAATCTCAGCTTACACCTGTAAGCTGAAAGTAATTCCATAACGTGGAACCGCGCAGTATGGCGGCACAGTAAAGGAAACGCGTGTGACAAATATAAATTTGCATCACTATCATTTAGTGACGCGGCTGCAACAGCAGAAACAACAACGGGGCGACAAAATTGCACTGCGTCAGTGGTGTGAACAGGGACAGAATACGGATTATACCTGGCAGCAGGTTGGCGCGTTCAGTGAAAATCTGGCACACGCGCTGCTGGCGGAAGGTGTGAGTATACAGGAAAATATTGCTATATTTTCACACAACAGCGCCCTGTGGACGCTGGTTGATCTGGCTGTGTTACAGTGCCGCGCCATTGTTGTGCCGCTGTATGCCACCAGCAATGATGAGCAGGCTGCCTATATTATTAATGATGCGCAGACGCGCATTCTGTTTGTCGACGGACAAAAGCAGGCGGAAATTGCTCTGTTACTGTTGGAACAGTGCCCGACATTGGCGAAAATCATTATTATGGATCCGGAAACGGCCGCCATACCGTCGCATCCTGCCGTCTGTACCCTGCGCCAGTTTATGGACCGGGATGTCAGTGCATCTGCTCAGGAACTGAGTCAGCGAATTGCGGATTGTTCACTCGACGACCTCTTCACTCTTATTTATACCTCCGGCACCACCGGCGAGCCGAAAGGCGTGATGCTGGATTACCGCAATGTTGCGGCTCAGCTCTATCTGCATGATGAGCGCCTGACACTGAATGAAAATGATACCTCGCTCAGTTTTCTGCCGCTGACCCATGTGTTCGAGCGCGCCTGGAGTTTTTATGTGATGCACACCGGGGCGCTCAATGTTTACCTCAGCGACACTAACTTAGTCCGCGAAGCACTGATTTCAGTGAAACCAACTGTGATGTGTGCAGTTCCCCGTTTCTATGAAAAAGTATTCAGCGGTATCTACAAAAAAGTGGCGCAGGCCCCCTGGTATAAGCGGGCACTGTTCCACTGGGCGGTACGTACCGGTAAGAAAACGCTGGATGCACAACAGCAGGGAAAACCATTGTCATGGCTGGCAGCGCGCTGTGATAGTTTTGCCCGTCAGCGTGTACTGAGCAAATTACGCGATGTTCTGGGTGGTAATATCCGCTTTTTACCGGCGGCAGGCGCCCGGCTGGATGATGAAATTATTCTTTTCTTCCTGGCCATCGGCATTAATATCAAATACGGCTACGGCATGACTGAAACCTGCGCCACCGTCTCCTGCTGGGAAAATACCGGCTACCGCCTCGGCTCGATTGGTGTGCCGCTGCCGGATGTGGACGTGCGTATCGGTGAGAAAAATGAGATTCAGGTTCGCGGGCCGGTCGTAATGCGCGGTTATTACAATAAACCGGAAGAGACGCGTCAGGCCTTTACGGAAGATGGCTGGTTGCGTACCGGGGATGCCGGCGAACTGGATGAGCAGGGCAATCTGTTTATCACTGAGCGCCTCAAAGATCTGATGAAAACCTCCAACGGCAAATACATTGCGCCGCAGATGCTGGAAGGTACGCTGGGTCAGGATCGTTTTATCGAGCACATTGCCATTGTGGCGGATGCACGCAAATTTGTGTCAGCACTGATTGTCCCGTGTTTTGATACCCTGGAAGAGCACGCCCGCGCACTGAACCTCAAGTACCTTGATCGCATGGAGTTACTGAAAAACAGCCAGATTGTGGCACTGTTTGAGAGCCGCCTGAAAGAGCTGCAAAAAAATATTGCCGCATTCCATCAGGTCAAACGCTTTACACTGCTGCCACAGAACTTCTCTATGGAGCTTGGCGAACTCACGCCGACCCTGAAATTACGCCGTAAAGTGATTGCGCAGCGTTATCATCAGGAAATTGAATCCATGTATACCGAGTAATCTTCTTAAATGGCACCGCGTGTTTTATACGCGGTGCCATTTTTATATCCCGTTGGTTTTTCCTCTCCTCTCAGTGAACTCTGCTTTGCGATACAGCGGTGTCCGGTATGATCGTCTGCGGATCACAACATTTCCCTTATTCCTCTTTCCGGGCGGTATTGGCGGCGGAAAAAACGCATTTGCCAGCACTGTCAGTTTGTCGTTATGTTAATCCTCAGATAACTAAAAAACAGACAAACACATCACTTGCAGTTATAACCCGCAATCACGGGCAGGAGAGTATTTATGGAGAGGTTGACAGGGGCAGAGATGATCGTGCGCTCGCTTATTGATGAAGGCGTGGCGCATGTTTTCGGCTATCCGGGCGGCGCGGTGCTGGATATTTATGACGCGCTGCACACGGTGGGCGGCATCGGACACATTCTTGTCCGCCACGAGCAGGCGGCGGTTCACATGGCGGACGGTTATGCCCGCGCCACCGGTAAAACCGGCGTGGTGCTGGTGACATCCGGTCCCGGTGCGACCAATGCGATTACCGGAATTGCCACTGCCTACATGGATTCTGTGCCGCTGGTTGTGCTGTCAGGGCAGGTCGCGAGTGCGCTTATCGGCAATGATGCATTTCAGGAAGTCGATATGGTGGGGATCTCCCGCCCGGTGGTGAAACACAGCTATCTTATCCACGATGTGGCTGATATTCCCGCTACCATCAAAAAAGCCTTTTATCTGGCACAAACCGGACGACCGGGACCTGTGGTGATAGATTTCCCTAAAGATATCGTCCAGCAAAAACATGAATACAGCTATCCGGCCCGGGTCAGTCTGCGCTCTTATAACCCGACAGGCGCGGGACATAAAGGGCAGATAAAACGCGCACTTATCACGCTGATGCAGGCAAAGCGTCCGGTAATGTATATCGGCGGCGGGGTTGTCAGCGCGCAGTGCAGCCCGGAAATTTTCACCCTGGCAGAAAAATTGCGGCTGCCGGTCGCCCTCTCCCTGATGGGGCTGGGTGCATTTCCCGGCACTCATCCGCAGTGTGTCGGGATGTTAGGCATGCACGGAACGTATGAAGCGAACAATACCATGCATCACAGTGATGTGATTTTTGCGGTTGGCGTGCGCTTTGATGACCGGACAACCAATAACCTGGAAAAATATTGCCCGCAGGCAACCATTATTCATATTGATGTGGATCCGGCATCCATTTCCAAAACGGTGGAAGCCGATATCCCGATTGTCGGGGATGCAAAACTGTGTCTGGCACAGATGCTGCTGCAACTGGAATCCCTTGAGGATGGACAGGACCCGGACGCACTGTGTGACTGGTGGCGGCGTATTGATCACTGGAAAGAAAAGCAGTGTCTGGCAATAGACGGGAAGGGTGACAAAATCAAGCCGCAGACAGTGATCCGCACCTTGTGGGAACTGACTGAAGGCGACGCATATGTAACCTCTGATGTCGGGCAGCACCAGATGTTTGCCGCGCTCTATTACCCGTTTGATGAGCCCCGCCACTGGATAAACTCCGGCGGACTGGGCACGATGGGATTCGGTTTACCGGCGGCACTGGGTGTCCGGCTGGCAAAACCGGACGATATGGTTGTCTGCGTGACGGGTGACGGCAGTATTCAGATGAATATCCAGGAGCTCTCCACCGCGCTGCAATTTAATCTGCCGGTGCTGGTGCTGAATCTGAACAACCGCTTCCTCGGCATGGTCAAACAGTGGCAGGACATGGTGTATGACGGACGTCATTCACACTCGTATATGGACTCCTTACCGGATTTTGTGAAACTGGCGGAAGCTTACGGACACAAAGGTATCGCAATCAGCGACAAAGCCACACTGCGTGAGCAGCTTACAGAGGCATTGCGTATCGTCCGCGAAGAAAAACGGCTGGTATTTGTTGATGTGCAGGTGGATGAAAAAGAACATGTTTATCCGATGCACATCCGCAACGGCGGCATGGATGAAATGTGGTTAAGCAAAACGGAGAGGACCTGATTATGCGGAGGATTCTGTCAATCTTATTAGAAAACGAAACGGGTGCCTTATCTCGTGTGGCAGGGCTTTTTTCCCAGCGCGGTTATAATATCGAAAGTATCACAGCCGCCCCGACTGACGACCCGTCACTGTTTCGTCTGACGATCCAGACCAAAGGGGATGCCCGTGTACTGGAGCAGATAGAAAAGCAGCTCAACAAGCTGGTGGATGTGTTCCGTGTGACGGAACTGAGCGCCGCAACGCATATTGAGCGTGAGGTGATGCTGGTAAAACTACAGGCAAGCGGTTATGCGCGTGATGAAATCAAACGAAGCACTGATATTTTCCGCGGGCAGATTGTGGATGTCACCGCCACACTTTATACCGTGCAACTGACCGGGACGAGTGAAAAGCTGGACGCCTTCCTGGATGCAGTGCGCGGCTTTGCTGAAATTGTTGAAATCGCCCGTTCCGGTATCGTCGGGATGTCGCGGGGTGATAAAATAATGCGATGAAATATTCGTGGTGAAAGGGTAAACTACGGGTTCTTCTTGTTGGCCCTCTTTTCAGGGCCGTTCCTGATTTGTAAGGGGTTAACGTGAAACTGGATGAAATCGCCCGACTTGCCGGTGTGTCACGCACGACGGCCAGTTATGTCATCAACGGAAAAGCAAAACAATATCGTGTGAGTGACAAAACTGTCGAAAAAGTGATGGCGGTGGTTCGTGAGCATAATTACCATCCGAATGCGGTTGCCGCCGGTCTGCGTGCAGGTCGTACGCGCTCTATCGGGCTGGTTATTCCTGATTTGGAAAATACCAGTTATACCCGTATCGCTAATTATCTCGAACGCCAGGCACGGAGCCGGGGTTATCAGCTGCTGATAGCCTGTTCGGAAGATCAGCCGGATAACGAAATCCGCTGTGTGGAGCATCTGTTACAGCGTCAGGTGGATGCAATTATTGTCTCTACAGCACTGCCGCCGGAGCATCCGTTCTATCAGCGCTGGGCAAACCGTTCACTGCCGATTGTCGCCCTTGACCGTGCGCTGGAAAACGAACATTTTATCAGTGTGGTCGGGGATGACTTTGAAGATGCCAAAATGCTGGCATCAGAATTGCGCCAGTTCCCGGCAGAATCAGTAGTGTATCTGGGCGCTCTGCCTGAACTCTCTGTCAGCTTCCTGCGTGAGCAGGGTTTCCGTGAAGCCTGGGAAGGCGATGCACGGAATGTGAATTTCCTGTACGCGGGCAGTTATGAGCGGGAAGCTTCAGCAAAAGCATTCAACACCTGGCTGGAAAGCAATCCGATGCCGGATGCGCTGTTTACCACCTCTTTTGCCTTGTTGCAGGGTGTGATGGACGCAACGCTTGCGCGCAGCGGTCGTTTGCCGAATCAGCTGGTTATCGCGACCTTTGGTGATCATGAACTGCTGGATTTCCTGGAGTGTCCGGTTCTGTCTGTGGCTCAGCGTCACCGCGATATTGCTGAGCGTGTTCTGGAACTGGTGCTGGCGAGTCTTGATGAAAAACAGAAACCGGCTGCCGGAATTACCCGGATCCGCCGTGACCTTTGCCGCCGCGGAAGTTTAAGCCGCCGGTAATTATTTCGGCCCATAATTTATGGTTTACTCTGATACCTATACGAAAACGTATAGGTATTTTTATTTAGTCTCCGGAAAAATAGCTGAAAATCGCTTTTTGAGAGGAATCCTAAGATTTTTTTTCATTTTTGCTGATTGACAGAAATTGACAAATTTTATAGCAAGCTATTTTTAATCGGTAAATACACTTATTTGAGGTAGGGGTATTTACGGATCAATATAATTTTCTCATTAAGATTATATCTATACAATTGATTTGATGAACATTTAATTTTTAATAATTGAATAATTACATAGTGTAACAAATAACAGCAGGGTAACTTTCCGGAGTACAAGTCCGGAGTGGTATAATGCAACGGTGAATTTTTATCCTGAAAGTGAGTAGTAGCTCGCAAAAATGCATCTTTCTTTCATCATATTCGGTATAATTTACCCCTGTTAGCTGAGTGTGTATTATGTGATTTTTTTTCTGATTCGAATCAGTGTGTTACCTTAATTCTGTTCCCTGAAGCTAAAAATACCATATTTTCTCACCCCCCTGTTCCCCGACGATAGATCCGAAACCTTGTCAGCTCTGGCTTGACAAGCTTTTCGTACCATTCGTAAACTCTGTAAGTGGGGAATTGTGGGTAGATGTGGTAAATCCGGGAAAAACAGGGCGGAGAAACGAATGTTTCGTGGTGCAACACTGGTAAGTCTTGATGGTAAAGGGCGGATTACTGTACCGACACGGTACCGGTCGCTGCTTGCCGAAAAGTCAGAGGGAAAGATGATATGCACCATCGATCTCCACCAGCCGTGTTTGTTGCTTTATACCTTACCGGAGTGGGAACTGATCGAACTGAAACTGGCACAGTTATCCTCTATGATCCCTGCCGAACGCCGGGTTCAGCGGTTGTTGCTCGGGCACGCCGCGGAATGTCAGATGGACAGCGCAGGACGTCTTTTGTTAGCCGGTACGCTACGTACCCATGCGCGGCTAACCAAAGAGGTTATGTTAGTCGGACAGTTCAATAAGTTTGAATTGTGGGATGAACAAACCTGGTATCAGCAGGTGCAGGATGACATTTCTGCCGAACAGACGGCATCTGAACCTTTATCAGCCCGGTTACAGGATTTATCACTTTAAATGACAGAGAGTCAGTTTCAGCATACCAGTGTCTTACTGGACGAGGCCGTCAACGGATTAACTATCCGTAAAGACGGAATTTATATCGACGGTACATTTGGCCGTGGCGGGCATTCCCGTCTGATTTTATCGCAGCTTGGTGAACAGGGTCGTCTGATAGCAATAGACCGTGATCCGCAGGCGATTGCCGCCGCAGCACTGATTGATGATCCGCGTTTTTCCATCGTTCACGGCCCGTTTTCCGCAATTGCCGGATATGTCAATGACCTGGGACTGAATGGTCAGATTGACGGCGTGCTGCTGGATTTAGGAGTGTCTTCCCCGCAACTGGACGACCCGGAGCGCGGATTTTCGTTTATGCGTGACGGACCGCTGGATATGCGGATGGACCCGACCCGGGGTATTTCTGCGGCGCAGTGGCTGGCAGAAGCGAAAGAAGAAGATATTGCGTGGGTATTGAAAAACTTTGGTGAAGAGCGTTTTTCCAAACGTATTGCCCGCGCCATCGTTGAGCGTAATCAGACCGAAGAGCCGCTGACAAGAACAAAACACCTTGCGTCACTGATCGCAGCGGTTTCTCCGGTGACAGAAAAACATAAACATCCGGCGACACGCAGCTTCCAGGCTATCCGTATTTATGTGAACAGCGAACTGGATGAAATTCGCCAGGCGCTGACAGGTGCATTAAGTATTCTGGCACCCGGCGGGCGTTTATCGGTAATCAGCTTCCATTCACTGGAAGACCGGATTGTTAAGCAGTTTATGCGTAATGAGAGCCGGGGTCCGCAGGTACCGCGAGGATTACCGCTGACAGAAGCACAGTTGAAAGCGCACGGTGCACCGTCACTGAAACTGGCCGGAAAAATGAAACCGTCTGAGCAGGAAATCAGTGTTAATCCGCGCGCGCGCAGTTCTGTTCTGCGTTTTGCTGAGAAAGTAGATAACGAATGACAACGGAACGGCACAATTTAGCCCGCGTTATCTGCCGTGACATGTTGCGCCACGGGTTTATCCCTGCGATTTTATTTGTCGCCGTGATAATCAGTGCCATTTTTGTTGTGATCACGGCACATAAAACGCGTCTGCTGACCGCTGAGCGGGAGCACCTTGTGCTGGAACGTAATTCGCTGGATATAGAGTGGCGTAATCTGATTCTGGAAGAGAACGCATTAGGGGATCACAGCCGTGTGGAGCGTATGTCTGTTGAGCGTCTCAGCATGCAGCATGTGGATCCTGCAAATGAACAAATTGTCGTAACAAAATGACGAAGGCATGAAGAGCAAAAAAACAGCAGGCAAAACACAGGGTGGCGCCCGCATTAAGCGCCCGGAAGAAAAAGCCAGTTTTATAAGCTGGCGTTTTGCGTTGTTATGCGGCGGGATTGGTCTCGCGTTAGCCGCACTGCTGATACGGGTTGCATATTTACAGATTATCAACCCGGACATGCTGGTCAAAGAAGGGGATATGCGCTCCCTGCGGGTTCAGGAAATCCCGACCGCACGCGGCATGGTCAGTGACCGCATGGGTCGCCCGCTGGCTGTCAGTGTGCCGGTGAATGCCGTCTGGGCCGATCCGAAAGAGTTAGCGGACAAAGGCGGGGTAGGGGATGACACCCGTTGGCGCGCGCTGTCTGAAGCGCTCAATATCCCGTTGGATCAGGTTAAACGCAAAGTTACGGCGAACCCGAAAGGCCGCTTTGTGTATCTTGCCCGTCAGGTTAATCCGACTATCGGCGATTATGTGAAAAAACTGAATCTGCCGGGCATTTATCTTCAGGCGGAATCAAAACGTTACTATCCGGCAGGCTCGGTTACAGCTCATATCATTGGTGTCACGAATATCGATGACCAGGGTATTGAAGGGGTCGAGAAAAGTTTCGACCGCTGGCTGACCGGGGTGCCGGGACAGCGCACTGTCCGCAAAGATCGCAGCGGACGGGTGATTGAAGACACGATTTCGCAGGAAAGCCAGGCGGGTCATAACCTGACGCTCAGTATTGATGAGCGTTTACAGGCACTGGTGTATCGCGAAATCAGCAGTGCGGTGGCGCTGAATAAAGCCGAATCCGGTACTGCGATTCTGGTGGATGTGAATACCGGGGAAATTCTGGCGATGGCAAACAGCCCGTCATACAACCCGAACAATCTCCAGGGAACGCCGAAAGATTCGATGCGCAACCGCGCTATTACCGATATTTTTGAACCGGGCTCGACGGTAAAACCGATGGTGGTAATGAGTGCTCTGCACAATAACATCATCAAACCTAACAGCGTGGTGAATACCTATCCGTACCGAATCAGTGGTCATGAAATCAAGGATGTCGGGCGTTATGCCGAACTGACCATCACCGGTATTTTACAGAAATCGAGTAACGTAGGTGTTTCACGACTTGCGTTAGCGATGCCCGCTCAGGAACTCGTGGACGTCTATTCGCGTTTCGGGCTGGGAAAACCGACCAATCTGGGGCTGGTCGGAGAAAGCAGTGGCATATATCCAAGTAAAAAAACACGGTGGTCAGAACTTGAAAGGGCCACCTTTTCTTTTGGCTACGGGCTGATGGTAACACCGTTACAGTTAGCGCGGGCTTACGCAACAATAGGTAGTTTCGGGATTTACCGCCCGCTCTCCATCACAAAAGTCGATCCGCCGGTGCCGGGCACCCGCGTCTTCCCTGAGCCGGTAATGAAAACCGTGGTTCAGATGATGGAAAGTGTGGCATTACCCGGCGGCGGCGGAACGCGCGCCGCCATCAAAGGGTATCGTGTGGCGATTAAAACCGGGACGGCGAAAAAAGTGGGCGACGACGGGAAATATGTTAACCGTTATATCGCATATACCGCCGGTGTCGCGCCGGCGAGTCGTCCGCGCTTTGCGCTGGTTGTGATTATCAATGACCCGCAGGGCGGCAAATATTACGGGGGTGCGATCTCCGCACCGGTATTCGGTGCCATCATGGGCGGTGTTCTGCGCACAATGAATGTGGAACCCGACGCGTTGCCGCCGGAAGAACAAACTAACGACGTGGTTACTACAAAACCAAAAGAGGGTACAAGTGGCAGATCGTAATTTGCGCGACTTACTCGCGCCGCTCGGTGTTGATGCACCGGCGAAGGCGTTACGTGATATGACCTTAGACAGTCGCAAAGCGGCTGCCGGAGATCTGTTCCTGGCGGTAAAAGGTCATCAGTCGGACGGACGTCACTATATTCCTCAGGCGATTGCACAGGGTGTGGCGGCGGTTGTAGCCGAAGCGGAAGGTACGGCAGAGGACGGCAGTGTACAAATCCTGCACGGCGTACCGGTTGTGTATCTGAGCCACCTCAATGAAAAATTATCCCGCCTGGCCGGTGAGTTTTACCACCACCCGGCGCAGCGCCTGAAACTGATAGGGGTTACCGGCACTAACGGTAAAACCACCACTACGCAACTGCTGGCACAGTGGACACAGGCAATGGGTGAAACCAGTGCGGTGATGGGAACGGTCGGTAACGGGCTGCTCGGTCATGTTATCCCGACAGAAAATACCACAGGCTCTGCCGTTGATATTCAGCTTGAGCTGGCCAAACTGGCGGCAAAAGGCGCTACCGTTGCTGCAATGGAAGTTTCCTCTCACGGTCTGGTGCAGAGCCGTGTTGCCGCGCTACCGTTCCGGGCGGCTGTTTTCACAAATTTAAGCCGTGATCATCTTGATTATCACGGCGATATGGCAAATTACGAAGCCGCCAAATGGCTGCTCTTCTCAACCCATCACAGCGAACAAAAAATTATTAATGCGGATGATGAGACAGGGCAAAAATGGCTGGCAAATCTGCCTCAGGCAGTTGCTGTTACCATGGAAGACCGTCTGCCGGTAAACTGGCAGGGGCGTTTTCTGAAAGCGACCGCGGTGGATTATCACGACAGCGGCGCACATATCACCTTTACCTCAAGCTGGGGTGACGGCGAACTGGACAGCCCGTTAATGGGCGCGTTTAACGTCAGTAACCTGTTAGTCGCCGCAGCAACACTGCTGGCATTGGGTTATGAACTGAACAGCTTACTGCGTAGCGCAACGTCTTTAGCGCCGGTTTGCGGACGAATGGAAGTATTTAGTGCTGAAAATCGCCCGACGGTTGTGGTTGATTACGCCCACACTCCGGACGCACTGGAAAAAGCCCTGAGCGCGGCGCGCCTGCATACCAAAGGTAAACTCTGGTGTGTCTTTGGTTGCGGCGGTGATCGCGATAAAGGCAAACGTCCGCTGATGGGCGCGATTGCCGAGCAGGAGTCAGATGTGGTGGTGATAACAGATGACAATCCGCGCAGCGAAGAGCCGCAGGCAATTATTAATGACATCATGTCCGGTCTGGTTGATACCTCGCGTGCACTGCCTATCCCCGGACGTGCCGAAGCTGTCACTTTTGCGGTGATGCAGGCGAAAGCCGACGACGTGGTGCTGGTGGCAGGAAAAGGTCATGAAGATTATCAACTGGTCGGCAGCCGCCGTCTGGATTACTCAGATCGCCTGACGGTCGCCCGGTTGCTGGGAGTGCTCGCATGATACCCGTCTCTCTTGCTGATATCGCACAACTGACCGGCGGGGAGCTTATCCTCAGCGGACATACGGCATCAGAACAGGTTGAAAGCGTCACAACAGACAGTCGCACTATCGGCAGTAAAGCCCTGTTTATCGCATTGACGGGTGAGTATTTTGATGCGCACGATTTTATACAGGATGTGGCCGCGAAAGGCGTCACAGCCGTGGTGGTTAATCACCGGACAGAGGTTAACTGCCCGCAGATTATTGTAGATGATACCCGCATTGCGCTGGGCGCGATTGCAAAAGGTAACCGGCTGCGCAGTCAGGCAAAAGTGGTTGCGCTGACCGGATCATCGGGTAAAACCTCCGTCAAAGAAATGACCGCAGCCATTTTACAGCAGGCAGGTGAAACCCTGTTTACGGCCGGCAATTTCAATAATGATATCGGTGTGCCGCTGACCTTACTGCGCCTGACAGAAAAACATCAGTTTGCGGTTATTGAGCTGGGTGCCAATCATATTGGTGAGATTGCGTACACGGTTGCTATGACCTGTCCGCAGACGGCGTTGGTTAATAATCTGTTTGCCGCGCACATTGGTGAGTTCGGTTCTGCAGAAGCGATAGCGCAGGCAAAAGGCGAGATTTTTACCGGTCTGACTGATGAGGGTACCGCAATCATCAATCTGGAGAGCAATGATCTTGCGCACTGGCAGTCACATCTGACATCCCGCCAGACCCGCTGGTGCTTTTCCGTTGATCCACACCCGCAGGCGGATTTTTACGCCACAGATGTGGTGATAAACCCGCTGACGACTGATTTTACACTTCACACACCGGCAGGCAGTACTGCCGTCACACTGCCGTTACCGGGCCGCCATAATATTGCTAATGCACTTGCTGCTGCCGCGCTGGCATTGTCCGCAGGCGCAACACTGACCGATATCCGCAGCGGACTGGCGCAGGTCAGTGCGGTGCCGGGGCGTTTATATCCGATTGCGCTGGCGCCGGGTAAACTGTTGGTGGATGATACCTACAATGCAAATGACGGCTCGCTGATTGCCGCTATTCGTGTGCTGGCACAGTTACCGGGCTACCGTATCCTGGTCACCGGTGATATTGCAGAATTAGGTGAATACGCGCAGGCGAATCACCGTAAAGTCGGGCAGGCTGCCCGCGATGCAGGACTGGACGCCGTCTTTAGTGTCGGTAAGTTCAGTCACTATATCAGCGACGAATGTCAGGGACGCCATTTTACTGATAAATCAACCTTAATCGCTGAGCTGACCCCGTTGTTAACTCAGCATCTGTCCATTTCAATTTTAGTTAAAGGTTCACGCAGCTCCGCAATGGAAGAAGTTGTGCACGCCTTGCAGGAGACTATCCCATGCTGACCTGGCTGGCCGAATATCTGGTGCAGTTCCATACCGCGTTTAACGTCTTTTCGTATCTGACGTTCCGCGCCATTGTCGGTCTGCTGACCTCGCTGATTATCGCATTATGGATGGGGCCGCATGTGATTGCGTATCTTCAGAAAATGCAGATTGGCCAGGTTGTCCGCAGCGAAGGACCTGAATCGCACTTCAGTAAGCGCGGCACGCCGACCATGGGCGGCATGATGATCCTCTTCTCTATCGTTATTTCAGTGCTGTTGTGGGCGCGGCTGGATAACCCGTATGTCTGGTGTGTGCTGCTGGTGCTTATCGGATACGGGGTTGTCGGTTTTGTGGATGACTACCGCAAAGTGGTGCGCAAAGACACTAAAGGGCTGATTGCGCGCTGGAAATATTTCTGGCAGTCCGTGCTGGCGCTGGCAGTTGCATTCAGTATGTATGCCATCGGCAAAGATACTGCGGCGACACAGTTAGTTGTGCCGTTCCTGAAAGATGTGATGCCGCAATTGGGCGTGCTGTATATCCTGCTGGCTTATTTTGTGATTGTCGGCACCAGCAATGCGGTGAATTTAACCGATGGTCTGGATGGTCTGGCGATTATGCCGACGGTCTTTGTTGCCGCCGGATTTGCACTGGTGGCATGGGCGACCGGTAACGTGAATTTTGCTCACTATCTGAGCATTCCGTATCTGCCGTATGCCGGGGAACTGGTGATTGTCTGCACCGCGATTGTCGGGGCGGGACTCGGTTTCCTCTGGTTTAACACCTATCCGGCGCAGGTTTTCATGGGCGATGTCGGCTCACTGGCACTTGGCGGGGCGCTGGGAACGATTGCGGTACTGCTGCGTCAGGAATTCCTGCTGCTGATTATGGGCGGCGTATTTGTGGCAGAAACACTGTCGGTGATTTTACAGGTCGGGTCCTTCAAGTTACGCGGTCAACGTATCTTCCGGATGGCACCTATTCATCACCATTATGAATTAAAAGGCTGGCCTGAACCGCGGGTGATTGTCCGTTTCTGGATTATCTCTCTGATGTTAGTGCTTATTGGTCTGGCGACACTCAAGGTACGTTAATCATGACGAATTATCAGGGGAAAGACATCGTAATTGTCGGGCTCGGTTTAACCGGGCTTTCCTGTGTGGATTTTTTTATGTCTCGCGGCGTCACGCCACGGGTCATGGACAGCCGCACGTCCCCGCCCGGCATGGATAAACTGCCGGACGGCATTGAGTGTCACTGCGGGGGTTTTGAGCCGCAATGGCTGCTGGATGCAGATTTAATTGTCGCAAGTCCGGGTGTGGCTGTCAGCACCCCGGAACTGTATGCGGCAGCGCAGACGGGTGTTGAAATTATCGGTGATATTGAATTATTCGCCCGCGAAGTAACAGTGCCGGTGGTGGCGATTACCGGCTCTAACGGCAAAAGCACCGTCACCTCACTGGTCGGTGAGATGGGGCGCTGTGCCGGGTTACGCACAGGTGTGGGCGGTAATATCGGTTTACCGGCACCGGAACTGCTGAAAGAAGAGTATGACCTGTGTGTGCTTGAGTTATCCAGCTTTCAGCTTGAAACCACATTTAGTCTGAGTGCGGCTGCTGCCACTGTGCTGAATGTGACGGAAGACCATATGGATCGCTACCCTCAGGGATTAGCGCAATATCGCGCAGCAAAACTGCGCGTCTATCATAATGCACCTGTATGTGTGTATAACGCAGAAGATGCGCTGACACAGCCGGGTTGTGATTGTAACTCTGCCGACTATGTCAGTTTCGGCAGCGATACCGGTGATTACTGGTTAAATACCGAAGAGCAGGCGCTCTATTTCCAAGGTGAAAAACTGCTCGATTGCAGTGAAATGATCCTGCACGGTCAGCACAATTATTGTAATGCCCTGGCAGCACTGGCGCTGGCGGATGCGGTAAATATCCCGCGTGAAGGGGCTTTGCAGGCACTGCGCACTTACAGCGGGCTGGCGCACCGTTTTCAACTGGTGCATGAAGCGGCAGGCGTGCGCTGGATTGATGACTCGAAAGCGACGAACGTCGGCAGTACGGAAGCAGCACTGAACGGATTACGGGTGGATGGCTGTCTGCATCTGCTGCTGGGCGGTGACGGAAAATCGGCTGATTTCTCGCCGCTGCTGCCGTATCTGGGCGGGGATAATATTCGTTTATATTGCTTTGGTCGTGATGGCGCACAACTGGCGCAACTGCGTCCGGATGTGTCTGTGCTGACGGATACAATGGAGCAGGCAATGCGTACATTAGCGCCGGTACTGGCGGCGGGTGACATGGTGCTGTTATCACCCGCCTGTGCCAGTCTGGATCAGTTCCGTAATTTTGAAGTGCGCGGGCGCGAATTTACCCGTCTGGCGCAGGAGCTGAGCGCATGAAACTTCCCGGATCACAGCGTCTGAAAAACTGGCTTATCGGCGAACGAAACGGTGAGTTCAGCACGGTTGTCATGTACGACCGGACATTGCTGTGGTTTGCTCTGGGGCTGGCGGCGGTCGGTTTTGTGATGGTGACATCCGCCTCAATGCCTGTCGGGCAGCGGCTGGCGGAAGATCCGTTTTATTTCGCCAAACGTGACGGCGGGTTTTTAATTTTCTCTTTTATTGTTGCTGTTGTCGTCATGCGCTTTCCGCTGGAAATGTGGCAGCGTTACAGCACATTACTGCTGATTGGCACAGTCGCCGGGCTGATTATTGTGCTCGGTGTGGGCAGCTCAGTTAACGGGGCATCACGCTGGATTGCTATCGGGCCGATGCGTATTCAGCCTGCGGAAGTTTCCAAACTGGCGCTGTTTGTCTATCTGGCAAGCTATCTGGTGCGCAAAGTGGAAGAGGTCAGAAATAATTTCTGGGGATTCTGCAAGCCGATGGGCGTGATGTTTATACTGGCGGTATTACTGCTGTTACAGCCTGACTTAGGTACCGTAGTTGTGCTGTTTGTTACCACACTGGCGCTGCTGTTTCTGGCAGGCGCAAAGATGTGGCAGTTTATCTCTATCATCGGCATTGGTGCTGCGGCAGTTGTGTCGCTGATTATTGCCGAGCCTTACCGTATGCGCCGCGTAACTTCTTTTCTTGACCCGTGGGAAGATCCGTTCGGCAGCGGTTATCAGTTAACACAGTCACTGATGGCGTTCGGGCGCGGTGATTATCTCGGGCAGGGGCTGGGTAACTCCATCCAGAAAATGGAATACCTGCCGGAAGCACATACTGACTTTATTTTTGCCATCCTCGGGGAAGAACTGGGGTATGTGGGCGTGATCCTCGTGCTGCTGATGGTCTTTTTTGTAGCATTCCGCGCCATGGTGATTGGTCGCCGCGCATTGCAGCTTGACCAGCGTTTTGCCGGTTTTCTGGCGTGTGCTATCGGGATCTGGTTCAGTTTTCAGTCGCTGGTGAATGTGGGTGCCGCCTCCGGTATGTTGCCGACCAAAGGTCTGACACTGCCGCTTATCAGTTACGGCGGCTCCAGTTTAGTGATTATGACCGTAGCCATCGCGTTGTTGCTGCGGATTGATTTTGAAACCCGTCTGGCAAAAGCCCAGGCATTCTCAAGGAGAGCGCGATGAGTAATAAAGCCCCCCGTCTGATGGTTATGGCCGGCGGAAGCGGCGGACATGTATTTCCGGGGCTTGCGGTTGCGCACTATTTGCAGACTCAGGGCTGGGAGATCCGCTGGTTGGGAACACGCGACCGGATGGAAGCTCAGCTTGTGCCGAAACACGGCATTGATATTGATTTTATTGAAATTACCGGGTTGCGTGGTAAAGGTATAAAAGCCATGCTGACCGCGCCGTTTCGTATTGCAAAAGCGATAAAACAGGCGAAAACAATTATGCAGAACTATCAGCCCGATGCCGTACTCGGCATGGGCGGGTTTGTTTCCGGTCCCGGTGGTGTTGCTGCATGGCGCTGCGGGATACCGGTTATTCTGCACGAACAGAACGGCGTAGCGGGTTTGACCAACGGCTGGTTATCCAAAATTGCCACAACCGTGTTACAGGCATTTCCGGGCGCATTTCCGGACGCACCGGTAGTCGGAAACCCTGTGCGTGAAGACCTGCTGGTGTTGCCGGCGCCGGCACAACGCTTTGCCGGGCGCGAAGGGCCAATCCGGATACTGGTAATCGGCGGTAGTCAGGGCGCACGAATTCTGAATCAGACAGTGCCGGAAGTGGCGGAATTAATGGGTGATGCCGTCTGTATCCGCCATCAGGCGGGAAAAGGCAGTATGGAAAGTACTCAGGCACTGTATAACGAACACAATTCAGCGGATAATGTCACTGTCACTGAATTTATTGATGATATGGCGGATGCTTATACCTGGGCGGATGTTGTTATCTGCCGCTCCGGTGCACTGACTGTCAGTGAAATTTCCGCGGTGGGCCTCGGCGCTGTTTTTGTGCCGTTTCAGCATAAAGATCGTCAGCAGTACAGGAACGCGCTGCCGCTGGAAAATGCCGGTGCCGCGGTTATCCTTGAGCAGCCTGCATTCACGGCGCAGGCGGTGACGGGATACTTACAGGAATGGGACAGACCGCGCCTGCTGAAAATGGCAGAGCAGGCAAATAGTGTGGCCATTACCGATGCCACCAAACGAGTGGCAGATGCAATTATTGCGGCTGCAAAAAAACACTAACGAATTGATATAGCGAAGAACTAACGTGAATATACAGCAACTGGCGAAATTACGATCCTTCATTCCGGAAATGAAACGCGTCCGGCACATCCACTTTGTCGGTATCGGCGGCGCCGGTATGGGCGGGATAGCGGAAGTATTGGCGAATGAAGGCTATGAGATAAGCGGGTCTGACCTGGCGCCTAATGCAGTGACAAAGCAACTGACTTATCTGGGGGCGACTATTTTCTTTAATCATCGTCCTGAAAATATTACAGATGCCAGTGTTGTCGTGGTCTCCACGGCGATTTCACAGGATAATCCTGAACTTGTCGCGGCGCGTGAAGCCCGTATTCCGGTTATCCGCCGCGCGGAAATGCTGGCAGAACTGATGCGGTTCCGTCACGGCGTGGCAATTGCCGGAACTCACGGAAAAACGACAACCACAGCGATGATCTCCGGTATTTACGGGCGCGGCGGTCTGGACCCGACTTTTGTTAATGGCGGGCTGGTTAAAGCGGCGGGTGTTCATGCGCGTCTGGGATCAAGCCGTTACCTGATCGCGGAAGCAGATGAAAGCGATGCCTCTTTCCTGCATCTGCAACCGATGGTGGCTGTCGTTACTAATATTGAACCGGATCACATGGACACTTATCACGGCGATTTTGAAACGCTGAAAGATACGTTCATTACGTTTCTGCACAACCTGCCGTTTTATGGTCTTGCTGTGGTATGCATGGATGACCCGGTTATCCGTGAGCTTGTTCCGCGTATCGGGCGTTATGTAATTACCTATGGTTTTCATGAAGATGCAGATGTCAGAATCGGTGATTTTGAACAGCGTGGCGCTCAGTGTTTCTTCACGGTTTATCGTGAAAATATGCCTGATTTGCATGTGGAACTGAATGCACCGGGTCGTCATAATGTGCTGAACGCGACTGCCGCGATCGCCGTGGCGTCTGAGGAAGGCATTGCGGATGAAGATATCCTTGCATCACTGCGTGAATTCCAGGGAACCGGTCGCCGGTTTGATTTCCTCGGGAATTTCCCGCTGGAACATGTCAACCAAAAACCGGGCAGTGTGATGCTGGTGGATGACTACGGGCATCACCCGACAGAAGTTGACGCAACAATTAAAGCTGCACGCGCAGGCTGGCCGGATAAACGCATTGTGATGATTTTCCAGCCGCACCGTTATACCCGTACGCGTGACTTATACGAAGATTTTGCCAATACGCTGGATCAGGTGGATGTTCTGCTGATGCTGGATGTGTATTCTGCCGGTGAACCCGCCATTCCGGGCGCGGACAGCCGCTCATTGTGCCGGACAATTCGTCAGCGCGGCAAGCTGGATCCTATTTTAGCCACCGATCCCGGCAAAATTTCATCCGTATTAGCACAGGTTCTTGAAGATAATGATTTAATATTGGTTCAGGGCGCCGGAAATATCGGTAAAATAGCGCGTACATTGGCTGACACAAAATTGCGGCCGGTTTTGAGTGAGGATAACTAAGAATGACTGATAAAGTCGCGGTACTGATGGGCGGTACATCCGCAGAGCGTGAAGTTTCCCTGGCGTCAGGTGCAGCTGTACTTGCCGGGTTAAAAGAAGCCGGTATTAATGCGTTTGGTGTGGATACAAAAGAGTACGCGGTTACCCGTCTGAAAGAAGATGGTTTCACCCGTGTATTTATTGCGCTGCATGGCCGCGGTGGTGAAGACGGTACATTACAGGGCTGTCTGGAACAACTCGGTATTCCTTATACCGGCAGTGGTGTCATGGCATCCGCACTCTCAATGGATAAACTGCGCACCAAGCAACTGTGGGCGGGGGCCGGTCTGCCGATTGCCCCTTATTTTGCCATCAATGCCGCCCGTTTTGCGGTTATCAGTGATGATGAATTACAGCAGGGTGTTGCACCCTTAGGTTTTCCTGTCATTGTAAAGCCAAGCCTGGAAGGCTCCAGTGTGGGAATGTCCAAAGTAGACAGCGCGGATACACTGCGTCCGGCACTGGAACTGGCATTCAAACATGACAAAGATGTTCTGATTGAAAAATGGCTGAGCGGCCCTGAATTTACCGTCGGGTTCCTCGGTGAGCAAATGCTGCCGTCTATCCGCATTCAGCCTGCTGCTGTTTTTTATGATTATGAAGCCAAATATATCTCGGATGACACGCAGTATTTCTGTCCGGGTCTTGAAGGCGCGCGGGAAACTGAAATCCGTGACCTAGCAAAAGCGGCGTATAAAGCAGTCGGCTGTGAAGGCTGGGGACGTGTGGATGTTATGCTCGACAGCGACGGACAATTTTATCTGCTGGAAGTCAATACCTCACCGGGTATGACTAACCACAGTTTAGTGCCGCAGGCGGCACGCGAGGCAGGCATGAGTTTCTCCGTGTTTGTGGCCAACGTCCTGGCACTGGCGGACTGATATGTCACAGGCTGCACTGAATATGCGTGAACCGGAGCCGGAGTTCGACGGTTCACGTCCCAGTAACGGCACTTATCTCTCCGGCCTGTTGTTTTTCCTGATTGTATTGGGAACACTGGTCTGGGGTGGTCTGATGGTGCTGAACTGGATGAAAGATGCAGACCGTCTGCCTATGTCAAAACTGGTTTTAACCGGTGAGCGTCATTACACGAAAAATGATGATGTGCGCAAAGCGGTATTATCCCTCGGGACGCCCGGCACCTTTATGACACTGGATGTCAGTGAAGTGCAGCAGCAACTGGAGCGGATCCCGTGGTTACGTCAGGTGACTGTGCGTAAACAGTGGCCTGACGAACTGAAAATACATCTGGTGGAGTATGTGCCTTATGCACGTTGGAACGACGCCCAGATGATAGATGACGCCGGACGGGTTTTCAGCCTGCCGGTGCAACTGACTGAAAAAGAATCCTTTCCCATGCTGTACGGGGCACAGGGCAGTGAAAAGGATGTATTGAAAGGGTATCGTGAGATAGCGCAGCAACTGGCAGGCGCGCAACTGAAGCTGAAATCAGCCTCAATGTCACCACGCCATGCCTGGCAGTTGGTTCTGGATAATGATATCCGGGTTGAACTGGGGCGCCTGGATACAGAAGAGCGGTTACGGCGGTTTATTGAGCTGTATCCGACGCTGACCCAGGTTCAGGATAAACGGGTCGATTATGTCGATCTCCGCTATGACAGCGGCGCTGCGGTTGGCTGGGCACCATTACAGATAGATCCTTTCGCAAACGGAAATCAGGACTTTACAGGTAAAGAAGGCAGGCAGAATAACAATGATAAAAGCAACGGATAGAAAATTAGTCGTCGGCCTTGAAATAGGCACCGCCAAAGTATCTGCGCTTGTTGGTGAAATTCTGCCGGACGGTGTGGTGAACATTATCGGGGCGGGAAACTGCCCGTCACGCGGCATGGATAAAGGCGGCGTCAATGATTTGGAGTCGGTGGTGAAATGCGTTCAGCGCACCATCGACCAGGCAGAACTGATGGCCGACTGCCAGATTTCGTCTGTCTATCTGGCGCTGTCCGGTAAGCACATCAGTTGCCAGAACGAAATCGGTATGGTGCCGATTTCAGAAGAAGAAGTGACACAGGAAGATGTGGAAAATGTCGTGCATACGGCAAAATCTGTCCGTGTCCGTGATGACCACCGTGTCCTGCATGTTATCCCGCAGGAATATGCCATCGATTATCAGGAAGGTATCAAAAACCCGGTCGGATTATCCGGCGTGCGGATGCAGGCAAAAGTCCATTTGATTACCTGCCATAATGATATGGCAAAAAATATTGTGAAAGCCGTTGAACGTTGCGGACTGAAAGTGGATCAGCTGATTTTTGCGGGACTGGCATCAAGCTTTGCCGTGCTGACAGAAGATGAGCGTGAACTGGGCGTCTGTGTGGTCGATATCGGCGGCGGCACAATGGATATTGCAATTTACACCGGTGGTGCGTTACGTCACACCAAAGTTATCCCTTATGCAGGGAATGTGGTGACCGGGGATATCGCTTACGCATTCGGCACACCGCCGAATGACGCGGAAGCGATCAAAGTCCGCCACGGCTGTGCGTTAGGGTCGCTGGTCAGTAAAGACGAAACGCTGGAAGTCCCGAGTGTCGGCGGGCGTCCGCCGCGCAGTCTTCAGCGTCAGACATTAGCTGAAGTGATTGAGCCGCGTTATACGGAATTACTCAATCTGGTTAATGATGAAATTTTGAAAGTACAGGAACAATTACGTCAGCAGGGTGTCAAACACCATTTGGCCGCTGGTATCGTGCTGACTGGTGGTGCGGCTCAGATTAACGGATTAGTTGAGTGCGCCCAGCGGGTTTTCCATACTCAGGTTCGTATCGGACAACCGCTGAATATAACCGGCTTAACGGATTATGCGCAGGAACCGTATTATTCTACAGCAGTAGGGTTACTGCATTACGGAAAAGAATCTCACCTGGTCGGCGATACCGAGACGGAAAAACGTGCCTCGGTTGGCAGTTGGTTTAAAAAATTAACGGGCTGGCTCAGAAAAGAATTTTAATTTGCATTAAGGCTGGCGATAATAGCCGCTATTGCCGCTATTAAAGAAAGGCACAAAACGGAGAGAGATTATGTTTGAACCGATGGAATTGACCAACGATGCGGTGATTAAAGTCATCGGCGTCGGTGGGGGCGGCGGTAACGCTGTTGAGCACATGGTCCGCGAACGCATTGAAGGCGTTGAGTTCTTCGCTGTGAATACGGACGCTCAGGCGCTTCGTAAAACCGCCGTCGGGCAGACTATTCAGATTGGTAACGGGATTACCAAAGGGCTGGGCGCCGGTGCTAATCCGGAAGTCGGCCGTAATGCGGCAGAAGAAGATCGTGAAGCTCTGCGCAGCGCCCTGGATGGCGCAGATATGGTATTTATCGCCGCAGGTATGGGCGGTGGTACAGGAACAGGTGCTGCACCGGTTGTGGCTGAAGTTGCAAAAGAGCTGGGTATTCTGACCGTTGCGGTCGTGACCAAGCCGTTCAACTTCGAAGGTAAAAAGCGCATGGCGTTTGCTGAGCTGGGGATCACCGAGTTATCCAAACACGTTGACTCACTGATTACCATCCCGAACGATAAGCTGCTGAAAGTGCTGGGTCGTGGTATTTCACTGCTGGATGCATTTGGTGCAGCGAATGATGTATTACGTGGCGCAGTACAGGGTATTGCAGAACTGATTACCCGCCCGGGTCTGATGAACGTTGACTTTGCGGATGTCCGCACGGTAATGTCAGAAATGGGTTACGCAATGATGGGTTCCGGTGCGGCACGCGGTGAAGACCGTGCTGAAGAGGCCGCTGAAATGGCGATCTCCAGTCCGCTTCTGGAAGATATTGACCTGTCAGGTGCACGTGGTGTGCTGGTTAATATCACAGCGGGCTTTGACCTGCGTCTGGATGAGTTTGAAACGGTGGGTAATACTATCCGTGCATTCGCATCGGATAACGCGACCGTGGTAATCGGGACATCTTTGGATCCTGAAATGAACGATGAACTGCGTGTGACTGTGGTGGCAACAGGTATCGGCATGGACAAACGTCCTGAAATTACGCTGGTAACCAATAAAGCTGTCCAGACCAATAACATGGAACATCGTTATGCTCAGATGCAAAACAGCATGACAACAATGGATGAAAGCAAATCCGTCGCACAGGTTGTAAACGATTCATCAACGCAAAGTAATAAAGAGCCGGACTATTTAGATATTCCTGCCTTTTTACGTAAGCAGGCTGATTAATTGCGAAAAGGTTTGCATCTCCGCTTTTTGTGCTAAACTATCTCCCCTGCCGTTAGTTTATAATGGCAGGTGAGACAGTTAATCAAACGGGACAGACACGATGATCAAACAAAGAACATTAAAGCGTATTGTTCAGGCTACGGGTGTAGGCTTACATACCGGCAAAAAAGTTACGCTGACAATGCGTCCGGCTGCGGCAAACACCGGGGTCATCTATCGCCGTACTGATCTTAATCCGCCTGTCGATTTTCCGGCAGATGCGAAATCCGTGCGTGATACGATGTTATGTACATGTCTTGTAAATGAAGATAATGTACGTATATCCACGGTTGAACATTTAAATGCAGCACTTGCGGGGCTTGGCATTGATAACATTGTTATCGAAGTCGACGCGGCTGAAATTCCTATTATGGATGGCAGCGCGAGTCCGTTTGTGTTTCTGTTACTGGATGCGGGTATCGAGGAGCTGAACAGCGCCAAGAAATTCCTTCGTCTGAAAGAAACCGTCCGTATTGAAGATGGCGATAAGTGGGCTGAGCTCTCTCCGTTTAACGGTTTCAGCTTAGATTTCACAATCGACTTTAACCATCCGGCGATTGATGCCAGCACACAGCGTTACGCGATGAATTTTTCCGCGGAAAACTTTGTGAAAGACATCAGCCGTGCGCGTACTTTCGGGTTTATGCGGGATATCGAATATCTCCAGTCCAAAGGGTTATGCCTGGGCGGAAGTTTTGATTGCGCAATCGTCGTTGACGATTACCGCGTACTGAACGAAGACGGGCTGCGTTTTGAAGACGAATTCGTTCGTCACAAAATGCTGGATGCAATTGGTGACCTGTTTATGTGCGGCCATAATATTATTGGTGCGTTTACCGCATTCAAATCCGGCCATGCACTGAACAACAAGTTATTGCAGGCGGTTCTGGCAAAAGAAAGTGCCTGGGAACTCGTCACATTTGAAGACGAAGCTCAGATGCCGGTTGCATTCCGTGCGCCGTCAACTGTACTGGCATAATCAGTGTAATGGCACCACAACTTGTTGCTCTCACACTGACACTCTTGTCACTGACGTTATTGACTAAATAACCGTCTATTTATCAGCTGCACCGGTACTCTCTCCGGCCAGTGCAGCTAATCTTTCCAGTCTTTTTCTCAGTTTTTCCGGGCTTCTCTGCGCCAGCGCTTTCAGTGCATTGGCACTTTCAGTACTTAACTGACGCCCCGGTTCCTCTCTTTTTCCGCTTCCACCCTGCAAATTGCTGTTTTTTTCTCCGGTTGATGATGATATTGACTCTGATTTCATCAATGACGGATTGATTTTGATGTCGATGGACGATAATGATGGTAAAATCTGCTGACGTAATGCGGAACGCAGTGCAGGAAGTTCGTAACGCAGGCGGGTCATCCAGCTTGCATTTGCTACTTCCAGTATTAACAGTTGCTTGCGATAATTAGCAATACGGCATTGTTGTTGCAGTTGTGCAGGCAAAAGCGCAATCACTGTACGGTTGAGTTTCAGTAAAGTGACCGCGCGCTGTTGAATGTTTTTAAGCGTATTATTATCCTGAGTGCCTTTTTCAAGCAGGCTTTCAAGGGAAACTGGCTGACTATCGCGCATCACATATACTCCGGATCTCGTGAGGGAAACACTATTTTAAATCTTTGGCGGCAACTTGGCAGGCGTTATTTCTGGTGCCATCTCTTTATAGGGATTGTGGCGACCGGTTTTGGCCTGCCTGCTGTACTGACTGGTGGTGATGTTACCACAGCCGGCGCAGGGACAACACAAAACCGCCAGAGCCAGGCATTATCCGCCTTTGACAGCATTTTTCTGCAAACCACATCACCGGCCAGAACATCACAGAGTGTTAATTACTGGCAGCAGCATGCAGTGCGTAATGCTATCCGTCAGATCTCGTTTGCCTTTTCCGGACAGGAAGACGCATCTGAAGATAATTTTCCGGTAAAAAACCGTCACGCCGCTTCTGCTCAGAATATGCTGGCGGCACTGCACGCTATTTTAACCAAATCTCCGGCACTGCCTGTTTACCATCCGGCAGCTATGCCACAGGAAATCCTTGCCGATAATCCGGTTCCTTCTTTTTCTGTTCAGTGGATAGCCCGTACGGGCGGGATCCGCGCCGGTCCCTCACAATCAGTATAATTCCTTTTTTTACCTGCTTTGTATACCGAACGTCATTCAGGATGCAGCTAACGAACCTGTGGTTTGAATGAATGAGGGTATAACCATTTTATTTACCGGGCCTGATTGAGCCTGAACAGAGATGTTTAAATATGCTAGTTAAATTACTAACCAAAATCTTCGGCAGCCGTAATGACCGTACTTTACGCCGCCTGAGCAAGTCAGTTGAAGCAATCACACGCATGGAACCTGAGTTTGAAAAACTCAGCGATGATGAATTAAAAGCAAAAACACAGGAATTCCGGGCACGTCTGGAAAAAGGCGAATCAGAAGAGCGTATTTTACCGGATGCGTTTGCCACTGTGCGTGAAGCCAGTAAACGTGTATTCGGTATGCGTCACTTTGATGTGCAGTTAGTCGGCGGTATGGTTCTCAATGAGCGCTGCATTGCAGAAATGCGTACAGGTGAGGGTAAAACCCTGACCGCAACACTGCCTGCCTATCTCAATGCACTGTCCGGCAAAGGGGTTCACGTCGTAACCGTGAATGACTATCTGGCACAGCGCGATGCCGAAAATAACCGTCCGCTGTTTGAATTTTTAGGGATGACGGTTGGTATAAACCTGCCGAATATGCCGGCTGTAGCAAAACGTGAAGCCTATGCAGCAGATATTACTTACGGTACTAATAATGAGTACGGTTTTGACTACCTGCGTGACAACATGGCGTTCAGCCCGGAAGAGCGTGTCCAGCGTAAACTGAACTATGCGCTGGTGGATGAAGTTGACTCCATCTTAATCGATGAAGCACGTACCCCGCTGATTATCTCCGGTCCGGCAGAAGACAGCTCTGAGCTGTATATGAAAGTCGATAAACTGATCCCGCACCTTGTACGCCAGGAAAAAGATGACTCAGACACATTTAAAGGTGAAGGTCACTTCTCTGTGGATGAGAAAAGCCGCCAGGTCACACTGACTGAACGCGGTCTGGTGCTGGTGGAAGAATTACTGTCAGAAGCAGGTCTGATGAATGAAGGGGAATCCCTCTACTCACCGGCCAATATTATGCTGATGCACCATGTAATGGCGGGTCTGCGCGCGCACTCTCTGTTTGTCCGCGATGTGGATTATATTGTCAGCGAAGGTGAAGTTATCATCGTTGATGAACACACCGGACGTACCATGCAGGGCCGCCGCTGGTCTGATGGTCTTCATCAGGCAGTGGAAGCGAAAGAAGGGGTGGATATTCAGAATGAAAACCAGACCCTGGCGTCCATCACATTCCAGAACTATTTCCGTTTATACACCAAACTGGCCGGTATGACAGGTACAGCGGATACGGAAGCCTTTGAATTCAGTTCAATTTATAAACTCGATACCATTGTTATTCCGACAAACCGCCCGATGATCCGTAAAGATTTACCGGATCTGGTTTATATGAATGAAGCGGATAAATTTGCTGCCATTATTGAAGATATCCGTGAGCGTACAGCCGGCGGGCAGCCGGTACTGGTCGGTACTATTTCTATCGAAAAATCAGAGCTTATTTCCAATGCACTGAAAAAAGCGAAAATTGAACACAGCGTACTGAACGCTAAATTCCATGCTATGGAAGCGGATATCGTTGAACAGGCCGGTCGTGCAGGTCACGTCACAATCGCCACCAATATGGCAGGTCGTGGTACGGATATCGTGCTGGGCGGGAGCTTGCAGGCCGATCTCAATGCCCTGGATGAGCCGACAGAAGAAAATATTGCTGCTGCAAAAGTGCAATGGCAGGCACGTCATGATGCCGTACTGGTTTCCGGTGGTCTGCATATCATCGGTACTGAGCGCCATGAATCCCGTCGTATCGATAATCAGCTGCGTGGTCGTTCCGGTCGTCAGGGGGATGCGGGGTCATCCCGTTTTTATCTCTCCATGGAAGATTCACTGATGCGTATTTTTGCGTCAGACCGCGTAACCGGCATGATGCGTAAACTGGGAATGAAAGAAGGTGAGGCAATTGAGCACCCGTGGGTGACAAAAGCTATCGCCAACGCACAGCGTAAAGTGGAAAGCCGCAACTTTGACATTCGTAAACAGCTTCTTGAATACGATGATGTGGCAAGTGACCAGCGCCGTGCCATTTATACCCAGCGTAATGATCTGTTGGACAGCCAGGATATCAGCGAAACTATCGACAGCATCCGTGGTGATGTGTATACAACAGTGCTTGATTCTTATATTCCGCCGCAGTCTCTGGAAGAAATGTGGGATATCGACGGACTGGAAAAACGCCTGGAACAGGATTTTGATTTACATCTGCCAATCAAAGAATGGCTGGATAAAGAGCCTGAGCTGCACGAAGAAACATTACGTGAGCGTATCCTTGAGCAAGCCATTGAGGTATACAAGGCGAAAGAAGAGGTTGTGGGTGCAGAGATGATGCGCCACTTTGAGAAAGGCGTGATGCTGCAAACTCTGGATACACTGTGGAAAGAGCATCTGGCGGCGATGGATTATCTGCGCCAGGGTATCCACCTGCGTGGTTATGCGCAGAAAGATCCTAAGCAGGAATATAAGCGCGAATCGTTCTCTATGTTTTCTAACATGCTGGAATCACTGAAATATGAAGTCGTTAGTACGATTTCAAAAGTTCAGGTTCGCATGCCGGAAGAAGTGGAAATTCTGGAGCAGCGCCGCCGGGAGGAAGCAGAACGTCTGGCACAGCGCCAGCAATTCAGCCACGGAAATGACAATGCGGCACTGATGACAAAAGAGGAAGCAGAAGTTGCCTCTGGTGTCCGTAAAGTAGGTCGTAACGACCCATGTCCATGTGGCTCCGGTAAGAAATATAAGCAATGTCACGGTGCGCTGAAATAATCAGCTCCCGGTAAAGGTTAAAACAGGAAGACGGGGAAACCCGTCTTTTTTATGTCAGTAAAACGGATTGGTAATCATGGAAAAACAGCACTTATTCATTGCCGCCGGTGTTATCCGTAACCCGGAAGGTGACATTTTTATTGCTCAGCGTCCGGCTGATTCACATATGGGCGGATACTGGGAATTTCCCGGTGGTAAGCTGGAAGACGGTGAGTCACCGGAACAGGCACTTGTCCGTGAACTGGATGAAGAGCTGGGAATTATCGCAACACCGGGTGTTCGGTTACAGACAGTAGAGCACGAATTTCCTGAACGCCTGATAACGATTTATTTTTTTCTGGTTGAAGAGTGGCAGAATACACCATACGGACGGGAAGGGCAGGCAACACGCTGGGTAAAACAGCAGGATCTTATTGCAGATGAGTTTCCGCCGGCTAACCGCGGTATTGTGGCATTGCTGACGAAATAACACGTTTAACTGTATTACAGACCGATGATGGCGGCTGTTGAACAGCCGCCCGCCGGCCTCAGTACGGAGATGTATCTTCCGGCTCACTCCAGGCTTCAGTATCAGAAAGATCACTCTGACTCGCTATCCGCTTCTCTTCTGCCGCCCATTCCCCTAAATCAATTAACTGGCAGCGTTTGCAGCAAAATGGGCGATAAGCACTCTCCGGCTCCCAGACCACCTCTTTTTTACAGGTGGGGCAATTGACAATAACGGCTTCAGACATAACGGATTTCCTTTTAACAACAGGCGATTTCAAACGGTAACTGAGTTGGTATTATACCGTGTTCGCTGTCCATATGCAGAAAACGTATTGCAAATCGCGATTTATGTCCTGAAACCTGCGGGTAGATCCGGTAGTCCACCGGAATACGCAGACGCAGTAAATCTGCACCTTCCGCATTATCCTGATAAAACCCGTTATGACTTTCGACCGCATTGAAACGGGTTGACTGGCGCAGCAGTGTCAACAGGCTGCCGAGTGCGTTCTTCAGTGGCTGTAAGCCTTCCAGCCAGCCGGCAAGCGTGGTGTCCCGCACATCCTGTGATAAATTAAGCCACAAATGAAGGTAGGGTAAATCAAAACCACAGCAGCCACCCGGTATACTCAGCCGCTGGCGGACGATAGCAATAATTTTATCGTCTTTCAGGTGTTGTGCTATGCGGGGAGCGTTGCTCAGTGCAGCGGACTGTTGTTTTAAATCATCAGATAAACCCTGAATAAGCGCCGGATCAGCATTAGGTGCTTCGGCCCACTTCATGAGTTTCTTCTGCTGTTTTTCCAGCTCTTTTAATATTTCGGAGCGGACTTCCCCGCGATCGGTCACTTCAATAAATTCAGCGGCAGCGCGAAAAAAGGCGAGGCTGGCAGGGAGTGAATCCAGTGGTGTCAGTGTATGCATCTGTTGCAGCGACGTTTCGATACGCAGCCATGAACGGGTTCGTTCGTTTAACGGATGTTCAAAAATGACTGACTGACAAGTTTCATTCATAGTGATCCCTATTTTGGCTGACAGGCCAAAGCTAAATATTGTTCATGTAATGCGCAGACGCGGGGCATCAGGGAATCATCATTATCATGATTCGTCAGTATATCGTCAGCAATCGCCAGGCGTTGTGCGCGGGATGCCTGTGCCTGCAACATTTTTTCAGCAAGCTCTGCGGTGATGGCATCACGGCGCATTGTCCGGGCTATTTGCTCATGTGGGTATACATCCACAACCAGTACACGGTCAGCAAGTGGTGCTAAATTATTTTCAGCCAGCAAAGGCACAACCCAGAGGGCATAGGGTGCAGTGACATTATGCAATTGCTGCTGTGTTTCCTGATGGATTATCGGGTGTAATAACTGGTTAATCCATGTTTTATCTGCAGGATTATCAAAAATTTTCCGGCGCAGGGCCGCTCTGTCGAGATGATTATCCGCAGTCAGTATGTCATGACCAAAGTGCCGGACTATGGCTTGCAAAGCGGACGTTCCGGGTTCAACGACCCGGCGGGCAATAATATCCGCATCAATGACGGGGACGCCGAGACGGGCAAACATATCGGCAACGGTACTTTTTCCGCTTCCGATCCCACCGGTTAACGCAACGATATAAGCCATTGTGTTCCTGTATTAATTGCAGCTATAGATAAATTGTACCTGATGAATTTAATTTCGCCTATGGTAAAAATAAATTAATACAGATGTATTTCACAGGATTGATATTTAATAACTCACAATAGTTTGTTCAGACTAAAATTTCACCTAGTTTGAATAATGGTAAATACATGGAAATTAATAATAGTGCGACGATAATTGCCAGCAGAAGAAATAAGGCAGGTTTAAGTAACTTAAAAAAATGTTGAATTTGATTTAAGGCGAGAGATTTAAACCAATCTGATGTATAGGTAAAAAAATGGTCAAATTTTCCGGTAGCTTCACCTGTCGCAATGAATTCACAGCATAATTCAGGAAACAGCCCGGACTGTTTAATTGATTTACTGAATGATTGTCCTCTTAGTAATTCAGCTCTGATTGTGGTTAAGGCGTGTTTGTAAAGCGGGTGTTCAGTAGTCATAATCAGGATGTCTATACCCGCTATCAGCGTAATTCCGGCTCGTTGTGTTATTGCCAGCATCTGAAATATTTGTGCGGTTTGAGTATAAATAATAATGTTTCCAAAAAAGGGAAAAGATAAAAAAAAGCAGGATTCTTTCGTTTTTATATATGTATATTTGTTCCGTAATACACGGTAAAGGGATAAAAAAATAACGATTAAACCTAAAAGGAGTAATAAGTTGTCAGCTATTATGTCAGAGAGAAAGATCAATTTTTGTGTCAGTAAAGGTAATTCTGCATTAAATGACTGATATATTTGTGCGAATTCCGGAATAACAAAGAGAAACATAAGTGTTATCATGAGTGTGCTGGCTATTAATAAAGTAACAGGATAGCGGATTGCTGTTATTAGTGATGTGCGGTGATGTTGCTGATCATGAATATGCTTTGAAATATGGTGTAAACATTCAGGTAATTTACCTGTTTCTTCACCGACAGTAATCATCCGGCAATAAAAAGAATTAAATATATCAGGATACAGACTAACTCCCTGAGTGAATGTTTTCCCCTGTTGTAATTGCCGCGTCAGGTCATCAATCACCTGTTTCCAGAGTGGCAGGCGACATTCATTGTGAAGTAATACCAGCGCCCTTAACAATGGCAACCCGGAAATAAGTAGTGTTGCCAGTTGTTGTGTGAAATGGGGTAAATACAATTTTTCTTTGTGTGAATATGCCATACGCCTGTGACAACGGAGTGAAACAGGTGTGATACTCTGCGAAATTAACTGGTGTACGGCTTCATTTTCTGTACGTGAGATAATAGTACCGGACAGGATCTGATTAAGTTGTGTCAGACCGGACCAGTGATAAAGCCGGAAAATACGCATAGCATCACTCCTGTTTGTCAGATTTCCTCAGATATCCTGCATATAATGAATTTCACTGAGTGTAGTTATGCCTGCCTCCGCCAGTTTGATACCTGCATCAAACAGGGAGTCAGGAGTAGTGCGGAGAGCGGGGGATATATTCTCAGTACATTCTGGTTCCCGCGCGTAGAACATTGCTCTCCCTGCGGGCGGGCAATTTTCTGGTGTCAGGAAGGCGAAGCATGCGGTGCGTCCGTAAAAACCGGAAAAACAGTCCCCGCATCCGTTTGCCTGCCATACGGTGATATTACGGGTTTCCCCGTTGTGCCGTGTTATGGGCACCGGCTCTGATACCGGTGTTTTGCAGTGGGGGCACAGAACCCTGACTAACCGCTGAGCGATAACCAGTTTGATGCAGGTCCGGATAAAATAGTCATCAATACCCAGTTGTTGTAAACGGGAAAAGGTATCTTCCGGCGAATTGGTATGCAGTGTGGACAGTACAAGATGCCCGGTATGAGCCGCTTTAATCGCCATCTCTGCGGTGGCTTTATCCCTTATCTCACCAACCATGATGACGTCAGGATCCTGACGCAGAAGTGCGCGCAGTATAGTGGCAAAACCCAGCTCAATTTTCGGGTTTATTTGTGTTTGCGTTATCCCCCGCAGCGGAATTTCTACCGGGTCCTCAACACTGCAAATATTCCGGTTATTTTGATTAAGATATTGCAGGCAGCCATAAAGCGTGGCGGTTTTACCACTGCCGGTCGGGCCTGTCAGCAGAATAATGCCCTGAGAACCATTCAACTGCGTGTGAAGTGTTGTCAACTGTGCCGTGGTCAGTCCGGATTTTTCCAGTGCCAGGTTTTGTGATGTGCTCAGCAGGCGAAGTACGATTTTTTCACCATAAATAGTCGGCAGTGTGGCGATACGCACGGCATAACGGACATCCCTTTCCAGCCATTCAAACTGACCATCCTGGGGTAACCTTTTTTCGGCAATATCAAGACCTGCAATAATTTTCAGTCTGATAGATATTTCACTGCTGATTTCCGGCGGTGGCGAGTTCAGTGTATGCAGTTGTCCGTCTATCCGCGCGCGGATCCGGTAGCCTTGCTGTATTGGTTCTATATGGATATCAGAGGCTCGTTTGGCAATGGCATGTGTCACCAGCTGATTCACAAAGCGGACTGCCGCAGATTGTTGCTCTGCGGGATAATAATCAGCATCAGGCCGGGGGGCGGGCTCTGCGGATGGTGAGCCTGCGGTCGGTGACAACGCAACGACGGGGACAGGTTGTGACCGGTGCCGGTTTGCCGGAGAACCTGTCACCGGTGATACGCCCGGAAAAAGTACCGGTTCCGGCAATGGCGTATTCTGCCGGCAGTAGGCCAGTTTTTCACTGTGCCATAATTCAATATCCACGCGTTTCCCCGCAAGGAAACGGATGGCGGAAACAACATCCCTGCGGGGTTGTTGTGCGGCGGCTATCCGGACCGCATCCGGATTATAGTCAATCAGCATCAGCTCATTCCGCTCACAGAGAGCATGAACCTCAGCAAATAAGAGCTGGTCTTCCCCGTACAAGTGGGTAACAGGAGATACAGTGCCCGGTTGCATAATGAATTCCTTTTCATATCAGTATGTTATTTTATGACATCGAGACAAAGTTTTTTCAGGCTTTCCTGAGAGGATTCACAGGCAGTTGTCCAGCGGGTGACCCCGTTTGCGTTGTTTCCGGCAGGTGTTGCGGTAAGTGTGAGTGACGCGAGTGAACTGTTTCCCTCCGCTGAGATAACCCCGTTTTCAGCTTTAATCGTCCTGAGGTAACGTCCCGGAGAATCCTCAGGAATCGTTCCCTGACCACTGTTGCATCCGGCAAATAACGGGCTGTCAAAACTGCACAGCTCAATGCCGGTTTTAAATGCAGTGATTGTGCGTAAAACATCGATAAGTGCGGCTTTGCGAATATAGTTTTGATAGCCGGGAACGGCTATTGCACTGAGAACAGCGACAATGGCAATAACGACCATCACTTCAATTAAGGTAAATCCATGTTGATTCATATTGGCTCCTTTGTATGTGAACGGGTTACTTAATTAGCGTGATGCACTTTATTCAATGACGGATCAGCAAAAAAGAGAGGTATATGTTTTTTTCGGTGCTGATGGAAAACTGTGATGTAATAATGAAATTCAGCAAAAATTTTTGCGTTCTGAGCCGCAGAAAAAAGCGCGGGAAATTCAGGATATTCCTGACGGCTGATCCGTTGCGTATACTGAGCAGCACAAATTTGTACTTACTATCCGGTTCAGCAGACCGACGCTATTCACAGGAGAGCAGATGGAGATTCAGGAAGGCAGACTGACAGCCGCCCGGCAGGTTATTTCACCGCACTGTGATACCCGCCCGGCAGATACGGTTCCCCGTCTGTTGGTTATCCACAATATCAGTCTGCCGCCGGGGCAATTCGGCGGCCCGTATATTGATCAGCTTTTTCAGGGAAAACTGGACCCGGATGCGCATCCGTTTTTTGCTGAAATTCAGGCTCTGCGGGTATCAGCACACTGTCTTATCCGTCGTACCGGGGAGATTGTTCAGTATGTTCCGTTTCATAAGCGCGCCTGGCATGCGGGGCTTTCCTGTTACCGGGGAGCCGAAAAGTGTAATGATTTTTCTGTCGGAATTGAACTGGAAGGGACGGATACACAGGCGTTTACGGATGAGCAGTATCAGTCGCTGGCGCAGGTGACACGGGTGCTTTTATCTTACTATCCGCAAATAAAAGGTCACATTACCGGACACAGTGATATTGCCCCCGGGCGTAAGACGGATCCGGGCCCGTATTTTGACTGGAATCGATACCGGAAGTCATTGGTACAGACAGATACGCCTGCCACATTGCCGGTAAAATAGCGCAGAGACGGGTAAAAAAGGAGAAGTGAAAAACTACCTGTTTATGTATTTCCGGCTAATATCATTACTGCGGCAACATATTGTCAGATTTATACCCTTATTCATTCAAACTGCAGGTTCGTTGGCTGCACCCGGCCTGCATCTTGAATGACGTTGGGTATATATTTTGATTAATGATAGTTGCGGGCGTTGCAGGTAAGTAAGTATAACAACCGGTGATATCGGTGCTTATTTCGGACAGCTAAAAATGCACAATAAAAGATTAAATATTCATTTGATTGGTTACTGTAACGGTTCAGTTTGCGTATTTATCTGATTTTTAAACGTTAAATTTCGTAACATTTGCGATGCGACATGTAGCCGTATCGGTTATCAATTTATGCTAATTTTTAAAATAAATTGTTAAAACTTGCAGGTTTTTATGATTTAGCTCAAGGTCTTTATAGACAGTAGGTGAATACTTTGTTACTTTAAGTGCCTGTAAAAAGGAATTGGTATTACCAATTGACTACAAACCCATTAAGCACTATTTATCCATACCGATGGTTCTGATGCAATTATGGCTTACAGCAAAATCCGCCAACCTAAATTAGCCGACGTGATCGAACGGCGTCTGGAACACTTAATCCTCGATGGCTCTTTAAGCCCGGGGGAGAAGCTTCCGCCTGAACGCGAGCTGGCCAAACAGTTCGATGTCTCACGTCCCTCACTGCGCGAAGCAATTCAAAAACTTGAAGCGAAAGGCTTTTTGCTGCGCAGACAAGGCGGCGGCACATTTGTACAGAATAATCTCTGGCAAAGCTTCAGCGACCCGTTGGTCCAATTGCTTGAAGGGCATCCTGAATCCCAGTTTGATCTGCTTGAAACCCGTCATGCCCTCGAGGGTATTGCTGCTTATTATGCGGCACTGCGCGGAACTGAAGCCGATTTTATCCGTATCCGCAGCAGCCATCAGGCGATTATTGATGCCAGTAATGAAGGCAATGTGGATACCGAATCTCACGCGGTACTCCAATATCAGCTGATTGTGACTGAAGCGGCACATAATGTTGTGCTTCTGCATTTATTACGCAGTATGGTGCCGATGCTGGAAAAAAATATCCGGCAGAATTTTGAATTTCTTTATACCCGGAAAGAGATGCTGACGATGGTCAGTGAGCACCGGGAGCAGGTTTTCCAGGCCATCATGGGACGGTCGCCGGAGAAGGCGAGGGAAGCATCCCACCGTCATCTGGCGTTCCTGGAAGATGTATTGCTGGATATGAGCCGTGAACATACCCGACGGGAACGTTCATTGCGCCGTCTTCAGCAGTACATGGAATAAGTAACATTTTTGGGGTTTACAGATCCGAATGCTGCGTCTGTAAGCTGACCTTAGCATCAGCGGCAATATATAGCCGGGCCTATCTTCACGTCGCCCGTCACGGATGGCGTGAAACGTGAAGATAGGCTCCGAATACATCAGAAACAAATAAACTATAAGGAATACACCATGTCAGACATTTTGAACAATGACGTGGATCCGATCGAAACTCGCGACTGGTTACAGGCGATCGAATCGGTCATCCGTGAAGAAGGTGTTGAGCGTGCACAGTTCCTGATCGATCAGGTTCTGAATACTGCACGTCAGGGCGGTGTTAGTGTTGCAGCAGGTGCTGTAAACCGTAACTACATCAACACGATTCCTGTTGAGGATGAACCAGCTTACCCGGGCAACCTTGAGCTGGAGCGCCGGATTCGTTCTGCTATCCGCTGGAATGCGGTCATGATGGTTCTGCGTGCATCCAAGAAAGACCTGGATCTGGGCGGCCATATGGCATCTTACCAGTCTGCTGCAACCATGTATGAAGTGTGCTTTAACCACTTCTTCCGTGCGCAGAACGCGAAAGACGGCGGTGATGTTATTTTCTTCCAGGGCCATTTAAGCCCGGGTTACTACGCACGCGCATTTATGGAAGGTCGTCTGACTGAAGAGCAACTGAACAACTTCCGTCAGGAAATTGACGGTAAAGGTCTGCCTTCATATCCGCACCCTAAACTGATGCCAAACTTCTGGCAGTTCCCGACTGTTTCTATGGGTCTGGGGCCGCTGTCTGCAATTTATCAGGCTAAATTCCTGAAATACCTTGATAACCGTGGTCTGAAAGACACCTCAGAACAAACCGTTTATGCCTTCCTGGGCGACGGTGAGATGGATGAGCCGGAATCTAAAGGTGCGATTAACATCGCAGTCCGTGAAAGCCTGGATAACCTGATTTTTGTTATCAACTGTAACCTGCAGCGCCTTGACGGCCCTGTAAACGGTAACGGTAAAATTGTTAACGAAATGGAAGGTATGTTCTCCGGCGCGGGCTGGCAGGTCATTAAAGTCATGTGGGGCGGTCGCTGGGATGAACTGCTGAAGAAAGATACCAGCGGTAAACTTATCCAGCTGATGAACGAAACCGTTGATGGTGACTACCAGACCTTCAAATCAAAAAACGGTGCTTACGTTCGCGAAAACTTCTTCAATCGTTATCCGGAAACAGCTGCATTAGTCAAAGACTGGACTGATGAGCAGATCTTCGCACTGAACCGCGGTGGTCACGATCCTAAGAAAATGTTCGCAGCACTGAAAAAAGCGCATGACACCAAAGGCAAACCAACACTGATCCTGGCCCAGACCGTTAAAGGTTATGGTATGGGTGACACTGCTGAAGGTAAAAACATCGCGCACCAGGTGAAGAAAATGAACATGGAAGGCGTCCGCCATCTCCGTGATCGTTTCGACATCAATGTTGCTGATGACCAACTGGAAAAACTGCCGTTCATCAAGTTTGACGAAAACTCTGAAGAGCAGAAATACATGATGTCACATCGTGAAGCGCTGCATGGTTCAGTTCCTTCACGTCGTTCGCACTTTGATGAAAAACTGGATATTCCTGCACTGAGCGATTTCAGCCAGTTATTGGAAGAGCAGAATAAAGACATCTCCACCACCATTGCATTCGTGCGCGCACTGAACGTAATGCTGAAAAACAAATCCATCAAAGAGCGTATCGTTCCGATTGTTGCGGATGAAGCACGTACCTTTGGTATGGAAGGTCTGTTCCGTCAGATCGGTATTTACAACTCGAAAGGTCAGCTGTACACCCCGCAGGACCGTGAGCAGGTTGCCTATTACCGTGAAGATGTGAAAGGTCAGATTCTGCAGGAAGGTATCAACGAACTGGGTGCCGGCGCATCCTGGTTAGCGGCTGCGACATCTTACAGCACCAATAACCTGCCGATGATCCCGTTCTACATTTACTATTCAATGTTCGGTTTCCAGCGTATCGGTGACCTGATGTGGATGGCAGGCGACCAGCAGGCGCGCGGCTTCCTGATCGGCGGTACTTCCGGTCGTACCACTCTGAATGGTGAAGGCTTACAGCATGAAGATGGTCACAGCCACATTCAGTCGCTGACTATTCCTAACTGCCTCTCTTATGACCCGTCTTTCGCCTATGAAGTTGCGGTTATCATGCAGAATGGTTTAGAGCGCATGTATGGTGAAGCTCAGGAAAACATCTATTACTACATCACCACACTGAACGAAAACTATCACATGCCTGCTATGCCGGAAGGTGTCGAGGAAGGTATCCGTAAAGGTATCTATAAACTCGAAACACTGACAGGCGACAAAGGTAAAGTTCAGTTACTGGGTTCAGGTGCGATTCTGCGTCACGTGCGTGAAGCAGGTCAGATCCTGTCTTCTGAGTACGGCATCAGCTCTGATATCTACAGTGTTACCTCGTTCACCGAGCTGGCACGCGAAGGTCAGGATTGTGATCGCTGGAATATGCTGCATCCGTCAGAAACACCACGCGTGCCTTACATTGCTCAGGTGATGAATAACGCACCAGCGGTTGCATCTACTGACTGGATGAAACTGTACGCTGAACAGGTTCGTTCTTATGTGCCTGCAAGCGACTACCGCGTTCTGGGTACTGATGGTTATGGTCGTTCAGACAGCCGCGATAATCTGCGTCATCACTTTGAAATTGATGCCGGTTATGTTGTTGTTGCTGCACTGGGTGAACTGGCTAAACGTGGCGAAGTTGAAGTGAAAGTGGTTGAAGAAGCCATTAAGAAATTCAGCATCAATCCGGAAAAAGTTAACCCGCGCGTGGCATAAGAGGTAATTATTAATGTCTATTGAAATCAATGTGCCTGATATTGGTTCAGATGAAGTTGATGTGACTGAAATTATGGTCAGTGTCGGCGATAAAGTAGAAGCAGAACAATCACTCATCACTGTTGAAGGTGACAAGGCGTCGATGGAAGTTCCGTCGCCGCAGGCAGGGATTGTTAAAGAAATTAAAATCGCCGTGGGCGATAAAGTCAGCACCGGTTCTTTCATTATGGTCTTTGAAGCAGAAGCAGGGGCAGCAGCTCCGGCTCCTGCGGCACAGGCGGCTGCTCCGGCAGCACCGGCTGCTGCATCTGCATTACAGGAAGTTCATGTGCCGGATATCGGCGGTGACGAAGTTGATGTGACTGAAATTATGGTCAGCGTCGGCGATACAGTGACTGAAGAACAGTCTCTGATTACTGTTGAAGGCGATAAAGCCTCAATGGAAGTCCCGTCTCCGATGGCAGGTGTTGTGAAAGAAATTAAAGTGACTGTCGGCGATAAAGTCAGCACCGGTTCTCTCATCATGATCTTTGAAGTGGCAGGTGGCGCATCAGCGGCACAGCCAGCCGCCGCAGCTCCGGCTCCGGCAGCAGCTCCTGCGGTTGCAGCAGCTAAAGAAATTCATGTTCCGGATATCGGCGCGGATGAAGTTGATGTGACTGAAATTATGGTCAGCGTCGGCGATACAGTGACTGAAGAACAGTCTCTGATCACTGTTGAAGGCGACAAAGCTTCAATGGAAGTCCCGTCTCCGATGGCAGGCAAAATCAAAGAAATCAAAGTCGCGGTCGGTGATAAAGTGAAAACCGGCTCGCTGATTATGGTCTTTGAAGTTGCAGGCACCGCTCCGGCTCCTGTTGCTCAGGCAGCAGCACCAGCGGCGGCAGCACCTGTTGCAGCACCGGCAGCGAAAGCTGCTCCGGCACCTGCGACCGGCAATGATTTTGTTGAGAATGACGCGTATATTCATGCAAGCCCGGTTATCCGCCGTCTGGCACGTGAATTTGGTGTTAATCTGGCGAAAGTCAAAGGTACAGGCCGTAAAGGTCGTATCCTGCGCGAAGACGTTCAGGCTTATGTGAAAGATGCGGTTAAACGCGCTGAAGCAGCACCAGCTGCAACCGGCGGTGGTTTACCTGGTATGCTGCCATGGCCGAAAGTTGATTTCAGCAAGTTCGGTGAAGTGGAAGAACTGGAACTGAGCCGTATTCAGAAGCTGTCCGGTGCTAACCTGAGCCGTAACTGGGTGGTTATCCCGCACGTTACACTGATGGATGAAGCGGATATTACGGATGTTGAAGAATTCCGTAAGCAGCAGAATAAAGAAGCTGAGAAAAAACAGCTGGGCGTAAAAATCACCCCGCTGGTCTTTGTGATGAAAGCCGCTGCCAAAGCGCTGGTTGATATGCCGCGCGTAAACAGTTCGATCACAGAAGATGGTCAGCGCCTGATTCTGAAGAAATATGTCAATATCGGTATCGCGGTTGATACCCCGAATGGCCTGGTTGTTCCTGTCATTAAAGATGTGAACAAAAAAGGCATTCTGGAGCTGTCCTACGAGCTGGCTGAAATCTCCAAAAAAGCGCGTACCGGTAAGCTGACATCGTCTGATATGCAGGGCGGGTGTTTCACTATTTCCAGCCTCGGTGGTATCGGAACGACCGGTTTTGCACCGATTGTTAACGCACCGGAAGTTGCTATCATGGGTCTGTCACGTTCATCCATGAAACCGGTCTGGGATGGCAAACAATTTGTTCCGCGTCTCATTCTGCCAATGTCACTTTCCTTCGACCACCGTGTGATCGATGGTGCTGACGGCGCCCGCTTTATCACGCTGATTAATCAGTACATGAGTGATTTACGCCGTCTGACGATGTAATTTGTAAGTAACCTCAGCGGGATCGGCGTTGCGCCGGTCCCGCTGATGCAGGCTGAAACGAGACCATCCCGGAGAACGGGAGTCAGGTCACGGAACTGTGTCTTTTCAGGTTATTAACAATTCTGTAAACTACTCTCAGTGTGTACGTCCCGGTGGAACATTATTTCGTCTGACCCGCCGGACAAACAAATAAGAGGTCACGATGAGTACTGAAATTAAAGCCCAGGTAGTTGTACTTGGTGCGGGCCCTGCAGGGTATTCAGCGGCTTTCCGCTGTGCTGACTTAGGTCTGGAAACAGTTCTGATTGAGCGTTATTCAACTTTAGGCGGTGTGTGTCTGAACGTGGGTTGTATCCCGTCCAAAGCATTACTGCATGTTGCGAAAGTGATCGAAGAAGCAAAAGCGCTGGCTTCTCACGGTATCGTTTTCGGCGAACCTAAGACTGATATTGATAAAGTCCGTCTGTGGAAAGAGAAAGTTATTTCTCAGTTAACCGGCGGTCTGGCCGGTATGGCGAAAGGCCGTAAAGTAACTGTTGTGAATGGTCTCGGCCAGTTCACCGGTGCGAATACTATCGATGTTGAAGGTGAGAAGGGTAAAACCACAATCACATTCGACAACGCAATTATTGCTGCGGGCTCACGTCCGATTCAGCTGCCGTTCATCCCGCATGAAGACCCGCGTGTGTGGGATTCAACCGATGCACTGCAACTGAAAACTGTCCCTGGCCGTCTGCTGGTCATGGGCGGTGGTATTATCGGTCTGGAAATGGGGACCGTTTATCACGCGCTGGGTTCAGAGATTGATGTGGTTGAAATGTTCGACCAGGTCATTCCTGCGGCAGATAAAGATATTGTTAAACTGTTTACCAAACGTATCAGTGGCAAGTTTAATCTGATGCTGGAAACCAAAGTGACCGCCGTTGAAGCAAAAGAAGACGGTATTTATGTCACGATGGAAGGAAAGAAAGCGCCTGCACAGCCACAGCGTTATGATGCGGTTCTGGTGGCTATCGGCCGTACGCCGAACGGTAAAACGCTTGCTGCGGATAAAGCGGGTGTTGAAGTTGACGACCGCGGTTTCATCCACGTTGATAAACAAATGCGTACCAATGTGCCGCACATCTTTGCTATCGGCGATATCGTCGGTCAGCCGATGCTGGCACACAAAGGTGTTCACGAAGGTCACGTTGCCGCAGAAGTTATTTCCGGTCTGAAGCACTATTTCGATCCGAAAGTCATTCCTTCTATCGCGTATACCGAACCGGAAGTCGCATGGGTTGGTCTGACCGAGAAAGAAGCGAAAGAGAAAGGGATCAGCTACGAAACAGCTACGTTCCCATGGGCGGCTTCCGGCCGTGCTATCGCGTCTGACTGTGCTGAAGGCATGACCAAACTGATTTTCGACAAAGAATCTCACCGTGTTATCGGTGGTGCTATTGTCGGGACTAACGGCGGCGAGCTGTTAGGTGAAATCGGTCTGGCAATCGAAATGGGCTGTGATGCAGAAGATATTGCACTGACCATTCACGCTCACCCGACACTGTACGAGTCAATCGGTATGGCGGCGGAGATTTACGAAGGCAGCATTACTGACCTTCCTAATGCCAAAGCGAAAAAGAAAAAATAATCAGTTAATTATGATGATGTCCTGACATCATCAAAACAAAAAATCCGGCTGCTGTTATGGCGCCGGATTTTTTTTGTTTATTGTCCGCGTTACGGCAATCTCTGCCTGCATCCTGAATGACGTTGGGTATACACCGGCTTGCATAGACAAATTGATATTATTCAGATATTAATAAATTATGTGCATCCTGATGGCGGATCAGACGTTTTTCTTCATGCAGGCATAATGAATTATCGGGCAAATTCCTGCTTAAAGCAGCGCAACGCCGGGTAACGGGTTAGTCGCAAGTTTAATTCACTAATGTTATTCAGCTCACAAATTGTTTATGTTGCTTTAATGTGAATGAATTAACAATGTGTTTAAATTTTGATATGCTGAAACCCCGTTGCCGGGCACTCATAAAAAACAATGAAAGCAAGGAGTATGTCGTGCTGGAAAATTATCGTAAGCATGTTGCCGAGCGTGCAGCACAAGGGATCGCCCCTGTACCACTGAATGCGGCTCAGGTCTCAGGCCTGGTCGAACTGCTGAAATCCCCGCCGCAAGGCGAAGAAGCATTTCTTGTTGATCTGATTACCAACCGCGTTCCGCCGGGTGTTGATGAAGCGGCGTATGTTAAAGCCGGTTTTCTGGCTGCGCTGGCAAAAGGTGATGCCCGTTCACCGCTCATTTCAGCGGAAAAAGCAATTGAATTACTGGGAACAATGCAGGGGGGATATAATATTCATGCCCTGATTGACGCCCTTGATAACGAAAAACTTGCGCCGGTTGCGGCGAAAGCGCTGTCTCATACACTGCTGATGTTTGATAATTTTTATGACGTGGAAGAGAAAGCCAAAGCCGGTAATCCTCACGCTAAAGCGATTATTCAGTCATGGGCAGACGCCAAATGGTTCCTGGAACGTCCGAAATTAGCTGAAAAACTAACAGTGACGGTTTTTAAAGTCTCCGGCGAAACCAATACGGATGATTTGTCTCCTGCGCCTGACGCCTGGTCGCGTCCTGATATCCCGTTACATGCACTTGCGATGCTGAAAAACCCGCGTGAGGGTATTGATCCGGATGAGCCGGGCAACATCGGGCCTGTCAATCAAATTGATTTGCTCAGCAAAAAAGGTTTTCCTCTGGCGTATGTCGGGGATGTGGTCGGTACGGGGTCTTCCCGTAAATCGGCAACCAACTCTGTCCTGTGGTTTATGGGCGATGATATCCCGTATGTACCGAATAAACGCGGCGGCGGTATTGTGCTGGGCAGCAAAATCGCCCCGATTTTCTTCAATACCATGGAAGACGCGGGCGCGTTGCCGGTAGAAGTGGATGTTAATAACCTGAATATGGGGGATATCATTGATGTTTATCCGTATAAAGGCGAGGTACGCAATCATGAAACCAATGAACTGCTGGCAACATTTGAACTGAAAACTGATGTACTGCTCGATGAAGTCCGCGCAGGCGGGCGAATTCCGCTGATTATCGGACGCGGGCTGACGGCAAAAGCACGTGAGTCTCTTGGTCTGCCGCCGGCAGATATTTTCCGTCAGGCGAAACCGGTTGAAAAAAGCAGCCGTGGCTTCTCGCTGGCACAAAAAATGGTCGGGCGCGCCTGCGGTGTTGCCGGTATCCGTCCGGGCGAGTACTGCGAACCGAAAATGGCTTCTGTCGGCTCTCAGGACACCACCGGTCCGATGACCCGCGACGAGCTGAAAGACCTCGCCTGTCTGGGTTTCTCCGCTGACCTCGTGATGCAGTCTTTCTGCCACACAGCAGCGTACCCGAAACCGGTGGATGTGAATACTCACCACACACTGCCTGATTTTATTATGAATCGCGGAGGTGTTTCGCTGCGTCCGGGTGACGGTATTATTCACTCCTGGCTCAACCGCATGCTGCTGCCGGACACTGTCGGTACAGGCGGCGATTCCCACACCCGTTTCCCTATTGGTATTTCATTCCCGGCAGGCTCCGGGCTGGTGGCATTTGCCGCAGCTACCGGGGTGATGCCGCTGGATATGCCGGAATCTGTGCTGGTGCGCTTTAAAGGTAAAATGCAACCGGGTATCACTCTGCGCGACCTGGTTCATGCTATTCCGTATTATGCGATACAGGACGGGCTGCTGACGGTTGAGAAAAAAGGTAAGGTAAATATTTTTTCAGGTCGTATTCTTGAAATTGAAGGGCTGCCGGAACTGAAAGTTGAACAGGCGTTTGAACTGGCTGATGCTTCTGCTGAGCGCTCTGCGGCGGGCTGTACCATTAAACTGGATAAAGCGCCGGTCACCGAATACCTTAATTCCAATATTGTGCTGCTCAAATGGATGATCGCGGAAGGTTACGGCGATCGCCGGACTATCGAGCGCCGCATTCAAAGTATGGAAAAATGGCTGGCAGATCCGCAATTGCTGGAAGGTGATGCGGATGCAGATTACGCAGCAGTGATTGATATTGACCTTGATGCGATTAAAGAGCCGATTCTGTGTGCGCCGAATGACCCGGATGATGCCCGTCTGTTATCTGATGTGGCGGGCAGCAAAATCGATGAAGTTTTCATCGGTTCCTGTATGACCAACATCGGGCACTTCCGTGCAGCGGGTAAACTGCTCGACAGCCACAAAGGCCAGTTGCCGACACGGCTGTGGGTTGCTCCGCCGACTAAGATGGATGCGGCTCAGCTGACGGAAGAGGGCTATTACAGCATCTTCGGCAAGAGTGGTGCGCGGGTGGAAATCCCGGGCTGTTCACTCTGCATGGGCAACCAGGCACGTGTTGCGGATAACTCAACAGTAGTGTCCACATCCACGCGTAACTTCCCGAACCGTCTCGGCACCGGAGCCAATGTTTATCTGGCATCAGCTGAGCTGGCTGCGGTAGCATCATTACTGGGACGTCTGCCGACACCGGCTGAGTATCAGACCTATATGAATAAAGTGGATGAAACAGCAGAAGATACCTACCGTTATCTGAACTTTGATAAGCTGGATCAGTATACAAAAGTGGCTGACGGCGTGATTTTCCAGACTGTAGTGTGATGTTGGATATCTGATTATACCCAACGTCATTCATGCCGCCAACGAACCTGCGGTTTGAATGAATAAGAGTATATATCGGTAGCATATAACGGGAGATGGCCTGATGGCTGTCTCCCGTTTTTTTACGTCTGCTATCCGGTTAATTACAGGGTTAATGTACCGGAAAGCGTGATAACCCGCTAAAATAGAAGTCTGTGACAGATAGTATTGCGCTAAAGCATCAATAAGAGGTACACAGCGATGGAGTATGAATTTTTACGGGGAATTGACGGAAATGTGGTAGTTAAGCTGTCAATGGATCACGAAGCCGTTGGTCACTGGCTGAATGAAGAGGTAAAAGGGGATCTCTCTGTTCTTGATGAGATAGTCAGCGCCCGTGAGGTTGTCAGAGGGCGGGAGCAGCAATGGCAGCGGGTGGGGCATGAATACACGCTGTTGCTGGATGATGAGGAAGTGATGATTAACGCGAATCAAATCGCGTTTGAAACTGACGAACCGGAAGATGGCATGAGCTATTACGATAATGAAAGTATTGCCTTTTGCGGAATCGATGACTTTATGATTTTACTGGAAAATTACCGTAAATTTGTTACGACTGACCGGTGAGGGTGGCACCTTTTATTCTGAATTTTTCATTTTTTACGGTAATATAAATCAGTAATTTAATCATCAGGCATAATCTGGCCGATTATTGCCATGATTATTGTTGTGAATAGTATTTTGCTTTTTTTTGATAACACATTGAGGTGGAAGAATGAATGAACAACTCCTGACGGATGGCCTGAACCAGGCTACCGGCTGGCTGGCAAATAACCAGACATTGTTACTGGAATATGCCGTGAATCTTGTTGCCGCAGTTCTGATCCTGATTATTGGTCTGTTTGTCGCAAAAATGGCAGGTAAAGCGGTATCACGCCTGCTGGCTATACGCGGCGTTGATATCACCGTTTCTGATTTTCTCTCGGCTATCGTCCGTTATGCGATGATTGCTTTTACGCTGATTGCTGTACTGGGTCGCCTTGGTGTGCAAACGACATCGGTGATTGCGGTAATGGGTGCGGCAGGTTTAGCTATTGGTCTGGCCTTGCAGGGCTCACTTTCAAACCTGGCGGCGGGTGTATTGCTGGTTGTTTTCCGCCCGATCCGTGCCGGTGAATATGTGGTGATTGGTGCTGCGGAAGGGACTGTTCAGACGGTACAAATTTTCTCCACAACACTGCGCAGTGCTGACGATAAAATCATTGTTATCCCGAATGGTAAAGTTATTTCCGGTGATATTATCAATGTGACCCGTGAGCCAAACCGCCGCCGCGATATTATTGTGGGTGTTGCGTATAACGCGGATATTGACCTGGTGAAGAAGATCCTGACCGATATTGTAGAAGCCGACCCGCGCGTGCAGCAGGATAAAGGTATCGTGGTCCGCCTTAATGAAATGGCACCGTCTTCCCTGAATTTTATTGTCCGTTACTGGACGGTTAACGGGGATTTTCTGAGTGTGAACTGGGATTTACTGGAAAATTTCAAACGCGCACTGGATAAACACAATATCGGTATTCCGTTCCCGCAGCTTGATGTTCATATCAATCCAAACGGCAAACAAGAAAACGCATAATGGTATTATATTATAAGCGGCACCAATTCGCAGGTGCCGCTTTTTTTGACCGTACCGGCGGTAATCTGGTGAGCGAACATTTGCTCCATTTTATTCCTGAGTCACTGACCTATATTCCGGATGCTGAGCAGCAGCAGGCAGCAGAGCAGTATCTGAGTGAATGGATGGCCGCAGACGATATCATACATCAGGCACAGACTGATTTGATCCTCTGGTCCGGCAGCGAAAATTTCCGTTATCCTCTTTGTCCTGCCTGCCGTTGTGCCGTTTCCGGTTTATGGTGGAGCGCACAGGTGAATGATATTGTCAGGCATGGCGGACAGGCGCGTATTTCTGCTGCATTATCACCCCGCCAGACGCCCTGTTGTGGCGCACCGGTCGTGATCCCGGATATGGATTATGATGAAACTGCCGGTTTTGCCTGTTACGGGCTGACAGTCCGCTATAACAACAGTTTCGTTGTTTGCATGAATAACGGGCGGGATGAAATCATCAGCCGTGTGAGCCGGTATCTGGGTACACCGGTACACCGGTACGTCTGGTCTGGGAGTGGATCTGACGTTTGGTATATACCCTTATTCATTCAAGCTGCAGGTTCGTTGGCCGCACTCAGATAGCCGGGTCACATACTAATGTATGCTCCCCGTCTATCTTCCCTTGCCACCTGCCTGCATCTGGAATGACGTTGGGTATAGGATATTAGGCATGTTAATGACCCATTAATTGTATTAATTTCACTAATAATAAAATCCCGGTAATATTCATTCCATCTGAAGAGAAATGAATATTTATCGGGATTTTTTGCATGTTACAAACATATTTTCAGGGGTTACTGCTCGGCGCGGCAATGATATTGCCGCTGGGGCCACAAAACGTATTTGTTCTGCAACAGGGCTGCCGGAAGCAGTATCACCTGATGAGTGCATTTTTATGCACATTAAGTGATGTGTTACTGATCGCCGCCGGCGTCTTCGGCGGTAGTGCGCTTCTGAGTCAGTCTGTCTGGCTGATGGCGCTGGTGACCTGGGGCGGGGTGGCGTTTCTGTTATGGTATGGATTCGGGGCATTACGCTCAGTCTTTACAGATGATGCTGCACTGACAATACAGGAGCAGGTTGTCCGCAGCCGCTGGCGGGTTATTATGACGCTGGTGGCAGTGACCTGGCTCAATCCGCATGTCTATCTTGATACCTTTGTGGTGTTGGGCAGTATCGGCGGGCAACTGAGTGCTGACCTACGTATCTGGTTTACCGCCGGAGCCGTGTGCGCCTCTGTTCTGTGGTTTTTCGGGCTGGCGCTGTTATCAGCCTGGTTCTCTCCGGTATTACAAAAGCCTGTATCGCAGCGGATCATTAATCTGTTTGTCGGTTCAGTGATGTGGTATATCGCAATACAATTAGCCTCGTCATACTTCAGGATGCCTGGTTGAACGCAGTCAACAACCAGACATCCTGAATTATTCAGAGCGTAGTCTTAAAAGGGTTGGATATTTCTTATTAATCCGAAATATTCTTTTGTTAATCTATGTTAGTGTTAATAATTCCGGCATAACGTTCTGTTATGTGACCGGATCTTAACAGAAGGAGGATATGTGAAACTTAAATCTCTTGCCCTTGCGGCTATGGTTGCTTTAGGGAGTTATTCGGTTGCTGCGCAGGCGGCGGAAACCCCGGCCGGTCCGCATATCTCAACTTCCGGCAGTGCGGTTATTCAGGCTGAACCTGATATGGCGACACTGTCTATCAATGTGACAGTGAAGGATAGCGGGGCTGCGGGTGCCAAAGCACAGGCAGATAAACGCGTTGCACAGTATTTTGATTTCCTGAAAGCGCAGGGAATTGAGAAAAAAGATATTAATGCGGCAAATATTAATACCAGCCCTGACTATGTCTATGATAAAGAAAAAGAAGAGTCGGTGATCCGCGGTTACAATGCGTCCCGCTCAGTGACAGTAAAAGTATATGATCTCAATAAGTTAAATACACTGCTGGACGGCGCGCTAAAAAGTGGTCTGGATGATATCCGCTCTGTGGAATTCGGAGTGAATAACCCGGAAAAATATCGCGCGGATGCACGTCAGAAAGCCATTGATGATGCTGTATCACAGGCCAAAGCCGTCGCAAAAGGTTTCGGCTCTGAACTGGGTGCCGTGTACAGCATTGGTTATAACGCACCACAGCCGGTTCCGGTTATGGCACGCGGTAAAATGATGATGAACATGGACGCAGCACCTGCGGGCGCTACGGCCGATGAAACCTACGAGCAGCAGACAGTTGATTTCCGTGATCAGGTGGATGTTGTGTTTGAACTGAAACGTTAATCTGTTTCGGGCGGCGCCTGCCGCAATGTCTGACGTCCGTGTTTGATCAGGGCGTCAGTCACCCGGCGCATGGTGGCGCTTTCCGGTGAAAAACGGTGCCAGTACAGCATCCGGCGCTGGAACAGACCCGGTGTCAGATCCACCAATTCTCCGCGCTCCAGCTCACGCGCAATCTGTAAATGCGGGATCATACAACAGGCCGAACTCTGCTTTGCCAACTGCACAAAGGCTTCCGATGAGTTAAGAACGTGGCTTGGCACACTGCCCGGCGCCAGGTCAAAATTGGTCTGTAAGAATGCCATGTGCATATCATCAAGATAGTCAAAAGCCACCGCCGGCGCTTTCAGAAGCGCACTGCGACTTACGCCGTCAGGAAAATAACGCGCGGCAAATTCCGGCGAGCCGACAAACAGGTAATCCAGCGCACCCAGTTGATCCGCAAGGCATCCCGGTAACGGGCGCGGCTGAATACTGACAGCACCAACTACCTCTCCGCGCCGCAGTCGTTCATGGGTACGTGATTCATCTTCCACCTGAATATTCAGCCGGATAGCGAGATCCGCCAGCACATGACGCAGTGCCGGAAGCAACCAGGTCGCCAGGCTGTCTGCGTTGACGGCGAGTGAAATAAGCGGCGGTTCAATATTTCCGGCATCGTCGCCCAGCCATTCGGCTTCCAGCAACTCCACCTGATGCAGTAATCCCAGTAATTTTTGCCCTTCTTCTGTCGGGCGCGGCGGCACGGTGCGCACCAGCAGCGGCTGACCAAACAAATTTTCCAGCTGTTTGATCCGCTGTGACACTGCTGACTGGGTAATACACAGTTTCTGTGCTGCCCGCTCAAAACCACGCTCACGGATAACTGCATCCAGCGCCTGAAGCGCCCGGTAGTCCGGTCGTCTCATTGCTGCCGTCTCCTCTTTTCATTGGTAAGCTAACAGATTGAAAATCTGTAATGAAAAATGATTTCATTTGTCACTAAGTCACAATATGCCACAATTCGCATTCTGCCGGAGAAATAATTGCTATAATTAACTCAGGCTGTGCCGGTGGCATATCATGAATAATAAAGGGCAAAACAATGAATCAGGATGAATTAAAAAAAGCAGTTGGCTGGGCGGCATTAGACTACGTGAAGCCGGGAACGATTGTTGGTGTGGGTACGGGGTCTACCGCATCACATTTTATTGATGCACTTGCCACTATGAAAGGTCAGATTGACGGCGCGGTATCCAGCTCTGAGGCGTCCACTGCAAAACTGAAAAGCTACGGCATCCCGGTATTTGACTGCAACGATGTTGACGGCCTGGATGTGTATGTGGATGGCGCGGATGAAATCGACCATCACATGAATATGATCAAAGGCGGTGGCGCAGCGCTCACCCGCGAAAAAATCATTGCGGCAATTGCAAAAACCTTTATTTGTATCGTCGATGACAGCAAGTATGTGGATTTACTGGGTAAATTCCCGCTGCCGGTTGAAGTTATTCCGATGGCGCGTTCGTATGTTGCCCGCGAACTGGTCAAACTGGGTGGACAACCGGAATACCGTCAGAATGTGGTGACAGATAACGGCAACGTGATTCTGGATGTGCATAACCTGGAAATTCTTAATCCGGTTGAGATGGAAAATAAAATTAACGCAATTGCAGGTGTTGTGACTGTGGGTTTATTTGCTAACCGCGGCGCTGATGTGGTGCTGATGGGGACGCAGGATGGCGTGAAAACCATCAAATAAATCAATGTGATATATATTGATATCAGCATTACAGAAAGGAGCGGATAACCGCTCCTTTTTTTATTTTTTTTAAAGCATAAATTTCGGTGATATATATCACAATTTTGTCTTTGATATGACCAAAATATCATCACTCTCCGGCATTTTTTCATTTTCTCCTGTAAATCCCTTCTTTTCCTGCGATTTGTGCTGAGCACCTACGGGGACGTGTATTGCGGAGCCGTCATTTTTTGTTATTTTGGTGTATACCCAACGTCATTCAGGATGCAGCCAACGAACCTGCAGTTTGAATGAATAAGGGTGTAGGGACAGACACATTCGGGAACTAATAAAGGGCAGGGTCATGGTAAAAGTATCACTGGAAAAAGAGAAAATTAAATTTCTGCTATTGGAAGGCGTACACCAGAGTGCAGTAGACAGCCTTAAAGCAGCGGGTTACAGCAACATTGAATACCATAAAGGTGCATTATCCACGGAAGAATTAAAACAAGCTATCCGTGATGCCCGCTTTATCGGTATCCGCTCCCGGACTCAACTGACGGAAGAGATTTTTGCCTGTGCCGAAAAACTGGTTGCTGTCGGGTGTTTTTGCATCGGCACCAATCAGGTTGATCTGACTGCGGCAGCAAAACGCGGTATTCCTGTCTTTAACGCACCTTTCTCAAACACACGTTCCGTGGCTGAGATGGTACTGGGACAGTTATTACTGCTGCTGCGTCGTATTCCTGAAGCCAATGCCAAAGCCCACCGTGGTATCTGGGATAAACAGGCGAAAGGTTGCTATGAGGCGCGGGGTAAAAAGCTGGGGATTATCGGCTACGGGCATATCGGTACACAACTGGGTATCCTTGCGGAATCCATCGGGATGAATGTCTATTTTTATGACATAGAGAATAAGCTTCCTCTCGGAAATGCCACCCAGGTGCGCCATCTCTCTGAGCTGCTCAATATGAGCGATGTGGTGACGCTGCATGTGCCGGAAATAGATTCTACTAAAAATATGATTAGTAAACACGAGATTGAGCTGATGAAGCCGGGCGCTATTCTTATTAATGCCTCACGCGGGACGGTTGTTGATATTCCGGCACTGAGTCAGGCGCTGGCCTCGAAGCACCTTTCCGGTGCTGCGGTGGATGTGTTCCCGTCAGAACCGGCGGCTAATAATGACCCGGCCGACCCGTTTATTTCTCAGCTGATTGGTTTCGATAATGTCATTCTGACGCCGCATATCGGTGGCTCCACGCAGGAAGCGCAGGAAAATATCGGTTTTGAAGTGGGTGGCAAACTGGCGAAATACTCAGATAACGGCTCGACGCTCTCTGCGGTCAATTTTCCGGAAGTCTCACTGCCGGGTCATGCCCAAAATGCCAATCGTCTGCTGCATATCCATGAAAACCGTCCGGGAATGCTGACCAGCATCAACCAGATATTTACTGATCGCGGGATTAATATCGCGGCGCAGTATTTACAAACGGCGGGTGAGCTTGGCTATGTGGTTATTGATATGGTGGCGAATAACCCGCAGGAAGCTGATGAAGTATTACTTCAGTTAAAAGCCTTGCCGGGAACGGTTCGCGCGCGCCAGCTTTTCTGATATTGGTAGTTTTTGTTATTGATAGTTAAAGTACACGAACGGTAACGGGCAGAAGAACGAAAAGCATCCGCGGCATGGATGGCGCGGCTGAGCTTACACGAATGTATTTACAGCAACTTTTCGTTTTGCCCGTTACCGGTAGTTTCTCAGGTGTAAATGAATATGGTGTACAATCAGCTGATGTTACTTTTTGTTTATACTTGTTTATTTATGCTCAGGCCACAACCAGCGGCGTGAAGGTGTGATTATTTCCGGTAACGGAATATCCCACTGTGCGGCAGGTAATTCACTGACCTGCTGACAGTCATGTGCCAGCCCCACCGGGTAAAATCCCTTATTTTTCCAGTCTGCCAGCATACGGTCATAAAAACCGCCGCCCATGCCCAGCCGTTCTCCCTGTGAATCAAACGCGACCAGCGGAATAAACATCAGATCCAGTTTCTCCGGCGGCAGCACTTGTGTGACATCCAATGCCGGTTCTGAAATTGAAAATTTGTTTTTAATCAGCGGAGTATCAGGGCGATAAGCCAGAAATAACAGGTGGTGGCGGCTGAACGGGTGCAAAACAGGTAAAAATACGTATTTTCCCTGTGACCATAACCATTCTGTCAGCGGGCCGGTATCAATTTCGCCATCGAAAGAAAGAAACAGGGCAATATTATTTGCATCACCGATATCAGGATGATGAATGATTTGCTGAACCAGCGCATGAGCGGCGTCCGATTGCTGTTCCGGGCTGAGTTCACGGCGTTTTTGGCGGATTGACTGGCGCAGATGATGTCGCGTCTGTAACAACGTTTCATTAGTCATGGTAAGGTCAGCGGAGTAAACGAAGAGTGGAGATGGAGATCTCCGGAATGCCGTCGCAGGCTGTTACCCTTGAACCCTTGGTTCAAGGTGAACGCAGTGTTGCTTCCATTAGGCTGCCTGAACGAGTCAGGTATGCTCACCGGTGACAAATCACCACATTCTGTCTGTATCAATATCGGCTCAGGGGACTCGCCCGCTGACAAACATTCCAGAGAATTTTTTGAAACTTTCGTTAAATCTTTTCTTAGGTTCATTGTATGAATCTGCGCTGAGATTGCAACCTAATTTCATTATTTTTTTTGTCTAGTGACTGATTTCTAAACAATTTTATTCAATAGCTGTTACCTGACGCTCAGTGATTCGTGTTTGATCATGCAGCGCCTGCTCGATAGTCTGTTGTAACAGCTTTATCTTTTGTTCCATGTTATAGGCATAATCGCGCGTTTTCAATTTTTCTTGTGTCAGTTCGTGACAAATGTTTAGTGCCACGATAAAAACGAGCTGCTCAGTGTTAGTCACTTTACTGCGTACTTTCAGGTCCTGCAGCCGTTGTTCAAGCTCCGCAGCAGAAGCAACCAGTGCTTCTTTCTGTTCCGGTGGACAATTAACGCGCATGGAACGCCCGAATATTTGGATATCAACGGGTTGTGCAGACATGACATCTTCCTTTAGTTCTGCTACAGGATATTTTATCCTGTGTATCGTGAATTGTGTACGTTATACCAGCAGGCTGAAGCCCTAATCTGGTACAGCGGCGCCTCTTAATGGTAGCATATCACGAACTAAAACCCGACTGGTGAGCAAAATAATGACCCCGGATAAAACACTGCCTGATTTTAAAACACTTGATGAACTATTACGCCAGCAGGCCGTCGCAATGACTGCGTCGGAAATGCATGGCCTTATCACGGGCTTACTGTGCGGCGGGAATACTGATGATACCTGGCAGGCACTGGTTCATGACCTGACGAATGAAGGAATGGCATTCTCTCAAATTTTATCACAGCCGTTACGCGCGCTCTTTAACACCACATTTGAACTGCTGGATGACACAGAGTGTCAGTTCAACCTGTTACTACCTGATGATGATGCCGGTGTATTTGCCCGTGCGGATGAACTGGCGGGCTGGGTAAATCACTTTTTATTAGGTCTGGGTGTGGCAGATCCGAAACTGAGTGAGCGCAAAGAAGTGCAGGAGATAGTCACAGATTTACGTGAAATCGGTATGCTCGGCTATGATGAGGCAGAAGATGCGGAAGCATTGGCCGAGGCGCTGGAAGAGGTTATCGAGTATATTCGCGTAGTGGTACAACTTTGCTATATTTCACTGGCAAAACCACGCAGCGCACAAACGGCTGATGCAGTGGAGCAGAAACCCACATTACACTAAGTCGCTTATACTCAGAGGTTCCGGTCTGACTGCGCTGATAAATTATAATCTGCCGGTTTCAGGAAAACCGGGGCAGTCTGAATACTCACATTACACGGCTGAATATCATGTATACCCAACGTCATTCAGGATGCAGCCAACGAACCTGCAGTTTGAATGAATAAGGGTATAGTACAAGGAGAGCGGGTATGAATAGGCAAGAATTTATCTCACGTCGTCAGGCATTGCTGGAAAACATGGCACCGGCGAGTGCGGCTATTTTTTTTGCAGCACCACCGGCGCAGCGCAATGCAGACAGTGAATATCCCTACCGTCAGCACAGTGATTTTTTGTATCTCACCGGATTCAGTGAGCCGGAAGCTGTATTGGTACTGATTAAAAGTGATGAAACCCATAATCACAGTGTCCTGTTCAACCGTGTACGTGATCTGACTGCTGAAATCTGGTTCGGGCGTCGTCTCGGTCAGGATGCCGCCCCTGAGAAACTGGGTGTTGACCGTGCGCTGCCGTTCGATGATATCAATGAACAGCTGTATCAGTTGCTCAATGGTCTGGATACGCTCTATTTTGCACAGGGTGAGATGGCATATGCGGATACAATTGTCTTTAATGCCCTGGAAACGCTGCGTCAGGGAAGTCGTCGTAATCTCTGCGCACCCGCCACGCTGATTGACTGGCGTCCGGTTGTTCACAATATGCGTTTGTTTAAATCTCCTGCGGAGCTGGATATTATGCGCCGCGCCGGAAAAGTCAGCGCACTTGCTCACATCAGAGCAATGAAAATCTGTCGCCCGGGCATGTTTGAATATCAGTTACAGGGTGAGATTGAACACGAATTTGTCAGCAATGGTGCGCGTTTCCCGTCTTATAACACCATTGTCGGCAGCGGTGAAAACGGCTGTATCCTGCATTACACCGAAAATGAGAGCCGGATGAAAGACGGCGATCTGGTTCTGATTGATGCCGGATGTGAGATTGAAGGATATGCAGGTGATATTACCCGCACCTTCCCGGTCAGCGGAAAATTCTCGAAAGAGCAGCGCGAAATTTACGATATCGTTCTGAAAACGCTGGATGTGTCTCTTGAACTCTATCGTCCGGGCACCTCCATTGCGGCGGTGACAGACCGGGTGATTGAAATTATGACCGAAGAGCTGGTGAAACTCGGGTTATTAACCGGTGATGTGCCGCACTTGATCGAAACCAAAGCGTACCGCGCGTTTTTCATGCATAGTCTGAGCCACTGGTTAGGGCTGGATGTGCATGATGTCGGGCATTACGGCACAGACCGTGATCGTATTCTGGAACCGGGTATGGTGCTGACTATCGAACCGGGGCTGTATATCGCGCCGGATGCTGATGTGCCGGAAGCCTACCGCGGGATTGGCATCCGTATTGAGGATGATATTGTTATCACAGAGCAGGGTAATGAAAACCTGACCGCCACAGTAGTGAAAACGGCTGATGAGATAGAAGCCCTGATGGTGAAAGCAAAACAGGCTGAATAATTAATGAGCGTTATTATCGCCGGAGGCGGAATGACCGGTGCGACACTGGCACTGGCACTTTCCCGCCTCAGTCTCGGCAGGCTTCCGGTCGCGATCGCGGAAGCAAAACGGCCGGATGACAATCACCCGGGCTTTGATGCCCGGGCGATTGCGCTTGCTCACGGCACCTGTCAGCGGCTGGACAAAATAGGGCTGTGGTCTGATTTGAAACCGTATGCTGCACCAATCACCCGGGTTCATGTGTCCGATCAGGGACATACCGGCTGTGTGAATATGGCGGCGGCAGATTATGATATTGATGCCCTGGGTCAGGTCATTGAATTGCATGATGCGGGACAGGCGCTGTTTGCCCGTCTGGCACAGGCGGAAAATGTCACATTATATTGTCCGGATACGGTAAAAAGCATCACGCGGACAACGGATGCGGTTACTGTCCGGTTGAATGACGACCGGGAACTGACAGGCCAAATTCTGATTGCTGCCGACGGCAGTCACTCTGCGATGGCGCAGCAGTGCGGCATACAGTGGACAGATACGCCGTATGAGCAGGTGGCGGTGATCGCCAATGTGATGACAGAGCGGGATCCTGCCGGGCGTGCATTTGAGCGCTTTACCCCGCAGGGACCACTGGCGATGCTGCCGATGACACAAGGGCGCAGCTCGCTGGTCTGGTGTCATCATGCAGACATGGCGGATACGGTGCGCGGATGGGATGATGAAACATTCCGCCGTGAATTGCAGAAAGCATTCGGCTGGCAGCTTGGTAAAATTCTGATTGTCGGCACCCGGCACAGCTATCCGCTGACACTGAGTGCGGCGCAATCACAGATTTCACACCGGCTTGCGCTGGTTGGAAATGCCTCCCAGACACTGCACCCGATTGCCGGACAGGGTTTTAACCTTGGCATGCGTGATGTGATGACATTGGCTGAAGTTATCAGTCAGGCATTTTTATCACAGGAAGATATTGGTCAGTACCGCGTGCTGATGCAATATCAGGCAGCGCGTGAAGCCGATCGTCAGACGACCATGACCTTAACCGACGGTCTTGTCCGCCTGTTTTCCAACAGTTGCTTTCCGCTGGCAGCCGGACGAAACCTCGGACTGATGGCAATGGAAATGCTGCCGTTTCTGCGCAACCGGCTGGCACAACAGACTCTCGGCCGGACACAATATTCCGTTCACCCCACCACAAAATAAGGATAAACAATGCAGTCGTATGATGTGGTTATTGCCGGTGGCGGCATGGTTGGTCTGGCACTGGCCTGCGGATTGCAGGGCAGCGGGCTGCGGATAGCCGTTATTGAAAAACAGGTACCGGATACCCGGTTTGACCCGCAGTCTCCATTTTCTGTCCGGGTTTCGGCCATTAATAGTGCCAGTGAGCGCTTACTGGCGCGGCTTGGTGTCTGGCAGGATATTCTGGCGAAACGCACCGCACCTTATCAGGGTATGGAAGTACGGGACAATAACAGCTTCGGGCGTATTGCATTCAGTGCGCAGGAGGCTCACTGCGGGCATCTTGGTCATATCATTGAAAATGATATTATCCGCAATACGCTCTGGGAGCATGCACAGAAACTGCCGGATGTGACCTTGCTGACCGGCACGCAGATCCGTCAGGTGGCGTGGGGCGAAAATGATGCCTTTATCACGCTGGAAAATGATGAAATGCTCAGTACGCGGCTGGTGGTGGGTGCCGATGGTGCCAATTCGTGGTTGCGTCAGCATGCGGATATTCCGATCTCTTTTTGGGATTATGAGCATCACGCGCTGGTCGCGACTATCCGCACAGAATTACCGCATGAAAATATTGCGCGGCAGATGTTTCACGGCGACGGCATTCTGGCCTTTTTGCCGCTGCCGGATGCACATCATTGTTCAATTGTCTGGTCATTACCGGGGCTATCTGCGCAGCACTGCCTGGATCTGAATGATGCTGAGTTTAATCACAAACTGGCGGCGGCGTTTGATGTGCAGCTCGGGTTATGTGAGGTTGTCAGTGAGCGGCAGGCTATCCCGCTGACAGCGCGTTATGCACGTCAGTTTGCGGCACCGCGTCTGGCGCTGCTGGGCGATGCCGCACACACTATTCATCCACTGGCAGGTCAGGGGGTGAATCTCGGCTTTATGGATGTCGCTGAACTTATTGGTGAAATCCGCCGTCTGACCGCAGAGGGCAAAGATATCGGCAACTATTTCTGGCTGCGCCGTTTTGAACGCCGCCGCAAACAGAGTGCCGCGCTGATGCTGGCAGGCATGCAGGGTTTTCGTGAACTTTTTGAGGGTAATAACCCGCTGAAAAAATTGGTGCGCGATGTCGGTTTAGTGCTGGCAGACACATTGCCCGGGGTAAAACCGGCGCTGTTGCATCACGCCCGGGGTCTGAGTGATATGCCTGACTGGCTACGCGAATCTGGCACAGTATCAGTTGAAAAAATCTAATCTCAGGCTGTTTTTCACATTAGTTTTATTCATAATGCACTAAAATTTAACCGGTGGGTCTGTCCGGTATTTTAGTGCAATCCCATCGCGTAATTCAAAACTATCCTTCGTTAATACTGTTTTGCGCTTTAAGCCTCAGAATGGCAGATGAAAAAACTGCATACTAAGCGCTCATATTTTTCCGCCCGATTACACGGTCACAATTTTTCCTTATGGTTACGTTTGTGATTCGGTGATAACGTCAGGAAAAGGGTATCGTTTGCGCGGTACAGGCTGCGCACTATGTCTGACTGAAAGGAGATAGAATGGCACAACACACTCCACTGTCCGGTGAGCATGTTGCCTGCGGGGCAAAAATGGTGGATTTTCATGGCTGGATGATGCCGCTGCACTACGGCTCCCAGATAGAAGAACACCATATTGTCCGCAGCGACGCCGGTATGTTCGATGTTTCCCACATGACAATCGTTGACTTTCATGGTCCGGAATGTCAGCCGTTTCTCCGTTATCTTCTCGCCAATGATGTGGCAAAACTCACCGAAAAAGGTAAAGCCCTCTACACCGGGATGCTCAATGCCTCCGGCGGGGTTATTGACGATCTTATCGTTTATTACTTTTCAGATGATTTTTACCGGCTGGTGGTGAACTCCGCCACCCGTGAAAAAGATCTGGCGTGGATTGATGAGCATCGCAAAAATTTCGCTCTTGAGATGACAGTCCGCGATGATTTAGCGATGATTGCCGTTCAGGGACCCATGGCGAAAGCCAAAGTGGCAACCATACTGAATGCAGAGCAAAACGCCGCCGTTGCCGGGATGAAACCGTTTTATGGCGTGCAGAGTGGCGACTATTTTATTGCCACCACCGGTTATACCGGCGAAGAAGGGTATGAAATTGCACTGCCCGCAGAGCAGGTTGTCAGCCTCTGGCAAAAACTGCTGGCAGCAGGCGTGAAACCGGCGGGATTAGGCGCGCGGGATACATTACGCCTGGAAGCCGGCATGAACCTCTACAGCCAGGAGATGGACGAAACGGTTAATCCGCTGGCGGCAAATATGGGCTGGACCATAGCCTGGCAGCCGGAAGACCGTAAGTTTATTGGTCGTGAGGCGCTGGAAAAAGCCCGCCGTGACGGAACGCAGAAACTGGTCGGTCTGGTGATGCGGGAAAAAGGCGTATTGCGTGGCGGGATGGAAGTCCGTTTTACGGATGATCTTGGTAAACAGCAAAGCGGAATAATCACCAGCGGAACGTTTTCGCCGACATTAGGATTCAGTATCGCCCTTGCGCGTGTCCCGCAGGGAATTGGTAGTACTGCCGTCGTTCAGGTGCGTAATCGCGAAGTGCCTGTTGAGGTTGTGAAACCGGGTTTTGTCCGTAACGGAAAAAAATTAGTCTGAAGCTGAATTTATTTCATTGATTAATAAAGAATATACTCAACGTCATTCAAGTTGCAGGCAGGCGTAGCGTAGCCAACGAACCTGCAGTTTGAATGAATAAGAGTATAACCAGATAACAGGAGCGGTTGGTGATGAGTAATGTACCTAAAAATCTGAAATATACTGAAGAGCATGAGTGGGTTCGTCACGAGGGTGGCGATGAATATGTTGTCGGGATCACTGACCAGGCTCAGGAATTACTGGGTGATGTTGTGTATGTTGAATTACCGGCAGTTGGTGATGAGATAGTCTTCGGTGATGCATTCGGGTCTGTTGAGTCAGTAAAAGCGGTTTCTGACCTGTTTGCACCGATTTCCGGTATCGTTCTGGCGGTCAATGACACGCTGGAAGAACAACCTGAGCAGGTTAACAGCGAGCCTTATGAAGGCGGGTGGATAATCCGCGTTAAAGCATCTGATCCGGACGAGTTTGAAGGTCTGATGGATGCGGAAAGTTACGCACAACTGCTGGAAGAAGAAGACGACTAACGAATACCAAAACCCTGTTCTGCTTGCATAACAGGGTTTTTTTTCGGGATTTTATCGATTAAGTAACTTCAGGAACCGGAGAACAATGACTCAAACATTAGCCCAGCTTGAAAACCAGGGGGAGTTTATCCGCCGTCACATCGGTGCATCCCCTGAACAACAACATGACATGCTGACCACTGTCGGTGCCGCGTCACTTGATGACCTTATGCATAAAATTGTGCCCCGCGATATTCAGCTGGATATCCCGCCCGCAGTGGGTGAAGGCTCGACAGAGCAGGATGCGCTGACTGAACTGAAAACCATTGCCGGTCTGAATCAGCAGTTTACCTCTTATATCGGGCAGGGATATACGCCGACCATTTTGCCGGCTGTTATTCAGCGTAATCTGCTTGAAAACCCGGGCTGGTACACGGCATACACGCCGTATCAGCCGGAAATTTCCCAGGGCCGCCTGGAAGCACTGCTGAATTTTCAGCAGGTAACAATTGACTTAGCCGGCCTGCCGCTGGCTTCCGCCTCGTTGCTGGATGAAGCCACTGCCGCTGCGGAAGCAATGGCAATGGCAAAACGCATCAGCAAAAAGAAAAATGCCAACCGCTTCTTTATTGCAGATGATGTCCATCCGCAAACACTGGATGTGATCCGCACCCGTGCCACCTATTTTGGTTTTGAACTGATCATCGACAGTGCGAAAAAAGCGCTTGATTATGATGATGTTTTTGGCGTATTGCTGCAACAGACCGGCACGACTGGGCAAATCCATGACTACCGTGAATTATTGGCGCAGTTACATCAGCGTCAGGTAATAACCAGTGTGGCAGCCGATATTATGGCGCTGGTGTTGCTGGAAGCGCCGGGTAAACAGGGTGCGGATATTGTATTCGGCTCCGCCCAGCGCTTTGGTGTGCCAATGGGCTACGGTGGTCCGCATGCGGCTTTCTTTGCCTGCCGTGATGAATATAAACGCGCAATGCCGGGACGACTTATCGGGGTGTCCATTGATGCCGCCGGAAACCGGGCGCTGCGTCTGGCGTTGCAAACCCGCGAGCAGCATATCCGCCGCGAAAAAGCCAACTCCAACATCTGTACTTCCCAGGTTCTGCTCGCCAATATTGCCGGGATGTACGCGGTGTATCACGGACCGGAAGGTCTGAAGCGTATTGCCACCCGCATCCACCGTCTGACAGACATTCTGGCGAAAGCCGTGACAGACGCCGGTCTGCATCTGCGCAATACCACCTGGTTTGATACCCTGACCATTGAAGTAAAAGATAAACCGGCAGTGCTGGCGCGGGCAAAAGCCGCACGGATTAACCTGCGTACCGATCTTCATGGTGCGGTGGGGGTTACGCTGAGTGAAACCACACAGCGCGAATGCCTGGAAAACCTGTACGCGGTACTGACCGGACATGAAGCGGTATTGGGTATTGATGTGCTGGATGCACAGGTTGCAGGCGCAACTGACTCTATTCCTGCGGCAATGTGCCGTGAAGGTAAGATTCTGGTTCATCCGAATTTCCACCGCTATCACAGCGAAACAGACATGATGCGCTATTTGCACAGTCTGGCGCGCAAAGACCTGGCGCTGGATCAGGCGATGATCCCGCTCGGCTCCTGTACCATGAAACTGAATGCGGCAGCGGAGATGATCCCGATCACCTGGCCGGAATTCGGTAACATGCACCCGTTCTGCCCGCCGGAACAGGCGCAGGGCTATTATGTGATGATTGAACAGCTCTCCCGCTGGCTGGTGCTGCTGACCGGATATGATGCCATGTGTATGCAGCCGAACTCCGGCGCGCAGGGCGAATATGCGGGTCTGGTGACTATCCGCCGTTACCAGGAGAGCAAAGGCGAAGGGCACCGCACTATCTGCCTGATACCCAGCTCGGCGCACGGCACCAACCCCGCCTCTGCCAATATGGCAGGTATGGACGTGATTGTTGTGGGCTGCGATGAAGACGGCAACATTGACCTGGCTGACTTGCGTGCAAAAGCAGAGCAGCACAGTGAAAAACTCTCCTGTGTCATGATCACTTATCCATCCACTCACGGCGTGTACGAAGAGGGTGTGCGCGAGGTGTGCGAGATTATTCATGAATTCGGCGGACAGGTTTATCTTGACGGCGCAAACATGAATGCTCAGGTCGGGATCACCACGCCGGGCTTTATCGGCGCGGATGTTTCTCACCTTAATCTGCACAAAACCTTCAGCATCCCGCACGGCGGTGGTGGTCCGGGTATGGGACCTATCGGGGTGAAAAAACACCTTGCACCGTTTGTGCCGGGACACACGATTGTGGCATCAGAACTGCTGACGTCACAAGGTGCGGTATCAGCTGCACCATTCGGCAGCGCCTCAATTTTGCCGATAAGCTGGATGTATATTCGTATGATGGGCGCACAGGGTCTGCGTCAGGCAAGTCAGGTCGCTATTCTCAATGCGAACTATATCGCCGCACGGCTGAAATCTGCTTATGACGTGTTATATGCAGGGCGTAATGGTTATGTGGCGCATGAATGCATCCTGGATATCCGTCCGCTGAAAGCGAAGTTCGGCATCACGGAAATGGATATTGCCAAGCGACTGATTGACTATGGTTTCCATGCACCAACCATGTCCTTCCCCGTTGCCGGCACTCTGATGGTAGAGCCGACTGAATCAGAAAGTCAGTCTGAACTGGATCGCTTTATTGATGCGATGCTGGGAATTCGCAGTGAAATGGAGCGGGTCGGCAGTGGTGAATGGACAGCGGATGATAACCCGCTGGTCAATGCGCCGCATGTTCAGACAGAACTGGCAGAGGTTTGGGCGCATCCGTACAGTCGTGAAACAGCCGTGTTCCCGACTCAGGCAACCCGTGAAAATAAATACTGGCCGACAGTTAAACGCCTGGATGATACATACGGTGACCGCCATCTTCAGTGCTCCTGTGCACCGATGAGTGATTATGAGTGACAGGCAGGGCAGCGGGAGCCACAAAATAGTGTAAACTCTCCTGTTATTGCTGCAAGGCTGTAATAAAAAATCCGGAAATGAACATTGTTTCCGGATTTTTTGTTTAAAAGCCGCCTGTTAATAAAGGAATTTATCATGCTGGTCTTCAACTGCACCAAAGCGGCTGCGGAATTTTTTACGGTAACCCGGCACGGAAAAAAGCATTCTCCGCTGCAGGCGCCGCAAACAGACACGCTGGATGACTGCGGTACTGAGACTCAGCCGGTCAGCCAGTGGCTGGTACATGCGATTAAAGTCAGGCGCAAACATGTCCTGATTGCGATGCATATTCACACCCGTTATGCGATGGTGTTCTGCGATTTAAAAAAAGGGGATAAGAGCGGATTTCTCACTCTGTTCACGGAGCGGCTGTTTAATAATATGCTGTTTTTCGCAGAGGAATTTGCATTATGCAATGAGGCTGATTTCAGGCAGATGTTTGCCGGGTTTAATGAATATCACCGCGATGTCTGTTTTTGCCTGCGGGGAGATCGCAGTGTACAAAATCACATCAATGATGTGGCATGGCAATTTGAAGAGTCCGTAAATGATGTCGGGTGCTTTCCGGATAATTACGGGGAGGCAGCATCATTTGATGAATGGGTAAACAGTACAATTCGTTCAGTCAGACGGAGTAAAGACTATTTTTTTCCTGATGAAACCATGTTTACCCGGTGGTTTATGCGCTACAGCGGGCGGGGTAACAGCGATGAAGCTGTCATACTCAGTAGCTTTGATGCGTTACGCAGACGGCCATTGAGCAATGAAGATAGTTATGAAGAAAGCCATAATAAACATCATGATAAGCCGCTTCCTGACAATATAATTGACCTGGCAAAAGCTCGCGCAGCACGAAATAAGCGGTAGGTTTTTGCCTGCATTGTATAAATATCCGGCGCTATACTCTGAAGTATGACGGGCAGATTGAGCGCCGGGTACTGTATCACCGGACTATTTCAGCCAGCCTTTCTCCTGTGCCGCGTTCAGCTCAGGGCGCAGCCAGTTCCAGAATTGCGGATGCACATCAGCGATAAACTGTGTCCGGTCAATCACCTGCGGCAGAGAAATATTATGTTCCACCCAGCTCTGACCTTCATTATGCAGATTCATCAGTACCGGCATCACGCGATCCAGCATATTTGCAATGCGTGATTCACGGGTTTCTCCGGCATCATACTCATTCCACAGCGCCAGAAATTCATCTGCCTGCGGTTGTGGCAGTAAGCCGAAAATACGATGCGCTGCCGCGACTTCCTGCTCTGCAATTGCTTTGCGCGCTGCTAAATCAAACACCAGCACATCACCGGCATCAATTTCCACCACATCATGCAATAACGCCATTTTCAGTATCCGCAACATATCAGCATCCTGCACATAAGGAGCAAATGCCATCGCCATCATAGCGAAATGCCAGCTGTGTTCGGCAGAATTTTCCTGACGCTCGTTATTCAGTAACTTGGTTTTGCGGTAAATACTTTTTAGCTTATCCAGCTCCATGACAAACGTTATTAATTGTGAGAACGGAATAACCTGTTGTGCGACGTGTGCGGCAACTGCTGATGACATAACAACCTCAGATATACCCTTATTCATTCAAACCGCAGGCTCGTTGGCTGCATCCTGAATGACGTTGGGTGTAAATCATACAAAATATAGGCGCATTAACAGTGCGTTTTACGGCGTCGTTAATGCGCAGATAGCGAAAAATCAGGCTTCTTCGTTAAAGGAGTAGGGCAGCGGAAAAAGCGCCAGGCGGCTCTCTTCATCTTCCCTGATACGGAAAACACTGTCTGCTTCCATATCATTGTTCATTACAATCTGCACCAGGACGCGCGCATCCTGCAAACGGACAGCCGCCAGCACTGTTCCTGTCCGCCGCCAGTTTTCACCTAACTGCCACTCAGCATCATCGCCTGCCTGCGGCACATGGCGGCTTTCACCAATCAGGGTGTACATGGCGCGTTTATTGGCTCCGCGGAATTTGGCGCGGGCAACCATTTCCTGTCCGGTATAGCACCCTTTTTTAAAGCAGATCCCGCCCGGTAAGGACTGTAAATTAGTTGCCTGCGGAATAAGCTGATTGATATTAGCAGGTTCAATAACCGCGTAACCGGCTTCAATATCCAGGCTCACCCACTGCTCACCGGTGACCAGTGGCAGGGAAAGTGCAGCAGAGAGTGCATCTGCCTGTGTTTGTGTGTGGATCAGCACAAAACGCGCCTGTGGCAGTGGCAGATAAAGCACGGTGCAATCCGCGCTGTTTACCACCTGCGTACCGGCATCCGGCAATTGCGCCACATGCGCTCGTAGCGCATCAGCCGCTCCGGCTCCGGCAAGCCCGGTTAAAGTAACGGTTTCATCAGCGGCAATCGTCACTTTGGAAAATACCGCGTATTTTTTCAGCTCGGCAAGCTGGGTATCCAGCGCACTCCGGCGGATAAGATAAGCATACCCGTCTTTGTAATGAAACAGACGCAGGTCACTCCACATTTTGCCTTTTGCATCACAATGGGCGCAGAGCACATGCTGACTGTCAGTCAGGGCATCAATATCTGCCGTGACCTGACCCTGAAGATATTTCTGACTGTCCGGGCCTGTGATCGTGACCAGTGCAAGGTCATTCAGCGCCATCAGTGTCAGAGGAAGCGCATCACTCAACTGAGGGCGCATTACAGTCGTTTCTGAATTCATGTGTGTTACCTGTCCGGAGAACAATAGTATATGGTAAAAGAGATAACAGACATTGCAAGGAAATATATTGCCCCTTTGTGCGCTGCGACCGGTGCGGAGAGGATATGAAATCCGGCAGAGAAAATGACATTATTTTTCCGGATATACTGCATTTTTTGCCGGTGTGTGCGGCAGACGATTTTCTTTATACTCAGGGCTTGCTAGGCTGTGTCTGTACGGATATACCGTTCTCCATAAAATAAAAGGATATGCCGGTGCTCGATATTGAAAATAAACCCCGCATCCACTGGGCCTGCCGTCGCGGCATGAGGGAACTGGATATTGCGGTTATGCCGTTTTTTCAGCATGAATATGACACACTGACTGATGAACAAAAACAGAATTTTATACAGCTACTCACCAGCCCGGATCCGGATCTGTTCAACTGGCTGATGAATAAAGGCCGCCCGGATGATGATGCGCTTTATGACATGATCCGGCTGATTCAGGAACGCAATAAGGCACGGATGGCCGCACAGACAGCGGCGTATTATCCCGACTGACAGCCGGGGGCATCCGGATAGCAGTACACAGTCGCTGCACGGGATAGCAACAGCAAGGTAATAACTGGTCACAGTTATTATTTAGTATTTATACCCTTATTCATTCAAACTGTAGGTTCGTTGGCGGTACTCAGCCAGCCGGGTCACATAGTTTATCTATGCTCCCCGTCTGGCTTCCCTTGCTGCCTGCCTGAATGATGTTGGGTATATACGCAGCATGGCTTATATTTACCCCATGCGGCCAGGTAATTATATCGCTGTATATAATTAGCCGTGCAGAGTACTGCGCTGCTGTTTTTTTGATGATGACGGAAGGGGCGGACCGGTGATTTTGTGGAAATCAGTATTACGCGTCTCATTTAATACGCAGGTTTACTCTACACTGATTTATGGTGCGCTTGCGATGGGGCTTTTATTTGCACCGTGGCCGGCTGAAACCTCTTTTATCTGGCTGCCGGTTATTCTGCTGATGATTGCCGGGTGGGGACGGACACAACATAAAATCAGTAAGCGGACCGGACCTGTCAGTCTGTATAATCAAAACCGGATCCTGTGGCGTAAAAATGAGTGGGAGATAATTAAACCTCCCTGTATTACCCGGTTTGGTATCCGTCTGCTGCTGCGCTCACTGACATCAAAACGGCAGAAATACCTCTGGATTGCCTCTGACAGTCTGCCGAAAGAGGCATGGCACAGCCTTAATCAACTGCTCCCGCAATACCCGGACATTTAAACTGATGCCGCTTACAACCGTCATGGTTTACAACAGGGCTTCTGTTTCTTCCAGCACCTGCATACACCAGGTTGTGATGCGCTCTTCGCTTTCGTCATATTGATTGACATCATCCAGCGCAAGACCGACAAAGTGCTTTCCGTCCGGCGTGAGCGCCTTCGGGCTGGTAAAGGTATAGCCGTCAACCGGCCAGTAACCGACAAACTGAACGCCCGTTGCCAGTAATTGCTGATGCAGATAACCCAGTGCATCCAGGAACCAGTCACTATAATCCACCTGATCACCCATGCCGTACAAGGCAACAATTTTACCGGAAAGATTAAGCTGTGGAAGGCTTTCCCAGACAGCCAGCCAGTCTTCCTGAATCTCCCCGAAATCCCATGTCGGAATGCCTAAGATCAGTACCGGATAGGTTTCCATCAACCCGGGCACGGCGTCTTTCACATCATGGAGTTCAACAAGATCTTCACCTAAAATATCGCGGATTTTTTCTGCCGCCATTTCGGTGTAGCAAGTACTGGAGCCATAAAAAAGACCAATTTTCATTTATTTATTCTGCTGTATGTCAGGTCAGAGAATGAGAGCGTGCCCGTTACCGGCGCTGCTTTCACGGCAATATTAAGGTATTGTAACAGAAGATAAGTGAGTTCTGACATGAGTAATTCAAACGGGAGAGCGGTCGTGAACGACGCCGGACAACACAGAGAAAGTGATGCACTGACAGAGTTGTTTCTTGATACTATCTGGCTCGAACAGAATTTATCAGAAAATACTCTGGCAGCTTACCGCCTGGATCTTCAGGCACTGGCGGACTGGCTTGTGCCACAAAACCTGGACTGGTTATCGCTGACCACGATGGATTTACAGGCATTTCTCGCCGTTCGGATGGACGGCGGCTATAAAGCAACCAGTTCAGCCCGGTTACTGAGTTCTCTGCGCCGCTTTTTCCAGTACTGCTACCGGGAAAAACAGCGCCCGGATGACCCGACGATTCAGCTTGCTGCCCCGAAATTACCGGCGCGGTTGCCGAAAGATTTAAGTGAAAGCCAGGTGGATGATCTGCTCAGCGCACCGAATCTGTCTGATCCGATTGAATTGCGTGATAAAGCGATGCTGGAAGTATTGTACGCATGCGGTTTGCGTGTAACGGAGCTGGTATCGCTTTCGCTGCCGGATATCAGCCTGCGTCAGGGCGTTATCCGCGTTATCGGTAAAGGTAATAAAGAGCGGCTGGTGCCGATGGGTGAAGAGGCGGTTTACTGGGTCGAGGTATATCTGGCACAGGCGCGTCCGGCGTTATTAAACGGACAGACACAGGATGTGCTTTTCCCGAGCAAACTCGGGCGGCAGATGACCCGCCAGACATTCTGGCACCGGATAAAACGCTATGCGGTTGTCGCGGGGATCGCGACTGAGAAATTATCCCCCCATGTTCTGCGCCATGCATTTGCCACGCATTTACTTAATCATGGCGCGGATCTGCGCGTGGTACAGATGTTACTGGGACACAGTGATTTATCCACCACGCAAATTTATACTCATGTGGCAACCGAACGGTTACGCACACTGCATCAACAGCACCACCCGCGGGGCTGATAAGGAATAACGGAACAGTATTATGATGAAAAAATTAGTATCTGCGCTGGCTTTTCTGCTGGTGATAAATCAGAGCGCATTTGCCGGGGAAAGTGAGATTAAAGCGTCATTTGCCAAAATGAACATAGCGGTGCAGCAGATCCAACCTTCGCCGGTTGCCGGTGTTGCTGTCGTCAGTACGTCACAGGGCATTTTTTATATCAGTGATGACGGGCGCTATCTGTTACAGGGGCCGATGTTTGATATGAGCGGAAAAACACCCGAAAACATAACAAACCGGGTGCTGCTGGGTGAGCTGAACAGCCTGGAAAAGGAGATGATCATTTATAAATCTCCCCGGGAAAAACATGTCATTACAGTATTTACCGATCTGACCTGTCCGTATTGCCTTAAATTGCATAATGAAAACAATGAACTAAATAATAAAGGCATTACTGTCCGCTATCTGGCGTTCCCGCGCAAAGGGCCGGATTCGGCTGTCGGAAAAGAGATGCAGTCTGTCTGGTGTAACGGCTTTAAAACCAAAGCGCTGAACGGTGCCTTTAAAAATGAGCCTATTGCGCCGATTGAAAAATGTAATATTGATATCAGCAAACACTATAATCTGGGTCTCAAGTTTGGGATCACCGGCACGCCGGCCATTGTGCTTGAAGATGGTACACTTATTGCCGGCTATTTATCTGCGGATAAATTGGCTGAAGTAGTAGCAAGTAAATAAAATATCATCAATATAATTAGGTTGTTATGATTAAAACTGAACTCCGCCGCCGCGATGTGGCGGACGGCTCTGCATTGTCAGCGCCTGAACGTTCTCCGCTGTTGTGCCGCCTGTATGCGGCGCGGGGAATATCCTCTCCTGAGCAGTTAGATCGCGGCGCCCGCGGGTTGCTGAACTACCGGCAACTGAACGGAATTGAACAGGGCGTCGCTCTGCTGAAAGAGGCGCTGCATCAGAACCTGCACATTGTTATTGTCGGTGATTTTGATGCAGATGGTGCGACAAGCACCGCGCTTTCTGTCCGCGCCCTGCGCCTGATGGGATTTCGCCGTATTGATTTTCTGGTGCCGAACCGGTTTGAAGACGGCTACGGACTGAGCCCGCAGGTCGTGGAGGAAGCCCGTAAAAAAGGGGCGGAACTCATTATGACTGTCGATAATGGCATTTCTTCCCATGATGGTGTCAGCGCCGCACATGCTGCGGGAATTCGCGTCATTGTGACTGATCATCACCTGCCGGGCGAAATGCTGCCACCGGCGGAAGCGATTATTAACCCGAACCTGGCTGACTGTGAGTTTCCGTCCAAATCGCTGGCGGGTGTCGGCGTGGCGTTTTACCTGATGTCTGCGCTGCGCGCGTCACTGCGTACCGACAATTGGTTTGCGGAGCAGGGAATTGCCGAGCCGAATCTGGCTGAGTTGCTGGATCTTGTGGCGCTGGGTACGGTAGCGGATGTGGTGGTATTGGATCAGAACAACCGCATCCTTGTTCATCAGGGGCTGAACCGTATCCGTGCCGGACGCTGCTGCGCCGGTATCACCGCACTGCTGGAGATAGCCAAACGAAATGCCCCCGCGCTGGTGGCAAGTGATCTCGGCTTTGCGCTGGGACCGCGCCTGAATGCAGCAGGAAGACTGGATGATATGTCTGTCGGCGTGGCATTACTGCTGACTGACGATATGGCTCAGGCGCGTATGGTGGCGCATGAACTCGATGCACTGAACCAGACCCGGCGTGAGATTGAGCAGGGAATGCAGCAGGAAGCGGTTGTTTTATTTGATAAAATCGAACGCAGCACAACGCAGATGCCGTCCGGTATTGCGCTGTACCATCCGGAATGGCACCAGGGTGTAGTCGGTATTCTGGCATCACGCATCAAAGAGCGTTATCACCGCCCGGTGATTGCTTTTGCGCCCTGCGGTGACGGGATGCTCAAAGGCTCCGGGCGCTCAGTACAAGGCTTGCACCTGCGTGATGCACTGGAGCGGCTGGACACGCTGAATCCGGGAATGATCCCCGCGTTCGGCGGACACGCGATGGCGGCCGGCTTATCACTGCCGGAAACCTGTTTTCCTGATTTTCAGGAAAAATTTGCCGCACTGGTAAGCGAGATGGTCGATCCGGCTCAGCTTCAGGGGGTTATCTGGAGTGACGGCGCACTGGATGCACAGGAAATGACACTGGAAACCGCCGGTCTCCTGCGGGAAGGTGGTCCGTGGGGCCAGGGCTTCCCTGAGCCTTTGTTTGACGGACATTTTCGCCTGCTGCAACAGCGCATAGTCGGTGAAAAACACCTGAAAGTAATGGTGGAGCCGGAAGGTGGTGGCCCGCTGCTGGACGGTATTGCCTTTAACGTTGATGTGAATTACTGGCCTGATAACAGCGTACAACGGGTCAGACTGGCTTATAAACTGGATGTAAATGAGTTTCGCGGACAGCGCAGCGCGCAGTTATTAATTGAGCATATCTGGCCGGATTAATTTTAGTCTGAAAGCGGCTCCCGGTGCTGTCATGATGGGCGGATATTCGTTACAATGTCCAGCTCTCACATTATTACCCGATAATCAACAAAAAGATAAAAGACATGTTTGAAATTAACCCGGTAAAAAATCAGATCCAGGATTTGACTGAACGTACCTCGGTACTTCGGGGGTATCTTTGACTACGATACCAAGAAAGAGCGCTTAGAAGAAGTTAACGCCGAGCTGGAACAGCCCGATGTCTGGAACGAACCGGAACGTGCGCAGGCACTCGGTAAAGAGCGCGCCTCACTGGAAGCTATCGTAGAGACGATTGATGAGTTAGATCAAGGGCTTGAAGATGTCAGCGGATTGCTGGAACTTGCTGTTGAAGCTGACGATGAAGAAACCTTTAACGAAACTATTGAAGAGCTGCGCGGGCTGGAAGAGAAGCTGGCGAAGCTGGAATTCCGCCGGATGTTTTCCGGTGAATATGACAGTGCGGACTGCTACCTTGACCTCCAGGCCGGTTCCGGCGGCACAGAAGCCCAGGACTGGGCGAGCATGCTGCTGCGTATGTATCTGCGCTGGGCAGAAAGCCGTGGTTTCAAAACCGAAATCATTGAAGAATCTGACGGTGATGTCGCCGGTCTGAAATCAGCAACCGTCAAGATTATCGGCGAATACGCATACGGCTGGCTGCGGACTGAAACCGGGGTTCACCGTCTGGTGCGCAAGAGTCCGTTTGACTCAGGCGGCCGTCGTCATACCTCATTCAGCTCTGCATTTATCTATCCTGATGTGGCTGATGAAATCGACATCGAAATCAATCCGGCTGATATCCGTATCGACGTTTACCGCGCCTCCGGTGCCGGTGGTCAGCACGTAAACAAAACAGAATCCGCCGTGCGCATCACGCATATTCCGACCGGACTTGTCACTCAGTGCCAGAACGACCGCTCGCAGCATAAAAATAAAGATCAGGCTTTCAAACAAATGAAAGCAAAACTTTATGAATATGAAATGCAGAAGAAAAACGCTGATAAACAAGAAATGGAAGATAATAAATCAGATATCGGCTGGGGCAGTCAGATTCGCTCCTACGTTCTTGATGATGCACGAATTAAAGATCTCCGCACCGGCGTTGAAACCCGTAATACCCAGGCGGTATTAGATGGTGATCTGGATAAATTTATTGAGGCCAGCTTAAAAGCGGGTTTATAAGGATTAAAAATGTCACACGACCAACAACCTGCCGAGCAGGCACCTGATTTAAATAACGAATTAAAAGCACGCCGTGAGAAATTAGCTCAGTTGCGTGAAAAAGAATCTGTTGCGTTTCCTAACGATTTCCGCCGTGATGCCGTCTCTGGTGAGCTGCATGAAAAATATGGTGAGAAAACAGCGGAAGAGCTGGAAGCACTGAATATTGATGTCGCGATTGCCGGTCGTATGATGACCCGCCGCATCATGGGTAAAGCCTCTTTTGCCACATTACAGGACACCGCGGGTCGCATTCAGATCTACGTTTCCCGTGATGACCTGGCGGAAGGCATCTATAACGAATCCTTTAAAAAATGGGATTTGGGCGATATCCTGGCCGCACGCGGTAAACTGTTTAAAACCAAAACCGGTGAACTGACTGTTCACTGTACTGAAGTGCGCCTGCTGACCAAAGCACTGCGCCCGTTACCGGATAAATTCCACGGTCTGAATGACCAGGAAACCCGCTATCGCCAGCGTTATCTTGATCTCATCGCTAATGATGACTCCCGTCATACTTTCGCTGTTCGTTCACGCATTATGGCGGAAATCCGCAAGTTTATGGTGAACAAAGGCTTCATGGAAGTTGAAACACCCATGATGCAGGTTATCCCGGGCGGGGCAACGGCGCGTCCGTTTGTCACGCATCACAATGCGCTGGATATCGATATGTACCTGCGTGTTGCGCCGGAACTGTATCTCAAACGTCTGGTTGTCGGTGGTTTTGAACGCGTGTTTGAAATCAACCGTAACTTCCGTAATGAAGGTGTATCACCGCGTCATAATCCTGAATTCACCATGATGGAACTTTATATGGCGTATGCCGATTATAAAGACCTCATCGTGCTGACAGAAGAATTGTTCCGTATCATTGCACTGGATGTGACCGGCAACCCGGTAGTGAAATATGGCGAGCAGGAATTTGATTTCGGTAAGCCGTTCGCCAAGCTCACCATGAAAGAAGCAATTTGCAAATACCGTCCGGAAACGAATGTGGCAGACCTGGATGATATGGATAAAGCGGTTGCGATTGCTGAGTCTCTGCGTATTAAAGTAGAGAAATCATGGGGTCTGGGTCGCGTACAGTGTGAAATTTTTGAGGAAGTGGCAGAAAGCCATCTGATCCAGCCGACCTTCATTATTGAATATCCGGCAGAAGTGTCACCGCTGGCGCGCCGTAATGACGATAATCCGTTTGTGACTGACCGTTTTGAGTTCTTTATCGGCGGTCGTGAAATCGGTAATGGTTTCTCTGAGCTTAATGATGCAGAAGACCAGGCTGAGCGCTTTGCTGAACAGGTTCGTCAGAAAGACGCCGGTGATGATGAAGCGATGTTCTATGACGAAGACTACGTTGTTGCGCTGGAGCACGGTCTGCCGCCGACAGCGGGTCTGGGTATCGGGATCGACCGTATGGTGATGCTGTTTACCAACAGTCACACTATTCGCGATGTCATCCTGTTCCCGGCAATGCGCCCGGGTAAATAATATTTTATTTTAAATAAAACCAAGCCTCACAAATTTGTGGGGCTTTTTTTTCACTATCCTCTTGATATACAAGATGACAAGCGTATAATCCCATCCATCCCAAGCGGGCGTAGTTCAATGGTAGAACGAGAGCTTCCCAAGCTCTATACGAGGGTTCGATTCCCTTCGCCCGCTCCAGATTTCCTTCTTCAGCACCCATCTTATTGAATCCTTTAGGGACATGGCATAAAGCCTTCCTTCAGTAGCGGAATGTAACCTACTGTGTCACCCTTATCAGGGCTGAAACATTGATTCAATCACACACCTATCTCTATCAGCGTAATGGTATCTACTATTTCAGACTCCGGTTTCGTAATAGACTATGGCTATCAGAGAGAAGCACGTCGTTATCACTCAGAACCAGAGACAGAAGAACAGCAATGGCACACTCAAGACATATCAAGGCTGCACTGAAGGCTATCCATGCGGACAACCCTGAATTGATCTATGAAGAGATGAGAGCGCATCTGAAGGATATAGCTGAGTGGGAATTGTCTACCGGGCGTTCAGACCTATTCGAGCCTGCCATGAAGGATATCTATCGTGATCAGTACGGAGAACTCGGTGAGAACCTTACGGATGCGCTGGCGAGTGAACCGCTGAGTATTGACCAACATCGCTTCATCAATGAGGCTCTGGGAGTCATCAAAGCGTGTATGAAGCGCATCGAAGCGGGAGACAGTAAGTATCTTATAGATTACGTTGATGGATTTGATGATATTGATCGGTCGAATGGTAAGGCTCCTGCGTCCCTATCTGTAAGTGCTCCAGAAGTTAAACCCTGTGTCACCGTAGCGAGCCTTTTTGAGCAATACGAAGCGGAGAACTCCCAACACTGGAAGCCAACTACCTTAAGGGAAAACAAAGCATCTCATACTGCGTTAATCGAAATCTTCGACTATCTGGGTCTCAATGCTGATGCAAATAGGGCAGACATACTCAGGGTCCGTGAAGTGCTCCAGCAGTTACCGAAGAACCGTAAGCAGCGCTTCAAGGATGTCCCGTTGATTGAGCTGCTGAGCCGTGAAGATAAGATTGATTGTCTGGATGTGGTTACTATCAATAACAAATATCTCATTAAGATGGCGGCTGTCTTCAAGTGGGCTGTCCGTAATGACCTGATAAAAAAAAATATGACTGAGGGGCTGGAACTTAAGGTTCCCCAGCGTAAAGCCTCAGCGGCCCGTAATGCTTTCTCTACGGAGCAGGTAGGGCAACTGTTGGTCGCCGCAAAGTCATACTCTCAGAAGACCTCTGGTAAACCTTACCACTATTACGTTACCGCTTTAGCTGCTATCACGGGGGCAAGGCTCAATGAGGTAGCTCAACTTCAGGTAAAAGACGTTAGGACCACCGAGGCTGGGACCTGTTATATCCATATCAATGAGGATGACAGTAGCCTACCCGGTAAGAGCATTAAGAACGCCCATAGTGATCGCGGTGTCCCTCTGATAGATAGTGCCTACGGTTTTGCATTGGCTGATTTTATGGCACTTGTAGAGGCTCGTAGAGGAGCTGATGGTGATACCGCTATGGTGTTTGATGGCCTTCGCCTCATGAAGAACGGCTATGGTGAACAGGTTAGCAAATGGTTCAACCGTACGTTGTTACCTAAGGTTCTTTCTGTGCGTGACGGGCTGGCCTTCCATTCGTTCAGGCATACAGTTGCGACCCAGTTAAAACAACATGGGGTCGAATTAGCGTATGCTCAGGCGATTATGGGTCATAGCTCTGGGTCTATAACTTACGACCGTTACGCTAAAGAGGTTGAGGCGGATAGGTTAAAAAATGTGCTTATGGATGTCTATAAGGAGACGGGATTAAATGGCTGAATATTATCCAGCAACATTTGGAAAATCTGAGTTTAATTGTCCATATTGTGGTGTTTTTGCTCACCAGGATTTTTATCCTCTGATTTATAAGCTGTATGATTACTCGCGTGAGACTGAGGAAACAGTGATGGAAGCATCACTATGTCGACATTGTAATAAATTGGCATATTGGCATCAGCAGACTTTGATGGTCCCAGCTTCAGGTAATGTTGATATGCCTAACCCAGACATGCCTAACGACTGTTTGCTTGACTACATGGAAGCCAGAAGTATCATTAATCTGTCACCAAAAGGAGCCGCAGCGCTTCTTCGTCTGTGTCTCCAGAAACTGATGGTCCACTTGGGTGAGCTGGGGAACAACATTAACGCTGACATTAAGTCCCTCGTTGAGAAAGGTTTACCTCCTCGCATCCAGCAAGCAGCAGACATCTGCCGCATTGTTGGTAATCAGGCTGTCCACCCCGGAGAGATTAGCCTTGAGGATGACCCACAGTTAACTCATGGTCTCTTTAAACTGTTAAACATCATTGTCGATGACAGAATTACGAGACCAAAAGAAATCGAAGCGATGTTCCAGAGTATGCCTGAGGGACCACTGCAGGGCATCGAAAATCGGGACAAAAAAAGCGCTTAAGGTAATAGGACTGACTGATGAGAGAGGGCCTCTGAGAAACCCAAAGACAGTCTGTTCTTATGCCCTTAGTTGTCCGTTTTAGTTCACAGACCTACTTTGAAGTCAACAAAAATCAATACGACTCACTAACGGGAGAGAGACTAAAAGTTTTTCTTACCATACCCACTTATTGAATTACTCACTGCCTACTTTCAGGCTTAACTCTAACCGTAACTTATCGCATCCTTTCAGGGGCGGGATGACCACTATATAGACACCAAGCGAATACTTCATGTCTGCTTCCTGTGTGCTCTATGGTCAGTCGATAAGTGAATAGAACAAGATATGATGACCATAAGTTATATCAAACAAGATACAACCAATCAACTAAGTAGTCTCCCTGTATCCTCTGCATCTAAACTTTTGGTCTCTTATATATAACCTCGTTAATTCCCACTCATTGCAAAAGGAGGTCTCAATGGCACGTCCACCACGTATTCACGATAATACAGTACTCTATAATTGGTTGAATAATAATTTAGATGGTACAGGCTCGGAACAACTCCCGGTTTTTCTTGATGATATCCTTACAGGTGCTGGGCGCTTATCTGAGAGCATCAAGGCAAATACCAGACCCATTAACCCTTATGTGCTGCTAAGGCTTTTAAAATCGCTTCCAGAGATCACGGCAGCTACTGTTAGAACGTCTATAAGTCGTCGCCGGATAGTATTTGGAGAAAGTGAAGTATCCGTGAGATACGCCCAGACTGTAACAGCTTGCTTGATTTCTGCCAGTAAAAGCCTTGTCCATTACTTGAAGTTGTCATAGCGGATGATAGCAAGTACCGATCAATAATCAGGTAACGATCGAAACAAACGATCAGACTACCTTCAAATAACTAAGTATGATGTGAGGAATATTAAGTTACATGAGGTAATACGGATGTTTGGGTTATTCAAAAAGAAAAAGTCGGAACCTAGGCGTTATGATGTTACACAAGCAGAATTTGATGTCACTGCATTTACTGCTAATTTGATACAGACGCAAACTGATTTCTATCATTTTCAAAAGGAACAACAAGAAAGAAATAAACGTTCGCCTCTATTATCTGCTGAGTATATTACCCCTTGGATTGTTGGTTATTGTGTCGGTATGCTTGATGCCATTTCTCAAACTAAAGCTAATCACATGGTATATACAAGTGAAATGCAACAACTTTTATTTTCGGTGGTGTTTGGTGAGGATAATGTCATTAATGCGCTTAGTATGTATATAACTTGCAATGAAGTTGAGTCAGATTCCCCATTCTATGTAATGAATGAAGAGTATTTTTTAGGTCTGAAAAAATCTTTTAATGAAATATGTGAAGATAAAACTGTTATAGGTCTATGCTCACACCTCATTTCCGCCAATAGTCTTGACATTAAATTAAACTGAAAACCAAACGGTGATAATATGAAGCCTATATTTAACGTTTTTGCATTCTTGATATTATTTGTTTTAGTTGGGTATGCGGCAGGGTATATCTATGGTGAGCGAGTGAGTTGGCAGACTCACCTGATGATGAACAGAGCTATTACTGTGTTGTTGGTAGTTATGACTCTGGCTTTTTTATTTGGATTATATCAACTTACTAAATACAAACGTTCATATCTTTTATGTGATTTAATATTGAATTTATCAGCTATTATTTCTATGTCCTTAATTGGTTTTAATATAACTGCTAGCTAATAGTATTTGTATGTAAATAGGTAGGGGGTATCGATGTTGGGCATCAGCTATAGCCCTGTTGGTTTTCCCTATACTCATTTTATTGTATCCACACTCTATGGCTTTCCTGTCAAATAGTCATGTTTATTAATTGTAACTATCTTGTTTATCTTTATGATAAATGTGAAATGTTTTTCCATTACATAGGAGGTACCTATTATGGTCACGTCAGTAACGTTTTCTCAGGCTGCTAAAGAAGTCAGACTCAAATCTAAAGAATTTACTAAATTCCTTTTGATGTTTGGGTTAATAAAATCATCGGGTGTTATAGGCGTATGTGAATTTAAAAAATCAGGCAGAAAAGACTATGAAACAGAACGGTATAAAGGTAGATTTATTATCAATTCAAGAGCTACACCACGGAAAGTCGCAGATGGGGGGAGCATTCCTCAACAACACTTGGATGAACGCATTATTCCTGAATTTATCAAATACAAGAAGATGTATGATGAAAAAATGGCGGAAATGTCTTTACCTGTACTGTAATAACTAATATACCCCATCGCCCCCCCCCCCCTCGTACCTTTCCTTACAAATTCCTCATGATTTCTGAGTCTCAGTAGTAGCTATCCTTTAGGTGACAACAAACATCCGTTAGATGACACTATCTTTTCGTGTCACTTAGTGGTGACATAAAGTAGATGTTGATATTAATTGTCACCATGTCTATTATGACCCTACCTTTAATGTCACTATCAGGATTAGCTATGACCAGACAATTTATATATTGCCGTGTGTCCACCAGCGAACAGACCATAGAGAACCAACTTAGTGCTATCCGACAACGCGGTTATAACGTACCAGCTAATCGTATAGTCAGTGAGACCGTCTCAGGGGGAATACCTACAGCCAGCCGTGATGGGTTCCGTAAACTAGTCGATAAACTGGAGGCAGGGGATGAACTCATTGTTCTCAAGATAGATCGCTTGGGACGTGATGCCATTGATGTCTTGTCTACAGTAGAGTCTTTAGGGGGTATGGGGGTAAAAGTAATCAGTCTTGATTTACCAGTTCCTGACCTGAGTAAACCAGAAGGAAAGATGATGTTAGGGATGTTCTCTGTCTTTGCTGAATTTGAAAAGAACAGAATCAGGGAGAGGACTCAGGAATCATTGAATAGACTAAAGGCTCAAGGTGTTAAATTAGGACGACCAGAAGCCACAGAGACCACAGAGAGGGTGCAACAGTGTAAAGCTATGGGATTATCTCAGGCTCAGGCTGCTGATCATCTGGGGCTTTCTGTACGCACTGTGAAAAGGCATTGGCATAAGTAGGGAATCGAACAAGTAGACAGTCCCAAAGATAGGATGTAACCTACTATGTAACCAAAGGGATATTTTGGTGCTTTTGAATCAAATGGTTAGTGAGTGATTGTCTTCGATACTTCGATACTTCGATTCCCTTCGCCCGCTCCAGATTTCCTCCTTAGCACCCATCTTATTGAATCCTTTAGGGACATGGCATAAAGCCTTCCTTCAGTAGTGGACTGTAACCTACTGTGTCACCCTTAGCAGGGCTGAAACATTGATTCAATCACACACCTGTCTTTATCCGCATAATACAACCAACAGTTATTCCCCGCTCATCAGCCGCACATTATTTTGTTATTTCCGGTTCGTCAAAAATGTCGAAATCCCATATGAAACAACCGCTGTAAATTTTATCCAACTGATTTTCATCTAATTTCACATTGGCACATAATATGCATGTCTGACATTTCTTTTCTTACTCTTTTACTCCCTGGTCAGGGGAAAGGACGTCAAATGAACAAAGTCATATCTGTATGCCCATATTGCGGTGCTGGTTGTAAATTAAATCTCTGTGTCGAAAACGGCAAAATAATTAAAGCTGAAGGTGCTGATGGTGTTACTAACCAGGGGCAACTGTGCCTGAAAGGGTTATATGGCTGGGATTTTCTGTACGATAATAAATTACTGACAGCCAGATTAAACCAACCGATGATCCGCCGGACAAAAGGCGGACCGTTTGAAGTGGTCAGCTGGAGAGAGGCGATTAATTATACCGCGCATAAGCTGAAAGAAATAAAAGAAAAGTATGGCGCAAAATCAATTATGTGTACCGGGTCTTCCCGCGGAACCGGTAATGAAACCAACTTTGTGATGCAGAAATTCGTCCGGGCCGTATTGGGTAATAATAATGTGGATTGCTGTGCCCGCGTTTGTCATGGGCCCTCCGTTGCCGGGTTGCAGGTCACATTAGGTAATGGTGCGATGAGTAATTCCATTGCGGATATCGAAAACTCAGATTGCTTATTGGTATTTGGTTATAACTGTGCGGATTCTCATCCGATTGTTGCCCGCCGGGTTATCAAAGCCAAAGAGAAAGGGGCGGAGATTATTGTTTGTGATCCGCGAAAAATAGAAACAGCCAAAATAGCCACACAGTATCTGCCCCTGCGAAACGGGTCGAATATGGCACTGGTCAACGCCTTTGCTTACACTCTGATAGACGAGAATCTTTACGATAAAAATTATGTAAATCAGCATACTGAAGGATTTGAAGAGTATAAAAAAGCGGTTCAGGGTTACAGCCCGGAAGCGGTTGAGGAGATTGTCGGTCTGTCTGCATTACAAATCCGTCAGGCGATGAGAACCTATGCAAAAGCAAAAACAGCAACCATTATGTGGGGGATGGGTGTTACGCAGTTCGGGCAGGCGGTGGATGCGGTTAAAGGACTGTCCGGTCTGGCTCTGCTGACAGGAAATCTGGGTAAACCGGGTGTCGGTGTGGCTCCGGTCCGGGGACAAAATAATGTCCAGGGCGCGTGTGATATGGGCGTGTTGCCTGATACCTTCCCGGGCTACCAAAAAGTGACTGATGCCGATGCCCGGCAGAAATTTGCCCGCGAATGGGGTATCCCGTTTGAAAATATGGATCCTGATGTCGGCTATCGCATTACGGAAGTTCCTCATCTGGCGATAGAGGGTAAGGTAAAAGCGTATTACATCATGGGAGAAGATCCGTTACAGACAGAGGCGGATTTACAGCTCGTCCGTAAAGGCTTTGATGCCCTTGAGTTTGTTGTTGTACAAGATATTTTTATGACTAAAACGGCAGAGCAGGCAGATGTTATTTTGCCGTCCACAAGCTGGGGTGAGCATGGCGGTATCTTCACATGTGCTGACCGTGGATTTCAGCGGTTTGAAAAAGCGATTGAGCCACAGGGAAATGTAAAACGGGACTGGGAAATTATCTGCTTGCTGGCAACAGAAATGGGCTACCCGATGTCCTATGCGGACAATAATGCTATCTGGGATGAAGTCCGGAAACTTTGCCCGCTGTTTTATGGTGTAACGTATGAAAAACTGGCGGGACTTGCTCATATTCAATGGCCGTGTCCGACAATAGAGCATCCGGGAACACCTTACCTGTATCAGAATAATGCGTTTGATACCCCGACCGGCAAGGGGCAGTTATTTGCCGCAGAATGGCGCAAGCCCGCTGAATTGCCTGATGACGAATATCCGCTTATCCTCTCAACCGTGCGTGAAGTCGGACACTATTCCTGCCGCTCGATGACCGGAAACTGTAAAGCATTAGCGTCCCTGGCGGATGAACCGGGTTATGTTCAGATTAACCCGGAAGCGGCCGGAAATTTAGGCATAAAAGATCAGGATATTGTCTGGGTGGAGTCACGCAGGGGAAAAGTGATGTCCCGTTGCAGTATTAACGATACGATTAATAAACCTGCTATTTACATGACATATCAGTGGTGGATTGGTGCCTGTAATGAATTAACACAGGATAATCTTGACCCTGTATCTAAAACACCGGAAACAAAATACTGTGCTGCGAGAATAGTTAAAATTGATGACCAGAGAGCAGCCGAAGATCTTGTAAAAGAAAAGTATGCAGGAATGCGGACCCGGTTAATCGGTTTGGTTGAATCTGCAGAGCGGCAGATTTAATTAAAGCAGGTAAGATATATACCCAACGTCATTCAGGATGCAGGAAGGCGGTCAAAGCTTACCGCCAATGAACCTGCAGTTTGAATGAATAAGGGTATAAAGAGTAACTAAAGGGGTCACTTATATTAAGTGACCCCTTTTTATTTATCAAACTACCGTTTTTTTCGTATTATATAGGCCAGGTTTGGATAAATAACTGACAGCAGAATAATTAAAATGCCTGAAATTTGTACCGATGTTATTTCTTCATTCAGTAAAATATAAGCAAAGATAATAGCGGAAGGTAATTCAACCGAGGAGAGTATTCCGCCTAATCCGGGGCTTAACTGCGGCATGCCTTTGCTGAAACAAATTAAAGGAAAAACAACTGAAAATATGGCGATAACGGGTGCCCATCTGAATACAATCAGCTGATCATTAAATTCAATCTGGCTTCCCAGAAACAGGATAAGAAAAAAGACGGCACCAACAGAGACATACATTGCTCTCTGTATAGGGTCGGCATCTTTAACAACAGAATTTGTTATCATCATCATACAGGCGTAAGCACATGCGGAGCCAAAGGCTAACATCACCCCGATCACGGATAACGTCATATCAGCCGTAAAAATTTGTGTTGCCAGGACAGTACCAATCATAATAAAAATAACAGCAATTATTTGATTTTTAGACGGAATATGTCGTTTGAAAATAAACCCTAAAATCATTGTTATCCAGACTGATTGCATTAAGAGAACAGCGGAAACCGTCACTGATATAAACTGTAATGATGCAAAGTATAATGTATTTGTACTTGCCATCGCCAACCCGGATAGCAGTAGCTTTCCCCGCTGAATATTATTTAATTTAAATAGCCGTGAGTTTTTACGGGCAAAATTAAGACATATCAGGATGAGAGCTGCACAAAAAACCTGAGAAAGTAATAAATTAGCCGGTAATGCACCATTGTTTGACGCCATCTTAAATAAAGAGGCAGGGATCCCGTAGCTTACCGCACCCAAAAAGACAATAACACTGGCATTTATTTTCATTAATTGTCCATATAATCATGGTGTAACTTGCATTGCAGGCATCTGAATCTCACGGAATCCCGATTAAATGCAAAAAAGCGGATGCGCCGTGCACAAATGTTTTCGGATAGCATGAGTTGTGAGTTTTAGATAATATCATCGTTATATGAAAAAGAATAACGTTGCAGGTCTTATTGCCGGCGGCAGTGTCCTGCTGAGTCTGCTGATATTATTGTCAGGCTTTATCCTGTCGATGAACAAAATATCGGGTAGTGATATTGATGATGGTCAGCAGGTAGGTCACAGTATTTTTACCCTCTATGACGGCAAAATGTATGCCGGCGTTCCGTCTGATGGTCAATATGTTATTGCGGCGGCAGATCCCGGGAGCTTTAAGGTATTATCTGATGATTATAAAGCACGCCAGTTTGCGGTTGATAAACACCATGCCTATTGTGGCAATCTGATTATTCCGGACTTTAATCCCGGGGCTGCAAAATTAATCGGAAATGGTTATTTTACGGATAACCGGAATACTATTTATTGCGCTCCGTTTACTAAACAAAATGAGGCAATTACAGGCTGGAAAAAGTTACGTGAAACCTGGCTTTATGGTTGGGATCTTGTCGGAAAACCACAGGCTTTTTATTACCCGACAGAAGTATTGCCTGCATCTGTGACACCTTACCAATTATTGCCTGAAACCGGGCTTGCCGGTAACGGAACCTCTGCGTTCTTTAACGGAAAACAGATGCCGGATGCTGACCCGAATACACTCACGGCGATTGATGTACAGCAGAGCGACCTGTCTGTACGCAAGAGCCATGTTTTATACCGTGATAACCGCAATGTCTATTATCAGCATGAGAAATTACCGCTAAAAAGCAGTGCGACATTATATGGGTTTTACATTGGTAATTTATTTCAGGAAACGTATCTTTTTGATCCGCAGTCAGGTCTGGTTGCGATGAATAATATCGTATTCCCTCCTGAATTTTCACCGTATAAGGTTATCAGCCGCTATGGCGGGCATGTTAATCATGCTTTGTTTCTGTCGGAGCAGGGTGTTTATTTCTACGACAGGAAAAAAGAAAAAATAAGCAGGGCGGGCGATAATCCTTTTCCGGATAATAGCTGTCAGGAAATAGCGCCAATAGTTTTCAATTGTAATAATCAAACCTATTATTTACAGGGTTCAGCGAGTTGGGGAACAAATAAATCGCCCGGTCTTATTTCCCGCAGTACCCATATTTGCCTTTTTGAGGAAAGTTCACCAGACGTGTGGGAAAAAACAGGCGATGTCACTAATCACTGTTATGGTGAAGTCTGGAAAAAAGGAGATAAGTATTATTATTTTGACCGACTGGGTGTAACTCAGCTCGTTCGCCATACGATTTATGTAATTGCCGATAAGCACACATTGAACAGCTTGCTTAATGACAATTTACGACCTGAAAATATACGTCAGATAGTGAGAAATGGACAATTACAGCCGGTAACCTGTACCAGTGTGTTACAGGCAAAAACACAGTATAAAAAAACATTTATGAGTGCCTTAGATATTTTTAGTGATAATTAAATACCAAACAGACGCCGGAACTGTATTTTCCCTTTTTCTGTAATAGTCACTTCCCGGTAGCCCGGTGTCCGTGTCAGCCAGCCTTTTTGCTCACAGTGTGTAAAAAATGCCGCACCGAGATAACCGCCCAGATGAAAACGGCGTTCACTCCAGTCCAGGCAGCCGCAGCAAAAAACGCGTTTTGTGGCGGGGGTAAGTGATAATCCCAGTTGTGTCAGCGCCGTTTCACCTTCGGTGGTCAGCCCGTAACCCTCCGGCGTCAGCCAGTTTTTTGCCTGCATAGCCGCATAGACAGCAACGGCGGTTTCACCTGCCAGATGGTCATAACATGTCCGCGCCAGCCGCAGATTGTCCGGAGTGGATGATTTCCGTGTGACAGCCGTGACCGGCATTCCGGTTAGTGCCATCATTTTTTCAAGTAATTCAGCCACGTCCTGACCCGCAAGATGGTAATAGCGGTGCCGTCCCTGCGGCTGACAGGTGATAAGTTTTCCGGCGACCAGTTTTGTCAGGTGAGCGCTGGCAGTGGACGCGCTGATTTCTGCGGCAATGCTCAGCTCAGTGGCAGTCCAGGATTTGCCGTCCATCAGCGCACAGAGTATTTTTATGCGTGACGGATCAGCCAGTGCCGCCGCGACGGTGGCAAGGGCACTTTCTAATTCAGGAGGCGGTTCCTTTATCATAGGTTTCCCGGTTATTGGTCTTCACGTGTAAAGGCGTATTCACGACCGATTTCGGCAATGCGGATACGATAAAATGAGAATATATCTGCTTTGCCTTCCTGTTGTGCCTGTTGGTGTTGCTGATTTTGTTTCCATTTCAGTAAAGAGGCTTCATCTTCCCATAAAGAAAGTGACAGCAGTTTGCCCGGTGTGCTCAGGCTCTGAAAACGCTCAATCGAAATAAAGCCCTCTGCATTTTCGAGCAGCGGACGTAATGTTGCCGCAATTTCCAGGTAACGGGGTTGTTTATCTTCCGGCATTGATACTTCAAAAATAACAGCAAACATTTTATTCTCCTTTTACGGGGTGAGAAGGAGCATAACGGAAACGAATAAAAAACACTTTGATGCATAGCGAAATATGGATTATTTCATTAATTCAGCCTGAACATGTTTCAGGCTGCGCACCCAGGGTTTGTTTGCTGTGATAGCTGCCGGTAGCGTTTTGAGTGCTCGCCGGGCTGATGTTAAATCGGGATAATCGCCATAAACCAGAACATACCACTGACGCCCGTGACGGACAGTTTCATAGACTACGTAATTGGATAATTTATAGTGACGGGCGGTATCATATAGCCCTTCCGGCGTTGCGGCACTGCTGAGCTGCAATGTGTAATAGCTGCCCGGGGCTGTGCGCAGATTGTTACCTGAATTACCGGTAGAAACCGATTTTGTTTTCGGCGCAGATTGGGATTTTATACTCTCTTGTATATTTTCTGGTGTGCTGCTTACCTGTACGGGTAACGCCGGCGGATAAACGGTTTCTGACGGATAAATGGTCACCGGTGGCGGAAGGACAATGGTAATAGTTATTTCCTCCGGTATTTCCGGAGTGACCGGCGCTGTCCGGCGGGTCATCAGTTCTTTCTGTAATAATGAAAGCGGCTTGTTAAGATATATTTTTATCTGTTCAGCCTGTTTTTTTCCGCGATTAATTTGTGCCAGAAAAGGCGGAGTTACCGGAGCGGATTCTGCAACAGATAATATATATTTCATACCCTGAATGGCGGCAGCAGAATACGGGCTTTCCGGTAATTGCATACACCGGCGGGTATCGGTTGGTTTGATCAGGATTTCTTTCTGTGCCGGGTCCGCAAGAATATCGTCTTTAATCTCCTGCAATATATACTGAGCACGGTTAGCGGTTTCGCCACCGGAAAGCGCGGATTTTCCCAGCCACCAGCGCGCACAGGAAATATCCTTGTCACCACCAACACCTGTATAAAATAATATTCCAAGATGAAATTGCCCCGGCGGATAACCCCGCAGGGCAGACTGATGGATATAATAACGCCCCTTTTCAGGGGATACGCTAACACCATCACCATTGATATATTGCACACCGAGATCATGAACGAACGCAACGGTATCTTGTTTTTTATTAATGGTAATACTGAATGAACAGGGTATTACAGAAAGAGACAGCAGGGTTGCTGTTATACGGATAAAGCGTGTATTAAAAAAGACCGCACAGATTTTTTTCATAATAGTCTGGTTTTTTTAAGTGTTATAACATGGCGAAAAGATAAGTGCGTATACAGACACTTATCTTTTGTTATTATTTCAGTCCCAGTTCAGGATAAGCTTTGCAGAGCCGGTTGCCTGACCGGTTTTATTTTGCCCTTTGGAGCACAATACCCAATTGTATTTATTGGCTCCCGGTGTAAGTTTCATTTTTTCCAGCCCGCCGTTAGGAATAAAATAGACAATACCGGGATAGCCATCCAACCGCCCGTTACATTGACCGGTCAGCGGAATATCTTTGCCGATAAAACCACGGATTTCAGCCGGTGCATCACTGCCGTCTTTCATGGTGAGTGCCATAGCATCTGTATAGCGACCTTTGGGTCCCTGTATTTCAACAGTGACCGGCGTATTTGATGCATCATCACAATTAACAGTTAAATTACCAGTTTTATTTGCCAGCGCCTGGCTATTTTGTGCATCACTTACATCCACCGGCGGGAACGTAATGGTGTTATCTGTACTGACAGTGCAATTACGCAAAGGTTTATCTACGGTAATAGTATTATTAAAAACTTGGGTATTCTTATTCTGAAAATCACCGGTCACCAAAATTAATGATACAGGATAACTTCCGGGTCCGGCTTTAGGTCCTGCGTATGCAATAAGGTTGCCATTGACCCTGGCTGTTCCTGAACCATCAATATTCATTATATCGACTGCATATCCTCCCCAGCCATTCTGGTTGCATGCTTTTGCCGCATCACTGTATGTCGTTTTTCCGGTAGATGCATTAACAGACCATGCTCCATATACAGTACTGCCATTACCTCGATATGCATATGGACTATTATATCCGGTTCCGGTAAAGCCAAGTATGACATCATCAGCTAAAACAAGACCATAGATTTTATTATCACTTGACCAGCCAAATGAATACCCATTCAGTTTTTCACATCTCATCGATTCACCCGCTGGTATTATAGCCCCCCAAATTGGGGCATCACTGGTTCCCAGACCGCCCTGATAATTTCTATTTTGTTGTGTGACGTTTACCGGTATTTGGACCTGGCTTCCGGGTCTGATGGTATAAGCACTAAAACAGGTAGTTGATATTAGTAATAATGAAATACCGGCAAGAGCAGATAAGTTTTTATTATTAACAGGAGAAGTAAAGTGAAATATTTTTTTTGTTTTCATATAATTGTTACCGTAAGTTGAGCTACGAATAATCTTTATTTTCACAGGATTATTTTATCTGTAACCAGCGTGATTTAACCGGTATATCAGTTAATCGTAGCGCTACCGGCTTAATTTCAGGCGATACCTGTGTTTCTGTTATCACCTCCGCTTGTGCCTCACCGCCCGCGCACTTATATGTGACCTGGCGGACAGGCATATCGTCAGTTGTGGTCAGATGGCGTAAATCGAAACTGACCTGACATTGTTGTTCATCTGATTCTCCCCATTTCACCTGTAATTTCCCGGTTTCCGGCAGACCGGTCAGATAGACCTGTCCCGCATCACCGACGATACTGCTGATACTTTCCCCTGCATTATCATCAATAAGCGTGGTAATTGCGCCGAACGGGACGCTTTTTGCGCCGTACCTGAGGGTCATCAGCACCTGATACCCAATTCGTGTGGCAAAGTTTGCTTTTACAACCGCCCCTTTTGTCGGATAAACATTAATATTTGACTGTGTTAAATCGACATCATCCGGCAGTGTGGATGGATCAAGCCCGATGCTGTTTTTATTGTAATCAGCAAGATAAGGTGCGACGGCATAACCCCCGCTGTCAGTGACAGCACTTCCTCCGTTAACACTGGCGCCTGCAGCGCCCGGTGCGCTGACTAATGCCACTGAATCCCCCATTGAACGGGCGAGTGTGACACCTTCTGAATGGATAAGCATACCGCCTGATGCACTCATATTGATTGCCTGAGTATTGTCACTGTAGCTGTAACCGGCACTGATATTGCCTTTATTTCCCTGATAACCGGTATTCAGATTTGTGTTTGCAATCTGTCCCTGATTACCCCATCCCTGCGTTGCCCCATAGGAGAGCTTGCCGTCCATCAGGCTACCGCTCAGTCCGGTATTATTTTGTGTTCTGCCGTTATTGTCATGAGTCACAGAATAGGTGGCATATATGGATTGCAGATTCTGCCCGTAGCCGAACAAACTGAATGGCACACTGACATTCAGGGATAACTGGCGGTTTTCCGGCCAGTTATTGTTACTGTCTTTTACGCGGTCAATGTTGTAGTTCACGCCGTAGCTGATGCCTTTGATACTGGTACTGTACCCGAGGGACATCCCGGTCAGTTTGCGGTCACTACCCCAGTAATCATCGCGGTTGGCACGAAAATGCAGTGAACCGTATTCCCCCAACTGCTGGCTCAGCTGTGTCTGAAAGCTGCTGCGGCGGCGCTGTAATGTCCACGGGCTTACTCCGTCCTCAAGACGATAGCCGTGACTGTTAAATTCACTGAAGTTATAGAAATGCTCAGTTGAGTAACGCAGAGCGGTTAAATCGACAGAAGTTCCGGTCGACATCATACTTTTTGAGTAGCGGATCCGGTATGACTGACCGGTTTTACGCGCATCATCCTGGTTATTGTCTCCGCCGAAGCGGACAGTTGAATGTGTCACATCGGCAGAAATTGCACCGAAATCCCCCAGCGAGATCCCGCTGCCCGCATTGAGCGCCTGATAATCTTTTGCCAGCAATGCGCCGCCGAATAATGTCACATCATTATGCAAACCATAGATAACGGTTCCCATCATAAAATCGGAGCGGCGTGAGCTGGTGGTGATGTTACCGTCATAGCGACCGGCAGCCATTTCATATTTCCAACCACCCGGGCGCAGCATCACCGGCAGTGACGAATAGGGCACCACAAACTGACGCTCAGTGCCGTCTGCTTCGGTCACCGTGACATCATAGTCTCCGGATAATCCGGCCTGCTGAATATCATTAATGTAGAATGCGCCGGGTGCGACATAGGTTTCATAAACAATGTTGCCGTTCTGGCGCACGGTGATACGGGCATTACTGTTTGCCACTCCGCTTATCGCCGGGGCATAGCCGCGTAACTGACCCGGCAGCATCTGCTCATTGGAAGTCAGTTTTATGCCTTTAAATGAAACACCGTCGAAAACATCGTTGCCGGTACTGGTTTCACCAATTTGCAATGATGAGCGCAGCTGACGGATATCCCGGGCTACATAGGTATTGGAAAAATAGGTCCGGTTTTCGCTGGCTGCGGATTGATCCCGTCCACCGCTGTATTCAAAACGGGTATGGGTAATGTTGCTGCGCAGACGCCACGGACCTGCATTGGCTCCTGCACGGACGGAGGCGAACAGGTTATTATTATGGGTTTTCATCCCGCCGTCATAACTGTTGGTTGTGCGCCCGGCGCTCAGGTTATAGTTTGCCATCAGTGCCGGAATACCGTCATCCCATAAAGCAGGATCGCTGTTACGGTTAATGACAGATTGCATGGCAACCTGCGGAACACTGATATCAAGACGCAGACGTGCCAGATCCAGCCGGGTGTCTGCCTGCGGGATAAGTGTGCCTAAATCGGTTACCGGCAAATCGGACGGAAGATTTTTTAAATCCGGGATCTGCGGAACATTAACACCGAATTTTTCCAGCTGCGCCGGTGTCAGTTCCGGTGCTATCTGACCTTTTGTGTTTTTGACAAAACTGAGCGTGTACTGACCTGCATCCTGCTGATTGATAAAAACGGATACAGTATATTCCCCTTCAGCCACGCCGCCCGCCTGTGAGAATGCGGACAAATCAACATCACTGTTTTCACCCGCAACACCTAAAAAGCCCGGGTCGAAATAATCATCAGCCATTACCGGTGAGGCGGCGGTAAATAACAGCCATGCCAGCGGGCGGTAACGGAAAAAAGGGCGCCGGGGCGGTGTATTAATCATATTACGGGATACATTCATTCTCTTCCTCTCTCTCCTGCGGATACAGGAAACCCGCCGTTGCACCGGAAACGGGTTGATTTTTTATGCTTATTATGTGTTATCGGGCGGAATTCAGCGGGCGGCTGGTTGTCTTACCCGCGCTGCCATCATCAGTTATTAATTGCCAGCGGATGTCGCCGGAAACACCCGGTTGCAGTGACCATTTCTGTTCAGAAAAAGGAGCCATCATCCGGTTATTACCTAATTCAATTTCTGTGTTTCCGATAAAAAGCGTATTAAACGTGATGTAAAACGGCGTCGGGTTTTTAACCGTCAGCTCGTTATTACTGCGCCGGAATTCAATTTGTTTTGCAATCTGTTCAATATCCGCTGGTGGCAAACCGGACGGGCGGTAAAACAGTTTTAAATTATTTTGTGTGCTCATCACCAGACTGGTTTGTGTCTCATCGCTATTTTGTTGTGCCGGAATCGCATTGAGTGCCAGTGTGAAAACAGACTCGCGATCATGATGCAATGTATTTTTTGTCAGGCGGATCCGCAGGGTCAGGGCGGTATCCGGTTCAAAACGCGTTAATGGCGGCAGCACAATAAAGGGTGTTTGTTCCGCATCATTACTGTTTTGCTGTTTTTCCGTATCGCGTAAAATTACCCGTGACTGCAATAAAAACGGGTGCAGAGTATTATTCGTCAGCGTATACGTAATGCCGTTGCGGGCGTCACCCGGATAAATGACCCGCGTTGTACTGAGCGTGATCCCGTCCTGTGAGGAGGCGATGTTTCCGGCGGTGGCAGGAAAAGGTGCCGCACTGACACTCAGAACAGACAACAGACTGACAATGCTGTAAATATTACGGAGACGCATGTGTGAACTCTCCCGCCGTTACCACTGCTGTAAAGGTCTGACCGGCATCACCGAAATCAGTGATAACAGACCACTGTGCCTGTGATGACGTACCACTGATCGCGTAAGTATTAGCGGAGAAGGGCGCTATCATCGGATTGGCATCCCGCACATTGACCGGCTGCTGATTAACTGAAAGTTCCGCCAGAGTCAGATAGTACGGCGTCGGGTTATTCACCTGAATCTGCCCGCCGTGTTGGCGGAAGGTCAGTTTTCCCGCAGCTTCCTGAAAACCGGGTTTCAATCCTGCCGGGCGGTAAAATAATTTAATCACATTGCGGATCCCGACAGAGACCTGTGCGCTGGTCATATTTTCCCCGGGCGTACCGGTTTTACTGACTGCGGGGATCGCCAGCAGGCTGAGATAAAAAACAGATTCCCGATCTGCCGGTAACTGTGCAGTGCCGTTGCGGACAATCAACCCGGTACTGATACTCTCTTTTTCCAGCCGGAACATCGGCGGGGTGACAATAAAAGGCGGTGTTATTAACTGCGGATTATTGCCATCCGGCGTGTTCATCACTTCTGCTTTAATCAGATACACCTGCTGACCATTATTTTTAATGACCGCTTTGGCGCTGTTGTTTTGTCCGTTAAATATCACGCGTGTCTGACCCAGACGAAGTCCGCCTTCTGCGGCGTGTGCAGCGGTTGTCAGCGACACCAGGGCTAATGTCAGTATTGCGGGTAAGTGGCGGAAAAAATGGATTGTCTTCATAACATCCCCGGTATCAGTCGTATAAAAAGGCAAAAGTGACAGTTGCTTTAAGCTCACCGCCCTGTAAACCGGAGGCAGGCGTACAGGTTCCGCAGGATAAATAGCCTTTGAATTCCAGCGGACCGTTAAGTGCCGTGACAGCATTATTGCCGGCCGCCGGCCAGTTTTTTGCCTTAATCAGTCCGTTGTCGGCAGTATTACTGTTTGCCGCAAAAATGGTATTTCCGTCGGTAGCCAGCCGGATGCCATACCCTTTTGTGGTACTGGCGGTATCCGCAAATAATGGTGTGCCACCGCTGCCGGTTATGGTTTTTCCGGAGACGGATAATTTTGGCGCCATAAAATACCCCTGACAGCCGGAAAGGGTGACACTGAATTGCCGGAAACGTTTATCACCCGGGATGGAATCATCGGCAACCGGTGCGCCGTCAGCAAACGGGAGTTCTGCCGGAGCGGTAACTTCACAACTGCCGCCGTAAAACGTGGCATTGAAGTTAATCACCTGCGAGCTGCTGCCCGCCCGGGCTGCGGACAGGGATAAAAACAGCATTGTTGCCAGGGCGGAAATACGTAATTCAGGTGTCATCATCATGGGTATGTAGCCCGCGGTCAGTTATATTCAAATTTAAAGGCAACAGAGGCTTTTAGTTCGCCGCCCTGAATATCGGCATCAGCTGCACAGTCGCCGCAGCTGACTGAGGCTGTAACCGGGATCGTTCCGTTCAGTGATGACGCCATTGTGGTGGCCCATGTTTTATTTCCTGCGGTGATTTTCATATCAGCAGCAAGGTTGTCACTCATCTTGAAATTGGTATTACCCTTTGTGGCCAGCAAAATACCGTACCCTTTGGTTGTACTGGTATTACTGAGAAATAATGGTTTTCCTGATGTATTACTGACATCACCTTCCAGTGTGATTGACGGCACCAGACCATACCCTTTGCAGCCTGACAGGGTCAGATTGAAAGAGGCTTCAGGACCGGTACCGGCGGCGATATCTTCTGCTGCAATGACAGCACCGCTGTTAACGGACACAGTCGGTGGTGCGCTGATATCACAGGCACCGCCGACAATGGTGGCGGTAAAGGCCGTTGTCGCAGAAGTGGCTGCCTGCGCACTCTGAAGTAAGCTTAAACTCAGTGCGACCGGCAGGGAAAAAACAAAAAATAACTTTTTAATCAAATGCATAATGGTGTTCCGCTATCAATCGGTTACTGAAATATCAGGTTAAACGTGAGTGCTGCTGAAAATTCGCCCGCCGTTGCGGGCCCTTCGAGCGGACCTACCAGTCCGACCAGGAAGGTTTCTTCTGTCCGGTACTGATTTTCAGCATTCACCGGACTGAGCAAGATCTGTTTGCCGCGTTTAATCGCTTTGCCTGTATCGTAAAAATCACTCAGAGACAACGTCTGTCCCTCACTCAGGCGCAGCATAAAACCGGCGCTGTTGGGTGTACCATCCAGAAAAACGGTATCGCTGTTGTAAGGGGTATTCCCCTGTAATGTGACTTTGGGTGTCAGTTTCCCTGTTTTACCGGTGCAGGTAAAAACAGCCTGCAACGGTTTGATTTCATGTGTTGTCACCGCGCCCTGAAAATCAGATGTGCGCTGCGGTGTAAATTTAAGTACAGACGCAACTGTCATGCCGCACCCGATATCGTCGGTGATAACTGCACTGATCTCGGTGATGTCAGCACGGGCGGTCAGTGATGCACTGAACAGCGCCAGGCACAGCACCGGCAGCAATTTACCGGACCTGACCATAAAACACCTCCGTTGCTCCGTAGTCATTGATAGCTTTCCATTCTGCGCGTCCCTGATGCGGTGCGTTGGCGAAGGTATTGCTGGCAAACGGCGCTATCATGGTGCTGCCGTTTTTAATACTCATCGCAACCTTACGTCCGCCAATGTTCAGTGTGTCCAGAGAGACGTAATACGGTGACGGATTGGTGACTTTCAGTCCGTTTCCTGCAGCTGAAAATTGCAGTGACTGCATCGCCTGCTGTTGCGTCATGCCAAGACCGGCAGGGCGATAAAATAATTTGATAACATTACCGGTTGAAACCTGTAGCGTACCGCCGATATGGCTCTGTTGATTGTTGTTGTCTTTTTCACCGGCCGGTACAGCGATGGTGCGCAAATAAAAGACAGATTCTTTATTCTGCGGTAATCCGCCGGGTTTTTTCATAATCCGGATTTGGTTGGTTGATCCCGGTTCCAGACGGAACAGAGACGGTGTTACTAAAAACGGGGTATCCGCATTGTCGCCTGTTGGTGTCTGCAATATCTGCGTTTTGACCAGATAGGGCGTCAGCGAGTTTGATGAACTGGTGATCCCGACACTTTTCCCTGTGGTGTCGTCGGCTGCCTGAAAAACAACCCGGGTGTTATCAATGGCTATCCCGGCGGAGGCTGATGCGGAGAGTAAAACCAAACTTCCGATAATGTACTGAATTACAGTGAATTTTTTCATATTTCTCTCCGTGTCACTCACAGGAACAAGGCAGAGCGGTAGACCGCTCTGCCGGAACAACAGGTATGCCGTATCAGTTAACGATATAAGCAACCAGGATTGGTGCGCTGTAAGCGCCGGCTACAGGAGTGCTGTTGGTTGTTGCCATACCCACCTTAAATGTGTACTGACCGCTGGTTTCTTCTGCATCAAGGGCGACAATTGCACCTTTACCATTAGTCAGGCTCTGACCGTTAGTGTCCTGAATCATAAAGCCGGTAGTCTGGGTATCCTGGGCAACAAAGACGTTTTGCTCGTTGTTACCGGTGGATGTAACGCCCTGAACAATCAATTCACCGTTTTCGCCTTTTGCACAACCGGTCAGAGTAACCGGCATATCAACCTGCTGATTTGTGATTGCATTTGCCGCGGTGAAGCTGGCATCGGGACCGCCGACTTTGGTATTGAATACACCCACGTTCAGAACAGATTTACCGCCGTTGATGGTAACGTCACAGGTGGTATCAGTCAGGATGCCCTGAAGAGTGACTTCCGATGATGGTGCGGCAACCGCATTCAGGCTGACAGCAGACATACCGGTAATCAGTGCAACAGAAAGTAATTGAGTTTTAAACGTCATATAAAATTCCTATCAATATTCTAATTAAAAATAAAAAATGCAGGCGAGACAACGGGCATTAATTATCCCTTAAAGATAATAATGTTATTGATGTCATTGTTTTGTATTTGCTTAATTATTTTGATGTTTTCACATATCAAAAATAATTATATAAATTAATGTTCAGTCCGTAATAACATTAATTTTTACAGGTATTCTTCTTCATCATCAGTAGTAGATTCAGTCGTGATACTCTGTTTGTCGTACACGGACAGCATATCCCTGGTATCCGCAAAACCACACACGATGCTGAGCTGGTAAAAGAAATCCTCCAGCGTAACATCAAGTACTATCAGCATTTTTATCAGCAAATTTAATGTCAGGTGATTTCTGCCACGCTCGTAACGTGATATCTGTTGCTGACTTAATCCTGTCAGCTGACCAAACTCATAACCGGATAATTGTTTTTTTTTACGCAATAAACGGATAACTGCTCCGGCAGATTTATTAATCATTCCGGAGTCCCGTTTTTTCATACCGGACATAATTAGGTGCCTTTAAAATAAATAAGTGACTTCAAATTGGTCGTGCTGTTTACACAATAAAAAGAATGAAAAAAAACATAAAAGAGAAACCAAAAAAATAAAAATTACATTAATTTAGCGGTGCTTTTCGGATGTGTTAATTCTACGTGTGATAAAGGTCTCAATGCAATAGTCGTTATTTGTTTAGTTGGTTACTCATCAAAATTGTAAACAAGCGGAATAGTTTCATTGAGGTGTGAATTTTATGTTATAAATCATGATGGTGCGTCTGTTTTATTTTGTCTTTATCATTTCGTTAAATTTGGAATTTAACGATATTTAATTCTTAAATAATCCACTCAAGGTAATTAAAATAAAATAATATAGCGTATATTTAATTTTTTAAGAAAAAAACACACATCAGACACATTTGGTGGCTGTATGTATCATTATGTGTCATATTCGCTGTCAGGCCTTGCCCTGCCTGCGTTTCGTTTCAGAGCTAAAACCGGGATATGACTTTTTGTGTGTATAATGTTATCAGAAATAAATAATTTACTGTCAGTCACCCCGCCAACCATGATCCCGTAAAAGGTTATTTACCCTGGTAACGCACACAGATAGCGACAAGAATAAAGAGAATACGGGGCGGTTATTCTGCCCCGCCGGTTTTATTCAACTGCGCTGTTCATCAGAACAAAGCGCGGGTTGTCCCGCTGATATTTATTGATAGCCGGCACCAGGCGCTGAAAGTGTTCGCTGGCACAATGAATATCCAGTGCCGCCTGATCAGGCCAGGTTTCAATAAACACAAAATGCCCCGGATCTTTGCGGTCAACAAACAGATCGTAACTGATACACAGTGGCTCTTTACGGGTGGCGGCGACTAATTCCTCATACATCGGCATCAGGATTTCAACAGCATCCGGTTGCATGAAATCTTCAGCGATCACTTTTAACATTTCTTATTCCTTATTTGTGCACGGATAGTCATGAAATATCTGCAACTGAATTTATGCACCATGCCGTGTAGATTTAGTTGATACACAAGAGTATACACCCAGCGTCATTCAATTGCAGAGAGGTGGGCAGAGCGTAACCAACGAACCAGCAGTTTGAATGGATAAAGGTAAAAAACACATCACATTAAAAAGTACATTATAAGGGGAGCCTGATGTCATCATCATTAATTGACGCCGTCGAACTGTTAAAATCGAAAAAATGGGTTGATTTAACTCATGCTTTCAGCGCTGATTCACCGCACTTCTTTATGTTTGATCCGGCAGAATTTAAAACATTATTTGATTATCAGGATGGCTTTTTTGCCCAGCAATTTACGTTTCCCGGACAATACGGCACGCACATTGATGCACCTTGCCACTTTGTTCAGGGGCGGCGGTTTGTGCATGAGCTGGAACTGAAAGAATTAGTGTTGCCGCTGGTGGTTATTGATCAGTCTGCCCGGGCGCAGCAGGATCCTGATTTTGCCCTGTCGGCTGAGGATATTCTGGCATTTGAACAGGAGCACGGACGTATTGATGCGGGCAGCTTTGTGGCATTACGGACAGACTGGAGTAAACGCTGGCCATCACAGGCACTGATGGATAATAAAGATGCCGACGGACACAATCATATTCCGGGCTGGGGAATGGATGCACTGGAATTTTTGTTCCGTGAGCGCGGCATAAGTGCGGTAGGGCATGAGACATTTGATACCGATTCTGCGGTGGATTTTCGTAAAAACAAGGTATTGCAGGCCGAATATTTTGTTCTGGATCAGGATGCGTATCAGATAGAATTACTGGCTAACCTGGATCAGGTTCCGGCAAAAGGCGCGGTGATTTTTAATATCGTGGCAAAACCGGACAATGCAGGAGGATTCCCTGTCCGGTCATTTGCTGTTTTGCCGGACTAAGCCGGAAAAATACGTTTCAGTACCGTCAGCTGATTCTCCAGGGTGGCATGAATAACCTGTTTTCCCTGGCGGATAAGACAGTCGCCCGGCAGGAGTGAGTTGTCCGTATCAACAGAAATATCTTCCGGCAGCGGTATGGTCTCTTCTGCTGTCAGCCACTGATGCAGAAAATCCGCCTGATCAGGATGGACTGTCAGTATCAGCGAAAATTGCGGGTTTGTCCGGCGCAATCCACCGCGCAGTGCAGCACGCAGACGGTTTTGTGCCGGGGCATCCTCCAGCAGGATGTGTATCGTATGACAGACAAGTGCGGTTATCTCCGCATCGAGCTGTGTGATAACCTCCCGACAATGTTGCCGGGTTTCCAGCAGAATTTGTGTCCGCGCGCAGGCCAGTTCTTCTTCTGCATTCTTTCGGCGGGCAGCCATTTCATCATTGAGTCCGCTCTGCATTTGCAGGCGCAACTGTTCCGTATCAGATTTCAGTGTCTCACTATCCTGCAATAACCTGTAGTCTGCCGCCCGGATAATACAAGGCGCGGCTGTCAGGGTATATGTGTCGGTTGTCAGACGGCTGAATGGCAGGCTGGTTGTGTCAGGGAGCGGAGTATCGTCAGGCATAATGTATTCAGTAGTGGTGTAAGTTCATCCGGAAAATGTACCGGCGGGGAAACGGTTACAGGAAAACGCAGTTCAGCCCGCCGGCGAAATTGAAGACTACTCTCTTGTATCAGATAAAACCACAGTTGCTGACCTGTTACATGGATGATTGATTCATCATCAGGTGTATCCGTGAGTGAGCGCTGGTAGTGTTGCAGCGGTAATAATAATCCTGACTTCCAGCGCAGCAGCAATGCGGTATCTTGCGTAGTCAATGCGATGAACGGGCGCCGGAGTCCCGGAACCGGCCAGCGGGTAGTCAGATCCCGGAGATAAAAGCAACTGCCACAAAAAGTCAGAAAGCGTTGTAATTCAGTGTTGCTGAGTAAAATCGCCTGCTGTAAAGTAGTTAATTCATCTGCATCTGCCGTGAGTGAAAAAGAGTCAAATAACAGTTTGTTGAGCCGCGGCTGTGTATATTTATCCGGCAGCGTTGCAAATTGCTGATATTGCGTAAGCGTATTCAGGTGATCCGGATGGCAATAAACGACCGGACAAAAACGAAATTGAAAATCAGTCAGAGCGCTCATGACGGAACTTTCGTTTATTCAGAAAAAAATGCAGCAGGTGTGAGGAAATAAACAGGATAATAAATCCGGTAGCATAACTGAGTAGCTTAGTGTAAGAGCCCGTTGTCACTTGTATATTCATAAGTGTTCGTAATTCAGGTGTGGTAATAACCGGTTTTGCTGTGATAGCGGGTATGAGTGTCAGACTGATATTCTCTGTGGTGAGTCCCTGAATGCTGTTTTTAACCAGGTGTTTAATTTGATCCCGGTAATGAAATACAGGAATATCAGGGGAGTACTTGATAAAAATGGCAGCACTGACTAAATTCTCAGAAGGTGTGTCTGAATCTGTTTTAAATTCAGGTCGGGTAAATAAAACTCTGGCAGTGATAACACCATCAATATCAGATAATACCTGTGCCAACTCCTGTGATCTGACATAATTAAGCTTTGCAGCCTGTTCCTGCGGACTGGGAATTAAACTGTCACCGGTAAAAATATCATTGAGAGACTGAAACTGTCCGCGTGGATAACCACGTTGTTTTAATATTTCGATAGCCTTCGGGATGTGGGATTCTTCAACCAATAAAGATGTTTTTCCTTCTTTACCGGATTTTTTTTCTGCAATAATATTATTTTCCAGCAGCAGAGAATACATTTCATTCGCTTCTTTTTGTGGTAATCCGCTATACAATTCTGTTTTACAGGCAGTGAGCAACAATGCAATAACACAGAGTATTATACAGCGGAATACAGGATGATAAAAAGGAACAGGGATCTTCATGTTACTGACTTTTTATCATCATATCGATATTTTGACTTACCTTCCCGACGGTTTTGGCCAGTAATTCTTCACGGAAATGAATTTTTGCCAGAGCCAACTGGGTCTGTAGTAATGCATCCGGAGATGTAAGTGCATCACTATTGTGCAATGATGCAATTTTGTCCGTATCCTGTTTGATTGACTGATAAAAACTATCAAACAGTGTCTTCAGTGAGTATGTTTCCTCTGCCGGTGGTATCGTGGTAAATGTGTTATCTTCCGGCGATACAGTCAGATCCGTCAGTGGAAGGGTGTGTGTACGGGGGGCAGAGATCATCATTATTACCGGAAATTGCATTGGCTGAAGGCCAGTTGATTATTGACTGAAATCTGTTGATTAAGTTCTGAGGATATCAGGCAGTTAAGATCACTATCAGCTAGTGATTCCGGTAACGCCTGCCATAGTCTCGATAAAATAAACTCCTGGCGGACACCATATTCATCATAGCTTAATAAAATTTCTGATAATGTTTCTCTGTCAATTTTTTCAGCGTAACTGAATTTTTTCAGGTCAGAAATAACAGGTGCCAGTAAAGCATCACACAGGTAATTATACTCTGTGCTTTCCGGAGACGTATGTTTTAGTTTTTGCCATAATAATTGGCGGTTATCTTCTTTTTCTGGTGTTTCAGTTATATTTTCCACATGTTTTTTCATAAAAATAAATCCTCTTCAAATTGTTTGACAAACGCCATTAATTCGTTATTTCCGTCGGATTTTAATGTTTTTATTGTATTTTTAAGAGTGTGATTCAAACCAATATGGTATTCACTTAATGCTTTAAACGGCAGCAGAGATGCAGAGCACTCTTCGGATAATAAATTAATTATATCGGTATATCTTTTGCAGGCATGCCAGGATGTAACTAAGATTAGTTTTCCACTTTCATGGTATTTTTCATCCTGAGTCAGCAGCCAGGTAGCTATACTTTCTGCCTCCTGATATTTCCCTGCAAGAATACCGGCCAGAGAAATTTCAGCGAGAAAGCGCTCATCCGAATAGTCTTTCATATTTTTTGTAATATATTCTGCATTATATCTTTCATAGATTTCACTAATGATGATGCAGTATTAAAAACAAGACTCCATTTAGTTGTCCTGTATTGCAGTTCCTGTAACAAAGCAGGGTTGTCAGGGTTCTTTTTTAAATTTTCAATAGCGTCTTTCAGTTCATTTTCATTGGCCAGAGCCTGGTCTTTTAAACTGAGCAGGATTTCATCCAGTATGCTTCCCTGCCTGGATGGATCAAAAATAATTGGCATAAGTTCCCTCTAACATAATGTATGCAGAATAATTTCAGCTGCCGTCAATGCATCTGATTTTATCCGGAGCTGATAAAAAATATGTTTACTGTTTGCTGCAGACAGCCGGGCAATATTCTCTGATTGCAACTTTTGTATTCGCATCAGAAATACAGCATGGTTTTTTATAAGACAGTCAAACGCATCATTATTTTTTATCATCGGTGAATGTGATGGTGTACCGTTCATTTTTATACAACAACACCATCTGCTCCTTATTTATAGAAATAATCCGGGTATCTTTGTCGGGGTCAGAGCCAGCCGGATATTTTTTCCCGTCATGCAAAATAACGTAAGGTACTCTTCCGAGTGAAATTGCTCTGACAACCAGTTTGGGTTTATTGACCGGTCGCACCCGGATATCCAGCTGGTAATTAAATTTAAAATCCTGATTAAATTCGTCAAGAAGTATATCTAACTGTTTTTTAACTGTATTATCTGCACTTTTGCTGAGAGTGACACTAAATAATTGCGCTGAAAACGTAAAATCGAGGATAACACTGTTGAGTTGAAGAGTATTTATCAGTGAATCTAACTTTTTTATGTATTCGTCAGTGATTGTTGAATTGTCATCTATAGATTCTTCTGATGACATGAGCATTACCGGCAGCACATCGGTAAGTGACTCATCTTGTTGGTGCGGCGCCCGTATTCCCTGAATTTCAAGGTGTCCGCAGGTATTACTCAATTCGGCAGTCAGATGATTATTGGATTGAGAATTGAGCCAGTCATTCAATTTGCGTTGTTCAGTATCCTGGGTTATGACACTCAGCCGGTAAGAAATATCCTGTTGCTTAAAAAAGGATATTAATTTTTTCTCCGCACTGGTCGTTACAAAACCACTTATAATCAATCGGTTATCTATTGTTCCCCATGAAAGGCAATGATAAGGTTCCGTGGATAAAAACCGTTCGGTCAATATGGCGGAGGCTGGGGGGCGACTGGAAAAGACTAAAATAGTCAATATAATCAGTATTATGGAACTGATAACAATAACAGCTTTCCGGCGATAAAATGGTTTTTCGGCGGATACACACTGTGCTGCCAGACTGATCCCCGCGCACTCAAATGGTTTCCCGTATAAAATATAATCACCGGATTGAATGTCATGTGATCCCTGTGACAATGGGGTATTGCCGCTATTTTCATTGAGGCAAAGACCCTTTTTATCCGCTGTTAAACGCCAGTGTACCGGTTTAATGCCGGGGTCCAGTAAAGTGATATCAGTATTAAATGCATCAGATCCTATCACTATGGATGTATTGCCGGAGGGCTGCACTGTAAAATGTGCCACCGCACCGCGATGCAGACCCGATAAAACAGACAAAGTAACTTTCATAGTATGACAAATAAAAGTAGCATTCTATTATAACGGCGGGGATGGCTTGCCGTAGTCAATAATCCGTGGCTTGATAATAAACAGCCGGACTGCCTGGCGATCTTGTACTGTTTCACTGCGAAATAGTGCGCCAAGCCAGGGAATATCACCGAGTAACGGAACCCGTGATTCTGTTTTCCGTTCTTCATCACGGTAAATACCGCCGATCAGCAGTGATTGTCCTAATTCAACCCGCGCAATGGTATCAATAACGGTCCGGCTGATGGTCGGGATAGCATCATTACTGCTATTTCCTGTTTTTTGATTGCCATCCTCAATATGCAGTGTCATATCCAGCAGCGTATTTTTTGTTTCCCGGATAATGCGCGGTGTTAATTGTAAAAGTGTGCCGTAAGTGATGCTTTTTAATTCAGCAACCCGTTCCCCGTTGATTTTGACATAATAGGTTTCATTATGGTCGATCAGTGCCGGGTTATTTTCCAGGGTCAGAATTATCGGGCGTGATACCATCCGGGCATAGCCTTTGCTTTGCAGCAGATGAACATTTGCCAGTAATTGATTCAGACCGGTCTGATTAAGTAATGTACCGATAGCCGAACCCTGCGGTGATAATGTGGATGAAATACTGATTTTTGTATTTCCGCTGCTGAGTGTTCCGCCCCAGTCAATACCGAGGGATTCAGCATTTTGTGTATCCACATCGATAATATATAAAGCAATTTCTATTCGTGATGTAGGAATATCCAACTGCCGGATTAATTCTTTATATAAGGTGATTTTTTCCGGTATATCCCGCAGGATAATGGCATTCAGCGTCGGGTCGGCATTTATTACACCCTGAGATGCACTTTGTCCTTCGGGCGATTTATAACCGGGCAGATGAACAGGGCCGGAAAGAATACGTGACAAAATAGTGGCAACACCCGGCGCGGTTATCTTACTGTCCCGGTATTGAATAACCCGGTCCACGGCAGAACTGTATTTGAGCGGAATAATAGCAATAGTTTGTTCCGGGGAACGGCGCTGTTCACTTAATTCATTTTCTTTGGCATCAATTATCAGCCGGGCTAAATTAATATATGCAGGCGGGCCGGATAGCCGGAGCTGGTCCGGTGTACTGGTTGTCATTTTCCAGCGGTTATCTGCGATGTCAGTTTCCTGCAACAGTGCTTGTGCCTGTCCGGCTGTGAGCGATTTCAGCCGGATGTTCTGTGTCCGGTTACTGTTTTTTTTACTGACATATAATGTATTGTTATAAAAATAGGTTTCCAGGCGGTAAAGGCGGGAGATATTATCCAGGAATTCTGTTGCGGTATCTGCCGTCAGGTGCCCGTTGGCAAAACTGGTAATATCAGGGCTGATGTCTGACTGAATGTCATTGTTGTCTGCAAAATGTTTCAGCACCTCAGTTAATGGGGTATTGTTTGCAATAAAACTGTAAGGTTCCTCTGATGTAAAAGAAGCGGCCCGGCAAACAGAAAAAAGCAGGAATATTACTATCCCTGCTAAATAATGCCCTGCCAGATAATATTTTCTCCGTATTAGATCAGTACCAGTGCAATATGTCACCACGCAGGCAGATATTTCTCTGATATAACCATTTATGCAAAAATTCATTATTATTATTTTCTTTCAGTAACAGAATGGAATCAATAACTGTTTGTAACTCTTCCGGAACAGCGGAATGTTGCAGTACATTGTTGTGATAAATAGCCGCACGTAATGCATCATAAAAATCACGCTGAGTAAACGGAACCGACTGACTTAATTTATCTATATCCATTCTCAGGCGAGACAAATTATTGTTGCAATCAGCTAATTTTTGTTCCATTTGCGTAATCCGGTTTTCCCCGATCAGTATCACATTTTTTTTATAGAGCATTATCAATGCAGATAACTGATTTCGTGCGGTATTATATTTATGATATTTATTTTTTAATACATTGATATCACCATGGTTGTTATTTAACCAGTATTCATAGGTTTCTGTAATCAGCCAATCAATCCAATAGCGTGATTCGGATAATTGGATAGTATCAGCCAGATAATCAACCCAATTATCCGGGTGGCGACGTATGGATTCTCTTATTATGGTTAAGTCATGATACCTGAAAGGTATATTCCATTTTTTCTTTCGCTTGAACCACGGTGTTTCTTTTAATTTATCTGTGTTTTTACGACAAATATATTTTGATAATAAATAGTTTTCATCGTATAGTTCATCAAATGTATGAATTTCATTATCGGACAAAAATACAGTATCTTTAGTTTTATTAAGCATAATTCCCTCTGGTTAAATATAAAGTACATCAAAAGGGTAGCCTAGCAGAACTATTACTATATTAGTGTGATTTTTATTTTACCTTTTTATCACTATTCGTCAGATAACATGATTAGATCTGGTTTTACTTGGTGTAAACCCGAAGCGTTTACGGTAACTCTGTGTAAAATAGGATTGGCTTGAAAATCCGGCTTCCATTGAGATATCCACAATACTCATCTGTGTGTTAAGTAATAACTGATGAGAAAATAAAAGTCGGCGTTCGCTTATCCATGCGCGTGGAGATGTACCGTAAACTGAGCCGAACAACTCTTTAAATGTTGTCAGTCCCATCCCGAATTCTTTGGAAAACTCATTTAACTTCCAGTCATTAAGGTAGTTTTTTTCCATGAATGTCTGTAAGCGCTCAGCCTGGCGATTACTTAATTGGCGTAATACGGACATCAACCGTATTCCCTGGTCACTGAGTGCAACAATGAGTAATAGCTCTTCCAGCTTTAATTTCATTAGTGCAGGGGGTGTATTATTCTTATGGGCATTATATAGCCCTGTAATACTCTCTTCCATCATATCTGAATGTGAAAAACAGATAATACCGGATGTTGGTTCTGAGATCCGCTGTAAATGACTCAGTGTATCAGAGAACCGCTGAAGAAAATCGCGTAAAAAATTACTGCTGAGAGGTATCCATAATAAACAAATCTGGCCGGATATATGCTGATAAGCATAGCTTCCCTGATTTGAGAAGATAACCTCATTCATGTTCAACGTGAACGAATTTGTGCAGTCCTGCCATTTCATTGATCCGGAAATAAGGATGTATAATCCCTTTTCCTGTTGCTCAATAATATTGAAGTCTGATGAATCAATAATAACAGGCTGTATGTTGATAGTATTACTATCGGGTAAAGTATATAAATTCATAGGCATCTCTGAGTGAAAAATGCTGTGTAATAAAATAAGAGGAACAGATTCAATCCATTCAATATAGATAATTATATAGCTAATCACGATGCTTTCTACTTTTATAGGTAAATTTATGGCATTAGTGGCTTTATTTATGGCTTTGGTTGGTTCTTTATTCACATGGTGAATAAATTAAGTCATAATCAGATGATTAATTAATCATTAATTAGGTAAATGTGTTAATTGGTTTTTGCAAGACAGTTACTGCTTCAACGTTATTAAAACAAAAAAATAAACATAAGTGCGCTGTTTTTAACAAAACACAAGGAATTAGCAGGTTAGAAATGATTTAAATAAAAATACCGTAAGTTTTATGAATGAATTCTTATGTATTGTATTTATTACCTCATTAAATGTTACATTATTGTTTTTATTTACAACTAATTGTTGTAGTGACAATCTGTGAATTCGGCTTTATCTTTATCGCTTTTTTCCAGCCAATACAGAATTTCTGCTATTAATTCCAGGGTCGCGGGGGGAACGGCACTGCCGGTATGACCAAAACGATAAAGATAACGGGCCAGATATTTTTTTTCTATGAGGGGGATACCTTCCTCACGGGCTATCCGGCGGATAGTGAGAGCAATATCATTCTGTTCTTTAAAGGTAATGACGGGTAGTGGAGTTTTCTCTTCGCGGTAGTCAATGCCAACGGCATAGTGGGTTGGATTGACAACAATACACCGGGATTTTTTGACCGTAGTTCGCATATCCTGCTGCTGTATCTCTTTATGAATTTGCCTGCGTTTGCTTTTTATCTCACTGTTTCCTTCAGATTCCTTATATTCATTTTTAATCTCTTCCTGTGACATCATCATTTTCTTACGGTGTCCGTACAGCGAAATAACAAAATCTGTCAGGACAATGATGAGCAGTCCGGTGAAAAAAAGATAAAGCAATATCATCCCTATATGATGGGCGACAACAAGATTCTCGTGAATGTTAACGGTAATCAGCCGGCTGAATGCCGGATAATGATAGAGCAGAACCCGGAAAAGCAGTACAGCCAGTAAACTTACTTTAATAACTGATTTAATAAACTCCCACACATTATTCAGAGATATGATTTTTTTAATACCTTTATGTGGTGAGATATTACTGATATCAACTTTCAGTGCAGATATATTCATCAGCAAACCAAACTGAATAACATGGCTGATAATAATCCCTGCTATAAATATCGCGGCGAGAAAAAGTAACGGATATAGTAATTCCTGAACAAACAGGGTGGCAGTATGAGAGATAACAAAAGTAAATGACCCGGTAACGGACTGTTCAAGTACATATTGTAACAGTACATAAAAACCGGCATACAATTGAGGTGCAAAAAATATCAGACCGGTAATTTGACACAATGAGGTCAGAAAAAGCAGTAATTCGCGGCTTTTAAAAACCATTCCCTGCTTGCGGTTATCACGGCGTTTTTTAGTGGTGGGTTGTTCAGTTTTTTCTCCGCTCATTGTTTTTTTAAATTCATAATAGTGGAAAATTGAGAGCGGCAATGAGTGTGAATGTTTGTTTTATCAACGCCGTCAGCGGGTCATTCGCTATCATTACATAGCCGGTTGCGAAAAAGAGTGCGACAGCGGATTTTACCGGCATCGCAATCACAAAAACATTTAATGCCGGTGCGAATTTATTGACGAAAGCCAGCGCAATTTCAGTCAGATACATGGGAATGATCAGCGGAAGAGCAAAATTGATAACGGCGTGGCTGTACAGTGTGATTAATCCAAAAAATAATGAAATAAGCGTGGACGGAAATATAAATTGTGAATTGAAAACCGGAAACCAGATAAATCCGTGTAAAAATAAAGCAATTAACTGAAAAAATAAGCCGGACGTCAGATAAAACAGGATCAGATACTGAGAGAAGAAAATTCCGGTCAGAGATGCCTGCTGACCGGAAAGCGGATTCAGTATATTGCCGGTGGTTGCCCCGCGTTGCTGATCAATACATTGTCCCGCCGCCTCCATTGCCCAAAAGGGAATGACAGTAATGATACCAAATAACAATCCGGTAAAAAATTCTTTGATAATAATGAAGAAAAAAAACCATGTACTCATTTCGGGTAAGGGTGCCGGCAGATGCTGCCTGATAAGAAATCCCAGCGATAATACAATGGCATGATTGATGAGGCGGTGCCCGAACAGCGATTTATTCATCATCGGCAGTAGTAAAAAAAAACCATACAGCCTGGGCAGCGCCAGAAAGAGTGACACAAAAAACGGATAAATAAGGTCAGTGAATACCATCATAGCAGTGCAAATATCTGATTAAAAAATATCAGCAATTGCTGCCCTGACCAGCTCAGTGTCATAAACAAGGTTATAATCACAGCGGTGAGTTTACAGAGAAAACCCAGTGTTTGTTCCTGAATCTGTGTAATAGCCTGCACAATTGCCACGAGTACCCCGACGATAGTGGCAGCCAGAATTGTCGGTAGTGACAGAATAAAAATCAGCCAGAGCATTTTCCCGGCATAGAAAAGCAGTTGTGGATCCATCATCAGAAGTGGTAGCTGAAAAGCAGAGCACGGATTAGTTTTTCCCAGCCATTAATCATTATAAATAAGAGTAATTTTAAGGGGAGGGATATTGTCATCGGGGATACCATCATCATTCCCATCGCCAGTAAAATATTTGAGATAATAAAATCGATGGCGAGAAATGGCAGATACAGTAAGAAACCGATTTTAAATGCACTGATGAGCTCACTGAGTGTAAATGAAGGCAACAGAATATAGAACGGAGGGTTATCCTGTGCGGGATGATATTTCTCCGGCCAGATAGTCTGGATGGTTTGCTGAAAAAATTGCCGGCTCTCCGGCGCTGTATTTTTTATTAAGAACCGGCTATATATTTCACCTGCCCGCATAACGGTGTCTGCAAGGTAAATGGGGTCACCGGACAGTTTTTCAGTATCTATAATTTCTTTAATATCAAACAGTGTCGGTCCCATGACAAATAATGTCAGGATCAGCGCAAAAGAATGCATAGTGAGGTTAGAGGGAATTTGCTGAATACCAATCGCATTACGAAGAAGTGAGAGTACAATCCCTATTTTTATAAATGCAGTGCCGGTCACGATAATAACGGGTATAAAAGAAATAAATGCCAGAAGAGCAATCAAAAATATAGGATCAGATAAATTCATGAGCCGGTGCCGGGAGCGGCCTGTAAGCCGGTGAATTCTTTTATCTGGACCGCCAGTCGTTGTTGAAAAGAGACAAGTATGCCATTGGCAATATGCGTTTCATCACAAAAAACACGGATGTAATTTGTTGTTTTATCAGTTAATTCAATTAACGAATCCGTTTTCATTCCGGCGAGTTCAGCCAGGCTTATCTCCGTTTCAGCCAGCTCAAAATAAAGTCTGCCTTTCAGCGGTAATAATGATTTATGGTGCCGGGAGAGCGTTGTCATTTTTCGGATAGCCACCTTATTTGAAAGCTGTATACCTGCTGCAACAGAGTAGTGCCGATAATATACTGAAACCGCGCCGTTATTATCTGCCAGCGGACTGATTATCAGGTCATCAGCGTGTAATGTCAGTATCTCACTGTAGGTAAGATAAAAAGCGGGAGAGCAAAGGCGAATTTTAATGGGTATTTGAGCTATAGAGTCAGGAATGGATTTAAGGTGTGAATGAATCAGTGAAATATCAGAGAAAATAAAAATAGCACCGGAGTAAATAACAGAGGCGCCGGTAATTTCCTGTTCTTCTTTTGTTATTTTCCGGATAGATAGCCCGGCTGAAAATGTGTTTAGCCATGAGGATACTAACGCAATCAGTATTTCATCCGGCAGCAGACGGATATCCGTACCTGATAATGTATCCTCCAGTAAAATAGCCATATCAGCATAAGAGCAATAAATAAACCCGCTATGTCCCTGCCGGCTGACAGCCAGTGTCAGTTCGGTTGTTTGTGTCTGATAACAAACGTCTGCGTTCTTTGTCCCGGCGTTATAGTGAGTCTGATAATGTTCCCGCAGGTGGATGGCAGCAATATCCTGTTCACTGAGAATGATGACCGGGCAGCTCAGCTTGTTAGTCATTTATTTGCGCCTTACGGAGGCGGGTGATCCGGACGTATTGCCTGTCAGCGTTATCGTCACGGGTTGCGGAATTTTTTGCGCCAGTCGTTCCTGTAACTGAGGAAGGCAGGACTGAAGAAAAGCCTGTCCGCCGGTCGGACACTGAATGTGTATATGCAATCCGTCAGGCCGGCTGCGGATAGTGAAATTAATCTCACCCAGTGCCGGGAAGGTTGCGTTGCAGGTGCTCAGTGTTTCTGTTGACCGGGAAATATGGGAGATCCGGGTTACCAGTGTTTCACTGATACGGGTAATAACATCTGCCTGTTTGATGTGAAGATGGGTTGTGACCCTTGTGGTGTCAGCCGGAAACGCCGTATCAGCAGGGATATCTGTAATATTGTCTCTGTGGTGATGAGTTTTTTCTGTTGTATCACGCCGGGCAATACATTGAGCAGTGATATTTTGGATCAAGCGCAGTTCTTGTTTGTCCGGGATTTTACTGAATCCGGATCTCGCGGTTTTGTTTTGTGATTCATGCTCTTTTTTGCCTGTGTTACCGGCAGTATCCGGTACTGTTTTCGCTTTTGATGTTGTATTACCGCTCTGTTTTATGTCAGATAAAACGTGAGTCGGTAATAAAAATGCCGGAGATTTTTTCGGCACAGTGGGTTGGGGCAATTTTTCAGATAATAATGGTGTTTTTCCGTTCCGCATTACCGATAAAAACAGCCGGACTTCGGCAGTCGTTGCTGTCACTGTGCCGGGTATCCGCGCTGCCGGTTTCAGGGCGGGTGAGAGAAGCGTGCCGGCGGATGGCATCACGAATGGCATAAATGATAAAAAATGCGCCATCAGGGAAAACACCGGAAAATATGTTGTTGTTTCACATCAATTTGTTTCAGGCGGCGCTGATGAACGTGCAGATGTATCTGCGCGGCTTCTGTTATCTGCGCATGTTCCCGGAGTGCACTTTCAGCACGCTCTTTATCGGTATTCAGGTCACTTAACTGCTGACAGAGAGTATTCAGCCGGCAGGCCGGTGTGTCCGCTGTAATGCTGAAATGAGCCGTGATTGCGCAGTGGCTCAGGAGCAGTGCCGCTTTATGCTGCTCCAGCTCTGCCTGCTGACTGCCCAACTGTTGCAGGGCTTTGCGTGCGGCAGTCAGCTGAGCTTCTGTCTGTTCCGACTGATGCCGGTAATAGCGCAGAATACGGGCGTGTTTGCGGTTAACTGCTCCGGTCATAATGCGGACTCCGTGATTTCCCGGCAGGTTTGAGCATAATCCCGGGATTCATCAGTACCCTGCTTCAGCCAGTGCATAATGGCGTGGTATCTGCGGATTATATTGTCATTATCCGGATTTTTACCGGGCTCATATTCACCAAGCTGAATAAGGAATTCCAGTTCATCATACTGAGCAAGAACCGTCTTTATGGAAGCGGCTGCTTTTTTCTGATTTTCGGGGATTATCCGGTTCATTACACGGCTCGCCGATTTCAGAACATCAATGGCAGGATAGTGCTGCATCTCCGCCAGTTTGCGGGTCAGGACTATGTGTCCGTCAAGAATCGAGCGGGTTTCATCGGCTACCGGTTCATTAAGGTCGTCACCTTCCACCAGAACGGTATAGAGGGCGGTAATTGAACCTTTGTCAGATTGTCCGGCTCTTTCCATCAGCACCGGCAACTGTGCAAAAACCGATGGCGGATATCCCTGCCGGGCGGGCGGCTCTCCGGCGGCTAATCCAATCTCCCGTTGTGCCCTTGCAAACCGGGTGACTGAGTCCATCAACAGCAGTACCCGTTTCCCCCTGTCACGGAAATATTCCGCTATCCGCGTGGCAGTAAAACCGGCTTTGGCGCGCTCAATGGCGGGTCTGTCTGAGGTTGAAACGACCAGTACCGCTTTTTTCAGCCCCTCTTCACCGAGGTCGTGCTCAATAAACTCATTCAGCTCGCGTCCGCGCTCACCGACCAGTGCCAATACGCAGATATCTGCCTGTGTATTACGGATAATAGCTGCCAGCAGTGTACTTTTTCCGCCGCCGGCTGCCGCAAAAATACCCATACGCTGCCCCTCTCCGCAGGTCAGCAGACCATCAATCGCTCTGATGCCCAGAGACAGCGGTGTGGTAATCATCTTCCGGTTCAGTGCCGACGGCGGGGGATTATTGAGTAATCCGTACGAGACATCCGGTGGCAGCGTAACGGGTGTCAGTGATTCCCCCAGGCCGTTGAGAATTAGCCCTGTCATCGCAGGCCACAGGGCAATCTGCAATGGGGAGCCGGTTGCTGTGACCGCTGTATTAGCAGAAATACCGGTGAGTTCCCCGTAAGGTGCGAGTAACGCATCCTGACCATCCAGCCCGACGACTTCGGCTTTCAGCTGGTTTTTTTGTGTCAGCAGCAGACAGATTTCACCGATTTTAACGTGACTGACTGATGCGCGGATCAATGTACCGGTAACACTGAGCACCCGTCCGTGGAGGGTAAAAAATGTATTACCGGTGATGTCCTGCAGGTGCTGTTTCAGGCGGGTACGTAGTGCGGTTATTGTCATGAAAACTCCTCCGGGTCAGTCTGACTGAAATAAACCGGTCAGGCTGACAGTCATGGAGGCAATTTTAGTAAAAACAGTAAATGAAATATAAAAATAAGCGGATATAACTGTCGGGATATATTTGAGGAAATGCCGTTATATCCTTATTCATTCAGACTGCAGGTTCGTTGGCTGCATCCTGAATGACGTTGGATATATCCTTTCAGAGGAGGTGACTGATGATTAATAGTATTCCTGCTTACGGGGCTATCCTGCCGGAAAGTGATCCGCAGGAAATGTCAGCCACAATGACACCTGTTGCAATGAAAACGGTGCCATCCGCAGAATTCAGCGGACATTTTCCGCCGGTACTGGCAGCGCTGTATGACGGCGCAGATATACGTGCAAGGTTGTATCTCGCCATACAGCCGGTAATTGATCCGCAGTTGATCGGACAACCGGCATTATTTTATGAATTATTAAGTGATCTCTGTTTATTAATAAAACCGGAGTCTGATCCTGACATCATCGCTGCTTTTTCGATCCTAAGCTCATTACTTGAAAATACGTTACTCCTGCTATCCCACAAAAATTTAATGATAAAAGTGTAATGTCATGAATCAATTACAAATTGAAGTGTTACTCCAGCAATCCTGGCTACAATTTCAGTATGGGTTTATTAATAACAGCATTACGTTATTACGCACGTTACTTATTTATGAGCCGGATCATATCCGCGCCCGCAAAATATTAATTATTGCATTAATTGAAGATAAACAGGGGCAGGAAGCGCTGTTTCAGTGCGCATTGCTGTATCAGAGAGGATATTGTGATGCTAATCTGCTGCTGTGTGAGGCGCTGGCTTTTCAGCAGGATGGTCTGCATAGTGAAGCGCTGGAGGTCTATTACCGTTATCTGATTAAACGGGTGTGCTGTGGCTGATCCCCGTTCACTGCTTCTGCGTATTGCCGGCCGGCAGGATATTTTTCTCGCGCTGTTATTGCTGGCTATTATTTTTATGATGATCCTGCCGCTACCGGATTTTATCCTCGATATTCTGATTGCCATCAATATGATGATATCAATCACATTACTGATGATGGCGGTGTATATCCGGTCTCCGTTACAGTTCTCTGCATTTCCGGTTGTTCTGCTGGTGACCACACTTTTCCGTCTGGCGCTGGCGGTAAGTACAACGCGGATGATTCTGCTGGAAGCCGATGCCGGGCAAATTGTGGCGACATTCGGTGAATTTGTTGTCGGTGGCAATCTGGTGGTGGGCATTGTTATTTTCCTTATTATCACGGTGGTGCAATTTCTGGTGATCACCAAAGGTGCTGAACGGGTGGCAGAAGTCAGCGCCCGATTCTCCCTTGATGCGATGCCGGGCAAACAAATGAGTATTGATGGTGATATGCGCGCAGGCGTTATCAACATGGATGAAGCCCGCGAGCGGCGCCGGGAAGTGGAAAAAGAGAGTCAGATGTTCGGTTCGATGGATGGCGCAATGAAATTTATCAAGGGTGATGCTATCGCAGGGCTGGTGATTATCTGTGTCAATATTCTCGGCGGGCTGGCTATCGGTACCGGGCAAAAAGGAATGGCGGCGGGGGATGCCCTGCAACTCTACAGTATTCTGACCGTCGGGGATGGAATGGTCTCTCAGATCCCCGCATTATTAATTGCGGTTACGTCTGGTATTATTGTTACACGCGTTTCTTCCGAAGATTCAGCTGACCTCGGGAATGATATCGGGCGTCAGATAACCGGACAGCCGCAGGCCTTGCAGGTTGGAGGTTTTTTACTTTTCCTGTTTGGTATGGTTCCCGGATTTCCGGTACTGACATTTATGATCCTGGCACTGATATTAACGGGCGGAGGATATCTGTTAAAGCGCCGGATACGGCATCAGGCCGGGGGGCAGGAACAATCACTGAGTGCGGCGGTAGCGGGTGGTGCCGGAGCCCCGGTGCTGCGTTCTGCAAATCAGGCGGCAAAACCCGGCAACAGTGATGATGCACTGGCTGAACCGGAAACATTTGCGCTTACTGTACCGCTGCTGATGGAGTTCAGCACATCACTACATGACAGATTATATGCCGATGATTTTAATCAGGCTTTAGTACAACTGCGCCGCAGTCTCTATCTCTCACTGGGTGTCCCGTTTCCCGGTGTTTATCTGCATTTTTCTGAGCATGTCCCGGCTGATTCTTATCGGATCTTCTTACAGGAGGTTCCGGTCGGAAAGGGGCTTTTACCGGAAGATAAGTTACTGGTGAGAGAAGAGGAGAAGCAACTGACTATGCTCGGTATTGAGTATGAGAACGGCGAAGCATGGTTTGATGGTTCGCCGGCTTACTGGATTGAGCTGAAGGGATCGGAGCGCGCAGAAAAAACCGGCTTACGTTGTTTATCTTCTATGGCGATTATTAAAGCGCATCTGGCGTTTATATTACAAAAATACGCGGCTGATTTTATTGGTATTCAGGAAACCCGCTATTTACTTGAACAGATGGAAGGCAGTTTTAGTGAATTAGTCAGGGAAGCTCAGCGGGTGGTTCCGCTCTATAAAATGACGGATGTTCTGCAACGTCTGGTGGCGGAGGATATTTCTATCCGTAATATGCGCACCATTCTGGAAGCCCTGACTACGTGGGGACAAAATGAAAAAGACATTATTATGCTGACTGAATATGTACGGGGTGAATTGAGCCGCTATATTTGCCACAAATACAGTAATGGCAATCATGTTCTGCCGGCCTTTTTATATGATCACGAACTGGAAGATCTTATCCGTAGTCATATCAGGCAGACTATTTCCGGCAGTTATCTGGCTCTGCCGCCGGCGGTACATGAAACATTATTGACGGTAATGAAAGCGATGCTGGGGGATTTACAAAAAATGATGAATAAACCTGTGCTTATTGTATCACGGGATATCCGCCGCTATGTAAAACGATTTATTGAGCAGGAATTTGAGGCATTACCGGTTCTTTCTTATCAGGAGTTACTACCGACGATGAATATTCAGCCTCTTGGCAGAGTAAAAATCGATGAAGTGATAAACTCGCAGGTGGATAATGACATAAATTAAGGGGTTTTCACCTTATTATTCTTCGCATGGAAAATGAAAAAATAATAAAAAAAACACTGTCTGACAGTATTTCAGTCCTCAGGGAATATGAGAGTTATTATGAGCAATACACCCGGCTGTTAGTGCGATTGGCTATTCCTCAGACCATTGTGGATTTATACCTGAAAAAAACAAATTCATCCGATAAATAAGGTGGCGCAATGGATAGCATTGCAAGTATTAATAAATTAAATTTTAATATTACTGGTAATAATGATTCATTTGATTTTGGAAATTATAAACTGGTTTCCGGTTTGCTTGATAAATATGGTATAAAATTGCGGAGTGATGAGTGTAAACAGATTTCACCTGACCTTATTATTGAACGATTTTGTCATAAAAATAATATTACTATTGATAAAACTCAGCTGGATAAAAACATTAACAGCATTCTTCCGACAGTAGGTGATTCGATAGATATGAAGTCACTGCTGATGGTGGTAAGTTTGGGCGGTCAGAGAAGCAGTATCGCCGATGATATTCTGTCCGGTATGAATAACAGTGTGGATAGCACGCGGGAAATACGTGACAATATTAAAGAACAGCTTCATGAATTGGCTATTGAATTAAAAATATTCAGTATTATTCAGTCTCATATTAATAAGGCGATGTCATCATCCAAACAGGAAATCGCTATTGATAATAGTGGGCAGAATCTTCTGGACCCATCATTGTATGGTATGACAGCAAAAGAATTTAATGGGCCGCCGCCTTCAAAAGAAAAAGTATTTTTGGATAAAATTGTGGGTAAAGAAACAATGTCCGGAGATGTATTGTCAATAAAATATTTTTTACAGAGTGATAAGAAATCATCACCTGCAATGACAGGGCTTGATAACACATATTCCTATGATAAAAACAATAATAAATTAGGGCATTTTGCCAGTATGGTTGGTGATATTACCCGTCCGCTTAATGATCTGGTTAATGAAAAAAGCACACAATTGAATGAAGCCAGTAATATATATAACTCATCAATTGAAGCGTTAACCCGTTTTATTCAAAAACTTGACACGTTACTTCAGGATTTATCAAGATCTCTATAATTAAAGGAAAATGACATGGATGTTGCTGGTAATCATGCAGTAGAAACAGAGCTGAATAAATTTATTGCTGAAGGCGGTTCATTAGCCATGCTGAAAAATATCTCTGAAGCTGAATTGGAAAAAATATATGCCGTTGCATATGATTTTTATGAATCAGGTAAATATCAGGATGCCGAAAGCTTATTTCAGGTGCTGTGTATTCTTAATCATTATGATACCCGGTTTTTTCTCGCATTAGGTGCCTGCCGTCAGCATCAGGAACTTTATCACCCGGCGCTGGAAACGTATAGCTATGCATCGCTGATGTCACCGTCAGATCCGCGTTTTCCGTTCCATGCAGGTGAGTGCTTACTTCATATGAAAGAGTTCAGTACCGCAAAACAGGCATTTGCAGGTGCGCAGTTACTGGCAAAAACACAGTCCGGTTATGAATCACTGGCAGAAAAGGCCGGAGTGATGCTGGCAGCGGCCACAGCACAGGCGGAGGCAGGAAATGCAAAATGTCACTGATTTTCCGGGGGTAAGAGTCACTTTTCCGGCAGAAACCGATCCTGTCACCGGGATTGCGCCATCTTCTGTGCAACAGAGCGGAAAAACACCGGTTGAGCCATTGCTTGTACCGCGGGAGACGGGGGATCAAGAGATAAAAAAAGCGCTAATTCCGCTTGATAAACCGGATGTTGTATTGCCGGATAACACTGAGGATATTGCGGATAAAGCCAATAATATTGTTGATAAAGGCGCACACAGCAGTTGGCAGGCGCTGATCACCAGCAGGGACACGATTGAAAAAGCATTGGCGAAAGGAAACTTTGAAACAGAGCTGGCGCTGCTGCTGACACAGATAAAATCTGACATGAAAGAGATGAAAGTCAGTCAGATCCGGCAGGCCCGGGAAGAAAATACCCGGAAAATTGCCGAAAACCACGAACAGCTCAAAGAAGCAGAAAGCCGTTTTGAGGAAGCAGAACGTTCGCGGACAGCAAATAAAATATTCGGTTGGCTGAGCACGGCTGTTTCTGCCATCGCGGGCGCGGTTTTAGTGGCAACCGGTGTGGGGGCGCTCGCCGGTGCCATGATGATAGCCAGTGCGGTAACCAGCGCATCTTCACAGATTATCAATGAGATGGCAGAAGCCGGGATGATTGATGATGACACAATGAAGTATCTGGGACCCGCGATGGCCGGGTTGCAGGTCGCAGTGGGGATTGCAACCTGTGTTGTCACGTTCGGCGGCGGAGCTGTCAGTGCTGTTGCGCAGGAAGGTGTTCATGCCGGGCAGATGCTGGCGCAGACCGGGTTATCTGTTTCCGGCTCCGTTCTGGATGCCGGTGCGGTAATTTCAGGCACGACGGCATCTGTCCTGGCGAATATGGGCAATAAGGAAATTGCAGGCTCTCAGGAAACAAAAGGTCAGATGGTGTTGCTACAGCAGGCAATGGAAAAACTTCAGAACGAGTTTGGCAAAATGATCTCGCAATACCAGGATGCGATGGCGGAGTTATCCCGTTTTTCTCAGGAAAAAGCGGATATCGCCCGGCTGGTCGCAACGGCTGCGACAGAAAAGTAAGTAAGAACGTAATCATATTAAAATCAATACATTAATTTATAAAATAGGGAAATAAATATGGACGCAATTCATGGACCGAAAACGGCTGTAATTACAATGAATGATATTCAGCAGCCGGAAAGTAAACCGGTGAAAGCAACAGAGTCCGGTGTGAAAACATCGGTGGAAATGGGGCATTCACCTGTGAAAAATGATGTGGCTCAGGGGGATATCACTATTACGCCACCGAAAACATCCGCAGACGGGAAAGACAGCGGTATGCTGGATAAAGTTTCATCATCACTGGCTGATTTACAATCACTGCTCAGCAGTATAAAGGACGCGAAAGATCAGATAAGTGGCAAACTGAATGAGCTGAAAAATGCCGCGTCAGCAGATAATCTGAAAGCGTCTGCCTCTGAACTGAATCTGAGTTCAAACTGGCAGATTGCATTCTCCGTTATTTCCGGCGCACTGTCTTTGGGTACAATGATACTGAGCAGTGTGACTGCATATCAGGATCACGCAGCAGCGCAGCAGGAAAATACACTGAAAAGCGGCATTGATAAAACTCAGGGGGATATTACCAAAACGACAGATGCACTGAAAAACCCGGATCTGACCGCAGAAAACAAAACTGCGCTGGAAAGTCAGTTGTCAGAGCTGAAAGTATCTTTGGTGTCTCAGCAGAGCGCATTAAGTGAATTACAGGCAGGTTCGGAAACCCGCAAAGCGTGGACAGACCTGGCTCTCAGCCTGATGCAGGGGACCTCCGGTTTTATTAATGACAATTTGATCACTCAGAATAAAAAAGAAACAGAAACGACGGATAATACGACGAAAAATAAAGGTGATTCTCTTTCTGAGCTGGATGACATCATTAAAAAATCAGAAGCGGTGCTGGATAAAGTAAAAGACAATGCCGTTCAGGCAAAGGACTTTTTACAAGTTCCTGCAAGAGCATAAATATAATCACAATTTTTAATACAGGGGGCGCAATTGCGTCCTTTTGCTATTTTTACGACGTTAATTATAAGTCCGGGAAACGAACGTTTTATACAATTAATTCTCTTTTTCTGAGAGGTTACGATGAAACGTTATTTTTTTTTGCCGGTGACTATTTTATCAATGATAGTTTTATCAGTGATAGCGTTGACAGGATGTGTGGCGGTCAGTCCGGCTACCCCTGTGCGGCTCATCGGGCATGTAGAGCTGCGGGACTTTCGTTATGAACAGCAGACACTGGTACTGACGGTGTCTGGTGCAAAAAAAACGGGAGAAGCACCTGTTATACAGCAACGTGCTGAGGTCTCTGTTTTACCTTATTATTTTGATTTTGAATTGCCGTATTTCACACAAAAGGATCAGCCGCTCAAAATAAATGTGCAATTACTGCGGGCGGATCATTCTGTGGTTGAGGCGGAGCAGGAGCAGCATGTTGTTCCCGGAAATGCCGTTAATATAACGCTGAACCGTGTTCCGGAATAAGCACTCTGTTTTTGTGCGTTTTATCCCTTGCTTATATAGCCTGTTTTAATCATTATATAAAAAAATATATAACGGTTAGGTGGAATTTCTATGTCACGTGGTCTGATGCTGTTTGCATTATTACTCTGTTGCTCTGTTCCGGCTGCAATGTCCGCACAATTACACATGTATGCCGGAGCCGGTCTTCGTTCGCCGATAGAAAAAGTCATTGATAAATTTGAAAAAGAGACCGGCAATAATGTATCCGTGGAATACGGCGGTTCCGGGCAAATTCTGACCCGGTTTGAACTGACAAAGCAGGGCGATCTTTTCTTCCCGGGATCGGCTGACTATGTGGAAAAACTGCAAAAAGAGGATCTGGTGACGGAAAGCCATCCGATTGTCCGACATATTCCGGTTATTGCCGTACGCAGGGATAAAGCGGACGGAATTACAACCGTAGCGGACCTGGCGGCCAGTAATCTGCGTATCGGTATGGGTGACCCGAAAGCGATTGCGCTTGGGCGCAGTGGTGAATTACTGCTGGATGCGAGTGGTTATGGTGATGTGTTGCGCGACAAAGTCATCGTCCGCGCGGCGACAATTAAACATCTTTCCATGTATCTGCTCAATGGTGAAGTGGATGCGGCGGTTATCGGACGGGCTGATGCCATGAAAAATCAGGATAAATTACTGATCCTGCCATCGCCGGAAGGGGCTCCCGAAGAGGTGGCTACACTGGCTGTGCTCAGTACCAGTGCCGCACCTGAAGAAGCAAAACATCTTGCTGCCTGTTTCAGTTCACCGGAAGGCATTAAAGTATTTACGGACTATGGTTTCCTGCCGGTTCACCCGGCTGAAGCTCACTAACGTCTGCGGATCATGATGTATACGGCGATGAAGTGGGCACTGCTGCCTCTGCTGTTACTGCTGACTCTGATTGCCGGGTCACTGATGGCATTGTTGTTTCAGGTAACGCCATCATTATTAGGACAGCTATTTACTGAGCCGGAATTTCACTTTGCGGTGATGATGTCACTGGCGACATCCTTAACGTCACTAATGCTGGCATTTCTGATTGCAGTTCCGGCGGCCTGGGTGATGGTGCGGGGGAATTTTCCGGGCAAACGGATAGCCGATACACTGCTTGATATTCCGCTGGTAACACCACCGCTGGTGATCGGTATCGGATTATTACTGCTGCTGGGCAATCAGGGACCATTCTCCTGTCTTTTCCCGCAACTCAGTCGCTGGCTGTTTTCACCGGTTGGTGTGATTATTGCGCAAACCTATGTTGCCTGCGCCGTACTCTACCGCGCGGCACAGGGCGCATTTTCATTGGTGGAGCCTGCGTATGTCCGCACGGCGATGAATCTGGGGCTGACGCCCGGTAAAACCTTATTTCTGGTGGAAATCCCGTTGTGTCTGCAAAGTCTGCTCAGCGGCGGTATCCTCGCATACTCCCGCGCGCTCGGCGAATTCGGGGCAACACTGATGCTGGCGGGTGCCACCCGGTTTAAAACAGAAACCCTGCCGATGGCGGTTTATCTCAATATTGCCAGCGGTGATTTTTCTCTCGCGCTGGGTTGTGCGCTTATCTTGATGGCGCTGGCGATTGTTCTGTTGTTTGCGCTGCACCGTCTGAAAAGGCAGGTATCTCATGTTGCATATTGAAAACCTGAGAGCGGGGATACTGCAGGATATCTCGCTGACGCTGCCGCAGGGGCAGTGCAGTGCGGTTTGTGGTCCGTCCGGCAGTGGTAAAACAACCTTACTGAACTGCATTGCGGGCTACCAATCCTGTCAGGGTGTTATCCGTCTGGGCGACACGCGGCTGGATACTCTGCCGGTCTGGAAGCGTCCTTGTCGCTATCTGAATCAGCGGCTCTGGTTGTTTCCCTGGCTGACGGTACTGAACAACCTGCGTCTGGCACAGTATGCGGCCGGATTGCGCCGGGATAAAGAGCGGGCACATGCGTTGCTGAACAAAATGGGCGTGGCGCATCTGGCTGCCCGTTATCCGCATCAGATTTCCGGCGGAGAGCAGCAAAGAGTGGCACTGGCGCGGGCGCTTATTTCCTCTCCGTCACTCCTTTTACTGGATGAACCTTTCTCCGGGCTGGACTGGGCAACCCGCAGACAGTTATGGTCACAGATTAATATGCTGAAAAATGATGGGGCAACGATTGTTTTGGTTACACATGAACCTAAAGAGTCGGACGCGCTGGCAGAATACTGTGTACAAATAGAAGACGGAAAAATCCGAACGACGACAATAGGTTGAGAGAGATAAAATTCGGACGTAATAGTGATATTTTTGTCCCGTCATCTTCAGTAAGGTAGGTTACAGAGATGGCGGTGACGGATTATATTGAAGGGATGCTGTCACCGGATACCGGAGTGTATCTATATGTTGTCGCCGCTGTCTCTTCCTTATTTCCTCAATTACATACCGATACTCGTCTTAATCCGGTCTTTACCGGAGCGGCACCTGTTTACAATAATGACCGTATTTCCCAAAAAGCAGGAATGCCATCACTATAGGTCTGCCATGCTCAATATTTTACTGACGTCCTTGTGGTTTTTATGGGGATTGTTATTGTACGCGGCGATGACCGGGCACAAATTGTGGCCTGTGTATTTAATTGGTATCGTCGCAGTTATCTGTTTCATTATGGTTATCTCGAAGAGGAAAAGGAAACAATCCATGTTCGGAAAGAAAAAACAAGCTGAAATTCAGGCGGATGAGCAGGCTGCTGTAGCCGTCCCCGTACAGAAAACCAAAGAAGCTGAAGAGAAAAAAGCGGCGGAAATTAATGCCCAGGCAAATGAAATTTCTCAGTTACTGTCAGTCCGTGGTGATGAAAAACAGTCGCGTCCGCTGGCTTCCCTTGAGTCCCGCCAGCCAACAGTTATCAGCAAGGAAACCCGCCTGACAGGGGATATCGATCTGAGCGGTAACCTGCAAATCTGGGGCAAAATTAAAGGCCAGATTAAAGCCCGTTCAGGAACCGTCAGTATTATGCAGTCCGGTGTGGTGGATGGCGATATCATTGCAGAAACACTGCTGATTGACGGCGTATTGAGCGGTACCTGTAGTGTGGAGCAACTGGAGATCCTGGAGCACGGAGAGCTGAACGGTATCTGCCGCGCATCTAATTTCTCTATCCGCAAAGGCGGGATTTTTATCGGTCAATCCGAGCCCTATGTTGCTCCTGCGGAAAGTAAAACGACAGCCGCGCCACAGGTGTCCCGTTCTGAACCACTAAAAGTGCAGCCGGTATCTGAACCGGTACAGGATCTGAAGCAGGAACCGCAGCAGACAAAAGCACCTGAGCCACAGAAATCATCATCTCAGCAGCCCTCTGCCGCTAAAGGCAAAGAGCCGCAAAAAGTGCCGTCTGTCTTTAAAAACGTTTAATCAGGTCAATTGTGCATTAATTGACTATACCCAACGTCATTCAGGATGCAGTCAACACCCGTGCATCCTGATGTATGACGGGTATACTTCTCCGGTAGGTTTCACTTACACCATTACCGGAGGAAACCATGATTATTCTTGATACACCTGATTTGCGCCTGCGTCCGTGGAAACCGGAAGACTATGCGCCGTTCCGTGCACTGAATAGTGACACGGATGTGATGCGATTTTTTCCTGCCTGTCTGAGCGGCGCAGAAAGTGATGCGCTGGCAGATGAAATTATCCGCCGTTTTGAGAAACAGAATACGTTCGGATTATGGGCAGTTGAAGAAAAGAGCAGCGGGGCGTTTACCGGGTTCACCGGTCTGAATATCCCGAAGTTACAGTTTGATTTCAGCCCGTGTACGGAGATTGGCTGGCGCCTGGCAAAGCCATTTCATGGCAAAGGATATGCAACACAAGCTGCAAAAGCGGTTTTGCATCATGCCTTCACTGAGCTTGATATGCCGGAGATTGTGGCATTTACCGCAAGTGTCAACCGCCCTTCAGCCCGGGTGATGGAAAAAGTTGGTATGCATTATGAGCGGGATTTTGTTCATCCGGCATTGTCAGAAGGGCATCCGCTGCAAACGCATGTGCTGTATAAGATCTCACAGGCAGATTACCGCGCACAGCAGGCTTGATGATATCAGTCGCGGGGCGTCCTGATGCGGGGCGGCAGGGGCGGAACCGGTTTTTTATCATCAATAAGATGCCGGATAGCCAGGATCGGGTGATGCCACAGCATCCTGGGTCCTGCCCAGCGCATAATCACTTTCATTTCTTCCCGTGGTTTGGGTTGATAACAGTGAACCGGGCACTGTTTACAGGCGGGTTTATCTTCCCCGTAGCGGCATTTTTCCAGACGTTTCGTTGCATAAATCAGCAGTTCACTGTAATACTCCGGCGCGTCTGCCGGTGCTGGATGTCTGCGCTCATAAAGCGCGACCATGCGGGTAACTGTCTCTATCTCCCGCGAAATACGTTTTCCGGACATCGTTTTTCCTCTTTTACGCAGCAACGAAATAATAAATTTTAATAATATGCTTAAAATTAGCTTTCTTTTTATTTCAAAATAAAATACTGTACATGCATACAGTTCATGGGAGCAACATCATGCGTATTGAAATCTTATTAGATAAACGGAATGCGGTGCCTGAGCATGTACTCCAATCACTTGAAGTGCAGTTAAAACGTCTGATCCTGCCGGACTATCCGGAGATGCAATTTCGTATCGGGCAAAGCAGCCAGACGACTATCAATATCTCCGGTATGAAATCGGCTGATGAAAAACAGGTACTGATGGATACCATTCAGAATATCTGGGAAGACGATAGCTGGATGGGCGAAGAAAACGCACAATAACCCTTCTTTTTTCCTGTCAAAGGAAACGCTATCCCCTCATTTTTTGTGTTTTCTGAGGTGATAGCGATTTTTTCATACCACTCAGTGGTTACAAATTTTATCCGCTGACGTGCTGAACCCTTCTTCATTGCTGGTGAATTTTCCGCGTGCAGCGAGAAAACTGACCAGTTCTTTTGCATCCATGTTGTCGGCAGAGCAGGTATGAAAGCGGGTCTCTGCGCCAAATGCCGCATGGATATCCGCAATCAGTGATTCTGTGGTGTAGCTTTTGCCGCTGTCGATGATCATATTCATTACTTCATGACCATGAACGGATGGTTTCTCAGACATAATAACCCCGGTTGTTTATAAAGATGTAAATATTATGCATCTTTTCGGGCGTAATAGGTTGCGTCAGGTCAGCTTATTGTGAGATCAGGTATAAAGCAGAGAGTGAAACCGGGGACATAAGATAACGCCTGTGACAGGCGTTATCTGTCAGTGAAGTGAAATTACCGGCACTCTTCCAGGATACGTTGCATCTCATCTTTAGCATGCAATTTTTCTTTTTTGAGACGGGCAACACTATCGTTGTATCCTGCGCCATTCGGGCCTTCAAGCTTGGCAATTTCACCATTCAACTGGTGATGCTTCAGGTACAGTGCGGCAAAACGAGGATTTGAGTCTTTAAGCTGTGCAATAAGGGCTTGTTGATCAAGTGGCATAGAACCTCCTGTTTGACGGGGAATGCAGCCTTTTCAGTATAACAAACGCGCACTGAATTGCATGGAACATGTCGTTATAACCGTGATCATAATGGCATATTTACATTATAGGATTTTCAATAACATTGATGTCGTCAATGGGAAAATTGATATTCATTGGTTTAATGCACTGGTTTTTCGGTTTTTTTATCATCATTATGCGATGAATTGTAAGAATAATCTGTCTTTTCATCTGAGGATGAACCAATGCTTATTATAATGTTCTTATCAGTTAGTATGAAGATTATGAGACGAGTTCATAATTAAATGTACTTATAAAATAAGGTGGTTATTTGATGAAAAAATTAATTCTTCCGGTTATGGCGATGCTTGCTGCTGCGGGGGCTTATGCTGAAGATGCAAAAACAACCGATATGCAACTACTGACAAAAGATTCAGTTAAAGCGCAGCCACTGACAAAAGATTCAGTTAAAGCTCAACCACTGACAGATGTAAAAGCCGGCCTGATTAAAGCGGAGCCATTAAAACTTGTGAAAACAGATAATGGGATGAGTGAGCTGAAAAATTTCCCGCAGCCGGCCTCAGGCCAGGTTCGTCATGTGATCGCGGTTGAGCCGAAAGCGGATGAAGGGCTGTACAAAATTGAACTTGTGGTCGGGAAAAAACAGATGGTGGATTGTAATCACCAGTGGTTCGGTGGCAGCCTGACACAAAAAACGGTTGAAGGTTTTGGTTATGATTATTATGAAACCGGCGAATTAACCGGGCCGATGTCTACTATGATGGGCTGCCTGAACAATGATAAACGCGAAGCATTTGTCAGCGCAAATATGGGTGACGAGGCTTTTGTCCGTTACAACAGCCGTTTGCCGGTCGTGGTTTATGCACCGAAAGATGTGGATGTTAAATATCGCATCTGGAGCACGGATAACCAGTTAGCGGACGCACCTGCGAAATAACCGTATTATTCTTCTCTTCAGAAACACGGCTCCGGCCGTGTTTTTTTATTCTGTTCTGTAATGATTTCGTCGTACACTAAATACCTCACTGTTTGTGGGTTTTACTGATGCTATTTTTACAGAGATATTAATTATGGAATTCCAGCCATCCCGCCAGATTGCCACTGTTTTGCAATGGATATTAAATATTGCACTGCTGATGCTCGGCGTACTCCTGATTATTTTTATGGGAAAAGAGACACTGACGCTGATGAGATTAGTCTTTTCCGTACAGGAAAAAACGACGTATTTGTTATTAGACAGCATTGTGACATATTTTTTGTATTTCGAGTTTATTGCACTGATTGTGAAGTATTTTTTATCAGGCTATCATTTTCCGCTGCGCTATTTTATTTACATCGGGATCACGGCGATGGTGCGTCTGATTATTGTTGATCATACTGATGCAATGGCAACATTCCTGCATACATTATCAATACTGGTGCTGATCGTGGCGTTATATCTGGCGAACACAGATAAGTTAAAACGCGCCTGAGTTATTTTTATATTTACCTCTGAAGGATTTCTCTGATGAATAAAGTTTCTGTTATTGCGGGCGTGCTGTTTTCTGTATTGTGTCTGGCGCTGCCTGCCGTTGCCGCTTCACATACGGTCACGGTTTTTCACTGTGTGAATAAAGACAAAAAAGTGATTGATGTGATACTCAAGGACGGACGTTATAACTATAGCTTTGGTAAAATTGGCAAAGGTGCGGATATTTCAATAGATCGCGCACCCGCTCAGCTGACGTCAAACTATTTAAATACCCGCGCAGCGGAGACGGATACCGGCACGGCAAGCACTTATGAACTTAATTTTATGAATGGTGATTACCATTATCAAATTTTTTCCGGTTATATCGGCAGCCGTTATGACGGCGGCGTGACAGTTTATAAAGGTGATAAATTGATTACCACAGTAAATTGCCTGCCGGAGACGGTTGTGGATTATCTGGCAGAGCATGTTTTTGATTTACCGGAGGCCTGATATACCCTTATTCATTCAAACTGCAGGTTCGTTGCCTACGCTCAGCTAACCGGGTCACATACTGATGTATGCTCCCCGTCTATCTTCCCTTGCCGCCTGCCTGCATCCTGAATGACGTTGGGTAATACCCTTATTCATTCAAACTGCAGGTTCGTTGCCTACGCTCAGCTAACCGGGTCACATACTGATGTATGCTCCCCGTCTATCTTTCCTTGCCGCCTGCCTGCATCCTGAATGACGTTGGGTAATACCCTTATTCATTCAAACTGCAGGTTCGTTGCCTGCAGCTTGAATAACGTTGGGTATATGATTATTTATCCGGGTTTACCGGACAACCATTACGGAAGTTTTGGCGTGACGGACAATGCCTGAGGCCGTTGAGCCGAGCAGAAACGTTGCTGCATCCGGGCGGTGAGAGCCCATCAGAATTAAATCAGCATTAATGTCTTTGGCATAAGACAGAATTTCATTTTTTGCCGAGCCGATGACGGCGTGCAGAGTGTACTGACGTGCCGGGACAGAAATATCTTTCAGTAAGTCCTGCAACGCAGTAAGTGCTAATTCAATACGCTCGCCGGACTCACGCAAACTGACCGGCAGTGAGGCATATTCCACACCAAAAAACATCTCCACATTCGGGATCACGGTCAAAAAGTGAATTTTCGGATTATCAATTTTTGCCAGTGCTTCCACATGGGGCAGCATTTTATCGGTCAGATCATCTTCCAGAATATCAATCGGAACCAGAATCGTGTTGTACATATTGCCTCCTGTTAATTGAATACCTTTTCAGTATGGCAAAAAATGAACAGATATGTTGTGATCATTTCGGCAGCTTATTTAATTTATGAAATGAAAATAACTCTCGTTTATTTTCAGGATAATCAGATTTAATAAAAGAATAATAAATTAAAAAGAGAAACTATACATCAGCGGAACAGTCGGAATAACCGTGTTTAAAAGCGATAAGAATAATGATTCGCAATTGTAAAAACCAAATGAAATCATAAAATTGGAGACGGTTTTGAATTACTGTGGCATACTGTTTACCGTGAAATATGATACAAAAAACGGCGTGCCGTTATTCTTATATTGCATTGTTATCTGTGATTTTTTTTATTTTTGTTCTGAAGGACGGCATAAATCCGCCGGTTGAACTAAAATAGTATTAATTTATCGAATTAGTTTACCTGAACTATTAACCACAAAATTAATGTGGAATTAAATTATGTCAAATACACCTGTACATGCGGATAAAATCACAGCTGAAACCCCTGTGATTAATCAGGACATGAAATTTGCTGCGGCTAAAAAAAGTACCTGGATAAGTGTTTGGGTGAACGCGATTTTGTCTGTCTGGCAGATAGTTATCGGGGTATTTTCTCATTCGCAGGGGCTGATTGCTGATGGTATTCATACCCTGTCTGATCTGATTGCGGATTTTGTGGTACTGATTGCTAACCGGGGCAGCCGTAAAGCACCGGATGACGATCACCCGTACGGACATTTCCGCTATGAAAATGTCGCCTCGCTGGTGCTGGGTGTGCTGCTGCTGGTCGTTGGCGGCGGTATGCTGTGGACAGCCGGTTCGCGCATTATGTCACCGGAAACAATTCCGGAAGTTCATCCAGTGGCGTTATATGTGGCGCTGTTGGCACTGCTGGCAAAAGAGGGCTTGTTCCGCTACATGTTATATGTGGCGCGCAAAGTGAAGTCCAATATGCTGGAAGCGAATGCCTGGCATGCCCGCTCCGATGCGGCCTCATCCCTGGTGGTGGCGATTGGTATCACCGGCAGTCTGCTGGGATACAGGATACTTGATCCGATAGCAGCTTTAGTTGTCGGGTTGTTTATTCTGCGGATGGGGATCAAATTTACGCTGCAATCACTCCAGGATTTAATGGATCGCGGCGCAGATGAAGAGACTATTGCGAAAATTACCGAATCCGTCATGGCGACGCCCGGCGTGGAAGGTATCCATGATCTGAAAACGCGCAAGTCCGGCGATTATCTGCTGGTGGATGTGCATCTTGAAATTGATGAAAATCTGACTGTCAAAGAGGGTCATGAGATTGCCATTGCCGCAGAAATGAATATCCGGCGCGACCCGCAGGTTCTGAGTGTGATGACGCACATTGACCCCGCGCAATCTGTCCGTGCAGGGCTGACAACCTGATATTCTGCTGTGTAAGCAATCAAAGGCGCACATGAACGTGCGCCTTTTTTATATGTGCTTTACAGCGATCCGCTGGAAAGGCGGATAAGCCCGGACTGTTTATCCCAGCGCAGAGAATAAAGTGCTTTATTATTCTGTGCTGACAGCCAGATTTCATCCCGTCCCTGATCCTGGATCCGGTAGAGATAATACCCGGCATTACTCAGGTAATTTTTCAGCGGGGCAGAGTCCCCGGCATCACGGAACACAATGCTGCTCATTTCTGAAATAGACCCTTCCGTCGGAATATACTCAAACTGATAATTATCCGTTATCCGCGGGGCATTACGAATGCCGCTGTCGGTATACAGATAATAGCGGTAAGTATCTGATTCATGATAAATAATCCTTCCTGTCTCATGAAAGAACAGAAACAAACCAAAAAGCAACAAAGGAATACAAAGAAGCGGTAATCCGATTTTTTTCATACGCTGACCTTTAATACACTGTCGTGACTATTCTTGAATATCCGTATCCCGGAATATAGTGTATAGATCAAACGATATCAGGGGGAAATACCATCGTATTTATCTGATAATTATGGAAATTGCGATTTCCGGAGAGTTGTTTAAAGTGCGGTGAGACAGCAGATTATCCGGTTATGATAATCTGCTGTGTAAACAGGAGCTGATTAGTGTTGCAATGCCTGCGGATTGACACAGTTTTGGCTGACATCCAGGTTCAGGGCGCGGATCACATTATCCACCGCACAGGCGGCCATTCCATAGCGGGTTTCATGTGTTGCCGAGCCGATATGCGGCATCAGTACCACATTGGGCAGAGATAGCAGCGGAGAGTCAGGGGAGAGCGGTTCCTGCTCAAAGACATCCAGACCGGCGGCAAGGATCGTATTATCCGCCAGCGCCTGTGCAAGTGCGGTTTCATCAATAACCGCGCCGCGTCCGATATTCACCAGAATGGCGCTGCGTTTCATTTTTTCAAATTGTTTACGACCAAACAGATGATGCGTCTCTTTTGTCAGCGGCAGCGTGATGCAAACAAAATCTGATTCTGACAGTAAGGCATCCAATGACCGGTATTGTGCCTGATACGCGCATTCTGTTTTTTCATGGCGGGAGCGGGCATTGTAGAGAACCTTCATGCCGAATCCGCAGTGTGCGCGGCGGGCAAGAGCATCACCGATGCGGCCCATACCGACGATCCCCATAGTTTTGTGGTGAACATCGCACCCGTACCAGTCCGGCGTAATACTCTGTGTCCACTCTCCGCGTTTCATCCGCTCTGAGCTGATAATCATCCGCCGCGCAGTTGCCAGCACCAGTGCCATCGTGGCATCAGCGACAGTTTCGGTCAGTACATCCGGAGTGTGCATCAGTACGACGTTGTGTTCACTCAGGGCGGCAACATCAAAATTGTCATACCCGACCGTGATGGTCGATGCCACGCGCAGCTTGGGTGCCATCGTCAGGAAGCGGGCATCAATTTTTCCGCCGGAGCCGAGAATAGCATCTGCCTGTGCCAGCAGTGGTTTTACGGACGGATTGATATCCGGGTCAATCTCCGGGACACGGTGAACATCACATTCAGCAGACAGACGGGCGAGTAAATCATCAGGAATATCGCGGTAAACAACGACGGATGGTTTCATTATGACCTCACAGGGGAAATTATCCACAAGGTTACGGGACTTTGATAGTATGATCATTATCACGATACTAAAAATAATTCCGGTTTTGTACCTTTATTCCTTCAAACTGCAGGTTCGTTGGCGGAGCTTGCCGCCTGTCTGCATCCTGAATGACGTTGGGTATCTATCCAAAAGGCGTTACCTCATGATCAAAATGCAAAAAGACCACTGGCTCTCCGGTTTTCAGTGGTATTTCTTTATTTTCTGTAACACGGTGCTTATCCCGCCGACGCTGCAATCTGCGTTTAATCTCTCAGATGCGGTGACACTGACAATCACACAATACAGTTTTATTGCCACAGCGCTGGGCAGCCTGGTTCAGGTATTTGCCGGGCATCAGCGGGCGATTATGGAAGGGCCGACCGGGCTGTGGTGGGCGACAATTTTGGGGATCTCCGTAGCAGAAGCCTCTTTCGGCACCTCAGCGGGCGTGACCGGGGCAAATATAGCTATCGGTATTGCCTGCGCGGGACTTATCACTCTGGTGATTGGTATAACCGGTGCCGGGGCGCGGATCGCCCGTATTTTTACCCCGACCGTCATGGCGGTGTTTATGTTTATGATGGGTGCACAGCTTATTTCTATTTTTCTTAAAGGGATGCTGGGGCTGCCGTTCGGGATTATGCCGCCGGATGCTGGTGTGAATTATCCGGTCTTTTTCCTTGCTCTGGTGACGTTGTTTCTGGTTCTCGGGCTGATTATCTATGCACCGGCATCGGTTGCAAAATATGCCTTACTGATTGGAGTGTTATTGGGCTGGGGCGCGTATGTGCTGCTATTTTCACCGCCTGCAAGGGATGCGGCTTCCACTACGTGGCAGTTACTGCCGCTGGGGGAGACAACCGGGTTTGAATTGCGCTGGGGTGTGATTATCACCTGTATTCTGACCGGCCTGCTGAATATCAGTAACACTTTCGGGGCTATCCGTGCGACGGATGTGTTTTACATGGACAGGTTGCAGGAGAACAGCAAAATGTACCGGCGCAGTTTTATGGTGACCGGCACAGTGACATTATTGACATCACCGCTGGCGGTCGTGCCGTTTGCACCCTTTGTGTCATCGGTCGGATTAATTACCCAGACCAATGACAGCAGCCGGACATCGCTGGTCGTCGGCGCAGGGTTGTTTTTACTGATGGGGCTGATTACGCCGCTGACGATCTTTTTCAGCGGGCTGCCACTGGCTATAGGCAGTGCGGTGATGCTGGCAACGTATCTGCCACTGCTGTTTTCGGCGCTGTCGTTTGTCGATAAAACGGTACTCAATCCGCGTAATATTTATCGTCTTGCGGTGCCGCTGTTCACAGGGATTTTTTTGATTAATCCTCCGGCTGTTTTTATCAGTGACCTGCCTGTGTTACTGCGTCCGTTGCTCGGAAACGGTATGCTGGTTGCTATTTTACTGGCGGTGGTGTCTGAGAATCTGGTGCGCTGGGATAAGATAAAATAGTCTGTCAGCGGCGGGTTTTGGTCAGACGGACGGCATCCGCGGGCGTATCTGTTTCCAGTTGGAAATAGCTTTTCCCCTGTCCTTTACGGGGCTCCCAAAGCGTTGTTCCGTCGAGCCGGCGCAGGACTTGTTTATAACCGAGCGTGTTCAGATAAGCACCGATTTCATCAGTTTGTATCGTGCCGGTGAAGGTAATGCTGTTGATTGTGGTGTCATTATCATCCCGCGAATAATCAAAATAAAAATCATCTGAGATACGAGGCACGCTGCGGATATCACTGTCGGTATGCAGGAAATACATGAACCGGTTATCTTCCCGGTAGCGCCCCTGTAAATCGGCCTGTGCAAACTGATAAATAAAAACAGACAGTATGATGGCTATCACGATAAAGGGCAGAAACGGGAGATAACGGGTGAAAGGAGGCATGAGTAACATCCATGTGGACAGCAGAACCGCTTATTATGAGAATGAACAGCGTATATTCAATGAGATAACTCCATAAAAAGTGAAAATATCATCACCGGAGGTTCCGTTTTCCGGATGATGCCGAAAATATGGTAAGCTCTCTGTCTGTTCCGGACCCGGAAAATGGACTGACAAAAGGATATTTATGACGCGGAAACTCTGGCTGGCAACCGCACTGCTCCCGATACTGCTCAGCGGCTGTGCCGCACCTCTGCCACCGGCACAGACACAGGCAAATTGCCCTGATTTTACCGGTGTTTATAAGCTGCCTGTCCGGGGTGATGCGCAGAATATCGGACTGGTGCGGTTGGATAAATCCACCAATCAGTACAGTGTGGCGGTTCAGGATAAAGGTGGAATTGATCATTTTACATCCCGTCCGTATCAGGGCGATATGGTTCGGATGGATCAGAAAGAGATGAACGGTCAGCTGGCCTGTAGCGTGATGATTGATCAGGTTGGTCTGATTAAACAGGTTGAGAAAGGCGGACCAATGCCGGGCTTCCCGGGGATTACCCGCGATGACAAAATCAAAATGGCGACAGATTACGCATTGTTTATTTTCAGTCCGGAAGGCATTGATTTTATTAACCTGATTAAGACGGCAGACGCCGTTCCGGCAGAATTACAGCCACCACGCTGATGGCGCGGTCTATTATTTTATTCAGAATTAAGTCTGAGAGGTTTATGTGGAAATTCTTGTCACCGGCGGCATGGGGTATATCGGCAGCCACACCTGTGTTCAGTTAATTCATGCCGGAATGACCCCCGTTATTATTGATAATCTGTGTAATGCCAATAAAAAAGTGCTGGACAGAATAAAAGCAATCACCGGGAAAGAACCTGTTTTTTATCAGGGTGATGTCCGTGATGAAGCTTTTCTGGACACGGTATTTTCCTCACATCAGATTAATGCTGTTATTCACTTTGCCGGTCTGAAATCTGTCGGGGAATCTGTCAGTAAACCTGTTGAATACTATGATAATAATATCAACGGTACACTGGTATTGTTGCGTAGTATGGAGCGGGCGCAGGTCAGACGGATTATTTTCAGTTCATCGGCAACCGTTTACGGCGATCCGGCAAGTGTGCCGATTACCGAAACATCTGAAATTGGTAATACCACCAATCCTTACGGCACCAGTAAATACATGTCTGAGCGGGTTCTCAGTGATGTATGGACCGCTGATAACACCTGGTCTGTTTCTCTGCTGCGTTACTTTAACCCGGTCGGCGCACACCCGTCAGGAACGATGGGGGAAGATCCTGCCGGTATTCCGAATAACCTGACGCCGTACATTACTCAGGTTGCTATCGGACGCCGTGAGAAAGTCTCTGTTTATGGTAATGATTACCCGACACCTGACGGAACCGGCGTGCGTGATTATATTCATGTAATGGATTTGGCCGACGGACATGTGGCGGCACTGAATACCGTCGCGCAATCATCCGGATTGCACATTTATAACCTGGGAACCGGCCGGGGAACCAGTGTGCTGGAAATGATCAGCGCCTTCAGTAAAGCGGTGGGTAAACCTGTCCCGTATGCGATTTGTGATCGTCGCCCCGGTGATATTGCCGAGTGCTGGTCAAGCCCGGAAAAAGCAGCGCGTGACATGCAGTGGCGTGCGGTTCGTTCTGTGGATGATATGGCTCAGGATGCCTGGCGCTGGCAGTTACAAAATCCTCAGGGATATGCCGACTGACCGCACGATTTGTCCGCCGGGTGCAGATAAAGATACGTTATGCTGTCAGTATTGTCGGTTCAGTCACATGTTGTTGATGTGATGAACAGAAATCCCTGACGTATATGTGTTAATTTTATTTATCAACTATCCCTCATTATTAATATTGGCATTTCATTAGAAAGCTGTAATTTCACCCGAAATTACAGCATTTTTTTTATATTTTTTTCCTTCCGCTAATAAATTATCCAGATTTTCTTCATTTTTTAACGATAAATAATCAAATAACTATTATTTTTATAATAATTACCATTATTGATTATATTCTCATTAGCGGATATCAATGATAGGATTAATCATTCTCATTTAATATTTCTTATAAAAAATATCAATCTTGTCAGGGATTTTTATGCACACTTCATTCAAACGCTCATTACTTGCGGTCGCAGTTATGACCGCAGCCACCACGGCTTACGCCGAAAATAAAAAAGAAGATACCATTGTTGTTACGGCATCCGGTTTTGCGCAGGAAATGCGCGACGCGCCTGCCAGCATTACGGTTATCACCAAAGAACAATTGCAGAATAAGCCCATCAGCAATCTGAATGATGCTGTCAAAGATGTGGAAGGTGTCAGTATTATCGGCGGCAGCATGAAGCCGGATATCAGTATCCGCGGGCTGTCCGGTGATTATACACTGATCATGGTGGACGGACGCCGGCAGAACAGCCGTGAATCCCGACCGAACGGCAGCGGTGGCTATGAATCCGGTTTTATTCCGCCGGTTGAAGCTATTGAGCGTATTGAAGTTATCCGCGGACCTATGTCATCCCTCTATGGGTCTGATGCTATGGGCGGCGTGATTAATATCATCACCAAAGCTGTCTCCGAAGAATGGCACGGCTCCATGGGAATGGGCGGTATTCTCCAGGAGAGTAATGAGTACGGGAATTCGGCTAATAGCGATTTTTATGTTTCCGGTCCGCTGATTAAAGACAAGCTGGGTTTACAGGTTTATGGCGGAATGAACTATCGCCGTGAAGATAAGTTACTGGAAGGTACGCCGCGCCGTGATGATAAAAACATCACCGCCAAACTGGCGTTTACCCCGGTTGAAGGGCAGAAATTCTTAGCCGAAATGGGGCGCAGTACGCAGGAACATACCTCTACGCCGGGTAAATCTATTGATGATTATGCTATCCGTGGCGGGCTGAAGCAGAAAAATAATAAATCTGAAGTTCATAATGACCGCAATCACTGGGCATTAACCTGGAAAGGCGACTGGGATGAGATAAACAGTGATGTCAGTGTTTATCAGGAAAATACCATCCGGAAAACCAATACCGGAAAATGGGAAAAAACCAGTGAAATCTGGAATATGGCCTATGATGCGCGCCAGCCGGAAATCACCAACACGGTAGTTGACGGAAAAGTGACCGCCTTTCTGCCGGATAATATTCTGACAGTCGGCGGACAATATCAGTATGCCAAACTGAAAGATGATTCTGCGATTAAAGGAAAGAAAACAGTCACTGAAACCATCACAGCAGATCAAAAAGCGCTCTTTGTCGAAGATGAATTCAGTGTAACGGATTCTCTGACGCTGACTGGTGGTCTGCGTATGGACGACCATGAATTTTATGGCAAACACTGGAATCCGCGTGCGTATGCGGTGTACAAACTGACCGATGAAATTACCATTAAAGGCGGCGTGGCAAAAGCGTTCCGTGCACCGTCATTGCGTGAGCTCAGTCCGAACTTCGGGACGTCCACCCAGGGCGGGGCAGCGATTATGTATGGTAACCGCGACCTGAAACCGGAAACCAGTGTCACGGAAGAACTGGGTATTGCGTATGATCATGAATCCGGTTTTTCTGCCAGCGCAACACTGTTTAATACAGAATTTAAAAATAAGCTGACCAGCTATCAGGTTGCCGGTGAAACCGATCCGCTGACCGGGCTGAATATGTTTATCTACGATAACGTGGGTAAAGCGAATATCCGTGGTGTCGAAATGGCAACACGCATTCCGGTAGCACAGGACTGGAACCTGGGCATGAATTACACCTTCACAGACTCAGAACGTAAAAGTGATGATGAAAAGCTGAACGGGCAATCCCTCAAAGGTCAGCCGCTGGAAATGACACCGCGTCATGCCGCAAATGCAAACCTCGACTGGCAATTCCGTCCGGATCTGAATTTCTACACCCGCGCAAACTACACAGGCAAACAAATCTGGGCAGCACAACGCAACGGGGCAAAACAGCCGCGTGAACGCAGCGGTATAACAACAATGGATCTGGGACTGACCTACAAAGTGATGCCAAATGCACTGCTGAACCTGGCCGTCCTGAATATCGCCAATGAAAAAGGTGATGATATTGATGTGAACGGGAACTGGCAAATCGATGAAGGGCGCAGGTATTGGGCTAATCTGAAAATCAACTTCTGATTACGCTTCATCCTTCGCCCTGTGGCGGCGTTGGCCGCCCTCAAAACCCGGGTCACATACTTATGTATGCACCCTTACGCTTCATCCTTCGTCCTGTGGCGGCGTTGGCCGCCCTTAAAAAACCGGGTCACATACTTGTGTATGCTCCCCGGTTTTTTTCGGTTGCTGCCTTGCCACAGAACGAATGATTTTGCGTAATATCTGATTTGTCCGCTCTCAGAACAAATGAATTCGCGTAATATCTGGTGTGGTTGGCTGATGTGGCTGATGTGGCTGATGTGTTTTCTAAATGATTTCTGAGGTTATGTGATGTGGAAAAAAGTAATTGTGCTCAGTTGCCTGATGGCGGCTTTTCCGCTGATGGCGCGTCCTTCACAGGAGATAACACCTCTGAGTGAGGCGGCAGAGCAGCAGTTTACTGTGATGCATCATGAGATGAATAACAGCGGGCGGGCTTACCGGTTGTATATCGCGCAGCCGAAACAACCGCAGGCGGCTTATACGGTGGTTTATATGCTGGATGGTAACGGACAGTTTCCGATGATGCTCAATCAGCTCAGTGCCGGGAATATCCGTCCGCTGCCGCTGGTGGTCGGCATTGGCTATCCGTCTGATATCGCCTATCCGAAAATACGCACTCTTGATTATACGCCCCCGGCGGCTGGTGAACAGTTCGCTGATGGCGGTGGTGAAGTCGCTTTCCGGCAGTTTATCCGCCAACAGGTTCTTCCGTGGGTAAGTAATCACTATTCTGTCGATAATCAAAGGCGCTATTTCTTCGGGCACAGTCTGGGGGGGCTATTTGTATTGCGCACCGCCATGTCAGAGCCGGATCTCTTTACCGACTATATCAGCGCCAGTCCCTCGCTCTGGTGGGGACACGGCACTTATATGACAGCGGAGCGTATTGCGGCAGTTTCACCGGATATCCGCCTGACCATTACACAGGGCGGGTTGGAGGAAAAACCTGATCCGTCACGCATGAGTGATGAACAAAAACAGAATCTTGCCTCCCGTTACAGTGACATTACGGCGCGTGAAGTTTGTGAGCAATTACAACAGCAGGGAAAACAGTGTCAGTTGCACAGCTTTGCCGGTAAATCGCACGGCAGTGTGATTCCGGATGCGATTAATACGGTCATTTTACTGCTTCCGTAAATCCGAAAGTTACGTTGATTTTTTGTTAATTTTCATTTAAAAATATCGTTAATAACAGGGAAAACCACATTTTTCCCTGTTATCTCCACGCATGACAAAAACTATTCGTCAGCATTAGTTTTTTTGATTTCATTTCTCTTTCATAACAGTCTATATTCCGCTGCGTTTCTGATATAAATCCACTGCTTCCGGCCCAGATCCGCCATTAACTATTTTGGCGATGGATAAACCTGAGAAAAAAGCAGCGTCATGTTTTTTAGTTTTTTTGTTTAGGTGGAGATAGTGCAGTGATTCACAATACCAGCGCACCGCGTCATGACAGCGTGTTAATCCCTGTCGCGGGTCTGACCTTATTTGCAATTGCATCCGGTTATCTGATGAGCCTGATCCCGCTGTCGCTGGGTAGCTTTGCTATCGGCAGTGAATATGCAGGTTGGTTAGCCAGTGCTTACTATGTTGGTTTATTACTCGGCTCAATGCTGATTGAACCGGTTATTGCCCGCATTGGTCACCGCCGGTCATTTATTTTGTTCGCTCTGGCACTGGCTGCCACGGTCGTTATTCTGCCGTTTTATACTGAACTCAGTGCCTGGCTGGTATCCCGCCTGCTGGCAGGGTTTGCGGTTGCCGGTATTTTTGTGGTGATTGAATCCTGGTTACTGATTGGTGATAACCCGGCTATCCGTGCCAAACGACTGAGTTTCTATATGACAGCGCTGTACGGTGGTACCACGCTGGGGCAACTGGCTATCGGTGTGTTTGGTACGGCGGGTGTGGTGCCGTTTGCTGTGGTCATCGCGGTGTTGTTGATTGCTGTTCTGCCACTGCTGTTCTCCGATGCGCAGCCGGACTGCCATGGCGGACACAAAAACCTTTCTCTGAAGCAAATTTTTCGTCTGAGTAAACCGGCGATGGTCGGCTGTATGACATCCGGTATTGTGATGGGAACAATTTACGGGCTGATGCCGCTGGCGCTACAGGAAAAACAGTACAATACAGAGCAGGTCGGCGGATTGATGGCGGCGATTATTCTCGGCGGGATGATTATTCAGCCGGTGATCAGCAAGTTATCCTCGCGGATGAGTAAAGTGTTATTGCTGGCAATGGTCTCTCTGCTTGGCGTATTTGCCATGGGAATCATTTATATTTCCGGGCATTATCTGGTGATGGTTGCCGGGCTGGCATTATTGGGGATGTCTTCATTTGCCCTTTATCCGGTGGCGATCACGCTGGCGTGTGACACGCTCACAGCGAATGTCATTGTTGCCGCCACTCAGGTCATGCTGTTTTGTTACAGCATTGGCTCAGCGGCAGGTCCGCTGGTTGCCGGGAAATTGATGAAACAACCCGACGGCATTATGAATTTCTTCTTTATTGTCCTGTTGTCCACCGCAATTTATATGCTGTTATCAGCCGTTCGCCGCAAGTCACGTATTCTGGCAAGCTGATTGCTCCGTTATACCCTTATTCATTCAAACCGCAGGAGTGTTGGCTGCATCCTGAATGATGTTGGGTATATATCAAAAAAAAGAATGCCGCATTGATAAATGCGGCGTTCTTTTTTAAATCAGAGGATTACTGTGCGGTGTTATCCGGCAGAATCTCAACAATGCTGGTGCGGACATAATATTGCTGACCGCTTACCGGCGCCGGTACATCACCTGCCATTTTTGTCAGCGCATCTTTTGGTGCATCTGTTGTGACAGATGACTGATACATCTGATTATGGTTCATATCACGGACACTGGCGCGGACATGATATTTTTTACCGTCTTTATTCACGGCCGGAGCATCTGAAATCATTTTTTTCAGGGTTTCACCTGGTGTGGCGGTAGTTTGTGATGCCTGGTAGATCGGTGCGCGGTTGTTATGATAGCCACGACCATTGTGGTTATTATTGCCGTTGTGGTTACCGCGCATCATGCCGTGGCGTCCGCCGTTACCATCGCAATAACCATTATTATTACCACGGTGGTAATTACCGTTATCATTCATGTTCTGTGTATTTTGTTGTTGCTGATTAACCGGAGCCGGTGCTGCAACTGCCGCAAAACCTGCACCTAATAAGCTGAGACCGATAACGCTTGCAATCATTTTATTCATGTTAATTTTCCTTCTGTATTAATTTGAATGAATCTTCGTGTTGCTGTTGGCGCTATCATTAAACATTCCGGAACTGCTGACAATCCGTTTTACCCTTTCTGACTGTGAAATCATAATCCCTGCACAATTCATCATAATTTCTTCATAATTCTCCATTTTATCTCCTTATTTTGGCCGGCAGGGAAACAGGTGAATAAACATATAATTTATAAATATTTATATTTGTTTACATAAAAAATAAGTTAATAGGATTAATTTTATTATTATTGATGCTATTACTGATCACATTGATTTAGTCCGATAACCTGAGGAACTGACATGAAAAAAATGATTTTGATTGCCGGTATCACGGCATCTGTATTTTCATATTCCGCCCTGGCGGAGACAAATACACAGTCCGGTACTATTACCTTCACCACACAGGCAGAAGGTGTAAAGGCCGGCAATACGGCAGATTATCTGATTGGTAAAACCTGGGTGACAACACAGGCGCTTGATCAGAACGGTAAAGAGATCCCCGCAACCGATAAGAGTGTGGAGGGTTTCTTCGGACTGGCTGATTATGAAAAAGACGGCACGGTCAAAATGTATACACCGGAAGGAAAACTTAAATTGCAGGGTGACTGGTCATTCAGTAAAGACGGTAAAACCCGATCACTGACCGGTAAAAATGATAAAGGTGAGGTTTTGTTCACCCGTATTGTGGAGAATATTAAAGTCACGCCGGATGAATATATTTATCGCGTCTATCCGAAAGCAGATGATAAAACACACTATGCGGATATTGTTCATAAACCTAAAACCGCAGAGTAAGTATTGATTTGTCAGCAAATTAAGCGCCGCGATGGCGCTTTTTCTGTTTTACAGCCGGGTCACAGTATCAGTGCGGTTTCCAGCGCCAGTTCGATCATATTGTGCATTGCATTCTGGCGCTGATCGATAGTCAGTTTTCCGCCATTTTTAATATGATCGGAGGTGGTCAGTATTGCCAGCGCCCGCGCACCAAGTTCTGCCGCTACGGTATACAGACCGGCAACTTCCATATCCACCCCGAGAATACCGTATTGTTCCATCACCTTAAACAGTTCAGGGCGGGTGCTGTAAAACAGGTCGGCGGTGAAGACATTGCCGACTTTTACCGGCTGTTGCAGCCGCTCCGCTGTTTTCACCGCGCAAGAGAGCAAATGCCAGTCTGCGATCGCTGCCAGGTCATTGTTATAAAAGCGGTCGCGGTTTACTTTTGAGTCGGTACTTGCACCCATGGCAATGACCACATCCATCAATTTCACGTCATCACGTACCGCACCACTGGTGCCGATACGGATCAGGTTTTTAGCACCGAAATCGTTAATCAGTTCATAGGCATACATAGAAATTGAGGGGATACCCATGCCGTGTGCCATGACTGAAACCTGCTTACCTTTATACTCACCGGTATAGCCCAGCATATTACGGACGTGATTGACCTCCCGCGCTTTCGTTAAATAATGTTCAGCAATAAACTTGGCGCGCAGGGGATCTCCGGGCATAATAATGGTTTCAGCGAAATCGTTTGCGTCTGCCTGAATTGCAACTGCCATAAAAGTGCTCTCCTCTCAATCAAACTGTGTGCGGGGGCGGTATTTGTCAGTCAGCATGTTAGCACGGTTTGCTTTTTGTACCGCCGTTTGCGGCGGGATTTTTCACTCAGGGTTTCTACCGGATACACATTATGAATACAGCAATCGGCATTATGGGGATAGTGGTGTTGCTGGGGATCGGATACTTATTGTCTGAGAACCGGCGTGCGATTAATTTTCGCACAGTAGGGCTGGCTTTTATTATTGAATTGATTCTGGGCGGATTAATTTTGTATTCCCCGGTCGGGCAGAATGTCCTTCTCGTGATGGCAGACGCGGTTACAACGGTGATCAACTTTAATAATGCGGGAACGAAATTTATTTTCGGCGGGCTGGTCAGCGATAAAATGTATGAAGTGTTCGGCAGTGGTGGCTTTATTATCGCTCTGCGGGTGCTGCCGATTATTGTCTTTTTCTCTGCACTGTCTGCGGTGCTCTATTATCTGGGGATCATGCAATTTATTGTGCGCTGGGTCGGCGGGGGATTACAACGATTACTGAAAACCAGCCGGGCAGAATCCATGAACTCGGCGGCGAATATTTTCCTTGGTGTGACAGAAGCGCCGTTACTGGTTAAACCGTATCTCGGTAGTATGACCCGCTCGGAACTGTTCGCCGTGCTGTGCGGCGGGCTGGCTTCTATTGCCGGCACGATGCTGGTGAGTTACGCACAACTCGGTGTAAAAATGGAGTATTTGCTGGCTGCGTCATTTATGGCAGCCCCCGGCGGCTTATTATTCGCCAAACTGATGATCCCGGAAACGCAGGAAACAGCGGATGAATCCAATGCCAAACCGGTGCAGGAAAATCGCCCTGCCAATATTATTGATGCGGCAGCGGAAGGAGCAATGAATGGCTTAAATATGGCGCTGGCGGTGGGTGCAATGTTGCTGGCGTTTGTCAGCCTGGTCGCGTTACTGAACGGATTGCTCGGCGGTGTCGGCGGCTGGTTTGGTTTACCTGAGCTCAGCATGGAACTTGTTCTGGGATATGTACTGTCGCCTATGGCCTGGCTGATGGGCATTCCGTGGAATGAAGCGCTGACCGCAGGTGGGATCATTGGTCAGAAAGTGGTTATCAATGAATTCTTCGCGTATGTGAATCTGGCTGAATATTTGAGAGGTGATGCTGTTGTCGCTGCCACCGGATTGCCGATGACAGAGCGTACACAAATTATTCTCTCTTTTGCATTATGCGGATTTGCCAACTTCGGTACTGTCGCGATAGCTATCGGCGGAATAGGCAGTCTTATCCCGGAGCGGCGTAAAGAGATTGCCACACTGGGTATGAAAGCATTAGTCGCGGGGGTGTTATCCAACCTGATGGCGGCGACGATAGCCGGATTGTTTATCGGCGGGTGACAAATCCGGCTTTAAGCAACTGAAATAGCAGGTGAATTGATAACGGGCAGGCGGACGAAAAGCATGCACGTCAGGGATGACGTGCCTGAGCGCACACGGATGTGTTTACAGCGACTTTTCGGTTTGCCCGTTATCAGTGAACCGGGAGAGTGGCGCCGGACTTAACACAGCGCCATGTTGTATGCCGGACGGCTACTTATAATCCCCTTTCAGGTAGCGGAAAAAGGAGGGATTTACCCAGACTTTCTCACTTTTGACCTGCATGCCACTTTTTGATTTACGGATATTCTCTGCCTGTTTTTCTGCATTTTCCGGCAGAGCCATTAAATCCGCCTGATAATGACCTTTTGTTACACGGGTTTCAGTCACTTCATCATAACCGGTTACCGGCACATAGCTGCGGTAGAACGGCTGCCACCAGGCTGCGCGGATAAGCCCTTTCTGATCAGCGCTGTTTTTCTTGGCGTATTGGTCAATCAGTGCCTGAAAACGATCTCTTTCTGCGATGGTCGGAAATTCAAAATCGAGATTATATTCGCTGGCGATAGCGACTTTTTTCCCGCTTTTCAGTGTGGTTACCGGATAATCAGATTCACCCCATTCCTCCAGATAGACAAATGCAGAGGATTTCGGCGTAAGCTGTACTTTCGGGTCAAACCCTTCGCGTTTGAGCAGATAAACTAACTGTGCTGCGTGATGGATATCATTGTGTCCGTAGCGGATCATCCGTTTTTTATCAAACCCCGATTCTTCCCGCACATCCACAAGGTTGTAGCCGCTGGTATAGCCTTTATCAATAAATTTATTCAGTGATATCAGTGTCTTTGAATCATTCGGGAAGACGGCGGCATCCCATGCTGCAAGCAGGCGCGGGACAATATTTTTATCCGAGACATTACCGAGATAGCGGATTTTGCTCTGCTGTGCATCAACAAACGTCTGAAGTTTGTCACTGTTTGCCGCCGGCGTTTTCAGATCCGCCGGGGTCAGTGCGCCGATAGTGACCATCAGTGCGTCATATTTGTCTGTACCGGGTTGTTGTGTCAGTGATGAAATCTGAGCCGGGCTGTAGGTCTCTGCCAGTTCTGTCAGCGACAAGGTATTTGCTGTCTGTTGTGACGTCAGCGCAAAGGCAGGGTGTAAACTACTGAGAAAGAATACAGATAATAATGTGCCGATAAATAAGGGTTTTTGCATAATTTATCCCGTAAAATGCTGCGAACAAACGATTGCATCACAATATCATATTGTTGTGTGGTGAGTGATAAAGTGTCGTGATTTTTTTACAGTGAACAGGATAAAAAAAGTACGGGGAAAACTTGCAGGAAAGGGCCGGATGAGTAAGATACACCGGATGTGACGTGATGGTTATCACGGTTTTGGAGAGTTTATGAAAGCGCTTTACCGTAAGTTAATTGCAAAAATTGATCAGTTTTCCGTACTCATTCCGATGCGTTTTTTCTGATCCGCCAGGCTCGTCTCTCTCTGCGGGTCATGTGTATGGCGCGCTGTAACTGAACCAGTAAACGCAGAGCCTGTCTGCGGGTAAACAGTGGGGATTGCCAGTGTAGCAGAGAGAAGTACATAATTTGCCTCCCGGCAGATTAGTCTGTGTGGTGTTGCAAAAGCGGCCGGATATTTTTCAACATCCGGCCGTCAGTAACACACTTCTATTTAAAGGTTGGCAGCCAGCCGAACACATCCAGTATCACGGTTAAGTAAACTACCGCACCACAGACAATCACCACGTTCAGTACCGCGTTATTACAAGGTGCGGTATATATGGCACTGCTGTAACGTTTACGGGATGCTTTAACCAGGAATGGCGGTAAAATCACACTCCAGATAGTAAAGGCCAGACCGGCGTAGCCGATGGCGTACACAAATCCGTTCGGGAAGAAAAAGCACACCACAGCCGGCGGCAGATATGTCACCACGGCAGTTTTAAAGCGACCGGCGCTGTCGTTTTTAAACTTCAGCAGGTCAGCGATATAATCAAATAATCCCAGTGTTGCGGCTAACAGTGAGCTGGCGACAGCAAAGTTTCCGAAGAATGTCAGGATGACTTCCATGGTTTTGCCGGACATCACACCGCCGATTGCTTCAACGAAAACATCAATATTGCCGCCTTTCTCAATGATTGGCGCAAAGTTTGCCCGGCTGATATTCCCCATCGTGACACCCAGCCAGAAAATATACAGCAGCAGCGCAAACACCGTGCCGATAATAATTGAGCGGGTGATGAAGCGGAATTTCGTTTTGCCGTACAGTTTGACCAGACTCGGTACATTACCGTGGAAACCAAACGAAATAATACAGAACGGTAATGTCATCAGCACATAAGGGAGATAGCTGGTACCTTTAATGGCAACCGACGCTGAATCAAACAGATTCGCAATTTCCACATGTGCAACCAGTCCTGAAAATGTGGCAAAAAAGGCAATAAATTTACCGAAAATCAGGATGGTGGTAATGCGCCCGACCCACAAGGAGCTGTACCAGACAATCACACCGACCAGACAGGCAACAATCGCCACCGCGGCTTTAATCGGAATGGCGGTCCCGGTGTATTTCAGTATTGTCTGTGAAATGACAGCAGACGAGCCGGAAATATAGGCATAGGTCAGAATATAGAGTACAAACCCGAAGGCGATACCTACGACGACATTCCATTTTTTGCCCAATAATTCAGTTGTAAATGTATTAAAACTGGCGCCCGGTTCGAAATGAAGATTTACTTCAACTAACATTAATCCGGTCATTAACATCATGACGGAGACTAAAAGTAAAATAATGGTCGCACCGGAAAACCAAACTCCGGCCATTGCAATGGGTAATGAAAACATACCGCCGCCAACGACTGTTGCAATAATAAGCATTGTCCCGCTGGTCAGTCCGGGTGATTTATTTGTATCGGAACTATGAACACTCATAATAAAAGTTTCCTATTAATGATCAATATCACCAACAGCATTCATATCTATCGATTTTATTTGTTCGTTATTGTTATACCCTTATTTATTCAAACTGCAGGTGTGTTGGCTGCGGTCAGCCCACCGGGTCACATAGTTTACCTATGCTCCCCGTCTGTCTTTCCTTGCCGCCTGCCTGCATCCTGAATGACGTTGGGTATATAAGATGCAGAGACAAAAAAGCCCCATTAAAGTAATGAGGCCTTTGTCACCAATTTGTTATACGTAATCAAAGCGTGCAGTAAAGAAGCGCAGCTGCTTAGGCTCATAAATGAACTTCAGCCCTTTAATATCTTCTTTATGTTTGAACAGCTTGATAATACCGTCAGCAACCAGATCCATGTGCGCATAAGTGTAAACACGACGAGGAATAGTCAGACGAACAGTCTCAAGCTTAGGACGGTGATGGTCGCCGGTTTCTTTATTACGGCCTGCGGAGATAATACCGCGCTCCATTGAACGGACACCGGTTTCCATATAGATGCTGGCTGCCAGACTCTGTGCCGGGAATTCATCCTGGGTCAGGTGTGCGCAGAAACGACGTGCATCCAGGAATACTGCGTGACCACCGACAGGCTCAACAATCGGTACCCCGGCCGCTTTCAGTTTATCGCCCAGATAACGAACCTGCTTAACGCGGTGCTCGATATATTCAAACTGCATTGCTTCGCGTAAACCAATCGCCATTGCTTCCATATCACGACCAGCCAGGCCGCCATAAGAAGGCATTCCTTCATAAACCACAACCAGTTCGCGTGCTGCTGAGAACAGGTCGTCGTCGTTCATACACAGGAAACCACCAATGTTCACCAGACAGTCTTTTTTACCACTCATGGTACAACCGTCAGCGTAGCTGAACATTTCATGGATGATGTCTTTGATGGAGACATCTTCAAAACCTGCTTCCTGCTCTTTGATAAAGTAGGCGTTTTCAACACAACGGGTTGCATCATAGAACACGTTGATTTTGTGTTTATTACATAACTGACGGACTTCACGCATGTTTGCCATGGAAACCGGCTGACCACCTGCCAGGTTTACCGTTACTGCCAGGCAGATATACGCAATATTTTCCGCGCCTTTTTCTGCAATCAGTTTTTCCAGCTTTTTAAGGTCAATGTTGCCTTTGAATTTCACATCCAGGCCGGCATCGTGAGCTTCATCACGCACGATATCAACGAAGGTGGCACCGTTTTTTTCCTGATGGTAACGGGTGGTAGTGAAGTACATGTTCCCTGCAACATACTGACCCGGTTTAATGGCTAAAGAAGAGAGTAAATTCTCTGCGCCGCGGCCCTGGTGTGTAGGAATAATGTGTTTAAAGCCAAATAATTCCTGAACAGTTCTTTCCAGGTGGAAGAAGTTTTCACTGCCCGCGTAAGCTTCATCACCCATCATCATGCCGGCCCATTGCTTATCGGACATGGCATTGGTGCCGCTGTCTGTCAGTAAATCGACATAGACATCTTTGGAATTTAACAAGAATGTGTTGTAACCGGCCTCTTTCATTCTGTTGATACGCTCTTCGCGAGGGATCATGGAAACAGTTTCAACACTTTTAATACGATACGGTTCTGCTGGATACATCATGGTAAAATCTCCAATTATTTATAATAATAACTCGATAGTTTACACAGGCATTTACTTGGTTATAAATAGCATGCCCGGTGAATGATATAGCATTTGTAAATCCGGTAATTTTCTTGCGTTAATTCAAATTTTATTTATTTACTTTTATTGCTGCTGGTGTAGATGACGTTCTTGTCTGGCTTGAAATCATCATGCTCGAAGTGAATTGAAAATGGAATAGAGGCGATATAAATAAAAAAACCAGCATTAATTAAAAGTGTAAACAAGGTGATCTATATCACCAATGTTAAAATAATTGTTATTATTCAATATGTTGATAGTTGTTAATGTATTGTTGTATTTTGATTTACTATTTGAGGTAAATTTATTTTTTAAAGTGATGTAAATAGTGATAACTCAATGGTTCCCGATATTTATATGATGCTTTCATTCTGTCTTTACTTCCCGGTTATTTATATAGCCATCAAAAATACAAATAGTGCTTTATGAAAAATAAATGCATCTATCTTTACAGGTATAATAAATTATCAGATGTATTATATTACAATACGCTTTTATAAATTATGCATGCACCTTCTTTTTACATCATTATTGGATAGTAAATTTAATATATAACTATAGTTATAATTTCATGTGTATTTTTTGATCAGACGGAAAAACATTGTGATCACGGGGATTTATTAACCTGATTTTAAGATAAAAATAAAAGTGTGACCCGGATAGGATAAATCTGATGATGAAGATCACAGAGATTATGCTTCGTTACATTTCTCCCGGACATGTACGACAAGGGAATAACAAAAATATCTAATAAAAGAAGTGAATTGTTATGCAATTTCAATCTTACCTGTTTAGTGATCGTTTTCACGGATTTCACTTTACAGACATGTTAGCAAAGAAAAATGATGTACCCAAAAGTTTACACCTGATATTGACGGGCTATAACCGAATACCCACTATTGAGTTAACAGCAGAAAGACTATACCTGATGAATTGGTCGTCAATAAGCAATATATTCGGTTGTTAAATCTTGAATTATTTGTTTTTATAGTTTTTACATCTTAGTTGTTTGTTTTTTACGGAAGATGATGAGGATATCACTACGTAATTATGGCTACGCGGTTCTGTATCAGATTCCGCGAATACAGACGATTATATAAATACAAGAAATGTTAATTATGCAGTAAAGATCACGTTTTACTTATTGATCCCGGCAGAAGAAATGCGGCTGTTTATCCACATATTGTGGATTTTGCCTGAAAGCAGGGAAATGGGTCATGTATAAAGTTAAATGTCCCGCAAAATTGCGGGACATTTAACTACCACAGCAAAATGTTAATCAGCGCGGATAACGCTCAGCGGAACGGACTGTGCTACCAGTCTGTGCCCTGCATTGTTGAGATGAAGGTGATCGCCTGAATCATATTGCGCACTGAGCTGCCGGGGATGTGCCGGATCTCGCACCAGCAGGTCACTGTCAATAACAGCATCAAATTCACCACTTGTACGTATCCAATGGTTAACCTCCTGCCGAACAGTCTCTTTTTCAGGCTGATAAAAATTTTCCATACCATATTCATCGGTTCCCCGCAGCGGTACCAGTGTCACACCGGTCATACGGATATTTTTTCCCCGCGCCATACTCAGTAATTGCTGGTAAGCGTTGATCAATACAGCTGCTGCCGGAACGGAACTTTGCGGATCTAATACTGTTCCCGCTAACCCGATATCATTTAATCCGACCTGTACAATACAGGCACTGACGCCGGGCTGATGAAGGACATCCCGCTCAAAACGTGACAATGTACTGATGCCTATCCCGTCTTTCAGTAACCGGGAACCCGACTGTCCGGCATTAACCACCGCGATATTTTCTGCAATAAAGCGCTCAGCCAGAAAATCTGTCCAGCGGCCATAAGTGTCCATTTCCACACCGCTGCCATCAACCATCGAATCACCGATAACCACCAGAGTGCTGTCTGCGGACCCCGGCTGAACCTGTACACGTTCAATTAAAAGGCGGGAACTGATTGTCTGACCTTCTCCGACTTCTTCTTTGATTGCCTGATTGCCTGCCTCCAGTAAAGAAAAATGACGGGCATCCCAATGGAAAGTATTCACCGCGACCGGCTCCGGTAAAAAGATACGCAGACTAATTACGGATAACGGCGGAATGTTCAGCAGAATCTCATCACTGTACAGAACGTCCCCGGCAGGAATTGTTGTGCCGATCTGCCCGTTAAACGTGACAGGAACAGCACTGAACAAGCCGGGTACTGAAATATAACTCTCTCCCGATACCAGCGGTTGTGTGCCGTAACGGTTGGAAAAAAGCAGACGCAGCTTTTGCCCGCCGAGGCTTACCCGCAATGTCTGCCGGAGAGTCTGGTAACCTGTGATTACCGGAATGTCCGGCGGAAAGGGAAAAGCGTCGCCCGATGCCGGCTGAGACGTTGACAGCCATGTGCATATCCACTCAGCAGGCAATGGCGGGGCGAAAGGAACTGAAGATGGCATCAGAGTGATCCTCCCTGAGATAAAAGCAGGCTTAATATGTGTCCGATGCAGCAGTCATGACATCAAACGTACGCATAGCGATATCTGTCATCGCCAGCAAGCGTGTCCGGCTGACACCATCACGCGCCTGGATTGAGATCCCGTGCAGCAGTGTTGCGATATAATCGCCGAGAGCCTGTATATCCGTGTTTTCCGGCAAATCACCAGACTGAACACCTTGCTCAATTCGCTGTATGATGCCCGCCGTCCGTTCCCGGCGATTGTCAGCAAGCCAGGTCATGAGCGCTTCATTGTCACTGGCGTAATTGGTCAGTGACAACACCACCATACAGCCGCGGGGCTGGTTCTCACGGGTATAGGTTTCAACTGCCCTGACAAGGAGCTGCTTTATGGCCTGACGGGTATCCGGCTCGCGCATTGCCGCATCAGCAAAGGCGCCTTCCTCAGACAGATAAAGGGCAACCGCTTCACGGAACAGGTTCTCCTTTGAGCCGAAGGCGGCATAAATCCGCGCAGAGGCAATTCCCAGAACAGCAACCAGATCAGATATGGATGTACCTTCATAGCCGCGCTGCCAGAACACCTGTTTTGCTTTGCGTAATGCCTCTTCACGATCAAATTCTCTTGGTCTGCCTGCCATGCCATATTCTCCGCCTGAGTAGTGTCAGATAAATACTATCAGTTCTTTATCGATTAACAAATAATTATTTTTTGGTGATTGACAAAGAATTGGGGATCGTTTTAATCTATTCATTGTCGATTGACAAACAATTGGGTTTTATTCCTCATACGCAATATACCCAACGTCATTCAAGTTGCAGGCGGGCGTAGTGTAGCCAACGAACCTGCAATCTGAATGAATAAGGGTATACAACGGAACAACTATGAATACATTATTTAGTAAGGTATTACTGGCGGCAGCCATGACGTTTGCACTGTACGGCACCGCATCAGCGGAAAGTGTAAAAAATCCGGATGTGGCATCCGGCGCCGTGTCTGCTCAGTTTAATGAGGCTGATTTTCAGCATCACTATGCCGACGTTGCCGGTCAGCGGATCCATTATGTGACGGCGGGCAAAGGCGAACCGGTTTTACTTATCCCTGGCTGGCCGCAAACCTGGTATGCATGGCGTTATGTGATGTCCGCTCTGGCTGCAGAAGGGTATATGGCAATAGCTGTTGATCCGCCGGGAACCGGTTATTCTGCCCGTCCGGACAGTGGCTATGATACAGGGGCGGTGGCAACCACGTTACATACTATGATGAAGCAACTGGGTCATACTAAATACTCCGTTGTCGGTCATGATATCGGTATGTGGGTGGGCTACGCGCTGGCTGCTGATTATCCTGCGAATATTAAAAAAATAGCATTAACTGAAGCGGTAATACCGGGCCTGGCACCGGCACCGTCCATCTTTGTTGAACCGGAAGAAAATATTTTTCTCTGGCACTTTATGTTTAATCAGGTGCAGGATTTACCTGAAATGCTGACAGCCGGAAAAGAGCAGGAATACCTGAATTTTATTTTTGATCACTGGTCTTACCGTCGCGACCGGGTCGCGGCACAAACCTATATAGATGCCTACTCATCACCGGGCGGACTGCGGGCAGGATTTGCCTATTACCGCGCTATCCCGCAAACTATCAGTCAGAACAAACGGCGGGCAGAGAAAAAACTGATGATGCCGGTTCTGGCAATCGGCGCAGATCACGCGACCCGTGATGCACCGCAGCAGACTTTACAGGGCAGGGCAGTGAATTTGCAGGGTGTGATGCTCAGTGAATGCGGTCATTTTGTCACTGAAGAGTGTCCGGAACAGCTTATGGCGGCCTTGTTGCCATTTCTGAATAAATAAATGCACCGGCTTAAGCAGGACGGGGGTATTATTCATTCAGACAATCAGACTATCTTCTTCAGGACAGATTAACCACGCAGGATTTTATTGATGCCGCTTTGTTTATTAACCGGTAGCAGATTCCTTGGTAATCTATTGAAATTAAATAATATTTTATTTTTTAAAAGCTATCTGTCTTTGCCGGAATATGGTTTTTTTTTATAATTTAACCGGGATCTGTGATTTCGTTTCAGAACGGTTCAATATTATTATAGGATAATCATCCCGCAGTTTGGTAATACCCAAAACAAAAAGACAATAATAATTATTAAATATAAACAATAAATTTAACAACACCTAAAGTAGTAACTGTAGTTATATTTACAACACCAATGTTATTATAACGTTTATAATATAAAAACACTGAAATTAAAAGTGTAAACAACACCTGGAAAGTTATAAATATTATATTTATAACGTTAATTTTTATCACTAAAAAGTAGTGTTAACACCGGGAAACAAATACAGCGGAGAGGTATCAGCCTCTCTGCTGTATATCAATTAATAATAGTTAAGGGTTTTGATAAAAATCAACATCCTGAAGTGTGTTCAATTCCTGCTCAATACGATCACGGCTACTGAGTAAAACCCGGATAATATCGGTCATTTTTTTATCATTGTTACGAAATGTCGGAATGGAGACACTGATTGCTGCAATAATCTTATTCCTTTGTCGTAATGCGACAGCATAGCAGCGGGTTTCTTCATTTATTTCTTTATCATCAACAGCATAGTTGTTATTTTTTACAGTATCAAGCTGATGACGCAGTTCAGCCATTGTACGAATACTGTATTTTGTCAGTGGTGAAAATCCGTCAGGATAGAGTCTGAGAATATCCTCGTCACTGTAGTTATATATCATTGCTTTTCCCAGTGCAGAATAAACTGCCGGCAAACGGGTGCCGATATTGGAAATCAGCTGTACTTTTTGTGCTGATTGTACTTTGTCAATATAAAGAACATCGGCGCCATCTAATATTCCCATCTGACAGACTTCATTACATTCCTGAACAATGTTATTCATTTCCCGGTGGACCATCTTCAGCCAGTACGACTTCTCAAAAAATGAACGGGAAAGAATAGAGCAGGCAATACCCAGATAATAAAGCTGAGTATTTTCATCATAATTAATATAACGACGATCAGCCAGTGTCTTTAATATCGGATAAAGAGTTCCCTTTAATATTCCGGTCTTTCCTGCAAGCTGAGTAAGTGAAATCCCGGTATTTTCTGCCGCCAAAACACGAAGTACCTCTAATACTCTGATTGTTGGCATATGTTCCGTAGACATGAATAACCTCCCTGACTGTTTATGCCGTCATTTTAGGTGTAAAGCCCGGCTAAGTAAATCATGGCGGGGAGATTGCCTGTGTTATTACTATTCCGGATTACTGCTGACAGATATTAATACCGCCGGGTTGTGATGCTGATCTTATAAATAATAAAAAATACGCGGAGTTTTACGTAAAAATAATCACATATCGTAACTAAATCAGGTTATTACCCCTGCTTTCCCTTATTTGGTCAAAATTTGACTCCCTCCTGTTTTTATGGTTACTTAATGTTGTTTTTATTTACTGATGAGGTTTGTATATATGAACGATATGGGTATGGAAAGTTGTTACATTACACCGGCAGTCACTATTTTTGATAACAAAGGCCGGATAGACACGGAACAAAACCAGCGTCTTTATGACTCACTGAATGGTCATGTATCCGGATTTGTGGTGATGGGCAGTACCGGGGAGTTTTTCTCACTGAATATGGAGAATGCAAAAACACTGATCCGGCTGAGCGGGCAGTACAACAAGGGAGAGATGAAAGTCTATGCAGGTGCCAGCCGCCCTGATGTGAATGAATCGGTTGAACTGGCAAATTACGCTTATGAACAGGGCGTTGATGGTGTCATGATCATCAGTCCTTATTATTTTCCGCTGGACGATGAAGGTATTTTCCGGTTTTACAGCGCGATAGCGGAACAGACACCCGCCAGAATTTTTATCTACAACTTCCCTGAGCGCACCGGATATTCAGTTTCACCGCAAGTATGTCTGCGTCTTGCGGATAAATACCCGAATATCATCGGGATGAAAGATACCATTCCTGACACGCTGCATACATCGCAGGTTATTCAGACAGTGAAAGCGGAGATCCCGCATTTTGAAGTCTATGCAGGATATGACAATAATTTCGCACACATAGTACTGGCGGGCGGAAGTGGTTGTATCGGCGGATTGTCTAATATCGTACCGGAATTTTTTGCTTCCTGGATGCGGGCATTTTCACAGGGGGATATGGTATCTGTCGCCAGACACCAGCAGCGCGCAGATCAACTGATGGCTGTTTATGGTATTAATTCACCCTTCATCCCGACGTTTAAAAAAGCCCTGCAACTGAAAGGTATTATTGAGTCCGATTATTGTACACCGCCATTCAGCACTCTGGATGATGTACAGACTGAACAATTAAAACAACTACTGGCACCGCTGACCAAGCACGCTGACCTTTCCTGATAATAACGAAAGAACATCTTACCCACAGGGAAAACGATCATGGCGACAATAACAGCTTATGACAATCCGGTTTTAAATTCTGCGATACAAAAATCGTGGAAGCGTTTAGTACCTCTGATGTTTATTTTGTACTTTGTGGCATTTATTGACCGTGTCAATATAGGTTTCGCAAAAGATGCAATGCAGATTGATATCGGGCTATCCGATTCTGCATTTGCGTTTGGCGCAGGTATTTTCTTTGCCGCGTATGCGCTTTTCGGCATCCCGGCAAACCTGATCCTGAATAAAATTGGTGCCCAGAAATGGCTGAGTGTTACAACCATTATCTGGGGTGTGCTCTCCGCAATGACCGGGTTCGTTACCAATGAGACTCAGTTCATTATTCTGCGTTTTTTGCTCGGGCTGGGCGAAGCCGGCTTCTATCCGGGGATTTTATTACTGGCATCTATTTATTTCCCGAATAAAGTCCGTGGTTCGGTCATCGGTATTTTTGTTCTCGGTGTTCCGCTGGCGCTGACTTTAGGGTCTCCGTTATCCGGCGCACTGCTTGAATTACACGGTTGGATGGGACGTCCCGGCTGGTTCTGGATGTTTGTGATTGAAGGATTACCGGCAGTATTTATCGGGATCTTTGCTTTTTTCTGGCTCGATGACAGCCCGGAAAAAGCACGTTTTCTGACGCCGGAAGAAAAACGCGCACTGACTGAGCAACTGGCCTGTGAGAATGCGAAAACGGAAACAACATCTGTCAGGTCAGCACTGAAAAATATCAGAGTCTGGCACCTTGCACTGATCTACGGAACCATACAGATTTCTGTTTACGGACTGATGTTTTTCCTGCCATCCCAGGTTGCCTCTCTGATGGGACAAAGCATGGGCTTTAAACAATCCCTTGTGGCGGCTATTCCGTGGGCATGTTCGGCATTCGGCGTGTATTACATTCCTCGCCTGGCTGACCGTAACCCGGCGCATCGCGTGACTATTTCTGTGATATGTATGCTGGCGGCGGCTATCGGGCTGGCAGTATCAGCCTTTGCAAGCCCGGTCTTTGCGATTGCGGCACTGTGCCTGAGTGCGGTGGGGTTCTTATCTGTGCAACCGGTTTTCTGGACGTTTCCGCCACAGTTATTAAGCGGGCCGGCTCTGGCCGCCGGTATTGGTTTTTGTACCACGATGGGCGCGTTCTGCTCATTCCTGGCACCGATCATCCGTGTCGAAATGGATAAATTAATGAGCAGCAATTCGGCAGGTATTGTCACATTGTCGGTGATAACCGCAGGTTGTGCATTGCTGATTTCATTGCTGAAAAACAATACTAAAAAATAACCCTGATCTGTTGCCGTCAGATTGACGGCAACCTGCCGGAAGGTGAGTTATGCAAAAGATACTTCGTATTGATGAAACTGATAATTTAGTTGTTGCTCTGAAAGATTTGCATGCCGGTGAAGTGTATCACTGGGGAGATGAAACGATTACCCTGGTAACGGATGTCCGTGCCAAACATAAATTTGCTCTGGAAGATGTCGCAGAAGGCGCAATTGTTTCTATGTACGGTACGTCTGTCGGTAAAGCAACAAAACCGATTGCCAAAGGAGAAGCTATCACTGTTGATAACATCCGCCACTATGCCGCACCGGTTTCTGCCGATGATGCCGGAACCATTGACTGGCACGCGCCGGATGTTTCCGCCTGGCAAAACCGGACATTTAAAGGCTATGTCCGTGATGACGGACGGGTGGGGACAGCAAATTACTGGTTAATTTTCCCGCTGGTATTTTGTGAAAACCGCAACGTCACCAAACTGACCGATGCCCTCAATGATGCACTCGGTTACACCAATAACAGCCTGAAAAGCTTTGCGCTGGATTTAACCGCCGGTGAGCAGATATTGTCAGTGAAACCAAAACTGTTTCCGCATATCGAAGGCGTGCGCTGCATTACGGTTACCAGTGGTTGCGGCGGCGCAACATCCGACAGTAAAACCATGTGTGATGTACTTGCCGCATATGCGGATCATCCGAATGTTATCGGTATTACTGTGTTCAGTTTAGGCTGTGAAAAAGCACAGCGTAAGATGTTCAAAGAGTCACTGACTGAGCGGAATCCTTATTTTAATAAACCGGCGCTCTATTTCCGGCAGCAGGAATGGAACAGCGAAGAAGAGATGATGCAGACAGCGCTGAAGCAGACTTATGAATGCATGAAAGCGGTAAAACCGCAGGCGCGCACGGATGTGCCTCTGTCATATCTTAAACTCGGCGTAAAATGCGGGGCATCTGACGGATTTTCAGGTATTTCGGGTAACCCGGCGATGGGATTGGTCTCTGACTGGCTGGTCACTCTGGGCGGGGCATCCGGGCTGGCAGAATTTCCGGAATTGTGCGGTGCGGAAGGGGATATTGTCAGACGTTGTATCCGCATGGAAGATAAGAAAAAATTTCTCAGTCTGATGTCTGCGTATGAAAAAACAGCGAATTTCTTTGATACGACAATTGCGGATAACCCAAGCCCCGGCAATATTGCTGACGGATTAATTACGGATGCAATAAAATCAACCGGAGCGGCGAAGAAGGGTGGAACTGCCCCGATCAGTGCCGTGTGTGATTATGCAGAGCCGATGCCGGACAGCGGATTATCGCTGGTCTGCACGCCGGGAAATGATGTGGATGCCGTCACCGGGCTTGTGGCAGCAGGATGCAATGTGGTTATTTTTTCAACCGGACTCGGAACACCGACAGGTAACCCGATAGTACCGGTGCTGAAAATTTCGACAAACAGTGCGATTGCACAGCGTCTGTCTGACATGATCGACTACGACTGCGGGCCGGTTATTGATGGTGTACCGTTGCCGGTTATCAGTGAAGGATTATTTGAGCGGGTGATTGAAACAGCCGGAGGGGAGTACAGGGTGAAAGCCGATCGCCTGGAACAGTTTGACTTTATGCTGTGGAAACGCTCACTCGATTTATAAAAGAAAAACAAAAGCCACACCGGGAATAATTGAAAGCGGGGATAGTCTGACCCCGCTTTTTTGTTTATTCAGTTTTCGGTTGCGGATAGTGGATCAGGTTATGCAATGTCACAATACTCTCTCCCGGATTGGCATAAGCGTGGGGAATATCGGCATGAAAGCGCAATGACTCCCCCGCACTGACAGCATGCCACTCATCACCCAGCCGTAATTGCAATACACCATCCATCACAATCACATGCTCAATGACGCCTTTTTCATGAGCACCGGACTCACTGAGTGCGCCGGGCAGTAAATCAATTTTTAATAAATCGACCCGTAATTCATCATCAAACGGAACAAGCGGGGTTACGCGCATCCCGGAACGGGTTTGTTCGAATACCGGCAACTGTGCGAAACGGTGCAGTTCCGGCTCAGGCTGTGGTTGTGCGCCTTCCAGAAAAACAGAAAATGCGATATTAAACCCGGTGGCAATTTTCCAGAGTGTCGCGACAGTCGGGCTGGATTGCCCGCGCTCTATCTGTCCGAGCATGGCTTTGCTGACCCCGGTAAGCAGTGCCGCCTGACTGAGGCTCAGTCCGCGCTCTGCCCGCAGCTGTTTAAAGGTTCCGGCAATGGTCGGTGTGATGTCCTGCATAAAATAAATTTATTCCTGCTGAAATACATTGTCCGTTATAGCATCCGGTGATACGCTCGCGTCGTCCGTTATAACATCCGATGGTGTGTACCTATGAGTAAGTTAACATTTTTTCGTGCCTTTTCACCAGCAATGATGATGACAGGGCTGGTTGCGGTACTGATCGGCTATGCCAGTTCAGTGGCGATTATTTTGCAGGCGCTGGATGTGGCAGGGCTTGATGCTGCGCAGACCGGTAGTTGGCTGATGATGCTGGGTATCGGTATGGGGGTGACAACGATCGGGTTGTCACTGTGGTACAAAATGCCGGTTCTGACCGCATGGTCGACACCCGGGATAGCCCTGCTGGTGACCAGTTTGTCCGGTGTGACCATAAATGAAGCCGTCGGTGTGTTTATTTTTGCCTCCGGTCTGATGTTTCTTTGTGGTATCACCGGTATTTTTGCACGGCTGATGGCGCATATTCCCCGCACTATTGCTTCAGCGATGCTGGCGGGGATCCTGCTGCGTTTCGGACTGAATGCGTTTGATGCACTTGAGGTTAATTTTATTCTCTGTGCCGCGATGCTTGCTGCTTATGTTCTGACACGCGGCCGGTTTCCGCTGTATGCCATTATTGCCACACTGATAACGGGGATTACTGTTGCCGCGTTGCGTGGCGAACTGCATTTCGTTCAGAGCGGCGCACTATTTACGCTGCCGTCATTTGTGATGCCGGAATTCACCCTGACATCCGTTGTCAGTGTCGGGATCCCGTTTTTTATTGTCTCACTGGCCTCACAGAACGCACCGGGCATTGCCATTTTACAGGCGAATGGCTATCCTCCGCATACCTCAGTATTGCTCACCTGGTCCTCTCTGGCGGCGCTGATACTTGCGCCATGGGGCGGGTTCAGTATCTGCATCGCCGCGATCACGGCTGCCGTCTGTATGGCGCCGGATGTTCATCCGGATCCGGCTAAACGCTATATTGCATCGGTCTGGGCGGGAGCGTTTTATCTGCTGGCAGGTGTTTTTGGCGGAGCCATCTTTATGTTATTTAACGGCTTTCCGACAGTGCTCATTCATGTGCTTGCAGGGCTTGCCCTGCTGACAACCCTGATGAACAGTCTGCATCAGTCACTGGCTGATGAAAACGGGCGGGATGCCGCGGTTATCTGCTTTTTACTGACCGCATCCGGAATAACATTACTGGGAATAAGCTCTGCATTCTGGGGATTACTCGGCGGGATTGCGGCACATTATCTTCTGGTCAGGCACCGGCGGTAAAGGGGCTGTGTATCACCTTAATATAGAAATAATGTATGTGATTAGCCATGCTATAGGCTGTATCAATTAAACACCTGTCTTACCGGAAGCGGAGAAAGCATGAGTTTACAAGGTTATCTGGCGACTGAACGCCATTTCTGGCGCAACATTGCGCAGTCATATACTGATATCAGCGAATATGCGCAGTGCTACCTGACGCCGTTGCCGGTCCCGGTTTTTAATTATATTTATTTACAGGCCGGTGCGGGAAAAACGGATCTGGCACAGGCGCAGGCTGTTTTTGATAATGGCAGCAAGCCACACTGTCTGATTGCGGAAAAAACGGTAGCAGAAAGGTTGCATCCGCAGATTGTGACAGGCGGTTATGAAGCGGATGGTGAAACCAGCGCGATGTACCTGAATATTGCACAGTGGCAGCCTTTATCTGTACTGCCGCAGGGGTGTGAAGTCCGCGAAGTAAATGATCAGCTCACTCTCTGGGCTACTCCGCTGGAAGCCGCATTTCCGACAGATGATACGCCTGATTTCAGTATTATCAGCGATTACATCAGTTATCATCAGCGTGCTATGGAAAAAGGCACCGAACTGCACCACTTTGTGCTGATATATGATAATGAACCGGTGAGTTGCATGACACTCTCTGTCCTGAATAGTGCGGCGCGGATTGACGATCTGGGGACTATTCCTGCTTTTCAGGGAAAAGGGTTCGCATCATTGTTGCTGGATAACGCACTGATACTGTGCCGTACACGGGGAGTAAGTGATTGCTACCTGGAAGCCTCCACTGAAGGTCTGGGATTATATAAAAAACACGGCTTCCGGACACTGTTTGAGTACTGTTTTTATATTAAAGGGTAAATACATCATGAAAGCACTATACCCAACGTCATTCAGGATGCAGGCAGGCGGCAAGCTCCGACCGCCGGGGAGCATACATCAGTATGTGACCCGGCTGACTGAGCGTAGCCAACGAACCTGCAGTTTGAATGAATAAGAGTATATGCCGTTTTCTGCTGACGGGCTGCATGTTTATGTCAGCAGCAGGATGGGCTGATATTTCGCCCGGGGCTGTTCAGTCCGGTTCACTGGCGCGGCAGGACGGCAGTGAAGCCCGTTATTATATTTTGCATCAGCAGGCAAAACCAACCCGCAAATTATTAGTGCTGATTCAGGGCTCCGACTGTAACAGTGCGAAAAACAACCGCTTTATGGTTGATACATTCGGCGGTACATTTTCGGGTCATGACATTCTGCTGGTGGAGAAATACGGCATTACGGATGCGCTGGCGTATGATGACAGCGAGGGTGTGCGGGAAGATTGTCCGGTGGAAACCATGTTTAATGATAGGCTTTCTGTACGCGTCAGTGATTACACGACTGTACTGAACCGGCTGAAAGGGAATTATGACTCTGTGGTGGTGTTGGGCGGAAGTGAAGGCGCCACAGTGGCAGAACATGTGGGACTGACTTCCCCGGTTGTCAGCGCCGTGGTTGCGGTTAACGGCGGCGGACGCTATTTCCTTGATGATGTCACGTACAGCTTCCGGCGTGGCCCGGCACCTTTGACAGAGGACGATATTACCGGCTTTGTTGAATTTACGGATGCGGTGAAGAAAAATGAAGTTCCGGGCGATTTACTGGTCAGTCAGCATGGTGTTCGCTGGTGGCGTGAGTTTTTGAGCGTGGATACACAGCAGGTATTAAACGATCAGAAAAAACCTGTTTTGGTTATTCAGACGCTGAATGATACCAATGTGAATGTTCCGTCATTTAAACAGATGCAGAAAGACGTCGTGAATCCGCAGGTGACGTTTAAGACCTTTGATAACCTGGATCATTACTTTAAAGATGCACAAGGGCATCGACAGATAACTCAGATTCTGACGACTATCGGGGACTGGTATGACGGACAGTATTCTGAATGACGTTGGGTATATAAAACAAACGCCCGTAAAAACGGGCGTTTAGTCAGGCATTACCGGCAATCAGCGGACAACCAGGACAGAGGTGTGTGCGTAACGTACAACAGCCGCAGCATTGGAGCCTAGCAGGTAAGTCGACATATCCGGGCGGCGTGAGCTGATGACAATCAGGTCACTTTCCAGGGTATCAGCCAGCTTCAGGATCTGATCTTTTGGTGAACCGGATACCACATGCAGCTCAACCTGCTCCGGTGGTAGTCCGAAATCACTGATCATTTTCGCCAGTTGCTCTTTTGCGCTGTCTAAGATCTCATCTTTTTCCGGCAGTGTTGCAGCGTAAGCGATACCAAAAGAAGCAAAATGTGAGAACGACGGAATGACGCTGATAAAGTGAATTTTTGCGTTTTCAAATTTGGCTAATGTCTGAATCGTCGGAATTACTTCGCGGGTAAGCCCGGTTTCTGAAATATCGATTGGTACAATAATCGTTTTATACATACATGCCCCTCAATCTGAAAGCAGGTTTAACTGACTGGTCACTGAATCAAACCAGTGTACTAAACTATACCCTTATTCATTCAAACAGCAGGTTCGTTGGCGGAACGATGACAGCCGGGTCACATACTGATCTATGCTCCCCGGCGGTCGGTGCTTGCCGCCTGCCTGCATCCTGAATGACGTTGGATATATACTTAAACGCAATAATAGCCGGTGTTTGATGCACTATACGTGAAAACGATCATACTTCACAATTAAACCCCTTAGCGGGGCTTAATTGTGTGATGTGGTAATTAATTAAAAATGAAACGATCGGATTTATCATCAAGGATCAGTTTCAGCTGGGCGGTCAGTGTGCCGGGAGTGCTGTCCGGCCAGACCTGCCATTTGTTATTTTCCACATAAAAAAGTTGCCAGGTATCTTCCGATTCTGACCACGTCAGCCGGGCAATTTGTTTTTCAATGATTTGCGGGGAGCCGCACGGGCAAACGAGTTGTTTCTGATAAATCAGTACGTTGTTGTCATCGGTGCGGTACTGAACATCAAATTCATCAGGGATATGACCATTCGGCCAGAGGCGCTCGGTAAACAGGCGCATATTTTGTTTTATCTGCTGTGTCTGAACTGAGTTAAATTCCATAGCATTACCATTTTGTGACGAACGAAAATTAGAACAACCCGCGATATCAACCGGTTTATGCTGATTGATAAGGTCATTTCAGGCAGAGCATTATCTGCGTGATTCGGGGACCGCCACGGGAGATCATGTTAGCGCATTTCACGGGGCTGAGAAATACTTTTCCGGGCTATCCTTTTAACGGGCATATAACTATACAACTATATTAATCAATCAAAGGAAAACGAACGGCTAACAGGGGAGGGAAAAGGCGGGATAGTCATGTGACAGGGGCAGAAAAGTAAGGGAATGCATAAAAAAACGGCTTTCCTGAGAAAGCCGCCCTTTTACCGGATTCAGACGCAGGTCAGAATCGGCTTATTTTTTGATTTTAATAATCACCGTCTCACCGACAGTGACAGAGCCGGTCATTTTGACCATCTCTTTTATCTCATCCATATTGGAAATAACCACCGGTGTCAGTGTGGATTTGGCTTTTTCTTCCAGCAGTGCCAGGTCAAACTCAAGCACTAAATCACCTTTCTGTACGCGCTGACCTTCTTCCGCAATACGTTTGAAGCCTTCACCTTTGAGTTCAACGGTGTCGATACCAAAGTGAACAAACAGCTCAATCCCGCTGTCCGACTCAATAGAGAACGCGTGATTGGTTTCAAAAATCTTGCCGATAGTACCGTCAACCGGTGCGACAATTTTGTTACCCGAAGGTTTGATGGCAATACCATCACCAACAATTTTTTCAGCAAATACAACGTCAGGCACATCTTCGATATTCACAATCTCACCAGAAAGCGGGGCTACGATCTCAATCGTGCCGCTGTCTTTTTTATCGTCTGAAACCAATGATTTCAGTTTGTCAAACAGACCCATGAATACTCTCCTAAGTGTTGATACGGGACCGGGCGTGAATTTGGCTTAGTGCAATGTTTTCAAAAACCGGATCCTCAGAACCCGGTTTTCAAATCTGATGTTCAGCACAGCGTTTTTTCTTTGGTGAATGTCTCCACCAACGCCATCAGTTCTGTGGCCGTAGGCTGCGTCAGTGCCAGTTCCGCCAGCGTTTTCGCATCTTCGTAATGGGTATTACGGATCAGCTTTTTGATACGCGGAATAGCTATCGGACTCATACTAAATTCATCTAAACCCATGCCCAGCAACAATAATGTTGCACGCTCATCACCCGCCAGCTCACCGCACATACCTGTCCATTTTCCTTCCGCATGGGAAGCATCAATGACTTGTTTGATAAGGTTCAGCACCGCAGGAGACATCGGGTTATAGAGGTGGGAAATCAGTTCATTTCCGCGATCCACTGCCAGAGTATACTGCGTCAGGTCGTTGGTTCCAATACTGAAAAAATCAACTTCTTTTGCAATGTGACGTGCATTCACTGCCGCCGCCGGGGTTTCGACCATGATACCAACTTCGATAGTTTCATCAAAAGGTTTCTGCTCGTCACGTAATTGCTGTTTCATTTCTGCCACGATTTTGTTGAGTTCGCGGACTTCTTCGACGGAAATCACCATCGGGAACATGATGCGCAATTTTCCGAAAACAGAGGCACGTAAAATCGCACGCAACTGAGTATCAAGAATTTCACGGCGATCAAAACAGATACGGATTGCACGCCAGCCGAGGAACGGGTTTTCCTCTTTCGGCAGATTCATATACGGCAGGTCTTTGTCACCGCCGATGTCCATAGTGCGGACAATAATCGCTTCATCCGGCATCGCCTGTGCGACGTCTTTATAGGCGCGGAACTGTTCTTCTTCGGTCGGCAGGGAATCCCGGTCCATAAACAGGAACTCGGTGCGGTATAAACCGACGCCTTCTGCACCGTTGCGCTCAGCACCCGGCATATCGCGTACGGTCCCGATATTCGCACACACTTCGACCTGATGTCCGTCCAGAGTGATAGCAGGGAGATCTTTGAGTTTTGCCAGTTCTGCTTTTTCAGCCAGATAATCATCACGCACCTCTTTCATGCGCTCGATGTCATCGTCAGATGGCTGAAGATAAATCTGGTTATTGACGGCATCCAGGATCAGATAATCGCCGCTTTTAATATTTTCAGTGGCATTCACTGTGCCGACAATCGCCGGGATTTCCAGCGAGCGTGCCATGATTGATGTATGAGATGTACGTCCGCCGATATCGGTAATAAAGCCCAGCACGTTTTTCAGATTGAGCTGCGCGGTTTCTGACGGAGTCAGATCTTTGGAGACTAAAATCACTTGTTCAGAAATGGCGCTCAGGTCAACGATAGGCATACCGAGAATATTTTTCAGCAGGCGCTTGCCGATATCACGGACATCAGCGGCGCGCTCTTTCAGGTATTCATCGTCCAGACCTTCAAGGGCAATCGCCTGTTCTTCAATCACATGATTAGCGGCGTAATCAGCCGTTCTCTTGCTTTTGATGATATCGACGATTTCATTTTCCAGCTCTTCATCTTCGAGCAGCATGATGTGGCCTTCAAAAATATCAGCTTTATCAGCACCGAGACTTTTTTCTGCCATTTCTTTGATTGCATTCAGCTGCACGGACGCTTTATCGCGACCGTCGGTAAAACGCCGGATTTCAGCATCAATCTGTTCAGCAGAAATCGATTTCTGGCTGATAATGATAGGTTCTTCTTTGAGTAACAACGCTTTACCAAAAGCGATACCCGGTGAAACAGAGATTCCTGAAACCATAATAAATACCTTTCAGCTTACTGGGGGAGCGCAGCACAGCGGGTGTGTGCGTACCCGGAAACGGGTAATCCCTGAGCCCGTTAAACAGGTTCAGGGATCCTGACAGGGAGGACGGTTAGCGGATTACTCCAGCTCACCCATCAGTTTGACGAGATGTTCCACTGCTTTCTGCTCATCTTCGCCTTCTGCGGCGATAGTCACAACGGTGCCCTGAGTCAGACCTAATGTTTGCAGCTTGAACAGGCTTTTCGCGCTGGCGCTTTTGCCGCCGGAAGTCAGTGTAATGTCAGATGTGAATGTTTTTGCTTCTTTGACAAACTGAGCCGCAGGGCGTGTATGCAGACCGTTAGGTGCCGTAATGGTGACTTCTTGCTGATACATAGGGTTACCTCATCGTTAGTAATTTTTGCCGGCGGTTATGGCGGTTATTTAGTGTGTATTACTGTAATCATAGCCGGAGCAGATAAAATAGCACAACCCGGAGATTCGACATACGTTATCGGTGTCATTATTTTGGGCTGTGAAATAATTACATTTTTAATACTAAACAACCGCGCAAAAATCACCCCGGAGAGTGTCAAAATTTGATCTGTTGCACAAAAAAAGCACCCGGAGAGGGTGCTTTCGGTGTCAGACAGGACGGGAACTGAATCCGTTCAGTCGATTATTTTTCGTCAATATCGGCGAATAATGCTGTACTCAGATAACGCTCACCGGAAGATGGCAGGATAACCACAATATTTTTGCCTTTAAATTTATCTTCTTTTGCCAGACGTTCAGCGGCAATGACTGCCGCGCCGGAAGAGATACCGGCGAGAATACCTTCGCGCTCCATCAGTTTGCGGGCGGTGGCAAAGGCGTCTTCATTACTGACCAGCTCGACACGGTCGATCAGGGATAAATCCAGGTTGCCCGGGATAAATCCTGCGCCAATGCCCTGAATTTTGTGCGGACCGGGTTTGATTTCTTCACCGGCCAGCGCCTGGGTGATAACCGGTGAATCTTCCGGTTCAACCGCGACGATTGTCACGTCTTTTTTGCCTTTGATGTTTTTCAGGTAGCGGGCAATACCGGTGATGGTTCCGCCGGTACCGACACCCGCCACAATCACATCAACATTACCGTCAGTGTCTTCCCAGATTTCCGGGCCGGTGGTTTTTTCATGGATAGCCGGGTTTGCCGGGTTGCTGAACTGTTGTAAAACGATATAGCGGGACGGGTCGCGTGCGCTGATTTCATCCGCTTTTTCAATCGCGCCTTTCATGCCCTTTGCACCTTCGGTCAGTACCAGGTCAGCACCCAGTGCTTTCAGCAGTTTGCGGCGCTCAATACTCATGGTATCGGGCATGGTCAGAGTCAGTTTATAACCCCGGGCAGCTGCAACATAAGCCAGCGCAATTCCTGTGTTACCACTGGTTGGTTCAACCAGTTCCACACCCGGTTTTAAGATCCCGCGCTTTTCTGCATCCCAGATCATATTGGCACCGATACGGCATTTCACACTGAAACTCGGGTTACGGGACTCGACTTTCGCCAGAATATTACCGTGGCCGAAATGCTTCAGGCGAACCAGCGGCGTATGACCAATGGTTAACGAATTATCTTCATATATCTTACTCATCGGTTTTCCTTAAACGGTTATTCATAATCGGACTAAATATGAATCAACATTACCCTCTGGCAGAGGGAAAGGAAATACATAATCGATCTAACCTTATAACTATATAGATTCGTTATATCTCAATGGAATATATAATCGACACTTATGGTAAGTGGTAAGGCGAAAAAAAAACGGCAGGGCGGAATAATTACCGCCCTGCGCGGGGAAATGGCGGGTTATCAGTCGCGGACAAACTGTGTGCGGTAGCGGTCCACCCACAGCGCAGTGGCGCCGCAGACCGCAGCCGGCATAATAAACAGGTTCACAAACGGGATCATAGTCAGCACGCTGACCAGTGAGCCGAACTGGAGGCTGGTCATGTTATCGCGGCGCAGCGTCTGTTTCATCTCCGGAAAACTGATTTTATGGTTATCGAACGGGAAATCGCCGTACTGAACCGACATCATCCAGGCACCAAAAATAAACCAGAGCACCGGGGCTACCGTCTGACCAATACCGGGAATGAAAAACAGAACCAGAAGAATAAGGGCGCGGGGAATGTAATACAGTAATTTGACCATTTCCCGTTTCAGAATACGCGGAATATCTTTTACCAAATCCGCATAGCCCTGATCAGGCGCCGGGCGTCCGGTAAGCTCTGCTTCCAGTTTTTCTGCCAGCCAACCGTTAAACGGAGAGGCAATAATATTAGCTATCGTACTGAAAAAATAGGTAAATACTAATAAAATGGATAGGACGGCAACCGGCCATATAAGGTAGTCCAGCCATTGTAGCCAGCCCGGAATTTTTGCCATCAGCCATGAGATCCAGCCGCCGAACCGGCTGAACAGCCACCAGAGCGCACCGCCCATAACAATAATATTGGCGAGCAGCGGTAAAATAACAAAGGCCCGGATACCCGGACGCATCATCAGCCGCCATCCTTGTGCGACATACGCAAAGCCGCTGAGCGACCTGACAGGATTTATCATACTTCCTATTCACTCCTATGATTGGAAAACGTTATACTAACAGACGAAACAAAAAATTTGTCTTACCGCCAACGAAATGTCAGGATGTAAATCAGTCAGAAAGAGCAATTAAATGATCTTTATTGCAAGAAATGCGTGCCGGGACTTGAACTTAACATCGTTGACAAATACTCTGGTAATCAAATGATAGTATTTTGCCATGGTGGCCTTTAATTTAAACAACAGAGATAGCACTGATGCAAGATTTGCGTCTGATATTAATCGTTGTGGGTGCGGTAGCAATCATCGCCTTGTTACTTCACGGACTGTGGACGAGCCGCAAAGAGCGCTCATCCCTGTTTCGCGCGCGTCCCATGAAGCGTCGAAAACACGAACCGCAGGATGATGCCGCTGATGAACAGTCAGAGGCGCGGGGTTCCCGTCATTCTGCTTTGCCGGAAAATACGCCGGTGCAGACCGACTCACAGGATCCTCTGTTATCTGCGGGTGATAATATGTATCCGCCGTCAGAGCCGGTGGTGCCTTCCGTTTTGCCGAAAGCGGCTGCTGAACGCCGTCCGGCTAAATCCTCTGAATCTGAGCCACAGATTGGTTTATTTGATGCTATGGAGCAGGAAACTCACACTGAGCCTGTTCCGCAAGTGCTGACTACCGGTGCTGTGATTACTGCGGCAGAAACAGCAGAGCCGGATGCGCCGCAGGATAATGATAATGAACCTGCGCCCGTATCTGCACCGCAGGAGCAGGAACAGCCTGCTGCTAAAAACAGCGGCGCGGAAAAAGAACTGGTGCTGGCGTTGTTTGTTGCTGCGCATCAGGGACAGCTTATCGCCGGTGAGACATTGCGTATTGCTGTCGAACAGGCGGGTTTTCGTTTCGGAGCTATGAACATTTATCACCGCCATGTTGATCCTGCGGGCAGCGGACCTGTGCTGTTCAGTCTGGCAAATATGGTGAATCCGGGAACCTTTGTGCCCGAGCAGATGGACGCCATTGAAACACCCGGTGTGGCGATGTTTATGATGGTACCGTCTTACGGCGACGCGAATCAGAACTTTAAGCTGATGTTGCAGGCCGGACAGCGTATCGCCTCTGACGTGGGCGGCGTGGTACTTGATGATGAACGCAGAATATTAACACCACAAAAAATTGAGGTGTATAAAGCGCGTATCAGGAAAGTCCTTGTCAGCACTCAGTCCTGACGGATATAACAATGCATTATCAAACCCCCGCTTGCCGGGGGTTTTTTTTAGCTGTAGTCAGGTATAATCAGGTATAAAACAGACTGACAGATAACGATCATGCCAAAAAATAACGAAAACAACATCGAAAACGATATAGAACAACTGCGCGCCACGCTGCGCCATCACGAGTACTGTTATCATGTGCTGGATAACCCGCAGGTACCGGATGTGGAATATGACCGCCTGATGCAGCGCCTGAAAGCGATGGAAGCGGAAAATCCGGCATTGATCACCCCTGATTCTCCGACACAGCGTGTCGGTGCGGCACCGCTGAGTGCATTTGAGCAGGTGCGCCATGAAATTCCTATGCTGTCACTCGATAATGTGTTCGATGAAGAGAGCTATCTGGCATTTGACAACCGGGTACGCGATCGCCTGAAAGATGCACAGGATCTGACATTTTGCTGTGAACTGAAACTGGATGGTCTGGCGGTCAGTCTGCTTTATGTCAACGGTAGCCTGATTCAGGCGGCGACCCGGGGTGACGGTACTACCGGCGAAAATATTACGGCAAATGTCCGGACTATCCGCGCTATTCCGCTGAAACTACGCGGGGATAATATCCCGGATCGTATTGAGATCCGCGGGGAAGTCTTTATGCCGCTGAAGGGTTTTGAGGCGATGAATGACGAAGCCCGGCGCACCGGCGGGAAAGTATTTGCCAATCCGCGTAATGCGGCTGCCGGTTCATTGCGTCAGCTTGATCCGCGTATTACCGCCAAACGCCCGCTGACCTTTTTCTGTTACGGCGTTGGTGTAACTGAGGGCGCAGTGTTGCCCGGCAGCCATTATGATCGCCTGCAACAATTTAAAGAGTGGGGATTACCGGTCAGTGACCGGGTTCAGCGCTGCACCGGCAGTCAGGCGGTACTGGATTTTTATCATCAGGTGGAAGAGAGTCGTCCGCAACTGGGTTTTGATATCGACGGTGTGGTCATAAAAGTGGACTCTGTCGCGCAGCAGGAAATACTGGGCTTTGTATCCCGCGCACCGCGCTGGGCAACCGCGTTTAAATTCCCGGCGCAGGAGCAGATGACGATTGTCCGCGATGTGGAATTCCAGGTCGGCAGGACAGGGGCAATTACCCCTGTGGCACGCCTTGAACCGGTTCTGGTGGCGGGTGTCATCGTCAGTAATGCCTCACTGCATAATGCAGATGAAATCAGCCGCCTGGGGCTTAAAATCGGCGATACCGTAGTTATCCGCCGTGCCGGTGATGTTATTCCGCAGGTTGTGGGCGTGGTTGAATCAGAGCGTCCCTCTGATGCGCGTGAGATAGTCTTCCCGCTGCACTGCCCGGTGTGCGGGTCTGATATTGAGCGGGTCGAAGGCGAAGCGGTGGCGCGCTGTACCGGCGGGCTGATTTGCGGTGCTCAGCGCAAAGAAGCGCTCAAGCACTTTGTCTCCCGCCGTGCCATGGATGTGGACGGGCTGGGTGATAAAATCATCGATCAGTTGGTGGACGCTGAATATGTACAGACACCGGCAGATTTATGGCGCCTGACCCCGGGAAAACTCACGGGGCTGGACCGGATGGGACCAAAATCGGCGGAAAAACTAACTGATGCACTGGCGGCTTCAAAGCAGACCACATTTGCCCGCTTTCTTTATGCACTGGGGATCCGTGAAGTCGGAGAGTCCACGGCAGCGAACCTGGCGGAGCACTTTAGAACCCTTGGTGCATTACAGGCCGCAGATACTGATGTACTGAAAACAGTACCGGATGTGGGAGACGTAGTTGCAAAGCATGTTGTGAATTTCCTGCGGGAAACGCATAACCGGGAGGTGATTACCGATCTGACACAAAATATCGGCATTCACTGGCCGGAGGTTGTGGCTGTGGATGCTGCCGCGCTGGATAATCCGTTTGCCGGAAAAGTCGTGGTACTGACCGGGTCATTACAGATACTGACCCGTGATGAGGCAAAAGATCGTCTGACTGCGCTGGGGGCAAAAGTGACCGGCAGTGTGTCTAAGAAAACCGACCTTGTGATTGCCGGTGAAGCGGCGGGCTCTAAACGGGCAAAAGCCGAAGAACTGGGCGTTCGCGTGATAGATGAAAATGAATTTATCGCAATGCTGAACTGATGTTCTGAACGGATGTAGCAGAATAAAAAACGGTCTTCTGCGGAAGACCGTTTAAACCACCTCAGGTGAGATGATGAATAAAGAAGATTTAGTGGCCATCGCGAACACCGCTATGCCTTTTGGTAAGTACAAAGGTTGCTGTTTAATCGACCTGCCCGAAGAGTATCTGCTTTGGTTTGCGCGTAAAGACAGTTTTCCCGAAGGGCGTTTAGGTCAGCTGATGCAAATTACCCTCACCATTAAAATTGAAGGTTTAAGTGGCCTGATAAAACCGCTCAAACGACCGTCTCACTGATCACGGGTCAGTGCATCGATAACCTTCTGGCTCAATATACGAAACTGACGCTGCTCATCTTCATCAAGGCTTGCAAATACCTTTTCCGCATTACGGGTTCGTCCAATCGCCGCATGTGAAAGAAATTCCTCACCTTCCGGTGTCAATTGAGTAACCAGCTCGCGTTTATCCATTTCAGACTGATACTGAGAAACAAACAGATGCTTTTTCAGTGCCCGCAGTGATTTAGAGACATTCTGGCGTGAAATTCCCAATTTCTGACTCAGATCTGACGGCGTCAGGTCGCCCTGAAGGCGCAACATTTCCATCACATCATACTGTGCCCATGTTATCTTTTCCGGTGAGTAAATAGTACGTTGTGCTACTAATGTACACTGTAACAATGACAGTGTATTTTCCAATTCCCTGAATGACATAACTCCTCCCTTTTATTGTCGCCTTTAGTGTAGCTGAAAGGCAAAAATAGGAAAAGAAAGTTGATTAACGAAAGTTAATTAATTATGCTATTAATTAAAGAAAGTTAATTAAAAGGGGACTGCATGAATGATTTCAAACAGAAGATTATCCTGATCACCGGTGCCAGTACCGGTGTTGGTGAAGGAATTGCGCGTGAATTACTCAGTAGGGGCGCTAAAATTGCGATTACCGGACGTAATTCGGATAACCTCAAAAAGGCGATAAATGAGTGGGATCCTAAGGGGGATAGCGTGCTGTCCATCACAGCAGATGTACGTAATTTGAGCGATTGTGAGCGTATGGTGACTACTGTGTTAGATAAATTCGGCGCATTACACGGCTTGGTGAACAACGCAGGTGTGACCGGTCCGCATGGTGTCAAAATTGAAGACTATGATTTTGAGGTCTGGCAGGATGTGATAAATACGGATGTAACCGGGACATTTCTGGGAATGAAATTCGGGATACCGGCGATTGTTAAAAGTGGTGGCGGTGCAGTGGTCAATTTATCGGCCTGTAATGGTATTACGGGGATTGCCGGTATTGCACCTTATACGGCAGCCAAGCATGCTGTACTTGGACTGACCCGCGCGGTGGCCCTGGAATATGCAGAGCAGGGCGTGCGGGTAAATGCGGTCGGACCGGGCTATGTGGCGACCCCGAATATTCTGGCATTACCACTGGACGTTCAGACGATGATGGCTGAAAGTCATCCGATGAAGCGTATGGCAACAAGAGAAGATGTCGCCAAAATGGTTGCATTCTTATTGTCAGACGACAGTCGTTTCTGTACCGGCGGATTTTATCCGGTTGATGGCGGATATACGGCACAATAGTCTGAAAACAGTATCTGAGCGAAAACGAGCGGAATAACTTACGGAATAAACTATTTGCAAAAACGAAAACCCCGGTCAGAGACCGGGGTTTGAATTTGGTGGAGCTAAGGGGGATCGAACCCCTGACCTCTTGCATGCCATGCAAGCGCTCTCCCAGCTGAGCTATAGCCCCGAAATCGGGTTTTATCTGTTATTGTCCGCCAAAATAATTTGGTGGAGCTAAGGGGGATCGAACCCCTGACCTCTTGCATGCCATGCAAGCGCTCTCCCAGCTGAGCTATAGCCCCGATAAAATTAACCGGACGCTGCGCATAATAGGCAACGTTCCCTGAGCTGTCAACGGCTTAATATGAAAATCGTGTGCAACCGATGAAAAAGGCGTCAATCCGGATAAATAACATAAAAGCCGTATTATCGTTATGAAAACGCCCTGCAAAAAGCAGGGCGGTTATATATGGCTGACCGGATAGCAGGGCAGATAATTACTGTGCTTCGCGCTCAGCAATAAAGGCCAGCGCCATGTCAATACGGGCGAGGGAACGCGCTTGTCCGATAGCATGAACAGTGACATCAAGACCCGGGGACTGACCGGCACCGGTCACGGCAACACGCAGCGGCATCCCGACTTTACCCATCCCGATTTCCAGCTCATCAGCCGTTGTCTGAATGGCGTTATGAACCTCTTCAGGTGTCCAGGTTGTCAGCGCAGCCAGTTTGGCTCTCACCAGTTCCAGCGCCTGACGGGCAACCGGGCGCAGATGCTTTTTCGCCGCATCGGCATCAAAGCTGTCAAAATCTTCATAGAAATAGTGGCAGGTTTCTGCCATTTCTTTCAGTGTTTTACAGCGCTCGCCGAGCAGACGAACCAAATCAGCCAGTTGCGGACCATTACGGGTATCAATTCCGGCTTGTTCGATATGCCATTGCAGATACACCGCCACTTCTTCAGCAGGCATACTGTTAATATAGTGATGGTTCAGCCACTGTAATTTTTCAGTATTAAAGGCACTGGCGGATTTGCTGACGGCATCCAGGGTAAATAATTCAGTCATCTCTTCGATGCTGAAAATTTCCTGGTCACCGTGTGACCAGCCGAGGCGTACCAGATAGTTCAGCAGCGCGTGCGGCAGATAGCCATCATCACGATACTGCATCACACCGACAGCGCCGTGACGTTTGGATAATTTTTTGCCGTCGTCACCGTTGATCATGGATACGTGTGCATAAACAGGAATTGGTGCACCGAGCGCTTTAAGGATATTGATTTGGCGCGGAGTGTTGTTGATATGATCTTCACCACGGATGACATGGGTGATTTCCATGTCACGGTCATCGACAACCACACAGAAATTGTAGGTCGGGGAACCATCAGTACGGCGAATGATTAAATCATCCAGTTCCTGGTTGCTGAATTCAATCGGCCCGCGGATTTTGTCATCAAAAATAACCGAACCTTCCTGCGGGTTCGCAAAGCGCACCACATGCGGTTCATCCGCGCTGTGATTATGGTTGTTACCACGGCAGCAACCGTCATAACGCGGCTTTTCATTATTTGCCATCTGGTTTTCACGCAGAGTTTCCAGGCGCTCTCTGGAACAGTAGCAGCGATATGCTGTTCCTTTTTCGATCATGGTATCGATCACTTCATTGTAGCGATCAAAACGTTTGGTCTGATAATACGGACCTTCATCCCAGTCCAGGTTTAACCAGTTCATTCCGTCCATAATGGCGTCGATCGCTTCCTGAGTTGAACGCTCAAGATCGGTATCTTCTATACGTAAGACGAACTCACCGTGGTTGTGGCGGCTGTACAGCCAGGAATAAAGAGCGGTACGGGCACCGCCCACATGCAGGTAGCCGGTCGGGCTGGGTGCAAAACGGGTTTTTACTTTACTCATTGGAATGCCTTTCATAACGTCTGTGTCAGACGTAGTAGATGATGAAGTAGTAAGTATGCTGGGGATATTTTAACACTGAGACATAATTCCTCAATGAAAAGGGCAAAAGAAGGTCGAAAAAGTCCTTTTCTGCGGCGGAATACGAAAAATACATGATAAAACAGGCTGTTTTTACAGCGCCAGATCTGAAGGCTGTCACGAATTGCCCGGTTTTTGCTTACTATCTGTGCGGGGGCGATGATAATTAGATCAGGGTGACTAAAATTAGAACGAACGATCATTTTCTTTCGAAAAATCGTTGACTCAAACTCAGGTATCCCTATAATGCACCTCCATCACGACGGGCGATTAGCTCAGTTGGTAGAGCATCTCCCTTACAAGGAGGGGGTCACTGGTTCGAACCCGGTATCGCCCACCACTCTTGTTATAAGAGTGAACGTTGTGATAGTGAAGCAGAAGTAAAGGCAGTAAAGCGTTATGAATGGGCGATTAGCTCAGTTGGTAGAGCATCTCCCTTACAAGGAGGGGGTCACTGGTTCGAGCCCGGTATCGCCCACCATTCATAATGAGCGTTGTATTGATGTAAGTTGTAGTCATTTTGAAGTGGGCGATTAGCTCAGTTGGTAGAGCATCTCCCTTACAAGGAGGGGGTCACTGGTTCGAACCCGGTATCGCCCACCACTTCACATGATTCTTCCGCATCACCAGGTATGGGGCGTTAGCTCAGTCGGTAGAGCAGTTGACTTTTAATCAATTGGTCACAAGTTCGAATCTTGTACGCCCCACCATTCCTGTATTATTATGTTGTTGTTGTGCCCTAAGATGGGGCGTTAGCTCAGTCGGTAGAGCAGTTGACTTTTAATCAATTGGTCACAAGTTCGAATCTTGTACGCCCCACCATCTTAATGTTATACCTCTTCTGTTTTATACTCCCAAAGGTTTTTTTTGATAAAAACCATTCTGTTTCGTGATCAATTCCGCACTATTTTAATTAAAGTTTTTAATCATTCTGCCGTTATTTCCTTGTGTTAGTCACGGTTTTTGGTGACCTCTCTTTTTATAACAAGAAATGACGTCGGTTTGGGAAAATCCAATGCCGGACGCCTGTTTTTCTTTCAGCATGGAGCATTATTCCGATGGCGTGGCCTGTTCCTGAATTTCCGGTTAAACGTAATGTGCCGGGCGCTAGAATTACGCTGTGGCTGGGACTATTGATCGTTGTTCTGGCAATTGTTTTTTTACTCGATTTTTATATTTTTAAGCTTCCGCTGACGGAAGTGCTTATTTTTATTTATCTTCCGTATATTTTGTTGTGGATGTGTTTATTCACCTACGCAATGCATCGTCATGAGCAGTCGCGGATAGCCTGTCAGAGCTGGAATGCCTCGATTAATTTCAGGCGCAATGAATGGGTAAACTGGTGTCAGCGCAAGCTGATGGTCACCGGCGTGGCGCTTCTGATGCCGAAAGGGGTAAAGCAGGTATCGGCGCAGGAGAAAAAACAGCACACGGAAGATGAGGATAAACAGGCGCTGGCCGGCTATGACCATTCGGTTGATAACATACTGACGGCGTTGCATAACTCACTGAACCAACAGCACGAAGGTTATCAGACAAAAGTTAAAACGGTCTATGTCATCACACCGAACACATTGCAAAATGGTGAAATCGAGCGCAGTGTCACTAAAATATGGGAATGTGACACGAAATTCATTCAGACGCCGGATGACATCGGACATTTGTTTGATGAGGATAATAATAATGCAATGTGGTTGCTGGTCGGGCTGAATATCTGGCAGGCGGGACAGATCCCTGCCTATCATGAAATGGCAAGTGCTGTTTTACTGACGTCTTGTTACTATTTTGAGCGAAATACATTTCCGTTCAACGGCAGTCTTTCCCGGTTTATGCCGATCAATGAATTACAATTGTCTGATGACATTTCTATGCTGGAAAAAATGAATCTGCTGGATAAAGAAGAAGAGAAATCTTTCTGGCTGATGCGGGAAAATGAGCTGGCGCAGGATGTTATTTATCAGTTTTGTAATAAAGCACAGCGCCGTACTTTCCTGAAAAATAATATTTACATTGCTGATAATCAGGTCAGTGCAGACAGAGAAGCTGTCTTTGTTCTGGCGATGATGCTGATTAAAGCGAAAGAAACACTCAGCCCGCAATGCCTGCTGATGATGGATACTGACGGACTGGGGTATTCAACTGTGGTTGGCTGCGAAGTGCATTAAGGTCGGTTAAAGCAAAGTCTGAAACAGAAGCCGGAGGTTATTATAACCTCCGGCTTTGTTTTATTTTACCCGATCTGAGCGGATCTCTGCTGCGAGAGCGGCTAATTCTGTATCATCTGCCCGTTCACAATCATGTGAAGAGAGAAATCCCGGATACTGCTCATAAAATACGGGCTGTTTATGTTCGATCGGGCGCCAGTCCGTCATATCAGCGGTGCCGTGCATCGGGCTGAGTTTACTGTGGACATGATCCACGCCATACCCTTCAAAAAACATGCCGCAGCGGGCTACATCCGGGAAGGCACTCTTCAGTACATGTGCGGTTTTCTTCGTCGCCAGTACCAGATCTGCTAATACATCATCATCTAAATCAAATGCATAACCTGGGTAATGTATTTTCGGAATGACGACAGTAAAGCCTTTGGTATTCGGGAAAACAGAAAGAAACGCCAGATGTTTTTCATCTTCCCACACCTTATGGCAGGGGGCGTTACCCGCGACTATTTCACAAAATATACAGGCCATTTATACCCTTATTCATTAAAACTGCAGGTTCGTTGGCTGCATTCAGCCAGTCAGGTCACATAGTTTATCTATGTTCCCCGCCTGTCTTCCCTTGCCGCCTGCCTGCAGTTTGAATGACGTTGGGTATATACCCTTATTCATTCAGACTGCAGGTTCGCTGAGGTGCTCTCATCCAACATACAGGATAGGGGCGGGGAATACCACGATGACAGCCGTAAATCAGTGGCTTATGATAAACATTATTATTTTCAATAGGTTGGTGTAATAGGTGAACGTTCATAACAATGAGGGAAGCCCCCGCCGTCACTGCGTTCTGCACATAAAATATGTGTGATTAAGGATGACAAAAAACACCCGGATTTACCATCGGATTGAGACCTGCTATCCGGGCTATATGTGTTGTTAACGCACACTGTACCTGTTGCATAAAAACAGAGTGCGATAAGAAAAGGGGCTGAGGCCTCTTTTTTGATATATAAACCGGAATGCGCTCGCAACCGGCAACGATCCTGTTTATGCTGACAATAAAATAAATCAAATCATTCAGCAAAATTATCACGGCAGGGCACTGATGGATTATCTGTATTATGTGGGGCAGGGGTTCGGGATTGTTGCGTTTTTTATCGGGATAACGGTTTTTATCCAGCGCAACGAGCGGAAACTCAAAATTCGCCTGTCTATTTACACCGCCATTATGGCCGCTCACTTTTTTCTGCTCGGCGCTTATCCGGCAGGGATCAGTGTCACACTGAACAGCATCCGGACTTATGTTTCTATCACTCACCGCCAGCGTTGGGTGCTGTATCTGTTTGTCACACTGACGCTGGTTCTGGCTGTTCCGAATATCCGTGCCTGGCAGGAAGTGTTGCCGGTCGCGGGCACGTTGATGAGTACATTCGCTTTTTTTCTGCTGACAGGGATCCGCATGCGTTATGTGCTTTGGTGCTCGACAGCCTGTTGGGTTGTCTATAATGCCTGGCTGGGAACGATCGGTGGCACATTGATTGAATCCACTTTTTTACTGATAAACGGGTGGGCAATTTATCGCTTTCGCAAACTGATAAAACAGGGCATAAACCCGTTCAACTGAGAACAGGTCAGCGGGAGGGGGGAATATTCTCAGGAGTATCTGAGCGTGAGTCATCTGCGGAATCAGAACCGGTTTCGCGCATCACCTCATTACACATAAAATAGAGGTTAGGACGCCGTTTGGCGATATATGCCAGGCGTATATCACACTCTTTTTGTGTGTAAAGATCTTCAGTGACCGGCAGTGCCTCACAGGCATCATTGCCACAGGTACTGACCAGTAACACAAATCCGATAGTTTCTAACATAGACTCCCGCCGGTTTTATTTCAGAAGCATTATTATGTCGTAAATGGTTGCCTTTCGTCCAGTTTTTACACGGCGCAGGGTCGGTTGACAGCATTATTGCGCCGGATAATTCACAGGGCCGGGTTTATTTCATGGCTGAAGCAGGAAAATACATTACCGTTTTATTGAAAAATATGACCGGAAACGATAACTTTTGCTTGTGCAAGTGAAATGATAATGATTATTATTGTCAGCACTATTTGTATAATGTGTATTTTGTCTAATGACGATGAGGAATCAGCATGCGTATCGGGATGAGTGTGGCAGCAGCATTACTGGGAGTGGTTTCAACGTCCGCTATGGCGCTGGAATATCCGCTGGGACAGCCTGTAATCAAAAACGGAATGGAAATTCAGGGTGTTTATCTGCAACCTATCACCATGGCGGTGGAAGGTAAGCATGAAATGCATCATCTTGACGCTGATAAATCAGACGTTCATCTGGAAGCGGACATTCACGCCGTGGAAGAAAATCCGAACGGTTTCGCTGAAGGGGATTGGATCCCTTATCTGAAAGTAGACTATAAAGTAACCAAGCTGGATGACCCGAAGAAAACACAATCCGGGACATTTATGGCAATGGTTGCCAGTGACGGTCCGCACTATGGTGACAACCTGAAACTGGACGGCTACGGAAAATACCGTGTGGAATACCGGATTTCACCGCCGAGCATGAATGACAATGTTGCATTCGGCCGCCATATTGATAAAGAAACCGGTGTTGCCCCGTGGTTTGAGCCGTTTGATGTCTCCTGGGACTTCGATTACGCCGGAACAGGGCGTAAAGGCAGCTACTAAGTTTATTTCTCAGGAAAACAGCAGGCTGCATAAATGTGCCTGCTGTTCTGACACCGGACGTCAATATCCCGCTGAGGTCACTCATGAAATCCCTTATAATTGCACTGTGCATGACGGTGCTCTCTCTGGCATCTCTTCCCGTCAGTGCGGCGGCGGAGAAATTCACTGTCGAACTGGAAATGAATAACGGCGTACTGACACCGCCGGTACTGAATGTTCCGGCGAAAACGCCTGTCCGCATTAAAATCCGTAATACCGGTACAGAGCCGGTTGAATTTGAGAGTACCCAGTTACGCAAAGAAAAAGTGCTGGCGCCCGGCGCATCTTCTGTGGTGGTCATTGCTCCGCTGAAACCCGGAAAATATACTTTTTTTGATGATTTTCACCTTTCGCATCCGGCCGGTGAAATCATCGCGGAGTAAGTGTCAGGTCACAGGAATTGATTATGGGACAGGTTCTTTTTGTAGTATGGCGTGAAAGTTTTGAAGCGCTGCTCGTGGTCGGCATTATCTATGCGTGGATCAAACAACATCCGGATGCTGCAGCCGGACGCCGCTATCTCTGGGGTGGTGTCGCCCTGGGTGTTGCGTTGTCACTCTTTTTGGCTCTGCTGATTTACGGCGTATTTAATGTACTCGATGACAGCGGACAGACCTGGTTTATGATCGGGATGTCACTCTTTGCCTGTGTGCTGATCGTGCAGATGGTGTACTGGATGCAAAAGCACAGCGCCTCTCTGAAATCCGGTATTGAGCAGGAAATGGATGATAGCGCACGGCAGCACTCCTGGTGGGGTGCATTATTTATTGTTGCCATTGCCATTGCCCGTGAAGGTAGTGAGATTGTGGTTTTTCTCTCCGGCATTGTAATGAGTCTGACTAAAGAAACAATGTGGTCATTCACCGGTGAGGTTCTGGGTGGGATTGCGGTTGCGGCACTGACATTGTGGGTCTTTCTGTTTACTTACCGCAAAATGGCATGGAAATGGTTTTTCCGTATTACCGGGATTGTCCTTCTGTTCCTTGCCTGTTCACTGCTGCTTAAAGGTACCGAAGAGATAGTCAATGTGCTGACTGAGCATGATATTGAACTGAATGATTTTCTTATCTATCCGTTGTGGGATACCGGTAACTGGCTTGATGATTCCGGCGCAGCGGGTAATTTCCTGGCGACATTGTTTGGTTATCGCTCACAACCTATCGGGCTGAGTGTTATTACGTTTGTGGTGTACTGGCTCATTATTCTTGTGCTGTTCCGCCGCCGGGAGAAACAGCATGCGGCGTAATTATCTCCTGATAAGTCTTGCGCTTTCAGCGCTGTTTCTCAGCCGGACGGTGGTGGCTGAGAAATACCGCGCCGGAAACCCGGACACCGGCAGTGGCGTGGTCATTGCCAGAGGCGATATCCCGACGCCGGAAAAATATCTGCCCATGATTGCGGACTACATGAAGATGATGAGCGGGCAGGTTGCGGCAACAGAGCAGCAACTTGCCCTGTTACAGCAGGCACTGAATAAAGGGGATATGGCGGCGGCAAAGCAGGCTTATATTCAGGCGCACTATGAATATGAAGTTATCCGCGCGGCAGTCGTGGTATTTGGTCACGCCGACCGCGTGATAAACCCTCATGCGGGTTATTTTACTGATCGGGAGCGTGACCCTAAATTCACCGGTTTTCATCGCATAGAATATGCACTGTTTGCTGAGAATGATCAGGCTGCAGCGCTGGCTGCCACTCAGGATTTACTGCGTAATATTCAGGATTTAAAACAGCGGGTTGGTGTTGAAACACTGCCGGTGGCAAAGCTGGTGCAGTCAGCCGATGACAGTATCGAGCTGATTTTAAGCACTAAACTCGGCGGTGATGAAAACCGCTACAGCCGCTCTGATGTGTCTGATATCGCCGCTAATATTGAAGGTGCCCGGCGCATCACTACGGCATTGTCGCCATTTTTATCAGAAAAAACAAATACACTACTGAAACAACAGTTTGCAGAACCGGATGCGGTACTGGCGCACTATCGGGATACGCAGGGGCGTTATGTGCCTTATGAAAAACTGACAGTGGCGGATAAACAACAGCTTTATGCAGGGCTGACAATCCTGGCGGAATCGCTTGCACAACTGCGCGCTGAACTGAATATTGATGTGTATTACAAATACCGGAAAGAGCCATGAAACGCGGAAAAGAATACCCTGCAGGCGGTGATGAAACAGTCAGCCTGAGTAAACGCAGCACACTGAAATGGCTGGGCGCGGGAAGCGTACTGTTATCCGGCGGGGCGCTTGCCCTTCCTGCTGTTGCAAAATCTGACAATACCGTATGTGATAACACATCACGGTTGCGTGAAATTCCGTATCTGGGAAAACATCAGGCGGGTGTGATAACGCCGGAACAAAAAGAAGCTATTTTTCTCTCACTGAATCTGATGGTAAAAACCCGGGATGAAGTTGATAGTGTATTCAAACGGCTGACCGCCTGCATTGCGGATCTCACCCGTAACCGGAAAGCCGGAAAAACAACCGGTGATCGGATGCCGCCGGCAGAATCAGGGATACTCGGTACGTATATCACTGCAGATGAACTTACCGTAACGGTTTCACTAGGCCATTCACTGTTCGATGACCGCTTCGGTTTTTCTCATGTTAAACCACAGAACTTTGTTGAAATGACGGCATTTCCGAATGACCGTCTTGACCCGGACTGGTGCGGCGGCGATATTTTATTGCAGTTTTGTGCCAACAGTCGCGAGACGGTCATTTATGCATTGCGTGAAGTGCTGCGCCGTCTTTCCGGCAGTGTGGCGCCACTGTGGAAAATTGACGGTTTCCTGCCTGCGCGCGATATTGAGTGCCGGACAACTCCGGTTAATTTATTTGGTTTTAAAGACGGAACCGGAAACGGGGATGCCGGTGATGCGGCACTGATGAACGATCTGGTCTGGATAACCAAACCGGAACCGTCCTGGATTGAAAACGGCAGTTATCAGGCAGTACGCCTGATCCGTTTTGAACTGGAGTTCTGGGACAGAACCCCGCTGGAAGATCAGGAAAATGATTTCGGACGTCACAAAGCAACGGGAGCGCCGATGGGTAAAGCCCGTGAGCATGACGACCCTGAGTTTCAGCGGGATCCCCACGGTGACCGGGTACTTTTTGACTCTCACATGCGACGTGCTGAACCCCGGACTACAGAAAGACATGTTTCAAAATTGCGCCGTCGTAGTTATAGTTACTCCCTGGGGCTGACACCGTCAGGGCAACTTGATATGGGGCTGATTTTTATTTCATTCCAGAATGATTTAAAAAAAGGGTTTATCAGCACGCAAAAACGCCTGAACGGCGAACCGCTTGAGCGTTATATCAAACCGTTTGGTGGCGGCTATTATCTGGTCTTACCCGGAATCTCATCAGCACAAAATTATATCGGCGAAAGCCTGATGAACGCGGCACGGACACAGGCGGTACCACCGGCAGACTAAACTGACAGGGACAGCATGGGCAATAACGGAACTATTCATCTTTTTGACAGCACCAACTTTGCCCGCTGTACATTAACGGATCATCCGTATTATCAGATGATCCGTATTATGCTCTCTTCTGAGTTACCTGCACTGATCCCGAATCTGCCCCGCAATACCTCACTATATGCACTACAAGTCGATGATCAGCTCACACTGCTGGCACAGGTTGACGGAGAGGCGGGGCGCACTTACACCGCGTCTTTTATTACCCACTATTTTGATTATCTGATGGCGGAGATCCGGATGATGATGCCGGGTTTTTCCGGACGTTGTCTGTTGCCGCTGCTCAGCGGGATAAAACGATTTTTTGTCCGGCAGAAACTGGATAACATCCTTTATGTCGGCAATTTTTTTCTCTCGACCAACATTCATCTTCCCTGGCGTGATGATCAACTGACCCGGTTACATCAGTTTATTACCACCCGTTTTGCCGCTCACCGCCTGGTTTTCCGCTCATTGACCGCTCCGCTGGATCAATCGCTGATGAGCGGACTGGCGCAACTGGGTTATCAGCCCATTATTTCCCGGCAGGTTTTTCTTACCCGCAGCCGTTTTGTCAGTCTGAAGAAAAACCGCAGTGTCATGCGGGATCTGGCGTTGCTGCGTAAAACCTCTTTTACCGTACGGGATATCACATCAGAGAGTGAACAATGGGCGGGAGCCATTGAACGTTTATATCAGAGTCTCTATCTGAAAAAATATTCTGATTTTAATCCGCAATTTACAGCTGAATTTTTTCAACAGATGGTTTCTCACGGAGGCTGGCGGGTAACGGGTGTGTTTGATGGTGAAAAACTGGTGGCATTCAGCACATTGATGACAATCGGCAATGTCACTACGGCTGCCGGTATCGGATATGATGATAATTATCCACAATCTGACGGGCTGTATCGTCTGGCGGGGCTTTCTTCTTATTTGTGTGCAGATGAACAGCATTGGGTCAATCTCAGCTCCGGGGTGGGAAAATTCAAAATGGGGCGCGGCGCACAATGTTATCCTGAATACAGTTACTGCTATTCACATAAGGCACCCCGGCTGAGCCGCGCCGGGTTTGCACTGTGGCGCAAGTTACTCAATGTGGTCGCTGAGCGTTACGGACGGGAACGGATATTTTGAAACGCGTCATACTCGCCGGCGGGCGATCTCCGGTTTGTCTGGTTCTTGCCCGTGCTTTTTACCGGCTTGGCTGGCAGGTTATCATTATTGAGCACCTTACGCTGACACTGTGTCGCGTTTCCCGTGCGGTCTCCCGCTATCATAAAATAACCGCACCCGTTACGGATTTTGACCGCTTCCGGGAGGAGGCTCTGGCCGTCATGGCACAGTACCCGGCCGCCCTGTTTATCCCGGTAAATGAAGATATTCTGCATTACAGTCGTTTTCAGGATGAAATACATGCTGCGGGGATACGTTTTGATGTTGTGGCGCATCCGCAACTGACAGCATTGCATCATAAAACCGACAATATTCAGATGGCGGCAGATGCAGGATTAGCAGTGCCGGAAACCCGGCGCTGGCAGGGGGAACACATTGATTTTTCCCGCTGGATCTTAAAACCGATCTACTCCCGCTTTGGTAATCAGTTGATTGATAGTGAAACACATAGCCCGAACCGTCCGCCGGATTGCTATGTGCGCCAGCAGCGTATCCGGGGTGTACAGATTTGTGTCTGTGCACAGGCCACAGAGGGCGGAATGAAAGCGTATGCCGCATATAAAACTAATTTCGGGGTATCCGGCGGAGCGAGCCTGGTGTTTCTGCCCTATAAATCACGGCAGGTTTATGACCTGACAGCGCGTTTTATCCGTCATCATTCACTGAGCGGCACAATTTGTCTGGATTTTTTGTTCGACGGGCAAACCTATTGGTTTATTGAATGTAATCCGAGGATGACACATGGTGCTGCAATGCTGACGGACGGGCAGCTCGTCACTGCATTAAGCACACCCGGTACACCTGAATGCCTGCGCGGAGAGCGGCGGACAGCAATGAAAGCCGGCTGGGTTTATATGTTACTTACTCAGCCGCGCCGCTGGCGGAAAACATTGCGTTTTGTCCGCCATTGCCGGGACATGATTTGGCAGACGGATGATAAGAAACCCTTTCTGGTATTGCCTTTTCTGGCGGTCTGGTTGGTTGTTCGTGCCGTATTGCAGCGGGAGAATGTGCCGGATTCGCTGACGCGGGATATTGTATTTGATGAGCGGCATGACGGGCGGGGAAAAGAGGATCCCGTGCGATCCTCAGATACAGATCAATCAGAGCAGAGCATCCGGTGACTCCGGCAGGATCTGCCCGCCATCGATAATAATGGTTTGTCCGGTAATGTATTTGGCTTCATCTGAGGCAAGGAAGGCGGCGGCATAGCCGATATCTTCCGGCTCGCCCAGCGTGTGGGTCGGAATAGATGCCCGCATTTGCTCCAGGTAGGTTTCTCCCTGCGCTTTAAGTCCTTCTGTCAGAATATTTCCCGGTTGCACGGCATTAATGGTGATACCAAGGCGTGCATACTCCAGTGCCGCACTGCGCATAAACCCGAGTTGTGCAGCTTTACTTGCCCCGTAATGACTCCATCCCGGAAATCCGGTCACCGGGCCGGTAATCGATGATGTGATAACAATCCGCCCGTATTTCTGTGCTTCCATGACATTCAGCGCAGCCTGAACCAGGAAAAACATCCCTTTGACATTGACCTTTTGCATGGTGTCCCAGTCCTGCTCAGTCATGGATTTGATTGTGCATTGCGGAAATATACCCGTATTAGAGCAGAGAATATCCAGGCGGCCATACTTTTCACTGATGGTACGGATGACCGACTGACACTGAGTTTGTAAGGTAACATCCAGTGCAATAAAGTCAGTACCGAGTTCTGTGGCGGTTTTTTTGCCGGTTTCTTCATCAATATCGGCGATAATGACGGTGGCGCCGCCTTTTTTCAGTGCGGTCACAATACCGCGTCCGATACCTTTGGCACCGCCTGAAACGACAGCAATCTTACCTGTTAAGTCGAACATTTACATTCTCCTGTTTACCGAGGTTAACACTTGAGTCGTAAATCATTACAGCATGACCAGCCCTGAATGCAATGACAACGCCGGGGCTATTGATAAAGTATGACGACTATCACATAAGAAAGCGGATACCGGATTATTACGCAATAAAAAAACATAATAGTGTGTGAATGGCAGAAAGCCATTCTTATGACTGAATCGATTTTAGTAAAATACTATTTTATCCGGTTCTCCGATGATCTGATGTGGCAGGCAGAAAGGGAAAAGGTATTTATGTCGCAGTGATAATCGCTTAAAAATTGCGTTATTTAAGAATTATCAACCTTACATATTGGTCATAGTTGAGTTACGTAACTATCAATCACTATGTCCGTATTGCAGGATAGGGTATTTATAACATAAAGAAATAAAATTAATTATTTTAAAAATAAAAAATATATATAAACTATTTTTTTTAAATTATTAATTAAGATATCAGTCAATTTATTTTCGTATAACGTTTGATTTTCATTTAAATAGCCAGGGTAAATAGAACAATAATAACTTAAATATATAATCTATTAATTTCCGGTTTAAAAAACAGGCATTTCAGGTCAGAAAAACAGCAATTTAGCTGTTTCCTAAAGTGAACACTTTTGGCGGCTAAAAGGCAGAAAAACGTTACGAATTATGTCGTGAAAAAATAACATTTTGTCTATAAATGCGAATTATTAACATGTAAATGAATGATTTGCTGTTTTTTTGTCCGAATTCCTGAGGCAGGAAATGCCGGGAATAATACATACCACTCCGGTGAACATGTTACGCTCTGCGATAAATACTGATGAGTTAGTTTAAAAAATATACAATTATAATTAATTCAGTATGTTATGTGTTTTTTGGTGATGTATGTCACATTGAATTTTCAGTATTGTTAAGAATATCAGGATAATTAGCTGTGAGATGGGTACTTGGTAAGATTAATTTTTGCCGGGAATACGCCTTTTTTTTACTGTTTACACCCATTGTCAGTATCAATATAGTCGCATTTGTATTTCATTTTTGCAGTATCAGGTGCAATAAAAAAGCAATGAATCAAAAAACATAACGAATGGTTAATTTATCGACCTGTAATTAACAAAAATATAACATTAAGTCATTTTCATTTAACTTGAAATGAAATATAAAACATTAAAAAAGACAGAAAACAGGAAGAAGTTTGGATTGGATCACACGTTGAGAAAGTTTTTCGGGAATATTTTAAAAATATGATTTGAAATACAGTTGTTTTTAAATTTATCGGTATAGTTAGTCTCAATTCTAATATATATATAAAAAGATAGGACGAGGTTTGTCATGATTACATATGATCTTCCAGTAACCATTAAAGATATCATCGATGCTCAGAAAACCATCAGAGGGCACGTTTATAAAACCGGGATGCCTAAATCAAACTATTTAAGTGAGAAGTGCAACGGCACAATCCACTTAAAATTTGAGAACATGCAGCGTACAGGGTCGTTCAAACTCCGTGGTGCATTTAACAAATTAAGTTCGCTGACACCAGAAGAAAGAGCACAGGGCATTGTTGCCTGTTCAGCAGGTAACCACGCGCAGGGCGTTTCATTATCCTGTGCCCTGTTAGGAATCAACGGCAAAGTTGTTATGCCTACCGGTGCACCTAAATCTAAAATTGCCGCAACATCAGACTATTCTGCTGAAGTCATTCTGTACGGTAATAACTTCAACGATACTATCGGCAAAGCAAGAGAAATCATCGAGGCAGAAGGCCGTATCTTTATCCCGCCTTATGATGACGCAAAAGTCATTGCAGGGGCAGGGACTATCGGTCTGGAAATTCTGGAAGACCTCTATGACGTTGATAACGTCATCGTTCCGATTGGCGGCGGTGGTCTGATTGCAGGTATCGCTATTGCACTGAAATCCATCAATCCAACTATTAATGTGATCGGTGTCCAATCTGAAAATGTTCATGGTATGGAAGCATCATACCGTGCTGGTAGTATCACCACTCATCGCGTCAACGGTACAGTTGCCGATGGTTGTGATGTGTCTACTCCGGGCAGTATCACGTATGAAATCGTGAAAGAGCTGGTAACAGACATCATTCTGGTAACAGAAGAAGAAATCCGTGAAAGTATGGTTGCGTTAATCCAGCGTAATAAAGTCGTGACAGAAGGTGCCGGTGCATTGGCGTCTGCTGCGATTCTGAGCGGAAAACTCAAAAAATATATTGAGCATAAGAAGACAGTCAGCCTCATTTCCGGCGGGAACATTGACCTGACTCGTATCTCTGAAATTATTGGTACCCACGAAAAATAATATTTGCATTGTCTTTTAAAAGGAAAAGCAACATGAGTACTGACAAAACCCAGATTCCGGCTGAGTATAAGAGCTGGCGTAAGACGGATACGACCTGGACACTAGGTCTGTTCGGAACTGCTATTGGTGCAGGGGTACTATTCTTCCCTATTCGTGCAGGTTACGGTGGTCTGATCCCTATTCTGATCATGCTGGTCCTGGCATACCCAATCGCATTTTTATGCCACCGTGCATTAGCCCGTTTATGTTTGTCCGGCAGCAACCCGTCAGGCGATATCACAGAAACAGTTGAAGAGCATTTTGGTAAAGGCGGTGGTGTTATCATCACGTTCCTGTACTTCTTTGCAATTTGTCCGCTGCTGTGGATCTACGGCGTAACCATCACGAATACCTTTATGGCATTCTGGGAACAGCAGCTTGGTTTACCAGTGCTGAACCGTGGTGTGGTTTCTCTGGTTCTGCTGTTAGCGATGGCTATCATTATTTACTTCGGTAAAGATCTGATGGTCCGCGTGATGAGCTACCTGGTATTCCCGTTCATTGCCAGTCTGGTGCTGTTATCTCTGGCACTGATCCCATACTGGAATACTGCAGTATTTGATAACGTCAGTGCAGACAGCTTCGAACTGTTCGGTCACAGCGGTATCCTGGTAACTGTATGGCTGGGTATTTCCATCATGGTGTTTTCCTTTAACTTCTCACCAATCGTTTCTTCTTTTGTTGTATCAAAACGTGAAGAGTACGAAGCGGCGTGTGGTAAAGATTTCACAGAGCAAAAAGTTAACAAAATCATCTCCCGTGCCGGTCTGCTGATGGTGGGTGTGGTTATGTTCTTCGCATTCAGCTGCCTGTTCGCGCTGTCTCCGGCGAACATGGCTGAAGCAAAAGACATGAACGTTCCTGTTCTGACTTACCTGGCGTATCACTTCAATAACGTCGGCGGCGAGAACGGTACCCTGGCTACAATTCTGGTCTGGGCTGCACCAATCATTGCGTTAGTTGCTATCTTCAAATCTTTCTTCGGTCACTATCTGGGTACCCTGGAAGGGATGAACGGTCTGTTACTGAAATTTGCTTACAAAGGCGACAAAAGCAAAGTCAGCATTGGTAAACTGAACCTGATCTCCATGGTCTTCATCATGGGTTCAACCTGGTTCATCGCGTACCTGAACCCGAACATCCTTGACCTGATTGAAGCAATGGGCGCACCAATCATTGCATCACTGCTGTGCTTACTGCCAATGTATTCAGTTGCCCGTGTACCGGCTCTGAAAAAATATAAAGGTCAGATTTCTAATATCTTTGTTACGATCATCGGTCTGCTGACAATCGGTAACATCGTATTTAAACTGGTACTGTAGTTCTCTGATTATTCATTGAAATACAAGTAAAAGTACAGACAAGCCCGCGCTCTGATGAGTGCGGGCTTTTTTTATATTCGTTAGTCGGCAGGCGTGAATGAATGGTATGGTGTGGATAAGTCATCCAGATGCTGAATATTTAAAATAGGAACATATATGAATGTTATTGATGCTGTGCGGCAACGTCGTGCAACCAAAAAGTTTGATCCTGACTTTGTTATCCCGTTGAATGAAAAAAAAGCGTTGCTGAGCCTGGCAATGGAAACTGCACCGAGTGCGTTTAACTTACAGCACTGGCGTCCGTTGCTGGTGGAAGACCCCGCACAGCGCCGGAATATTCGTAAAGTAGGTTGGGATCAACCGCAGATGACGGATGCGTCCATGCTTATCGTGTTGTGCGGTGATATGGCAGCCTGGAGCTCCCGTACCCGGGAAATCTGGCACGAGGCTGATCCACTGGTACGTGACTTTATGGTAAATGCGGTTGATAGTTACTATCGCAATAAGCCGGAAACTCAGCGTGATGAAATTATGCGCAGCGCTGGTATTTTTGCACAGACACTGATGCTTCTGGCGAAAGCTCAAGGTTATGACAGCTGTCCGATGGATGGTTTCGACTTCAATGCTGTTGCTGAAGTTATTGATTTGCCGGAAAACTATGAAATATGTCTGATGATTGCAATTGGTAAATCGGCAGGTGATGCTTATCCGCGTATTGGTAAACTACCGTTTGAGCAATTGGTCACGATTGATCGTTTTCATCCGGACATGCCATAGAGTCGTTTTTTTTGGTCATGATATTACCAGCATCAATGAATTAGCCACACCCCAGTGTAGCATCACTGAAATCTATCTTTTTTTCTATAATATTTGCTTGTTATTCATGTTGTTATCGGGTTTATTTCGTTTTTATTAAATAACGGTTTAACCCGGACTTGTATAATTTCCGGTAAATTTATTGAAAATTCAGAAAGGAGTTCTGTGTGATTTCAGTATTGGTGGCAAATATCAATGAGTTTTACCGTGCCGGTGTTGGTGCCATTATTTCGGCGACAACAGGGATGAAAATTGTCGGGGAAGTAAAAGACAGTACCGGTGCTGTGCGCTGGTGTCGTGATCATCATGCGGACATTGTACTGCTTGATATCGGATTTCCGTCCATGAGCGGACTGGATGCGGCGCGTAAAATCAGTCGCTATGCTTCTGAAACTAAAGTTATTATCCTGACCGATGAACATGCCTTGATTTCACCGTATAAAGTGATGAGTAGTGGTGCTGCCGGCTATCTCTATCAAAGCAGTGATCGGATGGATTTACTGCATGCTATCCGGATCATCAGCCGTGGTCAGCGTTATGTTGACTCTGACATTGCACAGCAAACTATTTTGGATACCCGGTTGCATGCTCACGACAGCAATCCGCTGGATAAGCTCAGCCATCAGGAGCGTCAGGTCATGGTGATGATTTCGCAGGGCATAAAAGTCACACAAATTGCCGATAAAATGTGTCTAAGCAGCAAGACGGTGAACAGTTATAGATATAGAATATTTAGTAAACTAAATATTGATGGGGATATTAAACTAACCCATCTGGCACTCCGTTACGGATTGATCCATATTGATAGTGTTGTGCCCCCCGTATCTGCTGATAGCGGCGGGCACAACGAACACATTCCCGCTGTAAGCAGAGAGTAGAGAGCCTGTACCCCGCATGGAAAAACCGGTTGTTACTGAATTTGATGCGAAAGCATTTTTAAAAACTGTGACCAGTCAGCCCGGTGTTTACCGGATGTATGATATTGATGAAACAGTGATTTATGTCGGAAAAGCCAAAGATCTGAAAAAACGGCTTTCCAGCTATTTCCGGACTCAGGTTTCCGGCAAAAAAACGGAACAACTGGTTAAACACATTGCACAGATTGATGTCACTGTAACGCACACGGAGACGGAAGCGTTACTGCTGGAACATACCTACATCAAAAAATATCAGCCGCGTTACAACGTGTTGCTGCGGGATGATAAATCCTATCCGTATATCTTTCTGAGCAGTAATGACAAACATCCGCGGCTGGCTATCCACCGCGGTGCAAAACATGCCAAAGGGGAGTATTTCGGGCCTTTCCCGAATGCGTATGCGGTGCGTGAAACCCTGGCACTGATGCAAAAACTTTTTCCGATCCGCCAGTGTGAAGACAGTGTTTACCGCAACCGTTCCCGTCCTTGTCTGCAATATCAGATTGGCCGCTGTCTGGGTCCGTGTGTCAAAGGGCTGGTAAGTGATGAGGATTACAGTCGTGAAGTTAATCTGGTCAAATTATTTCTTGAAGGAAAAGACCAGCAGGTACTGACTGAGCTTGTGGGAAAAATGGAACAGGCGAGTCAGTCTCTGAATTTTGAAGATGCCGCCCGCTTGCGGGATCAGATTCAGGCGGTGCGTGCGGTGACAGAAAAACAATTTGTCACCGGCACCGGAGACGATCTTGATGTCGTGGGTGTGTATTTTGACTCAGGACTTGCGTGCATTCATGTTCTTTTTATCCGTAACGGACGCGTGCAGGGGAGCCGGAGTTATTTCCCGAAAGTACCTGCCGGTACAGAGCCGGATGAAGTTGTACAGACCTTTATCGGGCAATTTTATTTACAGGGCAGTGAAAACCGCTCACTGCCGGATGATATTCTGCTGGACTTCCCGCTGCCGGAAAAAAATATTATTGAAGAAACATTGTCTCAGTTTGCCGGACGGCGGATCCTCATCCAGCCTAAACCGCGTGGCGACCGGGCCCGTTACCTGAAACTTGCCCATACAAATGCAGTGACAGCCCTGATGACAAAACGGGCGCAGCAATCCACGATAGTAACACGGATGAGCGCATTATCGGAGGTGGTGGGGCTGGAAAAAATCAATCGTATGGAATGTTTTGATATCAGCCATACGATGGGGGATCAGACTGTGGCATCCTGCGTGGTATTTGACAGTAACGGACCGGTCAAATCAGAATACCGGCGCTATAATATCACCGGCATTACGCCCGGGGATGACTATGCGGCAATGGATCAGGTTCTTGCCCGCCGATACGGTAAACATATTGACGGTGAAAAAATCCCGGATATTATTTTTATCGATGGCGGGAAAGGGCAGTTAGGCAAAGCGATTGAAGTCTTTGAGAGCCTGGATGTTGACTGGGATAAGCAAAAACCAAAACTTATCGGGGTTGCGAAGGGAAGTGACCGCAAGGCCGGGCTGGAAACGCTGTTTTTTATCGCCGGCGGAGAGGGCATGTCGTTGCCGCCGGACTCACCGGCGCTGCATGTTATCCAGCATATCCGTGATGAATCCCACAATCATGCTATCACCGGGCACCGCCGGCAGCGGGCTAAAGTCAAAAATACCAGTGCGCTGGAATCGATTGAAGGTATCGGACCTAAACGCCGGCAGATGCTGCTTAAATACATGGGAGGATTACAACCTCTGCGTAATGCCAGTATTGACGAGATAGCAAAAGTGCCGACAATTTCGTACGCATTAGCGGAAAAAATTCACCATGCGCTCAAGCAGTAAAATCAGATTTATCTGTGGGAGCATAAAGAGAATTTTTTCAATAACAGCGGTGAGTTATCTTTAACTGTGGTAGTATACTTCTATCCGGTAGGATTGCGCAGAACCTGAAAATCACGCAACGCCCCTGAGTTACCGGGGCGGCAAAGCAAAATTTACCGGCAGATGCGCAAACGGCTTATTTCATCTGACTTATAAAATAATGGCTCCGTTATGCGATTAAATATCCCCACATGGCTGACTCTGTTTCGTGTCATACTGATACCGTTCTTTGTGCTCGCCTTTTATCTGCCGTTCAGTTGGGCGCCTGTCATGAGTGCGGGTATTTTTGTTTTTGCCGCAATGACAGACTGGTTTGATGGTTTTCTTGCCCGCCGTTTAAAACAAACAACCCGTTTTGGTGCTTTCCTTGATCCTGTCGCAGATAAAGTCATGGTGGCGACGGCTCTGGTGCTGGTGACGGAGTATTACGCTGTCTGGTGGATTACGTTACCTGCCATTACTATGATTGCCCGTGAAATTATTATTTCTTCACTGCGTGAATGGATGGCGGAACTGGGAAAACGAAACAGTGTTGCCGTTTCCTGGATGGGTAAGGTGAAAACAACCGCACAGATGGCAGCATTATTAGGGCTAATCTGGCGGCCAAATGACGTGATAGAAATGGCCTCTTTCGTCCTTTTCTACATTGCAATGATCCTGACTTTCTGGTCCATGTTTCAATATCTGCGCGCCGCATGGGCAGATCTGAGCGAAGCGTGATCGATGTGGTGTAAAAAACAGCTAACGATCATTTTTCGCGAATTAAGCGGTTGACTCACGGGCTTAAATCAGTAGAATGCAACGCATCGAACGGCGCTGTAGTTTGTGAAAACAAACAAGTAAATCAGTTAGTTCAGATAGGCGGGAATAGCTCAGTTGGTAGAGCACGACCTTGCCAAGGTCGGGGTCGCGAGTTCGAATCTCGTTTCCCGCTCCAATTTAACCTTAGTGATTAAATTGAAAATATGGCGCGTTGGCAGAGTGGCCATGCAGCGGATTGCAAATCCGCGTACCTCGGTTCGACTCCGGGACGCGCCTCCAAATTAGCCCAGATGGTGAAATCGGTAGACACAAGGGATTTAAAATCCCTCGGCTGTAAGGCTGTGCGGGTTCAAGTCCCGCTCTGGGCACCATATTATAGTTTCCTGAGGTCTACTCAGGTACACTAACCCTCAGAAAGACCTGATGATTTTATCGGGTCTTTTCTTTTTACGTCTCCTAAAGTCTATTGCAATCTACACCCTTCAAGGGGCATAATCTGGGGCACACCGATTCTATCAAGTATTGTGCCCCTTATATGAAACTCACCGTCCGTCAGATTGATACCGCTAAACCCAAAGAAAAAAACTACAAGCTGTCAGATGGTGGTGGTTTGTATCTGGAGGTTACCGCCAAAGGCTCAAAATACTGGCGGATGAAATACCGGCGCCCAACAGATAAAAAAGAGGACCGGTTGGCTTTTGGTGTCTATCCATTGGTATCTTTGGCTGAAGCCAGGGTAAAGCGCGACGATGCAAAGAAATTGATAGCGCAGGGAGTAGACCCTAAAGCCGAACGAAAAGACAGTCAGGCAAAGACGGTATTCTCGTTTGAGCAGGTGGCCCGTAATTGGCATTCCAGTAATAAACGTTGGAGTGAGGATCATACTGAACGAGTTATCCGTAGTTTAGAACAATATATTTTCCCTGCAATCGGTGCTGTTGATATCTGTTCACTGAAAACCAGCCAATTATTAGTTCCGGTGAAAGCAGTTGATGCAGAGGGAAAGCATGATATTGCCAGGCGGTTACAGCAGAGAATTACTGCCATTATGCGGTTTGCTGTGCAAAACGACCTTATTGAATATAGTCCGGCAAATGATATGTCCGGCGCGCTATCAACCGTAAAATCTACCCATCACCCAGCATTACCGCCTGAGCGATTAAATGAGTTTTTAACTCGTATCTCTCGTTATCGTGGGCGATTGATTACACGAATTGCTCTGGAACTGACATTGCTTACTTTTGTTCGCTCCAGTGAGTTGAGGTTTGCGCGTTGGGATGAGGTCGATTTGAAGAATGCTGTCTGGAAAATACCAGGAACAAGGGCACCTATCGACGGCGTGAAGTTCTCTGGTCGAGGCATGAAAATGAAAACAGACCATATTGTTCCCCTGAGTGATCAGGCTGTTTCATTATTTAAAAAATTACAGGAATTAAGTGGCAGTTGTGATGTGATGTTTCCTAACGATCATGACCCTAAAAAAGTAATGAGCGAGAGTACGGTTAATAACGCTTTGCGGGTAATGGGATATAATACTAAAACTGAAGTCTGCGGGCATGGATTCAGAACAATGGCCCGGGGAGCATTGGGGGAATCCGGTTTATGGAATGATGATGCGATAGAGCGTCAGTTAAGCCACATAGAACGGAAAAATGTCAGGGCAGCATATATCCATACTTCCAAGCACTTAGAAGAGCGCCGTCTAATGATCCAATGGTGGGCTGATTTTTTGGATGCAAACAGAGAAAAATCAGTAACACCGTATGATTTTGCCAAACAGAAACGCCGTAAAACAAAAATTAATTAAAATTACTACCAGCGGCATACCAAGCCAGCCAGAGAAAGGGCTGGTTTTTTTATATCTGCAATACGTGAACTGGATAAATAGACAGGTGTTGTAGTCTTTAGTAGACTTGCATAGACAATAAGAATAAAGCTATGCCTAGGCTGATCCCCGAAAACCAGTACACCTCTACTGGCTGGCATAGCTCCTACCGAAAGAGGGTGTGGGGTGACTGCGTGGGACATAATTATAAATTTTTTACTATGTTGAAAAATATGGTTTCTGAAAAATCAAATAAAGAGATACTACAGGAAATACTCCCTTTGGTTAGTACAACTGAAATGGATTATTTCTTTATTAGGGGATTTATTGAGTACATTGATGATGATAATGGTGATGTCATTGGTCTTTTTTCAAAAGTAACTGCTTTTGCAGAAAAAGAAATTTTAGAGTCAGGTAATAATAATCTTTATTTGATGATAACTGAATTTAAAAAATTAGTGGAATCAGCTAAAAATGATCAGCATAAACTATTTGAACTAGTTAATTATTTCAAAGAGCTATCATCAAAATATAATGATGCTAATTTGGTATATAAAACTTTCGACTCTGAATTCATTAATGAAGGTGGTGGTTATTTTTTGTCTGTTATTAATAAATTTTTTATAAAAGAAATACCTCCTAGTGATGAGGTGCTAGTTTCTTTTTTGAAAAAGAAACCAATAGTAGGTTTTGAAAGTTATTATGCCAAATTAGAACAGTCAACAATAGATATGGTCAATACATTAGGTTTGCCTGTAAATGTATTTAAACCAATATTTTACCAAATGGTGTTGCACTTGAAGAATAAAGAATATTCATTTGCAAGTGAATTGGCTGAATTATGTTTTTATCATATGATATCACTGGAACATGCCTATGAAGTTGGACAAAATGCTCCGAAAAGATTGGGGTCAAAAGGTGGACGTAAAGAACATTTAAGGAAGAGTTTTTGTTTAAATGAAGCTGAAATTAAATGGAATGAAAATTCAGAGATGTCATTGGAAGAAATAAGCCTATTCGTTCATAACAAATGTAAATCTCTTTACAATGATTCGCCTAAAACTAAAACCATTAAAGATTGGTTAAGAAATACGAGCTTCAGACCAGTAAAAACCGCTTCCGGTATACAGTAAGCGCTTGGGGTATACCTCAAGCGCTTACTATCTATTTTATTTATTGCGATAAAGCTATAGCCTCCCATAAACCTACTGTCTCTCACAGTATTTAAAGGAATAATACAGGAGGCTATATGCCAGCAATTACTACACAGAAAGAAAGTCTCATCCGTCTGCCGGAAGTTATCCGGCGCACAGGCTACTCTAAGCCGTGGCTGTACAAACTCATTGATGCTGGGCAATTCCCTAAACAGGTAAAAATCGGCTCCCGTTCTATCGCCTTTGTTGAGTCAGAGGTTGATGCGTGGGTAGCGAATAAAATCGCGGAATCCCGCTCTGGGGAGGTGGTGTAATGGATAAATTCATTTCACCGACTGCTGAAGAGCGTCTTGCTCTATTAAATGGATACGGTGAGCCGTATGACCGCCTGATCCGTGAAAAAGAGCGTCAACACATTACATCAATTTCCCGAACTACAGCATATACACTCGAAAAAGAGGAACGCTTTCCGGCCCGTAAAATGTTGGGTCGTAATTCCTGTGCCTGGTTGCTGAGTGATTTGCTTTTCTGGATTCATAATCCGCCGAATGTTGACAACGTTAATAACCCTCACAGCCGGAGATCGGACTAACAGAATTAGTCTGCAATTACACGCAAAACAACTTTTATTTATTCTCAGTTCTGTTTTGCGGGAATTTGCGACAAATTTAGTCCAGTCTGGATACGTTGTCGCGACAGCTCTTATTAATTAAATAAAGAGACGAAATTATGAAAAAGAAAATGACCGTAATGGGTCAGGGCTTCGCTCACTCTGAAATCAGCCAAGAACCTATTTTAATTCAGCACAGAACGGAACCGAGAATTGATAGCCGCCTGTTTGCTAAACGAGTCGGAATACAACACGAAAGTTTTGTGAATATTATTAAAAAGAACCTTAGCTGTTTGCGTGAGCTGGGTACATTGCCAAGACATAGTGAAAAAGAATTGTCCGATTTGAAATCGGGAAAATCAAAACGCGGGCGTTCTCAGATTTATTACCTGCTCAATGAAAATCAGTTCGATTTTGTGTGTCGTATTGTCCGTGGTCGGGATCACGAAAAAATGACTCAGTTCAAGCTGGACGTAACCAAAGCATTCAGTAAGAAACGCGCAGCTGAACCTATCCGGCGTGAATACCTTCCGCATTATCATGAGTCCCGGGACGCACTCAGAGACTTAGGCGCGGATAAATATCATTACATCAATTTAGCCCGTGCAGAGAACCGATTAACAGGTTTACTCACTGGTGAGCGTGCCAGCGCAGACGAACAACAATTAGGTTTATTAGTCTGTATGCAGAAAATTGAACAGGCGGCATTTCAGGATGCGATTAGTTCAGGGCTTACTGCTACTCAGGCGTTACGTGAGGTGAGTAAACGTATTGAGCAGTTCGCTATGCTGATGAGTCCGGTCAGCCGGATAGGGGGCTGATAATGATCACCTGCCAGAAGAAATCCTGTCATTGGCTGGGCTGTGTGTGTCTGATGTCTGAAGAACTGTATGTAACAGCCGGTTGCTCACAAATGAAAAAAGACAGCGTGCAGGCTGTCTTCATTCGGTCTCATCTGATGCTCCCCGATGATATCGGGTTGGTTGCAGAGCTACCCAACAGTATTGGGTTGGTTCCGGTGCTCCTGACCACCAATGGTGGGTGGGATTTGAACCATGTAAATATCATTTACTCGGTTCAACATAGTAACCATGTGAACGATGTTCACTCGGTTTATATGGTTGGTACACACAGGTTATTTAATTTATTTTTAATTGCGGCAGTATTCTCTTTGTACTCAACTTTGAGTTCATCTAATTCTGCCATCAACGATTCGTATTTTTTAGTCAGCCCACTGGATTGCAACAAATTAACTGAGGAATTGATTTCATTCTCATTATTGAGTTCAGCGGGAAAAATAGTGCCGGTCTTGCCGGTAAACAGCGCACCAATATGCTTGCAAAATGTATTTGCTGGGCAGTTACAGGATACTCCTACCTGGCCTGATATTTCAAAAACTTTAACATCATACACATCTTCTTTGTTGCTGCTTAGTGCTTGTAGTTTGAATTTCATAGCAACTTCCTCAAGTGGGTTATCACAGAATACTCATGGCTATTTTGTCTTCTGTGATTCTTGCTTGGACAATTTCACTTCACAAGCATCAATAACCCAGGATGAGAAGTTTGAGTCATTTCCTGCGGAATTTTGTTGTTTTACACACTCGTTAATTTGTTCAATTAATTCATGTGGAAAACGAATCCCTTTGTATTGTGATTTATTATTTTTGTATCCAGTTGCCATTGCGATTATCCAGTCAAAGTGTTTTAACACCATTAAGAATACAGTAAATACATTTCAGGTGAAAGTGTTTAAACAAATATATCTTGACGTGTTTAAACAGAGTGAGGTAACGTATTTAAACACCTTGATGACTAACATCAAGAAAAAGCAAAGCCCCGTCAGTGCTGTGAACATTGACAGGGCTTCTAACCACAATGTTAAACGGAGTAACAGTATGGCTATGTATAAGTCTACCCAAACTCACCCTGAATTTATATGGCGTTTTGCTGAATGTCAGGAAAATAAAGCCACCTATCACCACGTAACGGCGCATACCGAAGATGAAGCCCGTTCGCAGCTCCCTAATCTCCCGCTGGTATTTACTGCCCGTATTCGTCAGGGGGTGAACCATGCCTGATGCTATCCGTATTGATACTGCGAAATACAAAGCAGAGTTAGCCGGTTCGCTTTACAGCGTGATTCTGGATCAGGCCGCCGGTGAGTGTTCGCCAGATTTACTCAACCTGATTTCAATAGCCTGTGATTTAAACCAGCAGATCAGCCAGTCCTTACGTGATGAAAATGAGGTGTCAGCATGAAAAACAACGAATTAGCGGTATTACTGGAAAAACCGATGATGGATATCCGGAAACCGGAAACCCTGCTGACTACCTGGCTGGATGCGGAAGAAGATACCGAAACCGCCAATATGATCAGTATCGCACTGGACTATGCGGACAGTGTTCAGGTTCAGTTAGCTGCCGTTCTGAGTGGGGAAAAATAATCATGGCTGATATCTACGATTTTATTGTACGGATGGATCTGGACTCAATGAGCACGGACGAATTACGCAGCCTGAGAAGTGTGTCCTCTGATACCTGCAATGGTCTGTTGTCAGGTCTGAAATCCGTGGGAGAGTGTGCATTCTGGGCGTGTGCCAATGAGGATTACTCCAACGAACAGGCAAAGGACGACTTACGCCGTATCGGTGAATCTCTGATGTACCTGCCGCGCCTGATTGATGCCCTGCATTTCACGGAGGACGAGGCGCAGTTCAAAATTTACCAGCGTGAAGGCTTTCCGTACACGGAGGTGAACAATGACAAACATTGATTTAATCCGAGAGGTGAAGCGGAGCGCCGTGAATCACTGGGGCAGTGTGCTGCCCGCCTGTGGTGTTGATGTGCCGGAACGGGGTAAACATGGCGCTTGCCCGGTATGTGGTGGGACTGACCGCTTTCACTTTATTGATGACCACCATAACGGTAACTGGTTCTGCCGTCAGTGTGATGCACCGAACCACGGTGACGGGCTGGATTTAATCGCAAAGGTGAAGGGGATATCCGTTCTCGATGCGGCTAAAGAGGTGTCACAGGCGTTATCTCTGCCGTTACCGGAACCGGCCAGACAGGAGGCTCCGAAATCAGCGGCTCCGCCGATAGCTGAAAAGGTCCGTAAGCTGGTGGCACAGACGACTACCGGACAATCTGCCTATCTGACTGCAAAGGGGCATACGTGCCCCGTCAGACTGCTGGATGATGGTTCTCTGCTGCTGGTTATCCGGCGCGGTGATGAAGTGACCGGGGCGCAGATTATCAGACCGGACGGAGAGAAACGGCTGATTGCCGGCACACGGAAAAAGGGTAGTTATATCCCTGTGTCTGAGTTGCCTGAAACGACTGATACGGTATTGATTGCAGAGGGCTATGCAACCGCGCTTACCGTGGCACAACTGCATGACGGGCTTGTTCTGGCGGCAATTGACGAGGGTAATTTACTACCGGTGACAGAGTGGGCAGCCAGTCGTTACCCGGAGGCAAAAATCATCATAGCGGCAGATAACGATATTAAGCCCGGTCAGCCTAATGTGGGGAAAATCTCAGCAGAGAAAGCGGTAAAAAGTTTTCACCGCGGCTGGGTAACACTGCCGCCGACTGAAGATAAAGCTGACTGGGACGATTACCGGCAGCAATACGGGACGGAAGCCGCAAAACAGGCATTCAGTAAGGGGTTGTATCAGGTGAACGCAGGAGAGGCAGACATGACATCATCAGTCGTGATTAAACTGGATGATCACCGGGCAAAAGAAAAAAATGCGGACCTGAAACCGTTTTTTGATAAGCGACACGGCGGGTTGTATTACGTTGAGCGCAAGCAAAATAACAATACTGGTGAAATTGATGAACAGGAAACGTGGGTTGCGGATGAAATCGAAACCGTAGGGATCGGCAGTGACGGCAAAGACGGTTATCTGGTTGTTCAGATGAAACAGGAAGGGAGTGGTAAAACGATATTTGAAGCGATTCCCCGCCGTGAAATCGGCTCTCCGCAGGGCTGGGGAAGACTTCGATCCCGTGGTGTGAATATCACCACAAAACGCGGGCATCTTGATTCACTGGCGGTCTATCTTCAGCGGCAGGGTAACCGTGACGAATGGACGATAACCCACACAGCCGGGTGGCATGATGGTGCGTATGTTATGCCGGACGGACACATCATCGGAACCCCGTCCCGTCCGGTGGCATTTTGTGGCGGCACTTCAGCGGTGTCCGGTTATATCGTCAGGGGAACGGCGGGAAGCTGGCGGGATAATGTGGCTTCACTCATGACAGGGAATCAGTCAATGATTCTGGGCGGACTGGTGGCACTAGCCGCACCACTTAACTCACTGGCGGGCGGGAGTTCGTTCGGTATTCACTTGTTTGCACAGTCCTCAGCGGGGAAAACAACCACTGTTGAGGCTGCGTCCAGTATCTATGGTGTACCGGATGAACTGAAATTGACGTGGGATGCTACCAAATACGGGCTGACCATTGAAGCCGCATCCCGTAATGACGGGTTTATGCCGATAGATGAAATCGGGCAGGGGAATGACGTTAAGCATGTGGCGGGCAGCGCATACAGCTTGTTTAACGGCACCGGACGCATTCAGGGGAATAAAGACGGCGGAAACCGTGCAGTATTGCGCTGGACGATAGTCGCACTGTCAACCGGTGAGGAGGACTTTGAAACCTACCTGCTGCGTAACGGAGTCACTCCGAAAGCCGGGCAGTTAGTCCGCCTGGTCAGTGTGCCGTTTACTGATACGGTGGAGTTTCACAGTCTGGATGACGGAGATTTGCACTCACGGACGATCAAGCGCGTATCAACACAGCATTGCGGAGCTGCGGGACGGGCATGGATAGCCTATCTGGCAAATAATCAGGACTGCGCCAGCCAGAAGGTGATTCAGAAGGAAAAAGAGTGGCTGGAGGGGTTGCCGGGTGAAGTATCACCGCAGGTTAAACGTGTGGCTACCCGCTTTGCCATGCTGGACGCAACTGCTGAGTTATCAGCCGGGATCACCGGGTGGGACCAGGCTGAATGTAACCGGTTTATCCGGAACAGTTTTAATGAGTGGCTGGAAAATTACGGCACAGGCAGCCGGGAAAAGTATCAGGTAGTGAAACGTGCCCGTGACTTTATCCAGCGTTACGGACTGAACCGCTTTCAGCCCTATACCTTTGGCAAACGCAACGGAGATCTGGACAGAATCCATGCAGGAAGAATATCTGACCTTGCCGGATATCTGGTATCAGGACGGCGGGAGGACGGGCAGGATGAATACCATATTATTCCGTCGGTCTTTGAGGATGAAATTCTGATGGGAATACAGAAGAAGCTGGGAGCAGAAGCACTGGAAGAAGCCGGGCTGTTAGTCAGGCCGGAACCGGGACGGGTTGACGGAAAAACAATCAGCGTAAACGGAAGTCAGCAGCGTTTTATTGTGCTCGTCGACAGTGAGGACGATTAACCAGCCGGGACGTAATCCCCGTGATGAATTAAAAACGCCGGGATAAGTGGGATAACGGGATAATAAAGAGAAAAGATATAAAGATTAGTTAGTTATATTAAGTCTTTTTATCCCAGGTTATCCCATGTTATCCCAGATAAAATGATAGCGAATTGTTGTAAATGTTAATGAAAAAGCAAACTTATCCCAAAAAAAACAGGTCTGGGATAAGAAAGGATAGGGTCTGGGATATTTAGGTCTATGATTTAGAATGAAAAAGAACTACTTATCCCGTTATCCCGGAGAAAAATCATTTTTTCTGTATATAGAGAAGAATAAAAATGAAAGACAAACTAACCATCAAAAGTATCTCACCGGTTGTCGTTGGCTGGTGGGCTAAATTTATTGATAATGACGAAATGAAAACAGAATGGTATTCACCTGTGGCAGCGTGGGCATTATGCGATGTCAAATTTGATAAACAGGCGGATATATGTACGCAGATATTACCTGTTCTGACATTGGAGTTCGGCATGGCACCACTGCACCCTGATGAGGGGTATTGTGAGCTGCTGTATCTCCCTGATGATAAGTTTACACGCACTGATGAGCATTACTGTTTTGCATGGAAGATGATCAGCGGGAGTCCCGGCTGCTGATATGCCGGGATGTTTTTGTAAAAATCAGCAGGGGTTATCTGCTTTGTCTGCCTGAAATCCGCATGTGCCAGCCATATATCTTTAATTTGCCGGTGGTACATTATTTCGCTACACAGCATGACCATTTAACGATAAATTCTCACTATGGCAGATTAATTTAAATAAACGTTCATATTCAGGAAACGATTATGATAAAGCGGGCTTGTTTTTTATTATCTGGAGTATGTCTGGCATTTTTTACGATGGCTGATCCGGCAGAAAATGTTTTAGCACTGAAACAAATTGAAAATGCAAAAAATACGTTGTGTGGTCCCTATAAAAATATCAGTGATGAACATTATGAAATGTGTGTGGATGGCATAAATATCATTATTTTTCAAAGCTACGGTCAGGGTCTTTCAATGGGGCTTTGTGAAGGAAAATACAAGGATAATGAGCTGCTGAGGAAAGGGATGTGTGATAATGAAAAGGAAATAAAGGAATATGTCGATAATCTGCAAAAAACCATCAGGAAATACGGGAAGTAATAACATAAAAAATATCTGATTTAAATTACCGGCTCAGTAGCTATTTTGTAAATAATCAGTTCTCATGCTTTCACTGGCAGGTCAGCCCCCTTTCATTCTTCCCCGGGGCATAGCATAGTAGGCTTTCCATTCCGGAACCTTTCATAATTTCCTCTCTCAAACGGCAGATCTTAACGGTTCTGCCGTTTTCTTTTTTGCGTAAAAAACCATCATTGCACAAATTGCATCACTAATTTGTATTATTTCAATAACTGCAATATAATTAACTGTATAAATAAACATGCAAATAAACACAGTGTAGTGAGGCGGGCATGAAAATAGACAGCAAAGCCATTCTGTTGACACAGAAGCAAATGGACGCATTACGGAAGATCCAGCAGGAAGAACACAACCGGTCAGGACTCGGCATTAAACCGACTCTGCACGAAGTTGCCCGGAAGCTGGTGGATAAAGCACTGAAACAGGTAGAGGGATAATTATGGGAATGTTCAGTTTATCAGCCCTGAGAGGCGGACAGCAGAAAGCGAAGAAAGCAACAGCCGGAGATTTTGCGCATCTGACGGTTAAGGCAGAGAGCGACACTACGGACAATCAGCAGGAACAGAACGCCGCTGTCCTGATGGTTTCAGACGACCAGCCGGAAGCACCGAAGAAACACAGCCGTGCTCACAATGTGGCGGTATCAGAAGAAGCGGCAGAGAGTCCGGCACTGGCGGTTCATTTGCTGCGTGAGACAGACCTGTCCTCAAAGAAAATCCGTGCCCGTCTGCGTGATGAACCTGAGTACCTGTCAAAGTTCACCGTGAAGTACATGGAAGACAACGATCCGACCTGGGAATTTCTCGACGATGAGGAACGGGTCAGAAAAGCATTTCAGGTATCGTCACAGAACGGCGACATCAACGGCTACATGACCGCACGTCATCAGGCAGTACAGGCACTGAAAAAGATGGAAGAACCACTGACGCAGGAGGAACTGAAGACCCTCATTGCACGTACCGCCGATATGATGAATGCAGCTAACCCGAACACGACGGACAATGCCGAAGCCCGTCAGAAAGCCGATGAAGAATATCAGCGTGATATGGCTAAAGCGGCAGAGAAGCTGAGAGCCACCTACAAAGAAACCGGCGTTAATCTGCGGGGCTGACAGGGGAAAGACTGATGAAACCAGATCCGTATTCATTTGCTCACCTGTCACCGGACACGCCACGCGCTCAGGGTTACACCGGGCGCGGTCTCATGTATCGCCACACCACAGCCTCAGTCAGTGATGAATCCGCCACAGAACACAGCAGGGCACACTCAGACGCTCACTGTATCGCTGAGAGTCAGGAAGCCCGGAATAACCCTGTATACGCGCTGACGCTCATTAAACGCAATGTCCCGCATCAGTCAGCCATTGAACAACTCACCGGCAGCCTCCGGCACCTCAGCAGATACACCACACGGAAGATGGAAGCCCTGCATCCCGGCTGGGAGCTGCTGGATGATGACGATAAGAACATGGCCGCATTCCGTTACAGCACACAGAGCAGTGACCGTAACGGGTATACAGAATCACTGCGGGCAGCGGGTGAGAAGCTGGCACAGTACATTGAGCCGATGACGGAAGCAGAGTTACAGGCATTAATCCGGCGTACCACACAGAGACAGAACGAACTACAGACACCGGAGAGTGTTGCACAGCGTATGTATGAGGCAGAGGAAGAAGGCAAGCGGCAGAGAAAGGAGTACCGGCGACTGTATGGGGTCTGAAAACTTTTTGGGTCCTTACCAGCGATAATTACAACACGGGTCATTGCGCGCCGTGGTCTGCGCCCAGCTACAAAATTTTGAATTTGATTGACACTTTACACTTGACACATTTTGTCAGTGTGCGGGAAAAAGTATTTAAATACAATTTGTTAGCGGAATTCTACTGAGAAGTTTGATTTACATTTGATTGACACTTTCAAGGTGAAAAGTGTCAAGTTGACAGAAAAAGTGTCAAGTGGTTGACACTCTGCGGTTTGATTGACACTCCGGCAAGATACCGGACAGAAGCGGGAGCTTTCAGAATGAATTTGATGAGCATCAGTCAGTACGCCAAACATGCCGGTATGAGCCGTCAGGCATTGTACAACTGGGAAGCCAAACAGGGATTTCCTGCCAGAATTGACGGGAAGATTGACCGGGATGCGTGTGATAAGTATCTGGCCCGTTACCGTGACAGCCGTGACCCCCGGATAAAAAACAATACCCCTTCAGTTAAAGCTGTATTACCAGCAGACAATGTACCGGTGCCGCTGAGTGTGGCGGAGATTAAACAGCACATTGCCGCCGGTGCGGACCGGGTAACCGGAATGGATGGTCATGAACGGGCAACACTGGCGGCAAAGGCTGCCGGGCTGTATCTGAGTGAGGGACCGGACAATCCCCCTGTCACGTTTGGCGGTTACCGCCTGGCTATCGTGAAAACACCTGAGTGGGAAACCGGGCAGATAGTCGCCGGGGGCGCGTTCGGGCTGTCTGCGGATGAAGTGATATTTGAATGCCGGGATTACATCCTGACCCTGATGGACGATGAAACAGAGGATACCGCCCTGCGTGACGTGGTGCCCTCATTGCTGTATGTGCTGGCAGACGATACCTGACCACAGTGCAATGCACAGTGACTGATTAACGAAGATACTTTCCGATCCTGCCGGTTGGTGGGATTTTTTATGGTGATGACCGGGATAAAATGCGATGAAACCAAAAAGACAGCAGACGGCTAAAGTGACCGTATCAGGAACCATTACAAAAGCCCCTCAGCGGGTCAGGACAGCGACTGGGAAGGTAATGGCAACATTGGTCATTCAGGCAGAGAGCGAGCTGCGTAACCCCTATCCGTTAACGCTGGTAGCCTATGATGACGGTGCGCTGACGCTGATGACCTGCCAGAAAGGAAACAGGATAACTGCTACTGGCTGGCCTCGTTGGTATAACGGTTATCAGCTTACCGGAGTAACTATAACTCATTGATATTTTGCATGATGCAAATCTGCGTTATGTCCTTTCATACAGATAGCCCTTAAAAGTCATGTCTGTATTATTGGTCCATGTTTGGGACGCCCAACGACTAGAGATATTAACATCGTTACCACTTGATCTTATCAAATAAATACTTTTAAATTCATCATGTTATTACGTAATTGTGATAAATAAGTGATCGAGTGTTTATTAAGTGGGTGTGTGTTTATGAGTTTTTTGTATCATTAATGGAATAAATGATACTGTTAAAATAAACAGTGGTGTTATTATCAGTTCACCTTGGCTAGAGTTATTTATTAGAATAAATCAACAATTCCCATGATAGGTTTGTGAACATGACAAATAGCTCTGAAAATAATGATATTATTGAATGTCCATCCTGTGGAAGCCCGCATAGTACTACTGAATTATGTGATTGTGGATATGAGGCATCGTTAGAGGATTCAGAAAAACGTGATGGATACACTGCAATTCATGCTTTAACTGCAACCTTGGATTTGATTGGTAAAGGCAATGAAATAAAATTTGAAAGTACGATTGGTCAAGAATGGTCTTTATTATCAGACGATGTAATTCAATTTATAACGAGAACTGATAAAAAATTCATGTCAAAAAGAAAAAGTCATGGATTTATAAAAAAAGATAATATGCCGTTAAATACACCAAGTGTTTTTTTAAAATACCTGAATAATAGTTCAGGATTCTCTGATTTTGTAATTTCAATAATGAGGCAAATGAAAAGAGAAGCTAATTCTTATAAGTCTAAAATTGTTGGAGGAGCTTTTGTATTTATTCATTATCAGGTTGATCAAGATAAATATAGCGATGGTCGATTACTTATTCTGATGGTTGATAGAAAAGGTGAATTTGATTTCAATCAAGATCTAATTCCTAAAAAAATACCATCAATAGATACAAATGCTCTCCGGCAGGCAGTGTTAATTGATATGACACTATTTAAAGCCGGTTATCCTGAAAATGAATGTGAGCCTTATTTACACTTCATAATAGGAAAGTCAAGAAGTGAGTTTTTTAAAAGAGCGCTTGGATGTGATGCTAAGGTAGATAATAATAGAAGCGTATCACAGGCAATAGCAGCAGTTGATGATTTTATTATCAACCAAAAGATAACAATTGTAGATAAAATAAAAATAAATGATTCGATAGAGTTATTGTTTAATGAGAAATCAAAAAATTCCATTGACCGTAAAGTAACTATAGAAGATATAGGTAACTGTATTGAAAAAACACTACCGAGAAGAAGAGGGGTAGCTAATAAATTTACCAAGTTTGTTGATAATAATGGATATATGATTGATGATTACTTTGAACCAAGTATATTTTCAGGTAAAAGTGTAAGCAAAGTAAAAATAATTGATGATGAAAAAGATTACGAATTTATTTTTGACGTTAGTTCTCTTAGCGAAGATGAGAATTCTGATGCAAAAATTATTTACAAAAGGCAAGATGGGCAAATTATAATTAGATTAGCTCGTTCCGGTAGTGATGAGATGCAGAAAAAAATACCATCTAAGTAAGGTAAGGATATTATATGGAGAATAAAGAGGAACTTGAAAAACTTGTCAATTATATAAGTATATCAACAATTAATATTGATGATGGGCTTGTTATCATAAAAAATAACTTAGATAGCAGTTCAAATCATGATTTTTCAGTTCTTCTATTAAAATTTGGTATTAACAAAATTATCACTCAAGAAGAAGGATGTATTATTTTTAAGGCAGGTGTAAGTAACTTTGCAGTTGACTCTAATATATATGTATCACTTGATAGCTTCTGGGGGAAATGTTCAAGAAGTGGAATATTTAATAGAAATTATATAATCATTAAAGAGAAAATGTTTTTTTCTTCAAAGTCTGATGAGATTAGGAAGATAGAGGCTTTTCTTAATTGGAAAGAAGTATTAAGTCTGACAGCTAATCATACAATTGAAAGTAAATATGTACTGTATATACCGAATAATGATGGAGGGAAGGAATTAATAATAAATAATCACTATGATTTGAATTCTGTTTTAGAAATCTCCTTGTCGGAGGAGTTGGTATTATCGGCACTAGAGCTTATCAAGGTATTAACTCTAAAAGATGCTCAACAAAAAGAAAGAGTGTCAATTTTGAGAAGTGCTATATTTGATGTGATTAATGAATGTGATAACAAAGATCTTTTTCAACTAATTGACAAAGGTAATAAGGTATATAGCCGATATAATGACCTGCTTGATCTCTATACAAAAAGGTTCTCTGTTAATAAAATACTATCTGAGTTAGAACAAAAGCATCTGGAGTATACAACGAAAATAAATGAATTTATATCAAATAGCCAAAATAAGGCTTTTGCTATACCAGGTGCTTTAATAGCGGTAGGTGGACTAGCTAAAGCCAGTGGTTTTTTAGATTCGATATTAATATTTATTGGTTTGTTTTTTATATATCAGGTTACACGTATTTCTAATGATGTTTTAAAAGAATCATATAACTCATTGCAAAAAAGTTTAATGGAGTTGGTTGGTAGGTACTATAAATTTGATGAAGGTGCAGAAGTAAGGGATGCAGCATCTAATTTTGAAAATGATATAAAAAATCAGATTAAAAATGCAAAAAAGAGAATTGATAAAATTAATAATATGAGTATTTTAATGTTAGCTATTGGTGGCGCATATCTCGGGTGTAAATGGATATTTTTACTGGCTGAACAATATAAATAAGAATAAGCTTATTTTTTGTTATTGAATATGTATGCGACCCCGAACGGAGTAGATAACGGGTAGGCATCTAAAATGTACTATCTAACCGCTAAAGCTGGTGGCATTTGATACGAAGGCTCTGGAACTGATGACCTGCCAGAAAGGAAACCTGGTAACTGCCACTGGCCAGCATGAATAGTTTAACGGGTACCCGCTTACCGGAGTAACTATAACTCATTGATATTTTTCATGACGCAAATCTGCGTTATGCCATCTGTATTACTGATAACCCTTTCTTCCCAGTGAGGTAAAAGTAATGATCCAAAGCTGGGTCATCTCAACTACAGAGGAAATATCTATGGTCAAGGCGTGGTCATGTGACCATACCTTTTCAGTTGTTGCGGTATCACAACGGCCATCAAGGAAAACATAACTGTGAAATTATCAATCAGTTACCTTACCTTCCGGAAACCGCCGGTGGCGTTATCCGAAGATATCAACGGGTTATCTCTGTGGTCAGTGCGCCAAACGTACCAACCAGCTTTCAGGACGGCTTGAATCCAAGCCCTCATAAACAGGACTCCTTTATATCAAGGAGACTAAAAAATCCCTTATAAAACATTAATATCCAACTTTGGATGATTAACTATCAGGACTCTGACCGCTACGGGAAAGGCGCACAGCTTGATTACCCTGATAACTACACGTCAACGAAACGTCAATGCTATAAGGCGTTTTGAGTTGATCTAACGGACTGCCGGTCTGTATTTATTCAGTTTTGAAAATCCCAACGTACCTCAGCATGCATTGTTAGGTAACCACATAAAAAATAAAGAATTAACTGTTGTTCAGGTAGGATAAATCCTTGGGGGCATATAAAGGGGCACACTTTGAGGTTTTGTTATATAATTCTTTTTATAACAATGGATTAAGTTTGTTTGCTAGTCCCGCTCTGGCACCATGTTTAAATTCATTGAGTTTTCAGTGAGTTAGAGTTAAGAAGAGCCACCCAACGGGTGGCTTTTTTGTGTCTGAAATCACACTTCGCTTTTTTTTTCGCTATTACTCACATATGTGTTTTTATTTAATCAATCAGATAGGCTTAGCTACGACCTGACCTGACTGCTCTGTTTTTTTCTTAGCCAGCAGGAAACGCTGAAGCATTTTATTTTTCTGTGCCCTGATAGCATCGTAGTCAATTTTAGCGTTCATCTCAGTTTTCTGTTCGTATGACATAACAGGCTCCTTCTATGTGTGCTTTCAACCACCGTCTCCCGCGTTCATTTCAGCGATCCTTACCACATTATTTTTGGATTTTTTACACCACAGGCGGCAGCATAGCGGGCTAATGTCTCCACAGTCGCTTTTTCAGCATTGCGCTCTGTCCGTGATACCGCCGCAGGTGTGATCCCCTGACGCATAGCTATCTGTGAGCGGGTCAGCCCGGCAGAACAGCGCGATGACAACAACTGTTCCCTGATTCGTTCCGCGCAGTTCTGCTTCATAAATCGCGTTAACTTCCGGGTCGGATAAAATGTCTTCGCGGGCCGTTTGCCCACGGAATAGATTTTTTACGCATTGTTCAGCATCTCCTCTAACCGCCGTGCAGCAGCAGTTAACATGGATGAAGGGAGTTTCGCGGTATTTTTTGCAAAGATTTTCAGGACAAAAATCCGCTTCCCTTATCAATATACATAGATAGCACGTCCAATATCACCGGCTTTCGCCCGCAATTGAAAGAAACCGTCCCTGATGGGCTTTGTGTCCGGTTCACGGAGTGATGTGCCGTATGCTGCGGGTTTATCCATTTGCCTGAGTCGGCAGGCATTGTGCGGGGCATTTTAAATAAAATATTTGGTTTCTTATCTATTTTTTGGATAAAAAATCTTGTTTATATCTAATTTTAAGATTTAATGAAGTTAAGTTTCAGTTTTAGGCAGGTAAATTAATCAATCTGATATAAAGGAGCGGTTATGCACAAGACGATACTTATCCCGATTGACCTGAATACAGGTGCGTTATCACCAAATGTAATTTCTGAAGTAAATGATTATGCACGGGATAAAAATATTCAATTCCATTTTGTTACTGTGATTTTACCATCAGAACAGCTTTTCGACTATGGGCTGACATTCCCTATTATGACGGATAATGCAAAATCTGAAGACCAGCGCATTAAACTTTTATTAGAAAAACTTGAAACAATGACTGATAAATTTGATGTGCCGAAAAATCAAATTTCCACCGGAGTGCTGCTCGGCAGCCCGGCAGAAGCCATTATTGAAAATGCAGAAAAAATCAAAGCTGACCTTATCATTATCGGGTCAAAAAATCCGACACTGAAAAGTCGTCTTCTTGGTTCAACAGCATCTGCGCTGATTCACTACGCAAATATTTCAGTGCTTGTTGTCCGATAAATACAAGCCCGTTAAATCGGGCTTTTTCATCTTTTACGCCAATGTGCGATGCCCGCTATTATTTATAATCATGCCGGTAAATTACTGCCTGGTTCAGGCTGTGAATGTCGGTAAATAATGATTGTGTTTTTCGGGGTGCACTCTCTGCGCGAAAAGAGAAGCGCGGGAGCAATTCAGTAATAATAGAGCGGCGAGATGCAGAATAATCTCAGAAACAGAGCATAACTCACTAATATCTGATAGTTTCCTGCTAAATAATCAATGCATTTCCGCAATTTCCACAAATGAATCGTTCCGGAGAGTATTTAGTCGCAAGCATATGAGATAAGGGGGCAATCTGTCGTTTTGAATAACAGCAAGGGCAAAAATAGTGCTCATTTGAGGTTTCATCAGATTTTTCTTTACTGACATAAACTAAAGTACCGGATCTTAGTATAAGAGGTTCGTAATATGCTTCATTGGTATTAAATTCATTGTGGTAGTGTACTTTTAACTCAAATGTAATGGCTTTTTCTTCAAGTGAATTCAGTGACTGAACAAGTAACAGTGCATTATCTCTGCATGCAATTCCGTTACGCAGTAAATGGGTATATACCGCTTTCACATCATCAGGTGTTTTGGCTTCTGATAAATCAGAAATTAGTTTAAGCATTTCATTATGCAGTTCTGTTGATTTTTCTTTTTCGGTATTCATTAAATGATTCTCTCCGGTGTAATAGTGGCTATATTAGCGGATTTTTTCTTTCTGACGAGAGTACAGATACGTATGCCTTGCCGGATAGGCGCATTCTTAATAGGTGGCGATTCTTCTGTTCCCTGCATTATTGTGTTATCAGACAGAGTGGTTGTAAATCAACGGGATATATATCTTTATGGTTTGTCGTTTATTTTTTATTGCACTATAAAATATTGAAAATGTTATTTTTGTTTAAGATAAAATATTATCGGTATATAGATGATTATTATCTGATAGACTTAAAATTATCAGGCATAGTGATAGAGAATTGTCAGAAAAAGGAAAGTGTAATGAAAAAGAGTTTGATTTTTGTTTTGGGTATTTTGTTTTTATCTGGTTGCCAGAGTAAGGATCAGGTATCTGAAAATGAAACTGTTTCAGATAAAGCATCAGATAAATGGGGGAATTGCCTGGTACGTTATACGGTCGGGAAGGCAGCTATTACCGCTGACAGCAAACAGGTTATTGTCGATGATGCATATACGACCTGCAAAAAAGAAATGAATGAGGCTATTGAGGTGTTAGTTGCTGATTTATCAGCTGATAAGTCAGTTTCTGAACCGATGAAACAAGCGGCAAGACAAAAAGCGGTCGAGTTATTAGAGGTCGGTTATAAAAATGAGATTGTACCTGAATTATATTCGGCTATTGATGAAATAAGAAAATTAAACTAGTGGCGACTGTGCATAACCAGCGGTCAGTGTAATGTGTTTATGGTATATGTTATTTTCTGTATTTGTGTTGTCGGAGAGGATGTCACATAAGAAGTTTGCCAGAGTTATCCACTATAAAATATGAATATTAAAAATTTAATAAATAAAATGAAAATATTATGTTCCCTATTTAAGAAAAGAATAATATAGGATATTAGTGTATGATTATTGGTCGGAATTTAATTAGCATATATGGAAATATAAGGTCAGAGGTGTTTTATGGATAATGTATCGTCACAGAATGTTCAGATTAATGAATTTGTGGAACGGTTAAAAATAATTTCGGGGCAACAGTTTTTACGTTATCTGAATGAGAAAAAGATTAAAACAACGTGCCAGATGTGCGGACATAATGGCAAACAGGTTATTGATGAAACCAATTATACCACGGCACAGGATCGCCTTGAGAATAGAGAGCCGCACACATTTGTTACCTTTTTTTACCATACGCCGGGGATACCCGTCGACAGTACAAATAATTATTATTATCGGCTGACGTGTGATAACTGCGGCTTTATCACACAGCATAGCGCCAAATATGTATTAAGATGGCTGGATGAAAAAGCTCACTTTGATCAACAGCTGGCGCTCGCTATGCAGACAGAAGAGAAACCGGAAATAATGACCGAAAGTGCATCAGTCGGTGAAACTGAAAAATAATTGATTTTTTAGCTGAACACCGGATGTTTTGCATTGGTGTTCAGCCCTGTTTTATTGCATACATACACCAGCCTTGATTTACTCATCATCTTCTTGCAATTTGACCAGAATGTTATGATTTTTTAGAACTTTACTTTGAGCGGTTGACAGGGTTATATGTTATACGCAGAAATACCTGTAATAAAAATAAACGGAGGGATGTATGGAAGATGGTTTAATGGTGATTGCCGCATTAGCACTGATTGCTTTAGTTGTCGGAGTGATAAAACCCTCTCTGGTCGGAATGAAAAGCCGGGTTGGCGCAGTTATTGGGTATGCGATTATTTTTATTATCTTTTTAGTACCGGCATTAATTTTGTTGCCAAATTGATCTGTTCTGAAATAAAAACTAAAATTATTAATTATCATTGTTCAGACATTGTGGAGATAATTTAATTTAGTGTAAATAAGGTAAAGTTAGTTACTGCCGGATTGACCTTTCCCTTAGGTCAACGTTTATAGTTAATTCCATCAACCAGATATTAAATACAAAGGAATTAATGATGAAAAAAACTCTTCTTATTACTGCACTTCTCTCCGGTTTTATTACGTTCGGTGCTGCGGCATCAAATACAATGGTATTGAGCGGGGATATGCACGTTGTCAGCACACCTGTACAGAAGGAGTTAGGCGATTCAATGATGCGTATGCATGATGATATGGCTAAAACACTTTCTGAGCAAAATGCTGATATCGCCTTTACTGAAGGAATGATTGCACATCATAAAGGTGCCGTTGAGATGGCGAAAATAGAATTAAAGTATGGTACTGATGCAGAAATGAGAAAACTGGCGCAGCAGATTATAGATGCTCAGGGGCCGGAGATCAAGCAAATGCAGGATTGGCTGGATAAAAATAAGCCTGCTAAAAAATAATATAATCAATAAAATCACTGCATAATAATATATATTACTATGCAGTGATTTTCTATTTACAGAATACTGAATCTTTACCATTTTCGTGGTATCAAAGTGCTATTCAGATCGCAAAAAAACATTATATCAGCCCGGGAACTCCTTAGTTTATAGACAAGTAAAAGGCATCTGCGTATTACATAGCCTGTATTAAAAATTAACTCATATAACGGAATGGTTGAGTGTAATAATAAGGGATGAACTATGACAGATCCGGCAATTTCTGCATTTCTTGCAGAACGTAAAACAGAGTGGTTGAAAAAAAAACTGAGAGGGTTAACGAATAAAACGGATATTGATGCGTTAAGGCAATACAGTGAAGTGCTTTTTTCTTTGGCTCAGTGGTTACCGCGTGCGGCAGTACGTGCCGGTCAGATATCTCTTTCGACTCATCCGTGTACATTTACGCATCCCTCTGCTCGTCAAAATAGCATGAATACCGGTGGTATTGCCGGTAATAACACGGTTACTGCTGTTATTGCGCAGGCAAAACAAGATAATGACGGTTTTCTTCGTTCCGGAAATATACAGACAGAACCCGATGCGCTGGGTAATGCCGCGGCACTCGATATATACAGGTTTCTGATGCTGAAAATGCAGGATAACCGCACATTATTGTCTCATATAGATGAAGAAAGTTTTCTGGCAAAATCTCTTTTGAGTTACGGGGATTACAGTGTATTGCGCAAAGGTTTTCTACAGGTGGTAACCGGTAAAAAATCAGCGGTGACCAGTTCAAAAGTAAAACAAGTTTATTTTCCTGTTTTTGACAATATAGCCGGAGATAATTACCATTTACTTTCTGTTCTGACACCATCCGGTATATTGTTTGAGCTGTGCCGGCGTATCGAATTTATCCGGCGGTCATCCGGAGATAAGATAGAACAGAGTAATTATAGGAATAACAATAGAAGTCTCGAATCATTCCAAACTATTGATAGCGTCGCTATTATCCGGTTTGGCGGAAGTAAACCTCAGAACATCTCTGTATTTAATAATGATAATGCAGGGAAAGCCTGTTTGCTATTATCCGTTCCTCCGGGATTTAAATGTCAGGAGATGCAAAATAGTGTCCGCTGATTATCTTTTACTGCCCCATATCCGTATTCATAATGCAAATGCGTTATCCGGGCCATTCACTGTTGGTTTTCCTGCAGTCACTGCCTGGATGGGATTTGTACATGCACTGGAGAGAAAACTATCAGATATAGGGTTTCCTTTTATCCGGTTGAGTTACACCGGTATTGTCTGTCACAGCTGTAATTTACAGGTTTATAAATCACCCGAAGATATAACCTATTTTATTACCGGGAAAGGAAAGCCATTAAATAAAAATGGCAGAAATGCATCATTTATTGAAGAAGCCAGGTGTCATTTGAATGTTTCATTATTTATTTATTGCAACAATCAAAATATGGATAAGCGTCGGTTGCCGGGCGTTATTTATGATTTATTACTGACTATGAAAATAGCAGGCGGGGATATATTGTCTGTATCCACTCCGGTTATCGGGACATTGTCGGATGATAACTGTGACAATAATCGTTTGCTGCGCAAAATGATGCCAGGTTATGCGTTACTTGAGCGCCGTGACCTGATGTCTGATGCGATGAATCGCGGAGAAGATGCAATGGATGCACTACTAAATTATATCGCCGTCACCCGGGAGTATGTCGGAGAGAAAAACAGCAAAGGGAAAAAAAAATATAAGTGGCGTAACCGGCGTAAAGCGCCGGGGTGGATAATTCCTGTTGTGACCGGTTTTCAGGGTATTTCTCCACCCGGAAATGCGGAAAATCAGCGGGCAGAGGGTGTTCTTCATCGTTTTGCTGAGAGCGTTGTGACATTAGGGGAGTTCCGGCGGGTTGATAAATTACGCCATCCTGCCGATATGTGGTGGGAGTGTTTTTATCAGAAAGAAAAAAATCTTTATCTGTGTCAGCAGGTTTGTTCTTATTTTCCCGGCCGGGGAGAACATTGATGAATGAACACAGGGATGTGGTGTCTGTTTTATCATTTGAGAAAAAATTAGTGCCATCTGATGGTGTTTTTTATGGTGCAGATTGGCGGGAGAATAGCCTGGTTACCCCACTGAAATTACAGGAAAAATCAATTCGGGGAACCTTGTCGTTCAGGCAGAAAAAAAGGTCAGAAAGTCAGTTGCCGGAGACTGTCGGGTATATGGGCAAACCCAACCTGCAAACAGTGGATACCTGTGCGCTGGGGCCGGGGCAGGACACGCTGCTGTTTCGTTTTACCCTTAAAGTGATCGGCGGGCTTCCGTATCCCTCGGCGTGTAACAATGCTGCATTCAGGCTGCGTTATGAAAAAGCAGCAGCGGATTATCTGGTCCGGGAAAAGTGCAGGGAGCAGGGGCGTCGCTATGCACTCAATATTGCGAATGCCCGTTTTCTGTGGCGTAACCGGGTGGGTGCTGAACATATTGAGGTGGTGGTTAATATCCTTAATAAAGGGCGGGAGCAGCAGTGGCTGTTTGACGCATGCACATACAGTATCCGGGATTTTAACCAACGGGATGCTTACCTCAGCACACTGGGTGAAAAAATAGCGGAAGCGCTCAGCGGTAATAAAGGTGCACTGTTGCTTGAAATTTCAGTCCGTGTTCAGTTGGGAAAAGGGCAGGCTGTATATCCGAGTGGTGAGCTGATACTGAATAAAGGAAAAGGGACTAAAAGTAAGGTGCTTTATCATATTGACGGAACTGCGGCGATGCATTCACAAAAAATTGGTAATGCACTGCGCTCTGTCGACACCTGGTATCCTGCATATTCTGATCCGCTGAACAGTGCCGGAGCGATTGCGGTTGAGCCGTTTGGTGCGGTTACTCATCTGGGAATGGTCTTCCGCCCGCCCGGCTCCGGGCAGGATTTTTATACCCTTTTTTATAAGTGGGTGTACGGGGAATTATTACAGGAAAATGAGGAACATTATGTCGTCGCGGTATTGATCCGCGGGGGAGTATTTGGTGAGAGAGATAAATAAAACAGCATATGAATTATTATCAGACTATCACTATATTATCTGAGGCAACTGTCTCTCCGGCATTTATCCGGCAAAAAGTCTGGCAGCGGATACATATTGCGCTGGTTGATAATAAAATAGCGGAAAACAGCTGTGCAGTTGCGGTTGCATTTCCTGACTATAGTAGCCGGGAGCCCACTCCGGGGGGCCGGTTGAGATTGCTGGCAATGAAATATGATGAATTGATCAAACTGAATATTGCAGGACGATTAATAGCTATGTCCGGTTATATTGCAATCAGCCCTGTATTACCTGTACCGGAGCAAAATACACCGGTCAGTTATATCCGTGAGCATGTTAAAGGATGGGCGCGTATTAACAAAGATATGCAGTTAAAAGCAGCGAGGTGGGCAGCACAAACCGGACAGCCATTGGATATATGCCTGGCAGTACTGGAAAAATCAATGCCCTGCGTCCGCACTTCGCTGCCGTTTATCCGGACAGAGTCGTGCTCAGGACAAATATCACATCGCCCGTTTCCGTTATTTATCAGACGGTTGGTTTTTAGTTCGTCGCAGCAGGGGACATTTACCTGCTACGGGCTGAGTCATAAGAGTGCTGTGCTTTCTGCGGTTGCGACTGTGCCACATTTTTGATGATATTTACTGCCACGCAGGCAGCTTAGAAATAATTATGATAGAGAGATTATTTACTGCCATACAGGCAGCTCATTCTCATTAAGTTATATGTGTTGATACAGCCGGTATAAAAACAAAACGTCCTTGTTATCTCCTGCAGGGACAAGGACGTTTTTGTTATTTATTCAGCCGGCGAGGCGTAAATTTCCGGGAGAGGAGGACAGTGAGGATCCGGACTGACGACAAAAGTTACATCAGTGGAGAACCGACGTTTTGGTGCCAGTTCCCAGACAACCCGCAATGAAAATTCACCACTTTCGGTCGGTTTTCCATACAGCGTGCTGGTTCTTTCATTAAAATTCAGTCCGATGCTGCTTTGAAAATAGATACCAAGGACGGGGACTTGTCTGCCGTCATGCAACATTGCTGTGACCGGAGAGTTAAATGGTTCATTCTGACGGGCGCGTGCGACTTCGATCCGGATTGTCGGCCGTGCAGGTGCCTGTGGTGCAAGCGGCATCCGGGGCTCTGCGTGTACGTCGCTATGGGCCGTTATGATATCCGCAGGATCAGCAGGGGGCTGGTGGATATGTTCTGATCCCGGTTCGTTTTCCGGTTCAGTCACAGATTTGCTGTTTTTTGTTACATCTTTAAAAACCGGACCGGTAGGTGTTGCTGTGGGTTTATCTGCATTTTTACCGGATGTCTTTCCCGCTGCAAGTAATGCAGCAAGTCCCCAGGGTTTAGGATCTGCGGCGTCTGTATCATCTGCAAACAACCAGTTTTCTGCCAACAGGTTATTGTCCTGTTGTTTTGTCGCCGGTGGCAGGCTGTTGAGCAGCGTGGTTCCGGTCGGCTCCGGTTGTACAGGCGTTGAGGGGATCTCCGCTGATGCCGTGTTCTGTGCTGTATCTGGCTCATCAAACAACCATGAGCTACTGCGCAATGTATCCTGCGTAGTGTGCGATCCATTGGCGGAGAGATCGCCGATCACGGGGATATCTGAGTCATCGGTATCGAGGTCTTCAAATAACCAGCTGTGATTTTTCTGTGAAACCGGTGTTTCTGTCGACTCTGAAAATTCAGGGAAGAGGGATTTATCACTAAAAACAGATGCAATATGGTCGGCGACTTTTGCTGCGGTATCTTCTGCTGTCTCTTCTGTATAGCTCTCAGCCGGTATTGTGACAGCATCGGCTGAGAATTCACTTTGTGCGGCTTCCTGAATTTCCGGGGAGTTCACCGGTTCACTTTGTGGCACAGCAGGCGTGCCGGAAAAACTGAAGATATCACTAAGCACGACCGCTGCTGGTTGAGCGGGTTTGTCGGCAGATTCAGTTACTGTGTCTTCAACCGGTTCAGCCATTGTTTCTTTCAGTGCGGCTTCCGGCTCAGCCGGTTCTGAAAATACACCGAATGGCGGAAGATCCGCATCATCAGTCTCTGTGTCTTCAAATAACCAGCTGTGATTTTTCTGTGAAACCGGTGTTTCTGTCGGCTCTGAAAATTCAGGGAAGAGGGATTTATCACCAAAAACAGATGCAATATGGTCGGCGACTTTTGCGGCGATATCTTCTGCTGTCTCTTCTGTATAGCTCTCAGCCGGTATTGTGACAGCATCGGCAGAGAATTCACTTTGTGCGGCTTCCTGAATTTCCGGGGAGTTCACCGGTTCATTTTGTTGCACAGCAGGCGTGCCGGAAAAACTGAAGATATCACTAAGCACGACCGCTGCTGGTTGAGCGGGTTTGTCGGCAGATTCAGTTACTGTGTCTTCAACCGGTTCAGCCATTGTTTCTTTCAGTGCGGCTTCCGGCTCAGCCGGTTCTGAAAATACACCGAATGGCGGAAGATCCGCATCATCAGTCTCCGTGTCTTCAAATAACCAGCTGTGATTTTTCTGTGAAACCGGTGTTTCTGTCGGCTCTGAAAATTCAGGGAAGAGGGATTTATCACCAAAAATAGCAGCGATATGGTCGGCGACTTTTGCCGCAATATCATCTTCTGTCTCTTCTGTATTGTCTTCAATACTCTCTTCAACCGGAGTATCACTCACTGCAATTTCCGGTACGGCAGGTTCTGTCTCTGCGGTTTCGTTGTTCAGGGCGGAGAGTGTGCTGCCACTGAGAGGGCTGCCCATCACCATCTGTGGATTTTGTGATTGCAGCTCAGCTAATTCGGTTGCCTGCGTGGCAGCAATTCCGCTGTATTTTATCTCAATAAGGCGGGTAAGAAAGTCCAGAGCTGCGGTGATGGTATCGTCATCACACAGTGCAGTTAATTCTGTGTTGCGGACACGGCGTCCGGCCTGTTCCACCAGTATTGTGCAGATTGCACGCTTCTGATCGGGTGTTATCTCCATTAACCTTTCCCTCTGTTAACATCTGAATTATCACTGTGATTAAAACGGATACCCCATCCGTATTACGGGTCATTATCCGGTATCGTCCTGACTGACAGGGTAAGTGCATTCCCTTATCCGCATTGGTCAGGGAATTGTTTAGCCATCATACTGCAAAACGTACAGGGCAAAATATGGGTGAAGTCTGATTGACGCAGGATGCTACATAATAAAATAATGGCAATCTTATTAATCCTAAATTTATGTTATTTAATATTAAATTAAGTAATAACAACTAGTCCCTGGTGTCGGGTATGGGTTTCTTTTCAGGTGCCTGTTCTATTTTTCATGATATTAAACAAAGATTCAGGCATCGCTGATTGTTTCTGACCTGAAGAAAGCTAAGATGAGCATTCCACTTAAGGGGAGATGGTCGTGCGGGCAAATATACCGGAGGAGACGGCAGAATGACGTATCGCGCATATTTTCAATCTGTAAAAAGTTTATCGCAGGCGCAGCGTCAGAAAATGGCCTCACTCTATTTTGCGTATTACACCGGCAGTGACAGCAAACAATTTTTGTCCGACCTGGCGCATAAACAGGAAGTTCTGTTTCTGATGTATGGTGAGAAAATTGTAGGGTTCAGCACGTTACAGTTTTATCCGTTCCGCGGATACCGGATTGTCTATTCAGGCGACACCATCGTGCATCCTTCCCACTGGAAACAACAGACACTGCACGGTGCCTGGTTGCGTCGTATTGCCCTGCTGCGGGAAGAGTATCCGGATGAGCGTGTATTCTGGTTTTTGCTGGTCAAGGGTGTGCGCACTTACCGTTATATGAGCACGCTGGCACTGACGTTTTATCCGCATCGGAACGGTAATATTAAAGAGCCGGAACTGGCGAAATTAGCCGCGGATCTGGCAAAAGATAAATTCGGTGTGTTGTATAACCCCGCCCGGGGTGTGGTGGAATGCCCGACGGCGTTTGGTTATCTGAACCGGACTATGGCGGCGGTTTCTGATGCGCAGCGCAGCAAGCCGGATGTCGCTTTTTTCCTGCATAAAAACCCGCACTATGTTTGCGGTCATGAATTGGTTTGCCTGTGTGAAATCACACCGGACAATATCCATCCACGCTTTCAGTCACTTTTTACCCGGCCTGATGTTGAGTTCCGCCATGGATAACGCATGGCGTCATTTCCGGCGCTGGTCACCTCCCCGTACTGAAAAATACTCACTGCGCGAATGCCAGTCCCGTTGGCTGGCAGCCTGCCTTGCTGCTAATAAAACCTGTGCTTACGGACAGTTACATCATTTTGATACTGTAATATCCATGTCTGATTACCAGCAGACGGTCCCTCTGACCACTTATCATGACCTTGCGCCATGGATAACCCGGGTGGCAGAGGGTGAGGAAAATCTGCTTTATAACGCACCGACCCTGGCATTTGAAATGACCGGCGGCAGTCACAGCGGCGGTAAACTGCTGCCTTATACGGCCGCGGGCCTGAATGATTTCCGTCTGGCCGTGATTGGCTGGTTACATGATGTGGCGGACAGATTTGATCTGACTCACGGACGGGTTTACTGGGCGCTGAGCCCGGCAGTGACCCGGATGACTCAGACCCCCTGCGGATTACCGGTCGGTGGCGGTGATGCATTGTATCTGGGAGAAGAAAATCTCTCTGCATTCAGTTCATTATCAGCAGTTCCCCTGAGCCTGGGGCGGGTGGAAGACCCGGAAGACTGGCAGTTGCTTACGCTGGTTTATCTTTTATGTTGTGATGATTTACGCCTGATTTCGGTCTGGAGCCCGGCATTTTTGTTTCCACTGCTCAATGCACTTGATTCACGCCGGACAGAGATTACTGCGCTGCTGTGCAGCGGCGGAAAGCTGGCGGGGCATTCGCTGACGGCAAACCAGGCGGCGCTTGCGCGTTACCGTGATTATCTGGACAACCATAATACAGCGGTGTTATGGCCTGAGCTGATACTGATCAGCTGCTGGGATCAGGCCTCTTCCGGGCCACTGGCGCGTGCACTGATGGCGCGCTTTCCGTCAGTGACACTTCAGGGAAAAGGGCTGCTTTCCACCGAAGCGGTGATCACTATTCCGTCTGTCGCGGGTGATCCGCACCTGAGTATTGACAGTAATTTTTATGAATTCAGCCATCGCTCCGGACATATCTTTCTTGCCGATGAACTGGAGTATGGTGAAACATACAGTGTGATTGTGACCACTAACAGCGGGCTGTACCGCTATCAGACAGATGATCGCGTGCTATGCACCGGGCACAGTGAAGAGGGGATCCCGCGGCTGCGTTTTATAGGGCGTGATGGTATCAACAGTGATTTGGTCGGAGAAAAACTGACTGAACTGTTTGTTTGTGCCGGGCTGTCTGCATTGCAGGATTTTGCCGTGCTTGCCGCCGATCCGCAGGCGCCGGGCTATGTCCTGCTGCTCAGTGACTCAACTATGAATGATGAGCAGGCGCAGGAGAGCTGTGACGTGGTTGAAAACTATCTGTGCAGTAACCCGCAGTACCTTTATGCGAGACGCCTCGGGCAGCTTAATCCGCTGACATATTACCGCCTGCATGAGCCGGTGGAGCATTACTTCCGCTTACAGTTACAACAGTCGAAAAGGTTGGGAGAGATAAAAATTCCGGTCCTGCTGACAACACCGGATTGGCGGACCATGTTTGACCTCAGGGAGTTTCCGAGATGACACAGACTATTTATTCGCTACAGCGTCCGCTTGATCTGGTGCTGCTCTCGCCTAAAGGGCCGCTGTACCGCAAGCAGGGCGGAATTTTCAAACGTTCTTTGCGTTATCAGCCGCTGACACTGACGACACTCGCGGCATTAGTGCCGAAATCCCTGCCGGTGACTATCCGGCTGATTGATGAAAGCATTGAAGAGTTGCCGGACGATTTCACCGCCGATCTTGTTGTGATGACGGTGATCACAGGGAATGCGCCGCGTGCTTATGATCTGACCGCACAGTTCCGGGCAAAAAAAATCCCGGTCGTGCTCGGCGGACCGCATGTGACCTTACTGCCGCAGGAAGCGTTGCAGCATGCAGATTCAGTCTGTATCGGCTATTCAGAGCAGAGCTGGCCGCAGCTTATCCGTGATTTTATGGAGGGCGCAATGCAGCGGGAGTACCGGCAGAGTGCGGATTTCACCCTCGATATACCTGATTTGCCGTTTCCTGAGCGCGAGCGTTTTGATGCACGACATTTTCTCACCCAGGGGGTGTTTGAGGCCACGCGTTCCTGTGCGCACAACTGTGAGTTTTGTGTCGCGCCCAGCGCCTGGGGACGCAAACAGTTCCAGCATCCGGTGGAGTGGGTAACGGAAGATATCCGCCGCTATGTGGCGCGCACCGGCAAACGGAAAGTGATTTTTGTCGATTTAAACCTGGTGTCTGATATCGGCTACGCCAAACGGCTGTTTACGGCTCTGATCCCGCTGAACATTCAGTGGTTCGGGTTATCAACGGTACTGATTGCTCATAACCATGAATTGATGGAGCTGATGGCGCGCAGTGGCTGCAAAGGCTTACTGCTGGGACTGGAAACCGTCAGTGACGGCAGCCTGAAAGATGCAGGAAAGAAATTTAACGGCTCGGTGGATTACAAAGAATTAATCGGTGATTTGCATCGTTTAAAGATAGCCATTCAGGGCTGTTTTGTATTCGGACTGGATCACGATACCACGGATGTGTTTGATCGCACGGTAGATTTGGCAATTGATGCCGGAATTGATTTACCGCGTTTTTCTGTTCTGACCCCGTTCCCCGGCACGCCGTTGTTTAAGCGTCTGGAAGAGGAAAAACGGATCTTAACCACGGACTGGTCGTTGTATGACGCGCAGCATGTGGTGTTCCGTCCGGCACTGATGAGTGCGGGGGAACTGGAACTCGGTCATGAGCGCGCCTGGAAAAAAGTGTACCGCTACAGTAGTATTGCGCGGCGCTTGTGGCAGGCGCGTAACTTTAAACCGCTGGCGCTGACGGCAAACCTGGGTTATCGCTTCTATGCGCATCATCTACATCAGTATTACACCTGTGACTGGCCGATAGAGCATCATCCGGCAAAATCGGGTAACAACTGATGCGGCTGACATTTATTCATCCGGCGATTGGTCACCGGCGCGGTGAGGCATATCTGCGCTCCTGGCAGATGGAGCCGCTGCCGGTGGCAACACTGAAAGGACTGACCCCGGCGGATATCGACACCCGTTTTTATGATGATCGCCTGGAGACAATCCCGTTTGATGAACCAACTGATTTAGTTTCCATTTCGGTGGAAACCTACACAGCGAAACGGGCGTATCAGATTGCAAGTGAGTACAGAAAGCGCGGCGTGCCTGTGCTGATGGGCGGTTTTCATGCCACGCTGATGCCGGAAGAGGTAAAACGCTTTGCCGATACGATTGTTACCGGGGAGGCGGAATCTGTCTGGGAAACACTGATTGATGACTGGCGGCACGGCACGTTACAGCGGGAATACCACGGGGAGCAGACTGATCTCCGGGGTGTTCGTGTTGATCGCAGTCTATTCGCAGGCAAGCGATATCTGCCGATAGGACTGATAGAAACCGGGCGCGGTTGCCGTTTTCACTGTGAATTCTGCGCGGTTCAGGCATTTTATCAGCAACGTTACCGGCGGCGTGATCCTGACCATGTTCTGCGGGAACTGGCTGAACTGAAAGGCACAAAAAATCTGTTTTTCTTTGTGGATGATAATTTCGCGGGCAGCCTGCGGGAAAGCGGTGATGTTTTACCGGAACTGGCAAAAGCCGGTGTCCGCTGGGTGACTCAGATGAGTATTGATGCCGCCCATGACGAAGAATTTGTCCGCGCACTGTCACAGGCGGGCTGCCGTGGTGTTTTGATCGGGTTTGAATCCCTGAATGAAGCTAATCTGCGGCAGATGAAAAAAGGTTTCAATACCATGAAAGGCGGTTTCAGTCAGGCGCTGGCAAACCTGCGCCGTCATAGTATTGCGGTCTACGGCACCTTTGTGTTCGGCTATGATCATGATACACCGGACTCTTTTGGTGAAGCCGTGGCTTATGCCCGGGAGCAGAGTATGTATATCGCGGCGTTTAATCACATGACGCCGTTTCCGGGCACTCCACTTTATGAACGTCTGGCGCAGGAAAAGCGCCTGCGTTATGAACAATGGTGGCTTGATGATAACTACCGTTACAACGAGCTGCCGTTTTATCCGGCACAACTGTCTCCTGAGGCAGTCACGCAGGGATGCCTCTCAGCACGGAAGGCATTTTATAGTTCACGATCGATTTTTCAGCGCAGCTGGCGTAACCGGGGTGATTTTTTTATGTTTCGCAATTACTTCCCGATTAACTGGTTGCATCACCAGGAAATAAGCAGCCGTAACGGCTATCCGCTTGGTGATGAAAATTGGCAAGGTAAATTATCAGAGGTGAAATGATAGAGGTCATTGACGCGACAACGGAGCATATCGCAGAGTTACTCGGGCTCCTTGAAGAGAACGCCATGCAGGGTGAATGGGAACTGATTATGACCCGTCGCCCGGGCTATTTTTCGCCCCGGGATGATTTCGGGGATGTGTATCCGGCACTGGCCAGAGACGGTGACACCCTGGTGGGTATGTGCCAACTCACTGTACAGACCGGCTGGGTGAACGGGGAAGACACGCAGATGGGGTATCTCAGCAGCCTGCGTATTGTGCCGAAATACCGCAATCATCTGAAAGTGTTACAGGCAGGATTTTCTTATCTGCGGCAGTTACCGACACCGGATCACTGCTACACCAGTATTGCGGAAAATAATCTGCTGGCACGCCGGTTACTGGAGCGGGGTGTGGAAGGCTTGCCGCTTTACCGCCATCTGAGCAACATGACGACGTTGGCGATTAACAAAAACCGGGGCAAAAACCGCGGGCTGTGGAAATTGGTTCCGCCGGAAGATTATACGGATGTTATCCGTTTTTTTGCTCAGGAAGCCGAATCACGCCAACTGGCACCGGCACTGAATCTCAAGGCTATGCAGCAGGTCGGGATCACGGTTCTGGGCAGTTATCAGAACGGACAACTGGTGGCGTGCGGAATGCTCTGGGATCAGCGTGCATTCAAACAGGTGGTGGTCGCGAATTACTCCGGAAAAATGAAGATGCTGCGTCCGGTTTATAACGCGTTTGCAGGTATGACAAAGCGTCCGCAAATGCCGGCAATTGGTGATGTTATCCCACAGAGCTTCCTTTCATTCCTGGCGTGTACGGATGACACACTGCTTCCGGATCTGATTGAGGAAGCGATGCTGTTTTGTACCACGCCAATCATGACGGTCGGGCTGCCATCGAGCCATATCTGCACAAAAGATGTGATTGCCCGTACCGGTGCATCCGTGTATTGCACCCGGATCTATGGTGTGGATCTCACGGCGGCACCAATGTGGGACGGGCGGATTGTGTGGCCGGAGGTGGCTCTGTTGTGAACATCGTGCTTATCTACCCGAATATGGGAGATTACCGCACGAAAGATGCAATGACGCCGCTGGCGATAGGTATCCTGGCGGCGCTGTCACCGGGACACCGCCTGACATTTTATGATGATCGCCTGGAGGAAATTCCGGATTCTCTGCCGGACGCGGATCTTATCGCGATATCCGTTGAAACCTTTACCGCCCGGCGCAGTTACCAACTGGCGGATAAATTCCGTCAGCAGGGAAAGAAAGTCGTGTTGGGCGGTTGTCACATTACCTTTATGCCGGATGAGGCTGCACATCACGCAGACAGTATTCTGCTGGGTGATGCAGAAGGTGCATGGGAGCGGATGCTCAAAGGTGCGGAACGCGGCGCATTACACCCCCGCTATCAGGGGGATCACGCGCGCCCGCTGACAGAGTATAAACTTGACCGGCAGATTTTTGCCGGCAAGCGTTATGCGCCCATCTCGCTGGTGCAGTATTCGCGGGGCTGCCGTTTTGCCTGTGATTTTTGCTCTATTCATGCGTTTTACCCGGGCGGTGTGCGTACCCGTCCTGCAGTACAGGTGCGTGAAGAGATCCTTTCCCTGCCCGCCAATCGCTTTATTTTGTTTGTCGATGACAATCTTTTTTCCGGTCGCCGTGCGCTGAATGATTTTTTACAGATGCTTGCGCCGCTGAAACGGTGCTGGGGTTGTCAGATAAGTATTGATATAGCGCGTGATGAAAGCATGCTTGATGCGTTGGCGCAGGCGGGCTGTGGTTTTGTGCTGATAGGCTTTGAGAGTCTGAATAGTGTAAATTTGCGGCAGATGGGAAAATCCTGGAATCATTCAGCGGGTGAGTATGCTGCGGTTGTGGCGGCACTGCATCGGCGCGGGATCGGCGTTTACGGCACCTTTATTTTTGGTTACGACGGCGATACGCCTGATACCATTGCGCAGTGTCTGCGTTTTGCACAGGAAAACCGGCTGGAAGTCGCAAATTTTAACTTACTGAACCCGACACCAGGCACAGCGCTGTATGACAGACTAAAATCACAGAGAAGGCTGTTTTCACCGAACTGGTGGATTGACCCGGATTACCGTTACGGTGACCCGGTGTTTACGCCCGTGGGCATGAGTACGGAACAACTGACTGAACTCTGCTTTCAGACCAAAACCCGGTTTTACCGGTTCGGCTCTGTTATCCGGCGGCTCTGCCGGGTGAGTCCGCGACGGCGCTGGCGCACATTATGGGTGGCGTGGCTGGTCAATATTGTTTCCCACCGGGAGATTGCCCGCAAGCAAGGGAAACAGCCGGGGGGTAAAGCATGAAGCTGATACTGATCAAACCCAATATCGGACGGCGCGAGCACAGTCTTTATGTCGATGAAGGGCGGATGGAGCCGCTGATGCTCGGCATTCTTGCCGCACTTACCCCTCCGGATGTTGAGGTTGTGCTGTATGACGATCGCATGGAAAGCATTCCTTATGATGAACCCGCCGATCTTGTTGCTATCACGGTTGAAACCTTTACTGCCCGGCGCGCTTATGAGATAGCCGCGCAATTCCGCGCCCGTGGTGTGAGGGTGGTCATGGGCGGTATTCACGCCACACTGCTGCCGGATGAAGTCGCACAGTATGCCGATAGTGTCTTTACCGGTGACGCGGAAACCCGCTGGGCAGAGATGATCCGTGACGCGCAAAAAGGGCGGCTGAAGTCGCGCTATGATGCGCCTGCCGGTGTCGGACAAATCGATCACAACCAGTGTGGTTGTCTGCCCCGGCGTGATATTTTCAAAGGTAAAGGGTATCTCCCGATCAATTTAATGCAGTTTACGCGGGGTTGCCGGTTTGCCTGCCGTTTCTGTGCGGTCAGCCGCTATTTCGGGCGGCAGCATTATATCCGCCGTATTGATGAAGTGGTGCGTGAGATTGAAACTCAGAAGCCAAAATTTATCTTTTTCGTCGATGACAATATCGCATCTGATCATGGCGCGCTCGGTGAATTATGCAGTGCGCTTACGCCTCTGAATATTCACTGGATAAGTCAGGCAAGCCTGGATGTCACCCGCAACCGCCAGCTGATGACTAAGCTACAGCAAAGTGGCTGCTGGGGGAATGTGATGGGATTTGAGTCCATTAATCCGGACAGTCTGCGTGATGCACGAAAATCGCCTAACTTACGCGAATTTTCGCAATATCGTGAAGAAATTGCTGTATTACGTGATTTCGGATTACAGACCTGGGCAGCATTTACCCTCGGTTATGATCATGATACGGCTGAGAGTGTGGAGCAAACGACAGAGTTTGCCCTGAAAAACCGCTTTGCTTTTGCTGCCTACAATATTCTGATGCCGTATCCGGGAACGCCGCTTTATCAGCAGCTTGCTCAGGAGAACCGCCTGTTATTTGACGGGAAATGGTGGCTGCATCCGGAATACCGTTTTAATCAGGCGGCATTTCAGCCCGCACAGATGAGCCCTGAAACCCTGACAGAGCTGTGCCACAGTGCCCGTAGCCGGTTTAATAGTATGCCGTCGATTATCCGCCGCTTTTCTGATCTGCGACTGACTCTGCAATCTCTTTCACGCATGGCGACATTCTGGCGCTATACCTTATTGTTCCGCAAAGAAGTACATAAGAAGCACCGGATGCGGTTCGGGCTGAAATAACAATAAAGGAGGCGGCAGATGACCAGAGAAACTGACTCTTTTGCGCGGCGGGCACTTAGTTACCTGTTGTGGTGTATCCCGGTGAGTGTGGTGTTCTTTACCCTTTATCCGCTGATGAATATGTTTACCGCCGGGCGCGATACGTTGTATTCCTTATGGATTCCGGCTGAACTTACCATCCCGTTTGTGCCCGGTTTTATCTGGGTGTATTGCTCGTTTTACCTGATTATTCTTGCGCCATTGTGGTTTGTGCCGTGCCGCGAACACAGGCAGCTGGCATTCACCTTTATAGCGGTGACGCTGATTGGCGGACTGATATTTTTTATGCTTCCGGCGCAGCTTGGTTTTGTGCGGCAATTGCCGGATAACCCGCTTTACCGGGCGATGTATAAGACACTGTTTGAACTGGATCAGCCGCATAATCTGGTGCCGTCGCTGCACGTTGCCTGGTCGTGTGCGGCAGTACTGGCAATTATCCGTCATACCGGAAAAGGGCTGACGGCGCTGTTTTTACTGTGGCTGGCGCTGATTGCGCTCTCCACATTACTGGTTCATCAGCATCATGTGGCAGATGTTGTCACCGGGTTGCTGCTGGCTGTAATTGTTTCATCTGTAATGAGGAAATTATTATGAAAAGGATCATTATCAGTGCATTGATGGTATTGAGTTTCTCACTCCACGCGCAGCCCGGTGAAGAAGATGGCGCTATTCATGATGAGTTGCGTCAGGTGATCGCCACGGTCGCCGGTGCTATCAACAGCGGGGAGTATGACAAAATGCTGCCGGTGATGAGTGACAATCTGCGGGCAACACCCATTACGCAGGAGTTTATTTCCGGCAAGGAAGCGATAAAACCTTATTTTGAGTCCTGGTTTGGTCCGGATAAGTTCCTGAAAAAGCTGAATATCAGTTTTAATGCTGATGTGGTGACCGAGCTGTCAGCGGATAAAACCTGGGGGATCGCTTACGGTAGCGGGCTGGAAAAATATCAGCTGAGCGACGGGCGCACATATGATTTCCCGACCCGCTGGACAGCCGTTGTTGCACCTGAAGATGGCAAGTGGAAAATTCGTGCTATTCATATCGGGACAAATTTTACCGATAATCCGTTGCTGAATGAAACGACCGCTGCACTGCATGGCATGATGTACGGTGCGGGCGGGCTGGTGATTGGTCTGCTGGCAGGAATTTTTCTGTTCCGCCGCAAATGTGCCGGTAAACCGGAAACGGCAACGGCAACGGCAACGGATAAAAAATAACAGCGGAGTTTCTTCGCTGAACCCGGGGACGGCTGATAACGGGCAAAACGAAAAGACACTGTAAATACGTCCGTGTAAGCTCAGCCGGGCCATCCATGGCGCGGATGCTTTTCGTTGCTTTGACCGTTATCGCCGTAGCACCTTACCGGCAGAGTTATTAATAAAGAACGCTTCCTCTTATTTCTGTTGCGGAAATAAAAAGTTCAGATCCGCCTGCGCGCCCATTTGTGGTGCAGGGCGCACACCATGGCGCCACAGACTGAAATAAATCCGCCAGAATGTCGGGCGCGGCTGATCATCCACCAGAGACGGTAACTGATACCAGGGTGCATGAGGATGCTGGTGGTGCGCAAGATGACAGTGATAATTAAGGGCTATCCAGCGGGAAAGCGGCAGAACTTTCAGGTTCCAGGCACCATTTATCACATCGCGGCGGCTCCATGCGTGATCAACATATTGCAGTGCTGACCAGTGCAGAGCGAATGCCCACAGGCAGAGAAAATATCCCGCTGCACTTAAATCCAGCGACCAGAACAGCAGTACCTGCCAGAGAAAGGCACCGAGCAACTCACACCAGACAGTCAGCGGCGGCAGTTTCGCCAGTTCGGGAACCTGGGAGCCGAACCCCAGCGCCGGGGCGATTTTTGTGACAAATACCCGGGAGCGGTAAACACCCGGCGCAAAGAACCAGATAAGGTTACCGAGCAGCACACAGAAATAGTAAAGCCCCAGCAGATTTCCTGCGTAGAGCCAGATATTACGCAACCAGCGGGGTTGATGAGACAGATAATAATCATACAGCTCATTATCAGTGCGGTTATTTTTGTGATGATTTAAATGCGCTCTGTGCTGGAGGGTAAAAGAGGTCGGAAATGCCCACGCAGCAATCACACCAATCACGCGGTTTCCTGTTGCAGAATGTGCAGCCACGCCGTGAACCGCCTCATGCAGGATGGCAAAAGGCATATTGTTGATCAGCATAAAGCCAATCAGAGCGGGAAGCGCCCAAAACCAGGAAAGATGACTGACCGCCCACAGGCACACAGCTGCTGCTGTCATTGAAAAAATCAGTAAAACAGTGTTAAGCAAAAGGCGCATCAGTCAGACTTCCTTGTGTTATCAGTGACTACCGCGGAACTAAACAGGGCGGGATTTTCCCGGCGCAAACGACGACCATAAAGACGGAAACCGAAGTTTGCCACCAGGCGGATCAGACGGTTTCCGGGATGGCTGAAAACCCGCCGCCCGATAGCGGACAGGCGGTATGTTTCACGCCAGGCTTCATGCAGCAACCCGTGCAGTTCTTCCGGCGACATCTGTTTGGGCTGAAAAACAACATGTTCGTTATCGTATAAACTCAGGTCTTGTGTGATTAACCGGCCTTCCTGCTTCATTCTTTCCCACAACCGGGTGCCCGGCAGCGGCGTCAGGACAGAAAAACGTACCAGATCGAGCCCGAGAGCCGGTATCCGGAGGAGTGTGTCCCGGATACTTTCCGGGGTGTCTTCATCAAAGCCCAGAACAAAACAGCCGAGTGCTGCGATTTTATTATGACGCAGAAGGCGGATCTGGCGCTGGTATTCACTGACCTGATTACAGCGCTTTCCGACAGATGTCATCGTATGCTGACTGAGATTTTCGAGTCCAATCAATAATCCTTCACAGCCACTGTTACACAGGGCGCGGAATACCTCTTCGTCATCGGTCACATTAAGCGTTGCCAGTCCGGACCAGCGGATTTTGAGGGGGATCAGGGCGCGGAAGAGTGCGAGACTGTACCCGCGATCGGCATACAGGTTCGGATCAAGAAAAATCCAGCGCCGTTCACCGCTGAGTTTTATCTCTTCAATGACCTCTTCAACCGGACGTGCTGTCCCTTTTCGTCCCCACTGATGTTGTATTGAACAAAAGTCACAGGACAACGGACAGCCACGATCGGCAATAATCGTGGAGATTTTCATATAAGTACGGCGGGGAAGCAGATCACGGCGCGGTACCGGCATTGGCAGATAACCCCGCTCCGGTGTGTGCTGATAGCGGGCAAGCGGATGTCCGTCCGCAAAGTCCTGCAAAAATTGCGGCCAGATGTGTTCACCTGCGCCGATCATGACGGTATCTGCATAATGTGCAGCTTCATCAGGTTGCAGAGTGACATGTGCGCCACCCATGGCAACATACGCCCCGCGCTGTCGCCAATAATGGCACAGCGCATAAGCACGCGGAGAAGAAGAGGCAGTGGAGGTGATAACCACCAGATCAAAATTGCCGGTGGTGACAGGCGGGGAAACACCTTCATCTGTCAGTGTCAGTTCCGCGTTCAGGTGCGGCGGAACAAGGGCGGCAAGTGTGATAAGGGTTAGCGGGGCATAACTGATAGCAACAGAAAACGCACTTTTCCTGTAACGGTACGTTCTGTCAAACGGCAAAATCAGTAAAATATTCACCGCTGTATCCTGTTCCTGAATTTGACATAAGTAAGATAACAATGACACAGCGCGCAGGTGTACGCACTGTGTCTGATCAATTATCAGGCTTTAACCACCTCCAGGATGGAGACATAACAGCCGGTCGGGATCAGTCGGTTGATTTTCAGTCCGGCTTTTGCCAGCAATGCCTCAAATTCAGGTATGGTCCGCTCGCCGCCGTTCGGGAAGGCGGTCAGGCAGAGAATATCCATAGCATGACGGGAGTCCAATTTTTTTACCGGATAGATAATTGGCTCAATAATCAGTAGCTTACTGTCTTTTCGCATGGATTCACGGCAGTTGTTCAGTATCACCAGCGCTCGTTCATCCTGCCAGTCCTGCATAATATTTTTCAGGATATAAATATCAGACTCAGGCAGGGCTTCAAACAGGTTTCCGGACACGGCAGTCCACCGGCTATCTATGCCCTGTCCCGACAGCCGGTTGTCTGAAAGCACATGCGGGCGATCGAGTAATATACCGTGGAGTGACGGATTTGCCCGCAGGATCCGGAGCAATAACCCGCCCAGACCACCGGCGATATCCATTACACGGCTGTTTTCAGGGAATTCATAGGTATTGACGACAAAATAGTTTTCCACTTCAGACAAGGCAGACATCCCGGACGGGAAGTTGTAGTCACCGCCCTGATGTTTTTCGTGGTATTCGTAGAACGATTCACCGAAACAGTCTTCAAACGGTGGTGTGCCCTGAATGGCATCAGTCACCCGGCCAACGGGTTTCCACAGTGTTTCATCTGTCAGCATCAGAATGGTATGGCGCTGTGAATAGGGATGGTCTGCTTTCAGAAACTCAGCTTCTGTATTCAGCCCGTAAAGATCATTGTCATAAGCGGTAAAAATACCGTTAGCAGTCAGCATCCGGAAGACTTTATGCAGCAGAGCCGGCTGTGATTTTGTCCGTTCAGCCAGTGTATTAACAGAAAGCGGTTCCTTTGCAAGGTGATCGGCAAGATGCAGTTGTGATGCTGTGCGCAGACATCCGGGCAGAGTAAAGCTCATCGCGATATCCATAACACGTAGCGCGGCTTTCTCTTCAGCGGGCGTCATTGGTATATTTTGTGACATAAAGCGACTCCTGTTTTAGTTAAATAAAATTAAACAATCAGGAGAAGCATAGCCCGGCTAAAAAATATTACCGCAGTAAATCATAAGTATTATTAATTATTTTACAGATAATTATTCGGATATTAAATATTTGGTATGGATGTCACGATTCAGCGGTATGCATTGCTAATCCGCAACCCGCGCATCATACAGAGCCAGGCACCGGCGGAGACACCAATCAGCATCAGCCACAAGGTATCAGGCGGGAAGCTGGTCAGAACACCGCCGGTGAACAGCGGATTAAATGCGCCGCCCAGCCAGCCGAGGGATTGTGCGGAAAAATAGCTCGATTTCATGCCATCCGGGGCAATTCCGTCGATCAGCATATATTCACCCGGTGCATAAATCAGTTCACCGAGGGTAAACACGAAGGCCGCCAGCCCCCAGAATACTAAATTACTGCCCGCCATCATAAACCCGGCAAGTCCGCCCATAAAAAACAGGGTGCCGAGCGTCATCAGTTTTTTCAGGTTTTCCTGCCGGAGCCGCCGCCCGACCATGTATTGCAATGACACCACGACAGCGGCATTGACCGGCAGAACCACACCAATCACTTTTTCCGCAAGTGTCGAGTCCGCGACTGTCAGCACATATTGTGAAATACAGGTGGAGAAAGAACCGAAGACCAGGGAGCCCATAAAGGCCGACAATGTGAACCAGAGCAGTGCTTTATCATGAAGCATTACGGAGGGCTGCCAGGTTGTGCTGCTACCGGTTGCGGCAGACGGGGGAACACTGCGGACAAAGCGCTGAATAAATAAGACAGGGAACGCGGCGGAGCAGGCGGCAAGCCAGAAGGGCAGGTTAGCGCTGTACATCAGCAGTGCTGTGCCGACAGGCGGGCCGACTGTCCAGCCCATATTGACAAAGGTGTAGTTCAGGGAAAATACCTTTGTTTTACGCGCAGGCGGCAGTGTATCGGCAAAATAGGCTTTCAGGACGGTGGCAAAAACGGAATAGGCGCAATTAACCAGAGAGAAAAAAACAACCACAAGGGCAATGTTGTGTGTAAGTGGAATGGCGATAAATCCTGCGATATAAACAAGGATTGAAACCAGCATATAGCGTTTTTTATCAAATTTATCCGCAATAATTCCGAAGCCAAGACTGAAAAGCACGCCGGTAGTAAGTGCAACGGTTAATGCGATACCCACCTGATCGACTGCCATACCGTACTGGCGGCTGAGATAAATCGCCATAAACGGAATGGTGGCACCGCGTCCGATGGTAATTAAGAATGAAGAGGCTAACAGAGCAATAGTCGAGCGCGTGGCGGCTTGCATGGTGACAGTCTCAATAATAATATTTTTTATATTCAGATAATCAATATCATGCAAATCAGGCACTGTACAGCGCCTTTCCGGTTATGGCAGCACCGCCTGCGCTTCTATCTCAATCAGCCATTCCGGCAGGGATAGTCCGCTGACGATAATCCAGGACGACGCCGGGGCTGAGGCAGCAAATTTTTCTTTCAGCACATCCGCAATTGCCATTTGTTCATCATGTGAATCAGCACCGGCACGGATATAAATCCGCAGCATAACCACATGAGAGAGGTCACCGCCGGCAGCCGCAAGTGCGCGGGCAATATTATCCACAGATTGCGCCGCTTGCTCCCGCATTCCGCCGGATACGGTTATTTCCCGGTGATCAACACCGACCTGACCGGACAGAAACAACTGACGGGTGCCGGTGGTTTCCACCGCCTGACTGAATCCGTATTGCAGTGAATTAAAGAGATCGGGCGGATTAATGAGTTTTTTATGCATAATGACCCTTCTGCTGAATTTTTTTGTTGACTAAATAAGAGAAAATACCGCTTTTATCATAAAATGTTTTATTGCAGTATAAATTAACGCAATATTAACCGTGGTGAGCATCATAAAATAAAATACAAACATACCCCATAGATAATTCCTAATTATTAATATGTATATTTATCTCTATTATCTCGTCAGGCAGAATATTTCTATATTCTTTCCCGTAAAACACGTAGCATTGAGATAATAACCAGGCAATATTGTGACGACCGGTGAAATTTTAGCGGTAAGTCTGTTGAATACGATAAATAAGCAGGCATTATTCTGATATCTGTTCAGCGCATGCTTTGAAGGGAGTTTATTTTTAAATTAAGGATATATCAATGTCGAATTTTGATAAGACTGACGGACAATTCCATGAGTTTACATCGCCGCTGAATGAAGGGGATTTTTTTGCATTACCGGTTGAGTCATCTGTACCTGAAGGTGTAACACCGGTTATTGATGAATCGACAGGGCTGTGTATTGGTTATCTGTATGGTATGAACGGGGTTTATCATATTTATGATATTAATGGCCACTACCAGACAGTGTATGAAATGCCGCTGGAGTCGCCGTTGTTTGACCCGCTGGATCTGCTGCTGGTTGGCGGTGTGGTGGCGAAACTGTGCGGACGAACCTCTTTGCTGATGCGCGGTGGTGCCACCCGGGCTGTCAGCAGCGGCGGCGTGAAACTGAGTATGCAGATTGTCTCGTCACTGAAAAGCCGTCTGACGCTGAGTGCAACGGCGACAAAAATGAAATATTCGCCGCAGGCCGTCAGAGCCATGAGTGATCGCAGCCGTTATGTGCCGGATTATATTCTCAGTAAAGTTATCAGAAACGGCAGGCAGACTGAGGTATTAATCGCCGCATCCGGTGAGCAACTGAGTAAATATTCGATGACAATTAAAAAACATCGTTATAACGGGCAGTTTATGGATGTTTATCTGAACGTTATTGTTGATACAGATAAGAAAATAATAAAAGAATTTAATTATTGAATGTGGCAGATGTCATTATAAGGTGATATAAAAACGCATCACCTTTATACCTTTATTTATTCAAACTGCAGGTTTGTTGGCTGTACTCATCTGGCCGGGTCACATACTTGTGTATGCTCCCTGTCTATCTTCCCTTGCCGCCTGCCTGCATCCTGAATGACGTTGGGTATATGTAGTGTAAAAATAACAACCGGGAAAACCGGATAAAATACAATGCAACAAATTATTTAATATAAGAGTCCAGCACTTTCAGCACGATATCCAAATCATCCTGACGTTTCTCCTCATCTTCCTGATGAACAACATGCTCTGTCAGGTGCCCTTTAATTACTTCCCGCATTAGCCCGTTAACCGCGCCGCGTATAGCTGCAATTTGTTGCAGAACAGCCGCGCACTCATGAGGTTCATCCAGCATTTTTTTCAGTGAATTTACCTGCCCCTGAATTTTGCTGGCCCGGTTCTGAAGCTTCTGTTTATCCCTGATGGTGTGTGACATAGCAGCCCTGTGAGATAAGGAAATATAAAGTTAACGGGTAAAATAGTAGCACTTTAGTCAGACAAAGAGGTAGTTTATTTATACTGGGGGGGAGTATACTGCGTTCACTCTTTCTCTTTCTGAAAATACAGGCGCACAGGTATGACGGATTTTGCTTCTTTATTACAGCAGGGTAACGCGTGGTTTTTTATCCCCGGCGCAATTGCGCTTGGTGCATTGCACGGGCTGGAGCCGGGACATTCAAAAACCATGATGGCGGCATTTATAATTGCTGTAAAAGGCACCGTCAGGCAGGCTGTATTGCTGGGGCTGGCAGCGACATTATCACACACGTTGATTGTCTGGCTTATCGCCCTCGGGGGCATGTATATAAGTAAGCGTTTTACAGCCGAAGCGGTTGAGCCCTGGTTACAGATGGTTTCCGCTGTCGTTATTTTAGCCACCGCGTTCTGGATGTTTATGCGGACTTACCGGGGCGAAAAAGGCTGGCTGGCGCAAATGCAGGGGGATAGTCATCACCATCATGCGCATCACGACCATGCTCATCACGATCATACTCATCACGGACACGGACATGATCACGCCCATCATCATGACAGTGAATATCTTGATGCACATGCCAAAGCGCATGCGGATGAAATCAAACATCGTTTTACGGATGGTCGCGCGACAAACAGCCAGGTTTTACTGTTTGGTCTGACCGGCGGGCTGATCCCTTGTCCGGCAGCCATAACAGTGCTGCTTATTTGTCTGCAACTGAAAGCGTTCACCCTGGGGGCGACAATGGTGCTGAGTTTCAGTATCGGACTTGCGCTGACATTAGTCACAGTAGGTGTTGTGACGGCAATTGGTGTCAGGCAGGTTAACCGCCGCTGGCAGGGATTAGGTGAGGTGGCAAAAAAAGCACCTTACTTCTCAGCCGTACTTATCGCAATTGTCGGGCTGTATATGGGGATCCACGGCTATATGGGACTTGCAGGGTAACGAATGATATTCCCGGCGTCTCCGGGAATATTTCCCCCTTTTTTATTAAATTAAGCAAAAAATGATTTGCGTGACGGGAATTCGTGTGGTTTAATACTGCCACTGGTTTGGAAGTGCAGACCTATTTATGTCAGTCCGGTTAGTCATTCTGCGTTAAGTGTTATCTTAGATACCTTAACATAGCGAATTCCTTCTAATAGTTCCCATAAGTAAATCGAAATCAAACCGCAAATACGCCTTATGGCAACAAGATAAATTAAAGGAAATACAAATGTCTAACACAATCACTGGTACTGTAAAATGGTTTAACGATGATAAAGGTTTTGGCTTTATCACTCCAGCTGACGGTAGCAAAGACGTGTTCGTTCACTTCTCTGCAATCCAGAGCGACAACTTCAAATCACTGGCTGAAGGCCAGAAAGTTTCTTTCACCATTGAAAATGGTATGAAAGGCCCGGCAGCGGGTAATGTGGTAGCGCTGTAATTCAGCCACCCATTAAGCAGATTTAAGAACCTCACTTCGGTGGGGTTTTTTTATGTCTGTCGATCAGGAATATCACGGGCATTTATTAAGTAAGGTGTAAAGCATGTCTCAGAATATTTATGATGATCCGGATTTTTTTAACGGCTATGCCTCGCTGCCCCGGTCTGTAGAGGGATTGAATGGCGCCCCGGAATGGGGTGCAATGCAGGCTCTCTTGCCATCACTTGCCGGAAAATCAGTTATCGACCTTGGTTGTGGCTATGGCTGGTTTTGTCGCTGGGCGCGGACACAACTTGCTTCACAGGTTAGCGGGTTTGATCTGTCTGAAAAAATGTTGATGAAAGCAGCATCCATGACACAAGACAGCGGTATTTTATATCATCGTGCTGATCTGGAGACACTTTCATTACCTGCCACACAAAGCGATGTGATTTACAGCTCTCTTGCACTTCATTATCTGCGGGATATTCCTGCACTGTTTGCGACATTGTTCCGGGCACTGACACCCGGGGGCATGCTGATTTTCTCAGCAGAACATCCGATCTATACTGCACCGGTTGTTCAGGCCTGGAGCACGGACAGCGAAGGAAACAGAGCCTGGCCGGTAAATCAGTATCAGCAGGAAGGCGTGCGCATCAGTAATTGGTTTGCCGATAGTGTAGAAAAACAGCACCGGAAGTTATCCACATGGGTAAATCTTCTGATTGCATCTGGCTTTGAAATAGTCGCGATGGATGAATGGGGGCCATCAGCAGAACAAATTGCTGAAAACCCGGCACTGGATGAAGAAAAAGAGCGTCCGATGATCTTCCTTCTGAGCGCCCGCAAGCCGGATTAATGGCGGTAGACGCTCTTTCTGCGCAATAAAATGATCAGAAAAATGATGGCTGCAATGATAATAAGCCAGGAAAGATAGGTATGCAGTGGCAACGCCAGCACTGCGGCACTGGCAAAATAACCGGCAGACACAATAATAATTCCCCACAGCATTCCGCCGATAATATTCAGTATAAAAAATTTCAGAGGATCTACTTTTGCCGCACCGATAATTATCGGGCCGATTGTCCGTAATCCGTAAGCAAACCGGATGCCGATAATAATAAGGCTTTCTCTGTGCTGAATTATCTGTTGTACGCGGATAATTTTATCTGTGTGGCGATGAAAGCGGGGGAGAATCCGGCCACCGGCAAAATAGCCGGTGAAAAACAAAATATTGTCACTGACAATACCGCCAAGCGCGGCAAATAACATCACCTGCGGATACGATAATAACTGGTTATGTGCAGCTATCCCTGAAAGAAATGCCGCCGTTTCTCCTTCGAGCATTGTGCCGAAAAAAGTTGCCCAATAACCATATTCGGTAATCCAGTGGGTGAGTATCTCCGTCATTGACTGTGTTTACCCTCAGTACATTAAAATAAGCTGGCTGAAATATTGATGCATAAACCCAATATAGCCATATTAAAAATAAAAGAGACAATGGATTGTAATATTACAGCGCGACGCATTGGTGTTGAGGCAATTTCAACGTCTGCCGTTTGTGATGCCACTGCAATGGTAAAGGAAAAATACATAAAATCAGAATAACCGGGCTCCGCAGGTTTATCCGGAAATATTAACCAAGGCTTATCTTGTTCGGCATTGTGATAATAAAGATGAGCATAGTGCATTGTAAAACCGGCCGGCAGCAACAGCCAGGATGAAATAAGCGTGGAGGCTGTCAGTATATACGGATAAATTTTATCATGTCCGGTGAGATTTCCGTGTCCGCCTAATGCAAAGAACAGAACTAACAAACTTACACAGCAACCGGCCAGCAGAAAAAAGATAACCATCCGCGCACTTTCATCCTCAATTTTCGTGAGTTTGCGGATATCTTTTACATTTTTATTGATCATCCGCTCAAATAGAAACAGCAGATAAACCCAGGAAAATGCATTCCAGCCCAGGATCAGGCACATCAGCGTGCTTTGTGTGGGAAGTAATGCGAAAAAAGTGACCAGAGCCACAAACAGTGAAACTACAAAACGCGGACGTGAATGAAGAGTATGACGAACAATATGGGTGATGCGGATGCCGTAACGTAACATATCAATGCCCTGTCAAAAATAACTAATCATAGTGTACTATCATATCAAATATTTAACAGAGTTGGCTTGTATCCGCTGAATATGCGGATCTTCCTGCACAGGATTACAACTAAACACTTTTTATTCATGACATTTTCCGTAAAGATCACTTTTTGTCGGCAAAATTATATTTATACTGGTGAAAATCATAATATTAAAAGTAACTCTCCATGAGCATAACATTTTTTGTTATCATGTTTTTTGTTGCGATTGCCGCTGGTTTTATTAATGTAGTTTCAGGTGGAGGTGGATTTCTTTCCATCAGCGCATTACTGATTTCGGGTTTACCTCCTGCTAACGCACTTGCTACAAATAAAATGCAGTCACTGGGCAGTTCATTAACATCCGGAATCTATTTTTTACGACAGGGACGAATTGATTTAAAAAATAATAAATGGGTTTTTATTGCTACATTCTTTGGTGCCGCCGCCGGTACTATTTTTGTTCAGTTCATCGATCCTTCATTCTTAAAGAAATTACTTCCGATACTAATTATTGGTGTGACGCTTTATTTTATTTTTTCGCCTGATATTACAAAATCAAAAGAAAAACAGCGTGTTTCTTATTTTTTATTTTCATTTATCTGCGGCGGGGGGATCGGGTTTTATGATGGTTTTTTGGGTGCAGGAGCAGGCACTTTTTATACAATAAGCTATATGCTGTTATTGGGCTATCGTATAGATAAAGCACAAATACACTCTAATTTTCTGAATTTGGCATCCAATACTTCGTCGGTTATTTTTTTTATTGCAGGCGGGAAAATGATCTGGACATTAGGTCTGCTCATGTTTGCCGGTCAGGTAATTGGCGCCAGACTGGGTGCGGGGGTTGTGTTGTCATCAGGCCAAAAAATAATCAGGCCAATGATTATTTTAGTCTCAGCAGGTATCAGTATAAAGATGTTGATTGATATGTATTATTGACATAAGGCTTATCTGCCGGGGGAATGTCTGTTTTTTACTAAACCTGCCACGAAATTGCGTTGTGTACCGGAAAAGTATGAATTTAGTGAACATTAAATACTTGTTGAAAATAAAAAATATTATAAAATGACTTTTATTGATTAATGTAGTCTAATTTCACTAAATCTTAAAGGAAGGTCTTTTAAGCCTCTGAAGGACTCTTGTCTGTGTATTCTAAAAATTCGTTCTCGTTAAAATTACTTCATCCGAAATATTTCCTGACCTGGTTTGGCGTTTCTGTTTTGTTCTTATTGGTCCAGTTGCCTTATGTGTGGTTACTTTTCATCGGTAAGCGCTTAGGTAAATTCTCCCGGTTTTTTATAAAAAGACGCGTATCTATAATCAGACGAAACCTGGAATTATGCTTTCCTGAAAAAACAAATTCTGAAATTAATGATATGGTTATGGATAATCTTGCCTCTCTGGGGATTGCATTATTTGAAACCGGTATTGCCTGGTTCTGGAGTGACAGAAGGGTCAGTAAGTTATATTCCATCAGTGGGTTATCCAATTTTACTGATGCAAATAAGAAAAATGCAGGCATTTTGCTGATTGGTACGCACGCGATGTTGATGGAGCTTGGCGGCCGGATTATGGGGTTAAGCCTTCCGGTCAATGCGATGTATCGCCCTCATAATAATAAAGCGATGGAATACATTCAGACAAAAGCACGGTGCCGTTCAGGTAAAGGAATGATCGACCGAAAAAACCTGAGATTCATGGTGAATGAGCTGAAGAAAGGTCAGGCGATATGGTTCGCACCCGACCAGGATTTTGGTGTAAAAGGAACAGTATTTGTGCCTTTCTTTGCTGTTGAAAATGTCTCCACATCAAAAGGTGCGGTGATATTGGCAAGCTTATCCGGGTCACCTTCACTGACGGTTTCTCTGGTCAGAAATGACAATAAAGCAGCAGATAAGCATTACAGCTTAATTATTGGTCCTGAAATAGAAGGCTTTCCAAGCGGAAATGAGCGGGATGATGTTCATAAAATGAATAAAATCATAGAAGCAGAGATAATGAGAGCTCCTGACCAGTATCTTTGGGCGCACCGGCGCTTTAAAACAAGGCCGAAAGGCGAGCCCGGAGTATATTGATTAATAAAAAATTATATAAATATTATTGATGTGAATATATATTAACTGCGTATCAGAAGACTTAATAACCACATATTAATATATATGCTCTAAATTAGCAGATATAAAAAAACCAACTCCGGCGGTTGGTTTTTTTATGTCTGTAGTTATGCTGTTTCTGTAGCAGAGTGAATCTGCCGGTTAATCTGTATCAATAAACCGTTTTTGCTCAGTCAGAACCTGTAATAATTCAGCCATATCCGGTTTGGCATGCTTAATTGTTTCATTATTTACATCGAAACGCTGATATTTCCCCTGAGATGTCAGAACAGAGGCTGAGTCAGGTTTGATAATCACCAGGTTGTTGTTATCACCGGTAAATATCCATGGTTTACGGCGCGCCGGGCTGAACAGGTCTTCACCCTGAGTATATTCGCTCTGTGGATTGCTGACGTGCAGCAGGCGTTGCATCAGCGTTGCCATAATATCAGGGTGCGCGGTCAGTTTGGTGATAACCTGTGCCGGTGTTTCAGGCCAGTGGATAAGCAACGGCACGTGCAACTGTCCGCGGTTAAATTTTCCGTCTGTGACCCAGGTGCTCTTTAATTCATTCACGTCGTCATTGGCACCGGCAGTAATGATAATGACGGTTTTATCCCACTCACCCCGCGCCCGGATATCCTGTACCAGTACGCCCAGGACATCATCAATATCTGTCATATCTGAATTAAGCGGTACCGGGGCGCTCAGGTTAACCAGCGCAAACCACGGCTGTCCCTGACGGGTTTGTTTCAGCCAGGCACTCCAGCGGTAAGCCACATCAGTAATGCTGCTGTTTTTCTTACCGGCTTCTCCGGTGTCCCGCAGTGGCGGCAGGCTGTAATCTGCCAGCAGGGCATAGCGATAGAGCGGTGACGTAAAGTTCTCTGTTGAGAAAAAGCCGGTCTGATAGTTTTGTGCGCTGAGCGCGGACATCAGCGCTGACGGAACACGTCCGTTCAGTATACCGTCATAATAGGTGCCGGAGATCCCGTAATACAGCCCGAACTGGGCTTTTTCCGGATCAATCTCACTGCTGTAGTGCCGGGAAAATTGCGTGCTTTCCTGTGCGAAATGCGCCAGGTTTGGCATCGACTTGCTGATATCGTCCTGATCGAGATAAGAGAGTGTGACAAGCAGCAAATTATACCCGCTGCCGTTGTCCGCGTAGCTTAGTTTATTGACCGGATATTCCACACCCTGCGCAGTCGGATCGCCGTGCAGAAGCAGTTGTTGTTCATAACTGCTGGTGTCAATCAGCCCGTGACGCTCGAGGAATTTGCGGGCGGTCATCGGGTAGGAAACCGGCAGGTTGTAGCGTTGCATCGTTACCGGGCGATAGAAATTGGCATCTGCCCAGATATACATAATATGAGAGGTAATAAAGGCGGTGATAAAAACCACAGCAACCGGTTTACCGAATTTTTGCCGGTTCAGGCTGCGCAGTTTCTGCCAGCTCCAGGTGCCGAACAGCATTTCAACAAGAAAAATAACCGGGATAGCAATAAAGATAAATTGCCAGCGCCGCGCCATTTCACCCTGTACAGGGTTTATCACCAGATCCCAGACGACAGGGTTCAGGTGGAGGCGGAATTGTTCATAAATCCCGATATCAAACAGCAGCAGTGTCAGCCCGGCAGTTCCGATAGCGGCAGAGAGAAATCTGAGCAGACGCTGCGACATCACCACAAAGGTGAGCGGAAAGATAATCAGCAGATAGAGAGCAAACGCCAGAAAACTGAAATGACCAAGCCAGCTGCTGATGGCATAAATGCGACCGGTCAGAGTGCCCGGCCAGTCAGAAATAAACAGGTAACGGCTGCTGAGTGCAAGGCTCAGCAGTATATTAAACAGGGTGAACCAGTGCCCCCAGCTTATCATCTGGGAGACTTTGTCACCGTATTTCGGACGATACGTTACCATAGTGTTTCGTTATCAGCCGGTGTGCGGTTAATGCGCTTTATCTTCACTGACGGAAGATTTCAGTGCACGGGCAAAGGAGTCAGCAATATGCACGCGCTGCGATGGTGCAACACTGGTATTGATGAGATTGGTTACCATATTTCCTAATACCATAAGCGAGAGATCGGTTGGTGTCCGGTTTTTTTCGAGCACACTGACCAGCTCAGCCAGTAACTTTTCAACGTGTTCATCACTGTAGCGGGATGACTGTGGCATAAACGTATATATCCTGATTGTACAAAGCTCTATATCATAACTGATGAGCGGGCGTATTTCTGCTTTTTGCAGAAAATTATTTCAATTATGGATGCGGTTACGCAGGAAAAAACATTTTTTTATTCTGCATTCAGTCGGTTGCCATGTTGTGGCGTATTCTGGTGCGGATGAGACTTGCACGCGTATCATAACGATGTTTGAATACGCGCAAACGAGGCCTGAGGAGCAAAAAATGAGTCTGGATATTATTCAGATTGCGTTACATCAATTGATTAAACGCGATGAGCAGACACTGGAAGTGGTACTGCGGGACACACCGCTGGAAAAAACCGCCATTGTTGAAGATATGATGGCAGAACTGCACCGGGTCTACAGCGCGAAGAGTAAAGCGTACGGTGTATTTAATGAAGAGAGTGAGTTATCGGCTTCACTGCGCTTACAGCGTCAGGGAGAGGAAGAGTTTCACGCCTTTACCCGTGCGGCAACGGTGCGGCTGAAAGATGAACTGGCAAAATATCCGTTTGCTCAGGGCGGGGTGGTGTTATTTGCCCATTATCGCTACCTGGCGGTGGAATATTTGCTGGTCGCGGTTCTGGACAGTTGTCAGAGTATGCTGGTAAATGAGAGCCTGGAACTGAACAGTACGCATTATCTGGATATCCCGCATGCGGATATTATTGCCCGTATTGATTTGACGGAGTGGGAAACAAACCCTGAATCAGTCCGTTATCTGACCTTTCTGAAAGGACGTGTCGGACGTAAAGTCTCTGATTTCTTCATGGATTTCCTGGGTGCTGCGGAAGGGTTTAACGCCAAAGTGCAGAACAAAGGTTTGCTACAGGCGCTGGATGATTACTGTGAAGAGACGCAGGCCGGTAAGCAAGAGCGTCAGGCGTACCGCAAACAGGTTTCTGAATACTGTAATGAGCAGTTGCAGAGCGGGGAAGAGATCCGGCTGACTGAGTTGTCCGCAGAGCTGCCTCCATTGGGCGAACAGAGCTTTGCTGAATTTACTCAGGAAAAAGAGTACGGACTGGAAGAATCCTTTCCGGCGGATCGCAGTACACTTCGCCAGCTGACTAAATTTGCCGGCAGCGGCGGCGGAATGACGATCAATTTTGACGCGATGTTGCTGGGTGAGCGGATTTTCTGGGATGCGGCAACAGATACGCTGACGATTAAAGGCACACCGCCGAATTTGCGGGATCAGTTACAGCGCAGAGGTAATAAAGGATAGCAGGGCAGAAATAAATAACGCCGCAAAAGCGGCGCTTATATAGCCACTTATCTACATGAAACAAAAGGACTTGTTTCTAGCAATGTCCACATTGCGACCACGTTCGATATTATGACCACCAAAGCCCCGGCTCCGGGGCTTTACTTTTTTTGCCTCCGCCTGTTCAATGTACCCCGACTTTGATTGTTTAACTTTACTTAATAAACGTGGTGATTCTATGGAATATTTAGCGATTATTTCCCTTATTTTAGCGATCCTTTCCCTTTTGGCTTTTGTTCTCGGGTTAATAAAACCAAAGATCGTAAAAATGCCAAACAGAAAGAAAGCGAGTATTTTTTATCTTAATGTATGCTTAGTCATGGTGATACTGACCGTGGTGCTTATCCCTGATGTAAAAAATGAGCCTCAAGCCCCACAGGATCAGCAGGCTGAAAAAGTTATTGAAACAGTTGTCAGCAAACCTAAGATCCCTGAATTCAAGTACCCGCAAATGTCTCTGAAAGAATACCGCAATGAGGCTCAGTCTACCCGGCAGGATATTGTTAAAAACTACCTGGAAAGTGTGTCGTTCGATGATTCTCACTTCGATATTTTTTATAGCTGCCTCAGTCAAATGAGCTACACAAAAAATACTGACCTGAAATTAGGTGAGGTTCTTGGATGGTGCAAAGCTGACTTTGACCGTTCTGCCAGCGCATTGAATGACCGGGTTAATCTGGATAACTTTGTATCAAAATTTTCATCTTTTGACGGTTCTTACCGTCCATTAGAAAAACAGATTAAAAATGATATGAATGACAGATCCAGCTATTCCCACGAATCGACAACCTACAGGATGGATCTCAATACAAAGCCACCTGTCGCAACGGTTATAATCTCGTTTACCGGTAAGAACCAATATAACGCTACGGTTAAGCAGCGGGCTGTAGCTAAAGTAAATATCATCACCGGTGATATTATTTCTTTCGACTACGAATAATATTTAATTCAGATGTACGAAGCCCCTCAATTGAGGGGCTTTGTTTTATCAGAACCCAAATGATACCTGTTGTTCATTTGTCGGGTGTGGAATTGCAGCCTCAATCAGTTGAGGTTTAATTATGTATCGGGACAGGGTTTCATGACTGACGAACGTTGCACCACAGTTGATATTGGTACACTGGTTATAACGTTCTTTCGTTTCGGTCGTGACATCTCTTGAACTGCGGGTACGGGCGAGGCTGCTGCAAAGGGGACATTTCATCATGATTGACTTACCTTTTATCATCATGTTGATATTGCGTTAATTATAGCAATTACTGATGATATCTACAGTGTTATTTTGCTTATTTATCCGTCGCTCATTTCGATGTCCGAAATTTTCACTTCGAATTCAAGCGCAGAGGTAAAGCCGCTGTCACTCAGTGAGTGTGATACGCGGGTTAATATCCACTCTGCTCCGTCAATCTCCGGCTTAAATCCCTGAACTTTCACCGGCATTTCCGGGTAAACGTCAGCCCTGCCTTTTGCCAGCTGAAGCGAAAGGGAAGCAACACCGCGCTGCATTTTTTCCCAGGCGGCTTTTGCTGCCCGTTCAGCATTACCCTTATTGGCGTAGGTGTGTGAAAGAGTCAGTATATTTCCCTCGTCCCCGACCAGATAATCGCCCTGTGGCTCGTCCGGTTTTTTCTTTTTCTCCTGGGCTTTTTTCTTGGTTTTACGTTTCCGCTTTACCTTTACCTCGTCTTTTTTCTTCGGCTTGCGGGTATTCAGCCATGACGCGATAACGCCGGTGTATGCGCCCCGGTCAGCCAGTGAGAAGCGGTAGCCGTCACCGACAGAGCGGGTTATCAGCAGCGGCGGGATTGGTTTTCCGGATGCGGTTTTTCCGCTGCCCTGCGGCATAAACAGCAACTGGCCGTTTTTGATAGCGGCAATTGCGCCTTCCTGCTTACCGATACGCGCCAGAAATGAACCGTCTGACTCATTGGTCTGGTCGATGTGGGCTATCTTAATCTCAGCCAGCTTTTTATCGATCACCGGCTCCACGCTGTTCCGCTTCGCGATAGTGCTGATGATATCGCCGAGGGTTTTATCGTGGTAAGACATTTCGCGCTTTGCGTTCAGTGAGGAACGAAAGTCCGCACTGCGACCGCGAATGGTTAATTTATCAGGCGGGCCGCTGTGTTCTATTTCATCAACAGTAAATTTACCTTTAAAAATCAACGGTTCATTTTTCCAGCCAAGGTGCAGCGACAGCACTTCACCGCGTTTCGGCAGCATCATTTTTCCGTCTGCATCATCGATCTCGAGATCCAATTGGTCAGACTCAAATCCGCGGTTGTCTGTGAGCGACAGTGAGATAAGCCGCCCCTGAATGCGTTCGTTGATGTTTACCGTTCCGGCTGATAGGGAATATGCCGGGACGCTTTCTGTACCCGTCAGGAAGAAATCCGTCATGATAATAGTCCTGTGATTCCGTCTGAAATTTTAGTGCCGAAATCGCTGATCGCTGTGGTCATTGAATCCAGCTGTTCACTGATATCGCCAAACATTTCAGCTAATGATTCATCAACCCGTTTCAGTGACAGGGTGAATTCTATTTTTCGGGCGGCGCTGTCATGGAAAAAGTCACTTTTATTTTCACTCAGTGACTCAATAACATACATCCCGTAAATGGTTCCCTCGCCACCAATAAGCGACCAGGCTTTTCCTGTTTCCGCCATAGACTGCAACGCCAGCAGTGAGAATTTACCGCCGGTCAGCTCAGGGTAAAGCGTGCCGGACAGCGTGATCCCGTCATTTGACGGACCTAAAAATTGCCAGGACGGACGCTTGCCTATCCGGTTGTTATACCCGAACCGGAACTGATGTTCGCGCTGCATTCCCTGAAACGGCGTGGTACGCAGATCAAAGACAAACAAACCCAAAGCCGCCATTGCCATAATTAAAACTCCTCCGTATCACGGTAACTGCTGCGGCTTGCTGCCTGCTGACGGCGGTTTATTGCGTCAAGCTGGCGGGCAACTTCACGGGCGATATCCTGTGCGGACTGTGCCGGGGTCGGGTAAATATTAATGACCGGCGCGGCATACTGTTGTGATGAATATGAGTTACCGTGAGATCCGCCGGCGGATTGTACCGGCTGCGCCGCAATCGGCTGCGACAGGGTACTCAGTGCCAGCATTGCCAGTGCTGCAGTATTTTTCCTGCCGGTTACATTTGCCGGTCCGTCGATAACTTCCGGTCCGTTCTCACCGACAATTCCGAACTGGCCGCGCGGAATATGCCCGCCGGAGTCATACGCACCGGCAAATTTCTTCGGCGGGATACTCCAGTTAGCGTTACGGATGCCTCCGGACATAGTGGTTTTTTGCGTGGCTTCGACCGCTGTAACAAACTTCTGATCCTGTTTCGCTTCTTTCAGCCAGTCCGGCGTCAGGGCGTCTTTTGCCATTTGTTTTATTTCGGCAAATTTATTTTTCAGGTCTTCCCATTTGGCGTCAATCCCGCTGATAACGCTGTCAATCATATCTGACGCTATTTTTTTCATCGTTTCCGGCAGGTTACGTATGAAATTGATAATCTCATCCCATTTTGTCCGGATGGTGGTTTTTACCGCTTCCCACAGATCCGACATATATTTTTTTATGCCGTCCCAATTCTGATAGATAATTCCAAGTAACGTGTAATTGAGAAAATAATTTTTTATTCCCACCCAGGCTTTACTGATAATGCTTCCTATCCATGTCCACGCTGCATCACAGGCGTTGCCGATGTCCGTCCATAATTTTGTAAAGAATGCGGCGATTGAATCCCAATTCTTATAAATCACATAAGCAATAGCGGCAATAGCTGCTGCCGCAAGAAAAATTGGGTTAGTCAGCAGGGCTTTACCGGCGGTAAACAGCGCCATGCCGACAATTTTTATCCCTTTGGCCAGCAGGCCAAGCGCCCCTACACCTTTGAGAGCAATAATTTTTAGTCCTTTGGCCAGCAGACCAAACGCCCAGACACCCTTGAGGGCAAAAAACTTTATGCCTTTCGCCAGCAAGCCAAACGCACCGGCACCTTTGATGCCTAAAACAGACAGGCTGAGTTTCAACAGTGCCATCGGTCCAAGCATGGCGGCAAGCATCAGAATCAGCGCACCGCCTACAGTAAGGATCACGCCCAGCGCCAGTGCAATTTTTGTCAGGGTGTTTGTCAGCTCCGGGTTACGTTTTGTCCAGTCGCCGACCTTGCTGATAATATCAGTGATGGATTTCGCGATATCGCGCAGCGGGCTGTCAACGCCGCCGAATATCTGAATCCCGACATCTTCCCATGCAGAGGTCAGGTTTTTCAGATCGCCGTCAAGGTTATCGGTCATGGTGTCCGCTACTTTCTGCGCCTCACCTTTTGCCGCTTTAACTTCGGCTATCATTTTTTGCAGATCGCCTTTACCGGCTTGTTCAACCAGAACAGACAGGGCAGAGAAAGCCTCTTCACCGGCGATGTGTTTAAAAAATCCGGCACGCTCAGCGGTACCCATTTTTTTTGTTTTCTTGTCCAGCTCCGTGAGGATGTCCGGCAGGGCGCGTAAGTTACCTTTAGCGTCACGGGTTTTTATACTTAGTTGCTCAAGTGCATCCGCTGCCTGTTTAGGCGGCTCCGCCAAACGACCGAGGATAGATCGCAATCCGGTACCGGCCATTGACCCCTGAATACCGGCATCACCCAGCTTACCTGCGGCAACTGCTGCTGTTTCCAGATCAACGCCCAACCCGGAGGCAACCGGCGCGACGTATTTCATGGTGTCGCCCAACATGTTCAGGTTGGTATTTGACCGGGTAAAAGTGGCAACGAGGGTATCACTGACGCGGTTCATTTCATCCGAATTCAGCTTAAAGCCGGTCAGAATGTTTGACCCGATATCGGCTGTGGTGGCAAGGTCAACATCACCGGCAAGTGACATCGACAGGGTACCTTTCATGGCGTTCTGTATTTGCTCCGGCTTAAACCCTGCCATTGCATAAAATGACTGACCCTGTGCGACTTCGTTCGCGGTGAATGCAGTGGTTGCACCGAGATCACGCGCCTGTTCGCGCAGGGCTTTATATTCTTTTGACCCTTTATCAAGGCGGGTCAGCGCCTGTACTTTCGACATACCGGTTTCAAATTCAAAGCCCGGCATCAGAAATTTTTTACTGGCGTACAAGGACGCGCCGCCGGTTGCCATAGCGGCGGCACCGGTGCCCGCCATTTTATTTCGTACATCCATGGTTTTTTGGTAGCTGCCTTTGGCTGCTGCCATGCGGCGCTCTTGTTCTGCACTGCGGCGCAGCTGCTGTTCCTGTCGCTGCAACTGCTGCGTGGTACGGGTGATATCGCCGTTCAGGCGGCGTTGTGCCTGCCCCAACTGATTGGTTGAGATCCCGTTAGCCTGCAATGCCGAGCGCTGACGCTGTGCGGATTGCTGCAATTCCCCGAACCGGTTTTTCAGTTGTGCAGCCTCCCGCTGCGCGCGTTTCAGGGCTTCAGCTTGTTGCCTTGTGGGGTTTCCGGATGCGGTCATTTCGCGGGCGAGGGCGGCGGCGCGTTGTGTTGCTGCCTGATATGCCTGCTGGGTTTCGGTGAGTTGCTGTTTTGTTTTGCGAAAGCCGTCGATTTGCCCGGCTTGCCGGTTGAGGTCTTTCAATGCATCACGCGACTGACGGACAGCGCCCGCCAGTCGTTTATTGGATTCCTGCGCACTGCGGAACGGTCTTGTTAATTTATCGACGGCGTTCAGCACAACCTGTAAACGTAGATTTCTACTCATCACTATTACCGCTGCGTTTGTAAGCGTGATAACGCCATTCAATTAATTCGGTCAGGCTCATATCCTCAGTCGCGGAGGGTGGCCAGTGAAAAATGGTGGCAATATCTGCCACCAAATCATCTACAGTTAATCGTTCTGGTAGTCCTGCTGCATCGACTTCGGCAACAAAAAATTAACCACCTCGATCGACAGATTGAGCAGGTCGCCCGGCGCCATCGCCATAATTTCCGGTTTTGTCAGTGCCGGTGCTGTGATGCGGGGTAACACTTCGGTCATGGACGTTACATCCATATCCATCAGCGCGACCAGACGAACGCCACGTAATGCGCCCGCTTTGGGCTTGCGGACAACCACTTCGGTAATGTCTGTTTCGCCGCGTTTAACAGGTTCTTCCAGTGTGACGGTTGCCTGTGTTTTCTGAATTTGTTCAGTCATTTACTTTTTTTCCTGTTAAAGCCCGATAGCGGCGCGTTGTTCTGCAAGACGGTCTTTGCCGTCGACTTTTTCAACCATATTGACGACATCAATCTCAATGAGATCCGCGCCGTCCCAAACCAGTTTGTAGTAGGTTGGTTTAAAGCTGAATTTAACCTGGGTGTTATCACCCTGTTTGGCGCTGCCCGGGTCTATTTCGGATAAGCGTCCGCGTACAACCACCTCACAGGCGATAACATCGCCGGTATCGTCGCGCTGATAGGCACCGGCAAAGCGCAGTTGTACGCCGTCAATCTCGGCAATACCCCAGTGCTTATAGATTTGTGCTTCCATACCGCCGAGAGTGACTTCCATATCAAGTGCGCCATCATCCAGACCCATATCAATCTGGGCGGCACCGTTCATGCCGCCGCCGCGATAGGCTTCCATTTTGCGGGTGATTTTCGGCAGGGTGATTTCTTCAGCAAGCCCCTGATAGTTATCACCGTCAAAAAACAGGTTCATGTTTTTTAGTTTGCGTGGTAAAGCCATGATTACCCCTTAATTTTCGATGCGAAATCCATCAGGTAGCGATCAGTGATGCGCTGACGGAAGGTGATATTTTCAGCCGGTGGCACCGGTGTATAGTCATAATCAATCGCCAGCTTTCCGGCTTTTAATTCGTCTTTGCCGTTAGCATCCGGATCAAACCAGCATTCACCGCCAAGCAGATAACCGTTAGTGGTCAGGTTGCGCATTTTGGCGTTGATGCCGTCGATAATGTCTTTAACCAATGTCGGGGTCATTGGCTTATCAACCGCCCACATGTGCGCTTCTGCCATAGTGTCAGCCAGTACCTGCGCGGTACGGACATAGTTCTCAAAGGCAAACAGCGGATCGTCAGAGCAGGTGCGGGAACCCCAGAAACGGAATCCATCTTCACGGATAAGCGTGGTGATATCGTTTTCATTCAGCAGGCCCGCGTCAGTTGCCGGATCCTGCAAGTCCCACGACACATCAGCAGAAATACCGGTCACACCATTCACGCCGATATTTGACAGGGTTTTATGCCAGCCGATGTCCTGGTCTATTTTGGCACGCAGACCCAGCGCACGGGCGGTGGCGTAGGCGGTTGCTTCGGCGTCCTTCACTGAATCCCATGACAGAAAATCCGGGTGGATCAACATCAGCTCGCGCTGACTGAAGTTTTTGCGGTAGTCCAGTACTTCCGGAATGGTTTTGCAACCGTAGGCACTGGCATAAGCGAACCCGCGTAACGCCTGCGCCACAGTAACCAGCTTTGATGTGACAGCCTGATTGTCGTGTCCCGGTACGCCGAGAATACGCGGTTTAACGCCGGTATAGTTTTTCGCGGTCAGCAGCGCCTGTAAGCCGGTTTTCAGTCCGGTATCAGTCGTGCCGCCGATAATGTTTGTTGTGGTTTCCGCTTCGCTTTCGCCCTGCTCGACACGGACAACGACCGTTACCGGTTTTGTCTGGTCGCTGATGGCTTGCAGTGAATGCGCGAGCGTGCCGGTGTCCCCGGCTTTGCCGAGTGCGGAACGGATATCCGTCAGCAGGACGGGCTTGTTAAGCGGGAATGCTTTTGCATCTGCATCATCAGCGGTACAAACCATACCGACAATTGCCGTGCTGATGGTGCGGATAGGGCGTGTTCCGTCATTGAGTTCAACGACACGCACGCCGTGGTGATAGTCTTGTGCCATAGAAAGAAGCTCCTCTTTTTGGTGCTTTCTATGGTGTTATTGATATGGCGCGGTGTCGTGCGGTTGGTGTTGTATAAGGGCGTTGTACAACAAAGGGCAATTGTAGTGTGGGTAATATTTACACAGTGCAAATATTGGCGCGTATCGCGTTATCTGCTATCCGCCTGAACCGGGTAATGTTTATATAACGTTGAAAGACTTACACCATGTTTTATCGCCACGTCACGATGTGAATGACCCGCCATAATTTCCCGCTTAAACAGATCCCAATGCTCGTTAGTAAATTTAGGCTTACGCCCACCTATACGCCCTCTGGCTCTTGCTACAGCCAGACCCGCTAATGTTCTTTCGCTATTTAAATCAGACTCATATTGCGCGGCAGAGAGGATATTTCGGAAGTTATAGCGGCCACTGGCTGTACTGAGATCGACACCATCAGTAATAGACCGGATATTAACATGGCGTTCAGCGAGGCTTTGGAAGGTTAAAAGTGCGTGCAAGACATTACGGCCGATGCGGTCTAATTTCCAGATAACCAATTCATCGTCAGGCTCCAACATATCAACCACTTCTTTTAGGACCGGGCGGTTAGTTTTACGCCCTGATGCCTTTTCTTCAAAAATAAGTGTACATCCGGCGGCTCTGAGTGCCTGCATTTGAAGCTCTGTGTCCTGGTGGTTACTTGATACCCGCGCATACCCAATAATCATAAAACTATCGTCTCCCGGCTCTTACTTTTTTCTTATCATCAGGTTATCAGATTTTGCTCTTAAGTAGGTGAATTTGCTTATATTAAAATCCCTGTTCACAAAAGGTTGGTTTAAAAGAAGCTCTGAAGAAGGGGGATTTCGGACTTGGTGGCATTCTCAAGGCGATGGCATCCGTCACCGAAAGTGGCTTCTATCTGTCCGGTGCAGGCTCAGACGATAACCCGGAGAAAGGTGTTGGGTTTGTCATTATCAATATGGCGGCATCAGGTCATTACAAAACACAGATTGCAGTGACATACGCCACAGAAAAACCTCGCACCTACATCCGGAATATTTTTGGTGATGAGAAAAAACCGTGGGAGCTGATAGCGACAAAAACAGCAATTGACACACTTAGTGATGCCCTGGATGGTAAGCAGGTGAAAGGCGATTACTTGGCAAAAGACAGCCCGTCAGCTGATAAGCGAGTCTCCGTAACAGCACCAGATTACCCAGCGGTTTTTCTTAATCAAAGTGTCTCTGGTGATACATTTGAAATAGTCGCATCACCGACACGCAACTCGTTATTGTTTAAACACACTGCAAAAAACGGCACCACAAAACAGGTAGGTATTCCGTTTGCTGAAATTGACACTGGTGCCGATATTGCCGGACAACGGATAAGGAAACTCTATTCAGGCTCCGGCGCCTCGGTAGGCCAGTCATTCAGTTTCGGCACAAATGGTGTAGGGAAAATGCTGATCATGTTTCATGACGGCGTGGCGAAAATCCAGTCACTGGTTACTACGCAGTCATATGCAGCTTACGCTGCAACTGGGTCAGGGACGTCGATTGGCATGGGGGTATATCCGGACAGGGCAACATTTTCACATAATACCGGCGCTGGTAGCGTCACAGAAATTTGGTTGGTGGGGTAAACATGAAAGCCTATAACAAAAAAACACTCTCGGTTGATTTCGACCTTCAGGAGCTGGATAAAAACGTTCACATTGAAGTGAGCGACGAGCTGATTGATGAGCTGCTTATCCGTCAGCAAACTGGGGAAACACTGGTTTCAGACAGCAAGGACAAGCTGATATTTGTTCAGTGGACAACTGACAAGTACAAGACGTGGAGCGCGAAAGGCAATGATTTCGTCTATGTTGAAAACTATCGCGAACTGGCACGGGCTGATGCCGACATTCGGAAGTTGGCGCTGATGTCAGAAGCGTCAGAAGCAATAGCCCCGCTACAGGATGCCGTTGATCTGGATATCGCCACACCGGAAGAAATATCAGCCCTGAAAGAATGGAAACTATACCGGGTTATGCTCAACCGTGTTGATACTTCCCTCGGGGCTGATGTGGTATGGCCTACGCCACCGGCTTAACCGGCCAGATGATATCGGGGGCGGTGGATACGTCTACCGCTTCCAGTTCGTCCAGATAATCCAGCCAGGCGTTTAAAAGCGCCTTTTCATCCTCTTTGATGCGACCGAGTGCAAGTTTTGCCCGGAGCATTTCTGTTTCTGCATTGACCTCTGCGATCAGAAACTGCTTTTTGGCTTCCGCCTGTTCAATCAGTTGCTCTTTCGTCAGCGGTGGATTTAAAATTTCATCAGCTTTACTTTCCGTTATCTCCGCAACCTTAAAATTAAGCCAGTCCTCCGCATTGATATTATCTTCAAAGGCATAGATTTTATTTTCACTATCTTTGTAATATCTCATCGTAATTCACTCCACCAAATTAACTCCCCAGATTCTCCCTGCGAGTTTACCGTTATGCTTCCACCCACAGGGATAATCACACTAATGTTGCATCTGCTGTCAATAGCTGCCGCGGCCACCCTTACTGAGTTGACGTATACATGAACACTTTTACAGTAAATACTTACCTCAGTTGGCTTTCCTGCCGTGTTGCTATAGATAACATTTAATTTCCGCTGAGCTGTCATGTCATACCATGTGTGAGCACCGCTACCGATTGCATCGGCAGTAATGGCTGCGGTTCCGGTTTTTTTTGGCAACACAAGGTCATACCAGGTTGAAAGGTCTGGTGAATGGGTTATCACTCCGGATGCTTTCAGAATGTTTCTATTATTCCCATCAACTGCATTAAACTCTTTCGCTGCTATCTTTGAATTAAATACCTGCTCTTCTGTTGCGTTTTTATCAGCCAAATCTGACAGGTCTGACGAGTATGCAACGGTTCCTGTTTTATTCTGAAATGTCGCCACATACCACGTTTTATTATCCTGAGAGAATGCTATCACCCCTCCGGCTTGCAAAAGGGTTCTCTTGTTATCAAGGCGCACTGCAACTTCTTTTTTTGTTGACACGACACCGTTGAAACTCTGCTCCGAATCAGAGACCAGGTTAGCCTTGTTATTCAACTCATCTGTCACCGATTTTTGGCTCATCACATCTGTTTTCGATGCGCCTGTCGTCTGCAATACTTTGCTTTTAGCCGCTTCTCCCAAACCAAGGTTTTCAATAAACTTCGGTTTGTCCGGGATATCCGCGCCGTTCTTGTCTTTGGCTAGCTTGCCGTCTGCAACATTTAATGGGGCTTTTTTACCCAGCTCAGTAGCCACTAAAGCCTGTGATGCGGCTTTACTGGTATCGTTACCTAACTGATTAACAACGTCCGATTTATCCAGCTTTTTCTGCATTTCCAGCTTTAAATAAGGATGCAAAACATAATCACCTTTCGGCTGATAAGTCTTAGCGGCTCTGGCTTCTGACTCCTGAATTGCTGCTGCAATGCTTTTTGTCACATACTCCCGCGTTGCCAGTACCACTGACGGATCGACTTTCAGGGTGATTGATTCTGTGCTGCTGACCATCAGCACCATTTGAATAACCTGCGTGCGTCCGCTGCCCTCCTGTAAATTCGGCTTGTAGGTTTCCGGGGCGTTACCGACCGCAATCAGCCCGCCCTTATCATCAAACAGACCGATTTCACGGATGAACCAACCGCCCTCGTTCTCAGGGATAACCTGTTCAGAAATAATATAATTCGGGTTTTTATCATCAACCGACACCTGATTGACTGCCGCCCGTCGGGTTTCGCGGATAAGTTTTGTCTGTGCCGGATCAGGGATCGGCAACACGCCGCCGCCGTCACCGACCGCCATCACTGAAATATTCAGTTTCGTACCGAGCGCGACAGCATTCGCAAGCTGTGCCGCGCCGTAGTTCGTCAGGATCGCGAAATACTTTGCTGTCATGGGTTTATTCTCACTTTATCAATGGTTATCAGCGCCGCACCAATATAGTCCGCGCTTTCTACCCGGACCGTCTCCGGGATATACGGGTAAACCGTCAGCGTATCGCCGGTATTGGTGGCAGCACCGCAGTAAAAACTGCCGGACGTGCTCAGGTTAATAGACAATCCCAACAGGTGGCGGCTGAGCGGACGAGCATCAAATATCAGGCGCTCAAGTTCAAAATAGGTTTCTTCGGTGATACCGCTTTCTGACACCCCGACCGTCAGGCGGAACGTGCCGTTACGGTCGCCGGTTTTCCACCATTCAGTGACACTGATCAGATAGCCCAACGGCTCCACGACACGCCGCAGCGCCCCGATAGTGCCCTTATGCTTGTGAACAAACATTGAGGATTTGATAACGTCCCGTTTTGTCCGTTCCGACCAGGCTGCATCCCACCTGTCAACCGACCACGCCCACGCCAGATAGGGCAGCAGATGCAGCGGGCAGGTATCAGGATTGACCAGGGTTTTTATTGGTACCGGCACACGCTCTATTTCAGCGCAGGCTTGGGCGGCGGCGATTTCCAGCGGGCTAGAGCCGGTCGGCAGCAAACGGCTACTCATCCGATCCCCCGACCGTCACCACGACATCAGTGCAGAATGACGCCTGTGTATCACTGATCACGATATCTTTTGCCGGGCTTGCCAGCTCTACCCGCTGGACGCCCTCAACATGCAGGGCGGCATAAATGGCAGACAGCCGGATATCACGCCCGATGCGGTGTTGTTCTTTGACATACCGTGCTATCCGCTCACGGGCGGCGGCTTCTATCGGCTCGGATTCCGGCGTAGGGAATAAATAAAGCGTGGCATTAATTGAATAATCAACAATTTCAACTGATTGCACCGTCACACGGTCAGCCACTGGGCGTACGTTTTCATCATTCAGTGCCTTATCGACTACCGTCAGCAGTTCCGCCGGCGCGGTGCCGTTACCCTCGCGTGATAATACACTGACCGTGACACAGGCAGGCTCCGGGCTGATTGCCGAGGCGTCCGCGACCTGTCCGGAGGCGCTGCGGGCATGAAAGATATACGCGCCAACAGGCCCGGCAACACTCATTCCCTCAAATGCCTGGGGAATACGCATCCGGAAATCAGAATCTGACTCGTAAATCGCGGGGATGGGCGGGATCGCGGTTTCATCAGCAGCCTGAATAATCAGGCGGGGAACATTGTTGTTTTCACCCAACTGATCCAAATCCGCACCGCGTGAAAACGCCACCATACAGGCGCGGGCGGCTTCATTAACCCGCTGGCGCAGCAGCAATTCACGGTAGGTACTTTCCTGTAACAGCTTGGTCAGCGGTTCGGATTCCAGTTGCAGCACGCGGGCGACCGGCTCGCGCAAGTCTTCCGGCAGGGATGCCAGCAAGGCAGCTTTGCGCTCACTGAAAATTAATTCATATTCCAGTGATTCGATCACGTCCGGCGGCGGTAACTGGCTGATGTCGATAGTTGGCATGATTACCTCACAGGCACGGAAAAGGAAAACGGCTGACCGGTTGGCGAAAATACCCCGGAAAGGTCAATCACAATACTTGCCGGTACCGGGGCGGAAATAGTCAGTTGCTGGATCTGTATGCGCGGCTCCCAGCGCAGCAGGGCGGTGTAACATGCCGCCATCAGTTGCAGGCGCAGCGCGTTGTTATCCGGCTGGTCAGTTAGACGGAACAGCAGGGAGCCGTATGTTCGTCTGGCAATACGGGAGCCGACCGGCGTGATCAGAATGTCCCGCACTGACTGGCGCACATGGTCGATATCGGTGATGCCCTGCCCGGTCAGAGCGTTGAATCCGTAGTATCTCATTGCGGACCATCCGTATTACTGTTGCCACGATCAACGCCACCGTGCGTGTGAGAGTGAACCGTAATTCCGTTAGAGGTGATACTGCCGCCGGTGTGATTAAAGTTGCCGGTCATTTCCCCGCCTTTCATTACATTCAGCGTGGCGCAGGTCAGGTTGTCAGAACAGATCACGGCCGGGGTGACAAACCGGATATTCTCACTGGCATTGACGATAACAACCGGTGACGTGGCGGTAATACTTTCACCCGCGTCAATAAATGCAGTGGTGATACCGGTCGCTTTCAGTGCGCCGGTCGCCGGTTCGTACTCGATCACCGCGCCGTCCGGGTAGGTGGTATGGTTCGCGGTCAGGGAGTCGGTCGGTTCATTATATTCATCAGAAAAAAGTCCCGGCAGCACAACCGCAGTGGTCAGCTCACCGCCGACAGACAGGATCACGACCTGTTCACCGACAGACGGCATCCAGCTACTGCGGGCAGCGCCGGCACGCAATGTGACCACCGGAAGCCAGTCCGTTTGCAGGTTGCCGGTCTGTACGCGACAGCCGCGACCAATCTCAACCGCCGTGACCGTGCCGGTGCGGATAATATTTCTGATCAGGCGGAGGAGTTCCGCGATTTGGGTGTTTGCGCTCATGCGGATAAGCCTGCCACCGAACCGGTGGCGAATGCACCGGCTCAGTGTTGTATCGGGCGCAAATACAACATCAGGACGCGAGGAAGTTGATAATTGCAGCTTCAATACGGCGGGTATCGTCGGCAGAAAAGCCGAGTAACTGACGGGACGGGTACTGTATATCCAGATTGCGCAACTTTTCTTTCAGCCCGTACTGATGGATTGCCGCAATATTGGCAGCCGCCGGGGCAAAGAAGATCGCTGCTTCATTTTCATTGGAGAACGCGCGCATATAGCGGGCAGTGGCGAGGCGTTTAAACATGCGGGTCTGTTTGCTTTTGCCTTTAACTTTTATGCGGTCTTTTTTCACGGCAATAAACCGCTGGATATCCCCTTTGCGGAATGAGCGCACCGCGCCTTTGTTCACATCAAAGCCGGTTATCATGCGTTTATTCTGCTGCCAGTTTTTCAGGCTGCGCTGCTGCCCTCGCCAGATAAACCGCATTTCCCGCTGTACAGTAATAAATTGCGCCTTGCGCCGGGTAAATGCGCTGCCATCCGGGTTTTTCTGCTCACGGATGCGTTTTATCTGGCTTTTGCGCAGGTCACGGACGATTTCGCGGGACAGCTTTTTGCGCGCAGCCGGGCTTACCCGCGCCAGCAGTCCGGCAAGTTCATGTTCCAGTGCATCAAGGGCGTGTTCTGACATTCAGTGACTCCCATTGGTCTGACGGGTTTTCCGGCTCCGGCACGGCTTCAACATGGTATTTCCCTTCCTGTACCGAGACGATAACCCGCTCTGTCAGTTTCAGGTCAATGCTGATATTCGCACTCTGGCTGTTGAGAATATCAGCCTCAAAGCGGATGCCGTTGGCGCGTTTGTCCGGGTTGGCAAGAATATCGGGCTGATGCTGTTTTACCCATTCGACCACCACGGCAAACACGACATTCTGATCGCCGGGAAATGCCTCAAGGATAATATTCAGGCTGTAAATATATTCGTAGGAAAGGGACGGTTCATTGGTCGCAAAGATCCCGCCGTCGTCCACAAACAGATACAGTTTTTCCGGGTTTTTGCCCAGGTAGGGTATTTTTTTCAGCAGGGTATCTTTAATGCTGTTGAGTTTTTTCATATTGCCTTGCCTTTTCTGCGGCACGGATGCCCTCAAGCTGCGTATTAGCTTCATCCAGATCGGCTATCAGTAAATCAATCCATAACGGCAGTTCGCAGTAAGTCAGAACCCGGGCGGCAGGGACGGCGGCACCGGTTTTGTCAGTGAGTCCGGCAACGGTGGACATGGTGCGGGCACGTAGATTGTACGTGTCGCGGAACATGCCGTCAGAAACAGCGCGAGGCACAGGCAGACCACAGGTCGGAGTGTTTTTAAGAATGGTGCGGTATTCAATCTGGCGCTCCTCCGAGGCGGCACGCTGCATGATGTTATTCTGCGTGGCAACCTGCGCTATCCGGTTAAACCGGTTAAATTCAAATGACTGCGCGGTGATAATATCCGCCTGCCGGTCGATGTCTTTTTTCAGTCCGGTATTTTCATCTGTCAGCCGTTCTGATTTGTCGTAGTAATGTTTCAGACCAAATAATAATAAGCCCGCCATCAGCAGACTGAATAACAGCGAGATAAGGCGGGCTTTGGTTGTCATAGCAGACTGTACGCCTTTTCAAAGAGGGCATCCGGATAAGGCTGACTGCCGTTCTCATGACGGATAATCGCTTTTGCCAGGAGGATCGCCGTGTTTTTATCAGATAGGGCGATCACTGCACCCGGGGTAACGCCGAGGGCTTTGGATACCCCGCTGACGTAAGCGTTAGTATTATTTTCATTGGACGGTGCCCAGCGGCTGATAAGCCCGGCAACGGTATTCAGCCCGTACTTGCGCTGATAATTCCGCAACAGGGCAATAATGGCGCGAATGCCGTACTCCGGCGCACTGAACCGGCAAAAACGAGATTCAATCGCATTATCGTGTGCAAGCTGACCTTTCCAGTTATTCGCCTGGTGATAGTCAATATTGCCCGGATTGTTATTTCGGATCCCGCGTGTCATTTGTCCCCCAGTTTTTTATTAATCATGCGGTGTGCGATTTCGCGTATCTTCTCAACACCTAAAAACCCGACCGCGCCGCCAATCATGCCGGACGCGCCGTTCGGGATGCCGATAAATTCCGCACCGCTGATAATTGCCCATGACAACGCGCCGCACAGCAGGCATTCCGCCCACTTATTCTTACGGGTGTCACCGTCATAAATCAGGCAGGCGTAGCGGATAAAAACGGCAAAGGCAACGCCGGAAAGTTGCGGCCATGCGTTTTTCAGTGCGTCGAGAATGTCAGCCCAGTGTTCTTTCATCGTTTTCATACCTGTCCCCCTTGGTGGAGGTGTTGTTAATCCCAAAGTTGGATCATCGGTTTTTGTGGCTGTTCAGTGATATCAGGCAGCTCAACAGGCGTTCCGTGGGGTAATTCAGCACCGTAACCGGCAAGGCCGGGATTCAGCTCAAGTGCCCGTTCAACCACACCGGCAGTCTGTCCGAGCACCCGGAAACACAGGGCGTCAAGGGTTTCACCCTGCAAAGCAAAGACATTCATATCAGTTCACAGATATTGTGTGACTCACCTTTGATACGCTGGATAGCCCACTGCACATCCCGCCAGAGGTCATCCACCGTATCACCGAGGGCAGCGGCTTTTTTCTCACCGCTGTCCGTGGTGTCGGTGTCGCGGTAACGCTCGGTCAGATTGGCTTTGGTCAGCCCGTATACCGCCCGGCGGTAAAGCAGCGTCAGCTCACTGTCGTCGTTGATATGCTCTGCCGGCACCGCATCCAGTGAGGCAAACCCGGCGGCAATCTGTGACTGTCGCCAGTCCGACAGCTCGCGGTTGACTTCGATCATGGCGTTGGTCACGACCTGTTTCAGGCGTTCCGGGGTGACTTTGCCGTCTGTCAGCATCGACTGCTGATAATTCCGCAGGCTGATATCCGGAAAAAATTCACCGCTGCTGAGTGTTTCGTCCGGTACGTCATGTGACTGTGAAGAGGTGAAATCCATGGTATACCCCGTAAAAGGTGGGCGGTGGACAGCGGGTAACAACTTGTTATTCCGCTGTGCCGCCCCGGCGCTGTGGCTCGTTCTGTGGTACCGCGTCGCGCTCTTCCTGCTGTTTCGCTATGAGTTTCTCAAGCTGACGCAGATCCTGCTTAACTCCGGCGCGGTCGTCTAATTCAAGTGCCCGTAACCATGAACAGGTGGCAGGCTGTAACTGGTCGTTGTCGCGCTGTGCATAACCCAGCCACTTATACAGTTTTGCCCGGACCTGATCAGGCATATCTTCATCAAGGGTCAGATCCATCGTGCGGGTTAGTACATCCGGCGGTACCGGTGTTTTCGCGGCATACATTTTTTCAGCCATGTCCGCGATCTCTTCGGCAACCGCACAACCGGTGGTGCGCGAGTGTTTTTCCGGCATTGTCAGGTTGTGGCTCAGGGCGTAGTCCGCGATATCCAGCGCACCGGAAAAGTCGCCGGTATCAATCCGCCAGAGCATTACGCGCATAGTGACATCGTCCTGCTGCCCTTTGCCTGACGCCAGAATACCGGCAACCCACGGGGCATAATTCGGCAGCATTTCCCGCTTGATGTCGGCTTTGCGCTCAAATGACTGAATACGCTTTAACCGGCGGCGGTCTGCGTTCATCATCAGTGTCATCTGGGTGTAAGCCGTGCCGGTTTGTGTCACCGGATTGCGCTGCTGCGCATCCTGTTGAGCACTGACCCGCATCACATGGCGGCGGAAAATGCTGCCGCTCATTACTTACCGTCCTCTGTCGCCGGGGCCTTCTCTGCCGGTAACATGCTGATGTTTTCGATAAGCGCGGTACCGCGATAGTCCTCAACAACATAGGCTTCATTGACGGACTCGTAATTTTCGATACGGTCACGTTTCGGGTTGTCGATGATGTGGCGGCGGCGGGTTTCGTTCTGCCAGTAGATAGACAGGTTGTCCAGACGGGTGATAAACAGGGCGTTTTCAGGGAAGTACGGCGCACGCACTGCCTGCAATCCGCCAATGCGTTTCTGGCTGATAATCATATCTGCCGCCAGTTTTTCACTGTTGTCCTGGTCTTTATTGACCAGCGGGAAATATTTGTCTGACAACAACTTGCGCCCGCAGATAACAACAAGTTCGGTATCGTCGCGGTACTCTTCATCAATAATGTCATCGACCGCACTCATGACCAGCGCGTCAAGGTTATTGAAGTCACCGCCTTTACCCACGCGGATCACCGCCGAAATAACCTTACCGTCCAGATCCCGCACATCACTGATTACATGCTTTTCGGCGTCACTACGGACTTTTTGCAGCCAGCCGATATTGACGTCTTCCAGCATTTTGTTTTTAACGCGGTCAGAGGTTTTCTCACGCGTGATGCCGTTAAAGCCAATCATGATACGGTCAAGTGCCTGACGGCGGATGATCGCGTTACGGATACGCAGCTGAAAGTCTTTAAACTTCGCCCACAGATCCAGCTTCTGATAGGTCAGCGTGGTGTCAAAGTTGGTCTGCTGGCAGTCATAGTTGATATCGGTCATTTCTGACGGGTCTGTCGGTTCGCGCTCTCCGGCGGAGGTGTCCGTGGTACCGGCAACGGTTGAACCGACACCCAGCCCGATCACCTGACCGGTTTTTTCATCCACTGGGACAATGTTAATCATGCCGAGGAACGCCGCAGACTGCTGAATATTATCTTCCAGATTTTGTGCGACTGACGGGGTGATTTCCACTTTGCTGGTCATTTCCTCAACCGGCACGTCGTAAAGCCCTGCAAGCCGCAGCAGGAAGGCGTTAAATTTAAAGCGTGTCTCTTTTTTCATGTTCTCTTTCTCAAATCAGATAAGCCGGGATCAGCAGTCAGTCAGCAGCTCGTCCGGCTGCGTGCTGTTGTTGCCGAAAGATTGCGGGCGCTGTGGACCGCTGCCGTCCTGTGCGCTTAATTTAGCTTTCAGGTCGCTGAGTTCTTTTTTCAGCTCAGTCAGCTCTGTTGCCTCTTCCGGCAGCGGATCAGGCAGCCCGGTTTTTTTCAGTGCGGCAATATCGCCCTGCATGGCTTCAATAGCTTTCGCGCACAGCTCAACGCTTTTGTTCACATCACCGAAACGGGCGTCATCCTGTTTGGTTTTGCCGGTCAACAGACCGGTGACGATGGAAAACAGAGACGGGCCTTTCGGCTCTTCCGGCTTGTCGTCGGTAAATTCGATCACGGTTTCTTCCGCAAGGGTGAACACGTTATCTTTTGCCTGTTTGCGATCAGAGAGCGGGCTGTTGCCTGATTTCTGACTGAATTGCAGCATTTCCGTACCGAGGCTGGCAGGACTGTCTGTGACAGCCAGACCGACAAGATAGGCTTCACCGGTGTCAGAGAATTTCGGGGCGATTTCAGCTGATGTGTACACTTTCTGACGCTTTTTATTCATCTGAATCAGGTCGTCAGTCGGTAACAGCGTGGCGTACAGGGCTAATTTGCCTTTCAGTGCGCCGTCCGGGATTTCTGCAGTATGAACGGATTCAACATCACCAAAACGCGGCATCCACTCATAACCCAGATGTTCAAGATTAATACGCGCCCCGTAGACGTTCGGGTCGTAGTTTTTTTCGATATCGGTCAGCCAGCTGCGTTGCACGATGCGACCGTCAGTGGTGGCACCCTCCACGCAAATGCGCACCGGCTTTGATTTTACTGTCATGTGATGACTCCATCAGTCAGGACGGGAAATGATGGGGCTATGGTTCCGGTGTTTCGGGACGGAGACAATGAAACACTGTTGTAAGCCGGTCATATACAACAGAACGGCAGGGCGCGGGGGAAGTGCGGTCAGTAATCTGACGGCATGGAAACGATAACGGTATTTGACTCACGTAAAAAGGCAATGCACCTGTATTTCAGCGGCTACCGTATTGCACGGATCGCGGAAACGCTGGGTGAGAAAGCCTCAACCATTCACAGCTGGAAGCGCCGCGACCAGTGGGATGACATCACGCCGTATGATCGCGTTGAGTTTTCCATTGAAGCGCGGCTGTGCCAGCTTATCGGCAAAGAGAGCAAAGAGGGTAAAGATTACAAGGAAATTGACCTGTTGGGGCGGCAACTGGAGCGTTCCGCGAAAATCCGCAAATATCAGAACGGCGGTAATGAGACAGACCTGAATCCCAAACTCGCCAACCGTAATGCCGGTGAGCGCCGCGCCCCGGAAAAAAATGGCTTCAGTGATGAACAGATCGAAAAGCTGGAACAGATTTTCATGGGTAACATGTTTGATTACCAGAAAATATGGTACTGCGCCGGGGCGCAACACCGCATCCGCGATATTCTGAAATCCCGTCAGGTCGGGGCAACGTATTATTTTGCCCGTGAAGCCTTTATGGACGCGTTGCTGACCGGACGCAATCAGGTGTTTCTCTCAGCCAGCAAGGCGCAGGCGCACGTATTCAAACAATACATCATCGAAATCGCCCGCGAGGTTGACGCTGACCTGAAAGGCGATCCGATTGTGCTGGCGAACGGTGCAACCCTGTATTTCCTCGGTACCAATGCCCGCACCGCACAAAGCTATCACGGCAATCTTTACCTGGATGAATTTTTCTGGATCCCGAAATTTCAGGAGCTGCGCAAAGTCGCCTCCGGTATGGCGATGCACAAAAAATGGCGGCAGACGTATTTCTCCACGCCGTCAAGCCTGACCCACAGCGCCTATCCGTTCTGGTCGGGTAAACTGTTTAACCGGGGGCGCGCCAAAGCTGATCGCGTGGATATTGATATCAGCCACGCCGCATTACGTGACGGGCGGTTGTGTGAGGATGGTCAGTGGCGGCAGATTGTCACGATTGAAGATGCCGTGCGCGGTGGCTGTGACCTGTTCGATATCGATCAGCTGCGCCTTGAATACAGCCCGGACGAATATCAGAACCTGCTGATGTGTGACTTTGTGGATGATATCGCGTCCATTTTTTCACTGGAACTGATGCAGCGGTGTCTGGTTGACAGCTGGGATGTGTGGGAAGACTTTCAGCCGGAACTGTACCGCCCGTATGGCTATCGTGCCGTGTGGATAGGTTATGACCCGGCAAAAGGTACCGAGGGCGGGGACAGCGCCGGGTGCGTGGTTATCGCACCGCCGCTGATGCCGGGGGCGGCGTTCCGCATTCTTGAGCGCCATCAGTGGCGCGGCATGGATTTCCGCGCACAGGCAGAAGCGATCAAGCAACTGACCGAACGCTATAACGTGGAATATATCGGTGTGGACAGTACCGGCATCGGGCACGGTGTCTTTAAATCCGTACAGGAATTTTTCCCGCAGGTGCGCGAATTTATCTACAACCCTGCCATAAAAAACGCCCTGGTGCTGAAAGCGTGGGATGTCATCAACAGCGGACGGCTGGAATTTGACGCCGGAGACCGGGACGTCATTCAGTCGTTTATGGCTATCCGCCGCTCAACCACCGCCAGCGGCAACCGCCCGACCTACGAAGCCAGCCGCAGCGAAGACGCCAGCCACGCTGACCTCGCGTGGGCGACCATGCACGCCCTGTACAACGAACCTATCACGGGTAATAACGCCCAGCATCATAATATCGTGGAGCTTTATTAATGAGCCGCAGAAATAAAAATAAACAGCATAAACAACAGATTGATGGCGGCGTGGAAGCGTTCACCTTTGGCGACCCGGTATCGGTCCTCGACAGCCGCGAGATTTATGATTACCTGGAATGCGCCCGCATGGAGCACTGGTATGAGCCGCCGCTCAGTTTTAACGGACTGTCGAAAGCGTTCCGCGCGGCACCGCATCACAGCAGCGCGATTTATGTGAAGCGCAATATTCTGACCAGTACCTTTATCCCGCACCCGTTGTTAGACCGGAAAACCTTTGACAGTTTCGCGCTGGACTTTCTGATGTTCGGCAATGCCTATGTTGAGAAGCGGTACAACCGCCTCGGCGGCTTACTGCGCTTTAACCACGCCCCGGCGAAATACACCCGGCGCGGTACCGACGCGGATCAATACTGGTTTGCCAAATACGGTTATGAGAGTGAGCCGTTCCCGTTTGAACCGGGTGCGGTGTTTCATCTGATTGAGCCGGATGTGAATCAGGAACTGTACGGCCTGCCGGAATATCTGGCGGCGCTGCCGTCAACCCTGCTGAATGAATCCGCGACCCTGTTCCGCCGCCGCTATTATCTGAACGGCAGTCACGCCGGGTACATCATGTATATCAGCGATTCGTCACAATCACCCGGGGATATCGACAACATCCGCAAAGCGGTGCGCAGCAGTAAAGGCCCCGGTAACTTCCGCAATCTGTTTCTGTATGCCCCGAACGGGAAGAAGGACGGCATTCAGGTTATGCCGCTCAGTGAGGTTGCTGCGAAAGATGAATTTCTTAATATCAAGAATGTCAGCCGGGACGATATGCTTGCCGCTCACCGGGTACCGCCGCAGCTGATGGGGATCCTGCCGCAGAACACCGGCGGCTTTGGCGATGTGGAAAAGGCAGCGAAAGTATTTGTCCGCAACGAGCTGATACCGTTGCAAGCCAAGATGAAACAGCTGAATGACTGGTGCGGTGTGGAGGTGATCCGGTTTGAGGCGTATACACTGGGAACAGACAGCGAGTAATCAGTAACCCGTATAACGAACCGCCGGCACAGGCGGTTTTTTTTCGCCCCCGCATAATGAAAAAGGGCGCTTTCAATAATAATAGCGCCCCATAATATTATACTAAACCAGTACTCAGAATGCGAATCCGCCGGATTTTACCGCCCTGTAACCCGCCTTTACGCCGCCTGTATCACCCTGTGTGACGACCTGAAAAAAGATAGGCTATGACCCGTCTTTCTTATTTTAACGCCACCACGCCCGGGAAATTTGCGGGAACCGGGAAACGAATAAACATGCCGCCGCGCAATCGTAGCCCCGCCACGCCTGCCCACTAAATGCACCGGTTTTCATGCATCCGCAAGAGATCGTCCGAACTCCGCCAGATATAGGGCTGAGCGGGTATAGTGATCCTTTTCCGTTCATGCGGTTTTTGGTGGTTTCTGCATGGATTTACGCATCAGCCCGGAGGTAAGAAAAAACCGCCGGTTTCGGCGGTTATGATTTTATGTTTTACGGTTTCTTTGGCGGCGGATTTGGCTGAATAACAGTTATTGATACTGTCGGTTTTTCCTGCCACCGGGTAAACCTGTTATAAACAATTTCCAGCAGATACCATACTGCACTAATAATAAACATCGCCACAAACGGCAACCATAGCAGCGATGCAGTTAATGTTTTGTAAAACTGAATCTTTTTCTCTGTTTCGACATAACGACTCACAACTGAAATAAAGAAAAAAACCATAACTGCCCCCGTAAACCATACAATTAACCATCTTGTTTTATCTTCAAGCAACCACTGATGCAATTCACTGAATATTGTCATAGTGAGCTACTCCATTCCGGCAACTGACACAGAACAACCTGCCGAAAATGACTATCCGTATAAAACCCCGGCATTCTGTTAACTTTGGCACAATGCGCCTCAGTACACTCATGCGGCAGAAATGGCACTGAATCGTGATACCACCGACGGCTTAAATCAACATCCTTTCCTGCCGCATGATCATCAATTGATGAATAGAATGTTAACCGCCATTTCACATTAGAAGTGACGGCATACGCTGAACGAATACAGTTCCACGGATTGGTGAAATAGGCCCATTCCGACAAATAAGTATCACCGCATAAACCAGCCCATAACAGATTATTATCCGGCAAAAAACTTAGTTCTGCTCCGTTGCTCAGTGTAATTACCCTGGTTCCTGTCTCAATATTTCGCCCTAAAAAAAAGCCAATATATTGAGCAACATTTGAAATAAAATCATCTTCTGGATCTGGTGATACGTATTCGATAAATATTTTATTTCGCCCGGTAAGACAGGCATCAAGCACTGCCTCAAGAGCAAAATAATAATCTGCACCAATCTGACGACCTTTATGTAAACTACGGCCGCGCTGAAAACGTTGTGCATACCAGCGTTTTTGCCAGGGGAATAAATCATCTAAACGCTTATACAGGCTCAGAATTAAATCGGTTGTCACTTCAACTTTAATTGTCATGATCTTTTTTCCTCATTTTATCAACACGCGCCAATATCGACGCCGCTTTTTGCTCTCTCTTCTCGCCCTGCTGCCGTTCTCTTGTCTTTTTCACCTCGTCGCCCAGCTCCAGCCGCATCCGCCCATCACGGAACATCAGCACCTGATCGCCATAATCAATAGTCATACCCCTGATAAACATCATCATCAGCCCGTCAGCCGCCAGTTCATGACCCATTGAGGCGGTGAATTTTTGTATTTCCGGGATAAACGCAATTTGCTGACTGGTTAAAGGGATGCGGGAGATAACCCGCCGCCCGATTTGTGTTGTTTCTGCTGGCTGCGCCGCTTTCTCAGCCGCCTTATCACTCAGGCATAAACCCCACTGACTTTCTGTTGAAACCCCTGTCATGCCGTAGTTTGTCGCTAAATCTGGCGATTTATCACCATCGGCTGAGATCACCGATCCACAGTTATTGACAGGACTCCGAGGGTCGGCGATGCCGCCCTTTGAAAGAGTAAAATCAAAACCAACGGCAACCGGAGCCGGGTTTTGACTGTCGCGTTTCTTGACGATTTGATATTTACGTTCGCGGGTTTTGACGACATCGCCGCCAAAAATAGGGGAGTAGATCCCGAAAACTTCCGGGACTTCTTCTTCGTACTGGTTCAGTTGCTCAGCGGCGCGTCTCGCCACACGGATTGTTTGTAAGTCACGCGGGGTACACGGACCACCCTGTGAAATAATGTATTCATCAAAAAAACCTTTATCTGCGGCAAACCTGACCTTTTCCGCCACATCACCGATTTGCTCTGCGATAGACACACCGCGCAGCTTGCGGCATTCACGGTATGCGCCTTTCGATGGCAGGTTATAAAACTGAAACTGCGGGATGCGCCACGTTGCCGCCCATGCAGTCACCGCTGCGGCGGTATCACTCAGCGGCTTCCCGGTGTCGTTATCGATTTCACCGTCCAGTGCGTACCCGTCGATATTTTTAGAAATATATTTCGCGATATAACTGACAGCCCCGCCCCGGTTCATGTGTTCACATTTAAACCGGTGTTTTTGTGCTCCCTGTTCTTTACCATCAACGGCAAGGGCTTTTTTGCGCATAATATCGATAACTTGCGCACGGCTGGCTTTGTCGGTAAACAGCAGTAAATGCCAGTGCGGCGTTTCGTCATGATGCGGCTCTACAACACGAATACCGTAAACTTTCAGCCCGTAATCTTTGAATGCTGTCCGTATTTTTGACCAAACGCTGACAAGATACGCCTGCCCGTTCTTTGGCGTGTAAGCCTCTTTCGACCAGTTAGTGTTGACAATGGCTTTTTTCTCGTTTTTCTTACCGGTAACCTTTGTCGGATGGTACTTTGATGGTGTTGTGATGGTGACAAACATTCCGATATCACCGCGTTGCATAGCAACTCTCTCAATACCGGCGATCTGCGCCATAAGTTCCATGCGGCGGATTTCAGGGTTAGAAATACTGCCCATTACTTTTTCAAACAGATCAAAGCGCTCGCCCGTCTCAGTGTCTTCAATATCCATCTGTTTCAGATATTCTTCGTTCGCTTTACGCTGGGCGCGGACGTCATTGATTGCCTGGCGGCTGGCATACGGACGCTTATTCATATTGACGGCCATAACGGCAATCAACAGTGATTCACGCCAGCGGGCACGGTGCGCACGTAACCGGCGCAGCCAGTAATCTTCATTGACCAGCCTGGCAAGCGCTGAATGAATATTTTTCTCTGTAATTGTGCCGTTTCTGTACCGGCTGTAATGCAACGGGGTGATATGCAGCTCTTTCGCATCAGTAGCCATTTTCCCGTAAAGCTCATACAGATACTTAAACTTGAAAATAGCCTCTGTGCCGATAGCTGTAACTTCATCTATCAGCAACTGACAGCGTTCAAAAAATACTTTCGCCAATTGTTTTGCCAGGGTTTTAACCGCTTTCTCTGAAAGCTCAGGCAGCGCATTAAACTGATCCATGTGACGCACTGAAAAGCGGTTATTTACGGCATTAATTCGCGGAAGGAATTTCTGATAAAAAGTGAAATATAGGTATTTATGAGCCTCTAACAGCCCATCTTCTTTTAATTTTGCCTCATATCTCTGACGGAACGGGAACCGCAACATGCGCGGCAACCGCTCTATTTCATCCTGTAGCGCCTGATTTTGCTGTAACTGCGCCTGACTCAGCGGCAGCTCAAAACCTAAAACAGCTTTATGCTGTTTTTTATTCCACTCATGCACAAAAACCGCCGGTTCCGGCGGCGGCTGAATGCTGAAATCAATCGCTTTTCTCGTCATTACCGGGTACCGCCGGGCATTTCTTTAAGCACCGTCAGAGCCGTTTTACAGCGTTTAACCAACGTTTCACTGAAAGATAAATAGTCATCCAGCGTTTTAACCGATGTGTCTTTCTGCCTCATTACCTGCATTGCAACCAGATCAGCAACCATCACAACGGGATTGCTGTAACGGGCAACCAGTGACCAGGTGTTATTTTTAGTATCGGCTTCAATCAGTGCGTATGGCGGGAGTGACTTTGGTTCTTCCGGCAGACGGCGGGTGATGGCGTAGCGGGTATCGGTGATATAAACACCGTGGCGCGGGTCGATGATGCTCATTGGCAACCCCCGAGCACAGCTATTATCTCCGGTGCTTTTTTACGATTCCCGTTCGCAGAAATGGATCGCGGTGCTTCGATTTCGTGGATAGTAAAGCCAAGGTCAGCATACAATTCTTTCGCCGCCGGCGAATTTGATACTGTGATCGGATTGCCCTGAATATCATTCAAATCTTTCAGCGCAAATGCCAGCTCCTCATTGTCGGCATCCGTGAAACCGTCAGTGTGGTACTGCGTGAAATTAGCCCCCATATACGGAGGATCGCAATACACACCGTCACCGAAATCAACCAGGGATAATGCATCCTGCCATGACAGACACTGAATATTTGCTTTATCTGCTTTTGCGGCAAAAGCGCGGATTTCAGCTTCAGGAAAATATTTTTTTGTGTGGTGACTAAACGGAACGTTAAAGCCTGTTTTCTTGCTATATCTACATAGTCCGTTATAGCCGTGCCTGTTTAAATATAGAAACCACACAGCTAATGTAAGCGAATTACCGTTTATGCCTTTGCTTAGGTCGTTAAACAATTTTCTTATTAAATAGTATTCTTTGGTCTCATTTGATACCCAGAAGATAGGTTCAGCATTACCTATAAAAACAGCAGGGTCACAATGCTTGATAATTTTGTATAAATTAATTAAATCCTTATTTACATCAGAAATTAAATATTGCTCATAGTCAGTATTCATCATGACAGCACAGGAGCCGGCGAACGGCTCTACGAGGCGTTTTGTTTTTGGCAGGTGCGGGCGCAGTTGTTCCATAATGCCGATTTTTGAACCCGCATATTTCAGGATTGTTTTATTCATCACGCAGCCCTCGTCACAATTTTTGTTTTGCTGCAACGCAGACAGCCAAGATGTAAAACGACAAAACGTGTTCTTTTTACTGCGTGATACCGAGGTGATTTACAAAACACTATCCATTTGTGAAGTCCGAGGCTGCAGCGAATATTCATCTCACACACTCCGGTAATGTCTATTTTTCAGTTCATTAACTGCCTGGCAGTCAACACACGTATCGCAACCAATAACAGCCCGGCGGCGAGCCTCCGGAATTGCCTTGCCGCAGCATTCACATGTAAATGCGGACACCTGAATTGTGTTGATACGGGCGGCGGCTATCTGGCTTTCCAGCATGAGCGCGGCATAGTCATTGGCGCGGTCGATTTCGTCAGACATGGTTCAGCTCTCCTGCCTCGTTTTCGATACGGTCAGCCTCGCCGTTAAGCAAAAAATAGATTTGTTCTGGCGTCAGGTGCTGGCTTAATGCTTTCTGTGAAATGCCACGTAAACGACCGGCAAGCCCATCAAGCAAGGTTTTGCGTTCGTCTTCGCGGTTGGCTTTTATGTTTTCTGCTACGGGGGTGAATATCGGATCTGGAAACTTTTTCATTTTAGAACCTCATTATTTGGGTAATAAAAAGCCCTGACCAATTACGGTCATTATTTTTTGTGGTCAATATTTAAATAGGGTAAGAAATATTCTTCGGCATTAATGCCGTAAGTGACTTTATCTTATTAATCGCGATAATTAATCGCTGCTGTTCCTCTTTCGTTAATTCGGTATATTTTCTTTCTTTATCCTTTAACCCGGAAAGAAAGAAAATCATATCCAGCATTCGCTTATCAGACATCCGCATATATTCAATAAACCCGGCTAGTTCGCGGTTATCCGGATTACCTGTCCGGTCATTAAAAAAAACTGTTGTCCGTAATTTACTAACCTCAGTTAATTTTTCTGTTCTCTCAGAAAAAGAGATACCGCAATTTTTGTAACTCTTCACGTCAGCCAGTGAACGATTAATATCTTCACTCTGCAACCGTGATGTAATATCAATTAATTCAGCTGTTGCGCTCATAAGTCACCACCGTTATTTTTTACTGAACAACGAATCAATAAAACTTAATGCCTGCGCCAGCGCATCAAACTTGCCAAACGAATTACAGCTATCAGTTCCGTCACTCAGTGTGACGTGATATTGCGTTATTTTACGGCGCGCATTACGCGGCAGTGTGACAATAACAAACCCGCGATAACCTGAACTGTGAGTGCTTATTTGCGTAACCATGGTTATCCTCAACCAACCTGCGGTTTGCCGAGACCCAGCCACACAAGCCAGCCGTTGCGCATTTCTTCCGGCAGGGTGGAACGCGCAAGATCCAGACCTGCATTCCATGCGGAAACGCTGATGTAATACTCTCCGCGACTTGCGTTCGGGTTTTTCATTTCCACATAAGGTAGCTTCCCGGCTTTACGCATATCAGAAACCGCCTGTACCGTTTTACCGATCATTTCTGCAAACCGGGTCTCAGTCACATAATCCACAGAACCCGTCTGCAAAACAGCGCCAGCCTTTACGTTTTCCTTTGTCATCTGTTAACCTCTCTTGTTGTGGCTCTTTACAGCCCTCTATTGACCTCCGCTGCTCTCGACGGAGAAGCTTAATAATCCATACAATATGGAGAACTCAACATTATGTCAAGAACTCAAGGTGAGAAATTGCGAATTATGCGCAACTCAGAACAGATAACAAAAAGAGAATTAGCTGATATGGCTGGTCTGAACTACGCGACCTACCACGGTTACGAAAGTGATAAATCTAAGATGACATTCGAGTCCGGAGTGAAAATATTTTCCACTCCATTGTTTAGAAAATACCGTGACTGGTTTATGTTTGATGAAATCAATCCCGAAGCTGGTCAGATAGTACCGGCCCTCGCACACAGTGGGCAAGACGAAACAACATCTCCCCGCTCAGACAAGAAAACTGGTTAACAATACATCAGGATTTTTGTGAATTTATTGATTCGCAAAGTCTTTGCGCCTTTGGAGGGATTTCTTATGTCAATTAAGAAACTCGAAGATGGTCGCTATGAAGTGGACATTCGTCCGACTGGCCGCAACGGAAAGCGCGTCAGAAGGAAATTTGATAAGAAGTTTGAAGCCGTTAATTATGAACGGTATGTGATGGCCAATCACTCGAAGGAATGGGCGCCGAAGTTAACCGATAACCGCAAGTTAACGGATATCGCGGAACAGTGGTGGGATTTGATGGGTAAACACCTTGACCACGGAAGGGATCAAAAAAACAGAATTGATATGTTTTGCCGTGAGATGTCAGACCCTGAAGTGTCGAAGATGAACAAATCTTTTATATCGCAGTATTGCCAGCTACGGATAGCCCACGGTGTTAAGGCGTCGACAATTAATCGTGAAATCACAGCGGTACGGAGTGTTTTTACTTACTTAATTGAAACCGGTCTCTATCACGGCGAACACCCTTTCAGTGGCTTTAAAAAGCTGAAAGAGCAGGCTACGGAAATGTCATATCTGACGGACGAAGATATCAGCAGGCTGCTGACCAATCTCAGTGGAGATGACTATAATATTGCGGTTCTCTGCCTCAGTACCGGCGCACGATGGAGCGAAGCAACCCGGCTAAAACGTGAACATGTCATTCAGAGTAAAATACGGTTCACCTTTACCAAAACCCGCAAACCCCGAATTGTGCCGATTTCTGATGACGTTACCGACATGATATGTGCAGGGAAAAACGGACTGTTGTTCCCTGATATATCGTATCAGCGCTTTCGGAAGATTTTAAAGGAAGTTAAACCAACGTTACCGAGCGGGCAGGCAACACACGTTCTGAGACATACGTTTGCAACGCATTTTATGATGAACGGCGGGAGTATTCTGACTTTACAACGGTTGCTGGGGCATGCGAATTTAGCTCAAACGATGACGTATGCACACTTTGCTCCTGATTTTCTACAGGATGCAATAAGTCTGAACCCGTTAAAAGGTAAGGCCATGCTCAGGTGAAAGTGTCCACACGATGTCCACAGATGGGCTGTTTTATGCTCCCTGTAGCACCTTGCACCCCTATGATAACACTATGTTTTTATTGGGAACCTTGATAAATCAGAAATAAATAACGCCGCAAAAGCGGCGTTATTTACTCGGCGTCCCGATAAAGCTCGATAGTTGGCGTAAATTAAGCGCGCAGGAAATCGATATGTGTCAGTTTAGGCTTGAACGGGTGACGTTGCACTGCCTGTACTTTCACTTTAGTTTCTTTACCATCGACAACCAGAGTCAATACATCGTAGAAACCAGGTTTGTTTTCTTGGTTGATCAGTTTATCGTGATCAAGTTCGATGGAAACAGGCTCCTGGTTGCCACCGTAAACGATAGCCGGGAACTTGTTTGTGCGACGCAGGCGGCGGCTCGCACCCTTACCCTGATCTTTACGTAATTCAGCAATAATAGTAATCATGACTTTTCTCTTTGAAAAGAGTAAAAAAATCTCTGCTACAGGCGACCCAGCAGCAAAGTCGGTATTTGGCTTCCGCCCGGATTTACCGAGGATGAAGCGGCGTGTATTTTACCGAAAATGCAGGCAAACGGCAAACGAAACCCGGTATAAAACAGGAAAAGCGGAGTATAAGATCACGTCAGACTATCAGATTTACGAAAACGCCCCTGATAATCAAAGATTTTTTCACGAATTTGCCAATAGGGTTCTTTTTTGCGCGCGACAATAAAATCAGGGTAACGCAGCAGGATTTGCTGGTTAATCACCGATTGTGCATCCTGCCAGTTAAACGGAACACCCGGCGCACGTAAATGCTGCACCAGAAACTGTTTTTCAAACACAAAGCGCTGTGCCGGGGTTGTCAGACGGAAACGCTCACTGACGGATGTGCCATCCTCGTCATAATAATTAACGGATAACCATTCACCGCGATTATCTGCGCCGGGGGTGAGTGTCATGCCGCCGCAGCGTAATACCAGTGAATTTTTCAGGCGCAGCGCAGCTTTGAGCATATCATCAGGATCACTGAGAATTTCATCACAATGGCAGCAGCGCCGCGCGGCAATATCATTTTCGCCGTTGCAGGACGGGCAAAGCTTGAAACGGAAACGGAAATCGCATTGATGGCGGGCGCAATTATCATCGGTATCAATAATTCCCTGACAGCGGCGGCCATAGTGCTCAATAATGTGCCCGTCGTCAGTACATATTCCCCAGAAGAGGTTAGCGAATCCGCAGAGCGGGCAAAATACCTGCACCGGCTGACTTTTGCTGTTTGGTTTGTGAGTCCCTACTTCCGGCATAAAGAGATCATGCGGGTTTCCGGCATAGTCGAGGATAAGACACTCTGTTTTCCCGGGGGACAGGCGCAATCCGCGTCCGGCAATCTGCTGGTAAAGACTGACTGATTCGGTCGGGCGTAAAATAGCAATGACATCCACATGCGGAGCATCGAACCCGGTTGTCAGCACGGAGACATTCACCAGATAGTGAAGTTCGCGGGCCTTAAAGGCGCGAATCACCGCTTCACGCGCCTGTGCCGGGGTATCGGCGCTGATTAGCGCAGCCTCTCCTGCCGGCAACAGAGTGACAATCTCAGCCGCGTGTTCCACTGTGGAGGCAAATACCATGCAACCCTGACGGGGTGCGGCGTATTCAATAATCTGACGGACAATCTGTGGTGTGATACGTTTTTGTTTTTTCAGTTCCCGGCTCAGTGCCTGTGTATCAAAAATACCAAGGGAACTGACCGGCACCTGACTGAAATCATAATGCAGAACCGGCATATCCAGGCGCTGAGGCGGCACCAGATAATGATGATTTATCATGTAGCGCAGCGGCAGTTCATAGATACAATCGCGGAAAAAACACGAGTCTTCACCGCGGATCATGCCATGATAGTGATATTGATAGATCCAGCCGCTGCCGAGCCGGTAAGGGGTGGCGGTCAGTCCCAGTATCCGCAGGCCCGGATTGGTTTTGCGCAGATGCTGTATGACCTGCTGATACTGGCTGTCTTCACTCAGGCTGATGCGGTGGCATTCATCTATAATCAGCAGGGAAAAGGCGCCGCCGAAATCGTCAGTATTACGCGCGACAGATTGCACACTGCCGAATATCACTTTTTGTGAGGACTCTTTTTGTGCCAGCCCGGCTGAATAAATTCCTGCATTTAATCCATAAGCGTGATATTTGCTGTGATTTTGTTCAACCAGCTCTTTCACATGGGCAAGCACCAGCACCCGTCCGCGCGCAAGCCTTGCCAGTTCTGCAATGACCAGACTTTTCCCGGCCCCGGTCGGTAAAACAATGACAGCCGGTGTGGTGTGTTTGCGGAAATAGTGCAGTGTGGCGTCGACAGCCTCCTGCTGATAGGGGCGCAGGGTGAAAGCCATGAATAACTCCGGCGGGTTGGTACAGAAAACAGGGTAATAAGCATATCACACTTCAGGCGTGATAATTGACTGCGCACCTGGAGATAAACTGCGGGAAAGGCGCTGCTATTCTGATGCTTTGTTGTTATAATTATTTCTGCTGTTATTATCAAAATAAATCTTTCACACTATCTGCCAGTTGCGCTCACGGGCGCGTCATTTTAAGAGACAATCATGCGATTGGATAAATTTCTTGCCCATCAGACGGGCATCAGCCGGGCCCTTGTTGCCAGAGAACTGCGCACAGGGCTGGTTACTGTTGATGGTGAAACTGTGAAAAGCGGTTCACGTCAAATCAATGCGGACAATGAAGTGGCCTACGACGGCAATATCATGTCGCACGTTACAGGCCCCCGTTATTTTATGCTGAACAAGCCGGAGGGCTATGTCTGCTCTACGGATGACCCGATTAACCCGACAATCCTCTATTTTGTGGATGAGCCGGTTGCACATAAATTACATGCAGCCGGACGGTTGGATATTGATACCACCGGGCTTGTGCTGATGACAGATGACGGTCAGTGGTCCCACCGTATCACTTCACCGAAACATCACTGTGAAAAAACCTACCGTGTAACACTGGATGCGCCGGTGGCGGACAATACTGCAGTTCTGTTTACTCAGGGTGTGATGCTCAACGGTGAACAACATCCGACCAAACCGGCCCAACTTGAGATTATTACAGCGCAGGATGTGCGTCTTACTATCTCAGAAGGGCGTTATCATCAGGTAAAACGGATGTTTGCGGCGACCGGTAATCATGTCAATGCGCTGCACCGCGAGCGGATCGGTGGCATTGTTCTGGATGAGGCCCTGGCGCCCGGAGAGTACCGCCCGCTGACTGATGAGGAAATTCAGTCAGTCCTCTGAAGACCTTATACCCGACGTCATTCAAGCTTCAGCCAACGAACCTGCGGTTTGAATGAATAAGGGTATATAACGAATTAAATACGGAGTAACAGGCGTGCAATCGCAACGTTCGACTTATTTCGGCCTGATTTTTATTCTGGGCCTGTTATCGATGCTGATGCCACTGGCAATCGATATGTATCTGCCAAGCATGCCGACCATCGCCCGTGACTTCGGTGCCTCTGAGGGTGATGTTCAGATGACCCTCAACAGCTATCTGATTGGCTTTGCAACCGGGCAACTGGTCTACGGACCGATGGCGGATGCTCTCGGACGAAAACCGGTTATTCTCGGCGGGACGCTGATTTTTGCGCTGGCTTCTGCGGGATGTGCGCTGTCGCAGGATATCGATACCTTTATCGGTATGCGCGGGCTGCATGGTTTTGCGGCTGCGGCTGCCAGTGTGGTGATCAATGCATTGATGCGGGATATGTTCACGAAAGATGAATTCTCCCGCAGTATGTCTTTTGTTGTGCTGGTGATGACAATAGCACCTCTGATTGCGCCGATTATGGGCGGTTTGCTGATGTTGTGGTTCAGCTGGCATGCCATTTTCTGGACAATTATGGTCGCGGCGCTGATCGCTGCCGTACTGGTACTCTTTTTTATCCGCGAAACTCTGCCGAAAGAGCGGCGTCAGCCATTCCGCATGCGCACGATGCTGGGGCAATTTGTTGTCCTGTTCCGTCAGAAACAGGTGCTTTGCTATATGGTGGCCTCCGGGTTTTCATTTGCAGGTATGTTTTCGTTTATCTCTGCCGGTTCTTTTGTGTACATCCAGCTTTATGGCCTGACGGAGCTGGAGTTCGGATATTGTTTTGCACTGAATATCGTCTTCCTGTTTATTATGACGACGATTAACAGTCGCTATGTCCGGCGCTTTGGTGCGCTGAATATGTTGCGTACCGGGCTTGTGGTACAGCTTATTGCCGGATGCTGGCTGATGTTTGCCGCTATTGCTGATCTTGGTTTTATTGCCATTCTGATTGGTGTCGCCTGTTATGTGGGAAATATCGCCATGATCACCTCGAACGCAATGGCGGTTATCCTTGATGACTATCCGCACATGGCGGGAACCGCATCATCTCTGGCCGGTGTACTGCGCTTTGGTATTGGTGCCGGTGTGGGTGCGGTGGTGGCGTCGTTTGAAATGACCACGGTCTGGCCGATGGTCGGCGCGATGGCATTGTGTATCCTGTTTGCGGCGTCATTAGTATTGTACGCCCGGCGTTTTGCCTGAGTATTTTCCCTCTGCCGGCTTGGGTATTCACCTGAGCCGCAGTTCCCGGAGTAAGATCAGTAATTGTCGAATGATTATCCGGCTCAATTATCTGCATAGTTTCAGGTTGATCTTAATCATAAAAAGTTACACTAATGTAAAGGCATTTTCTGGTTGAAAACCGCGCATAAACCCACGCATTGATACCTTGTTTTTATAATTAACTGATTTTAAATTACATTTACGCGTATACCCGTATTTTCACCGGGAGATTATATCCTTATAAATTCAATTTAGCCTATATGATATAAAATAAACCAGTTGAGAAAATTAACAAAACAGTATACAAGTAGGGTCAAATGAATTAATGATGTTAATATTCAGCTAAAAAACATAATGTGTTTGCTGGCTGAGTCTGAAGTTTATAACCGGTGTTTTACTTTGTCTGATCATTTAATGTTCGTTTTTCCCGTGCAATGGTACCGGAAAAAGTAATGTCAGATAATCCACCGGCACAGCATGACAGGATGATAGTGTGAATAGTAATGCGCTTTCGGTTGTTACCCGCTTACCACAACATTACCGGCTGTCCGGTCATGATACCGGACAGCGGGTGGAAGCTTTACCGGAGACCCGTGTATACGGGGAAGAGAGCCTGAGAGGCTTAAAATTACTGAGCCATGGCCATAAATCAACACATGATGCGCTTTGTATTATCCGGGCGCATCTGGAAGGATTACAGATTGACAGCGTGATCCTCACCTGGGAAGGTGAGCCGTGTTTATTTTTGCGCAGTGGTGATGAGGGTATGGCACTGTGTGCGCTGAAAACAGCAGGTGCTGCGATTGCGGAAAATATATCTGCTCTTTACCCGTTCTGAATTGTTATTAACAGAACCCTCAGGGTGTTGTACGCAGAGTTAATGAGCCTGACATAAATAAAAAAGCTTCCTTTTCAGGAAGCTTTTTTATTTATAAAGCTATGTTGCAAGGGAAGTACAACATTACTTCATTAAACGACGTCCGTCATAATAACGGTTGTTCCAGTACTTATCTGTCATATTCGAAACCATTACACCATTTGATGTGGATGCATGGACGAATTTATCGTTACCAACATAGATACCGACATGACGCTGGTATTTGCCGGTCTTAAATAAGACCAAATCACCCGCCTGTAATTTTGTGCGCTTTACACTCTTACCGGCACTTTGTTGTTCTGCTGTGGAGCGGGGCAGATCCATACCAAACTGGTCACGGAAAGTCTGGCGGACAAAAGCAGAGCAATCAATACCTGAACGGGTAGTGCCACCGAGGCGGTAAGACACGCCTTTCCAGCTGGCATACTGAGACATCAGTTTAGATTTTACATCAACATTATTTACTAACTGTTCGAATTCATCCTGAGACGCTTGCAAGGCAAAATTATTTGTACGGGTTTCAGATTGAACTTGACGTGCTGTATTCGGTGATGTGCTGCATGCCGATAACGTCGCTGCGATAATCAAAGCCGGAACTAACCGGATGACATATCTCAGAATTGGTTGAGATGTGACCATGTATGCGTTTTCCCTTGCAGTCCTTATGTGACAAATGCCACTGAAATAAACAAAACATATTCACACTAGTTAAATACACTGAGGTGCGCAATACGTTTATATAAAAAACGTGTGGAACAACACATTTTATATTCAGCACAATTATTTAGCACAGAACCAGCCGTCATCAGATAATGATGTATTATTGATGAAACTAATCTATTCATAATAATCGAACGGATTGATACTACATAAAGGAACCTGAAATGGCGATAGGTAAAGGCGGTTATTTACAAAACATTAAACTTGTCAGTAAAAACAATCAGAAAAGAATGCTAAATATGTTTATTTAATGTGAAATAATCTTTGTTATATCGGAAATACGGGGCATGCGCTGAACCAAAAAATTAACACATAAGTCACTCAGAGGGGTCAGAAGCAGCCAGCTCATACTGATGAGTGTCAGTGACAATGAGCCTATTATAACATCAGTAAACCAATGGGCGCCTGCCATAATTCTGGGCAGAGAGAACATAATCATTATCAGCACAGCGGCAGGGACGTAACGAAATCCGCCGTAGCGCCAGACAAAAGCAGTAAAAATCATCAGCATCAGTCCGTGATCGCCGGGAAAACTGTGTTTGGATGCATCTTTTGTATAAATACCCGTGATATCACCAATCCGGTTCGCCTGCTCAACTGACAGTGTCGGGCTGAGGCGGTCAAAAGGGAGCACCTGACCAATCTGGTTGATAATAACCGCACTTACCACCATCACAATGCCTGCCATGACTAACCTGCGCTTACCTGCGGTATCTTTGCGGCGAAATATTGCGTAATACAGTGTTCCCATCATCAGCAATGAGGTGAGATCAAATGCCCGGTTATTAATAATGGCAATAAAGGTGGCCAGAGAATGCCGGGAGGTGAGCGGGTCGTTGAAAAAATGAAACACGGCGTTGTCAGGATATGTCCAGAGGTTATAGCCGACAGGCAGGTACCAGGACATAAACAGAAACACAGCTGTCAGACTGAGGACCAGGGGGGCGGTGAGGTGTTGCACGGTCATTCTTTAATCCGTTGATAATACCGGGAAACTGAGTAAAAAATTACGTCTCTACTCTGGCAGAATTACGATGGAAACCGGTAGGCAAAAAGAGGGAAAAAATAAAATGTTATTTTAATGTAAAAAGTGTCAATTTTAAGATCTGCGCTATAATAGTGTTAGATGAACAAGAAATGGATAACATGCACAGGGCGGAGGCTCAGTAAAGGGAGTTTCAGGACAAAGCTCCGACAGGGTATTAAAAAAACAGGGCTGAATGTTATATAACCGTAAAGATTAGTGACATATTGTCGATAAAGAATAAGCGAATTTTTTTCATTGTGGTGGCAAACGGACTGCTCCGCAACAGACTACCTAACGAGGTATACCATGAAAAAGCTATTATTCTTTATCTCTGTTTTCGGCATGTTACTCAGTAGTATTGCATCAGCTTCAGAGACCAAAAATCGTGGATCGTCAGGCATTATCATATTCCACGGAGCTATTGTTGAAGGTCCTTGTATGATGGATTTTCAGACAAATGATATCAGCTCCCGTTGTTACCGCTCAGGGATGAATAAGGAACAACTCAATACAAAAACGATTACCAAAAAAACCACATCACTTGCAAATCTGATCCCCGCCAATGTCGGGCATGCAAAACTGCAATGGATAGATGACAGCAAATCATTGGCAATGGTGGTTGTCAGTTACCTCTGATGCAGAACAAGTCTCATTGTCAACTGTAAGCGGAGGAAACCGGTGATCGTGTGATGTAACGCACCACGGCACCCGTTTCCTCTTCTTTTCTTTCACTTTCCGCGCTATAACAAAGATAACGTTAACAGGCGTTTGTCAGAATGAAAGTAACAGCGGGGTGCCTGTGTGAGTCATCTGAAAACGGTTATCAGTTGTATACTGTTTAGCTTATCCGCAATTGTGACGTGTGCATCCGCAATGAATGAAGGTTCTGTTTTGCTGGCAGGCAGTGTGGTGAATGCGGCATGTGAGGTTCGTGTACTGACACCGGACAACCTACAGATCGGAAAACAACCGCACAGGCAATTACCTGCTTTCGAATATCGCTGTTTGCGTGATGGCAGATCAGACAATATCCGCGACACCATGACGGACGGTGAATTATCGGGGGGACGACTGCCGCAGTCGGCGGGTCGGACATCCTATGTTGTGCTGAGTGAACAGCGCGGTGAGGGCTATTTGCGGGTGGATTATTTCTGAGCGGAAGGATAAAAGCACCTGAGTTATCCGGTTTCCGCAGGTGGCAGAAAACCGGTAACCCGGATAACAAACCGTTATTTATTGACTGAGCGAATTAATCTGCGCGGCTCATATAACGGCGTTCCGCGATGTGAATACGGATTTTTTCACCGGCACTCATATATTCTGGTACCTGAACAACCAGTCCGGTCGGCATTGTTGCCGGTTTTGTCCGTGCGCTGGCTGATGCCCCTTTGATTCCCGGAGTGGTTTCCACGATCGTCATATCGACTGTCTGAGGTAATTCCAGCGCCAGAACCTGGCCATCCATTGTCAGCACCTGCATTCCCGGTAAGCCTTCTTCGGGAATAAACAGCAGTTCGTCTTCGATCTGGTCTTTTTTCATCGGATACGGAGTGAAATCTTCATCATCCATAAACACATACTCATCGCCATCCACATAGGAGAGCTGAACCGCGCGGCGGGACAGTGTTATGGTATCCAGAATATCATCGCCTTTAAAACGCTCTTCCACTTTTTGCCCGGTACGGACATCGGTGAAACGCATTTTATACAGTGTGCTGGCACCGCGGGCGCTTGGTGTCTGGACATCGACATCTTTGACGATCAGCAGTTTGCCGTTATAGCTGATTGCGCTACCGCGTTTAATTTCATTGGCTTTAGCCATAGTATGTCCTGTTACTTAATGATGCCCTTATTCATTCAAACTGCAGGTTCGTTGGCGGTCAGAGCTTGCCGCCTGCCTGCATTCTGAATGACGTTGGGCATATATTGATTATAAAAGAAGCCGGAACAGCCTCCCGATTGGCGACAAAATTACGCGTAGTTTTTCCAATGTGCAAGTCTAAATTACAACCGTGGTGCTGAGAATGAAAAACACCCGCATACCTTACGGTTGCGGGTGTTAACAGGTCGGTAATCAGCGGTAAACAGGCAGTAAATTCATCATCGATAAAATATGGGTTACTGCGTTAATGACGCCGAACAAAATAATAAAGATAATCATCGCATCGCCGCCCGGGACCCGGTATGCCGCAGTCGGATTGCGCCGCCGTGTGGCTTTTGCCATCAGTGCCGGAACAATGACCGCCCAGATAGTCGCTGCCAGTCCGGCAAAGCCGATGGCATACAGGAAACCGTCCGGATACAGTACAGCCAGTACTGCCGGCGGAATAAAGGTAAACAGGGCTGATTTAAGGCGGCCGGTACCGTTATCTTTAAATTTAAAGAAGTCGGCAAGGTAATCAAATAACCCCAGCGATACCCCCAGAAATGAACTGGCCAGCGCCATATAACTAAATAAATTCAGCAGATTGACCGTTACATCACTGCGGATCACAGCTTTCATCTGACCTAACAGCGCGGTGATATTACCGCCTTCAGCCATGACTTGTTTAAAGTTCGCGCGCGGCACATTACCCTGCGCGGCAAACTGCCATAAAATATAAATAACCAGAGAAATCAGGGAGCCGATAAACAGGCTGCGCACCACAGATTTGGCATCTTTCTGATAATATTTTACCAGTCCCGGGACATTTCCGTGGAACCCGAAAGAGGTCAGAAGAAACGGCAGAGCCACCAGCGCATAAGGCAGATAATGCGCATCCGGGTCTGCGGTATTAAATAAAATAGCCGGTTTAAATTCTGTTACCATTCCGCCGGCGGACATCACAAACGCGATAACCATACCGCCGATAAGAATGGTACACAGGCGATCAACGGCTTTGGTCGAGATCCAGACTATTACAGCAACTACGGCGGCAAACAGGAGCCCGCTCATTGCAGGTGTTACCGATAATCCCCGCGCAGACAGGTTTTCCTGAAGCATTGAGCCGCCCGCAGAAATATACGCGTAAGTCAGAATATACAGGACAAAGGCAATAGACAGTCCGTTAATTGTCGCCCAGCCGTTGCCGAGTAAATCTTTGGCAATAGTGTGAAAGCTGGAGCCGGTAGGGTAATTCAGGTTTGCTTCCAGAATCATCAGCCCGGACATATACATGCAAAACCAGGTATAAATCAGCAGCAGTACAGAGCCTGTGAACCAGACACCCGCCGTCATAACCGGAATGGAAAACATACCCGCACCGACTGCAGTACCGGCGATAATCATGGCACCGCCGAGGACAGAAGGGCGTTTGGTCTGGGTTATTGCATCACTGCTCATAAAATTCTCCGGTTATTTGGTTCTGTATATTTTAGTTCTGTGTACTAGCTTGATGATACGGTTGTGTTTAAAGGTTGTAAAGCAGATAAACAGGTAAATTCATGAATTACGATACGAATGAGTAATTAATGAGCACCTTCCGCACCTGACTGAGCAGCGCAGGAAGGTTCAGCGTGTTATTTTTTCAGGTAAAATTGTTGTGTCTGCCACAGATGGATGGCATTACGGCTGGCTTCAAAGTGTGGCTCGGGCAGGGTATCAGGGCTGCACCATGTAATAGCGCTGAATTTATCCGGCTCCTGAATAGCTGGCAGGGTATCACTGTCATAGTTTGCCAGCAGACAAACAGACACTGTGTGTTTTCCCTCTTCCTGATAGGTTTGCAGGTTATTACACAGCCCGATAACCTGCGGGTTGTGCAGGGTAATACCAACCTCTTCCTCAATTTCACGGATAGCACAGGCTTCAAAGGTTTCCCCGGGATCAACATGACCGCCGAAGATTGACCAGTAAGGCGCATGTTTTCCGCTGCGTTTTCCCAGCAAAACCTCACCTTTGTTATTGATAATGATGACACCGGTGCCGACAACGACTGACATTGTTCTGTCCTTATTCTTAATCAGATTACAGGTGCTATGTTACACTGCGGCCCGCCGGGCTGACAGCGTGTTTTATTTTGACAGGGTCTTCCTGCAAATTGAATGATTCAGAGCATAGAATATCCTGTCGGGTGTGTTATAACTGAAACGATTCAAAAGTGGCTTATTTGTCACGCCACTGAATATTAATAATGTTTATAGCCGCTTAGCCAATAATAACTTAGGGAGCCTCCGGCTGATGACCCGTCGAGTAGCCACTATTACCTTAAATCCGGCCTATGACCTGGTAGGGATGTGTTCATCCCTTGAGCTGGGCGAGGTGAATCGTGTCAGAACTGTCGGGTTACATCCTGCGGGAAAAGGCATCAATGTGGCAAAAGTCCTGCGCGATCTTGGCGTGGATGTCACCGTCAGTGGTTTTCTGGGAAAAGAAAATCAGGAAGAGTTTCAGTATTTTTTCAGTGAAAACGGGTTGGCAAACCGCTTCCATGTCATCCCCGGTCGCACCCGGATTAATGTCAAACTCACGGAAAACAGCGGGTCAGTGACTGATCTTAATTTTTCCGGTTTTCGCATCGCGGAAAGTGAATGGCAGAAATTTATGACCGATTCGCTTACCTGGCTCGGGCAGTTCGACATGGTGGTGGTCAGCGGCAGTCTGCCTGAAGGCGTTGAACCTGCGTGGTTTACTGCCTGGATGAGCAAGCTGCGTCAGTTATGTCCGTGCATTATTTTTGACAGCAGCCGGGAAGCGCTGGTGGCGGGGCTGAAAGCCACTCCGTGGCTGGTGAAACCCAACCGCCATGAGTTGGAAATCTGGGCAGGAAAACCCTTGCCGGAACTGACTGATGTTATCACCGCCGCTCATGCGCTGCGGGATAAAGGTATTGCTCATGTGGTGATATCATTAGGGCAGGAGGGCGCGTTGTGGGTTAATGCGTCCGGTGCCTGGCTTGCCAAACCACCGCACTGTGAGGTGATAAGCACAGTTGGTGCAGGGGATTCGATGGTCGGCGGGCTGGTGTATGGTCTGCTGATGAGCCAGAGCAGTGAACACACACTGCGGATGGCGACAGCGGTTTCCGCACTGGCGGTGAGCCAGCCCGGCGTCGGTGTTCGTGACCGCGCTGAACTGGCTGCCATGATGGCCAGGATTACATTGAACCCGGTTTGAGCCGGGTTATTTCGCCAGAGATTTCAGCCACGCAATTTCCTGCGGCCAGATATCCGGATTAACGGTTTCCAGTACCATCGGAATGCCGTTAAACCGCTTATCTTTCATAATAAATTCAAACGGTGCATTACCGATTTTTCCGATACCCAGACTGTCGTGACGGTCAACGCGGCTGGCGAATTCACTTTTTGCATCATTAAGGTGCATACCTTTCAGATACTCAAATCCGACTACGCGTTCAAATTCATCAAACGTCGCTTTACAGGTTTCAGCCGTCCGTAAATCATAGCCGGCGGCGAAGGCGTGGCAGGTATCGATACAAACGCCGACCCGTGATTTATCCTCCACGCCGTCAATAATGGCGGCGAGCTGTTCAAAACGGAACCCGAGATTTGTTCCCTGACCGGCGGTGTTTTCGATGACAGCAATCACACCGGTTGTCTTATCCAGCACAATATTAATGGATTCAGCAATGCGTTTCAGGCAATCATCAACTGCAATTTTATTCAGAAAACTGCCGGGATGAAAGTTGATACGATCAATCCCTAACTGTTCACAGCGCTGTAATTCATCCAGAAAGGCATCGCGGGATTTATCCAGCGCTTCCTGCTCCGGGTGTCCGAGGTTAATCAGATAGCTGTCGTGAGGCAGGATCTGACCTTTGCCGTAGCCGTATTTTTTGCAGTTGGCTTTGAATGTCGTAATGACGTCTTCCGACAGGGGAGCCGCTTTCCACTGGCGCTGATTTTTGGTGAACAGGGCGAATGCTGTGGCACCTATTTCATGTGCGCGTAAAACGGCCTGATCAACACCGCCTGCGGCGCTGACATGTGCTCCTACATATTTCATTTTTTATTCTCCTTCTTTGTGCCGATTATGGCACAAGGAAAAGGAGATTGCAGTGACAGGTGGTCGCGGTCGCACAACCGGGATAACCGGTTCAGCTCAGGAGTGATGGTATAACCAGGTTGATTGCCGCGCCGCCGATAATCAGCCAGACGAAGAGCACCAGCGCCATCAGCATCGGTTTAATTCCCGCCTGACGGATAGCACTGACGTGTGTGGTTAAGCCCAGCGCTACCATTGCCATTGCCAGTAAAATAGTATCTAGAGTGATTATGTAGCTAACAATCACTTCAGGGATCAGATGGAATGAGTTAAATCCTGCCACAAGGATAAAGAAAACGGCAAACCACGGAATAGTGATTTTTGATTTTGTCTGCGCACCACCGCTGGCTTTGTTGTTCAGACGGCTCAGGTATTGTGACAGGATAAGCAGGAACGGCGCGAGCATCATCACGCGAATCATTTTACTGATCACCGCCGCATTTTCCGCATCCGGGCTAATGGCATGACCAATCGCCACAACCTGTGCCACTTCATGCACGGAAGACCCCGCATACACCCCGAAACTCATCTCATTAAACGGCAGCCAGCCGAGGGTGGCATTCAGGTGAAACAGCCACGGATACAGAAAGATCCCGAGTGTCCCGAAAATAACCACGGTTGAGATAGCGACGGCAACCTTACTGGCGGGCGCTTTCACGACCGGCTCTGCTGCCATGACGGCTGCGGCACCACAGATACTGCTGCCGGCACCGATCAGGATCACCGTTTGTTCATCCAGCCCGAACCATTTACGCCCGATATACATTGCGATAAAAAATGTGCTTATCAGCATAACGGCATCGACAATCACGCCGCTGAGACCGACATCGGCAATTTGCTGAAAGGTCAGACGGAAGCCATACAAAATAATACCCGCGCGTAAAAAATAGTGTTTGGCAAACCCCACACCGTGTTCACATTGCGGCTTTACGTTCGGATACACCGTGTTACCCGCCACAATTCCCAGCAAAATAGCCAGCGTCAGTGCGCCCAGCCCCAGGTTAATAAACCACGGCATCTCACCGAGTAACATGGCGGTGGTTGTCAGAACCCCCGCGAGGGCAAAGCCCGGAATCAGTTTCAGCGACGTTGATGTGGCGGTGTTTTTAGTTTTTTCTGTTTTCATCTTACTCTCTGACATGTGTGGTTCTCACAAACAAATAACGATGGGCAACAGCATAGCGAAAAGCGTAATATTTTAAAAATTGATAATAATTCTATAATCAATCGAAAAATCAGGTTAGCGGTAATGGCAATGTTAAATTATAAGTATAATGTTAATATGATGATAAAAATCGGGATAAAATAAGGGATCGCTGCCATGCGCATCACACTGAGACAACTTGAAGTTTTTGCAGAAGTTCAGAAGTCCGGTTCGACGACACAAGCTTCCCTCCAACTGTCACTCTCACAGTCCGCTGTGAGCGCCTCGCTGACTGATCTGGAAAACCAGCTGAATGTTCAGCTATTCGACAGGGTCGGAAAACGACTGGTCACTAATGAGCACGGGCGCTTATTATACCCCAAAGCCGTTGCGCTGCTGGAGCAGGCAGGCGAAATTGAACAACTGTTTAAAACCGATGCGGGCGCATTACGTTTCGCCGCCAGTACAACAATCGGTAACTATATGCTGCCTAAGATCCTGGGCACGTACCGGGCGGTGCATGAAAACACCCCGTTAGAGTTATATATATCCAATACTGAGGACGTTATCAAATCAGTACTGGAATTTCGTGTGGACATGGGGCTTATCGAAGGCGCGTGTCACTCCCCTGAACTGATTACCGAACCCTGGCTGGAAGATGAGCTGGTGATTTTTTGCAGCCCGGATAATCCGCTGAGTCAGAAGAATATTGTGACGCTGGATGATTTGCAGAGAGCGTCCTGGATATTGCGTGAGCGGGGTTCCGGTACAAGAGAAGTGCTGGATCAAATCCTGTTTACCCGGCTGCCGGGCTTTCGTGTGGAAATGGAACTGGGTAATTCCGAGGCTATCAAACACGCGGTACGTTTCGGGCGCGGTGTCAGTTGCCTGTCCCGCAGGGTGATAGATGAGCAACTGCATAACGGGTTGCTGGCGGAAGTGCGTGTCGGCGGGCTTACCCTGACCCGTACACTGTTTCGTATTTATCACCGCCAGAAGCATATCTCCAATGCACTTAATACCTTCCTGACATATTGCCGCTGAGGTGGTCTGTTCTCTGCCGCCGGTTCAGCGGCGGCAATTATAAGCCGGGTGCTTATAATCCCGTATCAATTATGCAGGTATCTTATAATACCGCATATTTGCTGGGTACTGCCCCGGGATTTCGCTACAATCGTGCACAGCGGATCAAAAAGAACAACATAAAACAGGATTGTAATGTCTCAGCAAGCGAATCAATCTGCGGGTGAGCAACCCCAGACACTGCGCCGTGAATTAAAAGCGCGCCATCTGGCAATGATTGCCATCGGGGGTTCCATCGGAACCGGGTTATTTGTTGCATCCGGGGCTACGGTTGCTCAGGCGGGACCGGCAGGGGCGCTGTTAACCTACGCGATTATCGGCTTAATGGTCTATTTTTTAATGACCAGCCTGGGCGAACTGGCAGCATATATGCCGGTCTCCGGCTCTTTCGCTACTTACGGTGCAAAATATGTCGATGAAGGCTTTGGCTTCGCGCTGGGCTGGAACTACTGGTACAACTGGGCGGTCACTATCGCTGTTGACCTGGTGGCGGCGCAGTTGGTGATGACCTACTGGTTCCCGGCTGAAGAAATTCCGGGCTGGGTCTGGAGTGCCGCTTTCCTTGCGATCATGTTCCTTATCAACTTCATTTCTGTTAAAGGGTTTGGCGAAACGGAATACTGGTTCTCATTAATTAAAGTTACTACCGTTATTCTGTTTATCATTGTGGGTGTCATGATGATCAGCGGAATTATGAAAGGTGGTGAAGGTGCGGGCTGGCACAACTGGACCATCGGAGAAGCGCCGTTTAAAGGCGGATTCGCTGCGATGATCGGGGTGGCAATGATAGTCGGTTTCTCTTTCCAGGGAACGGAGCTTATTGGTATTGCGGCAGGTGAATCAAAAGATCCGGCGAAAAACATCCCGAAAGCTGTGCGTAAAGTGTTCTGGCGCATCCTGCTGTTTTATGTGCTGGCTATTTTAGTCATCAGCCTGATTATTCCGTATACCGACCCGAACCTGCTGCGTAACGGAACATCGGATATCAGTGTCAGTCCGTTCACCCTGGTCTTTGAACGTGCCGGTTTACTGTCCGCTGCGGCGGTAATGAATGCGGTTATCCTGACAGCCGTCCTGTCTGCGGGTAACTCAGGTATGTATGCATCAACCCGTATGTTGTATACCCTGGCGCGATCCGGTAAGGCACCGAAAATATTCGGTAAATTATCAAAAGGCGGTGTGCCGCGTAATGCGCTGATTGCCACAACCGTGGTTGCCGCACTCTGTTTCCTAACTTCTATGTTTGGTAATCAGTCTGTTTATCTGTGGCTGCTCAATGCCTCGGGGATGACCGGCTTTATCGCCTGGCTGGGGATTGCCATCAGTCATTACCGGTTCCGCAGAGGCTATATTGCCCAGGGCTATGACCTGAAAGATCTTCCGTATCGTTCCGGCTTTTTCCCGGTAGGCCCTATCTTTGCCTTTGTTTTGTGTCTGGGCATTACCCTGGGACAGAACTATGAAGCATTCCTTCAGGATCAGATTGACTGGGTCGGTGTGGTCGCCACGTATATCGGGCTGCCGCTGTTCCTCGCTATCTGGTTTGGTTACAAAATTACCAAACGCACCCGTTTTGTCCGCTATGGTGAAATGGACTTTCCCGGAAGCTATAAAGAACCGGGTTCTGCCGGATAGTGTGACTTATTACGTAAATTGATAAAAAACCTGACTTTATTAGTCAGGTTTTTTTTGTCTGTATGTAACAGACGCTGTTGGTGTATCAGTGACATTGAAACTAATTTTATCGATTAAGTCAGATGTTTTATCTGTTAATTTCATAAATACAGTTGCGTTATCTTTCGATATATCGTTATCACCGGAAAGATAGACAGATTGTAATGAGGAAGATAATTATTCCGTATTGATAAGAGTTCTTATTTGCTTTATTGTTATCGCCAATTTCTGACAGATAACAGGAGTCGGCAACGTGAAATTAATTTCTGTAGCAAAGGGGCTCAGCCTGAGTCTGGTGGCAGGTACCGTACTGATGAGCAGTACAGCATGGGCTGAAACAGTGGTTGATGCCGCAGGGCGCACAGTTCAGGTTCCGGAAAAAGTGGAGCGCATCCTGTTAGGGGAAGGGCGCATGATCCACGCTGTGGCACTGCTGGAAGGCGATAAACCACTGGCCCGCATTGCCGGGTGGCAGGGAGATTTCCGCAAACTCGACCCGCAATCTTATGCTGTTTATAAAGCTAAATTCCCTGAGATCGACAATATCCCGCTGATTGGTAACACCACATCAGACAGTGTCAGTTCAGAAAAAGTGTTAACGCTTAATCCGGATGTGGCTATTTTTGGTCTGGCCGGTCACGGACCGGGTAAAAACAGCGAACTCGTCGGGCAACTTGAAAAAGCCGGTATCCCGGTGGTGTTTGTTGATTTCCGTAATGAGCCGCTAAAAAATACGCTGCCGGGCATGCGTGTGCTGGGTAAAGTGCTGCACCGTGAAGAGAAAGCCAAAGCTTTTGAAGATTTCTATCAAAAGCAGATGAAATTAGTGACGGATGTGACAGACAACATCCCGGAAGATAAAAAACCCACTGTCTTTATTGAACTGCGTGCCGGGTCATTCCCTGACTGCTGCGGTACTGCCGGTGATGGTAATCTCGGTAACTTTATTGATCTCGCCGGGGGCAAAAATATCGCTAAAGCGGTATTACCGACCCCGCTGGGGACAATGAACCTGGAAAAAGTGATTGCGGTTGACCCGGATATCTATCTGATCAGCGGCGCAAAAGAGCCGGGCAGTACAGATGCCGGTGTGCAACTGGGCGCGAAAGCGACAGAAGCAGAAGCAAAAGCCAGCCTTAAAGCCATAACAGAGCGCAAGGGTATTAATACTCTGACGGCGGTGAAAGAAGGGCGTGACTATGCCATCTGGCACAACTATTATAACTCCCCTTATAACGTGCTGGCCGCGCAGATGTTCGCCAAGTGGTTCTATCCGGAGCAGTTTAAAGATTTAGATCCGAAGAAAACCATGGATGAGATGTACAGCCAGTTCCTGGCAGTCGAACCGACAGGAACATACTGGGTCAGCGGTAAATAATATTAAGTGTCAGCAGGTATTTGAAGAATGAGTGTTACCACAGAAGCCATGTTACAGACCACGCCGGGTAAGACAGACGGTAGTTTGAGTTGTGATGTTAAATCACATTACCGGAACTTGCTGCGCAGGCGGCTGATGATGATGTCAGCGGTCATCGTCATTATTCTCTGTACTGTGCTGCTGGATTTCACGATGGGACCTTCCGGGCTCTCTCTTGAGGCGCTGTGGCAGACTCTGGTATCGCCGGAAAGTGTCTCTGCGGGAACCCGTGTGATTGTCTGGGATATCCGTCTGCCATATGCCCTGATGGCGGTGGTGGTCGGTATGTCCCTCGGTCTTGCCGGTGCTGAAATGCAGACCATTCTCAATAACCCGCTGGCAAGCCCGTTTACCCTCGGGGTATCCAGCGCTGCATCATTTGGTGCTGCGCTGGCGATAGTCCTCGGTCTGGGTATTCCGGGCGTGCCGGATCAATGGCTGGTTTCAGCTAACGCTTTCGTGTTTGCACTGCTCTCTGCAATGATGCTTGACGTCATCACCCGCTGGACGCGCGTGGCAACCTCCGGTGTGGTGCTGTTTGGTATCGCAATGGTCTTTACCTTTAATGCTCTGGTGTCCATGATGCAATTTATTGCCACGGAAGATACCTTACAGGGACTGGTGTTCTGGACAATGGGCAGCCTGGCGCGTGCCACCTGGATTAAACTGGGCGTGATGGTGCTGGCTTTTGCCATATTGCTGCCGATTTCCATGAGTAACTCCTGGAAACTGACGGCGCTGCGCCTGGGTGAAGATCGCGCGGTTAGTTTTGGTATTAATGTGCGCCGTCTGCGTCTCGGGACATTATTGCGCATCAGTATTCTGACTGCACTGGCGGTGGCATTTGTCGGACCGATTGCGTTTATCGGTCTGGTCGCTCCCCATATTGCGCGGATGATGTTTGGTGAAGATCACCGCTTCTATTTACCGGCAAGTGCGCTAATAGGGGCGCTGGTGTTATCGATGGCATCGATTGCCTCGAAAAACCTGATCCCGGGCGTCATTATTCCGGTCGGTATCGTTACATCACTGGTAGGTGTGCCGTTCTTCCTGAGCATGATCCTGCGTCATAAAGGGAACATGTAAAATGGATATCAACGCACTATCTGCCAATGGATTACAAATCAATGGTTTTTACGCGGGTTATCCTAAACGTAAAATCATTGAAAACCTGAATGTGGCACCCTTGCCGCGCGGAAAAATCACCGTACTGCTCGGACCGAACGGCAGTGGTAAATCCACACTGCTGCGCGCAATGGCCGGGCTGAATAAAGCCACCGGTGAGTTGCTGCTCGACGGGCATGACCTGACCATGATGAATTTTGCACAGCGTGCAAAACAGGTGGTTTATCTGCCGCAGACATTACCGGCAGGTGTGCATCTGCATGTGCTGGAGTCCGTGATTGTGGCACAGCGCGCATCCGGCGGGGTATCAGACAGTGACAGTGAAAATGATGTCATGTCTTTGCTGTCACAATTAGGTATTGAACATCTGGCGCTGCATTATCTGGATCAATTATCCGGCGGGCAGAAACAATTGGTCGGGCTGGCACAATCCTTAATCCGCAAGCCGTCATTATTATTACTGGATGAACCATTGAGTGCGCTGGATTTAAATTATCAATATCATGTGATGGATTTAGTTAAACGTGAAACACAACGGCGGAATATTATAACGGTTGTGGTGGTTCATGATATTAATATTGCATTGCGTCATGGTGATCATATATTAATGCTGAAAGACGGCAATTTAATTGCGGAAGGTGAACCGGAAGCGGTTATTACCCCGGATAGTCTGGCAAGGGTTTATGGTGTGCGCGGGCGTATAGAGCACTGCACACAGGCTGTTCCGCATGTGGTGATTGATGGTCTGGTGCCGAGGGCTGAGGCGTCACTGTTATAATAAACCGAATGGTAATGTAATTTTTCTTTTTTCCTGCGAAAGTTATTTTCGCAGGAAAGTATAATCTCAGGTGTTATTCAGACTGTGTCGGTCTGATATTGTTGTGTTATTTTCTGTATAAATATAATTAACCTTATTAAAGGTAATAAAATAATTATTAATGTCGGAAACGGCAGGGTAATTATTATTAAAATAAAGGGATATATACCCAACGTCATTCAAGATGCAGGAAGGCGGCAAGGGAAGACAGCCGGAGAGCATACATAAGTATGTGACCCGGCTGGCTGAGTGCGGCCAACGAACCTGCGGTTTGAATGAATAAGGGTATAAAGCCCTCAGAGCAAATGTCGATTGTCCATAAATAAATATTTCTTTCTTGGAGAATCAAAAATAATGGTTATTTTTTCAAAACGAAAAGTGGCGTTAGGTGTTATCGCAGCACTCACTGCACAGGTATCCGCAGTACAGGCAGCCGCTAAAGAGGATGTGATTGTGGTGACCACCGCATCCGGCTTTCAGCAGAAAATAGAAGATGCCGCAGCCACCATTTCCGTGGTGTCACGTGAAGAGCTGGAAGGCAAAGCTTACCGTGATGTCACTGATGCGCTGAAAGATGTGCCGGGTGTGGTGGTTACCGGTGGCGGGAGCTCTTCTGACATCAGTATTCGCGGGATGGATCCGAAATACACCATGATCCTCGTTGATGGCAAGCGCGTTGCCAGCCGCGAAACACGTCCTAATAGTGATAACTCCGGTATTGAACAGGGATGGTTGCCGCCGCTCACTGCGATTGAACGCATTGAAGTGGTACGCGGCCCGATGTCGTCACTGTATGGCTCGGATGCCATGGGCGGGGTTATCAATATTATCACGCGTAAAGCACAGGGTGAGTGGCACACCAGTATCCGGACTGATGCGACCATTACAGAAAGCAAAAACAGTGGTAATACCGGGCAGGGTAGTGTTTTCGCCGCTGGTCCGCTGATCGATAACCTGCTGAGCATGAAAGTGAATGGTCAGTATTCCCATCGTGGTGAAGATAATTTTTCAAACGGATTTAACCGCCAGATAATGACCAGCGGCGGCGGTACGCTGACACTGACACCGGATGAGCAGAACAGTATTGATTTCGATTTCAAAAAAGATAACCAGCACCGCGATTCACGCTGGGAAAAGAGCGCCTCAGAATCAAGCAAGAAGAAAAAATCCAGCGGCTTCAGTAAATATGAAATGATGCAATACGCGCTGACCCATGATGGTCAGTATGACTGGGGCAGTATGAACAGCTATGTTCAGCGCAACGAAACCAAAAACCCCGGTCGTGATATGGAATATTACGACACCATTGCGCGTAATCAGACAGTAGTGCCTCTGGGTGACCATATGATAAGCCTCGGCGGTCAGTATCGTTTTGAAGAGCTGAAAGATAAGGGCAATAAGCTGACGGGTAATAAGCTGGAACGTTACAGTTGGGCGCTGTTTGCGGAAGATGACTGGGCGCTGACCAATGATTTCACGCTGACCGGCGGCCTGCGTATGGATGAGGATGAAAACTTCGGCACGCATTGGACACCGCGTGTTTACGGCGTCTGGCATCTTGATGAAAGCTGGTCAGTCAAAGGCGGCGTCTCAACGGGCTACCGTTCACCGGATCTGCGCCAGGCGACAGCCTCCTGGGGACAGGCAACCGGCGGCGGTAACTCGAATGCTGTTATCTTTGGTAACCCGGAGCTGAAACCGGAGAAAACCGTTACTGAAGAAATCAGTGTGATGTGGAACAATCAGGATAACCTCAATATGAGCCTGACGGTCTTTAACACTGACTTTAAAGATAAGATCACGGAAATCCGCCGTTGTGGTACAGGAACGGATAAAACGTGTACCGAAAAAGATCCGGATGGCAATGCTTACATTTTCGTCAGTGACCGTATCAATGTCGACAAAGCCAATATGCGCGGCGTTGAAGCGATAATGAACTGGGAAATGACAGACACACTGTCATTATCAGCAAACTATACCTTCACAGATTCCGAGCAAAAAAGCGGTAAATTCAAAGGTAAAGCGCTGAACAAAACCCCTAAACATATGGCTAATGCGACACTTGACTGGGATACCACGCAGGATGTGAAAAGCTGGAGCCGGGTTAACTTCCGCGGTAAAACGTCTGATTACCTGTCACGCACCAATATGGCGTCGGGAACCGGTTCTTATGCAACAGTCGATATCGGCGGCAGCTATCAGATGAGTAAAGACCTGAATTTTGTGGCGGGCGTGTATAACGTGCTGGATCGCCGCATTGATATGGATGATTACGGCGCAACTTTAGATGGCCGTCGTTATAATATTGGTATGAATTATAATTTCTGATGTATACCCTTATTCATTCAAACCGCAGGTTAGTTGGCGGCGTTCAGCCAGCCGCCTTCCTGCATCCTGAATGACGTTGGGTAGGGTTGTCAGTTATTACTGAGTACAACAACACGGTTTCCCTTGCGGAGCCGTGTTTTTTTATGGCGTCAGTATGACTGAAAAATACGATATCAACCGGATTTTTTAACGTTTTTGCTATAAATTTTCAAAGTTTCGTCACAGAAATTCTGTGAATAAAACGCTATATAAAAAAATTGCCTGATAAAGGCGATCAAGGCTTGAAATTTATGACGGGGGGGTGCAAAATGCGCCATCCAAAAAAACAACTGATGCATTTATCCGCATCGGTTTTTTTTTTGCACTAAAAAACTGTCATTGACAAAAAGGGGCCGCAAGGCCGGATAACTATTACGAATTTTACCGGGTTGTAAACCCCGGATCTGAGGATGCGATAAATGGCGCACTTTTCTACTTTTGCACCTGTGCCTATCGGCGCCGGCTGCTGCTGCAACGACGACTACGGAGCCAAATGCTCCCGTACAGCACTTCCAACCCCTTCTTTCTTCACTGCCTACAGGCAGATGCGAAGTCTTCCCGGTAACACGCCATCTGATAGTAGTATCAGTATGATTGTCGGTGTTACGGGGGGATTCGCTCATGTCAGATAATATCGCCCTCAATATTGGCCGCAATCGTACTGGTGCCAATAACCGCGTTCAACTCGCAAAAACACTGACTCTCGTCCAGGTTGTCATGATGGGGCTTGCCTATCTGCAGCCGATGACTATCTTTGATACTTTCGGGATCGTGTCAGAAATTACCAGCGGTCATGTCGCGACGTCTTATGCTATCGCACTGACAGCCATTCTTTTTACTGCGCTGAGTTACGGCAAACTGGTCAAACGGTTCCCGTCCGCAGGCTCTGCGTATACCTATGCCCAGAAATCCATGAGTCCGCATATCGGCTTTATGGTGGGTTGGTCATCTCTGCTGGACTATCTGTTCATGCCGATGATCAATATTCTGCTGGCAAAAATTTATCTTCAGGCTATTTTCCCGGAATGCCCGACATGGGTCTTTGTCGGCGGACTGGTCTTCCTGATGACATTATTCAATCTGCGCGGCATTAATGTTGTGGCAAACCTCAACACCGTGATTGTTGTGGTTCAGGTTGCGGTCATGATCATCTTTGTCGGCTTGCTTGTCCGTGGCGTGTCCGGTGGTGAAGGTGCAGGTTCACTGCTCTCATTCCGTCCGTTTGCCTCCATAGATGCCGAGCTTATTCCGATGATAAGCGGGGCGACGATACTGTGCTTCTCCTTCCTGGGATTTGACGGTATCAGTTCCCTGTCCGAAGAAACACCAAATGCCGGTAAAGTTATTCCGAAAGCGATTTTCCTGACTGCGCTGATTGGCGGTCTGATCTTTATCGCAGTGTCATACTTCCTGCAACTCTATTTCCCGGATGTATCGCGCTTTACCAACCCGGAAGAATCACAGCCTGAAATCATGTATATGGTTGCCGGTGCATTCTTCCAGTCCATCATTCTGGTTTTCTCTTGTGTGACGGTACTGGCTTCCGGTATGGCAGCACAGGCAGGGGTATCGCGTCTGATGTATGTAATGGGGCGTGATGGCGTGTTCCCGGAGAAATTCTTCGGCTATGTTCACCCGCAATGGCGGACACCGGCACTGAATGTGCTGCTGGTCGGCGTGCTGGCGCTGAGTGCAGTCTGGTTTGATCTGGTCACGGCGACCGCGCTGATTAACTTTGGTGCGCTGGTGGCATTCACCTTTGTGAACCTGTCTGTGATTTCTCAGTTCTGGGTTCGTGAGCGCCGCAATAAAACGCTGGCTGATCATGTTAATTATCTGATCCTGCCGGTTATTGGTGCTGCGACAGTAACCGTGCTCTGGTTCAATCTCGATGCTAAATCGATGGAATTAGGGCTGAGCTGGGGCGCATTGGGTCTTGTCTATATGTTATGGCTGACCCGCCGTTTCCGTCGTCCGATGCCGCAGATGCCCGAACAGTAAATTTTAAGCTGTTCCTTGCGTATAAACGGCGCACAGTGTGATTCTGTGCGCCGTTTTTTTATGTATACCCTTATTTACTCAAACTGCAGGTTCGCTGGCTGTATCCGGAATTATTCAGAGTATAATATGACAGATTAACATGCTGAAATAACAGAATAAAAACAGAAACAGAGGGATGCAGATGTACATTGAACACAGTCTTATGGCGGACTATTTTTATGCGGGGCTGGCGCTGTTAGTGATCGCGTCATTTATTGCCGGTTATATTGATTCAATTGCCGGCGGTGCCGGGCTGATTTTAATTCCTGCATTTATGCTGACCGGCCTGCCGCCGCATATGGCGCTGGGTCAGGAAAAACTGGTCAGTTCTTTTGGTACGCTTGCCGCTATTACTAATTTTATTAAAAATAAATCGATTTACTGGCAAATTATTCCGGCGGGGATTGTTTCATCATTTCTCGGGGCATGGGTCGGTGCAAAAGCAATAATTTACCTGCCCGCTGAAACGATAACCTACATTATCATTTGTATGTTGCCACTCGGGTTACTGGCGGCGTTCTTTAAAGGCCGGCTCGGGCGCGGGCAGCAGGACAGTGCGGTAAGAAAATCTGTCTGGCTGGTTTTTTTCACCTGTTTTATTGTCGGGTTTTATGATGGCTTTTTCGGACCCGGCACCGGCAGTATTTTCATTATCTGCCTCTTTCTGATCAATAACCTCGATTTACTGAAATCCTCCGCGACATCCAAAATCTTTAATTTAGCCTCTAATATCGGCGGATTAGTTGCCTTTATTATGGCAGGCCACATTGCCTTTCTTATCAGCATCCCGATGATCGCGGCGAGTCTGCTCGGCAACCATCTGGGCAGCCAGCATGCTATCCGCACTAACGGGGAAATTGTCCGTAAGATCCTAATCCTGACGGTCGGGATCATGATGCTGACGCTGCTTATCAATTTGTTCAGATGACAATAAAATAGTGGCAAACCTGTTAAATTTGTTAAAAATAGCGTTTGTATTACAAATGATATAAGAGGCATAATCACTGAACGTACAATAATTAATCTGACAGGGGAAGAACCATGAACGACAGCCGCGAGCCTGACAACAAACAGCTCATTCAGGTGATGACGGATATTGTGAGTCACAAGCACATTCTGACCGAGCCGCATAAAACGGAGCGCTACCGTAAAGGCTTTCGTTCCGGTGAAGGCAGTGCGCTGGCAGTGGTTTTCCCCGGATCTTTATATGAACTGTGGCAGGTATTTAAGGCCATCGTTGAGGCAGATAAAATTGTGATTATGCAGGCCGCGAATACCGGTCTGACAGAAGGCTCCACACCAAGCGGCGAAGATTATGACCGCGATATTGTTATTATCAGTACACTGCGTCTGGATAAAATTCAGGTACTGTCAAAACAGCAGCAGGTCGTCGCATTGCCGGGCAGCACATTGTGGCACCTGGAAAAAGTACTGAAACCGCTGGGGCGTGAGCCGCACTCCGTGATTGGTTCTTCCTGTATCGGGGCTTCTGTGGTCGGCGGAATTTGCAATAACTCAGGCGGTTCGCTGGTTCAGCGCGGACCCGCTTATACCGAGCTGGCATTGTACGGACGTGTCAGTGCAGACGGTAAAGCCGAATTAGTTAATCACCTTGGTATTGAATTAGGGTCATCACCGGAGGTGATATTAAACTGCCTGGAAAACCGGCAGTACGGCGATGATGATATTGAAAGCACGGATAAACCGGCATCTGATCCTGATTATCAGCAGCGCATCCGAGATGTGGATGCAGATACACCTTCACGTTTTAATGCCGATGAGCGGCGCCTGTTTGAAGCCTCCGGGTGTGCCGGGAAGCTGGTGGTGTTTGCTGTGCGTCTTGATACGTTCCCGTCACAGGGCGAAAGCAAGGTGTTTTATATCGGTACTAATACACCGGACGTGCTGGAAGATATCCGCCGCCATATTCTTGCGGATTTCACTCATCTGCCGGTTGCCGGGGAATATATGCACCGCGAATGTTATGACATCGCGAAAGTGTACGGTAAAGACAGCTTCCTGATGATTGATAAACTCGGTACAGATAAAATGCCGAAACTGTTTACCATTAAAGGGCGGATGGATGCGGTATGTAATAAAATTCCGTTCTTACCTGAGCACTTTATTGACAGAGCAATGCAGATACTGAGCCACTTGTGGCCGAACCATCTGCCGCGGCGGATGGAAGAGTATCATGAGAAATACGAACACCATCTGATGCTGAAAATGTCAGGGGATGGCATTGATGAAGCGCGTCAGTGGCTGAGCGGATTTTTTGATTCAGCAGACGGTGCTTTTTTTGAATGTGATGCGAAAGAGGGCGCAGATGCCTTTTTGCACCGCTTTGTGGCAGCCGGTGCGGCTATCCGCTATCACGCGGTGAACAGTCAGAAAGTGGAAGATATTCTGGCGCTGGATATTGCATTGCGACGCAATGACCGCGTATGGCTGGAACAACTGCCGCCGGAAATTGAAGATAAGCTGGTGCATAAATTGTATTACGGACACTTTTTATGCCATGTTTTTCATCAGGATTATATTGTGAAGAAAGGGGTTGATCCGCATGCGCTGAAAGAAGAGATGCTTAAAATTCTTAATGCACGCGGCGCAGAATACCCGGCAGAGCACAATGTTGGTCATATCTATAAAGCCAAACCACAATTAAGAGCATTCTATAAAGCAACGGACCCGACCAATACCATGAACCCGGGGCTTGGGAAAACCAGCAAACTAAAATACTGGGGTGAAGGGCATGAAGGGTGCGGCTGCGGGGATAGTAAGCCGTAACAGGGTTTATCAGGCGCTATCTGTCCGGTTGCGGTTATGTGACCGGATTTTTTGTCACTACTGCGTATAAATCGGTAATGTTAATGTGGGTATAATTTCACTATAATCGGCTTTTCTTCTTGTTTATTGGTTATTATGTTTAAGAGACTCAAGAATGCGTTTGGCAAAACGGCTCCTGTAAAATGCCATAAATCGGTGGTTCTTCACAATCTCAGTTCTGATGAGCGGGCGCTGATTGTTTATATTCTGAATGCCCGTGAGGAGAATGTCAGCATCGGCATTAAACACAGCAGTGCGGATTCACTGATAACGAAAGGGGTGCTGAAAGAAACCGGACGGGATCAGGAAAGCCGTACACGGACGGTGATAGTTTGCCCTAAATATAAAGAATCTCTGTGCCGGGTATTTTATACCGGGCAAAAACACTGAGTATTGAACCGCCGGATTGTTTATACCCAACGTCATTCGGGATGCAGGCGGAAGATAGATGGGGAGCATACACAAGTATGTGACCCGGCTATCCTCGTTCCGCCAACGAACCTGCAGTTTGAATGAATAAGGGTATATTTATTATTCAGCCAGGTGCTGTGCGTACTGCACCAGTTTTTTCAGCAGCTCACTTTTCTGTTCATCATGCTGATATTCCTGCATCATTTCCCCAATTCGTGCAAAATAGCGGGTCAAATTCTCCTGATTAAACACTTCACGGCGATGTGCCAGCCAGCGCTGTTGCTCGCTTTCGTCCAGCGTTCCCGGAAAATTGCGGGCGCGGTAACGGAATAACAGTTCCGGCAGACGCGCATCCTGATATGACAGTGCCAGCGCCGGAAGATTTTTCGGATCAGTTTCGCGAATAATTGTCATAGCGGCTTTATCAGCATCACTGAAAAATCCCTGATAAATCATACGATCCACATCATTTCCTGCCGGGTATTCCCGCGCGACCGCAAATACGGCAACCACTTTTTCCCGGATTTCCGGATGCTGTAAAAGCAATTGCGCATTACGGGCACAGGTGTCTTTATCCAGCCCGATTCTCTGTGCATCCTGCGGGCGAAGGGTATTTTCCGGTGCCAGGATCGGACACTTATTGATATGAACAAGTTTGAGCGGCACCGGGGATTCACCCGGTGGCAGTTCATCGCGCCGGGTATACAGGCGTTCGCGCAGTGTAGCGGCATCCAGTGTCAGCAGCGGCGTCAGGTCACCGGCGAGGTCACACATAATCACTGCGTTGCGGTTATCCGGATGCCATGCCAGCGGTGCGACCAGGCTGGTATTTGACCGGATTGCACCAAACATACCGGATACATGCACCAGCGGGGTCATTGCCGGAATATCAATCAGGGCAGAGAGTTTGCGTTTATCCCGCAGCGCCAGGAAATAATCAAACAGGCGCGGCTGTGCGCCTCTGAGCTGTTTTGCCATAGCGATAGTGGCATATACATCTGCCATCGCGTCGTGCGCGTTCTCATGGGCTATGCCGTTTGCTTTGGTCAGGTGTTCGAGTTTAAAGCTTGGCAAACCTTCATCATTCTCCGGCCAGTTTGTCCCTTCCGGACGCAGGGCATAGCAGGCGCGGGTGATATCAATCAGATCCCAGCGGGAATTATGGTTCATCCAGCTGTAAGCGTAGGGATCGTAAAAATTGCGGTAAAAAATATTACGGGTGACTTCATCATCAAAACGAATACTGTTGTAACCCAGAATGCAGGTATCGGGTTGTGTGAACGTGTCATGGATGAGTTTGGCAAACTGCGCTTCACTCACACCCTTTTGCAGCGCTTCCTGTGGTGTTATCCCGGTTATCATGACGGCAACCGGATCCGGCAGGTAATCATCAGCTGGTGCGCAATAAGCAATCACCGGCTCAGCGATAATATTAAATTCACTGTCAGTGCGGACACCGGCAAACTGTGCCGGACGGTCACCGGCGGGATCTTGTCCGAAGGTTTCATAGTCGTGGAAGAAAAATTGTGCAGAAGACACTGTTTACACCCGCTGTCTGATTCATTATGGGCTACAGGGTAGCAAATCAGAGCGAAATTACCAATTTCAACAGATGTTCATGGTGCATTAAAGCCCGGCAGGTAACAAGACGTGATTGCGTATAATAAGGGGATATTTTGCGGATATCGCACCAGCTGAAACAATTCCGCTGATAAATACGCTACACTGAATAAAACCGGATAAAATCGGCAGAATCACTTGTCGGCAGCCGTGGTTAACCTGTATTGTTTAATAAATCACATTTCAGATATGACTAAGGGTAGAATAATGGACAACACAACCAAGCCTTCCTTTCACAATGTCCTGGAGTTCGTTCGTATGTTTCGCCGTAAAAATAAGATACTGCGTGAAATAACTGACAACGAAAAGAAAATCCGTGATAACCAGAAACGTGTGCTTCTGCTTGATAACCTGAGTGAATACATTAAGCCGGGAATGTCCATTGACGATATTCAGGCCATCATCGCAAATATGCGGGGTGACTATGAAGATCGCGTGGATGAGTACATTATTAAAAATGCTGATTTATCAAGAGAGCGTCGTGAAATCTCAAAAGAATTGAAAGCGATGGGCGATATTAAAGATATTAAGTAATCGCTCAATCCTGATAGTGGAAACCGTGAATAATGATATATTCGCGGTTTTTTTTTGCCTGAAAATCAGGATAAAAAAATGGCTCCCGGGGGAGCCATTTAACTGTCTGATTAATAAATCAAAGCATTGTTTTTGTTGCGCCGGAAGAGGCGTGATTTGTCGCGGCATGAGCACCGGCGCCATGCGCCTGATAATCTTCACGCGCTTCACGCTGATATTCCACAATGGTAAATGCTTCACCGGCAGCAGCCGGAGCCGGAGCTTTTGTCATCCCGGAAGAAGCATGACGACCAGCCTGCACCGCAACCTCAACAGCGGCTGTTTCAGTTACCTGAGGTGCAGCAGCAATTGCCTGCACAACGTGGGTTTCTGCGACCGCAGTGTGCTCAGTTACATCAGAAACGGTGTCTTTCACCATCGTCACCACGACTTGCGCCACATCAGCAATCACCGGTGCAACAGCGACAGACTCGGTAACCACCGGCTCAGTGATAACAGGCTCAGCAATAACTGGTTCGGCAATAACCTGCTCAGCAACAACAGCTTCTGAGGCAACAGTCAGTGTGAACTGCTCTGCCACAACCGTTGTTCCTGCCACATTCGCAACAATATCAGTCACAACCGGTGCGATGATTGCGGTTTCAGTCACAGGTGCAGTGGTATTAACCGCATCTGTGGTATCGACCTGAATATCTTCGACAGGGACAAATTCTGCAGCAGGTGTTACCACCGGATATTGGATCCATACTTTACCGGATGCAAGCTCAGGGGAGAACACAGCCATTTCCAGCGGAACCGGCGACTGAGTCAGCTGACGGTCTTCGCGGTAACGGCGGCGGCGCTGACCACTCACACGCAGATGGCGCGGAGAGCGACGGGAGCGGCGCGGCAGCATATTATCAGTGTGTGCTTCATCACCGGCAGCATCCGCAGAGACAGGGGCTTCAGTTTCAACCGTCTGTGCAACAACAGGTGCAGGTGCAGCATCGATAACTGCCGGCGTTACAGCAACAACAGGTGCGACAGGTGCAACGGATGTCACACTATCAATGATACGGACAGAGCAGGTTAACTGACGGCGTGTACGACGCGTACGAACCTGAGTCGGTGCATCATCATCTTCGGTATTGCCGTCACTGTTGAGTGCATCCTGATCTTCCTGCTGGGCGAGAAGTACTTTTTCATCCTGCGGTTGGGTGCGTTTCTCATCCTGACGGCGGCGCTGACGCTCTGCACGCTGATCACGGCGTAACTGCTGCTGTGCTTCGCGGGCGGCCAGTGCTTCCGGTGTCAGTTCTTCTTCCGGCGTGTTCTGGTTGCGCGGTTTGCGTGGCTCATTTACCGTATCGCGATCACGCTTGTTACGGGATTCACCTGCGGCGCGTTCCGGACGGTCAGGGCGCTCTGTACGCTCCGGACTACCCGCACGTTCAGTGCGCTCCCCGCGTTCAGGACGGTCACCATTACGATCACGGCGGTTACGACGCTGTTTGTTACGATCGTTACCACCACGGCGGTTATTATCGTTACCTTGTGTTGTCTCTTTCTGAGCAGGGGCTTCTACGGCTGCAACCGGTTCAGATCCGAACAGTTTTTTGAAGAAACGGCTGAAGAACCCGCCTTCGGAAGATGCAATTGCTTTATCTTCCTGACGATTATCGCGCTTAATTTCCTGTTTACGGGAAGGGGCTGACTGTGTCGGCACCGGCGCATCAGAGGTAATTTCAAACGCATTGATTGCCGGTTGTTCCGGCTCACGGCGCTCAGGTGTCTCTTCTTCTTCAACGGCTGCGGCTTCGGCTTCGTATTTCTCCGGTAAGCGATAGCTCAGTGTACCGATTTCTTCGCCATTACGGACGCGGACGACACTGAAGTGCGGCGTTTCCATGTGGTTGTTCGGTACAATAATGACACTGACACCGGCCTGACGGGTTTCAATCGCACTGACTGCCTGACGTTTTTCATTCAGCAGATAAGAGGCAACCGGAACCGGCACGATGGCATGAACCTGATGGGTATTTTCTTTCAGTGCTTCTTCTTCAATCAGACGCAGAATAGAGAGCGCCAGCGATTCATTATCACGCACTGTTCCGGTTCCGCTGCATCGCGGGCACACATGATGGCTTGACTCACCCAGTGACGGGCTGAGACGCTGACGGGACATTTCCAGTAAACCGAAACGGGAAATACGGCCGATCTGAATACGGGCGCGATCCTGACGAACGGCTTCGCGCATCCGGTTTTCAACTTCACGCTGATTGCGGACAGGGGTCATATCGATAAAATCGATGACAATCAGACCGCCGAGGTCACGCAGACGCAGCTGACGGGCAATTTCATCCGCTGCTTCGAGGTTGGTGTTAAAGGCAGTTTCTTCGATATCACCACCGCGCGTTGAGCGGGAGGAGTTAATATCAATGGCGGTCAGGGCTTCGGTGGTATCGATAACAATAGCACCGCCTGACGGCAGGCGGACTTCACGCTGGAAAGCGGATTCAATCTGCGATTCAATCTGGTAATGGCTGAACAGAGGTACTTCGCCCTGGTACAGCTTAATTTTACTGACGAAATCAGCACGACCGATAGCCGTGATGTGTTTGCGCGCCAGTTCCAGAACTTTAGGATTATCGATGAGGATTTCACCGATGTCCGGGCGCAGATAATCACGGAACGCACGGACGATAACATTGCTTTCCTGATGGATAAGGAAAGGCGCCGGACGGCTTTCGGATACTGCTTTGATAGCCTCCCAGTGCTTGACGCGGTATTCCAGATCCCATCTCAGGGAGTCAGCGGATTTACCCACACCGGCAGTACGGACGATAAGCCCCATACCTTCAGGAATATCCAGCGCGGAAAGCGCTTCTTTCAGCTCAGTACGATCATCACCTTCGATGCGGCGGGAAATTCCCCCCGCACGCGGGTTATTCGGCATTAAAACCAGATAGCTCCCGGCCAGGCTGATAAAGGTGGTGAGTGCTGCACCTTTATTACCGCGCTCTTCTTTATCGACCTGAACAATGACTTCCTGACCTTCTCTCAGGACATCTTTGATATTAGGACGACCGGATGCGTGGTAATTAGCGGGAAAATACTCGCGGGCAATTTCTTTGATAGGAAGAAAACCGTGACGCTCTGCGCCATAGTCAACAAAAGCAGCTTCTAAACTCGGTTCAATACGGGTGATTTTCCCTTTATAGATGTTTGCTTTTTTTTGTTCGTGACCGGGACTTTCGATATCCAGATCATACAGCCGTTGCCCGTCGACGAGGGCAACACGCAACTCTTCCTGCTGAGTTGCGTTGATTAACATTCTTTTCATTATAAGTTACTCAATTTTTTCATTTAGTTAGTGCGCTGCGGGCAATCTTGTTGCTACCGGAACCGATGACCTCGTGGCTTTTACCGCACCGTCAGCCTCACGGCTGTCGATCGTATAGAGGTGCAAATTGTGTCGGTGAGGTTCAGTCTTATTCTGAAATTCTCTTTGCCGGCAGAAAATCACGTCTATACGTGATACCGGCCCGGTAAGCTGCAACCCGCAGCCCGCTGATTATCTGACCGGAAATAACGTCTTATGCCATTGCAGCGTTTTCATCGGTCAGACAAATATAAAATTTCTGTTTTGCCAATATCGGCGTATGCATTATTCCATTGCTGACGTGGTGATAGCAAGGCGACATTGCATGTTTTAATCAAAATTGTGCAGAAATTTGTTAATGGCGTTAATCTTTGGTCTTTTCCTTAAAAAAATGGGAAAATAACCGTGTAAAACATTGACGCACATTTGCCGCCTGTTTCACCGGAGTAATACCGGGTGACGGTGCAACAGTTCAGAGGATAGCCCCCCGTTTCATGAAAACTGATAATTTAGCCGTTCATTTCGTTGTTGTAACCGATGATGAAGCCGGACAACGTATTGATAATTTTCTGCTCGCCCGCCTGAAAGGGGTGCCGAAAAGCATGATTTACCGCATTATCCGCAAAGGCGAAGTGCGGGTGAACAAGGGCCGGATAAAACCGGAATATAAACTGGCGGAAGGTGACAGTGTCCGTATCCCGCCGGTGCGTGTGGCAGAATCAAATGTCGCACCTGTGTCGGCAAAGCTGGATAAAGTCGCGGTACTGGCAGATTGCGTTATCTATGAAGACGACCATATCCTGGTTATCAACAAACCGGCAGGTACCGCCGTTCACGGCGGCAGTGGTCTGAGTTTCGGTGTGATTGAAGCCATGCGTGCGCTGCGACCTGATGCCCGGTTCCTGGAACTGGTGCATCGTCTTGACCGCGATACTTCCGGGATACTGCTTATTGCGAAGAAGCGCTCCGCATTGCGCGCGCTCCATGAGCAATTGCGTCTGAAACAAATGCAGAAAGATTATCTGGCGCTGGTGCGCGGACAGTGGCAGTCGTCGGTTAAGTCTGTTCAGGCGCCGTTGCTCAAAAATATTCTGCAAAGCGGTGAACGTGTGGTGAAAGTTAATGCAGAAGGAAAACCATCAGAAACCCGCTTTAAGGTGGAAGAACGTTTTGAGCATGCGACATTGGTGAAAGCAAGCCCGGTTACGGGGCGGACACATCAGATTCGCGTACATACGCTGCACACGGGACACCCGATTGCCTTTGATAACCGTTACGGCGACAGCCAGTTTGATGAGCAACTGAAAGGTACAGGGCTTAACCGCCTGTTTCTGCATGCAGCAGCACTCGCGTTCACGCATCCGGCAACCGGGGAGACTATGCACCTTCAGGCGCCAATCGATCCGAAGCTGCGCCATTGCCTGACAATACTGCGCGGTAAGCAGGAAAAATAAAATCAGCCGGCAGTGTTTGCCGGTGAATCGTGATAACGGGCGGGCAAATATTCGCTGTTGCCTGTCCCGGTCCGTTATCGCGGCTGTATTAACCGGAACTCCGGTTCTGACAGTCTACTGCGCAGGGACACCAATGATGTCGGTTGTGCAGCTCTGTGCAATCTCACCAATCACCTGAGAATCCTGCTCTGACAGTTTCTGTCCTTTGCGGATCTGGTCATCAAGCTTAGTCAGTCCTTTGGTGCCGAATTTTGCTTCCGCTTTGTCGTACACACATTCGCATACTTCCGGAACTTTACTGCGGTTATCCGGGTTTTTCAGATTGGCAATGGCCTCCTTCGAACAGTTAGCAACAAATGTTGTTTTGTCAGCCAGTGAAGGCGATGCAGCAAAACCGGCGGCACTGAATAGCAGGGCTGCTGTTGCTACAGCGGTCATTTTCCATTTCATGTCAAATCCTTAACAGTCAGAGAATACCCCGGAAACAGGATTTACCGGGAGATCCGTAATGGGTGAGATCCGGCCTGTATTAATAATTGCGTCAGGCGGATCAAGGGTAATCCTACCAGCGTATTAGGGTCATCTCCCTGTAGTTTTTTAAATAAGGCGATTCCTAATCCTTCTGATTTAAAGCTTCCTGCGCACTGATAAGGTGTTTCTGCGAGCAGATAAGCCCGGATTTCATCATCATCCAGTGTACGGAAATGAACATAGTAAGGTTCACATAATGTGTGATCGCGGCCGGTGGCGCTGTTATACAGGCAAAGCCCGGTGTAAAACGTAATACACTGACCGGAGGCTTTGCTCAATTGTGCAAAGGCCGCGTCATAATGATGCGGTTTTCCGGTTATTTCGCCGTCCAGTACGCACACCTGGTCGGAGCCGATAATTAAACTGTCGGGGTGTGCTGACGCCAGCGCGCGGGCTTTTTCACGGGCAAGGCGCATAACCAGTGCCTGTGGCTGTTCGCCGGGTTCAGGTGTCTCATCAATGTCCGGAGAGCCGGTTACAAACGGGATGCCGAGCTTCTCCAGCAGGGCTTTGCGGTAAGGTGATGTTGAGGCTAAAACCAGTGATGTCATAAATATCCCGGAAAAACGTGGTAAAAGTAATGGACTCATTCTAAACTATGCGCCGCTTATTGAGTGTATTTTTAGCGGGAAGGGCAGATTATCGCCTTTTTTGCTTTCTATATTTTCTTTGACTAAATCGTCTTACAAATATAAGATGCGCGCCTTATGCAAAAGATAAAATTACCTCTGACCATTGATGCAAAACGTACCGCGCAGAAGCGACTGGATTACCAGGGGTGTTATACACCTGAGCAGGTTACGCGGTTAGCGGAATCAGTGGCCAGTGTGGACAGCGATGTTGATGTTGATTTGCGGTTTGAAATCGATCCTCAGCGTCTGGCAGTAATTAAGGGAACAGCAGATGTTGATGTTTCACTTGAGTGCCAGCGTTGTGGTAACATCTTCCCGCTTCATGTCCACGCAACGTATTGTTTCAGCCCTGTCACCAGTGATGAAAAGGCTGAGGCATTACCGGAAGAGTATGAGCCAATTGACGTAAATGATTTTGGTGAAACAGATTTACTGGCAATGATTGAAGATGAGTTAATTCTGTCTTTGCCCGTGGTTCCGGTACATGAATCTGAACACTGTGAAGTGTCCGACGCGGAGAAAGTTTTTGGTAAACTTCCAGAGGAAGTTGAAAAGCCGAATCCTTTTGCCGCATTAGCCAGCTTAAAGAAAAGTAATTAAGGAGTAAGGTCAATGGCCGTACAACAAAATAAACCAACTCGCTCTAAACGTGGTATGCGTCGCTCTCATGACGCTCTGTCAGTAACTCTGGTTTCTGTTGACAAAACCTCAGGTGAAACTCATCTTCGTCACCATGTGACCGCTGATGGTTACTACCGTGGTCGCAAGGTAATCAACAAGTAATCTGCTGCCTTCGGGCACGTTGATATCTTGACTAATCTAACCATTGCGTTAGATGCCATGGGCGGGGACATTGGCCCCCGCGTCACAGTGCCTGCCTCGTTGCAGGCACTGGCATCTAATCCGCAGCTCACCTTACTATTGGTCGGGCACCCTGATTCTATCTCTCCTCTGCTTGCACACCAGGATGCTGAGCTACTCAGTCGTCTGCGGGTGATCCCTGCTTATCAGACTGTCGCAAATGATGCAAAACCATCTCAGGCTATCCGCCAGAGTAAAGGGACATCAATGCGTATTGCGCTTGAACTGGTGAAAGACGGGGAGGCAGGGGCGTGCGTCAGTGCCGGCAATACCGGTGCGCTGATGGGACTGGCGAAACTGATGCTCAAATCCATTGATGGTATTGAGCGACCCGCACTGATGACTGTTGTGCCGAATCAGCTGAAAACGAAAACCGTTTTGCTGGATTTAGGTGCAAACCCGCAATGCAGCAGTGCGATGCTGGTACAGTTTGCTGTGATGGGATCGGTGATGGCTGAAGATATTGCGGGGATCAAAAACCCGCGGGTCGCGCTTCTCAATATCGGGGAAGAAGAGACCAAAGGGCCGGACACTATCCGCGAAGCCGCCGCTGTTTTAAAAGAAATGCCGGAAATCAACTATATTGGTTATGCAGAGGGCAATGAACTGCTGACCGGTAAAACGGATGTTCTGGTGTGTGACGGCTTCGCGGGTAATGTTACCCTCAAAACAATGGAAGGGGTTATACGTGTGATCCTTTCTATGTTTAAATCGCAGAATGAAGGCAAATCTTCATCCCGGTTGTATAAAATTGTTAAGAAAGTCGTGAAGAAAGTGGTCACCAAATGGCTGAATAAACGTTTCAGTCACCTGAACCCCGACCAGTATAACGGTGCTTCTCTGTTAGGATTACGTGGTATTGTGATTAAAAGTCATGGTGCCGCGAATATAAATGCATTCAACGCAGCTATCGCACTTGCGGTACAGACGGTTGAAAAGCAAGTCCCTGAACGGATAGCTGCACGTCTCGCTATGGCATCATCCAAGAGTAATTAACTACTATGTATACAAAAATATTAGGAACCGGGAGCTATCTTCCTGCGCAGATCCGTTCTAATGCAGATCTGGAAAAAATGGTCGACACATCTGATGAATGGATTGTTTCCCGTACAGGTATCCGCGAGCGCCGTCTGGCCGGCGATGATGAAACCGTTGTCACAATGGGTCACCAGGCCGCGCTGAATGCACTGGATATGGCCGGAATTCCGGTAAATGATATTGATCTTATCGTTGTGGGCACCACTTCATCAACACATGGCTTCCCGAGTGCGGCCTGTGAAATTCAGCATCTGCTGGGTATTGATACCTGCATTTCATTTGATGTGGCAGCGGCCTGCGCCGGTTTCAGCTACGCCATCAGCGTAGTTGATCAGTTTATTAAAACCGGTATGGCGAAAAAAGCGCTGGTGATTGGCTCAGATGTGCTGGCAAAAACACTGGACCCGCAGGATCGCGGAACGGTTATCCTTTTTGGTGATGGTGCAGGTGCATTTGTGGTGGAAGCCTCAGAAGAGCCGGGCATTTTATCCACCCATTTACATGCTGACGGCCGTTACGGCGACTTGCTGACATTACCGAATAAAGATCGCAAAGATAGTGAGAAACCTGCGTACCTGACAATGGCAGGTAACGAAGTGTTCCGTGTGGCGGTTCGCGAACTGGCGAATGTAGTGGAAGAAGCACTGACAGCTAATAATATTGATAAATCAGAATTAGACTGGCTGGTGCCGCATCAGGCAAATCTGCGTATTATTACGGCGACCGCGAAAAAATTAAACATGGGCATGGATAAAGTGGTTGTGACGCTTGATCGTCACGGAAACACATCCGCTGCCTCTGTTCCGACAGCCTTTGATGAAGCCGTCCGTGACGGGCGCATTAAACGCGGTCAGCTGATTCTGATTGAGGCCTTCGGCGGCGGTTTTGCCTGGGGTTCTGCTCTAATTCGTTTTTAATTTTTCAGGAAGATAATTCATGTCTGTATACGCAATGGTATTTCCCGGTCAGGGCTCTCAGTCTGTGGGTATGCTGGCTGAACTGGCTGCACACTTTCCGGTCGTTCAGGCAACATTTGCCGAAGCATCAGCTGAACTGGGCTATGATTTATGGGCACTCGTGCAGAACGGGCCTGAAGATGAACTGAATAAAACCTGGCAGACGCAGCCTGCACTGTTAGCAGCCTCTGTTGCTGTCTGGCGTGTCTGGCAGGAAAATAACGGCGCGATGCCGGCACTGATGGCGGGTCACAGCTTAGGTGAATATTCCGCGCTGGTGTGTGCCGGGGTGATTGATTTTAAAGAAGCCATCAAACTGGTCGAATTACGCGGACGCCTGATGCAGGAAGCGGTCCCGGCCGGGGTCGGCGCAATGTACGCGATCATCGGCCTGGATAATGACGCCATTGCCAGCGCGTGTGAAGAAGCGGCTCAGGGGCAGGTTGTTTCCCCGGTTAACTTTAACTCACCGGGACAGGTTGTTATCGCCGGTGAAAAAGACGCAGTTGAACGTGCTGCTGCATTATGTAAAGAAGCCGGTGCAAAACGTGCGCTGCCATTATCGGTCAGTGTACCGTCACATTGTGCATTAATGCAGCCCGCTGCTGAAAAATTAGCCGTTGCGCTAAAAAATATCACATTTAATTCACCAAACTTTTCGGTTGTGAACAATGTTGATGTTAAGATAGAGACATCCGCCGACGCAATTCGTGATGCATTAGTCCGTCAGCTTTTCAATCCGGTCCGCTGGACAGAAACTGTTGAGTTTATGTCCGCACAGGATGTTGAAGATCTGCTGGAAGCAGGCCCGGGTAAAGTTCTGACAGGACTGACCAAGCGTATTGTGAAAACATTAACATCATCCGCTGTCAATGATATGGCATCATTAACGACAGCTCTTGAAAATCGCTGAGGCTGAGATGAGCTTTGAAGGAAAAATTGCCCTTGTTACCGGTGCAAGCCGCGGAATAGGCCGTGCAATCGCGGAAAAATTAGTTGCACTCGGTGCAACAGTCATTGGTACAGCAACCAGCGAAAGCGGTGCGGCTGCTATCAGTGAATACTTAGGCGCAAAGGGTAAAGGTTTTGCCCTGAACGTGACGGACAGCGCATCCATTGACCAGGTATTAGAAAAAATTCGTGCGGAATTTGGCGAAATCGATATTTTGGTTAATAATGCAGGTATCACGCGTGACAACCTGCTGATGCGTATGAAAGAGGATGAGTGGCAGGATATCCTGGACACTAATCTTTCATCAATCTTCCGTCTGTCCAAAGCGGTTATGCGTGCCATGATGAAAAAACGTTATGGTCGTATTATCACCATCGGTTCTGTTGTCGGAACGATGGGGAACGCGGGACAGGCTAACTATGCGGCGGCGAAAGCCGGGCTGATTGGTTTTAGCAAATCACTCGCCCGTGAAATCGCGTCGCGCGGTATCACCGTCAATGTTGTTGCACCAGGTTTTATCGAAACTGATATGACCCGTGCATTGACAGAAGACCAGCGCGCAGGCATTTTATCTCAGGTTCCTGCGAACCGTTTAGGTGATGCTAACGAGATTGCCAGTGCTGTAGCCTTCTTAGCTTCTGATGAAGCGGCTTACATTACAGGCGAGACATTGCATGTCAATGGTGGCATGTACATGATTTAATGTTTGAGCTGACCATTTGCTTATTTTGTGTGGAAATACACAAAAATAAGTAATTATTTGGTCAGACCAGCCGGGATTGGGTTGCATCTTTTCCTGTATTTTATAAACTACGAAAACCATCGCATATAGCGAGTTTTGATAGGAAATTTAATAGTATGAGCGCTATCGAAGAACGTGTTAAGAAAATCACCGTTGAACAACTGGGTGTTAAAGAGGAAGAAGTAAAAAACGAAGCTTCATTCGTTGATGACTTAGGCGCTGATTCTCTCGACACAGTTGAGCTGGTGATGGCTCTGGAAGAAGAGTTCGACATCGAAATCCCAGACGAAGAAGCAGAAAAAATCACAACTGTACAGGCTGCTATTGACTACGTTACTAATAACGAAGTTAAATAAGCAAACCTCATATCCAGGCGGTCACCCGACCGCCTATGTTATTTATTCCTTTTATTTTCCCTCCCTGGAGGATCAGCGTGTCTGAGCGTCGTGTAGTCGTGACCGGACTGGGCATGTTATCTCCTGTCGGTAATACAGTTGAATCATCATGGGATGCTGTATGTGCCGGACAGAGTGGTATCAGCCTGATTGAACATTTTGACACCACAAACCATGCGACAAAGTTCGCCGGTATGGTGAAAGACTTCAATCACGAAGAATTCAATATTTCGCGCAAAGATGCACGGAAAATGGATCTCTTTATTCAATATGGTGTTGCTGCCGGTATTCAGGCAATGACCGACTCCGGAATTGAAGTAACAGAAGCCAATGCAACGCGTATCGGTGCTGCGATTGGTTCTGGTATTGGTGGTCTCGGACTGATTGAAGAAAACTGCAATTCTCTTAGTCATGGCGGACCGCGCAAAGTCAGCCCGTTTTTTGTGCCGTCGACGATTATTAATATGGTCGCAGGACATCTGAGCATTATCTATGGTCTGCGTGGCCCGAGTATCTCGATTGCCACAGCCTGTACGTCCGGTGTTCATAATATCGGTCATGCGGCGCGGATTATCGCGTACGGTGATGCAGATGTGATGGTCGCAGGCGGAACTGAAAAAGCCAGCACACCATTAGGTGTTGCAGGATTTGGTGCTGCCCGTGCATTGTCCACCAATAATGACAATCCGCAGACGGCAAGCCGTCCGTGGGACAAAGATCGCGACGGATTCGTACTGGGTGATGGTGCCGGAATGCTGGTGCTGGAAGAGTATGAACACGCGAAAAAGCGCGGTGCGAAAATTTATGCGGAACTGGTTGGTTTCGGGATGAGCAGCGATGCTTATCACATGACATCACCACCGGAAAACGGTGAAGGTGCTGCGCTGGCGATGGCTAACGCGTTGCAGGATGCGAAATTGTCCGCAGACCAGATTGGCTATATTAATGCACACGGCACATCAACCTCTGCGGGTGATGTGGCGGAAGCCCGTGCCGTTGAAGCGGTATTTGGCAAAGGAACATCTGTTCTGGTCAGCTCCACCAAATCCATGACCGGGCATTTACTGGGTGCGGCAGGTGCGGTTGAGTCGATTTTTACGATTCTGTCCCTGCGTGACCAGATTGTTCCGCCGACCATCAACCTGGATAATCAGGATGATGCAGTCTGCAAACTCGACTTTGTGCCTGGTAAAGCCCGCAAAGTGGAAGGTATGGAATATGTACTCTGTAATTCTTTCGGTTTCGGCGGCACCAACGGTTCCCTGATTTTCCGTAAGATGTAAGATATTCCGTCAGAAAAAAGCGCCGGTTGGCGTTTTTTTTTGCCTGTCACACAGAGCCTGAACTATATCAGCGGTATTTTGCACAAAAACCACCATTGTACTATACCCAACGTCATTCAGGATGCAGGCAGGCGGCTATCTGGGTACAGCCAACGAACCTGCAGTTTGAATGAATAAGGGTATATGATACAGTTCTGTTCGGATGCAAAGTTCCGGTTATATAATAAGCGGTAAAACAATAAGTTGGCTATGACACAACAGACAAAATACCTGGTCAATGGTGTACCGTGCGACACTATCGCTATTGCTGATCGCAGTGTGCAGTTCGGTGACGGCTGTTTTACCACCATGCGTATTGCGGACGGCAAACCTGTGTTGCTGGCCCGCCATCTGCAACGTCTGCACGAGAGTACGGCAAGGCTGGGTCTGGCGGATGTGGATGATACGCTTCTGACCTCATGGGTCATGCAGGCGGCTCAAGGTTGCGCGGATGCGGTACTCAAAGTAATTATCAGTGCCGGAGAGCAGGGGCGCGGCTATTTACGGGCGGAAACACCCCCGGTTGTGATCCTTATCCTCACGGCGTATCCGGACAATTATCCGACCCTGCGGGAAACCGGGCTGTCTGTGGTGAAAAGCCCTGTATCGCTTGGCATCAATCCTTATCTTGCCGGTTTTAAACATCTCAACCGGCTGGAACAGGTGCTTATCCGTCAGTATGTGGCGCAGCAGCAGGCTGACGAAGCCATTGTCACGGATGTGTCGGGCATTCTGACGGAAGGGTGTAGTGCCAATCTGTTCTGGCGTTGTGGTGATGACGTTTTTACACCGTCACTGGCAAACGCCGGTGTGGCGGGGATTATGCGGGCGCACATTTTAGAGGTGCTGAAAGACAGTCCTTACCGTTGTTATGAAACGGCGCGTTATCCGCAGGTACTGACAGGTGCCGACGAAGTAATTATGTGTAATGCATTAATGCCGGTTATGCCGGTTAACGATATCCGCTTTGATGGTGATAATCACCGGTATTACACATCCCGTTCATTATTTATATATCTTCAGCCCCATTGTACGGCGGCATCAGCCTGATCACACAGAGTATATTACTGATGAAAAAAACACGGATTATTCTTGTCACTCTTTTAACACTGGTCGCAATTGCGGGCGGTGTGGCGTACTATTTTTATCATCAGACTGAAGCTTTCTCAGAACAAAAAATCATAGTTAAAGAAGAAACTATTTTTACCGTTTCTCCCGGAACCGGACGTGTTGCACTGGAGAAAAAACTGGCGGAAAACGCAATTATTCCGGAGTCTCCGAATTACGGCTGGTTGCTGCAACTGGAGCCGGAGCTGGCAAAAATTAAAGCAGGGACTTACCGCCTGACGCCGGACATGACCGTCCGCGACATGCTGCGTTTGTTTGTCAGCGGTAAAGAAGCCCAGTTCAGTATCCGTTTTGTCGAGGGCAGCAAGCTGTCAGACTGGCAGAAAATCCTGGCGGACGCGCCGTATCTTAAACAAACCCTGGCGGATCTTCCGGCTGATAAACTGACTGATATGCTGGGATTACCGGCGGGCAGCAATCCGGAAGGGCGTTTTTATCCGGATACCTACCTCTATACCGCCGGTACGGAAGATGCGGACATTCTGAAACGGGCGCATCAGCAGATGGACACCCGGCTGGCTGTTGCCTGGAAAACCCGAAATACTGATTTACCCTACGCTACGCCTTATGAAATGCTGATCATGGCCTCATTGATTGAAAAAGAGACAGGGGTGGATGGCGAGCGCAAAAAAGTGGCGTCTGTCTTTATGAACCGTCTGCGCCTGAAAATGCGCCTGCAAACAGATCCGACGGTTATTTACGGTATGGGCGAGCGTTATCAGGGAACGATTTACCGCAGCGACCTCACGCGCGTTACCCCTTATAACACCTATCAGATAGATGGTATGCCGCCGACACCGATTGCCATGCCGGGCAGTGCATCACTGGATGCAGCGGCAAAACCGGATACCACTGATTACCTCTTCTTTGTTGCAGACGGCAAAGGCGGGCACGTATTTACTTCAAAATTACGGGATCACAACCGCGCAGTTGCTGATTACCGCAGCGGACTAAAAAAACAATGACGGGCAAATTTATTGTAATTGAAGGGCTTGAAGGCGCAGGAAAAACCACTGCGCGCCAGGCGATTGTGGATACCTTGCATGAGCAGGGCATTACGGACCTGGTGTATACCCGCGAACCGGGCGGTACGCCGCTGGCAGAAAAACTGCGTACGCTGATTAAAGAGGGTATTGACGGAGAAACCGTTACGGACAAAGCGGAAGTACTGATGTTATACGCCGCGCGTATTCAACTGACTGATAATGTCATTAAACCGGCGCTGGCGCGCGGGCAGTGGGTTATCGGCGATCGTCATGATCTCTCATCTCAGGCCTATCAGGGCGGCGGACGCGGTATTGACCGTAAACTGATGGCATCACTGCGTGACACTGTGCTGGGGGATTTTTATCCGGATTTCACCCTGTATCTCGACCTGCCGCCGGAAATTGGTCTGGCGCGTGCGCGCAGCCGGGGTGAGCTGGACAGAATCGAGCAGGAGTCTCTGGACTTCTTCCGGCGTACCAGGGCGCGTTATCTGGAATTGGCAGCAGCTGATCCGCGTATTGTGACGATTGATGCATCGCAATCAATGGATAACGTGCATCAATCTATCCGTAGCGCATTACAGCACTGGCTCTCACAGCAGAAGCAAAAAGAGGTGTAATGAACTGGTATCCGTGGCTCAATCCTGTTTACCGTCAACTGGCGACGGCATGGCTCTCCGGGCAGGGGCACCATGCGCTGTTGCTGTACGGCATTGCGGGTACCGGGACTGATGAACTGGCGTATGCACTGACACGTCTGCGTATGTGTCAGCGTCCGGAAGGTATCAAAAGCTGCGGGGAATGCCACAGTTGCAAACTGATGCTGGCGGGCACACATCCCGATTTTTATCTGTTGCAGCCGGAAAAAGGCAAAAGCTCGCTGGGGGTTGATGCGGTACGCACAATCACTGAAAAATTGTATGACCGTTCACAACTGAGCGGCGCAAAACTGGTACATATTCCGCAGGCGGAGCTGCTGACAGAAGCGGCTGCCAATGCGCTGCTGAAAACCCTCGAAGAACCGACGGACAATACCTGGTTTGTATTACAAAGCCCGCGCCATGATCTGTTACTGCCGACACTGCGCAGCCGCTGTTTTGCGTATCATCTGGCAACGCCGCCGGTCGCATCAGGGCTGCAATGGCTGCAACGGGAACTGCCGCAGTCGGATGCCACAGACAGGCAAACGGCGCTGAACCTTTGTCACAATGCCCCGGCAGCCGCGCGGGACTTACTGACGACACCTGACTGGGCAGCCCGGCAGACACTGTTTGCTCAGCTTTTACAGGCGGTAAACAGTGGTGATTTTTTATCACTGCTGTCTGCTGTTAACCATCAGGAGCCGGAGAAACGTATCAACTGGCTGGTTACATTGCTGATGGATGCGGTCAAGTATCAGCAAAATATGGCTCCCGCCTGTCTTAATCAGGATCAATCCACACTTATCGCTTTGTTGGCGGGGCGTTACAGTAGTGCGCATTTACTGGCAGCGGCTGACAGCTGGCTGACCTGCCGCCACCGTCTGCTGACTGTTACCGGCATCAACCATGAGTTGCTGCTGGTGGAACAATTATTACATCAGGAAACGCTGTTTTCTGCGTCACCTTTATCAACCCAATGAGTTTATTATGTTTTTAGTCGATTCCCATTGCCACCTTGATTGTCTGGATTACGAAAAACTGCATGAAAATGTGGATGATGTACTGCAAAAAGCAGCACTGCGTGATGTGCATTATGCCCTCGCTGTGGCAACCACTCTGCCCGGCTACACAAAAATGCGTGAGCTGATTGGTGAGCGCGATAATGTCGCGTTCTCCTGTGGTATTCACCCGCTGAATCTGGATGAGCCGTATGATTTCACCCTGCTGCGTGAACTGGCAGCAGATCCGCGTGTACTCGCACTGGGCGAAACCGGGCTTGATTATTACTATCAGAAAGAAAATGCGGCATTGCAGCGCGATGTATTCCGTGAGCATATCCGCGTCGGACGTGAACTGAACAAACCAGTGATAGTGCATACCCGTGACGCGCGTGAGGACACTCTCGCGATTATCCGCGAAGAACAGGCTGGTGATTGTGGCGGCGTGTTACACTGTTTTACCGAAGACAAAGAGACCGCGACAGCACTGCTGGATGAGGGTTTTTACATCTCATTTTCCGGTATTCTGACCTTCCGTAATGCAGAACAAATCCGGGAAGCGGCGCGCATTGTCCCGCTGGATCGCATTCTGGTGGAAACAGATTCGCCTTATCTGGCACCTGTTCCGTTCCGGGGCAAAGAGAACCAGCCTGCCTATGTACGCGATGTGGCGGAATATATGGCTGTATTAAAAGGGGTGAGCGTTGAAGCGCTTGCTGAAATCACCACTGACAACTTCTGTCGTTTGTTTCAGGTATCTGTCCGCTAAACCCGGATACTGATGCGGCAGAATTATATGCCCAATTATCACAGGAGCAGATTATGTCCGAAGAAACCATTTTCAGTAAAATTATCCGTCATGAAATTCCGTCTGACATTGTTTATCAGGATGACAGCGTCACGGCATTCCGTGATATTTCTCCGCAGGCACCGACGCATATTCTGATTATTCCCAACCATCTTATTCCTACTGTGAATGATGTTACGGCAGCGGATGAACAGGTTCTTGGGCACATGATCACAGTGGCGGCAAAAATTGCACAGCAGGAAGGTATTGCGGATGACGGCTACCGCCTGATTATGAACTGTAACCGCCACGGCGGGCAGGAAGTGTATCATATTCACATGCACCTGGTCGGTGGTCAGCACCTGGGTCCGATGTTAGCGAAATAACCGGCAAAACAGGAGAATTGTGATGAAGCGTCTTTTGTGTGTGATTGCCTCCGTCTGGCTGCTTGCCGGGTGTCCGTCTCTTGCGCCGGTGACACCGCCGGCACCGGTTGATACGGTAACTCCGCCACCGGTTGACACCACGCCACCACCACCGCCGCCGACAGATACTGTGCCGGTTCCGCCGAAAATGAAAAAAATCGAGTGGGAACAAAGTATTACACCATTGGTTAATCAGATGGTGAAAAGTGACGGTCTGACACAGGGCGGCACACTGCTGGTCAATAAAATCGGTAATAAAACCAACAGCAGTCTGCAAACCAATGTGGCGACCGGCGCACTGATGAACAGTATTAATAAAACCGGCGTACTGACGGTTATCCCTGCCGGTGCCGTCACCAGCGCGATGTCTGTTCTCGGGATGGATGATAACGATACGCTGACACTGCGCAGTAAAGCTATCGGCCTTGCCCGTTATCTGAATGCGCAATATGTATTATACAGCGTGGTCACCGGCACGAGGGAAGCCCGCCAGATGGAAATGCAGCTGATGTCTGTCGTCAGCGGCGAAATTATCTGGTCCGGTAAGGACGCGGTGCTTGAGCAGTAACTGCGGATTATTGCAGTGCCTGCGTGATCATTTTCCTGCGCTGCCCGCAGCGGGTTGGGTTATCCGCCCGCTGACCGGGCTGACGCAGGGAAGTGTCAGTATTGAACAAGCCGGTATTCGTCTTATCGGGCGCGCGCCGGTCGCACACAGTGCGGGTCCGGGCGTCAGCCGCCGGAAAGAAGCGTGTATTCTTTCCCGTCTGCGTTACAGCGGATTTGTCCCGCATGTGGCGGGCTACAGTCATGGCTGGTTGTTATTGCACAGGGTCGGTGGCGACACACTTGCGCCGGACCGTATGGTGTCCGCTGATTTTATACCGCAACTGGCAACACTTATCAGTCGTCTGCATGCAGAGCCGTTAACGGGTTACCGGCTGGCGCTGAAAGCACAGGTGCAGCACCATTATCAGCAGATGGATAAACGCCGTCTCACACCGCGCTGGCGGGCGGTTCACCGCGAATTTATGCACTTACCGGAGCCACATCCGCTGAAACTTGCGCCTGCGCACATGGATATCCATCCGGGCAATCTCATTATCTCCGACAACAAGCTCAGTCTGATTGACTGGGAGTATGCCGCCGATACGGATATCGGTCTGTCCCTCGCGACACTTTTTCGTGCAAACAACTGGTCATTGACGTTAATTAACACTTTTCTGCGTTATTATTCAGGTTATCACTGTCCGCAGCGTGTGCTGCTGCAAACCCGCCGCTGGCAGCGCCGGACAGATTATATGATGTTAATGTGGTTTGAGGGTCGCTGGGCACACACCGGCGATCCGCAGTTTCTGCAACACTCAGCGCCACTGATGACAGCGCTCGGGATCAGATAAATACAAAGGGGTATTATCGTCATGGGACCTGTAATGTTAGATGTTGAAGGGTATGAGCTGGACAGCGAAGAGCGTGAGATCCTGCGACACCCCTCTGTCGGCGGACTGATTCTGTTCGCCCGCAATTTTCACGATACCGCGCAACTGCGTGAGCTGACCCGGCAAATCCGCGAAGCAACCCGTGACAATCGCCTGGTCATTGCAGTTGATCAGGAGGGCGGGCGTGTTCAGCGCTTTAAAGACGGGTTTACGCATCTGCCTGCGGCACAATCTTTTGCGCAGTTTAATGATCTGCTGACCGGCGCGGCACTGGCAGAAGATGCCGGCTGGCTGATGGCAGCAGAAATGATCGCTATGGATATTGATATCAGCTTTGCACCGGTGCTTGATTTGGGGCACGGCAGTGCGGCTATCGGTACGCGGGCGTTCCATGAAGACGGTGAAATTGCCGCACAAATGGCAGAGCGCTTTGTACGCGGTATGCGCAATGCAGGAATGTCGAGTACCGGTAAGCATTTTCCGGGACACGGCGCGGTCAGTGCGGACTCGCACAAAGAAACACCACGTGATGACAGAGATCCGGTACTTATCCGTGGCAAAGATATGGCGATTTTTCGTGAGTTTATTCAGCGCGGTCTGTTGGATGCGGTTATGCCCGCGCATGTTATTTATACACAGATTGATGACCGCCCGGCCAGCGGCTCGCCGTACTGGCTTAAATCTGTCCTGCGTCAGCAACTCGGTTTTGATGGTGTTATTTTCTCAGATGACTTGTCCATGGAAGGGGCGGCGATTATGGGCAGTTATGCAGAGCGCGGACAGGCGTCGCTGGATGCGGGCTGTGACATGATCCTGGTGTGTAATAACCGCAATGGCGCGGTATCAATCCTTGATAATTTGCCGGTTATCACGGCACAACGTATTGATAAGTTGTATCATCGCGGGAAAGGTTATGATTTAACTGAATTACAGCGCAGCGATCGCTGGCAGCAGGCAAACAAAACCTTATCCGCATTACATGAACAATGGCAGGAGCAAGCATGATTATTTACCTTCATGGATTTGATTCAACCAGCCCGGGCAATCATGAGAAAGTGATGCAGCTGCAATTTGCTGATCCGGATGTCCGTTTTATCAGTTACAGCACGCTTCATCCGCGTTATGACATGAAATATCTGCTGACAGAAGTGGATAAAGCCGTGAAACAGAGCAATGGTCCCGCCATTATAACCGGCGTGGGACTGGGAGGTTTCTGGGCTGAGCGAGTTGGTTATTTGTGCGGTATCCGTCAGGTGATGATTAACCCGAATCTGTTTCCGTATGAAAATATGGAAGGCAAAATCGACAGACCGGAAGAGTACCTCGACATCATGACGAAGTGTATTTCAGATTTCCGTGACCTGAACAAGCAGAACTGCCTGGTGATTTTATCCCGCAATGATGAGGCGCTGGATAACCAACGGACGTCTGATACGCTCTCACCATTCTATAATGTCATCTGGGATGAGACACAGAGCCATAAATTCAAGGATCTCTCTCATCACCTGCAAGAGATAAAAGCCTTTAAAACGGCGTTTAAAAAGAATTGATCCGTTGCCGGCTGATAACCGGCAACATAAAACGATGCGGATACGTTGACCGCATCGTTTTATTTCCGGCACTTTAACTGACACGATCCGCGTCTCATTTCTGCACTGTTTCCTCTCTCCGGCTTACGTATCATTACGATGATTGCGTTACATCAATATGTTCTTTTTCTGAATCAGCAAGATTACAGGCTTTTTTGGTCTCCCCGTTTATCTTTCCGGCAAGGGATAGTTAATCTGTTGATTGACGATTTTCAGAAAGGTAAACCAAAAGTAAAATAGTCTTGCTGTTTTTAAAATAATGTTTGCATTTTGTCACCGGATTACCCAAAATTTGATAACGATCAATTTTGGTATGACCAAATTACCGGTTGTGCTATACCATGATGTGACACGATTCAGTTTTATCTGATGTTATCTTACGGTTTTTTTGGAAAGCCGTAAGGTAACGTTAGATTATTTTTCAGAGGATGTTATGACTACACCTAATACGAAAATTGTGATTATCGGCGGTGGCGCGGGCGGCCTGGAACTGGCAACACAGCTCGGCCGTAAACTCGGTAAGAAGAAAAAAGCGGAAATCACCTTAGTCGATCGCAACAGCAGCCATTTATGGAAGCCTCTTCTGCATGAGGTCGCGACCGGCTCTCTGGACGATGGTGTGGATGCACTGAGCTATCTGGCGCATGCCCGTAACCATTATTTTAATTTCCAGCTGGGTGCAATGACAGGCCTTGATCGTGACAATAAAAAGGTAACCCTGGCCGAAATCCGTGATAACAACGGTGAACTGCTTGTGCCTGAGCGCGACCTGGACTATGACATCCTCGTTATGGCGCTGGGAAGCACCTCAAACGACTTTGGCACGCCGGGTATAAGGGATAACTGTATTTTCCTGGACAGCCCGACACAAGCGAAACGCTTCCATAATGAGATGCTGAATCTGTTTCTGAAGTATTCAGCCAGCCACGGCGAGGGCGATAAAGTGAATATCGCCATTGTCGGTGGCGGGGCAACGGGCGTTGAGTTATCGGCAGAGCTGTACAATGCCGTTGAGCAATTGCACAGCTACGGGTTTAAAGGTCTGAATACCGATGCACTGAATGTGACGCTGGTGGAAGCCGGTGAACGTATTCTGCCTGCACTGCCGCCGAAAATCGCCGGTGCCGCGCATCAGGAACTGAGCAAGCTGGGTGTCCGTGTGATGACGCAGACGATGGTTACCAGTGCGGATGAATCAGGGCTGAATACCAAAGAGGGTGAGCACATTACCGCAAGTCTGATGGTCTGGGCTGCCGGTATTAAAGCACCTGATTTCCTGAAAGATATCGGCGGACTGGAAACTAACCGCATCAATCAGTTAGTTGTGAAGCCGACATTACAGACAACACATGATGATGCTATTTTTGCTATCGGTGACTGCTCATCCTGTCCGAAAAAAGAGGGTGGTTTTGTGCCACCGCGCGCTCAGTCTGCCCATCAGATGGCGACCCGTTGCTATCACAATATCCTCGCGGTACTCAATAATAAGCCGCTGAAGGATTATGTGTTTAAAGATCACGGCTCGCTGATATCGCTTTCCCGCTTCAGTACTGTCGGCAGTTTGATGGGGAACCTGATGCGGGGAAATATGATGATTGAGGGGCGCATTGCCCGCATTATGTATATTTCACTGTATCGTATGCATCAGATAGCATTACACGGCTATATTAAAACCGGGCTGATGATGCTGGTCGGGGGAATAAACCGGATTATCCGTCCGAGACTTAAATTACATTAATGTTAATTATGTGAAAAATAACGCCTGCGGGCGTTATTTTTACCTTTCCGGACCGTGTATCGCTGAAATAATCACACACCCTGATTTAATTGACCGGCAGATAAGAAAGGCAGCAGACAGGCGAAAAATAGAATAATTAAAGGCATGTTAAAAAAAGGGGTATTCAGTTTTGCCTTTTTACAGGGCATACCGGTAAATATACATTTACCGTTGAGCATGAAGATATTATTTAGCACAATAACTAACAGATAATTCTTGTGGTATTTGACAAAATAGAGAAGATACTACTATTTATTAATCATTGTTGATCATTGTCAGTGCGCCGTGAGTTAAATTGAATTAATAAATAAGACAATAAATTTTATCATTTCATTATTATTTAACTTTTATTTAGCAGGGCTATGAGAATATAACACTATAGTTGAAAAGCTGAAGAATGACCTGTTGATATATAGGAATTATCCTAATAACCACGGCTAGATATTTATATACGTTGACAATGAATAAACATAAACAAAAATCAGTAACGTGGATTACAGTAAGAGGATTATTCCTTCTTATTGTCATTTTTGTTGTGATTATTTTCTCCGCTACCGTTAAAAATAAACGCCCTGCTATTGCCGAGGTCTTGTCCTCTGAGGCGATTATGGCGACGGTACCCGTGCGCCATGAATATTGCGACCTGGTACCGATGCCGGGGCCGTTTAAGCCTGAACATCTGGATATTATTCATCCGACGTCGGAAACCTGCACGCCGTATCTGCTGTATGAAGTGCTGCTTAAACCCCCGCGTCTGTACGGCGGCGCGGCTTATCGCTCCTGTACAGAGGCCTTTACCTATGAGCACAGGATAGTCGGGTACGACGTGGTGTATAAGATTAATAATACGGTCGGTAAAGTCAGGATTAATTATAACCCCGGGGATGCGATGCCGGTTGATAACACCGGGCGCCTGATCATTTTGCCCGGATTGATCGACAGGAAATAAACTGAATAATAAACAAAAAAGAAAATACCGGTTTATATCATAAACCGGTATTTACCCAACGTCATTAAAGTTGCAGGCAGGCGGTAAGGGAAGATATCCGGGAACCATAGATAAACTATGTGACCCGGATATCTGAGAGCAGCCAACAAACCTGCGGTTTGAATGAATAAGGGTATAAGTCACTTTTAATTTAATTTAGATTATAATTAAATCCAGCCTTTCAGGCGAAATTGCTTTAATACAGAAACAAACTGTAACATTTCTTCCGGCGTACCTAATGTCAGGCGGCTTCTGCCAATCACAGGCGGGAATTCACGTCCTACCATAATATGATTCTCTTTCATTCGCTGCTGATAGGTTTTTACATCACCGTTCACCTGATGAAAGATAAAATTAGCCTGTGAAGGCGCGTAAGCCAGATTTAATTCAGTCAGTGCAGCTATAACAATTTCCCGTGAAACGTCTGTTGATTTACGGCTATAGTCAATAAACGACGTGTCGTTAATTGATGCCAACGCGGCAACGGTACCTGCTATATTTGTATTATCGATAGAATTGAAGTTATTAATCTGTTCTGTTACTTCCGGTACGGCAATACCGTATCCGATACGCAATCCCGCCAGCGCAAATATTTTTGAAAATGTCCGGGTTACGATGATATTAGGTTTTCCGGCAGAAACCCATTCTACCGCACTTTTAAATTCCGGGTCGGAAACAAACTCAGCATAGGCTTCATCAATAATAAAATTTTGCTGTAAAGGCGCGTTTTTGATCCATGCCGCTAAGGCCGACGCCGGGGTTATCATGGCTGTCGGGTTATTCGGGTTACAGATATAAATGATTGAGTGCCCGGCAAAATTATCAGCAATTGCCTGCATCGCGGTCAGATCAAAAGAGAGATCGGCTTTCAGCGGAACTTTAACAATATTGACACCCAGCGGTTGTGCATACAGCTCAGCATAATTAAACGTCGGGTCAGGTACAATTAATTGTACCTGCTGCTGTTTTTTCTGTGCATTCGCGACCAGCATCTGCACGGCAGCCTGAATGGTTTCTGATGAACCATTTCCTAAACTGATGTGCTCCGGCGTCAGAGAGTAGTGTGCAGCAATTTGCTCAACCAGCGCTTCGCGGGCTGCATCCGGATAACGGAATGCAGTCGGCAGTGACTCAACAATTGCGCGGCGGGCATTTGCTGACATACCCAGTGAATTTTCATTAAAGTTCAGCAGTAGCGGATTTTTTTCACTGAGCGGAGCCGCAGGCACTGCCGTGTTTACCGCATCTGTGGTGGCATAGCTGTGACTAACCAGCGAGGCGGCACTTAAACCGCCGAGAACAATCCCGGTTGATTTGAGAAACAAACGACGATCCATAGTATTTACCCTGTTTTTTTAATTATGTGCAGGCAAATACTAACCGATGTTATGATTAATTTACAAATTATTATTCTTAATAAATGACTTTTTATTCATTTATAAAAACGCCGGCAGGAAAGCCGGCGTGTATTAGGGGTGTTTTCTGTATTTTACTATAAGAAAATTTATGCAGTATGAGCAGAAAAGGCAGTTAGTAACTCAGTGATAAACTCAATGCGTTTTGGGCGTGAGCTCAGGTCACAGATAAATTTCAGTTTTGCCGGGCCATCCAGCCGGTACTGTTTCGGATTATTTTGCAGTAATCCGATAAGGTAGCCGGGATCAACATAGTTTTTCTCACTGAACTCAATAAAGCCACCTTTCTCCTGAGCCTCAATCCGTTTAATACCCAGTTGTTGTGCCAGTAAACGTAACTGTGCCGCCGCCAGTAAGTTGCGGGCAGCATCCGGCAGTAATCCGAAGCGGTCAATCAGCTCAATTTTAAGCTCTGTCAGCTCGGTATCACTGAGGGCGCTGGCAATTCGCTTATAGAAGGAGAGGCGCATATTCACATCCGGCAGGTAATCATCCGGCAGGAGGGCGGGCATCCGCAGTTCAACATCTGTCTGGTTTTGGGTGAGATCTTCCAGTGACGGCTCGCGCCCGTTTTTCAGTGATTCAACTGCGCTTTCCAGCAGCTCCATATACAGTGTGAAGCCGATGCTGGCCATCTGCCCGCTCTGGTCATCACCCAGTAATTCCCCGGCACCGCGGATCTCCAGATCATGTGTGGCGAGCGCAAACCCGGCGCCGAGATCTTCCAGCGATGCGATAGCTTCAAGGCGTTTATGGGCATCCGTTGTCATTGATTTCGGGTGTGGCGTCAGCAGGTAAGCGTAGGCCTGGTGATGTGAGCGCCCGACCCGGCCGCGTAACTGGTGCAATTGCGCCAGCCCGAAATGATCCGCGCGTTCAATGATAATGGTATTTGCGCTGGGAATATCGATACCGGTTTCAATAATCGTGGTGCATACCAGCACATTAAAACGCTGGTGGTGGAAATCGGTCATTACGCGTTCCAGCTCGCGCTCACGCATCTGCCCGTGGCCTACCGCAATGCGGGCTTCCGGTACCAGTTCTGCAAGGCGGTCACGGGTTTTTTCGATATTCTCCACATCATTGTAGAGATAATAAACCTGCCCGCCGCGCAGCACTTCACGCAGGATAGCTTCACGCACAACCAGTTCATCATACTGGCGGACAAAGGTTTTTACTGCCAGACGCCGCGCCGGCGGGGTAGCGATAATCGAAAGGTCGCGCATACCGCTCATGGCCATATTCAGCGTGCGCGGGATAGGCGTGGCGGTCAGTGTCAGAATATCAACATCGGCACGCATGGCTTTGATGCGCTCTTTATGGCGGACACCAAAGCGGTGCTCTTCATCAACCACCAGCAATCCGAGGTCGTGCCAGTGCACATCACTTTGCAACAGTTTATGAGTGCCGATAATAATATCGACTTTACCTTCCTGTGTGGCTTCCAGTACCTGTTGCTGCTCTTTGGCGCTGCGGAACCGGGAGAGCACTTCAATCCGTACCGGCCAGTTGGCAAAGCGGTCACGGAAGTTATCATAATGCTGTTGTGCCAGCAGGGTGGTCGGCACCAGAACGGCGACCTGTTTATGGTTATTGACCGCCAGAAACGCGGCGCGCATGGCAACTTCTGTTTTACCGAAGCCGACATCGCCGCACACCAGTCTGTCCATTGCCACCGGCTGGCACATATCACTCAATACAGCATTAATCGCCTGTTCCTGATCGACTGTGGTTTCAAACGGAAATGCCTGGCAAAATTCGATGTATTGTTCGCGGTCATGCTTAAAGGCAAAACCGGGTTTGATAGCGCGTTGAGCATAAATGTCCAGCAACTGTGCTGCGACATCCCGTACTTTTTCTGCGGCTTTCTGGCGGGCTTTGCTCCAGGCTTCCCCGCCGAGTTTATGCAGCGGCGCACTGTCATCAGCACCGCCCGCGTAACGGCTGATAAGATGCAGAGACGAAACCGGGACATACAGTTTGTCTTCACCGGCATAGGTAAGGATAAGATATTCCGCTTTGATGCCGCCCGCTTCGAGGGTGGTTAAGCCCTGATAGCGCCCGACACCGTGCTCCAGATGCACCACCGGCTGACCGGGACGCAGTTCCGCCAGGTTGCGGATCAGGGTATCGGTATTGATGGTACGGCGCTGATCCTGACGGCGGCGTACCACCCGCTCGCCGAGCATGTCACTTTCACAAATCAGGGCGCGTTGCAGGACATTATCAATAAAGCCATGCTCCGCCGCACCGACCATCACATAAACACCGGGAGCTGCGGCATCCTGCAGGTGACGGATTTCTGTCGGTTTTATTTTGATCCGTGCCAGCAGTTCCTGAACACTTTCCCGGCGGCCTTCACTTTCCACGGAAAAAATAACCGCGCCCTCAAAGGTTTCCAGGAAGCGGCGCAGCGGGTCAAGAGGGGATTTCAGCTGCGAATTGACTTTAATATCCGGCAGTGGTGCATAGCCCAGATTGGTATTCGCAGCTTTGGCCGGTAATTTTTCATTATTGAGTTGCAGGCGCGGGAATGCTTTCAGATGCCGGTTCAGTTCATCCGTTGTCAGCCAGAGCTGTGCCGGTGGCAGCAGCGGGCGCATCGGATCTACGCCACGGCTTTCAAAGCGCTGGTTTACATCCAGGCTGAAGCGTTCGGCGTGAGATTGCAGATCTTGTGTAACCAGCAGGGCATTTCCCGGCAGATAATCAAAGAGAGACACCAGCGGCGTGCTGAAAAACAGCGGCTGCCAGTATTCAATACCGGCAGGCAGAGTATTTTTGCTGACCTGCTGATAGATATGCTCCGGGTCGCGGCGCACCTCAAAAGTTTCCCGCCACTGGCTGCGGAACAGCTCAATGGCTTCTTTGTCTGTCGGAAATTCGTGGGCGGGCAGCAGATTAATAGCATCGACTTCATCCAGCGTGCGCTGGGTATCGACATCAAATGTGCGCAGGCTGTCAATTTCATCATCAAAAAAATCAATCCGGAACGGCAGCTCGCTGCCCATCGGAAAGAGATCCAGCAATGCGCCACGGATAGCAAATTCACCATGCTCCAGCACCTGCTCTACACTGCGGTAGCCACCCTGAACCAGTTCATCGCGCAGTTTGTCCCGCGATAATTTTTCGCCTTTCGCCATCACCAGCGCATGGGCGGTGAGAAATTCAGGCGGACACACTTTCTGCATCAGGGTATTTACCGGCAGAATAAGTGCGCCTTTCTCCAGAGTCGGCAGGCGGTATAACGTCGACAGCCGGTTGGAGATAATTTCCTGGTGCGGAGAAAAACTGTCATAAGGCAGCGTTTCCCAGTCGGCGAGGGTTTCTGCCGGCAGCGCGGTAAACTGGCGGATTTCATCCCGCAGGCGCAGTGCATTCTGCATATCGCGGGTAATCAGGATAACGGGCCCTGTGTGACGGTCAATAATTGCCGCACTTTCAACGGCGCAGGCAGCACCGGTCATTTCACCGAGCTGGCGGGTGTCTGCGGCACGGAGCGGAAGTTCATAACGTGTTTTCAGCGACATTCAGTTTTCCATCAGGCTTCGGTTTTCCGGGCAGGCAACAGATACCTGCCCTGTAAAAGATAATAATTCTGAATAATATAATCCCACCGTATTACCTTATTTGTGGCGTTTTCACCGGCAACACGCTGACCATATACCCAACGTCATTCAAGATGCAGGAAGGCGGCAAGCTCCGATTGCCGGGGAGCATACATCAGTATGTGACCCGGCTAGCTGAGTGCAGCCAACGAACCTGCGGTTTGAATGAATAAGGGTATAAATGAAAAAAAACCACTGTAAACGGACGTGGGTGGTTCCATTCATCTATCGGAGCCTTTATTATCCCTGAACACTTCGCTTTGGCAACAGGGGCGTTCAGATTTCATGTTTCAGTCTGTCTCATTTTTAATCGGTCTGCGTTATATGCGGGGACGGGGCGGCGATCGTTTCGCCCGTTTTGTCTCTCTGCTTTCCGCAATCGGTATCACATTAGGGGTCGCGGCGCTGATCACCGTTACATCAGTGATGAACGGGTTCGAGCGTTCACTGCAACAAAGTATTCTTGATTTTATGCCGCAGGCGGTGATAACCACCCCGTCAGGTGCGCTGGACCCGCAGGTGCATCCGGTTTCTCAGCTCTCAGGGCTGCGCGATGTGGTACAGACTGCGCCGATTGTCACCGGCGATGTCGTGCTGCAAAGCAGGGGAAATGTCGGAATAGCCACGGTAACCGGGGTTGATCCGCAGGGAACGGAGCCACTGATGGCACACCTGGTCAACACCCGGGCGTCTGAACTGGCGGCAGGGCAGTACCATGTGGTGCTGGGCGAGGGCGTGGCGGTAAAAATGGGACTGAAACGCGGGGATACTGTCCGTGTTCTGGTGCCGAATGTCTCACAACTGACGCCGATGGGTCGCATTCCCAGCCAGCGGTTATTTACCGTGGCGGGGATTTTTTCCTCGGGCAGCGAGTCCGATAAAAATCAAATCCTGATGAATCAGGATGATGCCGCACGCCTGATGCGTTATGCGCCGGGGCAGATCACCGGCTGGCGGCTGTATTTGTCACAGCCACTGATGGTCGACACGCTCAGTCAGCAGACTTTACCGGACGGGCTGACCTGGACAGACTGGCGCGTTCAGAAAGGCGAATTTTTCCAGGCGGTGCGCATGGAAAAAAATATGATGGGGCTGTTGCTCGGTCTGATTATCGCCGTGGCGGCATTTAATATTGTTACATCACTGGCGCTGCTGGTTATGGAGAAACAAACCGAGGTTGCGATCCTGAAAACACTGGGCATGACGCGCGGTAAAATAATGCTGATTTTTATCATTCAGGGCGCAGGTGCGGGGATACTCGGTTCCGTAATCGGTATGCTTCTGGGAGTTCTGCTCTCTTCGCAACTGAATGTTCTGATGCCGCTGATGGGGCTTATCCCGAAAGGTATCGCGTTGCCGACGGTAATTGAGCCGTTGCGCGTGGTGACTATTGGCGCGGCGGCAATGCTTATCTCTTTATTATCCACACTCTGGCCTGCGTGGCGGGCGGCAGCGGTACAACCCGCGGAGGCTTTACGTTATGAGTGAGTTATTACTGGCATGTCGTCAGTTATGCAAATCCTACCACGAGGGTGTGGTAGAAACAGATGTCCTGAAACAGGTTGATTTTGAGCTGAAACGTGGTGATATGCTGGCGATTGTCGGCAGTTCCGGTTCCGGGAAAAGTACATTGTTGCATTTGCTGGGCGGGCTGGATTCACCGACGTCCGGTGAGGTGATTTTCAACGGAACGTCACTCTCATCAATGAGTCAGAATGCGCTGGCGGCACTGCGCAATGAAGAAATGGGCTTTATTTATCAGTTTCATCATCTGCTGCCGGATTTTACCGCACAGGAAAACGTGGCAATGCCGCTGCTGATAAGCGGTATGGCAAGAGACAAGGCGCTGAAACAGGCGTATGAAATGCTGGAAAATACCGGCGTGGCGCAGCGTGCGCTGCACCGGCCGTCTGAGCTTTCCGGTGGTGAGCGCCAGCGCGTGGCTATCGCGCGTGCGCTGGTCAACAAACCGTCTCTGGTGCTGGCAGATGAACCTACGGGTAATCTTGATCAGCGCAATGCGCAAAGTATTTTTGACCTGCTCTCCGGGCTGAATAAAACCCTCGGAACTGCGTTTTTGGTGGTCACACACGATCTGGCGCTGGCGCATAAAATGGGACGGCAGATGGAGATGCGTGACGGGATACTTAATCCGCAGCCGGAGACGGTGGTATGAATGCATTACCGCTGTCATTACTGACTGCGCTGCGCTTCAGTAAAGGGCGGAAACGGGCGGGAATGGTATCATTTATCTCGGTTATTTCGACCCTCGGAATAACGCTGGGCGTGGCGGTACTGATTATCGGATTGAGCGCGATGAACGGGTTTGAGCGCGAGCTGGAAAACCGCGTGCTGTCTGTTGTGCCGCAGGGGCAGATTTCCACTGTTGAACAGCCGTTTAGCAACTGGGCGCAAAGCTTATTGCGTATACAAAAGACCCCGGGCGTCGTGGCGGCGAGTCCCTATATTGAGTTTACCGGGCTTGCTGAAAAAGGCACAAAACTTCAGGCAATGCAGCTGATGGGGGTTGATCCGCAGACACAGCCGAAAGTCAGCGGGCTGGCGGATTTTGTTGCAGATAATGCCTGGGCGGATTTCAGGGCAGGTCAGAATCAGATAATCCTCGGTGATGGTGCGGCGAAGACGCTCGGTGTCAAACCGGGGGAATGGCTGACTATCATGATCCCGAATAATGACAGCAGCGAGCGCCTGTTACAGCCGAAACGTATCCGTTTACAGGTTGCGGGTATTTTTCGTCTCAGTGGCATGCTCGATCACCGCCTGGCACTGATCCCGTTACAGGATGCACAGCAATATCTGGATTATGGTGACGGCGTCACGGGTATTGAAATCCGGGTAAATGATGTATTTAAAGCGGATGCGATTGTGTTACAGGCCGCTGAAGCCAGCCGCGAACATGTGTATTACAAAAGCTGGATCAATGAATACGGTTATATGTACAGCGATATACAAATGGTTCGCAGTATTATGTATCTGGCGATGATCCTCGTTATCGGCGTGGCGTGCTTTAATATTGTTTCCACCCTGATTATTGCAGTAAAAGACAAAAGCAGTGATATTGCCATTTTGCGCACGTTAGGTGCAAAAGACGGTCTGATCCGCGCTATTTTTCTCTGGTACGGACTGATGACCGGGATGGTCGGCTGTCTCAGCGGCGCAATACTCGGTACATTGGCGGCACTGAACCTGACACCGATTATCCGTGGTGTGGAATACCTGACCGGACATAAACTCTTATCCGGGGATGTCTATTTTATTGATTTTCTGCCGTCACAACTGCAACTGACGGATCTTGTATATGTGGTATTTACAACGATTGTGCTGAGTCTGATTGCGAGCTGGTATCCGGCACGACGTGCCTGCCGGTTGGAGCCTGCCCGTATTCTGAGCGGACAGTAAAACCGCAGAATACCGCAGAATAAGTAATGACGTTGGATCCGTACAACAAATGGATTACCCTGAACAGGGATATTGATGAACAAAGGCCGGATTATGCGCAGAACACACAGATTAAGAAAGTTACGTAAACAGCGGCGGATGTTGCGTCTGCGTTTTCACTTACGCTTTTTCTATCGTGATAAATGGAAAGCCGGAGAAATGGGCAGGTTTAAACCGAAAGTGGTGGTACTGACCGGTGCGGGGATTTCCGCAGAGTCCGGTATCCGTACTTTCCGCTCAGAAGACGGGCTGTGGGAAGAGCACAACATCGAAGATGTGGCGACTCCGGAAGGGTATGCCCGTGATCCGCGTCTGGTTCAGCAATTTTATAATGATCGCCGCCGGCAGTTGCAGTCCCCGGCTATTGCGCCAAATGCCGCACATCTGGCGCTGGCTGCGCTGGAGCAGGAACTGGGGGATAACTTTCTGTTGGTGACACAAAATATTGATAATCTGCATGAACGCGCAGGCAGTGAGCGGGTTATCCATATGCACGGCGAATTGCTGAAAATCCGCTGCACTATGTCCGGACAGGTTCAGTCACGAACCGGTGACCTCACGGTGGATGAGCGTTGCCACTGCTGCCAGTTCCCGTCACCGCTGCGCCCTCACATTGTCTGGTTTGGTGAAATGCCGTTTGGCATGGATGACATTTATCAGGCGCTGAGTGACGCGGATATTTTTATTGCTGTCGGCACATCCGGGCATGTTTATCCCGCAGCCGGTTTTGTTCATGAAGCCCGGTTATGCGGCGCACACACGGTGGAGCTGAACCTGGAGCCGAGCCGGGTGCAGAGTGAATTTGAAGAATGTCATTACGGAGAGGCAAGCCGGGTGGTGGATGAGTATGTCCGCAGTCTGATTACACGGATTAACGACACTAAATCTGATTTGTCTCAATAACTCAATCTATGTTTCCCTGATAATAAGAAAACAAAGTTATCGGGGGAACTCATGGATAAGTTATTAGAGCGCTTTTTCGGGTATGTCTCGTTTGACACCCAGTCTAAGCCTTCAGGCAAATTGACACCAAGCAGTGACGGTCAATTCAGGTTGGCGCGTGCTCTGGAAAAAGAACTGAAAATGCTGGGACTATCAGATGTCTCACTGGATGATAAAGGCTGTGTGATGGCCTCATTACCATCAAATATTGACTGGCAGGTGCCGGTTATCGGTTTTATATCCCACCTTGATACATCACCGGATTTCTCCGGGCGCAATGTGAATCCTCAGGTTCTGGAAAACTACCGTGGCGGTGATATCGCACTCGGTATCGGTGATGAAGTACTGTCACCGGTGATGTTTCCGGTTCTGCACACCATGCTGGGTAAAACCCTGATCATGACGGATGGTAAAACCCTGCTCGGCGCAGATGATAAAGCAGGTATTGCGGAAATCATCACCGCAATGGTCCGCCTGAAAAACAGTGATATTCCGCACGGTGATATCCGCATTGGTTTCACGCCGGATGAAGAAATCGGGCGTGGTGCTCAATATGTGGATCTGAAAAAATTCGGTGCTCAGTGGGCATATACCGTGGATGGCGGTGGTGTTGGTGAGCTGGAATATGAAAACTTTAATGCGGCGGCGGTCTCTATCCGTATTGAGGGGAATAATGTTCATCCCGGTAGTGCGAAAGGGGTGATGGTCAATGCGCTCTCACTGGCAACCCGTATTCATAATGAATTACCGCCGGAAGAAACCCCTGAGCATACTGAGGGTTATGAAGGGTTTTACCATCTGCAAAGTATCAAAGGCACGGTTGAACGCGCTGAGATGAATTATATCATCCGGGATTTTGATCGTAATAACTTTGAAAAACGCAAAAATAACATGATTGTCATTGCTGAAAAAATCGGCAACGGACTGCATCCGGACTGCTATATTGAGCTGACCATTGACGACAGCTATTACAATATGCGTGACCATGTGGTGAAACACCCGCACGTCATTGAGCTTGCCAAGCAGGCAATGATTGACTGTGATATTGAGCCGGATATCAAACCTATCCGCGGCGGTACTGATGGCGCACAGCTCTCTTACCGTGGCTTACCTTGCCCGAACCTGTTTACCGGTGGCTATAATTTCCACAGTAAACATGAGTTTATTTCATTGGAAGGTATGGAGCAGGCGGTCTCGGTTATTATGCGGATTGCAGAACTAACCGCTCTGGATATGAAAAATAAATAAATCAATTATATTTTTGATTTAATACGTTAATAAAAAAACCACCTGCTATCAGGTGGTTTTTTTATTAAATTAATTCTAAATTAATAATATTATAATTATTTCTGATAGCGTAATTTATTTTATTACTCACTATTGTTTTTTTGTTTTAAAAATGTTTATTTTTTACTGGTATATTGTGCCGCCTGTTAATCTGTTCGGAATGTAACCTATCAGAAAGTACATTGCTTCGGTTTGTATTAATAACGTATCCAAATATATAAGGTGTAATGTTGATGTTTGATTTAAAAGGTAAGTTTATTATTTCAGCTTTATTTTTATTCTCAGCTAATGCATTTGCTGTTAATGATATAATTCCGGAGGCCGAAGGACCGGATGTTATCAGTGGTGATTTTCATTTTAAAGGAAATATCACGGACTCAAGTTGTGATATTACGCAAAAAGATCAGGAAGTCGAATTGGGTACGCATTCCGTTGCTGTTTTAAAGGAAAATGGCAGCAGCACAGCACCTGTTGAGTTTACTATTGATATAAAAAATTGTTCCCTGTCTATGAATGCATTAACCATCCAAATGGCGGGTTCGCCACATGCAGGAAATAATGCTATTTTTGCACTGGATGCTGATGATCAAAGTGCGGGTAAGATTGGCATAGCAATTAAAACAAAAGATGGCGAAGCCGTTACACCGGCAGGTGGTAGCCGCAATATTCCGTTACGTCATGATTCCCGTGATTATTCCCTGGATTATGCTGCTAACTACCAGTCAACCGGTCTGGCAACGCCGGGGAAAGCAAACGCGACGGTCAATTATACAGTTACCTATAATTAATCAACAGCAAGGGGGTATTTGCCCCTTGCTATATCAGATGATTTTTATGATAAAAAATATTATTTATGTTATTACGTTATGGATGATATGCAGCCAGACCTATGCCGGAATTGTCGTTGGCGGAACCCGGTTTATTTATCCTCAGAATAAACAAATGATCACCGTTCCGGTTGAAAACACAGATGATAAGCGCCCTTATTTAATTCAGTCCCGGGTTGAGGATGAGGATGGCATAAATAAAACAAAAGGGTTTATTATCACACCCGTTATATTTCAGCTTGATGGAAATAGAAAAAGCCTGCTACGTATTTCACTGAGAAAATCGGATTTCAAGACTGACAGAGAAACCTTGTTCTGGCTGAATGTTCGTGGTATTCCTGCTACGGAGGTTGATACTGAGAATAAACTACAGGTTATTATTAACTCTAAGTTTAAATTATTTTATCGACCGACAGGATTAACAGAGCCTGATTTCAGTCATATAAGATATGAAATAGTCGGCAGGGAAATAAAAGTAATTAATCAAACACCTTACTATATAACAGTGAAAAGTATTGAAATAAATGAAAAGGAATATTCAGTATCCGATATGATCCCGCCTTTTGAAACACTAATTATTTCAACTAATATTATTCATGATAAAGATAGTATCGTTATTAACTACATTGGTGATCTGGGCGGAATCGTCAGCAGGCCGGTGATTTTCAGTAAATAAAAAAATAACTGCGAATATATGTATTTTAAAAAATGCTGTCTTACATTAATGATTACGTCCTGCCTATATTCTGTCAGCGCAGTCAGTAAACCCTATTTCAATCCGGCGGCTTTGGGGATCGGCAGTACGGATCCGCTTATCGATATTTCACAGTTTCAGCAGTTAAGTGAGCGGCAGTTTCAGACGGAAGGACGCTATTTTGTTTCTGTATCAGTCAACCGGCAGGCACAACCCGGGCTGTGGATTGAGTTTCGCTATCATCCGGTGAAAAAACAATTACTACCGCATGTTTCCCGCAAGCAGTGGTTGATGTGGGGATTGCGTACCGATGCCGCACCTGAATTTGAGCGTGCGGATGATTCAGCTCCGATTGATGATATCACTCAGTGGGTAAGTGCGCTAAAGGTCACATTCGATGCTGCGCAGCAATCACTGGATATTATTATCCCGCAGCGTTTTTTTATGACAGCGGCTCAGCGGACCAGTGATGCTGCGTTGTGGGATCACGGTATAACCGCATTTTTACTTGATTATGATTACCGGATACTTCATACGCGGGATCGACACTATCGTGATACCCGGCAATCTTTGTCGTTGCGCAGTGGTTTTAACCATGGCGCCTGGCGCTTCAGACATCAGGACTACCTGGATAAAACAAAGGAGAAACAGTCATGGCAGTCACAACGGACCTGGGGATATCGCGCTATTGCACCGCTGAAGGGAGAGTTGCAGCTTGGTGAACTGTACAGCAGCGATCCGGTATTTGACAGCAGGGCTTATACCGGGATTCGCCTTGTCAGCCGGGAAGCCATGCACCCGCAGGACAGACAAGGCTATGCGCCTGTCATCAGAGGAATAACTGCGCACAGTGCACAACTGACGATAAAACAACAGGATATGGTACTGCGTCAGGTGTCGCTACCCGGCGGAGAATTTGAGATAAACAATCTGTATGACGGTCTTCAGGGCGCTGATCTTGAAGTGCTGATTGAGGAATCTGATGGTACTGTTCAGCACTATTTTCAGCCCGGCGCTTATGTACCTGTGATGCTGCGTGAAGGCAGGATAAAATACACGCTGGATGCCGGAAAACACACCCGGCGCAAAGATGGATCGGATACGTATTTTATGCAGGGAACCGTGGCATACGGTATTAATTCGTTTCTGACACTGTACGGTGGCGGATATGCCGCCCGCCGCGCGGTAAGCGGAGCAATGGGCGCGGGCATAAATATGGGAGCAGCGGGCGGAATTTCACTGGACTGGCTGACGTATCAGCAGGCAGGGGCTCGTTATCAGCGCTACCGTATTAACTATCAGAAAGCAATTTGGCAGACGGGATCGTCTCTGTATCTGCGGGCAGGTGAAACCGTCAGGGTATCTGACAGCAATGGTTCAGAATTGTGCGCGGTATCCGCCGGGCGGCAATGGTCCGGTCAGTTTCAGCAGTTCCTTGCCGGATGGGGAAGTCTTTCTCTTGGTTACCGTTACAGTGAGCGGATACCCTATCAGCCCCGCAAGCGCGAGTATTACCGCGCATCAGACCGGGTATGGGATACGGGTTATTACGGTAATTTTCGCTATGTCGGTTACGGTGTGAATTACCAGTATCGCAAGAGTGGTGCTTATCAGCGCGCGGATAACCGCATATCGATCTCATTTTCGGTTCCGCTGGAATTTGGCGGACAGCGCCTGCGCAGCCATTTTTATTATTATCATCAGGCTGCTGGTTCCGGTACACAAACGTCGGTAAGTGGTACCGCAGGTGATGATTACCGCCTGAGCTATACATTACATCATGGCTATCAGCATCAAACGGGCACTCACCGTCGTGGCGGCGAACTTCGCTGGCGTCATGATACAGCTGATTTACAAGGTAGTTTCAGTAGCGATGGCAATCATAATATCTGGAATGGCGGAATTCAGGGTGGCGTCGTCATTCACCGCAAGGGGCTAACGTTGTCGCGGCCGCTGGGGGAAAGTAACGCGCTGGTGGATATGGATGGTGTTGGAAATATCAGTTTGATGAATGCTAACGCGGCATCCACTGATAGTCGCGGATTCAGTATTATCCCGCAACTGAATAATTATAATCAGAATACGGTTCGTATTGATCCGGAAACATTACCGGAAAATGTTGATATAGCAGAGCCGGTTCAGCAAATTATTCCGTCAAAGGGCGCGATAGTCCCGGTCCGGTTTGATGTTCAGAAAGGGCATCGTGTGATTTATGCCCTGAAAACAAGAACCGGTAGTGTACCTTTCGGTGCTTCTGTGCAGGTAAAAAGAGCCGATGGCAGTACGGTAAGCGGGATCGCCGGTGATGACGGGGAAGTGTATCTGAGCGGTTTACCTGACAGCGGATTATTGCAGGTGAAATGGGGAGATAGTCCTGCACAGCAGTGTGAATCGGACATTGCGGTACCCCCTGAAAACCAGTGGCTTGTCACAATGACGTTACTGTGTCAGTGAGGATTATTGAATGATTAAAGATATTATATATGGCGGAAGAATAGGTATTATTTGTGTGATGCTGAGCATCATCCCCGTATACGCAAAGGCCGCCTGTACCACACCCGAGCCTGAAATTATGCTGACCCCGGATATACATTTTGCTGAGATCAGTGAGCAATTACCGTTAATGGCTCGGATAGCCGGCCCCTTTTATTCGGGAGTGGCGCAGGGCTATCACTGTATTTTCACAGAAGAAACGGCGGTATCATTTGGTATCGCTGCATTCGGTGAAAAAATCGGAACAACAGCGGAGGGGCATTCGGTTTTTTACCTGTCAGAAGGGATTGGCTATAGTCTGGGTGGTGAAATTAACTACCCGGGCTGTCCGGCAGACACGTTCTATATTGACGGACGTGATAGCCAGGGTACTGATATAGATAAAATTATTTGCCGCGATCGCCGTGTAAAAGGTGAGCTCCGTTACTGGGGGCGAGTGGCGGTGACATTGCACAAAACAGGTGTTATCCCCGGGAGTAAAATACCGGCGGCACAGATTGCAAAACTGACCCTGATGGAGGATGGTGAATGGTATTCTGTGATAAGAGAACCCTATGTCAATTTTTCCGGTGTTAAGATCCGCAGGCGGGCGTGTGATATCGATATTGCAACGACCCGGGAGGTTGATTTGGGCAGTGTATCGCGGACAGATTTTAGCGGAAAAGGATCTGTCGCACAGAGAAGCGTGAGGGATGTGATTATCGGATTACAGTGCAGTAACGTGTACGGTGCAGATATTATGCTATCTGGTGCGCATTTTGATGCAGGGAATGTACCCGGTACACTGAAACTTAACCGGATTAAAAATAGCGCAAAAGGTATTGGTATCCGGGTAACCCGGCAGGGTGCTCCGGTGAAATTCAATGAGTGGATATCGTTTGACCGGGTGACGGCGCAGAGTGCACAAATCCGGTTACAGGCTGCGTTTGTGCAGACCCGGGATATAATCGAGCCCGGCATGGCAGAGTCTGTTCTTCATTATACTATCCGCTATCTGTAACATTTTTTACCGCTATTGGTAATAAAAAACGCCACGAAATCGTGGCGTTTTACGGTCAGTTAATCATGTGAATGATTAGTCATCAAAATACCAGTAGCCGCTATTAATCAGCGCAGTCAGTAAAATAACAAACTGCGGATCATGTAAGGCATCGCCCAGCATATCTGCGGTGACTTCGTCATACTGACAGAGTACATCTGCGGCTTCAATATGTGGTGTTTTCAGCTCTTCGCCGTTGACAAAACAAGTGTCGCCAACGCGCAGAACCCGCAGACCGTTAAGGCGGAACAGGGATTCGCCCTGAGCCATCAGCGCCTGAATATCTTCCGGCGTATACGGCGGCTCCGGTTGTGCCAGATCCAGCTCATGGCGGGACTGGGAGATGTATTCCCCGAACCACTGACGGAAAACAGCGGGTTGATCCAGCAAATCCTGCATCATGCGGTGAAGTTTGGTTAACTCACCCTGCTGGATAAGCGCCGGATTGTCGCGGAAAGAAAGATCCGGATCACTGTAGCGATAGCTGCCGAGATCGTTCGCAATCACATAATCGGCAAAACCACTGAATAATTCACGGGCATTCGGGGCGCGGAAGCCGACAGAGTAGTTCAGTGACTCCTCAATCGCATAGCCCTCATGCGGGAATCCCGGCGGAATATAAAGAATATCACCCGGTACCATTTCATCATCAATAATGGCATCGAATGGAGCTACCTGGAGTAGATCAGGGTGCGGACAGTGTTGTTTCATCGGGATTTTTTCCCCGACACGCCAGTGGCGGCGTCCTTGTCCCTGAATAATAAAAACATCATACTGATCAAGATGAGGACCCACACCGCCGCCCGGCACAGAATAAGAGATCATCAGGTCATCGGCACGCCAGTCAGACAGGCAGCGGAAAGGTTTCATTAAGGCGGCGGACGGGAAATGCCAGTGATTTACTGCCTGCACCAGGATTGACCAGTCTTTTTCGCCTAAGTCGTCAAAATCCTGAAACGGGCCGTGGCGCACATCCCATTTTCCATCGAAGCGGGTAACCATGCGGCTGCTGACATCATCTTCCATCGCAAGTCCCGCCAGTTCATCCGGAGAAATGGTATCACGGAAGTTGCGAAAGCCGCCTTTTATCAGTAAAGGGCGTTTTTGCCAGTGGCTTTCCATAAAGGACTGCCAATCTAAATTCAGTTCATAATCCATGGTTACGCCCTCAATGAGAAAAAAAACAACCAGATAACGGAGTATGTTGCATAACTATAGTGAAAGAAAGAACAAAAAACCGGTGTCAGTCGTCACTCTCATCATGAGCCTGACGGCGGAATGTGATGGTAATACGGGCACCACCCAGCGGACTGTCGGTCACGACCGCACCGCCGTCATATTGCTCCAGAATATCTGTTACGATAGCAAGCCCCAGTCCCTGACCCGGACGCAGGGTATCTGCCCGCTGTCCCCGGCGGAAAATCAGCTCCCGCTTATCTTCCGGCACACCCAAACCATCATCATCGACAATCAGGATCACTGCATCATGATGCCATTGGGCGGTCACTTCCACAAATTCAAGGCAATATTTGCAGGCATTCTCCATAATATTGCCCATCACTTCCATAAAGTCATTTTTCTGACCCAGCCAGGTGATATCAGGCGGAATATCGACAGTAATATCAACACCTTTGCGCTGATAAACTTTGGATAAGGCACTTGCCAGGCTGTCAATCAGGGCAGGGACGGAGGAAATTTCACGCATCAGCAACGTGTTGTCACCGCCGATATTTGCGCGATGCAGATAATAGCCGACCTGCTGTGAAATCCGCCCGATCTGCTCAAGCATAATCGGTTCAGCGGTATCAATTGTCATGTCTTTTCCGCTGCGCAGGGAGCGCAGCGTGCTCTGTAATACCGCCAGCGGGGTTTTCAGGCTGTGCGTCAGATCGGACAATGTCCGCTGATAGCGCGTATAGCGCTCACGTTCGTTGTGCAGCAGCAGATTCAGGTTGCGCACCAATCCGCGCAGTTCGCTGGGCGGTTGTTCATCCAAATCATCCCGCTCGCCTTTTTCCAGTGCGCTTATCTGTCCGCTGAGGGCATTAATAGGCCGCAGGCTCCAGTGTGCCGCCAGCCAGATAAGCGGGGTGAGCAAAAAAAGGTTAGCGAGAACCACATATCCGAACCATTCCCATACCTGGAAGGTTTTCTGTAAATCCTGCGGAATGGTATCCACGACCACGATGGTCAGCGGCGGCAGATTATTGGTTTCGCCGTAACGGCTGACAGAGACGGAATGGATCATGCGCCCGTCATTATCTTCATCCAGATCATTGATGCGGATATCTGCTGTGGAAAACAGCGGGGTATTAACCAAAATCGCTTTGGTGGCTTCAAGAGAGGTATTCAGATCATACAGACCCTCTTTAGTCAGCCATTTGGGCGGGATAGCTTTTTCAAGTGCATCAATCTTATGCTGACGCCAGAGCAGGTTCTGATTTTTATCATAAATCAGTACAACGGAGGGGGAATTGAGAGTGAAGTTCGGCGGAAAGCGGATATTGAGCTTTCCGTCTTCCCACTGTGACAGGCTGTAGAACAGATTGCTCTGGCTACGCAGCATGGTATAGGTGGTTTTATCAAAACTGACCAGATAACCGACAATGGCAACCGCCCCGTAAGACAGGGTCATCGCCAGGATCACAGCGAAGGTTGCCAGTAAAAACCGGGTCCGCAGAGAGAACGGACTTTTGGTTCGCATTGTCATGCGAATTACCTCAGTGGCGTAATTTATGCTTTGGCGTCGAAACGATAACCCTGACCACGGACAGTGACGATGGCATCCACGTCGGTAAAGACCAGGATTTTTTTACGCAGCCGCCCCATCAGGACATCAATGGTGTGGCTTTCACGCAATTCGGCATCCGGGTAGAGCTGGCGCATCAGGGAATCTTTACTGACCACTTTACCATTATCGCGCATCAGTGTTTCAATAATAGTGTATTCAAACGCAGTCAGTTTGACCGCATTATCACCGACCAGAAATTCTTTACGGGAGAGATCAATAGTAAAAATACCCAATTCCAGTTGCTGTGAGGCAAGCCCGCTGTTACGGCGCATTAATGCCTGCATCCGGGCAACGATTTCTTCAAGCTGAAAGGGTTTTGTCACATAATCATCCGCACCGGCATTGAGGGCAGCGACTTTCTCCTGCCAGCTTTCGCGGGCGGTAAGCACCATTATCGGGATTTTAACCTGCTGCTGACGCCAGCGGGCGATCATGGTCATGCCATCTTCACCGGGCAACCCGAGATCAACCACCGCGATATCCGGCTGACTTTCCTGAAGGAAATAATCTGCTTCTTTTGAATCTTCCGCAGCGTCCACCTGATGCCCGAGTTCACGGATCTGAACCATCAGGTGATGACGAAGTAAGTTGTTATCTTCAACAATAAGTACGCGCATACACAATCCCTTACAAATACAGATATTCCGATAGAAAACTGACGTGAATTGTAACAGTTTACCTGAATGAAGTGGAATATGTACGCCAAATAATACGCGGGATATGCGATTAATCATAAAAAAAGAGGCAGATATTCTCTGCCTCTTGTGTAATTTAATTAGTTGTTAGTTAACCAACTATAACTCATCAACTAAGCGGGTAGCATCCCCGATATAATTTTCCGGCGTCATGGTTTTCAGGCGCGCCTTTTCTGCATCCGGCAGATCCAGACCATCGATAAATACCTGCATCGCCTGCGCATTCACGCGCTTGCCACGGGTCAGCTCTTTGAGTTTTTCATATGGTTTTTCAATGCCGTACCGGCGCATCACTGTCTGAATCGGCTCTGCAAGCACTTCCCAGTTTTGATCCAGTTCATCGCGCAGGTGCTGTTCATTAACTTCCAGTTTGCTCAGACCTTTTTGCGCCGACTGATACGCGATTAATGCGTAACCAATGCCCACGCCTAAGTTGCGCAGCACAGTGGAGTCAGTCAGATCGCGCTGCCAGCGGGAAACCGGCAGTTTTGCTGCCAGGTGACCCAATATCGCATTCGCAAGACCCAGGTTGCCTTCTGAGTTTTCAAAATCAATCGGGTTGACTTTATGCGGCATGGTGGAAGAGCCGATTTCACCGGCAATTGTTTTCTGCTTAAAGTGATTCAGGGCAACATAGCCCCAGACATCACGGTTAAAGTCGATCAGGATGGTGTTAAAGCGGGCAACACAATCAAAGTATTCTGCGATATAGTCGTGCGGCTCAATTTGTGTGGTGTACGGGTTCCACTGAATGCCCAGCGAGGTGACAAAGGCTTCGCTGAAACGGTGCCAGTCCACATCCGGATACGCCGATAAGTGCGCATTATAGTTACCGACGGCACCATTGAGTTTCCCGAGGATCTCAACCTGCTGCAACTGATGGTACTGGCGTTCCATCCGGTAAGCGACATTGGCGAACTCTTTGCCGACTGTACTTGGTGTTGCCGGTTGCCCGTGGGTGCGGGAAAGCAGCGGTAAATCACGGTAACCGGCGGCCATGGTTTTAATGGTATCAATCAACTGACGCCATGCAGGCAGAAGAATAGTTTCGCGCGCGGTGCTGAGCATCAGGGCGTGAGAGAGGTTATTAATATCTTCAGATGTGCAGGCAAAGTGAATAAATTCGGATACTGCATGCAGCGCAGGCACTGCTTCCGCTTTTTCTTTCAGAAAATATTCAACCGCTTTGACATCGTGATTAGTGGTGCGCTCAATCTCTTTGATGCGCATTGCGTCTTTTTCACTAAAATTTGCGACAATTTCATCAAGGTAAGCGATTGCGTCGCGGTCAAAAGCCGGAACTTCACGAATGTCTGCACACGCTGCCAGTTTTTGTAACCAACGTACTTCGACCTGTACACGGAATTTCAGTAAACCATATTCACTGAAGATATCGCGCAGGGCGCGTGTTTTGTCACCGTAGCGGCCATCGACGGGAGAAACGGCGGTAAGTGAGGATAATTCCATGGGTTGCAACTCCGGATAATTTTAGTGTTGAGCGAGAATTTTTTTAGCCGTGTCCACGAGACGTGAACGGGAAAACAGCAGTTGTAAGCGGTTTCCGCCTGTCTGACGCCAGAGTACCGCGCTGCGGATCCCGCTCAGTAACAGAGAGCGGACTTTGGCCTGAACCAGGCTGTTGCGCAGGATTTCCGGTGAGCCGGTAACCTGAATGCGGGGGCCGAGCGGGCTGATGTTATCCACATAAATACCGGCAATGGTGTTAAGCATGGCTTCCTGTGACAGCCCGAAATGGTCGCGCTGATGTTCAAGATTATCAATACGTTTACCCAGGTCATTCATGGCACCGGGGGTTTTATACAGGCGGCGTTCGAGCAGCATAATTCCCAGCATATAGCGGGTCATCTCTGTATTTATGCCCTGCGCGCCGGTCATATTAAACATCCCGGCAAAGGCCTCAAGACCAATCCGCAGGTTTTGGGGATTGTTACCGTAAACATCTGCCACGGATGACGGATTATTATTGATGATACTTTGGATCATCACATCAACGGCATCATTATCTGCCTGACCTTCATGCGCCAGTTGCTGAACCAGACGTGCGGCCTGGCAGATACCCGCCAGAGCGAGGGTAATGTCATCGTAATTTTTAGCCACAGTTACTCCGTAATTCGCGCTTCAATGATCCCGCCGCCCAGGCAGACTTCATCCTGGTAGAAAACAGCAGACTGGCCCGGTGTGACTGCCGCGACCGGGATATCAAACCGGACACTGATTTTATCTTCACCGAGGGGGGTAACAGTACAGGGAATATCTTCCTGGCGGTAACGTGTTTTGACAACACAGCGCACCGGTTGCACCAGCGGCTCCCGTGATACCCAGTCCAGTTGTTGTGCAATCAGCCCGACAGACATCAGACGCGGGTGTTCATGACCCTGGGCAACAATCAGTAAATTGTTTTCAACATCTTTATCAACGACATACCAGGGTTCTTCTGAGCCGTCACGCGTACCGCCGATGCGTAACCCTTTGCGCTGTCCGAGAGTGTGGTACATCAGTCCGTCATGCTGACCGATTTCCTGCCCGTCCACCGTGATAATCGGACCGGGTTTTGCCGGTAAATAACGGGCGAGAAAATCACGGAATTTGCGCTCCCCGATAAAACAGATGCCGGTGGAGTCTTTTTTCTTTGCCGTGATAAGATCTAATTCTTCCGCAATACGGCGGACTTCCGGTTTTTCCAGTTCGCCGACCGGGAACAGGCTCTGAGCCACCTGGTCATGACTTAATGTATAAAGGAAATAGCTTTGATCTTTGTTACCGTCCAGCCCGCGTAATAACTGCGTTGTGCCGTTAATATCACGGCGGCGGACATAGTGACCGGTGGCGATATAGTCGGCACCAAGATCTTCTGCGGCATATTCCAGGAAAGCTTTGAATTTAATCTCTTTATTACAGAGAATATCCGGGTTTGGTGTGCGCCCGGCTTTATACTCTTCCAGGAAAAGCTCAAATACATTATCCCAGTATTCTGCAGCGAAATTGACAGTCAGCAGTTCAATACCCAGTTTATCACACACCGCCTGCGCATCGGCAAGGTCGGCAGCGGCTGAGCAGTACTCTGTATCATCATCCTCTTCCCAGTTCTTCATAAACAGCCCGGTCACCTGATATCCCTGCTGTTGCAGTAAGTAGGCTGAGACGGAGGAATCCACACCACCGGACATACCGACGATGACTTTTTTCTGGCTGTTATCTGACATGAGCTGATCTCGCGGCGATTGGGAAGCTCTGCACACGCAAAAAGGCGCAGTGCAAAGACGTACCCGGGGGAAAAAAACAAGCGCCATACTTTACCATGATACGCCGGGCGGCGCATCATCAGGTCAGGACAATCTGTGTTTTTTTCACCGGGCATTTTTACGGATAGCTTTCGCTGATATCACCGAACGTGGCCAGCACGGATAACGGCAGCGGCTCGGCAGCAAAGAAGGCAAACATACTCTCTTTAACCAGCGGCGAGCGCAGGATCGGGCTGTTAATAATTTCATCAGCACTGACCCAGTGACAGCAATCAATATCCCTGTCCTGCGGACAGGTTTCACGTTGTGTTTCCAGCGGAACCCGGAACAGAAAACGGATAAACGGCGTGCCGTCCGGTGCAACCCACTGATGAACTTTCAGCAGGGCATCCGGTGTGGCGCTAATCCCTGTCTCTTCATACAGTTCGCGCTGCGCCGCTGCAAGCAGGGATTCACCGGCTTCCAGATGTCCGGCGGGCTGATTCCAGGTCGGCTTACCCTTTACCGCCTCTTCCACCACCAGAAATTTATCACCTGCGGTGACCATGCAGGCGACGGTAATATGGGGCTTAAATGTCATTCACACTTCTCCAGTCGCCGGGTTTGAGTGTATCAAGGGTATAATCGCCAATCTGCCAGCGGATAAGGCGCAGTGTCGGGTGTCCTATATGCGCGGTCATCCGGCGGACCTGGCGGTTACGACCCTCTTTCAGTGTCAGTTTCAGCCAGGTGACGGGGATAGATTTGCGCTCGCGGATGGGCGGATTACGCGGCCACAGCCAGGCGGGTTCTTCTGTAATTTCTGCACCTGCCGGGAGGGTTTTTCCGTCATTAAGCGTCACGCCCTCGCGCAGTTTTTTCAGTGCAGCGGCATCCGGCACACCTTCCACCTGGACATAATAGACTTTCACGGCTTTACTATCCGGTCTTGTCAGCCCGGACTGTAATACGCCGTCGTTGGTCAGGATAAGCAATCCTTCGCTGTCACGGTCCAGGCGCCCTGCGGCATAAATATCCTGAATCGGAATATAATCTTTCAGTGTGCTGCGCCCGGCTTCATCAGTAAACTGAGGTAACACATCAAACGGTTTGTTAAACAAAACCATTTTGCGCGGACCCCGTTTGCGGGCAGGTTTATTCAGCAGGCGCTGTGCCGCCGGATGTGAATGTTTTTTGTCTGTAGGTCGGGTGTTAGGTGTTTTCGCGGCCATGATATCTTTTTTATAAAAAATGAGACTTACATTATAGCTTAAAACAGTTAGGATTTGCGTGATGCAATTATTCAAGTAGTATTGACAGTGCTATTACAAAAAATTAACAAAACATTGCGCTTACATAAAGGAGAGGTTGATGGAAAGCAAAGTAGTTGTTCCGGCTAAAGGTGCTAAAATTACCATTGACGCAAAAGGCAAGTTAATCGTTCCGGAAAATCCGGTTATCCCGTTTATTGAAGGGGACGGAATCGGGGTCGATGTTACGCCTGTGATGATTAAAGTTGTTGATGCTGCTGTGAAAAAAGCCTACGGCGGCAAACGTGAAATCTCCTGGATGGAAATCTACACCGGTGAGAAATCCACAAAACTGTATGGCAGCGATGTCTGGCTGCCGGATGAAACACTCGATTTAATCCGTGAATACCGCGTGGCTATCAAAGGCCCGCTTACCACCCCGGTCGGTGGCGGCATCCGCTCCCTTAACGTGGCTCTGCGCCAGATTCTGGATCTCTACGTCTGCCTGCGTCCGGTTCGTTACTATAAAGGTACACCAAGCCCGGTAAAACAACCTGAACTGACTGATATGGTCATTTTCCGCGAAAATGCGGAAGATATCTATGCGGGTATTGAGTGGAAAGCCGGTTCTGCGGAAGCGGATAAAGTGATTAAATTCCTGCAGGATGAAATGGGCGTGACGAAAATCCGCTTCCCTCAGGAGTGCGGTATCGGCATCAAGCCATGCTCTGAAGCCGGCACAAAACGCCTGGTGCGCGCAGCAATGAATTACGCGATTGATAACGACCGTGATTCAGTCACACTGGTTCATAAAGGCAACATTATGAAGTTCACCGAAGGTGCTTTCAAAGACTGGGGTTATGAACTGGCGCGTGAAGAGTTCGGCGGAGAATTGCTGGACGGCGGTCCGTGGTTAAGTGTGAAAAACCCGAAAACCGGCAAAAAAATCGTCATTAAGGATGTAATCGCAGATGCATTCCTGCAACAGATCCTGCTGCGTCCGGCTGAATATGATGTTATCGCCTGTATGAACCTGAACGGTGACTATATCTCTGATGCCCTGGCAGCTCAGGTCGGTGGTATCGGTATCGCACCGGGTGCGAATATCGGTGACGAATGCGCGCTGTTTGAAGCAACTCACGGCACTGCGCCGAAATACGCAGGTCAGGATAAAGTAAATCCGGGCTCCGTTATTCTCTCCGCAGAGATGATGCTGCGTCACATGGGCTGGTTCGAAGCGGCTGACTTAATCATTAAGGGAACTGAGGGCGCGATTGCGGCCAAGACCGTCACTTATGATTTTGAACGCTTGATGGACGGCGCTAAACTGCTGAAATGCTCAGAGTTTGGTGATGCGATTATCAAGCATATGTAATTAAGCATGCTGTGAAACAGTTAACGGGAACTGATTGGTTCCCGTTCTTTTTTTAACCAATGAAATTCTTCCCCAAAACATCCCCAAAACTCTTCCCCAAAACCGGTTAAATTCTGGGCGATTATACGGCGATAATTTGCCAGTCCTTTCCCCGGTCGTCATTGTACTTATCTGTCATTTTCCTTGATTTATGTCCCAGTAATTTCTGTGTATCGATACCCTGATCCCGATACAGTCGCTCTGATAATGATCGTTGCTCATGAAATGTCGGTGCGGTTCCTTCACTCCATTCTATTCCGCATTTATCTCTGGCTTTCTTGAATGTCGTGGTGAGCGTATTAGCTGTGACCTGTTCTCCTTTTTGTGCCTGCGATGTTGTGTGTTGATAATGAACCATGTATTTACTGACAACCCGATCCCGGCAGAAAGCGATAACCTGACGCAATGACATATCTACAGCATGGCATCTTAATGAAAGGGGGATCGCCAGCCTTGCCCCTGTTTTCTCCTGCTCAATGTGGAGCATGTCATCCCACACATCGGAAAATTTCATATTGGAAATATCACCAATACGCTGACCAGTGACAAGTGCCAGTAACATTCCGCATTTCAGATAATGCGGGTGCTGATCTGCCTGGTTAAATATTGACTGCCATTCTTCCAGTGAAAGCCGCTCCCGCTTTATTCGATTTCGTGGCTGTCTTGTTGCCAGCGCAGGGTTACATCCGGGAGGGACATGCCCGGCATGCTGCGCCTCTTTAAAAACATCGATAAGTACCAGCCGTACAACCTGAGCCATTCTGTTATGACCGGCAGCTTTTACCTGATCTGTTATTTCAGCTATTTCAAGTGCGGTAATATCCTTGAGCTTCAGCATGCCGCAATGTTGTCTGAATAAATTAACCGGCTTGTTTTTTTGCTTCAGTGAGTTTTGTTTTAATTCACCTTCGCGAACCCGTTCATTTTGAATATCCATATACTTATCGAGCCAAATATTTACACTAATTCCATGCCTTGCATTTTTAATACCCGACAGGCGATCATTAATGCTCAGTATTTGCTTTGTTTGTTGTTCTGCAATAATGGTATTAGCCTGGATAGCGACTTCTTTCGCTTCTTTTTCATCGGTACCCAGGCTGTGAAATTTTCCTGTAAGTGGGTGCTTATATTGCCAGTAAGCCTTATCGTTCCGTTTATCCAGTTTGCAATAAAGGTTAGGAACAATAATATTATGGGAACGCGGTCTTGCAGCCATCGGACAAAATCCTTCTTAACTTATCACTAGATCCGCCCGGCAATTGAGGCATTGAAATAATACCGACATAGCGCGCATTACGATCCACCATCCACTTTTTGCCAACCTTTAATGCAGGTGGCACCATCATGTGAGATTTGGCGTATTTGTGTAATGTTCGCCTGCTCGGTGCCTCATCACCAAACTCGTGTTTTGCCCACTCTTCAAGATCTACCATTCTTGACATTTTC
>NZ_CBCPJD010000007.1:0-175195 GCF_965118875.1 Morganella psychrotolerans
TCCCCGGTTATCCTCCTCCTGACCTGATTCAGTAAATCCCGATACTTTTCATGAATGAAACAAGAGTTTCTGTTTGATGTCACTGGCAGTAAATTAAATATATGCGGGGTAATGATAGATCTAAGAATAGATAACTTATTGAATGAATAAGTATAATATTCATTTATTAATGTCCGGGGGATTGTATTTTAATGCGGATAAATATATGTATGTCTTTGTATGTATGAGCGGAGAAGATAAAAGAATATGGCACCGAAGTGCCATATCATTATGTAATTATATTACCATTTATAGGTGATCCCGAGCTGGCCACCGAGGTTACTGTAATCCATCTTTCCTTTTTCGCCCTGAATTTCAGCGCGGATTAAAATATTATCATTCATATTTGCCTGTAAACCTAAGCTCATCCCGACAGCCGATTTCGGCATTTTATCTTTAGCACGATCAGCGCCAAACTGTATTGTCTGACTGTCCGGATAGTGCAGATAATTCAGCTCTGTGAATGGACGGAATATCACACCGGATTCAGTTTTAATATCCCCCGCCAGACGCGCACCAATCCGGGTTGTAAACTGTGATTCATCATCCCAGACCACTTTATCCTTGTTCACGTTACGTGTGTAATCGCTGGTCGAGGATTTAGACCAGATAATCTGAGCTTGTGGTTGCACAGTCCAGCGAACATTCTCTGCCTCATAAATCGGCTGGCTGTAACCGGCTTCAACAGATAATGAGAGGTTGCCGGAATTGTATTTATCTTTGTCCTGACCGCTGCCGCTGACTTCGTTACGGCTCCATCCCTGAAGTAACCAGGTATCGACGTACGTACCGGCCGCACTTTGCGGATACTGCTGCCAGGTTGCATAAGTCCCTATATTATAACTGTTTACATCACCATTTCCGTTTCGTGTGGAGACGTTCCCTTTTGCGTCACGTGTACTGACTGTTATTTTATTGGAAGCCTTGCCGATGAGTGCCATTGCACCTAATGTGATGCGGCTGTTATTACTGAAGTTGTGGCGGTAAACATCACTGCCTAAATGCAGCACCTGTGTATTTGTTTTACGTTTGTCCCCGAATTCATCTTTAAACGAGCTGGTATCTGCAACAATCCGCGCCCAGCCTGCCGGTGTACCATCAGTATCATCTGCATTAAGACGGGAGCCGGCTCTGTCCTGCCACGTATGGCGTTGCATGTCCCGTGCCGCTTGTGCGTTGGCAAAATACATGCTGATTTCAGGTGGGCGTATTACTTTCGGCGGGAGAATCGGAGGTATAATTTCATCTTTCTTCTTGAGAGACGTCAGATACCAATTACTTTCATTTTTACTTATATCGGAACCACGGGTCAGTTTGTATTCATATGCACCCGATACAATAGTACCGTAGCCCTGACGATAGCCATCTGAGCCACCATCGATATGGAAAGCGTCTGTTGTGGTTGTTGCTTTCGGGCCGCCGTAACCGCTGTTGTCGGCGGCATCAACAATCAGTATTCCATTTTTTGTTAATGCTCCTTCGCCACCAGCTTTACGGAAACGCAGCCCTGTCTGACCAGTGGCAGATTCATTTACTAATACCTGATCAGATTTTGAATCATCACCGGCAAAAACCGTCCACAATTCAATCACCCCATTTTTTGAGGCAAGCGTATCAACTTCCAGCCGGTTAAATGTGTCATTAACGGGTTTCAGCATCCTGACCAGACTGTTATCGAGATGCAGTTCATTCATAGTGGAAAGTGCCCCGAATGACCAGATTGTGTTATTGGTTAGCGTAATATTCGAGTGACTGCTGCCCGGAAATCCACCCTGTGATTGTATCCGCCCGGATAATTGACTGTTATCGGCGGTGAAATTTACTTCCACATTCGGACCACCGCGCAGCAGCATGTTATCTGTGGCAAGGATAGAGTTTTTAATATTGATATTATTGGCGGGAGTATTTTCAATATTACCGATACTGATTATGTAGTCAGTGGCTTTGATGAGCGAATTATCAACATTCAGCGTGCCGGATAACATACCCACCGCAGAGGCGTTATTTCCGCTTATATCAAACTGGCTGTTTTTTAAATTAACGACTGTTTTTTTCTCATGTAACCGGATTCCTTCTCCTCCGGCTGAGTTGCTGGTTAATTTAACATTGTCAGCATTAACTTTTGCTCCGCTGTCAGCATAAATACCTATCATCCCGGATGGGGAATTATCAAGAGAGTCGTTAATTCTGACATTATTAAGCTCAGCAAGCGTCCCTTCTTCGCGCACGGCAACGGCGGCGAAACTAAATCCTGCACTGCCGTTGGGTCCGCCTTTTAAATTGATATCGACATCATTCGCTTCTATTATTCCGCCTTTGCGTGCCAGTAAGCCAAATCGGCTACTGTTACGGTTAATGATAGAATGGTTAAGCACTACTTTTGCGGGTTGTTTAGCGGAATCACCTGTGCCGATGGCTTCAACACCCGTTGATGACGAATTAATAATACTGTTTGATATTGTCAGTGTTGTATTTTCACCGGATGCTTCTATAGTCGGCTGATCAGTCTTTGTTGTGGTGATATTTAAAATATTAAAATTACCTTGCGCGCCTTTACCTATGACCAGAGCAAGATAGCGGCTGTCGATGGTTATATTTTTTCCGGTAACAGTTGTTTGTTTTGTTTTATCGGCACTGCTGTTTCCGATAATATCCAGACCAATACGTCCTTCTGTGCCCCCTACAGGGGTAGTGGTATAAAGATATTCTTTTAAGATATAATCGAAATCCTCGGGGGTATATTTTATAGTGATATCGGAAAGATCGACCTTACTTTGACCACCGGCAGAATTATCTATTACAATTGCGGTTTCCAGTGAAGAAATATGACTATCTTTTAGTGTGAGATTGCCGTTATTAACTTGTATACCATTCTGATTTGAATAAACACCTACACTATCAGCATTAAAATAAGGGTTGGCTGTACTATTTCCTGATCCTAATATAATTGAGGCTGTATCACTGTTGTTGGATGTGAATGCAAAAATGTTATTATACAGGATCTTATCTTCCCGGTTACCGTTATCACCAAGATCGATCCCGCCATTATCTGTAATAAATAATGCATAATTTTCATCAACAGCGGCTCGTTCATCATTGACAATCCACAGTTCAGTGCCTGAGGTAGTATTACTTACCTCAATGGGCATTCCGCTGAATACTTCATTAAATGAACCGAGCGGGCCGGTAATGCCGGAATATGCCTGGGTTGATATACCTAATCCAATAATGACGGATGCGGAAAGAAAACTGCGTTTTAGAATAAAGTTCTTCATACCGATATTCTCCAATATTTATGGCTGGCCATAAATCCATACAAGAAAGGTGGATAGAATTTAAAAAACACTAAAGGGATTATTAATTACATTTATAATGAGTTAGTTGCATACCATAAGGTAAATTCATTTAGCTGGATATACAGAATTCATATTTATTTTATCCGGGATATATTTAAAGATTGTGAAATAGAAATAAATATCAGGTAATGATTAATTGGATTTATTTTATTTCTAATGTGCTGTAATGAGATGATTAAATAAGTGAAAAAATAAGGGGTAGTACAGGGGGTTCGATAACTGTTACAGCAAATGATAAGAGTGAACAGAATAATGGTATCCGGTTCACTCAGTGTAAGGTTTATTCAGCCTGAAGTTGCTGAATACGCCATTCGGTCAGTTCAATCTGACATGCTTTCATAAAATCACCTGCACCACTGCCACCAAGCGCTGCATCATACCGGCGCTGACATTCTGTATCACGGAATGCGGTAAAGGCTGTTTGTGATGCATTCAGTGACTTAATCGCTTTTTTGCTTCCTGCTGATTTTAGTGATGCTAATTGGTTTTTTTCCTGCTTCACCACACTTTTCAATTGAATGTCAGCCGTATTGAATTTGGCCGTTAAGCAACCGGCAAGTTCTGTCACGGGGGCATCACCAATAGACTCATAGCACTGTTTCAGCGGGTTTGTTATTTTTTCACCGGCTACAGATGCGGCAGAAAACGTAAAACTTAAGCCGATGAAACCGGAGATAATAACGGCACGAAGGTATTTCATACGGATCCTTAATATAAGTGATGTAAAAAGACATTTTCAGCAGGAGAGTAGCATGTACAGCGTATTTAAATGTAAATGCTTACCTGAAACAGATGTTTTTCCTGTCCATAAAAAAAGCTGCCCGAAGGCAGCTTTCAGAGATAATCAGTTATCATCAGAAATTATAACGGACACCAATCTGACCATTAATTGGTGAATAAACTGCATCACCGGCAATGTGCTGTACTTCCATATACAGATTGACATTGTTATACAGCGCATTGAAGCCCAGCCCGAATTTGCCTGTGCTGCCGGATAAGTCCATATCGATAGTATTAAAGCGGTTGAATTCTACTTCATTACCGTTTTCATACTGATGGTTCCATGCCGCTTTCAGGTACGGAGAGAATTTCAGCCCGTTATTGAAGGCAAAATCTTTACCGACGTTAACCCCTAACTCACTGGTGAATGAACGCTGATTTTTGATTTCTGCATCCATCTCGTTGCTCAGGGTGATATTTTTGCTACCCATGGTGTTATAGGCTAACTGACCGTATGGCGTGATAAATGCCTGGTTACTGAAGCTGAAGGTATAGCCTGTTTCCAGCGCCATTCCCCAGACAGAGGTGGAGTAATTATCACTGCTCACGTCATAGCCGTTGGTGGATGTGGTATGCAGCTTGTTGTCGAAATGGTTATATTTCAGTAAACCGTCAGCATACCAGCCATTTGTATTCATATAAGTGGCGTAAGCACCGAAGGTATAGCTGTCTAAATCACTGGTACCTGCCCAATCATTTTTTACATTCCCTTTATCAAACCCGGTAAAGCCGCCCAGTACCAGTTTGCTGTCGCTGTTTAACGCTAACTGGTAATCTGCACCGAGTTCCAGGCCTGCATGGCTGAGTTTGTATTGGATCTGATCTTTATCGACTTTAGTATTGCTGCCGACACCCTGCATCCACAGACCGTTCTGAATAGCATCATTGGTGCGCAGCATTTGCAGACGGGCACGCATATGATCAACTTCGTTATTAAACATCAGTTGTGGTGCACCGGATAATGCAAGGACTGCACGCGCACTTGGTGTCAGACGATCTGTTGCGGTGAATGACCATGTGGTGTCATTGTGGTTGCCCTGACGGGTCTGAATATTATGAATGTAAGTCCCCGCATCCATCAGATCCAGAATTTTGCCGTCAGCATCTTTCATGCCAAAAACAGCATTACTGTCACCGGCTGAGTTATTTATATAGGCAAAGTCGGCAGACTGAGGACGCATCAGAACTGCTTCTTTACCGGTATCCCGCTCGATGATGGTGACATAATGCTGACCATATGCATTATCCATATTGATATAATCAGAATTACCATTGAGGATATTGCTGTTCATGGTGAAATTTAAGGTGGTATTGTCATACTGCGTCGGATCATTATTACTCAGAGTATTGATGTTCATCTGAGTGTGACCGGCAGGGTTTTTTGTATGGACAAACGCGACATCGCCTTTACCGTTTAAGGTGCCGACTGTCACAGCATCGTGCTCTTTTGTACCTTCAAAGATATCAATGGAGCTGTTGCCTTTGGTCTGGCTCAGTGCGAGATCTTCCACATACGCGCCATTGACGGTTGCCGCATACAGATCCAGGTTATTTTTGCCGTTAAACTGCGTTTTGCCGGTTGCTTTGCCGTTAACCTCAACAACCATATCAACACTGTCATTCAGGGTATTATTTTTAGCTTCACCGCCATTTTCAACGGTTAAATGTGAATTACCTGACAGGGTATTATCTGTTGCGAGCCCGCCATTTTTGATGACTTGCTTAACATTGGTCAGAATATTAGTGGTTGCTGTGCCATTGATGATTTGCTCACCCGGTTTAGCTGCATCAGTATTATTAATAGTGTTATTTTCTGCGAAACCATCAACATACTGATTACCATCAGTGATGTTATTTTTGACACTGGCAACGCCGTCTTTTGTCACTGTCTGATCAGTATTGGTCAGTGTGTTATTTTTAGCTGTACCACTGATTACCTGTTCACCGCGTTTAGTGGCACTGTTATCAATAGTGTTATTTTCAGCAAGACCTGCGACGTATTGATTACCATTGGTGATGTCATTTTTGACACCGGCAACGCCGGTTTTTGCCACTTTCTGGTCAGTATTGGTCAGTGTATTATTTTTCGCTGTACCAGTGATTACCTGCTCACCGCGTTTTACTGCACTGTTATCAATCGTATTATTTTCAGCAAGACCTTCGACGTATTGGTTACCATTGGTGATGTTATTATTAACCGCAGTTCCTTTAACATCCTGATAGCCATTTTTAATGATGTTATCTGTGGCTGTACCACCAATATCAATGTGCTGGTTTGAATCAGTCAGGTTATTGGTTGTTGCTGTGCCGCTGATATACTGATTTGAGCCACCACTCAATGTATTATTTTCTGCTGTACCGGCAACATATTGGCTGGATTTGTTTGTGAATGTATTACCTTTGGCAACACCACCGCTGTTTACATGTTGTTCTGCGTAATCAAATGTGGAGTCAATTGCCAGCCCGTTGTCACCAATGGTTTGTTTTGCCCGCTGGCCGGTTGCTTCGTCGCCGGTAAATACCGCATCAAGGGAGATAGCTTTGGCTCCGGATTTCCCTGCCAGAATTTGTTCACTGGCACCGTTGAATTTGGCATTCTGAGAAAGTGATTTTTCACCAACTACCTGTTTGGCTTGGTTGTTAAAGGTGTCACCGGTTGAAACCAGATATTCACCCCGATCAGCCGGGTCTAAACGGGCATCCTGAACGTCAGTTCCCTTAATTGTCAGTGTTGCTCCATTCGTATTATTTGTTTTTACATCACCGATATGAGAACCGTCCAGATACTGTTTGGACGCATCATTATACGTTCCGTTTGCAGTGCTGATAGTGACGTCATCTTTTCGGTTATTTTTATAGTTATTGCGGTGTAGCGGTAATGATGACTGAGGATTTGACGGATTCTCGTAGTCGGCACCGCGATAGTTATCGTAAGCATCACTTCCGGTAATAGTGACAATGGAGTCACCGCTGACAGTTAAATTATCAGCCTTACCATTGATACGAACGCTTGAATCGGTAATCGTTAAGTCTTTTACTTCGACAGGAGAGTAAAAATATTCATAATCATAGTTAACACCTACGGGGATATTATTACCTAAGTTATCTTTTCCATAAGTGGTATACAGATTACTTTCAGTTGCAGATTCTTTTCCGATAAACGTAGTCGTATTCGGACTGTTTTTTATTGAACCGGTATATTCAACTGTATTATTTTGTTGATTTGAACCCGTAAATTCAGTTTGAACAGTTCCTGTTCCGCCATTAACTTTATTACCAACAACATCAATGTTTGTTGCCGCCACAGCAGCAGATACAGAAAGGGCACTCACTACCAATATGGTAATTTGTGATAATTTGAATTTCATATTTTGACCTATATCCGGAATAGAATTAAAAAGAGAAAAAAGAAAATATAATGTTTATTATTATCAGGTTATTATGAGTTATTTACTACTCTCTAAATAAGTAAATTCCTATTGCAGGCAGGTAATGATATGAAAAACGTCCTTTTTTATTTTTAATTTAGGTGTTTGTAACTAGACATTTTATTTTCATTTAATAGAAGAAATCAAAAGGCATGTGTTTTATCTTTAACTGAAAATGAAAGTTGTATATTCATTATTATTTTATTTTTAAATGCTTATGGCTTATTTTATTTGTATTAGCGAGGGGGTTTATTGACTTTAAATATTTAAGGCTGATGCGGGTGTGTGTGTTTTTTATTTTTATTTTTATATTTAATTAGGTATTAATATGTAACAAAATAAGTTGATGTGAAAATATAATGTTCTTGCAATGATTCAGGCATCCCGGCTAAGTAACTATCCCCGTGCATCAGATTTTTATTTCAGCGATTGGTACAAACTGTAACCGGCAACGGCGCCGGCAACATCATACGCAAAATCTTTAACACTCCAGCCGGTGCCGGCAGGGCGGCTGTCATAAAATTCTTTCGCGGCACCCAATGCCACAGAGAACCCGATACCGAATTGCGCGCTTTGCCGGTGTGACCAATTCTGATGGTCACCATAAGCATTACCGGCGATGGCGGCTGCTGCGGAAAAGGCAAAATGCTGTGCTTTGTCCCGTCCGGTCCAGCTGTCATTTGCAAGATGCATGGTGCAACCACCTGAAAGCAATAAGATGGTAGTAAGAAGGATATGGGCAATATGTTTAAGCGGCATGATTAACTCCCTGTCAAATCCGCAAAAAAATCCCGGACAGTGCCGGGATTGGACGATATTATAAAATTCGGCTGATCAGGCGATCCAACCGGATGCGGCGCAGGCGCCGTAACAGTTTTTTGATCTTAACCGGATAGTCACTGATAATGTCCAGATCACGGAAGCTGTTGATAACCATCGTATTCGTACGGATATTAGTTAACTCTTCCTGACGCTGAGATTGCAGTTCCTGTTTAGGATCGTGAATCAAAATTGCATTTTCCAGATCCAATCCCCAGGCTCTCGGGTTCAGGTTGTTCCCGGTTATCAGCTGCCAGTTATTATCCACCCATATTCCTTTCAGGTGGTAAGTATTGTCGCTGTCTTTCCACAGGCGGACAGTCAACTGCTGACTGTCAATAAACCTTTGTAACCGCTGCATAAAGCGGCGAAGATTTATTTCATACAGGTAAGGCAGCCCGCCGATAATTTTAAACGGCTCTTCCGGCGGGATATAGAAATCGTTTGCCGTTTTATCACCGATAATAATTTCGACCTGTTTCCCGTCGCGAAGCAGGCGGCTGATAATACGTACCAGCGTTGACGGCAGATTAAAATAAGGTGTGCAGATAACCAGTTTTTCCTGTGTTACACACATCAGATGCTCAATGGTGTTATTGAGCATATTTTTCTTGCCCAGACCAATCAGTGGTGTAACAGCCAGTTGTTCAGCACCGGCAGCAGGTGCGGTAAGCCGGTATGCGGCATGGCGCAGTCCCATGCGGAATTCACGGATCTGATTTTTAATTTCCGGCGTCCGCACACGGGTTTCAGTATCCAGTTTTTGTACCGCAGCGTCAGAAAGCAGTGTTTCATCTATAAACTGCTTCATGGTGGCAGCCAGTGCCGGGTTACGCAGGAAGTGATAGCGGTCATAGCGGTATTTATCATGACGGTACAGATAAACGTCATTGATGCTGGCCCCGCTGTAGATGACGGTGTCATCAATAATAAAGCCTTTCAGATGCAGCACACCCAGGGCTTCGCGGGTATTGACCGGAACACCAAAAATCGGGACCGTGAGGTCAGGGTGCGTTTTTGCCAGTGAGTGATACCAGTCTGCATTAGTGGCATTTGCAGCCGCACCGATGCGCCCGCGCTGTGCGCGGTGCCAGTCAACAAACACCTTAATATCTAAGTCAGGATTCGCCTGTTTGGCAGCATAAAGTGCATCAAGAAAATCCCGGCCCGCATCATCATGTTCGACATATAACGCAGGGATATAGATGGATTTCTTTGCACCGGCGATTTCTTTTAACAGACGCCCTCTGAAGTCGCTCGTGTGAAACAGGGTTTCAACATCAGCCACTGACTGTGGCAACTTCGGCAGTAGTGCAAGCTGCTGTTGGTGTTTCGCGGATTTGAATTTTGACAACATCACAGTGCGAATAATCTCTTTAGTTATAGGCGGCGGTTATGAAATACTCTGCGCCGTGCCGGTAATGAAAAGATGAAAAGATCAGAGGATTATAACATCAGTTTGTCGGATTGTGCGCAGCAATTCACTTTCCGCTTAAGTGATACCTAAGTCTGTGCCGCATATCACGTTGTCCGGTTTTATACCCTTATACCCTTATTCATTCAAACTGCAGGTTCGTTGGCCGCACTCATCCAGCCGGGTCACATACTGATGTATGCTCCCCGTCTATCTTCCCTTGCCGACTGCCTGCATCCTGAATGACGTTGGGTATATTCATTCAGACTGCAGGTTCGTTGGCGGTAGTTTGAATGAATAAGGGTATAGAATCAGGTATTTTCGGACGTCAGATGCAAGGTCAGGTTAACTATCCCGTCTTCAAACTGTGTTTCCACATTAAATCCCAGTTTTTTTGCCAGTTGGATCATATTCCGGTTTTCCGGCATGGTGATGGCGGTCAGCTGTTGGATCCCGCGTGATTTTGTGTAGCTGAGCAGTTTACGCATCAACTGATACCCCAGGGTATTCCCTTTCAGATCAGAGCGCACCAGAACAGCAAATTCCGCTTCCCGGTTATCCGGGTCAGACATTGCACGGGCGACACCAATAATATCGCCGGTGGTATTAATCGCGACGAATGCCATCTCCCGGTCGTAGTCTATCTGGGTCATTTTTGCGAGGTCATCATGTGTGAACTCACTGATTTCACTGAAATAACGATAATAAAGATCTTCTTTGGTCACCCGGCTGATAAAGGCTTTCAGCAGGGGTTCATCTTCCGGCAGAATAGGGCGGACGAGCACGGCGGCACCATCTTTTAATTGCAGGCTCTCTTCCAGTGACGCCGGATAAGGGCGGATAGCTAACCGCTGCTCACCATCACCGGCAAACGGAGCTAATGTCATGGTGGCATCCAGTATGGTAAATTCCGGACCGGATGCCAGTAACGGATGAAGATCCAGTGCCGTTATCTGTGGGCAATCAATAATCAGATTAGAAACCTGAACCAGAACGCGGCTCAGCCCCGTGATATCCAACGGGCTGAGTGTACTGCCGCCTGCCAGTTTGCGGGTTTTGATTGCCTGAATAACCAGGTAGCGCGCCAGTGCCATATTCAGCGGCGGCAGTGCGGCAGCAGCAGGGGATTCATCACTCCACTCCCGGCTGGCATCACCCAACATGATCACCGGACCGAATACTGGATCCTGTACAACGGCTATCCGTAACTCTTGTGCTCCGGCACGGTTTGCCATGGATTGCACAATCAGCCCGCCTATCTGTGCATCGGGAAAATTTTGGCTGACGCGGTTCATTATTGCGGCAGCCGAGACTGCGACTTCCTGTTTATCGCGCAGGTAGAGCATAACGCCCTGAATTTCAGATTTATGAGCAATATCCGGCGAGCGCAGTTTCAGCGCGACAGGATAACCCAGAGTATCGGCAACGGTAACGGCATCCTCAGGTGAACGGGCAATCCGGGTCGGCAGAATATTCAGCCCGCAGGCTTTCAGCAGCGGCTCCACCTCATAAGTGTCCAGTACCGTATTCTGATGGCGCAGGGCGTTATCAATACAGAGATGTATCTGTTGGCGGTTAGTCATCAACCCCTCTGAGAGCGCGGGGGTTTCTGTTAACTGTTTCTGGTTGCGGCGGAACTCCACCATGTGCATAAAAGCTGTCACCGCACCTTCCGGCGTCCGGTAGGTCGGGATTCCTGCTTCGCTGAACAGACGGCGGGCATCTTGTGAGGAAAACTCACCGCACCAGTTAGTGAAAATTGTCAGCCAGCGGCTGCGCGGATGCTCACGGATGGCACTGATAATCCTGGCTGCCGTTTCCTGACCCGGCGCGGTTGCCGCCGGAGAATGGATTATCAGCAGAGCATCATGATCATGGCTGTCAAGCAAGGTGTTAAGTGTGGAGATGTAGCGATCAACCGTGGCATCATCACGCAGATCCAGCGGATTGTTTATCACGAAATCATCAGGCAGCACAGCAGTCAGCGCGCTGCGGGTTTCATCACTGAGCCCGGCAATTTTACCCTGACGGCGGAATAGCTCATCAAGTGCCATGGCAGCAGGTGCTGCGCCGTTACTTATCATTGCCAGGCGTTCACCGCGCAGCGGTTTCATAAAGGTGAGTGTTTCCACGGCTGAAAACATTTCGTGGGTATCCTGCACCCGTAGCAGTCCCGCCCGCTGGATAGCGGCATCATAAGCAATATCGAGACTTGGTGTTTCGCCTGTCAGCAACTGGGCGCGTTGTGTCCGTCCGCTTTTAACCACCAGAATCGGTTTATTGCGCGACGCACTGCGGGCGGCAGACATAAAGCGCCGGGCATCATGAATGTGTTCAAGATAAAGCAGGATCGCACTAGTTTTGCTGTCACGGGCCAGAAAATCAAGAATATCGTCGATGTCGATATCCGCACTGCTCCCGAGTGCAATAAAGTAAGAAAAGCCGATAGCCCGCTGCTGTGCCCAGTCCAGAATAGTGTTTGAGACAGCAGCAGATTGTGAAATAAAGGCGAGCTTTCCTTTCAGCACCGGAATGGGTGAAAAACTGGCATTCAGCCCCTGCCATGGTGCGAGGATACCCAGGCTGTTCGGTCCTAACAGACGGATATTATAATGCTGACAGGTCTGTTTCAGTTCCTCTGTCTGAGCGACGGGGGCCGAAAGAATAATCACGGTACGGCAACCCCGTTCACCTAAATCGCGGAGCAGGGCAATATTACGTTTGTAATGGGTACAGATGATGGCCAGATCCGGCACCAGAGGCAAATCAGCCACACAGGCATACGCGAGCACCCCCTGAACAGAACTGCGGGATGGAGTTACCGGCATGACCGGACCGGCAAAACCGCCTTTAAGCAGATTACTCATCATCCGGGAACCGGCACGGTGTGGTTTTTCAGACGCGCCGATAACGGCAATTGATTTAGGCCGGAGTAATGCCTCAAGGCTGCGCTGGCTCATGGTGTTTCCCTCAGTCAGGTTCCCGTGAGCTTTAATTTAGCCTAAAAGTTGTTCCTGCGCTGCAATTTGTGCCACCGGAAGATGTGACTTGCCCTTCAAATACTGATACCGGAAGTAGATAAAGTGATCCAGCAACTGTTTTCCGGCAGCCGTGTCGTCCGCCATCATTAATGCTGCTGCCGCCACTTCGGCAGTACAGTGCTGATCTTCCCGCGCCGCGACCCGCAGCAGATAATCCTTTTGCGCAATATCATTGATCGACAACAGCGGGATATCATTGAGATACGGGCTTTTGCGGAACATTTTACGCGCTTCGGGCCAGGTACCATCAAGCAGAATAAACAGAGGTGGTTTGGTATTTTCCGGCACATCTGTGAATACCCTGCGCGGTGGTGTGGCATACGCCTGCGGGAAAATCAGGTACGGCTGACGGGACGGGTCACGCAGAAGTGTCAGCAGAGACTCATCGGGATCGGTTCGTGACCACATAAAGGCTTGTGTGTCAGGCAATATATCGGCAATAAGTTTTCCGGTATTGCTGGGTTTGAGCGGCTCGGTATCATACATCAGCAGACAGAACTGACTGCGTGCCGGCTGTATTTTTATGGTGTCACACAAACAATTTTTTTCCGGTAACAGGCAATCATTACAACGTGTTACACGGCATCCCCGGGCGCGGAACGGGCGGGTGGATTGCATCAGGCGGCGCTGACGTAACTGGTGAACTGAATTGGTCTTCATCTTTATCGGCTGGTCTTCACAAAAAACAGTATGCATTGTACTGTTATCGCTGCACAATAGCATGATTTTTCGCGGAGGTGCCTGAGTTCAGCGCCTCCGGCGGGGGCGGCCGGTTATGATAACTGGTAAGTCCGGCTGACATCGGGTAATCTTCGCCCCCGGAATGGCGTGGGAGAGAGACATGAACGATTCTTATAGTGGTAAAAACGGCAAAGTTAAAGTGATGTATGTCCGCAGTGAGGACAAACCGGATAGTCAGAAAAAATCTGACGGACGTGGCGGCAGAGGATCTGACCGTGGCGATCGTAATAACCGGGGTCAGCGCAATGACCGTAATGATCGCGGTGACCGCAATGATCGTGGTGATCGCAGAGGGCAGAGTGCCTATTCTGAAGATGAACGCTCACCATGGAAAACGGTTTCCCGTCAGCCTAAAGAGGGTGAAGAGGGACTGGTTCCGGATCACGGTGGTATCAGTGGTAAAAGCCAGATAGACCCGGCTCAGCTGCGTCGCCAGCGTCAGGAAGAAACCCGGATCTACGGTGAAAATGCTTGTCAGGCTATGTTCCGCAGCCGCCCTGAGCGCATTGTCCGAGCCTGGTTTGAGCAATCCGTTACGCCGCGTTTTCGCGATGCACTGATATGGATGGCAGCAAACCGCAAAGCCTATCATGTGGTTGAAGAAGATGAACTGGCGAAAGCATCCGGTACAGAACATCACGGCGGCGTTTGCTTCCTGATTAAAAAACGCAGCGGTGTGAGCGCAGAAACTTATCTGCAAACCGCCGGTGAACAGGATTGCGTGCTGGCACTGGAAAATGTTGCTAATCCGCATAACCTCGGCGGGATCATGCGCAGCTGTGCGCATTTCGGTGTTAACGGCGTGATTTTACAGGACTCGTCATTGCTGGAGTCCGGTGCGGCTGTCCGTACTGCTGAAGGCGGCGCTGAACATCTGGTCGGGATTGATGCTGATGGTTTAACCGGCACATTGGATACTTTCCGCAAGCAGGGTTACGCCATCATTACCACCTCCAGCCATAAAGGCAGCACTGATCTGGCGAAAGCCGACCTGCCTGCAAAAATGGTACTGGTTCTGGGCGAAGAGAGTGACGGCCTGAGCGATTCCGTCTGGGAAGGCGGTGATATGCGTCTGTCCGTCGGCGGTACAGGTAATGTGGAAAGCCTGAACGTCTCTGTTGCGACCGGTATTATTCTGGCGCGCTGGTGGCAGCAAAATAAAGTCTGTTAATGTCATATTACGGACTATCAGCCCGGTCATTATGACCGGGTTTTTTAATTGATTAAATGCACGGTAAGCAGATTTTTAACCGCACCTGAATCCAGCGCCTTATGATACGTATATGAATTTTCAGAATAAATATCAAGAGGACGCCATTTTCTGATTCGCCCGTCATCCAGCGTGATTTTTCCTGCCATCAAAATTCGGTGTTGACGATCAATTAATCGTTCAAATACCTTTTCCGGAATGTAATGTTGCAGGTTATTGGTCGGTAACGACGGCAGTATACAATTTACCATTTCCGGCTTTTTATTATGAATATAAAAATACACTTCACCTGTAACGCACAGGTAAATATCACGTGTTTTGTTATGACGAAAATAGTAGTGGTCATCGATTTTAGTCAGATGATAATCTGTTAATGCATTATCACGCAGCTTAGCATGTCCTCCCGGCAGATAATTATGAATATCCCATTTAGGAATATTAACTCGGTTTATTAGTCTATCTAGCAATTCAGATATGGACACCCTTGCTGCCTATTCCTTAAAATTTTAATGGCGTACTTTACATTTATTTCATTATTACACTATATAATAAATCGTTTGTTTATTTATAAAAAACAAAAAAACCATGCCAAAGCATGGTGCAAATTTGCAATAAAAATAAAATAGGTATGGCAGGCAGTTATTAATACATCTACATCATGACGTTCTCCTTAACGAATTAAATACAGTGGTAATAAACGGTTAATGGATGGTGATTTTAATATGGACATATGGAACTCATTCTGTGAACTATATTTGTCGGATAAATACCAATGGGTCATTCGTCCATGACAAAAATATGCAGCACCCGCCAGCAGGATATCATTTTCGGATTCTATCCGTGATAACTGAGTGCGCAGGCTCAGGTCTGTTTCTGTGATATATTGACCATCGGTCTGAGCCGGCAGCATGCGGTTCATCACGCTCTGATGACGATGGCTGATATAAAAACAGATAACGCCGTTTAAAGCCGGATAATGAATGCTAGTGCTGATATTAATAATGTAATAACGATTACCCTGACGGTTTAATATAAAATAACCAGTTTCACTGATTGTTGTTTCTTTGTTTTTTACTGTTGACAGTAATGTGAGTAATTTATTTTCTGAATCTGATAATATATTTTGGTTTTCTGTTGGCATTATCATAAACATCCTTGTTTATATCTGTTTTCTGTCCGTGAAAAAAGAATAGCAGGATGATCGTTTTAGGTGCAAGTAAATAATGTGCTAATAAAATATTGTTTCCTTTTTATTTAATTAGTTATATTCTGAATTTATTGCTTGTTTTTATTTCCTTTCTGAATATAAAAAGGCACCGAAGTGCCTTATTTATACCCTTATTCATTCAAACTGCAGGTTCGTTGGCTGCGCTCAGCCCGCCGGGTCACATACTAATGTATGCTCCCCGGCAGCCGGAGCTTGCCGCCTGCCTGCATCTTGAATGACGCTGGGTATATATACTTGCTAATGCGCACCACCGCCACCGCCACCCGCGGTAAAAGGCGGTCTGGCGAACCAGACCAGCAGTGTCAGTACCAGGAATACCCCTGCGGATAACCAAAAGATCTCATTAGCCGATATTATCAGCGCCTGATCGGTGATGATTTTTGCGATATACGCTGATGATTGCTGCTGTGTCATCCCCATTTCGCCCAGTGTGTGGTACATCTGTTGCGAATTAGGGTTAAACGGGTTGATGTGTTCCGCAAAATTGGCGTGATGCATGGATTCCCGCTGAGTCCACATGGTGGTGGTTATCGAGGTTCCGATAGCCCCGGCCAGTGTTCTCAGGAAGTTAGACAAACTGGATGCCGATGCCATTTTCTCCGGCGGCAGACCGGAGAGTGTAATGGTGGTCAGCGGCATAAAGAAACAGGCAATTGCCAGCCCCTGGAAAAACTGTGGCCAGGCGGCGGTGGCAAAGTCCATTCCCGGCTCAAATGTATATGCCCGCCAGTAGTAGCAGACGGTATACATAATGAAGCTGAATGTCACAATGATCCGATAATCAATTTTATGGGCATATTTGCCAATAATCGGTGTTATCAGCAGTGGCAGTATCCCGATGGGTGCGGAAGCCAGCCCGGCCTGGGTCGCGGTGTAACCGAAGACTCCCTGTAACAGCTGCGGTAACAGGACAATTGTCCCGAAATAGAGCATATAGGCAAGGCTCAGGCTGAGACAGCCGATGGTAAAGTTCCGGCTCTTAAACAGTGACAAATCCACGACCGGGTGGTCATCAGTCAGCTCCCAGACAATCAGGAAGATGATGGCGATAACGGCAATAACCGTAAGGACTATTATCTCTGTAGAGTTAAACCAATCCAGCTCTTTGCCCTGGTCGAGCATAATTTGCAGGCAGCCGATACCAAGAACCAGCAAAATCAGCCCGACGGTGTCAATCGGACGGATTTCTGTTTTTGTTTCGCGGCCTTTCAGTGTTTTTGCTGTCAGCATCATTATCGCAATACCAAAGGGTACGTTGATAAAGAAAATCCAGCCCCAGTGATAGTTATCACTGATATAACCGCCGAGAATAGGTCCGCAGATAGGGGCGACAACAATCGTCATCGACCAGAGCGCCAGTGCCATTGCGCGTTTTGCAGGGGGATAGTTATTCAGCAGCAGGCTTTGCGATAACGGAATAAGGGGACCGGCAACCAATCCCTGGATAATCCGGAAAAAAATCAGCATGCCTAAGCTGTTGGAGATACCACACAACCAGGACGAAATGGCGAACAGGGCGGTAGACCACATAAACAGTCTTACTTCCCCGAACCGTTTTGCCAGCCAGCCGGTGATCGGGATAGAAATGGCGTTTGCGACACCAAAGGAGGTAATCACCCAGATGCCCTGTGAGTTTGATGAACCCAGGTTACCGGAAATGGTCGGGATTGCCACATTGGCAATGGTGGAGTCGAGTACCTGCATAAAGGTTGCCAGCGACAGGGCAATCGTCATCCAGGCCAGTTTTGCTCCGCTCAGTGGCGCTTGCATAGCCCTGACTCCTTACTGACCGGCATTGTGTTTAATAATGTCAGCGATTATCTGATCCGCAGGCTGCATATCAATGCTCAGTGCATTGGTATGATACGCCGGTGTTGTGCGTACATTTTGTGACAGCACCGGACCTTGCGTATTTTGTGTGTCGACAGTCACCTCACCGGAAAGTCCGATACGCAGCGGGTATTGCTCCAGTTCTGCCGGGTCCAGTGAAATACGGACAGGCAGACGCTGAACCACTTTTATCCAGTTACCGCTGGCATTTTGTGCGGGGAGCAGTGAAAAGGCGCTGCCGGTTCCCATGTCCAGTCCGGTAACGGTGCCGTGAAAGACAATGTCATCACCGTAGAAATCGGTTATTACCTTAACGGGTTGCCCGATACGCATGGCGCTGAGCTGTGTTTCTTTGAAATTGGCATCAATCCACATTCCTTTTGCCGGGACGACGGCCATCAGCGGAGTGGATGGGCTGATTTGCGCCCCGACCTGCACACTGCGGCGGGAAACATAGCCATCTACCGGGCTGCGGATATCGGTTCGTGCCAGTGCCAGCCAGGCATTGCGTACTTCTGTGGCAGCTTGTTTTACTGCCGGTTGTTCATTCAGTGGTGTATCCAGAATAAATGCTTTGTTGGCATTAAACAGTTCAGTGGCGACATCCAGCTGTGCTTTGGCGCTGATAACGGCTTCACGGGCGTGTTGCAACTCTTCTTTGCCGATCACGTTCTGCGCCCCGAGGACTTCACGGCGCTTCAGATCGTTTTGTAAGCGGGAGAGTTCTGAGCGGCGCACTTCAATCCCGGCCTGTAGCTGGCGGCTGTTAACCATCTGCTGGCGGGTCTGGCGGACACTGTTTGCCAGACCAATCTGTGCTTTATCCAGTGCCAGTTCTGCATCCCGCTTATCCAGCTGAACCAGCAGTGATCCTGCGGTGACATAGTCTGTATTATCAGCACTCACGGTGGTGACACTGCCGGAAACCTGAGACATAACAATCACCTGATTACCGGTGATATAAGCATTATCCGTAGATTCGTGGTGACGGAGTACTGTAAACCAATATGCAGTATATGCCGCACCAAGCAGGATGAAGAGTAACGTCAGTAACATCAGGGTATTACGGCGTTGTCGTTTTTTGTTACGGACCAGGGGTTTTGTAGCCTGAGTTTCCTCACTGACACTCATCAGTTTTCTCCGGATATGTTTCTTTTTTTAAGGTGTTTTTTATGGCATTTCAGGTAACTGATCCGGCAATTGAGCCGGTAACAGGAACAGGCTTGCGGTTGTCGTAACTGTTGTATACGACAACCGCAAGCCCTGATGGCAGTACATCAATTGATGTCAGGAAATGTCAGCCTGTGAAGAATAAAGGATCCGGGCCAACAGGAAAGGTTTTTTTGCGCATCCGTGTTGAGAAAAGCTCGTATTCATTAACCTTAAACAATAAAAGGTTATTTAGTTATCGTTCTTATCCAGCTGGATGAGTAATTTGCGCATCAGTTTCTCCAGGCTTTTTTGCTCATCTTCTTCCAGAGCTGACCAGATATGGCGCAGTGCATCATGCTGAGGCGGCAGCAGACTGTGCAGAAAATCGGTTCCTTTATCTGTCAGATGCAGATGCAGGCAACGGCGGTCATTGTGGCTCTCTTTGCGCTCAATCCAGCCGTTTTTTTCCAGTTCATCCGCAATGCGGGTTGCATTTGTGCGGGAAGAGCCGAGTGCGGCACTCAGTTCGGATGGCTGAATACTGTGTGATTCTTTAGTATCAAGGATCATCAGTGCCATAAATAATGTTTCGTTTATGCCCTGAGATTTCAGCATACTGTTACGCTTTTCTAATAATTTGCTCTGAACGTGCATTGAGAGCCGGGTCAGTAAAATTTCCTGATACGGTAAGTCTGCACCCAGGCTTTTTTGCTGTGATATACGGCTGTTGAGCAACTCTTCTGTCGGTGTAAATGAACTTTCCATTATTGAGATACCTTATTAGTTTCTGTTGGTACGATAACTTAGCTATCACCCGGCTGAATGGTCAGCTAAAAGATTAATTTAACAATTATAGCAGGTTAATATCACGATGTTTCGTTTGATAATGATAACTGATTCATAAATTTTGTGAATGTTAATTATAAAAAATACGTATTTTTTAGCAAATCACTTACATTGTTGCTACAGAGTGATTGATCTCAATTATGCGTAATTTCCGCGACATAAATGGCGTCAATTTTTATTAGCGACCTATTGCATTGAATAAGATGTAATGGGTCACATTGCCGTTATGGTAGTGATTATTGCTGTGGTATCTATTTTACGTGGTCGAAAATTATTTTCTTTGATTAACTGTGTTATTTGTAACTTTTTATGAAGGGATAATCTACAGACGGTAGATTATTATTCGAGATTCGTTCAATTTTTGAGTGAAAAAAAACACCCGAAGGTGTTTTTTTTAGAGGGAAGTGTTGTCAGATGCGTGTTGCCTGCATGTCGTATCGGTTATCTGAGGAACATCATGTTTTTTCCCGGCGAGCCAGACAACCAGTCCTGTCACACTTAGCGCACCGCCGCTGTAACAGACACCCATCCAGCCGTAGTGGCTGTAAGCATAGCCTGACAGCAATGAACCGAGTGCGCCGCCTAAAAAATAACAGGTCATATAACCGGCGGTCAGGCGGCTGCGTACCTCCGGCATCATTCGGTAGAGGGTACTCTGGTTGGTGACATGGATTGCCTGTACGGCGAGATCAAGAATAACCACACCGGCAATAAATGCCGCGACCGAATATCCGGCAAAGGCAATCGGGATCCACGAGAGCAGAAGCAGCAGCAAACCCGCGCTGGTGGTCTGACGACCTTTTCCTTTATCCACAAAGCGTCCTGCCTGTCCTGCCATCAGTGCGCCTGCCGCACCCGCCAGACCGAACAGACCAATGGTACTTTCTGAGTAATTAAACGGGTCTGATGACAGCAGAAATGCCATTGAGGTCCAGAGCAGACCAAATGACGCAAATGCGATTGCCCCGAGCGCTGCACGAACCCGCAATACAGGTGTGCGGACAAACAGCACAACAATGGATACCAGCAGTTGTCTGTATTTCAGATCAGACACCTGTTTGTATTGCGGAAGACGGAACCAGAGGGTAAGCGCCAGCAGGACGAGCAGCCCGGATGCGACCCAATAAATCGTCCGCCAGCCACCGAATTCAGCCAGAGCACCGGCAACGGTCCGTGCCAGCAGGATCCCGAGCAGCAGCCCGCTCATAATAATCCCGACTGCTTTACCGCGGTGCTGCGGTTTTGCCAGGGTCGCGGCAAGCGGGATAAGCACTTGTGCCACAACAGAGAACATTCCGGCGAGTGCCGTTCCCAGCAGTAATTGCCAGAGTGTCTGTGACAGTGCCGAGATAAGCAGCCCGATTGCTGAAAGTAGTGTCATGGTGACTACCAGGTTGCGACGCTCAAATTTGTCGCCGAGCGGAACAATAAACATCAGACCGGCGGCATAACTGAGCTGTGCTGCGGTGACAATAAAGCCCGCCATACCGGCAGTGACGCCGAATTGCGTGGCGATAGTATCGAGTAACGGCTGTGAATAGTAATTGCTTGCCACTAATAAACCGGTGGCAATTGCCATCAGGCAGATAAGTCCCGGGGTCAGGACGGCATCAGGTGTCTTTTTTTTCATTATGTCCGGATTTTCAGATGTGCGGATTACAGTGATAAGGGCATATACCCAACGTCATTAAAGATGCAGCCAACGAACCTGCAGTTTGAATGAATAAGGTTATTACGGGGCGCTACTATATAGAAACCCACCGGGAAGGGGTATTCATTTTGTGAGTTAAATCACATTTAATTGAGCAAAAAAACGGCCATGCAGAGCATGACCGTTTTTTGATTCTATAGAGAATGGTTTATTTTTCAGCTGCCTGACGCGCACGGTTAATCCATCCGTCAAATGTGGACTGATTCGCTTTAATCCAGGCATTGGCATGGCGCTCAATATCAGCCTGTGAATTTTGTCCGTCATGCATACGCAGGTTCTGGGCATTGATCGCCGCCACCGGCAGTTTCATGATGGCAAACAGCTCAGCCGCTGCCGGGTTTTTCTCAGCCCAGGCTTTGTTTGCTGTAATATGCATGGTGCTTGGCGGGAAACCGTAGTTTTTACCGTTTGGTAATTTTGTCTCGATTTTCTCACCGTCCGGCATAGAGGAGAACGGCACCTGCAACCAGACCACATCGCGACCCGGTTTAAGTTCGTCACTTATCCAGTACGGGGTCCAGGTGTAATACAGGATAGGTTTTCCTTCTTTATAACGCGTGATGGTGTCAGCCATCATTGCGGCATAGTTACCCTGATTATGTTCAACCGTATTATTCAGTTTGTATGCTTTCAGATGATTGTTAATGGCGGCCTCGCAGCCCCAGCCCGGATTACAGCCGGTCAGGTCAGCTTTGCCGTTGCCGTTGGTATCAAACAGTTTGGCGATTGCCGAGTCTTTCAACTGCTCAATATTGGTAATGTTATATTTTTCAGCGGTTTTCTTATCAATAAGATACCCCTGAGCGGCATTCACGACATAATCCCCTTTGCGGTAAAATTTGTCGTCGCCACCGGCGGCTTTGTACTGTGAATTATGCAGCGGCACCCAGCTTACTGCCATAAATGTGGCATCGCCGTTGGCAATAGAGGCATACGCCACATTGTAATCCACTTCCTGAATCGGCTGTACATCATAGCCGAGCTCTTCCAGGGCTTTATTGACGATAAGGGTCTGAAATGTCTCTTCAGTAATGGTGCTTTGTACAGGCAGCACTTTGATCCCTTTGCCGGGCAGCGCTGTATCCGCAAGCGCCTGAGTACCAATGAGTGCCGATAAGGCGATTGCCATAATTGCTGTCTTACGCATCGTTTTCCCTCTTGTTGTGCCTGCCGCAGACCGGGGTGATGTGCAGCAGGGTGATAATTCGCCGGGAGCCGGGCTCCCGGGATGGTGTATTACTGTGTGCGGCGGAACGGGCGGGTGATAAGACCGGCGGGTCCGGTGTGATACCAGCAGCGTCCGGCTTTGGTACGGGAGTCTTTCCCGAGCGACTGGGTCAGGCGGTCAAGAATGATGGCAAGGATAACAATCCCCGCACCGCCGACAGACGCCAGCCCCATATCCAGGCGACCAATACCGCGCAGAACCATTTGTCCCAGTCCTCCGACGGCTATCATCGAGGCGATAACCACCATAGACAGTGCCAGCATCAGTGTCTGGTTAATCCCCGCCATGATGGTCGGCATCGCCAGCGGTAACTGTACTTTGAATAACATCTGGCGCGGATTGGCACCAAATGATTCAGCGGCTTCAATCAGATCAGCGGGCACCTGTTTTATCCCCAGAATAGTCAGGCGGATAACCGGTGGCAGTGCAAAGATAATGGTCACCACAACGCCCGGCACGTTACCGATACCAAACAGCATGACAATCGGCACCAGATAAACGAAGGCTGGTGTGGTCTGCATGGCATCAAGCAGCGGACGGATTATTTTTGCCGCGCGTTCATGACGCGCCAGTGCAATACCTGTCGGCAACCCGATAAGAATACAGAACATCAGAGCGGTCAGAACCAGCGACAGTGTCACCATAGCCTCTGTCCATGCACCAATTGCACCAATAAATGTCAGTGAGAAAAGGCTCGTAATACCCAGACCTTTGCCGCTCATCTGCCAGGCGATCAGGGCAAAAACCACAATGGCAACGGGAGCCGGTATGGCGGTTAAACCCTGCTCAAAGTTGCTGAGAACAAAATCAATCGGAACACGTATGCCCTGAAATACCGGGCGGAAGTGTAGTACAACCCAGTTGATGATATCAGTTACCCAGCTGTCAAACGGGATCAGCGAGTGGTCAAACGGATGTGTCCAGTCAAAAGCGGGACCCGCTGCGTCACCGGCAGCGCCGGCATCAAGCCAGTCTGTGCCGCTGTCCGGGACATCGCCACCCCACGGGTCTGCGTCTGTACCGCTGCTGCCGGTGGTATCTGCCCACGGATCAGTACTGCCTGCAGTATCCGGCTCTGACGCCGCAGCCCACGGATCTTGTCCTGCGTCCGGCTGGTTATTCGGGTTCATTCGGCGTCTCCTTATCTAAAGCCTGAAGTAACATCCCTTTCGAGATAACCCCGATATATCGGTTGTTTTCACCGGTAACCGGCACCGCGCACGAAGACTGCCCGACAACGGTCAGCAGCTCATTGAGCGGCGTGTCGGCACTGACTGCCTGAGGTTCACTCAGGATGGCATCTGTAATGGTTTTTTTCGCTTTCAGCGCCGCTTCAAGTGAGGCGACAGAGACTATGCCTGCAAATTTCTGTCCGCGCTCAATCAGATAGCCGTATTCACGATCATCATCATTCAGTACTTTCAGCGCAGAGCGCGGTCCGAAACCGGGAGCCACATGCAGCAGGGCATCGGCACGGCGGCGGGCGATATCTTTGGCACTGAATACGTGACTGATATCGACACCGCGAAAGAAGGTGCGGACATAATCATTCGCCGGGTTATTCAGAATTTCATCCGGTGTACCGATCTGCACGACAATCCCGCCCTGCATAATCGCGATACGGTCGCCGATACGCATGGCTTCATCGAGATCATGGGAGATAAAGACAATGGTACGCTGCTTATCACCCTGGAGGCTCAGCAGCTCATCCTGCATTTCTGTGCGGATCAGCGGGTCGAGTGCGGAGAAGGCTTCATCCATCAGCAGAATATCCGGGTCATTCGCCAGCGCGCGGGCAAGACCAATACGCTGGCGCATTCCGCCGGAAAGCTCATCCGGGTATGAATTTGCCCATTGCTCCAGATTGACCTGTTTCAGGGAATCGAGCGCCCTCGTATGGCGTTCGGCTTTATCCATTCCGGCAAGTTCAAGGCCGAATGCCGTATTTTCGATAACAGACATGTGCGGCATCAGTGCAAAGGACTGGAATACCATACTAATTTTTTTACGCCGGACGTCGCGTAGTGCCTGGTCTGAGATAACCGCGATATCTTCGCCGTCTATCAGCACCTGGCCGCGTGTCGGTTCAATCAGGCGATTGAGAAGACGAACTAAGGTAGATTTCCCTGAACCGCTCAGTCCCATAATGACGAATATTTCGCCTTCTTCAATGGCCAGATTTACATCCTGTACCCCGATAGTGGCACCGGTTTTTTCAAATATCTGATCTTTACTCAGACCCTGATTTAATAATTCAAAAGCAAGCTTAGGGTGCTCGCCAAATATTTTATAAAGATTTTTAACTTCGAGTTTTATCGCCATGCATTATATCCATTCAGAATTAATGTGGATGTCAGATTCGTAAATAGGCTCTCCTCCCTGAAAAAAAACGTTATTTACCCTAACACACGAGATAATGCTGACAACCCCTTGATTATGATAATTAATCAAAAGTGTCCCGGATATTTGTATCTGACCGTAGTGTTATTTTAGTTATTTATCTTTTTCATTAATATGTTAATGATGTGGTGGGTATGGTGGTGAACATAGTGGTGAAAGTTAGCCAGCTCTTTGTTTTAACCCTTATTTACCGGATGTGCTGTAAGCAGGAAGAAAACAATAATCAAACATAATAACCGGGCTTTATCAGGCTATAAAAGAGGAGAAAAAAACAGGTAAAAAAATCACTCCGATTAAATGTTATTTAATAGTTTCCATTGGTTACTATCTGGGAATGTGTGGGTATTGCAGTTAAGTTTTGAAATAACTCGGTAAAAATAACGTAATCAGCAATAATAATGGTATTAAAAATTGATTATTCGGGTTGTTTTTTGAACTAAAAAAGCACTGATAGAAATACTCTTAAATATCAGTGCATTGATAAAATGTGCTGTAATACGATCACAGGTTAACAGAAGTTATTGATTTAAAAATCCCAGTCCTCATCTTCTGTGTTAATGGCCTTTCCTATGACATAAGATGAACCTGACCCGGAGAAGAAATCGTGGTTCTCATTCGCATCCGGTGATAATGCCGATAATATGGCCGGACTGACATCGGTTACACTGTCCGGAAATAAGGCTTCATAACCTAAATTCATCAGGGATTTATTTGCATTGTAATGCAGGAATTTAATCACATCTTCAGACCAGCCGACAACATCATATAATTTACGGGTATAATTAATTTCATTCTCATATAAATCAAATAACAGACTGAATGTGAATTCTTTTATTTCCTGCCGGGTTTTCTCATCATAATTAAGCAATGCCCGCTGAAATTTATACCCGATATAATAACCATGCACGGCTTCATCACGGATAATCAGCCGGATCAGATCGGCGGTATTTGTCAACCTGGCACGGCTTGACCAGTACATCGGCAAATAGAATCCGGAATAGAATAAGAAGGATTCGAGAAAGACGCTGGCTACTTTCTTTTTCAGCGGATGCGGGTCGCGATAATAGCCAAGGATAATATCTGCTTTATTTTGCAATGTGGGCTCTTCTTCACTCCAGCGGTAGGCATCATCAATCTCCTGTGTGGAGCAGAGTGTGGAAAAAACCGAGCTGTAAGAGCGCGCATGGACTGCCTCCATAAAACCAATATTGGAGAGTACCGCTTCTTCATGCGGGGTCTGAGCATCCGGGATCAGTGCCGGTGCGCCGACAGTATTCTGAATGGTATCCAGTAATGTCAGCCCGGTGAATACACGGATGGTCAGTTGTTTTTCATCCTGTGTCAGCGTCTGCCAGGATGGAATATCATTCGACAGCGGAATTTTTTCCGGTAGCCAGAAGTTGCTGGTCAGGCGGTTCCACACTTCCAGATCTTTGTCATCCTCAATACGGTTCCAGTTTATCGCAGAAACGCGGCTTAATGTTGTCATGGTAATATCCTGATTTTAATCTGTTTATACGGCGCAAGAAACACAGCCGGCAACTTCGGTGCCTTCCAGAGCAGACTGGCGCAGCCGCACGTAATAAAGGGTTTTTATGCCTTTTCGCCAGGCGTAAATTTGTGCGCGGTTAATATCACGCGTTGATGCCTCATCACTGAAAAAGAGGGTGAGAGACAGTCCCTGGTCGACGTGCTGTGTGGCAGCGGCGTAGGTATCAATTATTTTTTCAGGGCCGATTTCGTACGCATCGCGATAATATTCCTGATTATCATTAGTCATGTAAGCCGCCGGATAATAAACACGTCCGAGCTTACCTTCTTTGCGGATCTCAATACGGGCAACAATCGGGTGAATAGATGACGTTGCGTGATTGATGTAGGAGATAGATCCCGTTGGCGCAACTGCCTGTAAATTCTGGTTATACAGCCCGTGCTGCATCACGTTTTCTTTTAATTGCTGCCAGTCTGCCTGTGAGGGGAGAGCTATTCCGGCATTCGTAAATAGAGTGCGGACTTTTTCTGTTGCCGGTTCCCATTTCTGCGTGATGTATTTGGTAAAGTATTCACCGCTTGCATAGGTAGACTGTGCAAAGTTAAGGAAAGTCTGTTTGCGTTCTGTCGCCAGCTGGTTTGAGGCTTTCAGGGCATAATAGGCAATGGCCATAAAATAGATATTCGTGAAATCAATGCCTTCTTCTGAACCATAATGAATACGCTCCCGTGCCAGATAGCCGTGCAGGTTCATCTGCCCGAGCCCGATGGCGTGTGAGCCCTGATTGCCGTGGTCAATGGACGGCACACTGCTGATGTGGCTCATATCTGAGACAGCGGTCAGTCCGCGCACCGCAATATCCACGGAGTGGGCAAAATCCGGGGAATCCATCATTTTTGCAATATTCAGGGAGCCGAGGTTACAGCTGATATCCCGCCCGGTATGTAGGTAGCTGAGATCATCTTCATATTCGCTGGCACTGTTGACCTGCAAAATCTCTGAGCACAGGTTGCTCATATTAATGTAACCGGCGATCGGATTTGCGCGGTTGACGTTATCCTCAAACATAATGTAGGGATAGCCGGACTCGAACTGGATTTCGGCGAGAATGCGGAAAAATTCGCGGGCATTGATTTTGCGTTTGCGGATAGCTTTGTTATTCACCATATCAGTGTAATGTTCGCTGATACTCAGCTCTGACATGGGTTTGCCGTAAATTCGCGTCACATCATAAGGCGAGAAAAGATACATCGGCTCATTATTTTTGGCTAATTCAAAGGTAATATCCGGGATAACCACGCCGAGGGATAATGTTTTGATACGGATTTTTTCATCTGCATTTTCCCGCTTGGTGTCCAAAAATGTCAGGATATCCGGATGATGCGCATGAAGATAAACCGCTCCCGCCCCCTGACGCGCGCCCAGTTGATTGGCATAGGAAAACGCATCTTCCAGCATCTTCATTACCGGTACCACGCCGCTGGATTGGTTTTCAATCAGTTTAATCGGCGCACCGGTTTCACGCAGATTCGTCAGCAGAAACGCCACGCCGCCGCCGCGCTTGGAGAGTTGCAGCGCCGAATTTACACTGCGCCCGATGGATTCCATATTGTCCTCAATCCGCAGCAGGAAGCAGGAAACAAATTCCCCGCGCTGTTTTTTGCCGCAATTGAGAAAAGTAGGGGTAGCGGGCTGGAAGCGTCCGCTGATCATCTCTTCCAGCAGATGCTCTGCCAGCTCAGTATCGCCTTGCGCCAGGGTCAGTGCGACCATACAGACGCGGTCTTCAAAGCGCTCCAGATAACGCTGCCCGTCAAAGGTTTTCAGGGTATATCCGGTGTAATATTTTAGTGCGCCCAGGAAAGTCTGAAAGCGGAATTTCTTACTGTAAGCCTGCCTGAACAGGGATTTGATAAAATCGAAATCATATTGTTCAAGAACCTGTGTTTCGTAATAGTTTTCGTTAACCAGAAAATCGAGTTTTTCCCGCAGATTATGGAAAAACACGGTGTTCTGATTAACATGGCTGCGAAAGTAGTGATGGGCTGCCGTCACATCTTTATCAAACTGTATGTTTCCGTGTGCGTCATACAGGTTCAGCATGGCATTCAGGGCATGGTAGTCAGTGTGTTCAGTCGTCATAGTCTGTCTCAGAAGTCAGTTGAATGCGGGTGTGAGAGCTTGCTGCTGCCAGAAGCGGTGCAGACCGTCGCGGACACGCCCGACATCATGTTGTGTGCCGAGTAATTCAAAACGGTATAAAAAAGGAACGTCACATTTGGCAGCAATAATGTCGCCGGCAATGGCGTAAGCGGCGCCAAAATTGGTATTACCGGCAGCAATTACGCCGCGCAGTAATGCCCTGTTCTCCGGCTGATTAAGAAAGCGGATCACCGGACGCGGCACCGCACCATTGTCATGACCGCCGCCGTAGGTCGGCACCAGCAGCACATAAGGCTGTGTGGCGCAAAGCGGGCTGCCGTCTTCCGGCAGACGGGTCGCCGGGATCCCCAGTTTGCCGACAAAACGGTGACAGGTTTCTGAGCGGGTGGAGAAGTAAATCAGCGCCTGCGTTGTCATTGAAAGCCTCCTGTCTGTTTCTCAGCCGAGTGCGGCGAGTTTGTCAGGACGGAATCCGGCCCAGCTCTCCTGACCGGCAACCACCACCGGCACCTGCTGATAACCCAGGGTGCGGACATGCTGATACGCCTGCTCATCCTGTGTGATATCAATGACACTGAACGGAATGTTTTTGCGCGCAAGCATCTGGTAAGTTGCATTGCACTGCACGCAGTCGGGTTTGCTGTAGATAATCACTGTCATGATAATGTCTCTTGATTACATCTGCCGGTGATGAGCAGATATCGTGGGTCAATCGTATTTTAAATACTATATGTAGATATAAAATATATCAACCACACTATATATAGTGTTTATTTAATTTGAATGATTATTATTATTGAATATTGGTATCTGAGTTAAATCATGATCATTCATCCGGTCAGCTATACGGCGGCAGAGCTAAAATCCGCCGCGACAAATTTTGTTGTCAGGCGTACAATAAAAAAAGTTGATTTGCCGTTACCGGCGGGTCTTTTCACCGACATCTGAGTTGAAATCACAGTTTTTATTATGGAATTAACCCCGTCTCCCCAAACAATCCGTACTCTCCTTGCCACTGAAGTTCCGTTGATTGACGTCCGTGCGCCGGTGGAATTTAACCAGGGCGCGATGCCCGGTGCGCTTAATCTGCCGCTGATGAATGATGAAGAGCGGGCGGCGGTCGGCACCTGTTATAAACATCAGGGCTCCGAGAAAGCACTCGCGCTGGGTTATCACCTGGTCAGCGGCGAAAACCGTGCCCGCCGTCTGGCGGACTGGCAGGACTTTTGTACCCGCAATCCGCAGGGCTACCTTTGCTGTGCCCGCGGTGGTCAGCGTTCTCATATTGTGCAGCAGTGGCTGCATGAGTCGGGTATTGAATACCCGCTGATTACCGGCGGCTATAAAGCCCTGCGCCAGGCCGTGATTCAGGTAACCGCTGAGCTGGTACAGCGCCCGGTGATATTAATCGGCGGCTGTACCGGTAACGGCAAAACAACGCTGGTGGGTGAACTGGCAGACGGTATTGATCTTGAAGGGCTGGCACATCACCGTGGTTCCTCATTCGGACGAACCCTGGAAGCCCAGTTTGCTCAGGCTACCTTTGAGAACCATCTCGCCGCCGCAATGGTAAAAAAAGAAGCCGGACGGCCGCGCTGGGTTCTGGAAGATGAAGGCCGGGCAATCGGCGTCAATGGTCTGCCGGACTGTCTGCGGGCGCAGATGGAGCAGGCATCCCTGGTGGTGGTGGACGATCCGCTTGAGCGGCGCCTGGAACGGCTGAAAGAAGAGTATTTCGATCGCATGTACCGGGATTTTACGGCGGCTTACGGCGAAGAGCAGGGCTGGCAGGCATACAGTGAGTATCTGCATCACGGACTGTCCGCTATCCGCAAACGGCTTGGCACACAGCGGGCTGCGGATCTTACAGCATTGCTGGATGCAGCGCTGGCAGAACAATTGCGCACGGGTGTTACCGACGCGCATTTCTCTTGGTTGTGTCCGTTACTGGCAGAATATTATGATCCGATGTACCGCTATCAGTTGAGCAAAAAAACAGATCGGATCCTCTTTAGCGGCACGTATGAAGCGGTCGCGGACTGGCTCAAATAATTCGCAGGTTCTGCCCGTCATATTTCACATAATAATGCACCGGGGGATTTTTCTCCGGTGAATTGACTTGCATGAAATCATTTGCCTCGTTATTTTCTCTGTTGTGAGATGAATAACGTAAATGATGTTTGTCTCTTTATCAGAATTAGGTTCTTCTGTATATCCTTATTCATTCAAACTGCAGGTTCGTTGGCTGCGCAAAGCTCGCCGGGTCATATACTTGTGTATGCTCCCCGCCTGTCTTCCCTTGCCGCCTGCCTGCATCTTGAATGACGTTGGGTATAGAAAATCAGAACAAAGGGCAAACTTATGGCGACAACATATATTAAGGCACCAACCGGATTTCCCCGCCGTTATATCATTATCAGTGCAGATGAACAGGGTATTACTGAACTGGGGTTTAGCGATAACACCACAGAACAGACTGCGCCGGATAATCCATACATTGTTCAGTGTATTACAGAGCTGGATGAATATTTTTCCGGTAAAAGGCAGGATTTCAGCGTGAAGCTGAATCCGCACGGAACGGAGTTTCAAACCCGTGTCTGGTCACAATTGTCGACTATCCCGTTTGCAGTCACATGGTCGTATAAAGATCTGTCATTAAAACTGGGATCGGCAAACTACTGCCGGGCAGTCGGCATGGCTAACGGGCGTAACCCAATCTGCCTGATTATTCCGTGTCACCGGGTCATTGCTCATGACGGATCGATGGGCGGTTACAGTGGCGGGCTGGATATCAAACACTGGCTGCTGCGCCATGAAGGAATTATGTAGCCGGATCATGAGGATATTCCCGCTATATAGTTGAAATAAGTAAGACAAATCCTCTGGTGTATCAGTGGAATATCTCACATAATACCATTATCCGACGGGTAATTCAGATATCTGAACAGATTCCCCCGAAGGGTCAATACAGTCTGCTGAAGACTGGCCAAGTACTAATGAGTACAATCACTTGTTTAAAGGGTTTTTTTGAATGTCAAAGCGCAAAGGTAACGTGAAGTGGTTTAACGAAGCGAAAGGTTTCGGCTTTATCACTCCGGAAGATGGCAGCAAAGATGTATTCGTTCATTTCTCTGCGATCCTCAATGATGGTTTCAAAACACTGGCTGAAGGTCAGAAAGTAGAATTTGAAATCGTTGATGGTGCCAAAGGCCCGTCTGCCGCAAACGTTGTCTCAATTTAAGTTGTAATTTGCTATACCGTAGCCGTTATTTTAATTCGACATTACCGTGACGAAAACCCGTTACTCACCATGGTAACGGGTTTTTTTTATGCCTGAATTATATATATACCCAACATTATTCAGGATACAGACAACGGACCTGCAGTTTGAACGCATAGGGTATATTAGCGGTTAGCCACCTGGCTAAGCCAGACACTGCCGACAACCACCAGAACACCGGTGCATTGCAGCAGGCTCAGTTGCTGATCCAGTATAAACCAGCCCAGTAATACCGCCGTCAGAGGGCTGAGAAAACCGAGGGACGCCACTGAATTCGGTCCCAGAATGGCCAGCCCGCGAAACCAGAGCAGATACGTCAGTGCCGCACCAATCAATCCCAGATAAACCAGCCCGGTAATATTCAGCATGGTCAGTGGCGGCAGAGCCGGTTCCAGTAACAGGGAAACCGGCAGCAGAAGCAGTCCTCCGGCAGTCAGTTGCCAGGTGGTAAATGTCAGGGGCGAAACATCCGGCTGCCAGCGGCGGCTCAGAACAGTACCGGCGGCCATTGAAAATGCCCCGGCAAGCCCTGCGATAATCCCTAACGTGTCCGGTTTTGCCTGTGGCGTCAGTAACAGCAGCGCGACTCCGCCTATTCCGCACAACGCAGCAATTACCGCCAGCGGTTTCAGGATATTTCCCAGCACCATCCGGGAGAGCAGCAGTACAATCAGTGGCTGAACAGCGCCGACGGTTGCTGCCACGCCGCCCGGCAGGCGATAAGCAGAAACAAACAGAAGCCACCAGAATATGGCAAAATTCAGTGCTCCCAGCACAAGAATCCGACCCCACCATATCCCTTTCGGTAACTGTCTGATAAACAGCATCAGTAATAATCCCGCAGGTAAGGCACGCAGCATCGCAACTGTCATCGGATAACCTGCCGGTAACATTTCAGTTGTCACCAGATACGTACTGCCCCAGACAGCGGGAGCGAGTGCGGTCAGAAGTAAAACACCACCACGTTGCATAATTTACTCATTAATAATGTGTTATGGCGCACATCATAATCCGCATCAGAGCAGGTGGGAACAGTAAGCGGCAGGGCAGAGCACAAAAGACATATACCCTTATTCATTCAAACTGCAGGTTCGTTGGCGACATGAAGCCAGCCGGATCACATACTGATGTATGCTCCCCGTCTATCTTCCCTTGCCGCCTGCCTGCAACTTGAATGACGTTGGGTATAGACCGGGGATAAAAAAAGAGCGGGACACTAAATTTGGTCAGTTTGATGGTCAGGTAAAACGCAGGTGACAGGCAGAGAAAGGAAAAGCGTAAGCGCCATGGATGGCGCGTCCGGGCGCACAAGGATGTGTTTACAGCGTCTTTTCGTTTTGCCTGTTACCCGGGTTGGCACTGGTGTTACAAAAAACCGCCGTTTTTTCAAACAGCGGTATTGTAAAGACAGAACTGTATAGCGGTCTGATTACTTAACTTCTTCGCCTTTTGCCTGCAAATCAGCATGATAAGACGAGCGGACAAACGGGCCGCAGGCAGCATGGGTAAAGCCCATTGCCAGTGCTTCGGCTTTCATTTCGTCGAAATCTTCCGGGCTGACATAACGCTGAACCGGCAGATGATGACGGCTCGGTTGCAGGTATTGCCCCAGAGTCAGCATGGTGACACCGTGACGGCGCAAATCACGCATAACATCCAGAATCTCTGCATTGGTTTCACCCAGCCCGACCATCAGTCCTGATTTGGTCGGGATATCAGGATGTGCTTCTTTAAAGCGTTCAAGCAGTTGCAGTGACCAGTCATAATTCGCCCCCGGACGCACCTGGCGGTAAACGCGCGGTACGTTTTCCATGTTGTGGTTAAAGACATCCGGCGGTGTGGCGATAAGGATATCGAGTGCTTTATCCATACGTCCGCGGAAATCCGGCACCAGAGTTTCAATTTTAATTGCCGGGCTGTGTTCCCGGATAGCCTTAATACAGTCAGCAAAGTGCTGAGCACCACCGTCACGCAGGTCATCACGGTCAACAGACGTTATCACCACATAACGCAGCCCCATATCTTTAATGGTCTGCCCCAGTTTTTGCGGCTCATTGGCATCCGGTGCATTCGGGCGTCCGTGGGCAACGTCACAGAACGGACAGCGGCGGGTACAGATAGCGCCGAGGATCATAAAAGTGGCAGTACCGTGGTTAAAACATTCGCTTAAATTCGGGCAGGATGCTTCTTCGCACACTGAATGCAGGCCGTTGCGGCGCATTGCATCTTTTATTCCCTTGATTTTATGGGTATCTGCCGGAAGTTTAATTTTCATCCACGCGGGCTTACGCAGCCGTTCGGTCGTTTCTGATACCAGGTTTTTGACCGGGATAAGCGCCATTTTATCGGCATCACGATATTTAATGCCGCGCTCCATCTGAATAGGTTTGCTCATGTTTATGCTGTTTCCGGTTAGATTCATCGGATAATGATTGATGAGTGCCTGCAGAATGTAACGGAATCATCAATCTTTTAAAAAATATTTTAAATATGTTAAAAAATTATAACACTATTCTGTTGCGAGTTGGAATCCTAATTGTTGGCAAAATTGTACGGTCAGTTCAGGCTGAACATCCGCTAATGTGATACCGGGAACAAAATCAGACATTTGAGTCATTGCCAGACCGGCGTAGCCACAGGGATTAATCCGGTGAAAAGGTTCAAGATCCATATTAATATTGAGCGCCAGTCCGTGAAAGGAGCGCCCGTTACGGATACGCAGCCCGAGGGAACAAATTTTATTACCGCCCACATACACACCGGGGGCATCCGGGCGCGGGTAAGCATCAATATTCCACTGCTTCAGTGTCTCAACAACGGTATTTTCCAGCGCTGACACCAGTTCACGCACACCGATTTTGTCGCGTTTCAGATCAATCATCACATACATAACCTGTTGTCCCGGACCATGATAAGTCACCTGTCCGCCGCGATCTGACTGAATAACAGGGATATCGCCGGGAGCGATAACATGCTCTGCTTTGCCCGCCTGACCTTGTGTGAAAACGCGTTCATGTTCAACCAGCCAGATTTCATTGCCGGTTTGTGTGTCGCGTTGTTCAGTAAATTGATGCATGGCGTCAGAGACGGGGGAATAGGGGCGCAGACCCAGTTGATGTAATGTGATGGTGTTATTTTGCAAAATCATATCTTCAATCCGGTATGCCGAACCCGCAGTATAGCGCGCGTGACAAAAGCGTACCAGCAATGTGCACATACCCTTATTCATTCAAATTGCAGGTTCGTTGGCTGAATTCTGAATTACGTTGGGTATAGAATGTTCAGAAGCATAAAAAAAGACCGCCGATTCAGGCGGTCTTCATAATGAATGATAAGGTAATAATATTATTACAGAACCATTCTTACGCGTTCTAATGCACCCAGTTCTTCGTACAGGCTTTCAACCTGGTCGATGTGGGTTGCGTCAATTGTGACAGAAACAGAATGATATGTTCCTTTGCTGCTCGGCTTGACGGACGGACTGTAATCACCCGGCGCATGGCGCTGAATCACTTCCAGAACATCTTCCAGTAACTCAGGTTCAGCAGCACCCATCACTTTGTAAGTAAATGAGCAAGGGAACTCTAACAGTTCATTCAAATTGGTTTTCATGGGTGCTCCTTAATAAAGCAAATCTCAGATGAACTAAATATGGGGATTATTCATCTGATTTCAAGCCTCAGCCGAACCAGCGGTGAAACAGCAGGCGGATGTAGTCTATCAGGCGGCTGAAGAAGTTACCTTCCGGCACAGCCTGCGCCACAACCAGCGGGCGGCTTTCAATAATCTGGTTATCCAGCTGGAAATTAATGGTACCGACGACCTGGTTTTGTGCCAGTGGTGCATGTAATTCCGTGTTATTCAGGACAAATGCGGCTTTTAAATCTTTCAGACGGCCACGGGGAATAGTGAGGTACACATCATTTTCCACGCCTAACTGCACTTTATCGGTATCGCCGAACCAGACAATTTCAGAGGCCAGCGGATTATCTTTCTGCATCGGTTTTACGGTTTCAAAGAAACGGAATCCCCATGTCAGTAATTTTTTGCTTTCCGCATTACGCGCAGAGGCGGATTTGGTTCCCATAACAACAGAGATCAGACGCATATCGCCTTCTGTTGCAGAGGCGACCAGGTTGTAGCCCGCACCGTTGGTGTGTCCGGTTTTGATCCCGTCCGCATTCAGGCTTTTATCGCCGAGCAGGTCATTGCGGTTCTGCTGGGTAATATTATTATAGGTGAATGAACGCTCTTTATAGATAGCGTATTCATTCGGCACATCACGGATCATTGCCTGCCCGATCAGCGCCATATCGCGCGCGGTACTGTACTGACCTTCCGCATCCAGTCCGTGAACTGTTTTAAAATGCGTATTTTTCAGTCCCAGTTGTGCGACATAGCTGTTCATCTGACTGACAAATGTACTCTGATCACCGGAGACAAATTCTGCCATTGCGACACAGGCATCATTACCGGATTGCAGGTTGATTCCACGGGTGAGATCCGCCACGCTGACGAGATCACCGGGCTTGAGGAACATCAGGGAAGAACCACGGAACACCGGATTGCCGGTCGCCCAGGCATTTTCCCCGACAGTCACCATGCTTTGTGGCGTGAATTTACCCGCCTGCATCGCCTGACCGATGACGTAGCTGGTCATCATTTTCGTCAGACTGGCTGGATCACGGCGGACATCTGCATTTTTTTCAGCAAGAATTTTGCCGGAATGGTAATCCATCAGAATATAGGATTCTGCTTCAATCTCAGGTACGGCGGGTATGACAGTATTCTGGTTCGGGATGTCGGCGGCAGAAGCGGCGGCGCTCAGCGCCAGTGCAAAGCCGAAAGCAGCCAGACGGGTGGCACGGTAACAATAAGTGGTTGCGTATTTCATGAGTGTTAAAACAATATTGATGATGCCGGTGGAAAAGAAACGCTATCATAGCAAAAGTGCTGTGATAGCGCGTTATTTTACGTAAGTTTTATGCCCTTATTCATTCAAACTGCAGGTTCGTTGGCTTCGGTCAGCCAGCCGGGTCACATACTTGTGTATGCTCCCCGGCAATCGGAGCTTGCCGCCTTCCTGCATCCTGAATGACGTTGGGTATATAACGTTGGTTTTACAACACCGGGCGCATAAAAATCAGATTATGGCGCCAGGATAAACGAATTCATATTCAGTTGCTGACGTAACCGTCCCTGAATCTCGGTTGCCCGTTCGCGGCTGGTGAACGGCCCTAACTGAACACGGTAAACATCACCGAAAGCTTCTGTCATGCCGGGAACGCCCAGTTTGTCGCTGAGCTCTTTCTGCCACTGTGCCGCACGATCGGCATCACCCACAGCACCCACCTGGATACGGTAACCCGTCGTAACGGCAGGCGCAGTAGTTGCCGGTTGTGTCACTGTGACAGGAATTGACGGGATATCAGACGTGGTTGCAGGTGCTTCAGGTGTTTCCTGCACGGCGGCGGATTTATTACCCGCAGGGATCAGAGCTGACTCCGGCTGTGGTTGTGCCATGACCGGACGGCTGTTCACCGGCAGTGCCGGCGCATTTTCCATTACCGGCGTTCCCATCGCACTGGTTTTTCCGAGCTCAGGGCGACCCGGCAGGGCATAGCTCTGCTTGGCAACAACCGTGCCGACAGTCCCGGGACCGCTCAGAGAGCCATCCTGTGAAACAATAATCGGATCAATTTTAATACGGGTATTCGGCAACAGGTTCAGGCGATCAGCAACCGCGCGTGACAGTCCCATTTGTTTGCCGGGCATGTACGGTCCGCGATCATTAATGCGCACGACCATCATCCGGTTATTCGCCATATTTGTTACGCGGGCATAGCTTGGGATCGGGAGTGTCGGATGTGATGCGGTTAATTCCGCACTGTTAACCTGTTCACCGCTGGCCGTCGGATTCCCGTTTTGCGCCTGGCCGTAGGTCCATGCGTAGCCTTGCTGAGTAAAATTTTCCGGATCACGGACAATCTGATATTGCTGCCCGTTGCGGGTATAATCGTCATTGGCTCCGGGGTGCAGAGGTTCAAACGTCGGCACTGCACCTAAAATTTCTTTTGCCGGACCGGCGGGCGCTGTGTGTTTAATCTGCGGGGTCGTTGACGGACATCCCGCAAGCAATACGGCCATAATAGTGACCGAGATCCATTGTAAACGCATGAAAAACCTCATTATAAGCTTTTTGATAACATCTTACGGTGCGTATGAATTGACATGACAATACCAAATCCCGCCATTAATACAATTAAGGCGGAACCGCCATAACTCATCATCGGCAGCGGTACGCCTACCACAGGCAGGATCCCGCTCACCATTCCGATATTCACAAACACATACACAAAAAAGATAAGCATCAGACCACCGACCATAACCCGGCCAAAGGTGTTCTGCGCCCGGGCTGCAATAACGAGCCCGCGCATAATAATCAGAAGATAAATAACCAGCAGGAATATCACACCAATCAGCCCTAACTCTTCTGCGAGGACGGCAAAAATAAAGTCAGTGTGGCGTTCCGGCAGGAATTCCAGCTGGGATTGTGTACCCAGCAGCCAGCCTTTCCCGGCAAGTCCGCCGGAGCCGATAGCGATTTTTGACTGAATGATATGGTAGCCGGCACCGAGCGGATCGGTCTCCGGATCCAGCAGCATCATCACGCGTCCGCGCTGGTAATCGTGCATCAGGAAAAACCAGAGCAGCGGAATAAAGGCCGCGAGAAGGAGTACTGCAACACCAATGAGCCGCCAGCTCATACCGGCGAGAAACAGCACAAAAACCCCGGACGCAGCGACCAGAATCGACGTTCCCAGATCCGGCTGCGCGGCAACCAGCAGTGTCGGTATAATCACCAGCAGCAGGGCGATTGCGGTATTTTTTAGTGTCGGCGGGCACTGATCACGATTCATAAACCGCGCGACCATCAGCGGAACGGCAATTTTGGCAATCTCTGACGGCTGAAAGCGGATAATCCCCAGATCCAGCCAGCGCTGTGCGCCTTTACTTATCTGCCCGAAAACATCCACAAACACCAACAGGATCACACAGACGATATACAGGTGCGGCGCCCAGGTTTCATACACGCGGGGCGGAATTTGTGCCAGTATCAGCATGACGACAATACCGGTAAAAATCTGTCCGAGACGGCGTTCCATCATTTCCGGATCCAGACCGCTGGCGCTCCACAGGACAAAGGCACTGTAGACCAGCAGGATCATCAGCAGCACAAACAACGGAAAGTCGATGTGCATGCGGGTCATTAAAGATACTTTGCGTTGATTCTCAGTCATGGGCATTACTCAGTTTCACTGCCGGGCGGCGAAGGTGGCGCATCGGGTAAGTCAGTATTATTATCCCCCAGCAGAACGTGATCCAGAATCTGGCGGATTAATGTTCCCACCGCAGGACCGGCTCCGCCGTTTTCCAGAATGATAGTAACCGCAACAGTCGGGTTATCATAAGGTGCGTAGGCGATCATCAGCTTATGGTCACGAAGCCGTTCGGCAAGTTTGCTGGCATTGTAGGTTTCATAACTGAAGACCTGGGCTGTACCGGATTTCGCTGCTGCTTTATACGGCGTTCCGGCAAAAAATTTCCGCCCGGTACCGTTCGGGGCATTAGCAACACCGTACATACCTGATTTTGCCAGTTCCCAGTACCCGGAATGGATATCAGCGATAGCCGTGGTGGTTTTTTGTTCATACGGCAGCATTCCGTCACCTTCTTTGGTGCCCAGTAACAGATGCGGTGTTTTAACCACACCGTCATTAATCAGGATATTGAGTGCTTTTGCCATCTGAATGGGGGTTGATGTCCAGTAACCCTGACCAATTCCGACCGGAATGGTATCACCCTGATACCACCGTTTTTTATAGCGGCGCTCTTTCCATTCACGGGTCGGCATCACCCCGTTGTACTCTTCTATCAGGTCAATACCGGAATACTCACCATAACCAAAGCGGGTCATCCAGGCGGAGAGGCGATCTATACCCATGTCATACGCCACCTGGTAGAAGAAGGTATCCGCAGATTCAACAATGGCTTTCACAACATTCAGATTACCGTGGCCATAACGTTTCCAGTCGCGGTAACGTTTTTCTGAGCCGGGCAATTGCCACCAGCCGGGATCAAAGATAGTTGTATTGCGGGTGATGACTTTCTCGCTGAGTGCGGCGACAGAGATAAAGGGTTTGACGGTTGATGCAGGCGGATAAAGCCCCTGAGTGGTACGGTTGATAAGCGGGCGATCCGGATTGCCGAGTAAATCACGGTAATTCGGTCCGGAAATCCCGTTAACAAACAGGTTCGGGTCGTAACTCGGGTTAGAGACCAGGGCGAGAATTTCACCGTTACGCGGATCACTGACAACCACAGCAGCACGGCTGGTGGTCAGCAGTTTTTCAATATAAATCTGTAACTCAAGATCAACCGTGAGATAGATATCTTTCCCGGCTTGCGGTGCCTGTTCATGCAACTGGCGGATCACGCGCCCGCGGCTGTTGACTTCCACTTCTTCATAGCCGGTTTTTCCGTGTAATACGGATTCATAATAGCGCTCGATTCCCAGCTTGCCGATATCATGAGTCGCTGCATAGTTTGGCAAAATACCGTCTTTTTCCAGACGTTCGACATCTTTATCATTAATTTTTGCCACATAACCAATAACATGCGTCAGTGCAGAGCCATACGGATAAAAGCGGCGCTGATAGCCTTTGATTTCCAGTCCGGGAAAACGGTACTGATTGACAGAAAACCGGGCAACCTCAATCTGGTTCAGCGGGGTTTTCAGTGCAATAGAAGTAAAGCGGCGTGAGCGTTTGCGCTCTTTTTCATAGTTGGCGATATCCTCGTCTGTCAGGTCGACAATATCCCGTAACTCATTCAGTACTGCCGGCAGATCAGTCACTTTTTCCGGCACAATTTCCAGTTGGTAAATGGTGCGGTTAAGCGCAAGCAATGTGCCTTTGCGATCATAGATAAGACCCCGGCTCGGCGGAATAGGCACGAGTTTTATCCGGTTATCATTTGACCGGGTCTGATAATCCTCATGGCGGTTTATCTGTAAATTATAAAGATTGGCAATCAGAACGGCAGATAAAACGATCATACCGATAAACACCACAACGGCGCGGCGGATAAACAGAGCTGATTCCGCAGAATAATCGCGGAAATCCATCCGTTGTTTGCGTTTTTTCTTATCGCCGTCGGGCGAGTTAAAACCGGGCACCGGTGTTATTCCCTATGATACGGATGGTTAGCGGTAATACTCCATGCACGGTATAAACTTTCTGCTACCAGCACACGCACGAGCGGGTGAGGGAGTGTCAGCGGGGAGAGCGACCAGCTCTGCTCCGCAGCAGTTTTGCAGGCAGGCGCTAATCCTTCAGGTCCGCCGATAAGCAGGCTGATGTTACGCCCGTCCTGTTTCCAGCGTTCCAGTTGTCCCGCCAGTTGTGGCGTATCCCAGCGGTCGCCGGGAATATCCAGTGTGACAATCCGGTTGCCTTTACCCACTGCCGCCAGCATTAATTCACCTTCTCTCTCGAGTATCCGTTTGATATCGGCATTTTTTCCCCGCTTCCCTGCAGGGACTTCGGTTAATTCAAATGGCATATCTTTCGGAAAACGATGAAGATAATCCTGAAATCCGGTTTCGACCCAATCGGGCATTTTAGTACCGACGGCAATGAGCTGTAACTTCAAAACTTAGCTCCAGAGCTTCTCTAATTCGTACATACGGCGGCTCTCTTCCTGCATAACATGCACGATGACTTCACCGAGGTCGACGACGATCCAGTCAGAAATACCCTGACCTTCCACGCCGAGTGGCATCAGACCGGCCTGACGGCAGTCTGTTATCAGGTTATCCGCCACAGATGCCAGATGACGGCTTGATGTGCCGGTACAAATGAGCATGTAATCTGTGACACTGGACTGGTCGCGGACATCAATGGTAATAATATCCTGTGCTTTGGAGTCTTCAAGTTTGTCGATAATAAACTCAAGTAATTCTGTGCCTTGCAAAAGGTTCACCTTATTCTGGATAAATGGATAACAAAAACGGCCCCCCGGAAATGTTACCGGCAGTACAATGCACTGCATACGGGGTTACTGTGTGCCGGAAAATAGTCACTATTTTACGTTACGCGGGACGATTTTGCGAGGCTCGCCCGGATGTTGTCACCGGCACGGCAAGAATACCAGCGAACCGGGGGAATACAAAGAAGTAAAGATTAAAGAAATATGAGTAAAGGTGCTGACAGAAAAACAGAAATCACCCGTTTTTGTACTATTATTATGTTTTACAAGCGCGGGTATTCTGTTTTACAGGCACAGGAGAGGGAAAATGACATACCGGGACGTTCCTGACGGCAAATGGTCACTGCCGGACGATGAGGCACAGACTCTGCAACCGCCTGTCCGGGCCGCAGCGCTTATCCGCCTCCAGAGCCGCTATAAATATGCACTGATGGCATATTCTCCCGCATTGTATAAAACGACAGGGCGTTTACTGGCTCAGGCCGGAACCTTATCACCGGCAGCACTGTGTGACACAGCAGAAACCTGGACGCAGGCATTAGTGAGCGCATTTTCACAGCCGGCGACCCGCGCCAATATGACCAATGCGCTGATGCATATGCAGGGCTATTTTAAGCGTTTGCTGACAACGGAAGAAAAACAGCAGATGACAGACATGATCCTGGCTTACCGGCAGGGAACGGATACCCCGGAGGCAGCAAAAGCGATGCTGCTGCATTACGCGCAGCTCCACGATGTCCGCTATTTGTGTGATCAGGCGCTGTTACAACCCGTGGCGGCAGATGCGTCAGTTAGTCACACTCAGGTCTGAGCAGAGTGTAGCGGTCACCCATATTGTTATATCCCCAGTCACACATCAGCATCAGAATGGGGATCAGTGAGCGGCCTTTGTCCGTAATCGTATATTCAACGCGGGGCGGTACCTCGGCAAATATTTCCCGGGTAACCAATCCGTCGGCTTCTAATTCGCGTAATTGATTGGTTAAAGTTTTTTGTGAAATATTGGCAATGTAAATTCGTATTTCACCGAAGCGCTGAACGGTTTTATCAGATAATAGATTTAAAATTAATGGTTTATATTTTCCACCGATAACGGAGAGTGTTACTTCTATTTCACTGACTACTTCAATTTTATTCATTTGGCTACCCATTAGTTACCCTGAGGTAACTTTGTGAAATAAATCTGCCTACTTGCTATATGTAAAGCAAAGGATAGAATTATGCAAAATCTATTTATCCCCTTATTCATTCAAACTGCAGGTTCGTTGGCGGTACTCAGCCAGCCGGGTCACATACTAGTGTATGCTCCCCGTCGGTCTTTCCTTGCCGCCTGCCTGCATTCTGAATGACGTTGGGTATATACAAACAAGGTAAATACAATGAAAAAATTAGTCGTTATCACAGGCGCAAGTTCCGGTATTGGTGAAGCTGTTGCAAAACGCATGAGTCAGGCCGGACATCCGGTATTATTATTAGCGCGCCGTGAACAAATCCTGGAGAGCTTTAATCTGCCCGACAGTCTTTGCAAACGTGTTGATGTGACAGATCTCAATGCCATGAAAGCAGCAATTCATGAAGCTGAAGCGCTTTACGGAAAAACAGATTTATTAATTAACTGCGCGGGTGTCATGTTGCTGGATAATCCGTATGACCAGGATTTCAGTGAATGGCAGCAAATGGTGGATGTTAATATTACCGGTGTGCTGACAGGCATTAATGTTGTATTGCATGATATGGTACAACGGGAAGAGGGCACGATTATTAATATCAGCTCGATTGCCGGAAGAAAAACATTCCCTAATCATTCTGTTTATTGCGGAACTAAATTTGCGGTTCATGCCATTACAGAGAATATCCGTGAAGAAGTTGCTTCAGCCAATGTCCGCTTAATTACCATTGCACCGGGTGTGGTTGAAACACCGTTATTAAGCCACACCACAAATGAAGAAATTAAGCAGAACTACCAGACCTGGAAAAAAGAAATTCAGTCAGGACTGGCACCGGAAAAAATAGCAGACTGCATTGAATTTGCATATAAACAGCCGCAGGATGTGTGTATCCGCGAAATTGTGATTGCGAAAACAAAACAGGCAAGCTGATATAGCCAACGAACCTGCAGTTTGAATGAATAAGGGTATACTATCAGCGGTAAAGACCCTGAGTAAGGATATAATTCTGAACGGCGGGGGCGAGCTGATCACGGCAATCCTCGCCATTTTTCAGGCGCTCACGGATATTCGTGGCTGAAATAGGAAACAGCGGGGTATCAGCCAGGAAAATATAACCACACGGAGACTGATGCAGGCTTTCCGGCGTGGTAATCAGATGCTCCACAAACCAGTCAGCCAGTCTTTCCGACGGAAAATCCAGTGAATAACCAGGGCGTTTGCACACCAGCAGATGACACAAGGTTAAGATTTGATCCCATTCATGCCAGGTATCGATGCTGAGTAACGAATCCTGCCCGATGATAAATGCCAGCGACTGTTGCGGACCAATCTCAGCCCGGTACTGACGCAGCGTTTCGACAGTATACGAAAGTGCATCCCGGCGCAGCTCGCGATCGTCCACCCGGAAAAGCGGATCACCCTGTACCGCCAGTGTTGCCATCATCAGACGCTGACGTGCATCAGCCTTTGGTTGCGGGCGGTGTGGCGGGACATTATTCGGCAGTAAAATAACCTGCTCCAGCCCGGCAACGGCAGCCATCGCTTTTACGGTATTGATATGCGCCTGATGGACCGGGTCAAATGTTCCGCCATAAAGCGCGAGAATGCTGTTATCCGCGTTGTTCATCATAGAGGAGTTGTCCTGTCTGTGCTTTACCACTCAGAAGCAGTGTCAGTGTCAGGAAATCATCCCCGACAGGCTGACCATAGTCTTGTTTAAGGCGGATTTCAATACGGGTGATCAGGGTTATCGCAACCTGCAATGTTTGTGCGGAGAGCCGCGCCAGTGCGTCACTGAGCAGTGTCCGGCGGTTCTGCCAGACACGGTGCTTATCAAATAAGGTGCGCAGCGGCTGGTGGCGGCTTTCCCGCTGTAAGGTCAGTAACTGCATCACTTCCCGCTGAACGGTACGCAGCAAAATAACAGGTTCACTGTCTTCCGCCAGCAGTTGTTGCAGGATATGGCAGGCGCGCTTACTTTTTCCCGCCAGCAGGGCATCAGTCCAGTGATACGGCGTAAAATGCGCGGCATCATTGACCGCTGATTCCACGCGGGGCAGTGTCAGTTTTCCGTCCGGATAGATAAGTGCGAGGCGTGATAATGCCTGGGAGAGCGCCAGCAGATTTCCCTCATAACAATAGCAAAGCAGGCGCACGGCCTGTTCATCCGGCTGTAGCCCAAGCAGTGCAGCCCGGGTGGTTACCCACTGCGGCAGCCGGCTCAGTTCCGGTGTCATGCAGGTAATATAGGCAGCATCCTGCGATATAGCTTTAAACCAGGCGCTGTTTTCCTGTGCTTTGGTCAGTTTATGGCCGCGCAGGATAAGCAGCAGATCAGGATGCAGCAGCCCGGCGAGTTTCAGAAGCTGTTCGCCCATGGCGGCATTTGCACCATTTTCCGGCAGATACAGTGTCAGTGTTTGCCGCCCGGCAAACAAACTGAGTGACCGGCAGACAGAAAAAATTTCATCCCAGTCAGTATGTTGTTCGAGGCTGAAGCTGTAGTGTTCATCAAATCCCTGCTCCTGCGCTGCATGGCGGATAGTATCCCGGGATTCCTGAAGTAATAAGGGTTCGTTACCCCAGAGGAGATAACGTTCACGCAGCCCCGAACGGAGCTGCGTTATGAGTTGCTCAGGTGAAACTTTTATCATGCCTTGGGTGTGACAATCTCAGCAGCTTCAGCGTTTTCATGCTGCTTTTGCTGCTCAGATGGCTGAATAACCAGAAGTTTACGGATAAGACGGGCGGCGGCCTGCTCACGCATTTCGTCACGTACCATATCTTTTTCCGCATCTTTTGCCAGTGCTTCCAGCGGGTTATCAAAGAATGAACGCTCTACGCGGACACTCAGCGGATACACTGAACCGTTCGGCATAATGACCTGGGCATTCAGGAAATAGACCAGTTCTTTTTCAGCGGCTTTACCATCCTGGAAAACAGAGACGGTTTCTTCCGAGCCTTCAGAAGAGCTGACAATTTTCAGTACAGGAATTGATGCGTCACCGCTTTCAATAATCTGCACGTTGTTCAGCCGTAACTGCTGGCGGATAGCACGGGTCTGTGCGCCGTACGGATCACCGGTGCTGATTTGCAATTTTTGTAACTCAGCCGGAATTTGCGTGGTACCACGCAGCTGGAAGCCGCAGCCTGCGGTGACCAGCACCGCAAACCCGAGCAACAGCGTCATAATGCGATGTCGCACGATATCTCCTTAAATTAACCTACAACCAGGTTCAGTAATTTACCCGGGACATAAATGACCTTGCGAATACTCACACCTTCGAGGTATTTCACGACATTCTGCTCTTCCGACGCCAGTGCTAATACCGAATCCTGTACCGCATCAGCAGCAACAGTGATACGACCGCGGACTTTACCGTTGATCTGGATAACAATCAGTTTGGTATCATCAATCATTGCGTCTTCGCTGGCAACCGGCCACTGCGCATCATCCACATCCGTTTCATGTCCCAGTGCTTTCCACAGGGTGAAACCGGCGTGCGGGATAATCGGGGACAGCATCAGAATAATAGCATCCAGCGCTTCCTGCATCAGGGCGCGATCCTGCTCCGTTTCCTGAGGTGCCTGCAGCAATTTGTTCATCAGTTCCATAATCGCGGCGATAACCGTATTGAACTGCTGACGACGACCTGCATCATCACTGACTTTTGCAATGGTTTTATGCAGCGCGCGGCGAAGATCTTTCTGCTCCGCAGTCAGCGTGGTCAGATCCAGCGTAGCTGTTTTGCCTTTCTGCGTGTGCTCGAACACCAGACGCCAGATACGGCGGATAAAGCGGTTTGCGCCTTCCACACCGGACTCCTGCCATTCCAGTGTCAGCTCCGGTGGTGCGGCAAACATCATAAACAGACGGACGGTATCCGCACCGTATTTTTCGACCATGATCTGAGGGTCAACGCCGTTATTTTTCGATTTCGACATTTTACTCATGCCGGTGTAAACCAGCTCACGGCCTTCATTATCAGTCGCTTTGATAACCCGGTTTTTATCATCACGCTCAAGGATGGCATCTTCCGGAGAAACCCAGACGCGGTGACCATCAGTATCGGTGTAATAGAATGAATCTGCCAGTACCATTCCCTGACATAACAGGCGTTTAGCCGGTTCATCAGAATTAACCAGACCTGCATCGCGCATCAGTTTGTGGAAGAAACGGAAATACATCAGGTGCATGATGGCATGTTCAATACCACCGATATACTGATCGACCGGCAGCCAGTAGTTTGCCGCAGCCGGGTCCAGCATACCTTTGTCGTAATCCGGGCAACAGTAACGGGCGTAATACCAGGAGGATTCCATAAAGGTATCAAAGGTATCAGTTTCACGCAGCGCCGGCTGACCATTGATGGTGGTTTTTGCCCACTCAGGATCGGCTTTAATCGGGCTGGTAATACCATCCATAACCACATCTTCCGGCAGAATAACCGGGAGCTGGTCTTCCGGAACCGGGACTACTGTTCCATCTTCCAGTGTTGCCATCGGGATTGGCGCACCCCAGTAACGCTGACGGGAAACACCCCAGTCACGCAGGCGGTAGTTTACTTTGCGCTGACCGGCACCCAGGGCAACCAGTTTGTCAGCAACCGCATTGAACCCGGCGGTATTACCCAGACCATCAAATTCGCCTGAATTAAACAGGGCATTTTTGCCGGTCATAGCAGCAGCACTTAAATCAGGTGCATTGCCGTTATCATCCAGGATAACCGCTTTCAGGGCTAAATCGTATTTACGGGCAAATTCCCAGTCGCGCTGGTCGTGGGCAGGAACAGCCATTACCGCGCCGGTGCCGTATTCCATCAGAACAAAGTTCGCGACCCAGACAGGTACTTTTTCGCCGGACAGCGGATGGACAGCAAACATGCCTGTTGCAACGCCTTTTTTCTCCATAGTGGCCATTTCAGCTTCAGCCACTTTGGTATTACGGCATTCATCAATGAAATCTTTCAGTGCCGGGTTATTCACCGCAGCCTGTTGTGCCAGTGGATGACCTGCGGCGACAGCCAGGTAAGTCACGCCCATAAAGGTATCAGGGCGGGTGGTGTAGACACTCAGTTTTTCGTCGCTGTCAGCCACATCAAAGGTGATTTCCACGCCTTCTGAGCGGCCAATCCAGTTACGCTGCATAGTTTTGACCTGCTCCGGCCACTCATCCAGCTTATCGAGGTCATTGAGCAGTTCTTCCGCGTAAGCGGTGATTTTAATAAACCACTGCGGGATCTCTTTGCGCTCAACCGGGGTATCACAGCGCCAGCAACAGCCGTCGATAACCTGTTCGTTTGCAAGGACTGTCAGGTCATGCGGGCACCAGTTGACGGCGGACGTTTTTTTATACGCCATTCCCTTTTCAAACAGTTTGGTGAAGAACCACTGTTCCCAGCGGTAATATTCCGGCGTACAGGTGGTGACTTCGCGATCCCAGTCGTAAGCAAAACCCAGTTTTTTCAACTGATTTTTCATGTAATCAATATTGGCGTAAGTCCACGGTGCCGGAGCAGTTTTATTTTTTACCGCCGCACCTTCAGCCGGAAGACCAAACGCATCCCAGCCGATTGGCTGTAACACATTTTTTCCCAGCATCCGCTGGTAACGTGACATCACATCACCCAGGGTGTAGTTACGTACGTGGCCCATGTGTAGTCGTCCGGAAGGATACGGTAGCATAGACAGACAGTAATATTTTTCTTTACTGTTATCTTCAGTCACTTTAAATGTTTGTTTTTCCTGCCAGTGACTCTGGACTTGTTGCTCTATGTCTTCGGGACGATATTGTTCTTGCATGGCACCGGTATTCCTGTGGTGAGTAACTGCCGGACGCGCTGCATTCAATGTTGCCGCGTGTTCAGCTCGGGATATAGGATTTTATTAATATCAGACCTGTTAGCATAGCCGATATGCCCCTGAGGGAACAACAGTTAAGCTCGTTAAGGGGTGAAAAAAGCAGGGGAAGTGCGGTGACGGGAAAAAAAGGCCGGTACGAAACCGGCCGTTCTGAACATTAATGCAGGATTTTGGCGAGAAACTCTTTGGCGCGCTCCGATTTCGGGTTGACAAAGAAATCCTCTTTTTTACTGTCTTCGACGATCTTGCCTTCATCCATAAAAATCACGCGATCCGCCACTTTGCGGGCAAATCCCATTTCGTGGGTGACGACCATCATCGTCATTCCTTCATGAGCGAGTTCAACCATAACATCCAGCACTTCATTGATCATTTCAGGGTCAAGGGCAGATGTCGGTTCATCAAACAGCATTGCAACAGGGTCCATACAGAGTGCGCGGGCAATCGCCACACGCTGCTGCTGTCCGCCGGAGAGCTGTGACGGAAATTTGTCCGCATGACTGGTCAGCCCCACGCGCTCCAGCAGTTTCAGTGCTTTCTCTTTTGCTGCGGCTTTGTTGCGGTTCAGCACTTTAACCTGAGCCAGAGTCAGGTTTTCAATAATAGAGAGATGAGGAAACAGTTCAAAGTGCTGGAAGACCATCCCGACCTTTGAACGCAGTTTTGCCAGATTCGTCCGTTTATTATTAACCTGTGTGCCATCGACAAAAATTTCACCTTCCTGAACCGGCTCCAGACCATTAACTGTTTTTATCAGTGTGGATTTACCGGAGCCGGACGGACCGCACACGACAACCACTTCCCCTTTTTTGACATCGGTCGAGCAGTCGGTTAAGACACGGAACTGACCGTACCATTTGGATACATTTTTCAGGGAGATCATGACACAGTCCTTTTCTTGAGATAATTAACCAGCATTGACGCCGCAAAACTGATAATAAAGTACACAGCACCGGCAAACAGCACCATCTCTATTTGTGTTCCGTCACGCTCGCCGATATTGCTGGCGGTACGGAAGAAATCCGTCAGACTGAGGACATACACCAGAGAGGTATCCTGGAACAACACAATGCCCTGGGTCAGCAGCAGCGGGATCATTGCCCGGAATGCCTGGGGCAGAATAACCAGACGCATGGTCTGCATTTTGGTCATGCCCAGCGCCAGTGAGGCGGAGGTTTGTCCCTTAGAGACGCTCTGGATACCTGCGCGGATGATTTCAGCATAATAGGCGGCTTCAAACAAAGAGAACGCTATCATAGCGGAGATCAGACGGATATCTGTTTTTGGTGATATGCCAAGAACATTTTGGACTAAGTTAGGCACTATCAGATAAAACCACAGCAGCACCATTACCAGCGGCACGGAACGGAAGGCATTCACATAGAGAGCGGCTATCCATCTTATTGCTTTTACAGAAGAAAGACGCATCATCGCCAGCACGGTTCCCCATAGGATCCCGATAACAATGGCGGTGATGGTTATTTTAGCGGTGATAGCCAGCCCCTGTAACAGGAACGGCATACCCGGCATCACTGAACTCCAGTCAAATTCATACATCAGTGACCTCCCGTCCCGGGCAGACGTACCCGTTTTTCCAGTAAATGCATTGCTACCATAATAATGACGTTAATGCCGACATATGCGAGGGTGATGGCTGTGAATGATTCATACGCACGGGCGGAGTAATCGAGCAATTTTCCTGCCTGTGCCGCCATATCAACCAGACCGATAGTGGAGGCGATAGCTGAGTTTTTCACCAGGTTCAGCATTTCCGACGTCATCGGCGGAATAATCACGCGGTAAGCATTCGGCAGCAGGACATAGCGGTAAGTTTGTGGCAGTGTCAGTCCCACCGCAAGACCGGCGGCTTTCTGACCGCGCGGCAGTGACTGAATAGCGGCGCGCACCTGTTCTGTCATACGGGCTGCGGTAAACAGACCCAGACAAAGCATTGAGGAAATAAAGAACTGGATATTCGGATCGAGATCCATCTTAAACCAGTCGCGGGCAGCAGGTGGCAGGAATTCCGGGATAACCAGATACCAGGTAAAAAACTGGACGATCAGCGGCACATTACGGAAAATTTCCACATAAATAGTGCCGAGCGAAGAGAGAAACCGGTTCGGTACGGTACGCAAAATGCCGAACAGTGACCCCACCAGAAAGGCGATTATCCAGGCACAAATTGACAGCATTACCGTCACTTTCAGACCGGACAGGATCCAGCCGAAGTAGGTGGTATTGCCGAAGGGGGCGGGCTGAAAAAAAATCCCCCAATCCCAGTTAGCAGACATAGCGCGGCTCCCGATAAAAGAACGAACTCCCTGTACAAGAAAAATACTCTGTGGTGACTGCGGATTTATATCCGACGGATAGCGGTATTATCGTCTGCGCCCGCAACAAATAAGGCAAGCGGGCGCAGCGGTCTTATACCCTTATTCATTCAAACCGCAGGTTCGTTGGCTGCGGGAAGTCAGCCGGGTCACATAGCTTATCTATGCTCCCCGGCGGCCGGAGCTTGCCGCCTGCCTGCATCCTGAATGACGTTGGGTATGGTTATATCCTGCAATCCGGACGGGTTAACAGTCTTCGCTGTCAGCCCGTCATATCCGGCGCGGACGCCGTATTATTCAAAGGCTTTGTCGTTCGGTGCTTTGAACAGCCCTTTCATTTCATTGGATAATTCAAATTTCAGGTTAAGATTTTTAGGCGGAATCGGCTCATTGAACCAGCGGGTATAGGATTTCTCAGCTTTACCGGAAGTCTGTGCATCAGCGACTGTTTTGTCGATCAGCGCCTTGAATTGCGGGTCATCTTTACGCAGCATACAGCCGTAAGCTTCTTCGGACTGAGGTGTGCCGACAATCACCCAGTTCTCCGATTTTTTCGCTTTGGCGCGTTCACCGGCGAGCAGGGCATCATCCATCATAAACGCAACAGCACGGCCGGACTCCAGCGTGCGGAAAGCATCCCCGTGATCTTTGGCGCTGATAATGCGCATTTTCATCTGTTTCTCATCATTGAGCTTATTAAGCAGCATTTCAGAGGTCGTACCGGAGGTGACCACCACGTTTTTACCGGCGAGATCGGCAAAATCTTTGATGCCGGAATCTTTACCGGTCAGCAGGCGGGTACCGACGACAAAAATAGTGTTGGAGAATGCAGCCTGTTGCTGGCGGGCAAGGTTGTTGGTGGTGGAGCCGCACTCAAAATCGAACGTACCGTTCTGTAATAACGGAATTCGGTTCTGTGAGGTGATAGGGATCAGTTTTACCTGAAGATCCGGTTTGTTCAGTGTTTTCTTAACGGCATCAACAATATTGTTGGAGTAATCCTGGGAATACCCGACCACATTTTGCTGATTATCATAATAAGAGAAGGGAACGGATGATTCACGGTGACCGACGACAATGACACCGTTATCATTGATTTTTTTTAGTGTACCGGTTAACTCTTCGGCAGAAACGGCGGCACTGGCGAGTGCGGCACTGGTGATAAGTACCGACAAAAGTAACTTGCGCATAAACAACTCCTTTTTTGGGAAGAGGTATAACGACGTGTACTGCTCATGTGACTGTGTTGTTAAAAATAAAACACAACTGTTAATTAATGAAAGCGAATTTGTTTTAAATCGGGATATCCCTCTCACTCTGTCTGATAAAGATATGCAAGTTGCAATGTAAATAACTATTCGTATTAAATTATGTTATTTTTACTATATTCAGGCTTCTATGCTGCTTTTGTTTGGTTTTTTATCCTTATAATGGCAGGTTTGGCTGTCATGCCAGTTTATTATTTATTCGGATAAGTGGTTTTGTGTGATATTCCGCTGATATAACAATTTTCCGCAACTTTGAGCGAAAAAGAGAGGGTTGCGGTAAAATGTGTAAAGTTGTGGTTATTAAGTTGTCTGAAATTGCAGGCTGTGTAAGATAAGCAGCAACTATCGGGGAGTGGGCTATGCTGAAGCAACGCAGGCAGGGATATCTGCTGCTGTTTTTCACATTATTCTTTATCTTGTTGTGTGTGACACAACGGATGTCTGGCGCAAATCGTGTCAGTCAGAGCCCGTCTGCGGATGTTGTATCACAGGTGCTGATGAGTGACACCGGGACAGAAAAAGCCGTGTCCGGCAGTACCTGCGATATCAGTGCCAAGTCTCTGAGTACGGTACCGCCGTTCTCAGCAGAACCCCTCTTTTTTGCCTTTCTTTTCTTCGTCATTACCGCGAATATCGTCCCTGTGCGCTATCGTTCGCGTTCCTGGCGGCAACACACCCCGCTTATGCGGCTGCGCAGGCATCTCCATTTTTGCGTCCTGAGGATTTAGCGTCCGGCAATTCATATTGTTGGTTTTTCGCTTATTCGGAGATAAAAAAATTATGCGTTCTGTATTAACAGCATTTGTGCTGTTTCTGTTCACGTTAACAAACGTGCATGCGGCTGATACCGGCTGGACAGCGATGCCGCAAAATACTCATGCCCGTGTGAAAGTCACATCAGATCAGTGGAAAGACGGAAAATTACGTCTGCTGCTGGCGGTCGAATTACAGCCCGGCTGGAAGACGTACTGGCAATCACCCGGGGAAGGTGGTGTTGCCCCCGAGCTGACCTGGCAGCCGGAAAATATCCGTTCTCAGTGGTTCTGGCCTGCGCCGCAGCGCTTTGAGGTTGCCGGGCTTTCCACCCAGGGCTATGGCGGCAGTGTGGTGTTTCCGCTGGAAGTGACGGCGGGTGAGCCGGTGTCAGACCTTAACGGGACGCTGACATTATCGACATGCAGCAATGTCTGTATTCTGACGGATTACCCGGTTTCCCTGGATACCTCACAGCCTGCTCCGGCTGATTTTGACCGGCAGTATAATATTGCTATGCAGCAGGTACCAAAGGCGGACGGTAATATCACCATTGAAGGCAGCCGGATAAACGGTGGCACGCTGACAATGTCACTGCACAGCCCGGATGGCTGGCAGTCACCGCAGCTTTTCTTTAATGCAGCTGAAGATACCATATTTGGAGCGCCTTCCTTTAAGGTGTCCGGTGACAGCCTGACGGCATCGGTGAAAGTTACGGATGACTGGGGAGAGACGCCGGGTGACCTGAACGGGCAGCCATTGTCTGTAGTGGTAACTGACGGTGCGGTAGCACAGGCGCTGACGACGACAATTGGTGCGGGTATTAATACACCATCGGACAGTGGCACGTCTTTTGCCCTGTTACTGCTGTTTGCCCTGCTTGGCGGGCTGATACTCAATGTGATGCCGTGTGTGTTACCGGTGCTGGCGATGAAACTCAGCTCTGTATTGTATGTGGAGAACCGGGATCGCCGGGCTCTCCGCACGCAATTTCTGGTTTCCTCATCGGGGATTATGGTGTCCTTTTGGATACTGGCGGGGCTGGTTTCAGTGCTGCGCCTGACACAAAGTGCGGTCGGCTGGGGTATTCAATTCCAGAATCCGTGGTTCCTCGGTTTTATGGTGCTGGTCACATTACTGTTCAGTGCTAATTTGTTCGGTGTGTTCTCCATCAGTCTGAGCAGTAACGCATCCACTAAGCTGGCAACAGCAGGCGGAAAAGGAATGCGCGGACATTTTATGGAAGGCGTGTTTGCCACACTGTTGGCAACGCCTTGTACCGCGCCTTTCCTCGGTACAGCGGTCGCATTTGCCCTGGTTGCACCCTATTCTCAGTTATGGCTGATTTTCACCGCTCTCGGGCTGGGTATGAGCTTGCCGTGGCTGCTGATCGCCGCTTTTCCGGGTGTGGCAAAAGTACTGCCGAAACCGGGCCGCTGGATGAACGGGCTGCGCCTGGTACTGGGCGGCATGATGTTTATCACCACATTGTGGCTGATAAGCCTGCTTATCCCGCATATTGGTATACTGACGGCAACGGCGATAGTGGCGGTTGTGCTGCTGGTGTTAGTCCTGCTGGCGTTCCGCCGCGCAGGTCTGAAGCGCGGTTCAGCGGCGCTGGTGGCATTACTGGTAACCGGCGGCGTCTGGGCGGGTATCAATATCACTGATTCGCCGCAGGACAGTCTGGTCAAAGACAATGTTGACTGGCAGCCATTAACTGAAGAGGCCATCACAACGGCGCGTGCTCAGGGTAAACGGGTCTTTGTGGATGTCACCGCACAATGGTGTGTGACCTGTAAAGCCAATAAATACAATGTATTATTGCGTAAAGATGTTCAGAATGAATTGAGTGAACCGGATGTTGTCGCGCTGCGCGGAGACTGGACAAAACCGTCTCCTGAAATCACGGCATTTCTGGAAAAACGCGGACATCTGGCCGTGCCGTTCAATCAGATTTATGGTCCTGCTTTACCCGGCGGCGAAATATTGTCACCATTACTCGACAGAGAAACCCTCTTACACTTATTAAATCAGTCACAAGGAATTGAACCATGAAAAAAATACTCGCGGCGTTAATTATCGGCTCGCTCTTTTTCACCGCTACAGCAAACGCCGCGGCGTTAACAGCCGGCCAGGAAGCGCAGGTGCGTGAATTGGTTCGTGATACGCTGGTTAAAAACCCTGAAATTCTGGAAGAAGCGATTGCGGCATTGCAGCAAAAACAGAATGAAAAGCAGAGCGCACAAGTCAAAGATGCGGTGAAAGCGAATGCTGCCGCTCTGTTTAATGATAAATATACGCCGCGCATCGGGTCAAAAACACCAAAACTGACGATTGTCTCTTTTACCGATTATAACTGTCCGTATTGCAAACGTTTTGATCCGCAGTTAGAAGCCGCTGTTAAAAATAACCCGGATGTTGCGGTCGTATTTAAGCTGCTGCCGTTTAAAGGTGAAAGCTCGCTGAACTCAAGCCGCGCGGCGCTCTCTGTCTGGGAAACCAAACCGGAAGCCTTTGCTCAGTTGCATAACCGTTTTATGCAGAAAAAAACGGCGCTGACGCAGGATGATATCAACAAAGCAATGAAAACCGCCAATGTGGGTGATGTAAAAATCACAGAAAACAGCATGAATACTATGCGCATGAATATGATGCTGGCAGAGCAGTTAGGCGTGCAGGGAACACCGGCGACACTGATTGGCGATGTGATGTTGCCTGGTGCGGTTGATGATGCACAGTTAGATGCAGTCATTAAAGAAGAACTGGCTAAGGTCAAATAATGAAATTACTGCGCAGATGGGGAAAGGAATTTCTCCTGCTGCTGGTACTTTTATTTATTGCGTCACAGGCGATGGATTACTGGCGCAAGCCGGATATCCCGGATTTACAGAGCATTGCTGCGCTGACACTGACCGACGGCACACAGGTGTCAATCGCACAGCTGAGTGCAGAAAAGCCGCTTCTGGTCTATTTCTGGGCATCCTGGTGCGGGATCTGCAAACTGACATCGCCGTCCGTCAGTGAATTATCGGCATCCGGTTATAATGTGATGTCGGTGGCTATCCGCTCGGGTGATGATGCCCGTCTGGCAAAGGGAATGGCGGTAAAAGGCTATAATTTCCCGGTGATAAACGACCCTGACGGTAAAATCTCACAGCAATGGGGCGTGAATGTAACCCCGACCTTTGTGATTTATGATAAGGGTGAGATGGTGAGCTACACCAGCGGCTGGACAAGCAAAGCAGGCTTACTGCTCCGCCTGTGGCGCGCTGAATATCTGTAATTTGTGTTAGCTGTCAAATAAAAATCCCGCAGTGATCTCTCATCTGCGGGATTTTTTTATCAGAAACGTATCAGCGGAAGCTCAGACGCCGTTCATTTGTCTGGCGTCGTTTGGCTAACGCGAGTACAAGGAACAGTGCGGTAGCACCCCAGACCGGCCATGAGCCCATACGGTAGTAAGGTGTGAAGCCGGAAGCGGATGTGATTGTCGCGCTCAGTGTGCCCTGCGTGAACTGCGGCAGTTGCGCGGTCACGGAGCCATCCGGTGCGATCACCGCTGTAATACCGTTATTGGTTGCCCGTAACAACGGACGCCCCAGTTCCAGTGCCCGCATACGCGCCATCTGGAAATGCTGCCACGGCCCGGAAGAACGCCCGAACCAGGCATCATTGGAGACAGTCAGCAGGACACCGGTTTTGTCTGTCATGTTTTGGCGTACCTGCTCGCCGAGGATGATTTCGTAACAGATCTCTGCCGTCAGTGTCATTTTTCCGGCAGTCAGCGGCGGCTGGGTATAACCACCCCGGCTGAAGGAGGACATCGGCAGGTTAAAGAATGGCGCCAGCGGGCGCAGTAAATCTTCCAGTGGTACAAATTCCCCGAACGGCACCAGATGATGTTTGTAATAACGGTTTTTATCACCATAGCGATATTCACTGTTATTCCCCAGCACAATCAGGCTGTTATAAACATCATACTCCGTACTGTTTCCTTTGCGGGTTGCATCCACCACGCCGGTTATCAGGTGAGCGCCGCTGAGGGTCAGCAGTCCGTTGAGCTGTTCCAGAAACGCCGTCTGACTGGCAGCAAAATCAGGAATAGCGGATTCAGGCCAGATAATCAGCGTGTCAGGGCGGAAATACGGGCGGCTCTCTTTGAGATAGATTCCCAGGGTTTTATCCAGCATGCCGGATTCCCATTTCAGGGATTGTGCGATATTACCCTGTACCAGCGCGACCTGTGTCGGGTCATTGTTCATCTGATACCACTGATAATTTCGCGCCAGCCACGGGGCGAACAGGAGCACCAGCGCCGGGATTAGCGGCCACATCCGGCGTTTGACCACTGTGAGTGCGGCAAAGCCGCTTATCATCATCAGCAGGAAGGTAATCGCATTGACGCCGAGCAGTGGCGCAAGCGCCCGCATAGGCCCGTCAATCTGGGTGTAACCAAATTGCAGCCACGGAAACCCGCTCAGCACCCATCCGCGTAAAAATTCAGTCAGTTGCCATAATGCAGGCGCGGCAATCACCAGGCGCCAGAGTGTGGCATTGGGGAAGCATTTTACCAGCAATCCGGCAAACAGCATCGGATAGAGCGAGAGATAGGCGGCCAGCAGCACGACCAGGAACAGATTGACCGCTTCCGGCATGCCGCCGAAATCAGCGATACTGACATAAACCCAGTTAACACCGCTGCCGAATAAACCCAGTCCCCATGCAAAGCCGATAGCACAGGCTTGTTTTGCCGTCCGGTTCAGAGTTAAAAGCAACAGGGCGGTCAGCGCTGTCAGCGCAAAGAACCAGATATCAAATGGCGAAAAGGCCAGCGTTCCGCCGGCCCCGAAAACAAGCGCCAGCAGCAAACGCGGCCACTGGCGTAAACCATGAGACGATTTCATCATGTCAGATTATCTTCATCTAAAGTCGGGATGGGAGCATCGTCCGGAATCTTAACATGTAACTGGATAATTTTACGACTGTCCGCCATCGCAACTTTAAACATATAGTTATCTATTTCTATCGTTTCACCGCGTGTCGGCAGATGACCGAATGCCTGCATAACCAGCCCGCCGACAGTATCCACCTCTTCATCACTGAAGTGTGTACCGAATGCGTCGTTAAAGTCTTCTATCTGCGTCAGGGCGCGGACTGAGTAGGAATGCAGACTGAGCTGACGGATATCCACATCATCCTCGTCATCATACTCATCTTCAATTTCCCCGACGATTAACTCCAGAATGTCTTCAATGGTGACAAGCCCGGAAACCCCGCCGAATTCATCGATAACAATCGCCATGTGATAGCGCTGCGAGCGGAACTCTTTGAGCAGGCGATCCACCCGCTTACTTTCAGGCACGACAACGGCATGGCGCAGCACTTTATCAATACTGAACTCTTCGGAATCACTGCGCATAAACGGCAGTAAATCTTTCGCCATCAGCAGCCCTTCGATGTGATCTTTGTCTTCGCTTATCACCGGAAAGCGGGAGTGGGCGGAGTCAATAATTACATCCAGGCACTCGTCGAGTGTCTGATTGCGTTTGAGAGTCACGATTTGTGAGCGCGGGATCATGATATCGCGAACCCGCTGATCTGAAATATCCATCACCCCTTCGAGCATGTCACGGGTGTCGGGATCAATCAGTGAGTTTTGTTCGGAATCACGGATGACCTCTACGAGGTCTTCACGGCTTTTTGGTTCGCCGTGGAACAGTTGCTGACGCAACTGAGAAAAGAAGCCTTTCTTCTGGTTCGGTGTATCGCTACCCGATGGATGGTCGTCGCTCATGGCGGTTTTTTTTAATTCCCCGGTTCAATAAAAGTTGCCGTCATATTTAGCATATAAACGGCACCTCTGACTATGCTTTTTCTGTGATATAAGGGTCAGAATAGCCTAATTTTTTTAAGATTTCCGTTTCCAGCCCTTCCATTTCTTCGGCTTCATCGTCTTCGATGTGGTCATAACCCAATAAATGCAGGCAACCGTGGATGACCATGTGCGCCCAGTGCTCTTCTTCTGTTTTCTCCTGTTCGGCGGCTTCACGTTCAACCACCTGGCGGCAGATAATCAGATCACCCAGCAGCGACAGTTCAATTTCCGGCGGCGCTTCAAACGGAAAAGAGAGTACGTTGGTCGGCTTATCCATGCCACGATATGTCAGATTCAGCTCATGACTTTCAGCTTCATCCACCAGACGGATGGTGACTTCGCTTTCTGCCTGAAACATCGGCAGCACCGCGTCAATCCAGCGCTGAAACATCGCTTCAGCGGGCATTCCGTCTACATTTTCGCAGGCGATTTGTAAATCCAGAACCGGTTTACTCATGAGATTGTTCCTGCTGCGCCTGTGCGCGTTCAGTTTCGCGCTGCTGTTTCAGTATCTGTTTGCGTTTCTGATCTGCGGCTTCCCACGCTTCATAGGCAATAACCACTTTTGCCACAATTGGGTGGCGCACCACATCTTCGCTGTGGAAGAAGTTAAAGCTCAGTTCCGGGACGTCTGCCAGCACTTCAATAGCATGGCGCAGCCCGGATTTATTGCCGTTCGGCAGGTCAATCTGGGTAATATCCCCGGTAATGACCGCTTTGGAATTAAAGCCGATGCGGGTCAAAAACATTTTCATCTGTTCGATGGTGGTGTTCTGGCTTTCATCGAGAATAATAAAGGCATCGTTCAGTGTGCGTCCGCGCATGTAAGCCAGCGGAGCAACTTCAATCACGTTGCGCTCAATCAGTTTTTCCACTTTTTCAAAGCCGAGCATCTCAAACAGTGCGTCATAAAGCGGGCGCAGATACGGATCGACTTTCTGGCTCAGGTCGCCGGGCAGAAAACCGAGTTTTTCACCGGCTTCAACGGCAGGGCGGGTCAGCATGATGCGGCGCACTTCCTGACGTTCCAGGGCATCTACGGCGGCGGCAACAGCCAGGTAGGTTTTCCCGGTCCCGGCAGGCCCTATGCCGAAGGTAATATCATGATCCAGAATATGGGCGATATATTGCGCCTGATTCGGCGTGCGGGGTTTGACCACGCCACGTTTGGTTTTGATATTGACGGCTTTGCCGTAATCAGGAACGTGCCCGTCATTCTGCTCAAGTACACGGCTCTCTGCGACCGCGAGGTGAACCTGTTCCGGGTCAATATCACAGATAACGCCGCGCACCGGCGAGGTATCCACATAGAGCTGACGCAAAATAGCCGCAGCGGCTTTGACGCAGTGTGGTTTGCCGGTCAGCCGGAAGCGGTTTTCGCGGCGGCTGATTTCGGTGCCCAGGCGGCGCTCCAGGAGTTTGATGTTGTCATCAAACGGTCCGCACAGGCTCTGCAGGCGCGCATTTTCTGCAGGCTCCAGGAAAATTTCCTGTGTGGCAACCTGTGAAGGTGATGTATAGGTATCTGTCACTGAATCTCTCTGTTTTTTATTACGGGCATGAATAACTGCCCGCAATGATTAATGTGTGGTTGGCCGATATGAGCCCACACCCAGTTCATCTTCTTTACGGGTACGGGCGATAACGGATGCCGGTGTTTCATGAACACGCAGGTTCATCTGGTCTTCCGTCCGGATAACCTTTCCGCGCAGTGAATTGGTGTAAACGTCGTCAATTTCAACGTCCACAAATTTACCGATCATCTCAGGGGTTCCCTCAAAGTTGACCACGCGGTTGCTTTCAGTGCGTCCGGATAACTCCATCACGTTTTTGCGGGACGTTCCTTCCACCAGGATGCGCTGAACGGTTCCCAGCATCTGACGGCTGTGGATCATCGCCTGTTGGGTGATACGCTGTTGTAACAGGTACAGACGCTGTTTTTTCTCATCTTCGCTGACATCATCGGGCAGGTCTGCCGCCGGTGTTCCGGGACGTGCGGAGTAAACAAAGCTGTAGCTGATATCAAATTTGATATCATCAATCAGCTGCATTGTTTTTTGGAAATCATCTTCTGTCTCGCCCGGGAAGCCGACGATAAAATCAGAGCTGATAAGCACATCCGGACGCGCTTTGCGCACCTTACGGATGATGCTTTTGTATTCCAGCGCGGTATGGGCGCGTTTCATCATCGTCAGAATACGGTCTGAGCCGCTTTGTACCGGCAGATGCAGGAAGCTGACCAGCTCCGGTGTATCTTCATACACAGTAATAATATCATCTGTAAATTCAATCGGATGGCTGGTGGTAAAACGGACACGATCGATACCGTCAATAGCCGCAACCAGGCGGATAAGTTCGGCAAAGCTGCAAATTCCGCCGCCGAATGCTGGTCCGCGGTAGGCATTTACGTTTTGCCCCAGCAGGTTAACTTCGCGCACACCTTGTGCGGCTAACTGTGCGATTTCATACAGAATATCGTCACACGGACGGCTGACTTCCTCACCACGGGTGTAAGGTACCACACAGAACGTGCAGTATTTATTGCAGCCTTCCATGATAGAGACAAATGCAGAAGGGCCGTCAGCACGCGGCTCCGGCAGATTGTCAAATTTTTCGATTTCCGGAAAGCTGATATCAACAATCGGGCTGCGATCGCCTCTGAGCCTGTTGATCATTTCCGGCAGACGGTGCAGGGTCTGCGGGCCGAAAACAATATCAACCGCAGGGGCGCGGCGGCGGATAAAATCCCCTTCCTGTGACGCAACACACCCGCCGACACCAATAATAATGTCCGGATTCTTGTCTTTCAGGTTTTTCCAGCGACCGAGCTGATGAAAAACTTTCTCCTGTGCTTTTTCCCGGATAGAGCAGGTATTTAACAGGAGAATATCGGCTTCATCAGAGTTGTCTGTTAAAGTGTAGCCGTGGGTGCTTTCCAGCAGGTCTGCCATTTTGGATGAATCATACTCATTCATCTGACAGCCCCAGGTTTTTATATACAGTTTTTTACTCGTCGACATTTTCTCAATCCGCTGTTTTCAGTGAAATAATACCCGCAACACTGAAAAGCATTGTGCGTATCCAATCAGGTTTTGATAGAACCAATGGTCGATATTGTATTCATTTGACACACCGGTGACCAGACCCGGTAGCACGGATCTTCACCTTTCCCGGTGAATTTACGGCAATTGAACAAAAAATCAACGTTTTAAAGTAGGTATCTTATGGATAACCCGATAACACATTCTGAAGTCACCGTCGTCGGCGGAGGTATGATTGGTGCCGCCTGCGCACTGGGACTGGCTGAGGCCGGTTTTCGTGTCACGGTTGCCGAGCAGCAGGCTCCCGCACCTTTCGATGCACAGGCGCGCCCTGATGTGCGGATTTCCGCTGTCAGCCGCGCATCAATTGAATTATTAACCGCACTTGGCGTGTGGGATGCGGTCCGCGCGATGCGCTGTGTGCCGTACCGGGCACTGGAAACCTATGAAACGCCGGGGTCTGAAGTTACCTTTACCGCTGAGAGCCTCGGGTTACCCGAACTTGGGTATATGGTGGAAAACCGGATATTGCAACTGGCGTTGTGGGAGAAAGTCACCGGGCACGAGCGCATCACTTGCTTGTGTCCGGCTCAGTTACAGACAATGACGAAGCAGGCAGATGAATGGCTGCTGACGTTCGGCGGCGGGGAGCAGATAAGCAGTCGCCTGGTGATTGGTGCTGATGGCGCGCGCTCGCAGGTCAGAACACTGACCGGCATCGGCAGCCGTGGCTGGCAGTACCGTCAGTCCTGTATGCTGATTTCGGTCGATACTCACAGGGCGCAGCAGGATCTCACCTGGCAGCAGTTTTCCCCGTCGGGTCCGCGCGCATTTCTGCCACTGTTTGATTCATATGCGTCACTGGTTTGGTATGACTCACCTGCCCGCATCCGCCAGCTCAGCAAGTTGCCGATGGCACAGTTGCAGGACGAGATCCGCACGGCATTCCCGGCACGTCTGGGTGAGGTTACCCCTCTGGCTGCCGGTTCGTTTCCGCTGGTGCGCCACCATGCCGCGCATTATGTTCAGGATGGCGTTGCACTGATTGGTGATGCGGCACATACCATTAATCCGCTTGCCGGGCAGGGGGTGAACCTCGGATACCGGGATGTGGATGCGTTGCTGGATATATTAATTAATGCGCGGGCGTGTTGTGAGGACTGGAGCAGTACTGAGGTGCTGAAACGCTATGAGCGCCGCCGCCGTCCGGATAACCTGCTGATGCAGGCGGGGATGGATGTATTCTATCTGGCGTTCAGTAATACGCTGCCGGGATTGCAGCCGCTGCGTAATTTGGCACTGACGGTGGCGCAACGTGCCACTCCGCTGAAGAAGCTGGCGCTGAAGTATGCGCTGGGGGTTTGAGTATATGATTCAGGCGGGGCAGGAGAATTTCTTCTGCTCCGGGGATCGCCTGACAGCAGGCAAAAACGAAAAGTCGCTGTAAACACCTCCCTGTGCGCTCAGGTGCGCCATCCATGGCGCACATGCTTTTCGTTTGTTTTGCCTGCTGACGCGCGTTGTACATTAGAAAACAGATAAAACAAATGTCCTGATTCAGAAAAGCAAAAAGCCCGTCATAGACGGGCTTTCAGAATTTGGCTGGGGTACCAGGATTCGAACCTGGGAATGCTGGAATCAGAATCCAGTGCCTTACCGCTTGGCGATACCCCAAAAGATGGTGGCTATGACGGGATTCGAACCTGTGACCCCAACATTATGAGTGTTGTGCTCTAACCAACTGAGCTACATAGCCATCCCGTACTTCTTACTTCTGACATCGTTTTTCAGATTAAATGGCTGGGGTACCAGGATTCGAACCTGGGCATGCTAGGATCAAAACCTAGTGCCTTACCGCTTGGCGATACCCCAACTGAAAAACGACATCTATCATACTTCATTTTTCCACAAAGTGGAAGATGGCTGGGGTACCAGGATTCGAACCTGGGCATGCTAGGATCAAAACCTAGTGCCTTACCGCTTGGCGATACCCCACCTGAAATACAATAAACAACAACGAACAACAAATGTCACGAGAATGGTGCGGAAGGCGAGACTTGAACTCGCACACCTTGCGGCGCCAGAACCTAAATCTGGTGCGTCTACCAATTTCGCCACTCCCGCAAAAAGATGGTGGCTATGACGGGATTCGAACCTGTGACCCCAACATTATGAGTGTTGTGCTCTAACCAACTGAGCTACATAGCCATCTTTTTCGCGTGACCTTCTATCGGCGTTGCGGGGCGCATTATGCTGATTACAGGCAAAAGCGTCAACTTCTTTTTGCAGATATTTTGACGGAATCCGTTTGTTTGCCTGCATAATAATCACTTTGCAGATAAAGAGAACAAAAAACAGGATAAAATCACGGAGTTGACGTATTTCTTTGTGGCTGACGCACCTTGTATTCACCCGGCGTCCGGTGGTTTATTTTCCAGAATATGCTGAAGTAATTCGCCGTATAACATCGCCCGTTTTATCAGGGCAAATGCTCCGATTGCTGAATTAGACGGTAATTGTGAAATCACCACCGGCAGATCCTCACGGAAATTTTTCAGCACCTGGGTGTTGATGCAGCTTTGCAATGCCGGTAGTAAAACCGTACTTGCAGCGGTAATTTCCCCTGCAATCACCACTTTTTGCGGGTTAAACAGGTTAATCATGATAGCAATGGCTTTTCCCAGGGAATTCCCCACCTGTTTAATCACTTCGGTTGCCAGCGGGTCGTTGCGGTTTGCGGCGAGGCAGATAGCGTCAATGGTACAGGTTTCCGGTGTCAGTTCACTTTTAAAGCCCTGTGCCAGCTGATGACGGACCCGGTTTTCGATTGCCGCATTGGATGCTACTGTTTCCAGACAGCCGAAATTGCCGCAGTGGCAGCGCTCGCCCAGCGGATCAATCTGAATATGACCGATTTCACCTAAACTTCCGCGCCGGTTCAGCAGAATCTGATGATTGATAATGATCCCCGCGCCGGTGCCACGGTGAATGCGCACAAGCAGGGAGTCAGCGCAGTCCTGTGTCGCGCCGGAGTAGTGTTCTGCCAGTGCCAGGCTGCGGATATCGTGACCTGCATAGCAGGGCAGCTGAAAATGTTGATGCAGGTTATCGGTCAGCGGCCATTCATCAACGGTAATATGCGGCATATAGCGCACTATACCGCGTTCAGGATCGACAAGCCCGGGCATGATAACCGCAATCGCAATAAGTTCGCGGATACGCCGCTGGTGCGTCTGAATAAACGTATCGATAAGCGTGATGAGCTGCGCCTGGGCATCATCCTGAGAAATAACATTCAGTGCTGTGTTGTGCTCGGCAATTGCCCGTCCGCTGAGATCATAAAGGGCAATGGTGGCATCAAAGCGCCCGAGACGCACACCGATAGTCTGAAATGCGCGGTGCTCTGAAATAATAGAGATAGCGCGGCGCCCGCCGGTGGATGCCTGTTGATCCACCTCTTTTATCAGGCCGCGCTCCAGGAGCTGACGGGTGATTTTTGTGACACTTGCCGGCGCCAGCAGGCTGTGCTCGGCAATCTGAATACGTGAAATGGGGCCGAGCTGGTCTATCAGGCGATACACCACCGCCCCGTTAAGCTGCTTGACTAAATCAATGTTTCCTATCTGCGGATTTCCGTTACCCATCGACGTATTTTACTCACGATATTGTGACCTCTTTCCCGTTAACCACTGTCATGCAGATGGAAAAATCAGCGGTAAAGGCGGTCAGATTGGCAATATTGCCGGCTTTTATGCTTCCCAGTCTGTCCGCAACACCGATTGCCCGTGCCGGATAGAGCGTGGCCATACGCAGTGTTTCGTCCAGCGGGATACCAACGTGCTGAACACAATTTTGTACTGCGCGGATCATGGTTAATGAGGAACCACTTAATGTGCCGTTTTCGTCAACACATAAACCATCACGATAATATATCGTTTTGCCTGCAAATATAAAATGATCCAGACCGCTGGTTTGCGGATCAAGACCCGCCGGAGCGGTTGCATCAGTGACTAATATCAGCTTGTCGCCCTTGAGTGCCTTGCTGTTGCGGATATTTGGCCAGGAAACATGCAGTCCGTCAGCTATAATTCCGGCGTATATTTCGCTGGTATCATAAATAGCACCAATCAATCCCGGCTGACGACCGGAAATATACGGCATAGCATTAAACAGGTGAGTGGACAGTGTAATACCATTTTCAAACCCGGCTCGGGCCTCTTCATAGGTCGCATTAGAGTGTCCGGATGAGACAACAATCCCGGCATCTGTTAATTTGCGGATAACCGCAGGGTCTGCCATTTCAGGTGCCAGGGTGAGTTTGGTGATGACATCAGCATTTTCACACAGAAAATCAATCATGGTGGCATCCGGTTTGCGGATATAGGCCGGGTTATGAGTCCCTTTTTTTACCGGATTGATGTAAGGCCCTTCAAGATGCAGTCCCAGCGCCTGATTTTTATAAGTTTTAAGGTATTCACGCATAGTGCGGATGCTCAGTTTCATCAGCGCATCCGGGCTTGTTATCAGCGTCGGCAGGAAACTGGTGCAGCCGGTGCGTTCATTGGCTTTTTGCATAATTTCAAGCGTACGGACACTGATATCCGCTTCGTTATCATTAAATTGTACGCCGCCGCAGCCGTTAACCTGTAAATCGATAAAGCCCGGGGAGAGGATAGCGCCGCCCAGATCTTTTTTCTCAATATCTGCGGGTAGTTCATTTTCCGGACACACCCGGTGGATTAACTCTCCGTCAATAATAACCGCGTGGTTTTCCAGACGATCATGACCGGTGTAAATAACAGCATTGGTTAACGCGTACATAGGACCTCCGTGAAAACTGCCCGTGAAGGGCAGTCAGCATCAGTTATTCAGAAAATTGCGTAATAATGTCAGACTCAAGATGACAGAAATATTTCAGTGTTTTCACTTTGAGTTCCAGTGTGGCCGGCTCGTCGCACACTACGATGGCTTTCGGGTGGATCTGCACGCAGGTGATGGTCCACATGTGGTTGACGGAACCCTCCACCGCCTGCTGTACCGCCATGGCTTTATTATGACCGGTTGCGAGGATCAGCAGCTCTTTTGCATCCATCAGCGTACCGACACCTACAGTGAGTGCGTATTTCGGTACTTTATTGATATCATTGTCAAAGAAACGGGAGTTCGCGTTGCGGGTTTCCGGTGTCAGTGTTTTGACCCGGGTGCGTGAGGCGAGAGAAGAGCCCGGTTCATTAAAGGCGATATGTCCGTCATTACCCACGCCACCCATAAAGAGCTGCACGCCGCCGTATGCTTTTATTTTATCTTCATAGCGGGCACATTCAGCATCGGTATCCGGTGCGTTACCATTGAGCAAATTGATATTTTCTGCTTGAATATCAATATGATTAAAGAAATTTTCATGCATAAATGAGTGATAGCTCTGCGGATGTGCTTCCGGCAGACCAATGTACTCATCCATATTAAATGTCACGACGTGCCGGAAACTGACAACACCGGTTTGGTGCAGTACAATCAGTGCCTTATACGTCGCCAGTGGTGTTCCGCCTGTCGGCAGACCCAGAACAAACGGGCGATCTGCGGTGGGTTTAAACGCATTAATTTTGTCAGCAATATATTGTGCTGACCACTGACCGACATCCTGCGCGCGGGCAAGAGGGATTAAACGCATATCAGTTCTGCCTTATTAGATTTATACCCTTATTCATTCAAACTGCAGGTTTGTTGGCTGAACACAGCCTGCCTGCATCCTGAATAACGTTGGGTAGACCGGTTCATCGGATTCAGGTATCTGTTGTCTCAGGAAGATAGTTCCTGCTTTATCTATAGCATGAATATCCGTGATTTATTAGTCACGGGGACTGAGACTGCCGGACAAAAGATATTTTTTATCTTAAAATAAGTTTTGAGTGACCGCCAGCATTTTAACCATACGATAACGAATATTGGTGATTGAAGTCACAAAACATAGCTATTTAATTTGCGATGCAAAATAAACTTTTTAGACTGATACGTACAGTTAGCAGTAAAATAAGCTGTAATAAAATAAATGCGGACCAATCATAATTGGCCGCGATAATAATGCTGTAAAACAAAAAGCCATCCGTGAGGGCGGCAAGGGGGAGTGAGTGGGTATATTGAATTATTTGCAGCGGATTGGCCGTGCACTGATGGTGCCGGTTGCCACACTGCCGGCTGCGGCAATTCTGATGGGGGTCGGATACTGGATCGACCCGACTGGCTGGGGTGCGGATAACGTTGTCGCTGCTTTCCTGATCAAGTCCGGTGCAGCTATCATCGAAAATATGTCGATGTTGTTCGCTATCGGTATCGCTTATGGTATGTCAAAAGACAAAGACGGTGCGGCTGCACTGACCGGCTTTATCAGCTTCATGGTGGTGACAACACTGTGTTCTACCGCTACAGTCGGTATGATTCAGGGGATACCTGCCGCAGACGTCCCGGCTGCATTTGGTAAAATCAACAATCAGTTTGTCGGTATCCTGGTCGGTGTTATTTCTGCTGAGCTGTATAACCGTTACAGCAGTGTTGAACTGCCGATGGCGCTTTCCTTCTTCAGCGGACGTCGTCTGGTGCCGATTCTGGCATCATTTGTGATGATCCTGGTCTCTGCAATTCTGATGTATGTCTGGCCGCTTATTTATGATGCGCTGGTCTCTTTCGGCAAGAGTATTAAAGACCTGGGCGCATGGGGCGCGGGGATTTATGGCTTCTTTAACCGCCTGTTAATTCCTGTCGGTCTGCATCACGCGCTGAACTCGGTATTCTGGTTCAACGTGGCAGATATTAACGATATCCCTAACTTCCTCGGTGGTCAGCAATCGATTGATTCGGGCAGTGCGATAGCCGGGATAACCGGCCGTTATCAGGCCGGGTTCTTTCCGATCATGATGTTTGGTATTCCGGGCGCTGCGCTGGCGATTTATCACTGCGCCAAACCGGAGAATAAAGCAAAAGTTGCCGGTATCATGCTGGCGGGGGCATTTGCGGCATTCTTTACAGGTATTACCGAGCCGATTGAGTTCTCCTTTATGTTTGTGGCGCCGGTGCTGTATGTCATCCACGCATTCCTGACCGGTGTTTCACTGTTCATTGCGGCATCAATGCAGTGGATTTCCGGTTTCGGCTTCAGCGCCGGGCTGGTGGATATGGCACTCTCTTCACGTAATCCGCTGGCGACCAACTGGTATATGCTGATTGCGCAGGGGCTGGTTTTCTTCGCACTTTATTATGTGGTCTTCCGTTTTGTTATCAAAAAATTCAATCTGTTAACCCCGGGACGTGAAGCGGCAATGGCCACAAACGATACCATCGATGGTTACAGTGAGAATGTCAGTACATCCGCAAGCGCCAAAGATGAGAAAAAATCCATTCACAGCGAAGCGCGTCAGTATATTGCGGCAATCGGCGGCTCAGATAATCTGACCGGCATTGACGCCTGTATCACCCGTCTGCGACTGAATGTAAAAGATTCTGCGCTGGTGAGTGATGCGTATGCGAAGCAGATTGGCGCCTCAGGGGTTATCCGTCTGAATAAAGAGAGTGTGCAGGTAATTGTCGGCACACGTGCAGAACTTATCGCCAGTGCGATGCGTGATGTGCTCAAAGATGGTCCGGTTCCTGCAGCTCAGGTCACTGCTGCTGCACCGGCAGAAAGTAAAGCGTCTGCAAAAGGGAACGGAAAAATTGTTCTGAGCCTGGTGGCGCCGTTTGACGGTGAAGTGGTGGACTTATCCGATGTACCGGATGAAGCATTTTCCGGGCGTGTGGTCGGCGATGGTCTGGCGATCAAACCGGAAAGTGAGCTTGTTCTGGCACCGGCTGCCGGTACGGTAGTGAAAATTTTCGATACTAACCATGCATTTTGTCTGGAAACAGATGAGGGTGCCGAAATTATCGTCCACATCGGTGTTGATACGGTGATGCTGAAAGGTAACGGTTTTACCCGCCTGATTGAAGAGGGCGCACAGGTTGCTGCCGGCGACCCGGTGCTGAAACTGGATCTGGTGTATCTGAATGAACATGCCAAATCTATGATAAGCCCGGTGATCATCAGTAATATCGATGATTATGATACGGTAGAGATAGTGGCGAAAGGGTTGGTTAAAGCGAATGAATCTGTGCTGTACCATGTCATGAAATAAGTGATTGCAGTTATGATAATAACGGGAGGCTTCGGCTTCCCGTTTTTTTATTCGTTTTTTATGCGATGGTGTCCGTTCTGCTGATATTTACGTGATCAAGTGGTTGTATATAAGCGCGGCATATTAGATGATAACAAGTTATTACTGCGCATATTGCATTGAGGAATTATGACAATGAACGAGGCTGATGCCCGCCCGACAAATTTTATTCGCCAAATTATTGACGAAGACCTGGCTACCGGAAAACACACCACGGTTCACACGCGTTTCCCGCCTGAGCCGAATGGCTACCTGCATATTGGTCACGCAAAATCTATCTGCCTGAATTTCGGCATTGCGAAAGACTACCAGGGGCAATGCAATCTGCGTTTTGATGACACCAATCCCGCAAAAGAAGACGTCGAATACGTCAATTCTATTGAAAATGATGTCAAATGGCTCGGTTTTCAGTGGAGCGGAAAAGTTTGTTATTCCTCTGATTATTTTGACTCGCTGTATGATTATGCTGTTGAGTTAATTAATAAAGGTCTGGCATTCGTTTGTGAATTAAGTGCAGAGCAAATCCGCGAATACCGTGGCTCACTGAAAGAGCCGGGTAAAAACAGCCCTTACCGTGACCGCACTCCGGAAGAGAACCTTGCGCTGTTTGAAAAAATGCGTGATGGCGGCTTTGAAGAAGGGAAAGCGTGTCTGCGTGCCAAAATTGATATGGCATCCTCCTTTATCGTAATGCGCGACCCGGTTATTTACCGTATTAAATTTGCCACACATCACCAGACCGGTGATAAATGGTGCATTTATCCGATGTATGATTTCACCCATTGTATTTCTGATGCGCTGGAAGGGATCACGCATTCACTTTGTACTCTGGAATTCCAGGACAACCGCCGTCTGTATGACTGGGTTCTGGATAACATTACGATTGCCTGCCATCCGCGTCAGTACGAGTTTTCCCGTCTGAATCTCGAATATACGGTGATGTCAAAACGTAAACTGAACCAGTTGGTGACAGAGAAATTTGTTGATGGCTGGGATGATCCGCGCATGCTGACTATTTCCGGTTTGCGCCGTCGTGGTTATACCGCCGCGTCTATCCGTGAATTCTGCCGCCGTATCGGTGTTACCAAGCAGGATAATAATGTCGAAATGGCCGCACTTGAATCTTGTATCCGTGATGATCTGAATGACAGCGCACCGCGCGCAATGGCAGTGATTGATCCGGTGAAACTGGTGATTGAAAACATGGCGGAAGGTGATGTTGTGTTAGCCATGCCTAATCATCCGAATAACCCGGATATGGGCACGCGTGAAGTGCCGTTCAGCCGTGAAATCTGGATCGACCGTGCCGATTTCCGTGAGGAAGCTAATAAACAGTACAAACGCCTGGTGCTGAATAAAGAAGTCCGTCTGCGTAATGCGTTTATTATCAAAGCAGAGCGTGTGGAAAAAGACAGCGAAGGTAATATCACCACGATTTTCTGTACTTACGATCCGGAAACGCTGAATAAAGACCCGGCTGACGGGCGCAAAGTACGCGGTGTTATCCACTGGGTCAGTGTGAAGCACGCTGTACCGGCTGAAATTCGTTTGTATGATCGTCTGTTCAGTGTGGCAAACCCGGGCGCACAGGATGATTTCCTGTCTGTTCTGAATCCGGAATCATTAGTTGTTCGTCAGGGTTTTGTGGAACCATCACTGAAAGGTGCTGACAGCGCGAAGCCGTACCAGTTTGAGCGCGAAGGGTATTTCTGTGCCGATGTTAAGTTATCATCAGAAGACCGCCCTGTATTTAACCGCACAGTCGGTTTGCGTGATACCTGGGCAAAAATTGAGAGTAAATAATACGGATAATATATTGTAATTATTCAACTATACCCTTATTCATTCAAACTGCAGGTTCGTTGGCCGCATTCAGATAGCCGGGTCACATACTGGTGTATGCTCCCCGTCTATCCTTCCCTTGCCGCCTGCCTGCATCCTGAATGACGTTGGGTATATAAAAAAAGCCGTTCATCTGAACGGCTTTTTTATGTCTGAAACAGCACATAACGAAAAATTATTTTTCGTTATGAATACCGTCATCTGAGCGGCAGTCACCATCTGCACAGTGACCATACAAATACAGGCTGTGGTTGGTGAGTTTGATACCGTGGCGCTGCGCAATATCTTTCTGGCGTGACTCAATAGATTCATCACTGAACTCAATGACTTTTCCGCAATCCAGGCAGATCAGATGGTCATGGTGATGTTGCTGAGTCAGTTCGAAAACTGATTTTCCGCCTTCAAAGTTGTGGCGGGTGACAATGCCTGCATCATCAAACTGATTGAGTACGCGGTAGACTGTTGCCAGTCCAATCTCTTCACCGATATCAATCAGTTTTTTATAGAGATCTTCCGCACTGACGTGATGGCACGTCGGATCCTGCAACACTTCCAGAATTTTCAGGCGGGGAAGTGTGACTTTCAGTCCTGCATTTTTCAATGCTTTATTGTTATCTGTCATGCGGATTTAGTCCTATATTGTCGCGGGTAAGCGTATGCACAGTGAATGCGCTCAACGGCTGAACACAATGTCCGGCTATCGTGTACTGTCAGGTGCGATTCGCCTGACCGATACCGGATCGGATTGTAATATCATTACATAAATAAGCCGGATTATCATTCGCAATTTAAGGGAAATACTTAAATTGCGAGGATCTCGTTGAGGCTCATCTCTTCACGGATTTGTTCAACCCACTTTGCAACGCGCTCGTTGGTCAGTTCAGGCTGGCGATCTTCATCAATAGCGAGTCCGATAAAATGAGTGTCATCTGCCAGACCTTTCGACTCTTCAAAATGATAGCCTTCAGTCGGCCAGTGGCCAACAATCACGGCACCGCGCGGCTCAATGATGTCACGGATAGTCCCCATGGCGTCACAGAAGTATTCAGCATAATCCTCCTGGTCACCACAGCCGAAAATGCCCACTATTTTTCCTTCAAAATCAATCTCTTCCAGTGTCGGGAAGAAATCATCCCAGTCGCACTGTGCTTCACCGTAATACCATGTCGGGATACCGAGCAGTAAGAAATCATAGCCTTCGATGTCCTCTTTGCTGCACTTGGCAACATCGCGGACGTCGGCAACACCATCACCAAGTGATTTCTGGATCATTTTAGCGATATTTTCTGTGTTCCCGGTGTCACTGCCGAAAAATATACCTGTGATTGCCATAACTAGCCTCTTAATCGAAAATCTCTGTGCCTGCAAAAGGACGCCGCAGCGACAACAAGCAGAAATTATAACTATTTCATCTTTGTAAATACCATTCTGACTAAAACAGTATTTGAAGTCTGTCAAATTTGTGTGGTGTGTCGTCTCACAACCGTGTGTCGTCTCACAACTTAGTACACAGATTTAAACTCTGAAGGTGTTCGAGCAGAATTTGTTCAATCAACTCACCCCGGGTTACATTTTCCTCATACGCCCGCTCATTTAAGGCATCCACGATATCAGCACTCAGTTTGAGTTCAACGCGGCGCAATCCGTTGACCTTATCACGCCGTAACTGATTGCGTTTGTTAATACGCAACTGCTCATCGCGGGAGAGCGGGTTTGTTTTCGGTCGCCCGGGCCGGCGTTCATCTGCGAACAAATCCGGGGTGGTACGATCTGTTTGTTCTTTGGCCATAATTTTACTACGAAAAGGCGGATAACGATGATAAACGCGCAATGATACACCGGCGTCCTGTATATCGCTACCGCTTAGCACATTGTTCTCTGTGATTTCAGGCAGATTGCTTAACATCCCGCCATAAGGGGCTTGCAGAGATAAACAGTCGCACAGGCATGAATAATGGGATCAATGAGTCCGTCCTGGTGATTATTCTGATGAATATATTAGGAAAAAAGGAATTTATTGCTCAGGATAACGGAGTGTTTTTGCCGCAATGCATTGCGTAGTATGTATTTTCAGCAGGCGAACCGCAGGGAAACGCGCATGGAACGCATCACCGGACAGCACGAACCACAGAGTATTCAACGCAGGAAAGCCGTGCTTCAGAACCGGGTATTGCGGCTTTTGGGAATTATCAGTTGGCCGTTGCAGTATACTGTCTTTATTTTATCCGGCTGTTTTTTACTGGATCTCTGTTTTGATTTACCGGGCCATGAAGTGAAATACCATGTAAAGCTGCTGGTTTCCTGGTGGCAGGAAAGTGGCGCAGAAAATATGTTGGTGAGTTTCCGCCACTGAATTTTTGTTTTTGCTGTCAGATTTTTTCCAGAAACCGCCCGATGGCACGCAGGACCGCATCCGGTTTTTCGGCGTGAACCCAATGCCCGCATCCGGCAATAACATGCGCGGTTGCCTGCGGAAACTGCTGCATAATGGCTTCGCGGTATTCAGGTTTGACATAGGATGATTTTCCGCCCGGGATAAGCAGCAGCGGAACATTTTGTGCGGGTAGCGGCTCCCAGCCGATTATAGATTCATACTGCGCTTTTATGACCGGCAGGTTGAATTTCCATTCTCCCTGAGCGAAGGATTTGAGCAGAAACGGGATCACACCGTCTTCTCTGATGCGCTGTTCCATTACAGATGTGGCCGCCTGACGCGTTGTGACACCGGCATTGGTCACGTCTTCGAGTGCAGCGATGATTTCATCATGACGGCGCACTCCGTAAGCTACCGGCGCTATGTCTATCACCACAAGGGCTTTCACTGTTTCCGGTGCCAGTGCCGCCAGCGCCATCGCTATTTTTCCACCCATGGAATGTCCGATAACAATGACTTTTTCAAATGTCAGTGCGGTGATGAGATCAAGCACATCCTGCGCCATTTCGGCATAACTCATCGTGTTCGCACGCGGTGAATCGCCGTGGTTACGGACATCAATCTGCACGACGGTGTGTGTGGTGCGCAACCCGCGCCCGAGCACACCCAGATTATGCAGATCACCGAATAACCCGTGGATAAGAATAACAGGAGTGGCAGATTGTGATATTTCAGGCGTAAACATTTCATAGTGCAGTAATGCAGGTAATTTCATAATAACGGCCGATCCGCAGAGCAAAACATATCCACTATGATGACATGCCTGCGCGGGGAAACCAAGATGTTGCGAAGATGTATCTGCAGGAAAAACAGCGTCTGAAAACGATAACTTACTGATTTATTTTTTAAATGAGGATGAGGAACATAACCGGATGTTTTTAGTTTAAGTTATTGAAATTTTACTTGTTTTGTTTTGCTGTTTTCTATCTTATAATAAAGCGTTTCGCGTTAACGAATAAAAGAACCGGGTAGAAATGAAAACAATCGACGTAGATGAAGAGCTTTATCGTTATATTGCAGGCCATACACAGCATATTGGTGAAAGTGCATCGGTGATTTTACGCCGTATGCTGAATTTAGGGCCGCAGGCACCGGATGTCAGCAGCGCACCAGTCAGCGCCACAGACAATAAGACGCCGGCTGCCGCATCCCGTCCGGTGAAAACCGCCCCTTTGGATCCTGTCCGTGCGGTGCGTGAGTTGCTGTTATCTGACAGCTACGCGGAAAAAAAGAAAACGATTGATCGCTTTATGCTGGTGCTCTCCGCGTTGTACAGTATTGATCCGCTGAGTTTTCAGAAAAGTACGGATGAGCTGCATGGTCGCACCCGCGTTTACTTTGCCGGTGATGAACACACACTGCTGGCCAGTGGTAAAACCAGCAAACCCCGGCATATTCCGGGTACCCCGTTCTGGGTTATCACCAACACAAATACACAACGAAAACAGAGTATGATCGAGCAGATCATGCAGGGAATGGGCTTCCCGGTAAATACGGTAGAGAAAGTCTGTAATACCCTGTAAGGGGTATTTTGCCTGTCTGTTTTTGTAAAAAGCATGAGTACCGGCCGGTAACGGCATAATCAGGGAGAAATGACACAGTGGCTCACACGCATCCGCGGGCTGGTCAGCCTGCGCAACAATCTGATTTAATCAATGTGGCGCAGCTTACATCTCAGTATTATACCCTTACACCTGATGCGGCAATCACTGCCCAGCAGGTGAAGTTTGGTACTTCGGGGCACCGTGGCAGTGCCGGACGCTGTAGCTTTAATGAAGCGCACATCCTGGCGGTGACGCAGGCTATCGCCGAAATTCGTCAGCAGCAGGGTGTTTGTGGTCCGTGTTATGTGGGCAAAGACACTCACGCTTTATCTGAACCGGCTTTCCTGACCGTATTATCCGTACTGGCTGCAAATGGTGTTCGCGTAATCATTCAGGAAAATAATGGTTTCACCCCGACCCCGGCTGTCTCTCATGCGATCCTGACTTACAACCGTACACATGCGGATAAAGCTGACGGCATTGTTATCACCCCGTCACACAACCCGCCTGAAGATGGTGGTATCAAATATAATCCGCCAACCGGTGGTCCTGCTGATACAGATCTCACTTCGGTGATTGAAAAACGCGCTAATTATTTGCTGGCAGGGCATTTTGATCAGATAAAACAGATGCCGGTCAGTGATGCGCTATGCAGTCCGCTGGTCAGTGCCGTTAATCTGATCGACCCGTATGTCTGCTCTCTCAGTGATGTGGTCAACATGGATGCTATTCGTAACGCGAAGCTTAAAATTGGCGTTGACCCGCTGGGTGGCGCCGGTATTGAGTACTGGAAGCGCATCCGTGATTTTTATGATCTTGATATTGAGCTGGTCAATGACCAGGTTGATCAAACCTTCCGTTTTATGCCGCTGGATCATGACGGCGTGATCCGCATGGATTGCTCATCCAAATGGGCGATGGACGGGCTGCTAAGTATGCGGGATAAATTTTCACTGGCGTTCGCCAATGACCCCGATTATGACCGCCACGGCATTGTGACCCCTAAAGGGCTGATGAATCCGAACCATTATCTGGCGGTAGCGATCAATTACCTGTTTCAGCACCGTCCGGACTGGCCTGCCTCAGTGAATGTCGGGAAAACCCTGGTATCCAGCGCCATGATCGACCGTGTTGTCGCGGATTTACAGCGCGAGTTGATCGAAGTCCCGGTCGGGTTCAAATGGTTTGTTGACGGTTTATATCACGGCACGCTGGGTTTCGGCGGCGAAGAAAGCGCCGGTGCATCTTTCCTGCGTTTCGACGGTACGCCGTGGTCAACAGATAAAGACGGTATTATTCTCTGTCTGTTAGCCGCAGAACTGACCGCCGTGACCGGTAAAAACCCGCAGCAGCATTATGATGAGCTGGCTGAAAAATTTGGTTCACCGTGTTACAGCCGTATTCAGGCCGCCGCCAGTTATGATGAAAAGTCACGCTTATCAAAATTGTCACCTGAGATGGTAAAAGCAGATACGCTTGCCGGAGATCCGATCACCGCCCGTCTGACAACGGCCCCCGGCAATGGCGCGTCTATCGGTGGTCTGAAGGTTATGAGTGAGCAGGGCTGGTTTGCCGCCCGCCCGTCCGGCACAGAAGATGCGTATAAAATCTATTGTGAAAGTTTCCGCGGACCGGAACATCTGGCGCAGATTGAAAAAGAAGCGATTGAGATAGTAAATCAGGTGATAGCTGACTGATTTTCTCAGGACAAAAAAACGCGGACGGATTTTTCCTCCGCGTTTTTTTATGTCTGCAAAACAATATAATTTGGCAGAGAACCAGTGGCTATATACCCTTATTCATTCAAACTGCAGGTTCGTTGGCCGCACGATGCCCGCCGGGTCACATACTGATGTATGCTCCCCTGTCTATCTTCCTTTGCCGCTTTCCTGCTTTTCTGCATCTTGAATGACGTTGGGTATAAATGATTCGTATTCTTAATAATTCATTATCAATTATTTCGTCTGTAATTCATTGGCTGGTAAGCATGGCTTGATTTTTTTAGCATGAAATGCTGATAAAATGATAAATAAATAACAATATTGCAACACAATTACAAAAAAAGGGGCATTTTGTGCCTATCACTGCCCTTGATAGTGGTCGGATGAGTGGCAAAGTTTAAGCAAACAGGTTATTATAAGAGCTGATCATATTCAGGATTAGCGCATTTCGCGATAATCCGCAAAAAGGGGAGTCTCAATGTCAACATATCAAACATATCCGTTGCATAAGGTTCTCTTGCGCCGTACCGGTGTAGTCACTTTAGGTATCCTGGCGTTCCCGTTTATGCTGTTTTACCGGGATCGCGCCCGCTTCTGGAGTTATCTGTATCGTGTGTGGTCCAAGACGAGCAATAAGCCTGTCTGGCTGGCCCGTTCAGAAATGACCCTGAACAGCGGACAACAGCACTGATACCGGCAGGTTAACCGGCGGCAGTAAAGAGGCGCCCGGCGATATTATCGCGGGGCGTTTTTTTATCTGTAAATTGCTATTATTTTCTGTGGCAGGTATGGTAAACCTATTCTTCAGGGCAGGATAAAAAGCATGAACCATCTTGAATTAGAACAGATTATTAATGAAAAACTCGCGGTACATGAGTATCAGGATTATGCCCCGAACGGGTTACAGGTTGAAGGGCGGAAAACGGTAAAACGAATTGTTACCGGTGTGACTGCATGCCAGGCACTGCTGGATGAAGCGGTCAGGCTGAATGCTGATACTGTTTTGGTGCATCACGGCTATTTCTGGAAAAATGAACCCGTTGCTATCCGTGGTATGAAGCAGCGCCGGATCAAAACACTGCTGTGCAATGACATCAATTTATACGGTTACCACCTGCCGCTGGACGGGCATCCGGTGCTCGGTAATAACGCGCAACTGGCCTCTCTGATGGGGGTAACGGTAACGGGACAGTTGGATCAATTAGTTCCCTGCGGTAAATTTGCCGTACCTGTGACCGGAGAAGCGCTGGCACAGCGGTTACAGCAGGGGTTAGGTCGTGACATTTTGCATTGCGGGGATAATGCCCCGGCACAGATTAAAACACTGGCATGGTGTACCGGCGGCGGTCAGAGCTTTATTCAGATGGCGGCCGATGCGGGTGTAGACGGTTTTGTGACAGGTGAAGTCTCAGAACAGACTATTCACATTGCCCGTGAAATGGGGCTGCATTTCTTTGCCGCAGGACATCATGCCACCGAACGCGGTGGCATCCGTGTGCTGGGTGAGTGGCTGAAAAATGAAAAAGGGCTGGATGTGATATTTGTGGATATTCCGAATCCGGCGTAACTATTCAGTCAACAATATTCAGCAAGTAATATTAAGCCGATCAGATGATCGGCTTAATATTGCGTATTACTTAGCCTGCGTTACCTGAGCAGCCTTGTGTGGCGCAAAAAGCAGTGTCCCGGCAGCACAAAGAAATAACGTCCATCCGAGGTGCTGGATGAACCCGGAAAGTGCCAGACCTGCACCAATCAGCAGATAATACATCAGCCCCAGCAATGCGCCTGCGGTGCCTGCACGATCCCGGTAATCCTGTAATACATTTGCCAGGATATTCGGGACAGCAATCCCGTAAGCGGTAACGATACCCGTCACAGGCAGAACAAACAGGATAGTATTTTGCAGCGACCAGACTCCGGCTGCACTGATAATACCAATGACTGACGCCAGGCGGATCAGCGAATGACTGTGCCATCCGCGCTTGAGCAATATCCGGTTAGTGGCAGAACCGACAGCCACTCCTGTCGCCATGAGTAATCCGCTGTAGCCGAATTCCTGTTGTGTGAACCCCAGTTTGCTGAAACAGAACGGGGCTAACTGATAATAGCTGAACAGACTGATATTCAGGAAAGCGATTAATAACACATTGCGCAGAATAAACCGGTCCCTGAGCATCCGGACAGCCGTTTCCGGCAGCGAAATCTGCGCAATATAAGTCGGGCGGGTTTCCGGTAATGCAGCGACTGTCCATATCAGCAGGATGACAGCCAGTACCGCCAGCCCGGAAAATACCCCCTGATAACCCGCAAAGCCGGTGAGTACCGCACCGCTGAACATTCCCAGCGCCGGGCTGATGGCCAGTGCAATTCCCATAACGGAAAATACGCTGGCCAGTTCATCACCCCGGTAACTATCGCGCATAATGGTTTGTGTGCCGACAGAACCGACCGCTGCCCCGAATGCGGACAGCATCCTCAGTATCAGCAATATACTGAATTCTTGTGTGAAGACAGTGCCGGCAGAGGCTGCCGCATACAGCAGCAGCCCGCTCAGCATGGTACGCCTGCGTCCGGCAATATCACATAAACGTCCCCAGGTGACCACGCCGGCGGCAAAGGCAAAGAAATACAGCGACAATGTTTGTCCCGCCTGCGCCGCGCTGATGCTGAAGCCCTGTGCAATATCCGTCAGTGCCGGGCTGTAAATTGTTTCCGCTATCTGCGGGAACATCATCAGCGCAACCATTAAGGCTAATGCTGGTTTTTGTATTGTCATTTTGGTTTCCTTTTGTTGTCACTGAAATGAACGACGCAGAGATTAGCAAAAGAATGAGTGTCTTATTATAATAATAAGGACAGTTTGTTTATCAAAAGGGACAATATGGCGTGGCTGAAACAACATGACCCGTTTAATGCCGATTCGCATACGGCACCGCTTGTCGGGATCGCGGCTGAAATGGCGGCACAGCATGACTCCGGTTTTCATCAGCATCAGCGGGGACAATTTCTGTTTACGGAGCGGGGCGCTATCCGGATCACGCTGACGGATACGTTGTCTGTACTGCCGCCGACGCGAATTGCATGGATACCACCGGTAATGCCGCACCGGGTGCAGATGTTTGAAGCTGTGGGCTACCGATCCCTCTATCCGGATGCACAGCTCAGCGCACAGTTACCGGCGACCTGTGAAATTATGGATATTTCGCCGTTGTTGCGGGAAATTTTGTTTTTGTTTGCACAACTCGCGTTTGACAGTGACTGGACGCAGCCGCGTTTACTTCATTTACTTGCTGTATTTTTTGATGAACTGGCACTTGCCGGACGGGAACCGATGAGGCTGCCATTACCAACTGATCGGCGGCTGAGCGGGCTGGATACACACACATTACCGCCGCTGCTGAATGAACTGGCAGGTCACTGTGGTGCGGGTGAAAAAACTATTACGCGGATTTTCCGGCGCGAAACCGGGCTTAGTTATCAGCAGTGGCGTCAGCAGTGGAGATTGATTAAATCTGTTGAACTGTTGGCTAAAAAGTACCGTTACAGCTACATAGCTCAGGAGCTGGGCTTTACCAGTGACAGTGCGTTTGTGTCATTCTTCAGGGGAATGACAGGGAAAACGCCCGGGGATTATATGGGTAAATGAATAAAAACAAGATAATTATGAATAAAAAACCCTCCTGAGAGGGTTTTATTACCGGGTATTTTTGTCTTGTTACTATTATTAACGGTTGTTAACTTTAGTCTCAAACGGGCGCTCAGTGTAGCCGGTATAGAGCTGACGCGGACGGGCGATCTTGATACCGTCGTCGTGCATTTCGCTCCAGTGGGCTATCCAGCCGATGGTGCGTCCGATAGCAAAAATCACCGTAAACATATTTGACGGAATACCCAGTGCTTTCAGAATGATACCTGAATAGAAATCCACATTAGGGTAGAGTTTTTTCTCAATAAAGTACGGGTCGTTCAGCGCAATACGCTCAAGCTCCATAGCCACTTCCAGCAGGCTGTCATTCAGCCCCAGCTCGTTGAGGACTTCATGGCAGGTTTCGCGCATTACTTTGGCACGCGGGTCATGATTTTTATACACGCGGTGACCAAAGCCCATCAGGCGGAAAGAGTCATTTTTATCTTTCGCACGCTCAATAAAGGCAGGAATGTGCTCCACTGTCTGGATCTCTTCCAGCATACGCAGGCAGGCTTCGTTTGCTCCGCCGTGTGCAGGTCCCCAAAGGGATGCGATACCGGCAGCGATACAGGCAAACGGGTTGGCACCGGAAGAACCGGCTGTCCGTACCGTTGATGTGGATGCATTTTGTTCATGATCCGCGTGCAGAATAAGAATTCTGTCCATCGCGCGTTCCAGCACCGGATTGACCACATACTCTTCACAAGGTGTGGCAAACATCATGCGCAGGAAATTACCGGCATAGGAGAGATTATTCTTAGGATAAACAAACGGCTGACCGGTTGAATATTTATAGCACATTGCGGCAACAGTCGGCATTTTGGAGAGCAGGCGGTAAGCGGCAATTTCGCGGTGACGCGGGTTGTTCACATCCAGAGAGTCATGATAAAACGCCGCCAGCGCCCCGGTAACACCACACAGAACGGCCATCGGATGAGAGTCACGGCGGAACCCGTTGAATAAGCGGGTGATTTGCTCATGGATCATGGTGTGACGTTTTACCGTCTCTTTAAATACTTCATACTCTTTCTGGTCAGGTGCTTCGCCATACAGCAGGATATAGCACACTTCCAGGTAATCAGATTTCATCGCCAGCTCTTCAATCGGGAAGCCGCGGTGTAACAGGATACCTTCATCACCATCTATATATGTAATTTTTGATTCACATGACGCGGTGGAGGTGAAGCCGGGATCAAAGGTATAGTAACCCTGGTTACCCAGCGCCCTGACATCGATCACAGACTGACCGAGAGTAGGAGTCAGGACATCGAGATCAGTTACCTTGATACCGTTAATTGTCAGCTCCGCCTTTATATTAGACATGTAGGTCTCCTTAGCGCATTTATTATTTGTTTTATACCCTTATTCATTCAAACCGCAGGTTCGTTGGTTACGGCTCAGCCCGCCGGGTCACATACTTGTGTATGCTCCCCGGCGGTCGGAGCTTGCCGCCTGCCTGCATCCTGAATGACGTCGGGCATACAATCATTTCGATAATTACAGCAGCCTCTGTCCTGAGGATACCGTACCTGGTGTTACGTTATCCGGCACGGCGCACTGTTAGTTATCAGATTGTTAATTAAGTATTGTGCTGCGATAAAAATAATGTTGTGTGACAAGATGCCGGGTTATTTTTGCAGATAACACTTTTGCATAAGTTTGCACTTACGGGAAGTCTTTCTTGCCGGTAACCGTCGTTTTAATATTCACATTTAACCACAAGATGTAAGTCTATTGTTGTCAAAATGTCACAAGTAATAAGAATGGACGTTTTTATTGTGTGAACCGTGATCTTATTCACTGTTCTGGCTAAATCTGACCAAACATTTTGTATGGGAATTGTAATCATATTGTGAAGCCAATATACTGCCCCAAGGTCTCCGGAATACCCCGAAGCAGGAGCACCCAGCGTAACTGAATGATTACTTTTGTAAAACATTACGGATGTGTATTTTACTTAAGTGTTTTTCGTACTTTCCCAGCGCTGTCTGATTTCCGCCCCGGTCCGGAGGAAGGAAAAATAATAAAAAGCTGTGTGGGCAAAATTGTGAAAAAACAACGACCTGTCAATTTAGACTTGCAGACGATCCATTTTCCGATTACTGCAATCGCTTCAATCTTACATCGTGCCTCCGGCGTCATCACTTTCATTGCTGTAGCGATTCTGCTGTGGCTGTTAGGGCTGTCGCTGTCATCACCGGAAGGTTTCAGAGAAGCTGCTTTTCTTATGAGTGGTTTTTTCGCGAAGTTTATCCTCTGGGGCATTCTCACCGCACTGGCTTACCACATCTGTGGGGGCATTCGTCACATGTTAATGGATTTTGGTTTTGTTGATGAAACACTGGCTGCCGGTATTTCATCTGCGAAGATTTCCATGGTTCTGGCTGTGATTTTAGCTGTGTTGGCGGGGGTTCTGGTATGGTGACAAATTCAAAAAACAGTGCAACCACACTGGGTCGCAGCGGTATTCAGGATTGGTTAATTCTGCGTGCCAGCGCCATTGTGATTACGCTTTATGTATTCTACATCATCGGTTTTGTCGCGTTTACGTCTGATATTACTTATGACGTCTGGCGTGGCTTCTTTGCCTCTTCATTCACTCAGGTTTTCACTACCCTGACACTGATCGCCATTCTTGCCCATGCGTGGGTCGGATTATGGCAGGTACTGACGGATTACGTTAAGTGCGTGAGCCTGCGTTTAATATTGCAATTCATTGTTATTATTGCACTATTATCCTATGTCATTTACGGTTCAATCATTGTGTGGGGTGTATAAATGAGCTTACCTGTCAGAGAGTTTGATGCCGTTGTTATCGGCGCAGGCGGCGCAGGCATGCGCGCAGCCCTCCAGATTTCGCAGTCCGGTCTGTCTTGTGCCTTGTTATCCAAAGTCTTCCCGACCCGCTCCCATACGGTATCTGCCCAGGGCGGTATCACCGTTGCGCTGGGAAATACCCATCCCGATAACTGGGAATGGCACATGTATGACACAGTAAAAGGGTCGGATTATATCGGCGACCAGGACGCTATCGAATACATGTGTAAAACCGGACCGGAAGCGGTTCTGGAACTTGAGCATATGGGCTTGCCATTCTCCCGTCTGGATGACGGCACGATTTATCAGCGTCCGTTCGGCGGACAATCCCGTGATTTCGGCGGTGAACAGGCGGCGCGTACTGCGGCTGCCGCTGACCGTACCGGCCATGCACTTCTGCACACGCTTTATCAGCAGAACCTGAAAAATCACACCACTATTTTTTCCGAATGGTATGCCCTTGATCTGGTGAAAAACCAGGATGGCGCCATTATGGGCACGACCGCTATCTGTATCGAAACCGGCGAAGTTGTTTATTTTAAAGCGAAAGCAACGATTCTGGCGACCGGCGGTGCAGGGCGTATTTATCAGTCCACAACCAACGCCCATATCAATACCGGTGATGGTGTCGGCATGGCAGTCCGTGCCGGGGTACCGTTGCAGGATATGGAAATGTGGCAGTTCCACCCGACCGGGATTGCCGGTGCCGGGGTGTTGGTCACAGAAGGGTGCCGTGGTGAGGGCGGGTATCTGCTCAATAAAGATGGCGAACGCTTTATGGAGCGCTATGCGCCGAATGCCAAAGACCTTGCCGGGCGTGATGTGGTAGCCCGTTCTATTATGATCGAAATCCGTGAAGGCCGCGGTTGTGATGGTCCGTGGGGTCCGCACGCCAAACTGAAACTCGACCACCTGGGTAAAGATGTCCTGGAATCCCGCCTGCCGGGTATTCTCGAACTGTCACGGACATTTGCGCATGTTGATCCGGTGAAAGAGCCTATCCCGGTCATTCCTACCTGTCACTATATGATGGGCGGTATTCCGACCAAGGTTACCGGTCAGGTACTGACAGTCAATGAACAGGGTGAGGATGTGCTGGTTCCGGGCCTGTTTGCTGTCGGTGAAATTGCCTGTGTTTCTGTTCACGGTGCAAACCGCCTCGGCGGAAACTCACTGCTTGATCTTGTGGTGTTTGGTCGTTCTGCCGGTCTGCATCTGAAAGAGTCTATTCTGGAGCAGGGTGCTATGCGCGATGCCGCGGAATCAGATGTGGAGGAAGCGCTGATCCGCATGAACCGCTGGAACAATACCCGTTCTGGTGAAGATCCGGTTGAGATCCGCAAAGCACTGCAAGCTTGTATGCAGAATAATTTCTCGGTATTCCGTGAAGGGGATGCTATGGCGAAAGGGCTGGAAGAGCTGAAAACCATCAAAGAGCGTCTGCAATATGCGCGTCTGGATGATACTTCCTCTGAATTCAATACTCAGCGTATTGAGTGCCTGGAGCTGGATAACCTGATGGAAACTGCCTATTCCACAGCGGTGGCCGCAAACTTCCGTACTGAAAGTCGTGGCGCGCACAGCCGTTTTGACTATCCGGATCGCGATGATGCGAACTGGCTGTGTCATTCCCTGTATCTGCCGCAATCCGAAACCATGACACGCCGTGCGGTGAATATGCAACCTAAGTTGCGTGATCCGTTCCCGCCGAAAATTCGGACTTACTGATGTGTGGTGATAAGGCAATTGCGGAGAGAATACTATGAATGTTGAATTTTCAGTTTATCGCTATAACCCGGATGTTGATAACGCACCTCACATGCAGAATTATCAGTTGGATGTGGAAGAAGGCCGCGACATGATGGTGCTGGATGCGTTAATCCAGTTGAAAGAGCAGGACCCGACTTTGTCATTCCGCCGTTCCTGCCGTGAAGGCGTGTGTGGTTCGGACGGGATCAACATGAACGGCAAAAACGGTCTGGCTTGTATCACGCCGCTGTCGGTACTGATGAAAGGCGGCAAAAAGGTGGTGATCCGCCCGCTGCCGGGTCTGCCGGTTGTGCGCGACCTTGTCGTAGATATGGGGCAGTTTTATGCACAATATGAAAAAATTCGCCCGTATCTTATCAATGACAGCAAAAACCCGCCTGCGCGTGAGCACATACAGTCACCGGTACAGCGTGAAAAGCTGGATGGTCTGTATGAATGCATTCTGTGTGCCTGCTGCTCAACATCCTGCCCGTCGTTCTGGTGGAATCCGGATAAATTTGTCGGCCCCGCCGGTTTGTTAGCCGCATACCGTTTTCTGATCGACAGCCGTGATACTGAGACAGAATCCCGTCTCGATGATATCAGTGATGCTTTCAGTGTTTTCCGCTGTCACGGCATTATGAACTGCGTCAGTGTTTGTCCGAAAGGGCTGAATCCGACAAAAGCAATCGGGCATATTAAATCAATGTTACTTAAACGCAGTGCATAATTTTATTCTGTCTATACCCAACGTCATTCAGGATGCAGGCAGGCGGCAAGCTCCGACCGTCGGGGAATGTGACCCGGCGGGCTTCGCGCCGCCAACGAACCTGCAGTTTGAATGGATAAGGGTATAATTGGTTGATAATAATAAGATGTCTGCTGTCAGGCATCTTTTACCAACGTGTAACAATAGGTATAATCTATCGCAGTAAGTGTTAGATGCGGGAAGAAATGTAGCTAATTGTGATTAAGATGTGAGTTTTTTGATTCAAATGTAAGTATGGTGATAGACATCACAGGGATTTTCAGCAACGGTCAGCCGTTGCTAAAGGTTCCTCAGGGATACTCAGAACAGAAGATGCACAAGCACGGCCCGGGAATCCATTACGCACCGCACTATATCGCGGTATTAGTTATCACGGCGAAAACTATACCCAACGTCATTCTGGTTGCACGACGGCGGCAGACGAGACAATCCGCAGAACATATTTTGGTATGTTTTCCGGACATGCAGCGCGGCCGGTTCATTGCAGTCCGGAAGATAAAGGGGATAAAGCTCTAAGCTTAAAGGGATCACAATGCAGAACGGCGTACTGAAGGACTGGCTGGATTCCAGCTTTCTTGCTGGAGAAAACCAGGCTTACATAGAAGATATCTATGAAGACTATCTGAAAGATCCGTCCTCCGTCGATGAAAGTTGGCGGGTAATTTTCGATTCACTGCCGAAAGCGGATGTTACAGAACAACCTCACTCGCAAACCCGCGACTATTTCCGTCGTCTGGCGAAAGATTCAACCCGCTATCATACCTCCGTCAGCGATCCGGCGATGGATTCCAAGCAAGTTAAAGTTCTCCAGCTTATTAACGCATTCCGTTTCCGTGGTCATCAGAATGCGGATCTTGATCCGCTCGGTCTGTGGAAACAGGAGCCGGTTCCGGATCTGGATCCTGCATTTCATAATCTGACCAAAGCTGATTTTGACGAAACCTTTAATATCGGTTCATTCGCTGTTGGTCGTGAGACCATGAAACTGAGTGAGCTGTACGACGAATTAAAACGTATTTATTGCGGCGCTGTCGGCGTCGAATACATGCATATCACGAATACCGAAGAGAAACGCTGGCTCCAGCAGCGCCTGGAATCCGTGGTTGTCAGTAAGCAGTTCAGTGCGGATGAAAAACGGCGTTTCCTGGCAGATTTGACTGCCGCGGAAGGGATGGAGCGTTATCTCGGGGCTAAATTCCCGGGGGCAAAACGTTTCTCTCTGGAAGGGGGCGATTCCCTCATTCCGATGCTCAAAGATCTTATCCGCCATGCCGGTAAACAGGATACCCGTGAAGTGGTTCTGGGAATGGCGCACCGTGGTCGTCTGAACGTGCTGATTAACCTGTTCGGTAAAAAACCGGCAGACCTGTTTGATGAATTTGCCGGCAAGCACAAAGACCATCTGGGCACCGGTGACGTGAAATATCATCAGGGTTTCTCTTCTGATTTCGCCACAGAAGGCGCACAGGTTCATCTGGCGCTGGCATTTAACCCGTCTCACCTTGAAATTGTCAGCCCGGTGGTTATCGGTTCTGTCCGTGCCCGCCGTGATCGCCTGCCGCAAAGCCTGAGCAAGATGGTATTGCCTATCACCATTCACGGTGACTCTGCGGTGACCGGTCAGGGGATTGTTCAGGAAACCCTGAATATGTCACAGGCACGGGGATATGAAGTCGGCGGGACAGTTCGTATTGTTATCAATAACCAGATTGGTTTCACTACCTCGAACCCGAAAGATACCCGTTCCACTGAATACTGTACTGATGTAATGAAAATGGTGCAGTCGCCGATTTTCCATGTGAACGCGGATGACCCGGAATCAGTGGCATTTGTTACCCGCCTGGCGCTGGATTTCCGTAACACCTTTAACCGCGATGTCATGATTGATCTGGTCTGTTACCGCCGTCACGGGCACAACGAAGCGGATGAGCCGAGTGCAACCCAGCCGATGATGTACCAGAAAATTAAACAGCACCCGACGCCGCGTAAGATCTATGGCGACAGACTGATTGAAGAAGGCATTGTGACCGCCGGTGATGTGACTGAAATGGTCAATATGTACCGTGATGCTATGGATCGCGGAGACTGTGTAGTGGAAGAGTGGCGTGAAATCGGCAAAGCGTCTCTGACGTGGGAGCCGTACCTCAATCATGACTGGAATGACGATTACGCCAATAAAGTTGAACTGAAACGTTTGCAGGATCTGGCCCGCCGTATCAGTACCGTGCCGGAAGAAGTACAGATGCACCCGCGTGTTGAGAAAATTTACACTGACCGTGCAGACATGGCGGAAGGTAAAAAATTATTTGACTGGGGCGGCGCTGAAACTCTCGCGTATGCCACATTGGCGGATGAAGGTGTGCCTGTCCGTCTGTCCGGTGAAGATGCCGGGCGCGGAACTTTCTTCCATCGTCATGCCGTTATCCACAATCAGGCCAACGGCTCTTGTTATGTGCCGTTAATGAATGTTCATAATGCTCAGGGACGCTTTAATGTCTGGGACTCGGTTCTGTCTGAAGAAGCGGTTCTGGCCTTTGAATATGGCTACGCAACAACAGATCCGCGTGGTCTGACTATCTGGGAAGCTCAGTTCGGTGATTTTGCCAACGTGGCCCAGGTTGTTATTGACCAGTTCATCAGCTCCGGCGAACAGAAATGGGGCAGAATGTGCGGGCTGGTGATGTTACTGCCGCACGGCTACGAAGGTCAGGGACCGGAGCACTCCAGTGCCCGCCTGGAACGCTATCTGCAACTTTGTGCTGAGCAGAATATGCAGGTGTGCATTCCGTCAACACCGGCGCAGGTTTATCACATGCTCCGCCGTCAGGCACTGCGCGGTATGCGCCGTCCGCTGATTGTCATGTCACCGAAATCACTGTTACGTCATCCGCTGGCCGTTTCTTCTCTGGAAGAGTTAGCTGAAGGTCGTTTCGAAGCGGTTATTAATGAAGTCGATAAGCTTAATCCTGCGGATGTTAAGCGTGTGGTGCTGTGCTCCGGTAAAGTGTATTACGATTTATTAGAGCAGCGCCGCAAAAATAATCAGACAGATGTTGCCCTGATCCGTATCGAGCAGCTCTATCCGTTCCCGCATGATGATATTCATGACATTCTCGCGCCGTTTGCGCATGTGAAGGATTTCATCTGGTGCCAGGAAGAGCCGCTGAATCAGGGCGCCTGGTACTGCTGCCAGCACAATTTCCGTGAGGCGGTCCCGGCAGGTGCAGCACTGCGCTACGCGGGTCGTCCGGCCTCGGCATCTCCGGCTGTGGGCTATACGTCTGTTCACCAGCAACAACAACAAGAGCTGGTGAATGATGCACTGAACGTTGAATCAACTAAGGATAAGAAATGAGTAGCATAGAAATTCTGGTTCCCGAGCTCCCCGAGTCTGTCGCCGATGCCACTGTTGCAACGTGGCACAAAAAACCGGGTGACCGTGTTGAACGTGATGAAGTGCTGGTGGAAATTGAAACAGACAAAGTGGTGCTGGAAGTGCCTGCCTCTGACGCTGGTATTCTGGAAGCGGTGCTGGAAGAAGAAGGTGCGACAGTGCTGTCTAAACAGTTACTGGGGCGTATCCGTCTGGGCGACAGCACCGGCTTACCGGCTGAAGTAAAAGAAAAAGTACAGTCCACACCGGCGCAGCGTCAGAACGCCGGGCTGGATGAAGAATCAAATGATGCACTAAGCCCGGCTGTCCGCCGTCTGATTGCAGAGCATGGTATGAATGCCGCAGATATTGCCGGCAGTGGTGTCGGCGGTCGTCTGACCCGCGAAGATGTGGAAAAACATCTGGCACAACAGCCGAAAGGCGTTGATAGCGCGGCTGTTGAGTCTGTTTCTCCGGCGGCATTGTCACACCGCAGTGAAAAACGCGTGCCGATGACGCGTCTGCGCAAGCGTGTGGCGGAGCGTCTGCTGGAAGCGAAAAACAGCACTGCGATGCTGACTACCTTTAACGAACTCAGCATGAAGCCGGTGATGGATCTGCGAAAACAGTATGGCGAATCGTTTGAAAAACGCCATGGTGTGCGCCTGGGCTTTATGTCGTTCTATGTGAAAGCTGTGGTTGAAGCGCTGAAACGTTATCCGGAAGTGAACGCGTCTATTGATGGCACTGATGTTGTGTATCACAACTATTTCGATATCAGTATTGCCGTCTCCACACCGCGTGGGCTGGTTACACCGGTATTACGTGATGCTGATGCGCTGAGCATGGCTGAGATTGAAAAACGCATCAAAGAACTGGCTGTTAAAGGTCAGAACGGCAAGCTGACAGTGGAAGATCTGACCGGCGGTAACTTTACTATCACCAATGGTGGTGTATTTGGTTCACTGATGTCAACGCCGATCATCAACCCGCCGCAGAGTGCGATTTTGGGTATGCATGCAATTAAAGATCGCCCTATGGCCGTCGATGGTCAGGTGGTTATCCTGCCGATGATGTATCTGGCTCTTTCTTATGACCATCGCCTGGTTGACGGGCGTGAATCAGTCGGGTTCCTCGTGACTATTAAAGAGATGTTAGAAGACCCGACCCGTTTGCTGCTTGACGTGTAGTGTTCTTTAGTTTTGAGCTTTAACTCATCCGGGCGGCATCGCGCTAAAACCCGCCCGGCTGAACTCGCATTAGTGAATCTGTGTCCCTGCGCCGGGAAACCGGTGCTATCCAGGCAACAACAATAAGAGAGTCCGCTCTCATCAGACAAAATAATGGATAGAACATCATGAATTTACACGAGTATCAGGCAAAACAACTTTTCATGCGGTATGGATTACCTGCACCGGCAGGCTATGCCTGCTCCACACCCCGTGAAGCAGAAGAAGCAGCATCAAAAATCGGTGGCGGTCCGTGGGTCGTCAAATGTCAGGTTCATGCAGGTGGCCGCGGTAAAGCGGGCGGCGTGAAACTGGTGAAAACCAAAGAAGAAATTCGTGCATTTGCCGAACAGTGGTTAGGCAAGCGCCTTGTGACCTATCAGACAGATGCGCTGGGTCAGCCGGTTCATCAGATACTGGTGGAAAGTGCGACAGATATCGCCAAAGAGCTCTATCTGGGCGCCGTTGTTGATCGCAGCTCGCGTCGTGTGGTCTTTATGGCGTCAACTGAAGGCGGCGTTGAGATTGAAACGGTGGCTCACGAAACACCGGAGCTTATCCATAAAGCAGTGATTGACCCGCTGACCGGTCCTATGCCGTATCAGGGGCGTGAGCTGGCATTTAAACTGGGTTTAACCGGAAAATTAGTTAACCAGTTTACTAACGTTTTTATGGGTCTGGCGACCCTGTTCCTGGAGCGCGATCTTGCGATGGCGGAGATAAATCCGCTGGTTATTACCTCAGAAGATCAGCTTATCTGCCTTGACGGTAAATTAGGCGTTGACGGCAACGCGCTGTACCGCCAGCCGGAGCTGCGCGAAATGCATGATCCGTCTCAGGAAGATGCCCGTGAAGCACAGGCCGCGCAGTGGGAACTGAACTATGTCGCGCTGGACGGTAATATTGGTTGTATGGTGAACGGCGCCGGGCTGGCGATGGGCACCATGGATATTGTTAAACTGCACGGCGGTGAGCCGGCTAACTTCCTGGATGTCGGCGGCGGCGCGACCAAAGAGCGCGTCACTGAAGCTTTTAAAATCATTTTGTCCGATGAAAATGTTAAAGCGGTATTTGTTAATATTTTCGGCGGAATTGTCCGCTGTGACCTGATTGCAGACGGTATTATCGGCGCGGTTGAAGACGTTGGCGTCAATGTGCCGGTTGTTGTGCGTCTTGAAGGTAATAATGCGGAGCTTGGTGCTGAAAAACTGGCGAAAAGTGGCCTGAATATTATTGCGGCAACCAGCCTGACGGATGCTGCGGAACGTGTTGTTGCAGCAGTGGGAGCGAAATAATGTCTATTTTAATCGATAAAAATACCAAGGTTATCTGTCAGGGATTCACAGGCAGCCAGGGGACTTTCCACTCTGAACAGGCGATTGCCTACGGCACCAAAATGGTCGGTGGTGTGACACCGGGTAAAGGCGGTTCCACTCATTTAGGGCTGCCGGTCTTTAATACTGTACGTGAAGCGGTAGAGAGCACAGGTGCGACTGCATCGGTTATTTATGTCCCTGCACCATTTTGCAAAGATTCTATTCTGGAAGCTATTGATGCAGGTATTAAGCTGATTATCACTATTACCGAAGGTATCCCGACCCTGGATATGCTGACGGTAAAAGTGAAGCTGGATGAAGCAGGTGTCCGGATGATCGGTCCGAACTGTCCGGGTGTTATTACCCCGGGACAGTGCAAAATCGGGATTATGCCGGGTCATATCCATCTGCCGGGCAAAGTGGGCATTGTGTCCCGTTCCGGTACGCTGACGTATGAAGCGGTGAAACAGACGACGGATGCCGGTCTGGGGCAGTCTACCTGCGTGGGGATCGGTGGCGACCCGATTCCGGGATCTAACTTTATTGATATTCTGCGCATGTTCCAGAATGATCCGCAGACAGAAGCGATTGTGATGATCGGTGAAATCGGCGGCAGTGCGGAAGAAGAAGCGGCTGCTTTTATTAAAGAGAGCGTCACAAAGCCGGTTGTAGCATATATTGCGGGTGTGACTGCACCTAAAGGTAAACGAATGGGTCACGCCGGAGCGATTATTGCCGGCGGGAAGGGAACCGCAGATGAAAAATTTGCTGCCCTTGAAGCCGCAGGCGTAAAAACAGTCCGCAGCCTGGCTGATATTGGTGAGGCAGTGAAAGCTATCCTCAGCAAGTAATTATGTATCTGACTATCTGTTATATCTAACGTCATTCAGGTTGCAGCCATGAAGCTGCAGTTTGAATGAATAAGGGTATATATCGCAACCTGAGCCGTGAAATATAGGCTTAGGTTGTTTTTTGATCTGACCCCGATAAGAGGAATCGGTACATTTTTACTCTTTTTACGACACATCTTAATACCCTCCGGTTGTTCTTGTTACATTCAGTCATTTTCTCAATTGTCTCAGAACCTCGGTTGTGTCGTTTACAACACAAACAGTCTCAGGTATAAAAGGGCGTTTTTTATCATATTGATTTATACTTGTTTTTCCCGCCCAAAATGAGCGGATTTGTATCTTAATACAAAAGAGCAATAACAGTTTTAGCGATAATTTATTTATTATTGAATTACCCCGGTAATGGAATTAACCAGGAATATTAATGAAAATAAAACGTTAATTAAAGGTGCATTTATTATTGTTATTTTTCAGTTTGGTTATATTTTCGCGAACATTGCATTAACAATAAACTAACGCAGACGATATATATGCGATATTGATTAACACTGACCTGGAAAATTGACATAAATCAATCTATTGCGCTGGCATTATTTTGGAAGTTTGATTAAATTGGGTCAGATCAAAGTAACCGAAAATGGCTACCATGTGCATTATTTGATATAACATCAGAATTCCAATCTGAATCACGTAAAAGCGGTTTATTGTGTGCAAATATAAGCGTACTATTATTAGGGTGTTTATTTAGGTGTTTTTTTTGTTACTAATTTGTTATTGCATTTAGAGGCATTTATTGCTGGTAGTTATGTTGCTTTCTTTCTTCAGGAAAGCTTGGGTTGCCGCATGTCGGTGTCTTCCTGCTAGGAGCAAGGAGTCAAGATGTTTGATATTGTCGAACTGTCGAGATTACAGTTTGCCTTAACAGCGATGTATCACTTTTTATTTGTACCGCTAACATTAGGTATGTCCTTTGTGTTAGCGATCATGGAAACTGTGTACGTCCTGTCCGGTAAGCAAATCTATAAAGATATGACAAAGTTCTGGGGTAAGTTATTTGGTATTAACTTTGCCCTGGGTGTTGCTACAGGTCTGACTATGGAGTTCCAGTTCGGGACTAACTGGTCATACTACTCTCACTATGTTGGTGATATCTTCGGTGCGCCTCTGGCAATCGAAGGTCTGATGGCATTCTTCCTCGAATCCACATTTGTTGGTCTGTTCTTCTTCGGCTGGGATCGCCTCAGCAAGAAGCAGCATCTGATGGTAACCTGGTTCGTTGCTATTGGTTCTAACTTCTCTGCACTGTGGATTCTGGTTGCAAACGGCTGGATGCAAAATCCGATTGCAGCTGATTTCAACTTTGAAACCATGCGTATGGAAATGTTAAGTTTCTCTGAGCTGGTTCTCAACCCGGTTGCACAGGTTAAATTTGTGCATACCGTTGCTGCAGGTTACTGTACAGGTGCTGTTTTCGTCCTGGCTATCAGTGCATGGTATCTGCTGAAAGGCCGTGATATTGCATTCGCAAAACGCTCTTTCGCCATTGCGGCAAGTTTTGGTATCGCTGCGGTGTTATCCGTTATTGTACTGGGTGATGAATCTGGTTATGAAATGGGTGACGTGCAGAAAACCAAGCTGGCTGCGATTGAAGGCGAATGGCATACTCAGCCGCCTCCGGCTTCATTCAATGTGATCGCATTCCCGAATCAGGATAAAATGGAGAACAGTTTCTCTATTGAAATCCCGTATATGCTGGGGATCATCTCGACGCGTTCTATTGATACACCGGTTATTGGTCTGCGCGACCTGATGGTGCAGCATGAAGTCCGTATCCGTAACGGTATGACGGCTTATGATCTGTTACAGCAATTGCGTCAGGGTAATACTGATGCTGCGGTACGTGATGCATTTAATCAGAGCAAAAAAGACCTCGGTTATGGTTTACTGCTCAAACGCTATACTGATGATGTAGGTAATGCATCAGAAGAACAAATCAAACAGGCAGCAAAAGACTCTATTCCGCGCGTTGCACCTCTGTTCTGGGCATTCCGTATCATGGTTGCCGCTGGTGGTCTGATGCTGATCGTTCTGGGTCTGGCGTTCCTGAGTGTTCTGCGTAACCGTGTTGGTAAATCAAAATGGTTGCTGCGTGCATCACTGCTGAGCCTTCCGTTACCATGGATTGGTGTTGAAGCAGGCTGGTTCGTTGCTGAATATGGCCGTCAGCCATGGGCTGTGGGTGAAGTATTACCAACAGCATATGCAACGTCGAATCTGGCAGCCGGAGACATTCTGTTCTCTATGGCGCTGATCTGCGGTCTGTACACATTATTCCTGATTGCTGAAATGTTCCTGATGTTCAAGTTTGCACGTCTTGGTCCAAGCAGCTTAAAAACCGGCCGTTATCACTTTGAAACGTCACCGGCACAAGACGCTAAGTAAACAGGAGCCCACTTATGTTTGATTATGAAATATTACGGTTTGTATGGTGGATACTGATCGGCGTTCTGCTGATTGGCTTCACTGTGACTGATGGTTTTGATATGGGTGTGGGTATTCTGCTGCCGATTATCAGCAAAGGTGATACAGAACGCCGTATCATGATTAATACCTTAGCACCGCACTGGGAGGGCAACCAGGTATGGTTGGTCACCGCAGGTGGTGCACTGTTTGCTGCATGGCCGATGGTCTACGCTGCTGCATTCTCAGGTTTCTATATCGCAATGATTCTGGTCCTGGCGGCATTATTCTTCCGCCCGGTCGGTTTTGACTATCGTTCAAAACTGGAATCACCAAAATGGCGCGGTATGTGGGACTGGGGTATTTTTATCGGCAGTTTCGTTCCGTCATTAGTCATCGGTGTGGCATTCGGTAACCTGTTACTGGGTGTGCCGGTTGAAGTGAACTCGAATCTGCAGGTTTCTTATGCAGGGAGTTTCTTCGGTCTTCTGAACCCGTATGGTCTGTTAGCCGGCTTAATCAGTCTGATGATGATTGTGGCGCACGGCGGAACTTACCTGCAGATGCGTACTACCGGTGATTTACACCTGCGTGCGCGCAAAGCAACCACTATTACCGCATTGCTGACATTTGTTCTGTTCGCAGTGGCCGGTGCGTGGCTGATGTGGGGTGGTATCGAAGGTTTCCGTGTCGTATCTGACCTGGATCATTTCGGTCCTTCCAACCCGGTAACGAAAGAAGTGGTTCAGGAAGCGGGCGCATGGATGGCAAACTTTACTGCGCATCCAATCCTGTGGATCCTGCCGGCTGTCGGCCTGGTGTCTCCGCTGCTGGTGGTTCTGTTCACCCGTCTGGATAAAGGTGCGTTTGCATTCCTGTTCTCTGCACTGACTATTGCGGGGGTGATCCTGACCTGTGGTACAGCCATGTTCCCGTTCATCATGCCTTCAAGCATTGATCCGAACGTCAGTCTGACCATGTGGGATGCAACATCCAGTCTGCTTACCCTTCAGGTAATGACCGTTGTTGCGATTATCTTTGTACCAATCGTTCTTCTGTACACTATCTGGTGTTATGTGAAGATGGCGGGTCGTATGGATAAATCCTTCATCGAAGACAACAAACATTCACTGTACTAAGGAGCAGACGCATATGTGGTATTTTGCATGGATCCTCGGAACGCTCCTGGCATGCAGTATTGCAATTATTGCAGCACTGGCCATTGAGCATAATGAAGACAAAGCCGCGTCAGGCGAATAAGACGTATGTTGGATAAATCTTACCAACTACTGGATAAGGGTCCCTTACGGGTCCTTGTCCTCATCATGGCGCTGGGGCTGGCATTTTGTGTGATTTGGGATCCGTCGCGTTTTGCGGCGAATACCAGTTCATTACAGATCTGGCAGGGGTTAGTGATGATCTGGGCCGTATGCAGCGGTGCAGTTTTCGGCACCGCTTTTCATCCGAAACGCGCAGTCTGGAAGATTATCTTTCATCCCATTCCCGCCATTGTGATCCTGGCTTACGGCCTTTATCACTTTTTTAGCTGATAAAGTCGTTTTTCATTAAAAAAGCCGTTCATCTGAACGGCTTTTTTTTGTCTGTCTTACGGATAGCGCAGTTGCTTAGTATTCTCACTGAAATACCGGACAAAATAGTCGATAAATACCCGCACTTTCTGTGGCAGATGTGCTGCAGGCGGGAATACCATATTGATGCTTTGATCCGGCGTATCCCGCTGTGTAAAGACCGGTACTAATTCTTCCTGCATCAATTGCTCTCTTATATACCAGACCGGCAGCAGGCTGTATCCCTGATGTGCCAGTGTCATGGTGCGGATAGCCTGAATCGAGTTGGACACAAACGCGGTATTGTCCGGGGCAGGCAAATGCTGACGCCAGGCGCTCTGGCTTAACAGATTACTGTTGGCGATAAACGGCAGTAAAGCGGGATCGCTGTTATCCGTTACCTGATAGCGGCGGATAAAGTCCGGTGTTGCCACATAACATACCGGAAAATCTGCCAGTCTGCGGTAACGCAACCCGCTGTCGCTCAGTGTGCCGAGCCTGAGTACCACATCCAGTTTCTGGGCAATCAAATCACTCAGAGTATGATCGACGCGATAATCCAGCTGAATAAGCGGATATTGCATCCGGAATGACGGAAGCTGCGGCAGCAGAAACTGTCCGCCGAATTCGGCTGTGGCGCTGAAACGCAGAGTGCCCTGTGGCTGAGTCGTGCCCGCCATTACTGCATCAAGCGCACTGTCAAACTGTTGTAACAGCGGTCTGAACTGCTGATACAGCGCATGACCGGACTCTGTCAGGGTAAACTGGCGTGTTGTCCGGTGCAGTAGTGTGGTGTTCAGCTCTGTTTCCAGGGCTTTGATATGCAGGCTCACCATCGACTTACTTAAATTCAGACGGGTTGCCGCGCGGGTAAATGACCCGGTATCCACTACATATATAAAGGTATTAATTTTTTCAACTGACGTCAGCATAAATTTGTTTAATTTTACCAAACAATATTGTTTATATTGACGCATAGACGCCGCAGGTCAACAACTTTTACACTGCTGACCGGAGGAAATTATGACCTATCGTTATCGCATCGCCCTGATTTTTTTACTGGGCTTCTTTATTGATTGCATCAACATTTTTATGTCTGCCATTACATTACCGGCTATAGCGGCGTCATTGCAGGTTTCATCCCTTTCCGTTACCTGGGTGGCGAACAGCTATATTCTCGGGCTGACCCTGATCATTCCGCTGAGCCGCTGGCTGGCTGACCGTTTCGGGATACGTGAACTGATGACCTTCTCGATGCTGCTGTTTGCGGGAACTGCTGTACTGGCAGGCGGGGCGGATTCATTCACATCCCTGATCACCTGGCGCTTTTTACAAGGCGTGGCGGGCGGATTACTTATTCCTGTCGGGCAGTCTCTGACATTTCAATATTTCCAGGGACATGAGCGCAGCAAGATTTCCACTATTATCATGATGATCGCTCTGATTGCACCGGCGCTGTCGCCGATGCTGGGCGGGGTGATTGTTGATGTGGCCGGCTGGCGTCCGGTGTTTTATGTCAATGCACCGTTTGCGCTGCTTACCGCACTGCTGGCGTGGTGCTGGATAAAGGAGCCGAAAACAGTCACATGCCCGGCGCCTGATCTCAAAGGGCTTTTGCTGGTCAGTATTGTGCTGGCATCACTGCTGATTGCCCTGTCACTCTACGGGGAGTATCACAATATCAGTGGTGCGCTGGCACTCGCTGCGCTGATGTTGCTGAGTGCACGGCTCTATTATCGTCATTATCAGAGAGAGCCACAGGCGATTATTGACCTTGCTCTGCTGAAAAATACCCGGCTGTGGTTATCTGTCGCTGTCTATTATGCGGTGCCCGGTGTGTTTACCGGGGTAAATATCCTGGCTATTTTTTATCTGACAACGGTTCTTAACCTGACAACCGGCGTCACCGGTGCCTTTATGCTGCTGTATGCAGCGGGAGCACTGATGTCGATGCTGGTCAGTGGTGCGCTCTACAACAAAGCAGGTGCAGGGCGGCTCTTTTTTATCAGCTTGTTATTGCACAGCGGCGGGATAGCATTGTTTGCTCTGACTGACGTGAATACACCGCTCTGGTTTATTGGTCTTATCTATCTTCTTACCGGAACCGGCGGTGGGATAGCCGCTAATTGTGCTCAGACTACGGCGCTGTATGATTTTCGTGATACACAACTGACCAAAGCCAGTGTTATCTGGAATATTAACCGGCAAATCGTATTCAGTATCGGTGCGGCGTTATTAATGACGCTGTATCAGACGCTGAATATCATCATCCCGGAAAACGCATTTAAAATGACATTCCTGTGTGCGGCAGCTACCGGGCTTATCCCGCTTATCTTTTTATGCAGCTCCCGCTATCGTTCATCATTAAGACCGGCAGAATCTGCCGCGGAGACATCTCATGAGCCATCCTGACATTCAGAAAGCTGTTAATAGTATCAATATCGTTCACGAACTTATTTATCAGGTGTTCACCACACCGGGTGAGGAAGGTAAAGCAGCACTGCACGCTTTACTGATGCATTTTACTGACGATTTCTCTATGACAGGGATTAGCGGGGCGGTTGTTGATCATGACACTGTGGTGGCGGTATTTACGCGGATGCAGGGACAGAAACAGGGGGCGCCGATAGAAACATCAGATTATGAGTGTGTCAGCCGGACAGAAAATACACTTGCCATGCGTTATCTTGAAACTCAGCACTTCTCCGGGGTGACAACAGCACGGCGTTCTGTGGTGATCCTGTCTAAAAACGATGACGAAATGTGGCAGTGGCATTATCTGCATGAAACACCGCTGGTATTATAACCGGTCTGAACTCCGGGTATTCTGACCCATAAACAGGACAAAAAACCAGTTTCTGTAAAATAAAGATAAATTGATTTTATTTAAGGTATTACAATAAGTTAGATTGCCATGTAAATAAATCGGTAGCACAAAAATCCGGAATTATCCGGATTTTTGCGTATTAGTGAGGAGAAATGTCTTTTAATAAGTGTTTAATGATAGCGGCTGAAGGCGAAAGTAACGCTGCTAACGTGTTGTAATTCGTAACAAAATATTTTTTCGCAGCAACCTCTGAATGAGCTTGCGTGTTGCATAAAGGCGAGTATGATTAGCGCGCGGACAAACGGGCTTTTCTTATCTTTACGTACTAAGCATTTTCAATACGTTTGGTCTTCACGTATAGTTTGCAGGGCAAGTCTGCTGATAAGAGTTAGTTGCGGGATATTCAATGTTTAGTTGGCCGGTACGGATTTACTACGAAGATACTGATGCTGGTGGTGTTGTGTACCACGGGCAGTATGCTGCGTTTTTTGAGCGTGCCAGAACTGAAATGTTACGGGCGCGGGGCTTTCACCAGCAGCGACTGCTGGAAGAGCAGGTTGGGTTTGTGGTCCGCAAATTAACTATCGATTATCATCATCCGGCAAGGTTAGACGACCTGTTAGAGGTACAAAGCGCGATTACAGAGATTCGCCGCGCGTCCCTGACATTTACGCAAACACTTATGCATAAAAACGGAACTCTTTTATGTCGCGCAGAGGTACTTGTCGCCTGCGTGAATATTTCTTTAATGAAGCCGATAGCGCTTCCCGAGTCTATTGTCGCGGAGTTTAAGCAGTGACTGACATGAATATCTGGGATTTATTCCTGAAAGCAAGTTACCTCGTGCAATTTATCATGCTGGTATTGCTGGGCTTTTCTGTTGCATCGTGGGCAATTATTATTCAGCGGACCAAAATCCTGAATGCTGCGACGCGTGAAGCGGAAGCGTTTGAAGACAAATTCTGGTCAGGTATCGAACTGTCCCGTCTGTATAAAGAGAGCCAGGCGCGTCGTGACGAATTAAGTGGCACAGAACAGATTTTCCATTCCGGCTTTAAAGAGTTTGCCCGTCTGCATCAGGCCAATATTCACTCTCCGGAGGCGGTTGAAACCGGTGCGGCGCGTGCGATGCGCATTTCAATGAACCGTGAAATGGAAAACCTGGAAAACAATATTCCGTTCCTGGGAACTGTCGGCTCTATCAGCCCGTATATCGGTCTGTTCGGGACAGTCTGGGGAATTATGCACGCCTTTATCGCATTAGGTGCGGTAAAACAGGCAACATTACAGATGGTGGCACCGGGTATTGCAGAAGCACTGATTGCAACGGCAATTGGTCTGTTTGCGGCAATCCCTGCGGTAATGGCCTACAACCGTCTGAATAACCGTGTGAATAAATTAGAACAGAACTACGATAACTTCAGTGAAGAGTTTCTGGGGATTTTACACCGCCAGGCGTTTGCATCTGCTGATAAGAAATAAGGCAGGAGATTATTATGGCACGTCAACGCAGACACAAGCGGGAGCTGAAATCTGAAATTAACATTGTTCCTTTACTGGACGTGTTGCTTGTGTTGTTGCTTATCTTCATGGCAACAGCGCCGATAATCAGTCAGAGTGTGGAAGTGGATCTCCCTGATGCCTCCGATTCTCAGGCGGTATCTACCAATGATAATCCACCGATTATTCTGGAAGTATCCGGAGTGGGGCAATATACCCTGGTGGTAAAACAGGATCGCCTGGAATTACTGCCGGAAGAACAAATTATTGCTGAGGCAAAAGCACGCCTGGCGGAAGATCCGAAAACGATTTTCCTGGTCGGTGGTGCAAAAGATGTGCCTTATGAAGAGATTATTAATGGTCTGAATATTCTGAAACAGGCCGGAGTGAAATCTGTAGGTCTGATGACGAAACCGATGTAAGGTTTGTTATGCCGTTGTTTTCACTCAGTGTGTTAGGGAATTAAGCGTGAGAAAGCTGAAAGAGCGTAAAGATAAATTAAATCGTTCTGTCATCACATCTGTTGTGTTGCACCTTCTGCTGGTTGCGCTGGTGATTTGGGGATCATTTGTCACTAAATCAGGACTGATGGGCGGCGGTGAAGGCGGGCAGGTGATCGACGCTATTATGGTTGATCCGAACGCTATGGTTGAAAATTTCAATCAGCAACAACAACAACAGGCAAACGCAAAACAGGCTCAGGCGCAGCGCGAGAAAAAAGAGAAGCAGCAGGAAGAAGAATTACGTCAGAAAGAATCGCGTGAGCAGGAGCGTTTAAAAGCCATTGAAGAAGAGCGTCTGAAAACTGAGCAAAAGGTCGACGATCAGAAAAAAGAAGCTGAAGAACAGCAGAAACAGGCTCAGGACGCACTGAAAAAAGCGAAAGAAGAACAGAAAATTGCAGAAGCCGCCGCTGCCAAAGCGCAGGCTGAAAAAGAAAACGTAATAAAAGAGCAGGCGCTGGCGAAGAAAAAGTCAGATGAAAAAGCGGCTGCACAGCAAGCGGCAGAAGAAGAAAAAGCGAAAGCCGAAAAAGCGGTAAAAGAAAAAGCCGAAGCGGCAAAAGCTGAAAAAGAAGCTAAAGAAAAAGCCGCTAAAGAGAAAGCAGCAAAAGAAGCTAAAGATGCGAAAGCCAAAGCAGCGGCTTCAAAGAAGCAAGCCAGCGAAGTGGATGACCTCCTGGGTGGATTAGCGTCTAATGCGCCGGGAACAGAAAGCGGCGGCGCATCCGCTGCCGGTCAGGGCGGTGGTAAAAAGAGCGGTACTAACTCTGATGCCGATATGAACGGCTATATGACGCAGGTGCAGTTAGCGATTCAGGCAAAATTTTATAATGCTGACCTTTACAGCGGCAAAACATGTACATTAGAGATCAATATCACGAACAAAGGGTCGTTAATTGATGTCAAACCAGTGGGCGGTGATCCTGCACTCTGTACTGCGGCAGTGACTGCAACCAAACAGGCTCGTATACCGGCACCGCCGAGTGATGCAGTCTGGCGGGCATTTAAGAATTCGAAAGTGGACTTTAAACCGAAATGAAAGATGTGATACAACGGGATAACCGGGAAGGATTACGTTAATAATGTGTTTTTGTGACGATATCTGGTTTTGGTTATGAACGTTTGTTAAAATACTTATTTCACGCGGGCATTGGCGCAACAAGGGAGAGAAAATGAAGCAGGCAGTTAAATATATGCTCGGTTTTCTGATGCTGTGGGCGGCAGTTGCTCAGGCTGAAGTTCGTATCGAGATAACACAGGGTGTTGATTCAGCGCGTCCTATTGGTGTTGTGCCTTTCCAGATGGCGGGTGGCGGTAGTGCACCTGAAGAGATTGGTGCCATTGTTGCGGCTGATTTACGTAACAGCGGAAAATTTAATCCGATTGACCCGGCCCGTATGCCTCAGTTACCGGGAACCGCGTCCGAAGTGGTTCCGGAATCCTGGACAGCACTGGGTATTGATGCCGTTGTTGTCGGTCAGGTTCAGCCGGGTGCTGATGGTAATTATCTGGTGAGCTACCAGTTAGTTGATACGTCGGGCGCTCCGGGCAGTGTGCTTGCTCAGAACCAGTTTAAAGTGACAAAGCAGTGGCTGCGTTATGCGGCACATACTGCCAGTGATGAAGTTTTTGAAAAATTAACCGGTATCCGTGGCGCATTCCGCACGCGTATCGCTTATGTGGTAGTGAAGAACGGCGGCGGCTATCGTTATGAGCTGCGCGTATCTGACTATGACGGTTACAACCAGTTCACGGTTCACCGTTCACCGGAGCCTCTGATGTCTCCGGCATGGTCACCTGATGGCGAAAAAATTGCGTATGTTACCTTTGAAAGCGGAAGCTCAGCACTGGTTATCCAGAACCTGTCCAGCGGACAAGTTCGCCAGGTTGCGTCATTCCCGCGTCACAACGGTGCACCTGCATTTTCACCGGATGGTTCTAAACTGGCATTTGCGTTATCGAAATCCGGTAGTCTGAATCTGTATGTGATGGATCTCGGCTCAGGCCAGATGCGTCAGGTAACAGATGGTCGTAGTAATAATACTGAGCCTTCATGGATGCCGGACAGCCAGACGTTAGCCTTTACATCTGACCAGGCTGGTCGTCCGCAAATCTATAAGGTCAATATTAATGGCGGTGCTCCCGAACGTCTGACTTGGGATGGGACTCAGAACCAGAACGGCAACGTCAGTTCTGACGGTAGTTTCCTGGTAATGGTCAGTTCAGGCGGCGGGAAACAGCATATCGCCAAACAAGATCTAGTAGCGAACAATTTCCAGATTTTAACGGATACGTTCCTAGATGAAACGCCAAGTATCGCACCAAACGGCACTATGGTTATTTATAGCTCCTCGCAAGGTATGGGAACTATATTGCAGCTGGTTTCGACCGACGGGCGTTTCAAAGCGCGTCTTCCGGCGACTGACGGACAGGTTAAATTCCCTGCCTGGTCGCCGTATCTGTGATGCATTAAAATATGTATGGCAAATTATAAAAGGATCAAAGAGATGCAACTTAACAAAGTGCTTAAAGGGCTGATGATAGCTTTACCTGTTCTGGCCGTCGCTGCATGTAGTTCTAACAAAAACGACCAGGCTGATGCGGGCACTGTCGACAATAGCGCAAACACTGGTATGTCAGCTGAAGATCTGGCTCGCCAGCAACTTCAGGAACTTCAGAACAACAATATCGTATACTTCGGTTTCGACAAATACGACATTTCTCCTGAATTCCAACAGCTGCTGGACGCACACGCTGCATTCCTGCGTAACAACCCGTCTTACAAAGTGACTGTTGAAGGTCATGCTGATGAGCGTGGTACTCCAGAGTACAACATCGCACTGGGCGAACGTCGTGCTAACGCTGCTAAGATGTATCTGCAGGGTAAAGGCGTAAACGGTGAACAAATCTCTATCGTTTCTTACGGTAAAGAAAAACCAGCAGTTCTGGGTCACACCGAAGCTGACTACGCGAAAAATCGTCGCGCAGTACTGGTATACTAAGAGATATACATGAAAAGTAACTTCAGACGCCTGATGGTGAGTCTGTCGTTATTGATAGGTGTAGCGGCCCCCTGGGCCGCTATTGCTCAGGCACCCATCATCAATATCGGCTCAGGCTCCACTGATGACCGCCTCGTACAGCTCGAGCGTATTTCCAATGCGCATGGTCAGCTATTAACTCAACTCCAGCAACAAGTCATGGATAACCAGCGTGATATCGATACACTGCGCGGGCAAATCCAGGAAAGTCAGTATTTACTGAATCAGTTGACGGAGCGCCAACGCGAACTTTTCTCACAGCTGGATACTCTTTCCGGCGGCACATCTAATGGTGCATCAACAGACAGCGGATCATCTGCAGGTGGTTCACCGGCGTCTGCCGCTGTACCTGCGGATACCTCTGCACCTGATGCTGCTGCAAGTAAGGGCAATGAGAAAGATGACTATAATGCCGCGGTGAATATGGCGATGAACACCAAAGATTACGATGGTGCAATCGGCGCATTTCAGAGTTTTATTAAAAGCTACCCAAAGTCGAGTTATCTTCCTAATGCCAATTATTGGTTAGGTCAGATGAATTACAACAAAGGCAAAAAAGATGACGCTGTGGCGTATTTTGCTTCTGTGGTGAAAAACTGGCCGAAATCTCAGAAAGCAGGTGAATCCTTTTATAAAGTCGGATTGATCATGCAGGAGAAAGGGGATAAAGCGAAGGCAAAGGCCATCTATCAGCAAGTTATCGCGAAATATCCCGGTTCAACCGGTGCGAAATTAGCTGAGAAAAAATTGTCTGGTTTATAACCGGGCAGACAGTACCGTTGTTCATAAAATAGCCCCGCACTGAGAGAATATGGCTCAAACGGGGCTAAGTGAGTGAATTGTAAGCGTTTGAACAAGTTTTTTTGAAATAATCATTGCACCTGACGGATAAATCAGTAATATACCGTGCCGTTGGACAGAGAGTATTGGGGCGTTAGCTCAGTCGGTAGAGCAGTTGACTTTTAATCAATTGGTCACAAGTTCGAATCTTGTACGCCCCACCATCCTCTTTTGTACAATGCCTGAAATGGGGCGTTAGCTCAGTCGGTAGAGCAGTTGACTTTTAATCAATTGGTCACAAGTTCGAATCTTGTACGCCCCACCATTTCAGCACAGTTAGTCCGAAAGATCCCCCCGATGGGGCGTTAGCTCAGTTGGTAGAGCAGTTGACTTTTAATCAATTGGTCACAGGTTCGAATCCTGTACGCCCCACCATCGAACTGTTATTCCTCACTGTTTCTTCCTCCCCCGGCATAACACCGGAGGTCATCTTTATCTTCCTGCTATTTTTCAGTAACCGGCGCTAATAAATCATCTGCATTCAGCCTGTCAGCAACCAGCGCAATAACCTTATCCGCTAACGTAATATCAATCTCAAACTGATGTGCTTCAATTACCTGCAATGCGATATCCCGATAGAGTGTGAGCATCGCCATGTAGGCCCGTGCGGCATGCATCCGATCTTTGTTATCCAGAGTCGCTATAAAGCGCCCGTACAGCCCCGGTGGCAGCCAGCGGCTGAGATGCTCCCCTTTGTACCAGACATGTGGTGTTTCGCTCTGTCTGAGCAGCACATGCCACTCCAGCAGCATCACCAGCTTTTGTTTCATCTCCACATTCCGCAGGCGGGCGCTCCACAAATCATTACGCAGATAGTAAACAGGTACCTGAGGCGCTTCCAGCCAGAAATTTTGCCAGTTCGCTATAAAAGTTTCTTTATCGGGCTCGGTAATGACAGTTGCAGGATCTGCATAGCCCGGTAATTTAGCGGTGATCCCGGTTTTATCCAGCAAAACGGCATAACCCCGCTGATAAATCGGATCCAGCCCGTGAGACACCATCTGTGTGATTCGCTCACGTCCGGCGAGGACAAAATCGACTTTGCGGCCTTTTTCATACAGCACCTGACATGCGGGCCAGGCAGTATCGTGTGTTTTTTGTATGATCAGCGGATTTCCGAACCGGTACAGCCAACGTTCATCCTGTATTAATTCCTGATAATTACTGCCGACCAATTCGGTATTAATATCAGAAAAACGGTCTGCCTGATTGGTTCCGGCCATTGAACCGGTCACAATAACCGCATCAATACGGGGATCCAAAAGGGCAAAAGAGATAATGCTGTTAATAATTTGCTCAATTGATTCCATTACGCATCTCATTTATATAATTAATATCCCGGCTGATATTACGTCATAACTAAAAATAGCGGGAGTAGTAAAGTTAAAAAAACGTTACTATGTTTATTATATTAAACAAAATTTGTTATCATGAGATATTCATCACTGAAGTGACAGAAAAATACACACTAAACTAAACCTGCAAAGGCTTAAAATCCGTAAATGACAGGGTAAATACCTAAGAAAGGTGGCGGAATGGAATTTTTTGACATCAATAATATTCTCATGGTGATCCCGCTCGGTAAAGACGGAGCGTATGAATTATCGTGGATTGAAGCGGTCGGTGCCGTTGCCGGGTTGCTGTGTATCTGGCTGGCAAGTCTGGAGAAAACAATCAATTATCTGTTTGGTCTGATTAACGTCACATTATTTGCGGTGATTTTCTTTCAGATCCAACTCTACGCCAACTTACTGTTACAAATCTTCTTTTTTGCTGCCAACGTCTATGGCTGGTATGCCTGGAGCCGGCGTAACAGCAACGCAGAAGCGGAACTGAAAATCCGCTGGATGTCGCCGCTGAAAACCGGCGTGACGGCGGTAGTGTGCCTGGTCGCTATCCTGCTGTTGGCCCGCTTTATTGACCCTGTATTTACCCGGCTGGCGCAGGGTATGGTCAGTATGCTGAATATGGCAGGGGCAGAGCTTGCTATGCCGGTACTACCGCCGGATGCCTTCCCGTTCTGGGATGCGGCAATGACAGTGCTCTCCGTGGCGGCAATGATCCTGATGACCCGCAAACTGGTGGAAAACTGGCTGTTGTGGGTGGTGATTAACATCATCAGTGTCGTGATTTATTACCTGCAGGGTGTATACGCCTTGTCACTGGAATACATCATTTTACTGGGTGTGGCGCTGAATGGCTCAAGAATGTGGATAAAAGCGGCGAAAAAACGCTGAATTTATTTTCAGATTGCCTCCTGATAATTATAATGATGGGTATTTGGTAATAATCAGATACCTATTAATCAGCTATATACCCAACGTTATTCAGGATGCAGCCAACGAATCTGCGGTTTGAATGAATAAGGGCATAAAAGGAAACTCTTGTGGCAGGTGGAAGCTTACTCGCGTTACTTGATGATATTGCAGCCGTTTTAGATGATGTTTCTGTCATGACAAAAATGGCCGCCAAAAAGACTTCCGGCGTACTGGGTGATGACCTGGCACTGAATGCCCAGCAGGTCACCGGCGTGCGCGCAGAGCGCGAAATACCGGTGGTCTGGGCGGTTGCCAAAGGGTCTTTTTTCAATAAACTGATCCTGGTACCGCTGGCGCTGTTGATCAATGCCTTTGCCCCATGGGCGGTAACCCCGTTGCTGATGGTCGGCGGTGCCTTTTTATGTTTTGAAGGTGCAGAAAAACTGGCACATAAATTTTTGCACAGTCCTGCGGATGACAATCACGACACTGCAGAAACGCAAACACTACAGACGCCGGAAGAATTAGCTGATTTTGAAAAACGCAAAATTAAAGGCGCTATCCGCACGGATTTTGTGTTATCGGCAGAAATTATTGCGATCACATTAGGCATTGTCGCGACATCCGCCTTTATCAATCAGGTTGTGGTGCTCTCGGTGATTGCGGTCATTATGACTGTCGGGGTGTATGGTCTGGTGGCGGGTATTGTCAAACTGGATGACCTGGGCTTTTATTTACAGAAAAAGAGCATGGCAGTTCTGAAGAAAACAGGCAATTTTCTGATCAGCTCCACGCCTTATCTGATGAAAACACTCTCTGTGGTGGGAACGGCGGCGATGTTTATGGTCGGCGGGGGTATTTTAATCCACGGCATTCCGGTTATTTATCATTGGATCGAAAAGCTTGCCCTGACGGGGGCAGATATCCCGGCATTCGGCGGATTTATTCACTTTATAACGCCGCCGGTAGTTAATTTAGTGTTCGGTCTTATCGCCGGTATGATTATTGTTTTGCTGATTACGATGATTCAGCGGATCAGAACCAGGTTAGTGTCATAAAGAACCCTTTCACTTACAGCGGCTGATAAAGCCGCTGTTTTCCTTCTGAACGACAACGGTTTGTCCTGTTAATCCGAATATTTTCGGGGCGAAAAATTAATTTCGTTTCCTGTGCAGCTAATTGTTTACAGCTTGTTGACGAGCGGTTAGATTAAAATTACCACAATAAACACACAGGACAGCGGAAGATACGGGTTATGAACTATCAGAACGATGATGTAAAAATAAAAGAAATTCGGGAATTATTACCACCAGTGGCGTTACTGGAGTCGTTTCCCGCGACGATGACTGCCGCTGCAACCGTTCGCCAGACCCGTCACGCCATTCATGAAATACTGGAAGGGCGGGATGACCGCTTGTTGGTTGTTATCGGACCGTGCTCTATTCACGACCCGAAAGCCGCCGCTGAATATGCAGATCGCCTGCTGGTGCTGCGTAATTCACTTAAAGGTGAGCTGGAAATTGTTATGCGCGTCTATTTTGAAAAACCGCGCACCACGGTCGGCTGGAAAGGGCTGATTAACGATCCGCATCTTGACCACTCCTTTGCCATCAATGACGGCCTGCGCATTGCGCGCAAGCTGCTGCTTGATATTAATGACAAAGGGCTGCCGGCAGCGGGTGAGTTCCTGGATATGATCACCCCGCAATATCTGGCAGATCTGATGAGCTGGGGCGCTATCGGCGCGCGTACAACCGAATCACAGGTTCACCGTGAACTGGCGTCCGGGCTCTCTTGTCCGGTCGGATTTAAAAACGGTACGGACGGCACCATTAAAGTCGCGATTGACGCTATCAATGCCGCCGGTTCACCGCACTGTTTTCTTTCCGTCACCAAATGGGGTCATTCTGCCATTGTGAATACCACGGGTAACGGCGACTGTCACATTATCCTGCGCGGTGGTAAAAAACCGAATTACAGCGCGGAAGATGTCAGTGTTGTAAAAGACGGATTGGCACAGGCCGGTCTCGCTCCGCGTATTATGATCGATTTCAGCCATGCAAACAGCAGCAAGCAGTATCAGCGCCAGATGAATGTTAGTACAGATGTGGCGCAGCAGATTGCCGGTGGTGAAAAAGCGATTATGGGCGTGATGGTGGAGAGTCATCTGACAGAAGGTAATCAGAATCTGGAAGGTGACGCACCTCTGGTGTATGGCAAAAGTGTTACAGATGCCTGTATCGGCTGGGAAGACACTGAAATCCTGCTTAAACAGCTTGCGGATGCAGTAAAAGCCCGCCGCAAATAATATATTCGGTATACCCAACGCCATTCAGGTTGCAGGCAGGCGGCCTAGCTCCACGCCGCTAACGAACCTGTAGTTTGAATGAATAAGGGTATATACAAAAAACCCTGACAGTGTCAGGGTTTTTTTATGACTCAGAGAAGAGAAGAATTACTTCGCTTTACCCTGATTAGCCACTGCGGCAGCTTTGGCAGCTATCGCGTCCTGGTCACCCAGGTAGTAGCGGCGGAGAGGTTTCATGTTTTCATCAAACTCATACACCAGCGGTACAGCAGTCGGGATATTGAGTTCCAGAATTTCATCTTCGCTCATGTTATCCAGATATTTTACCAGTGCACGCAGGGAGTTACCGTGTGCGGCAACAATGACTTTCTCACCTGATGCAACGCGTGGTTTGATAATATCAGTCCAGTAAGGAATAACGCGATCGATGGTGATGGCAAGGCTTTCTGTTGCAGGCAGCTCGCTTTCAGGCAGTGCTGCATAGCGCGGGTCGTGACCCGGGAAGCGTTCGTCACTTTTTTCCAGTGCCGGCGGGGTGATTGCAAAACCACGACGCCATAATTTCACCTGCTCATCACCATATTTGGCGGCAGTTTCCGCTTTATCCAGACCCTGCAATGCGCCGTAATGGCGTTCATTCAGTTTCCAGCTTTTCTCAACCGGCAGCCATTGCTGATTAACCTGGTCCAGAATACTCCACAGGGTGTGAATTGCGCGTTTCAGTACAGAGGTATAAGCGAAATCAAAAGAGAAGCCTTCTTTTTTGAGTAACTGACCGGCTTCCTGTGCTTCTGCACGGCCTTTTTCAGATAACTCAACATCCGTCCAGCCGGTAAAGCGGTTCTCTTTGTTCCACTCACTTTCACCGTGACGTACAAGCACCAGTTTAGTTACTGCCATAGCGTAAACTCCTGTCGTGTTTCAAATAGAGGGTTTCAGAATTGAAGCGGGTCTGACACGCTGCCCATTATATTGGTTTGTACCGCTTTTCGGCAAACTTTCCGCACAGTAATTTTGGGGGACAGTGTGCTGAAGGTATCCGTTTCGTCCTGTTTTCCCGATATACCCGTCATACTTCAGGATGCCTGGTTGTTGACTGCGCTCAGCTCGCCGGGTCACATAGTTTATCTATGCTCCCCGTCTGTCTTCGCTTGTCGCCTACAGGCATCCCGAATTATTCAGAGTATACTGTATACTATAACTGAATCGATTCCGCTATAAATGTTTGCGCAAAGTATAATAGCCGGAGGAAAACGGTTTTTTCAGCCAATCCTGAAAGGATAGGTAAAAAACAGCAAATGGCACAGGTTCAGACCGAAATGAAATAGTGTTGCGACCCACAACCGCCCGCTCCACATCCATGCCAGCCCGTAGATAACCCCGGCGAGTGCGGCAAACACGACCAGCAGCGGACCCCCTGCAATATGTACCAGACCGAAAACAGCGGCAGCAATAAACAGCGCGACATACGGTGGCAACCGGCGGGAGAGCACTTGCTGGAGCGCACCACGGAACAGCGCTTCTTCAGCCAGTGAAACCAAAAAGAGATTTGCCACGATGAAGACCGGCAGCCAGTCCGGGAAATGCAGCTCAAACCCTAATCCGCCCAAGGCCGTTGCCAGCAGCAGAAGTGCCGGGACAGAGAGTATCAGCAGGATCCAATGCAATCGTGTCACCCGTTTCTGTGGTGTGGTCACAAACAGCTGCGGGATGATAATCAGAAGAACAAACGGCACCAGGGCTTTATCGGCATTGAGCCAGAATGAAAACGGCGCACTGTGCGGTCCTGCCTGTGTGGGTTCCAGATAATGCAGGTTATGAAATCCCGGAAACAAGTGAAACGCAAGACCGGCAGCGGTAGCAGCAACCAGTAATGCCAGTCCCCTGCGCAGCCACGGGTATTGATGAGTGCGGGGGTAGGCTATTGCGATAGCAATAATACCCCAGAGTGCCATTAATGCGCGCCAGTCCATTACACCGCTGAACAGCGCACTGACCGTGGTGGCGAGCAGAGCTGCCAGTGATAGTGTCCGGTGAAATTGTAATAAAAGCAGAGATAAGATGAGTAAAAACCAGGTCATGAATATCCGTCGGACATCAGAAAAGTAAAAAGAGCGCTCAGGGTAAAAGAGTCAGCGGACAGATACCAGCAAAAACAGCGGAAGAATAGCTATAAACTAAGATTGTTCTTAATAATTAACTGATTAAAAACAGAAAATAACGGATGCTTTTTTAAGGTGAAAAATAAAACATCCGTTTGATGAATGACTTACAACTTACTGATTTCATAACGGTAGTGATTATTATCAGGAATAAACGCCAGCCGCCGGTTAATGCAGGCGGGGGTATCTTCACTGTGATGACTGACAAACAACAGTTGAGTATCACCACGGCTTATCATGATATCGATAAAGCGCAGAACCAGCAGACGGTTAAGTGCATCCAGCCCCTGTAACGGCTCATCCAGGATCAGCAGCGCCGGATGTTTTACCAGTGCGCGTGCTATCAGCACAAGCCGTTGTTGCCCCCACGACAGGCTGTGAAACGGGCTTTCGCTCACAGACGTCAACCCCAGCAGCACGAGCCAGTCAGCCGCCAGTTTTATCTGCCGGTCGGAGGGTTTCTGATACAGGCCGACGGAATCAAAGAAGCCGGAAATAAGGGTGTTGCGCACATTAATACTAACGCGGTAGCCCAGATGAACACTATTACTGACATAGCCGATATGCTGTTTGATATCCCACACGGTTTCACCACTGCCCCGGCGGCGACCAAACAGTGTCAGGTCATTGCTGTATCCCTGCGGGTGATCGCCGGTGATAAGACTGAGCAGGGTGGATTTTCCCGCGCCGTTTTCGCCGGTAATCTGCCAGTGTTCTGTGGGTAGTACCTGCCAGCTCAGATCGTGCAGAATAGGTTTATCGTGATAACTGACTGTGCCGTGATTAAGAATAACCCGCGCAAGATCAGGTGAGAGCCGCTCAGAAGGCGCGTTATCCCGCTCCGGCAGTGTGAGATGTTCATTTTGTTCACTGTGACTCAGCTGGGATTGTAAAACATCAGACAGAGCCTGAGGTTCGGATAACTGACCGTTCACCAGTAACCCCGCGCGGGTAATAAAGTCCGGAATATCGCTGAACCGGTTAAGAATAAGAATGATAGTCAGCCCGGTTTGTGCAAGTGTGGTCAGCATGTCACTAAGCATTATACGTGAACCGGCATCCAGCCCGTCATAAGGCTCATCAAGCACCAGCAGATCCGGCTCAGACATCAGCGCCTGACACAACAGAACTTTGCGGGTTTCGCCGGTGGAGAGATATTTAAAGCGCCGCGTGAGGCGATCTGCAATACCAAACTGTGATGCCAGCGCCTGACAGCGCGCATCATCCCGGTACGTCAGCTGAATAATATCTGCGGTTGTGCGCCCGTTATCAGTCTCATTATTATCGATAAGATCGGTATTATTGCGGCTCCATTCGTCATCAACGAGTGCCTGTAATGTATCAAATGCCACGCGGACAGGACGGATAAACGAGGATGTCATTTCCCCGGAAAGCAGCGTAAGCTCCCGGGTCAGCGCCCGCGCGAACGTCGATTTTCCGCTGCCGTTAACACCGATAAAAGCATGGTGCTGACCTCTCTCCAGACATAATGACGGAACGGAAAGTGAAGAATCAGGACCTGTGCGGAAGATCCCCTGAGTAATGCGCAGGTGTGTCATAGCAGACAGCCTTAATTAGATTAATTATCATCCAGAAATAAGCGGAACCGTGAGGGATGTCAAGGGATGGCGCGGGTGTTGCATTTCGTATCATGAAAAGCAGATCTGCTTCACAGAATCGTCATCATTTTCCGGTGCGTTTTTGTTATACTTTTATCAGAAAAATAAAGGGTGCCATAAGAATAAAATAACAGTACAGGCAGGGAAGTACAGATGAAAAAAAAAGGTATTATTGTTTTTTGTGTCCTGGTGTTAATCGCCGCAGCTATTACTGCGGTATTGCTGAGAGACGATAAATTACCGGCACCCTCTCAGGCATCGCTGAATTATATCGCATCAGAGTTTAATGGTCTGACACTGGATGAGTCTATTGATAAAGTTCAGAGTGAAAAACAACAATTTGATTTTTTTATTCAAATGGGCGGAAACGATAATTTATATGACAAACGAACGTTAGTTATATCTTCGGATGATGAATATAAAAATCCATATTCTATTCTGACCATTGATAAATATCAGCAGGCGTTTAATGAAATGATAACGTCATTGTCATTTAATCAGGATATTTATTATGGGTACTCATTGGTTACACTTAATATAAAAGATATGCCGTCAAAACAGCAGCCAACTGTAAAAATTAAAAAGATTACTTATATGGATGGCAGCGAAGAATTATCAGATGAAAGCATAAGCGAAGAATTAAAGCTGGATAATGATAAAACAGTAAAAAATATAGATGTCAGTGTAACATATAGCTATGTTTCTGCGCTTGACAGCTATCACCTCTCAGCAGATAAAACTGACATTACAGAGCCTGGTTTTACATTAAAACTGGCAACAGCAGATAAGAATTACCTGAGTTATACCCGTGATGGTGATTTGAATATCATCGCAGAAGATATCTCGGACAAAAATGGAAAAATACTATCATCATCATCCTGTGTCCGTGGTGATGTTGGTTTTACCGACAAAATGAGCGGGTTTATTAATAGTGCAGATAAAGTATCAAAGAAAAATAATAAAGATAAAGATGAGTTGATATACAGGATTGCTACGTATTATGAACAATTTGAAAAAGAAATAAATGAGTCTTCATTATATCAGGTTGCTTGTTTATTTCATGGGACACCGGCTGCGGTTACTGTTTATGCTGTAAAAGATAACGCTAAGGAAAATAGTGAGATAACCATTGTCCCCCGGCATATGATTTTATATCCTGTTGTTGAAGATGAAAAATCAAAGGTATTCTATATTATTGGTCAGGATGGAACTAAGATAGTTAATAACGGGAGAGAGCGGTTATACGCTGTAACCCCACCGTATTTTTATACTGCGCACACAGAGAAAAGAAAGGATGATGATGGCGGTGAATATGACATCACTCGTTACCGGTTATATAAATTAGATACTGAGAATAAAAAATTAGAACAGACAGCTGAAATAAAGAGTATTTTAAATTTATCTGATAATACCTTTGTTACCCGTGATAGTAACGCTATTGTTTTATATAATAAACATAATAAAAAACCGGTTATTTTTTCAGGTAATTATAGTCGGATCAATTTGCTTGAATTTGATGATGGCCGTACCGGGTTTTTCGAATTTCAGGATAAGCAGGGTTATCATATTATTAATGACAAAGGCATGCATATCTTGCCGATCACCGATTACAGCATAGATAAAGGCGGAAATAACAGCCTTCTTTTTAGTCCGGGATTTTTTATTGAAGATAAAACAAACACGGCAGATAAGCGGTTTTATTTTCTTAATCCGGAAGGGAGCATATTTCTGACTCTTAATGGTTATGACAAAGTCTATGCTATAAAAAATAATATGATTCACGTCAGCCGGGAAAAAGCACACGGATTTACCGATTTACAGGGTAAAGAGGCAATCCCGCTGATTTATGAAGACGCACGTGACTTTGATAATGGTTATGCACTGGTGAAAAAAGATGATCGCTGGGGCGTGATTAATAAGCAAGGTGAGGTTGTTATCCCGTTTAAATATAACACACATAATTCTCGGTCAACCTCCAATGGTCTTACATCATACGGTATTGATGATAAAGACTATACAATGACTGAATTACTTAACGCGAACGGACTGAAAACTGAAGAAAATGTGCCAAAAACCGCACACTAACCGAAAGAGGATGTTATGGTCAGGAATACATTGAAATATTCGGTATTAGCGCTGCTTGTCAGCGGTACAGTAAATGCCGCGACAGTAGATTTACGGGTGATGGAAACCTCTGATATTCACAGTAATTTAATTGATTTTGATTATTTTAAAGACAAACCGACAGAACAGTTCGGGTTGGTGCGCACCGCCGGGTTGATTAAAGCGGCAAAAAATGAAGTTATTAATTCAGTATTAGTGGATAACGGGGATTTAATTCAGGGCAGTCCGTTGGCGGATTACATGGTAAATAAGGGGCTGAATAAGGGTGAAGCGCATCCGGCTCATAAATTAATGAATACCATGGGATATACCGTTGGTAACTTTGGTAATCATGAATTTAATTTCGGGTTGGATTATCTGAAAAAGGCCATTAGCGGCGCAGATTTTCCGTATGTGAATGCCAATGTGATTGATGCAAAAACCGGTAAGAATGTATTTACACCTTATATTATTGTTGATACGCCGGTAAAAGACCGTGACGGAAAAGAGCATATACTGAAAATAGGCTATATCGGGTTTGTGCCGCCGCAAATTCTTATCTGGGATAAAACAAATCTGGAAGGAAAAGTACAGGTTAATGATATTACCGAAACGGCTAAAAAATTAGTTCCGCAAATGAAAGCGGAAGGTGCGGATATTATCGTTGCTATTCCGCATTCGGGTTTCTCGCAGGAGCCCTATAAAGCAATGGCAGAAAACTCGGTTTATTATCTCAGTGAAGTACCGGGAATTAATGCCATTATGTTCGGGCATTCTCACGGTGTATTTCCCGGCAAAGAATTTGCGGATATTAAAGGTGTGAATATAACAGACGGCACTGTCAATGGCATTCCGGCAGTGATGCCCGGTCAGTGGGGTGATCATCTGGGTGTCGTGGACATGGTGCTGAATAATGATGACGGAAGTTGGAAAGTCACACAGGCTAAAGCACAAGCGCGCCCGATCTTTGATAAAATAAATAAAAAACCGCTGGTCGCGCGTGATGATAAACTGGCATCTGTTATTGATGAGCAACATAACGCGACACGTGAATTTGTCGGTAAATTAATCGGTAAATCACCGGATAATATGTACAGCTACCTTGCGCTGTTACAGAGTGATCCGACAGTGCAGATTGTGAATAATGCACAAACTGATTATACCCGCCGCTTTATTCAGGGTGATCCGGATCTGGCTGATTTACCGGTGCTTTCTGCCGCCGCGCCATTTAAAGTGGGCGGACGTAAAAATGCACCGGCTGATTTTGTTGAAGTAGAAAAAGGGGATATGACCTTCCGTAATGCGGCAGATCTCTATCTTTATCCCAATACGCTGGTGGTGGTGAAAGCAACGGGCGCAGAAGTTACTGAGTGGCTGGAGTGCTCCGCAGGCATGTTCAACCAGATTGATCCGCAGTCAGAAGCGCCGCAGAGCCTGGTTAACTGGGATGGTTTCCGGACCTATAATTTTGATACTATTTCCGGGATCAATTACCAGATAGACCTGACTCAGCCGGCTAAATATGATGTTGATTGTCAGTCAGTTAATCCGCAGGCGAATCGTATTAAAAACGTGACATATCAGGGTAAACCTATTGATCCGAAATCGGTTTTCCTGGTGGCAACCAATAATTACCGTGCATACAGCGGCAAGTTTGCGGGCACCGGTGATGATCATATTGCATTTGCATCGCCTGATGAAAACCGCAGTGTGCTGGCGGCGTATATTGCTGCTGAAACTAAAGCAAAAGGCGCGGTATCGGCGCAGGCAGAGCAAAACTGGACATTTGTACCCATCAAAACGGATAAGACATTAAATATTCGTTTCGAAACCTCCCCGGGGGATAAAGCTACTCAGTTTATTAAAGAGAATGCCCATTATCCGATGACCCGCACCGGCACCGATGATGTAGGTTTTGCTGTTTATCAGGTTGATTTAAAAGCGAAGTAAGTCTTCACTGACAAAAAAGCCGCCCATTAACTGAGGCGGCTTTTCTATCTTAAAAATCAGCAAAGTGTCGCGATAATTACCTGATCTGCATTAAACAGGGCGGTTACCTCATCACCGATATTGAGCTGCTGACGGCTGACTTCCGGGTTATCCAGCGTTGAGCACAGATGCGCGCCGCCGGTCAGTGTGACCAGAATTTCACTGTTTTCCGCCCCGCGGGCAATGGAGTCTATTTTGCCGGTGAGCCGGTTATCAAACTCCGCACTGATATCGCCGGACTTACTTATTTTTACCCACGGCGCTTTAATCAGAGTAAGTACTTCCTTACCCACGGAAAGCCCCAGCCGGTTGGCGCTCTGTTCTGTCAGTGCAACAGCCAGCTCCGTTTTTTTATCCGCCAGCAGAACATTGACATGTTGCTGAACGTGAGAGTGATTACGCGACACAATGGTGCCGAAAAACTGATTGCGTGCGCTGGTCTGTAATGAAAAGCGGGAAATAGCCGCCAGCAGGCTGTCGAGAGGGAGATTATCCTCTTTCAGCACATCAAAGGCCTTTTGCTGGATCTGTGCCAGCAGATCATATAACTGAAGTAAGCGCTCACCATAGCGCGTAAGTGTTGCACCGCCGCCGCCTTTCCCGCCTGTTGCGCGGTCAACAATGGTTTCCTCAGATAACTGATTCATTTCATTGATGGCATCCCACGCACTTTTATAGCTGATACCGGCGAGTTTTGCTCCCTGACTGATGGATCCGGTCGCTCTGACCTGTTTGAGTAATGCAATCCGCCGTGGATCGGCAAATAAATTACCCTGTAATTTCAGCGTTAGTAAAATATCCAATGTAAAATACCTTGTATATTATTCAGGCAGGAAATCCGGGCAGAATGTCCGTCCGGTGCGGTATTGATCGTCTGCTATTCTAGCAAATCGCCTGTTTTTTTCATTAGCGATTATGGTCGTTATTATGACCGCTCATTTCAGATAAGAATTTATAATTCGGATGAAAGCAGATATGGTATACACCCGACGTCATTCAGGATGCAGTCAACGAACCTGCAGTTTGAATGAATAAGGGTATGGCTATTATCTATTATTCAGGGCGGTATCTCTATGCAGAATATCTTATTCAGTCTCCACCAGGCGGTAAAAGATTCCCCGGAAGGCGATGGTGACAGCACAGAAGTTTTTGCGCGGGCGCTGGCAGAACAGACATTCTGGGTTGAATCTCAGGGAGCTGAGTCAGGCGGACAGGTCGGGCTGGCATTTTCTCAGGGAGACGATGACGAAGAGCCGCGTTTATTTGCCTATATGCGGGATGACGGCAGTGATGATGCTCCGGCGGACATTGAAAAAGAGATGGCATCGGGAGAACGGGATTACACCTGGCTGCCGGGCGCTTTTTTGCTGGGATTATCCGGAAAAATCGATTATACGCTCTGTGTGGTCGGCGGGGACGGGCAATCATTATCGTTGAACAGTCGTTTCGTTAAGATGCTTTTCCTTTATATGCAGGCGTTATATCAGGAAGAAGATGAACCGGCTGCGGCACCTGTTAATGCAGTAAAAACCATTGCACAGCCTGCCGGTAATATCAGCGATATTGTGGCAAAACCTAAAAGTGGTGCCGGAAAAGTAATTGGAATGCTGCTTGCAGCGGCGGTTATTGTGGCTGTTGTGTATTTTACACAGTCATAGACCGCACGAATCGCTATGCCGTCGCAGGGATGATTTGTATAGAATGATAACGATTATGACGCTATTATATACTTGTCATACTTTAGTATGCTGTTGAATATCCTTTTCGCCCGATGCAAAGAGATTTATCACTATGTTTGAGTTGATTAAAAGTTTAGGTTTCGCACTGTTAATGGTGCCTGTTGTCATGGTAGGGCTGGGCGCTTTAATTTGGGGATTAGGTGAAATTTTCAACCTGATTTCAAAAGGCGATCGCCACGGAAAGCAGCATTAATTATACCTTATTCAGGATTACCTGCGATCGCGGGTAGTCCGTTTTTATTCTGTCACTCCTCTCATTTTTTGCGTAACCCCCCATTTTTCGTAAAGTTTCCGGCTTAACTGACGATAGTGCGATAAACACTCTTTCATTTTCCGCTGTATCTTGTTATATACAACGGGTTAATCCTAATTTATCCTGGTGGAAAAAATGAAAAAACAGTTCAGTAAGTTACTTGCCGGTGTTGTTATCTCTGCGGCAATGATGAGTCAGGCGTGGGCGGCGGAAAAAGTGGTTGTTTTTGCTGCGGCATCGCTGACCAATGCTGTTGATGAGATCTCGGCAAAATATAAGCAGGAGAAGAAAGGTGAGGTTGTTGCCTCTTATGCTTCTTCTTCAACGCTGGCACGTCAGATTGAAAACGGCGCACCGGCAGATATTTTTATTTCTGCGGATCAAAAGTGGATGAATTACGCGCAGGAAAAAAATCTCATCGTGAATGACACCCGCAAAACACTGCTGGGTAACGAACTGGTGCTGATTGCCGCGAAAGACAGTAAAATTGATAAAATCGATATTAATAAACAGACTGACTGGGTTAAATTACTGGATGGCGGGCGTTTAGCTGTCGGCGATCCGGATCATGTACCGGTCGGCATTTATGCACAGGAAGCGCTGGAAAATTTAGGTGCCTGGAAAATGGTTGATCCGCTGCTGGCGCGTACTAATAATGTGCGCAGTGGCATGGCACTCGTTGAGCGCGGTGAAGCACCTCTGGGGATTGTTTACGGCTCTGATGCAGTGGCAAGTGATAAAGTAAAAGTGGTCGCGATTTTCCCGGCAGATACCCATAAGCCTGTTGAATACCCGGCAGCGATCCTTAAAGAACACAATAATGCGGATGTGAAAGGCTTCTATGATTATCTGCAAACACCGCAGGCAAAAGAAATTTTCAAACGTTACGGTTTCAGCCCTCTGTAAAAGTAAGGACTAACAAACAGCGATGTTGAATGAGTATGAATGGCAGGCGGTCATCCTCAGCCTGAAAGTGTCAGCGGTTGCCGTGGCGGTGAGTTTGCCGCTCGGTATTTTGATGGCATGGGTGCTGGTGCGCTGCCGTTTTCCCGGCAAGTCGCTGTTAGACAGTCTTATCCACTTACCACTGGTGTTGCCGCCGGTGGTAGTGGGTTATCTGTTGCTAATCAGTATGGGGCGCAAAGGATTTATCGGTGAATGGCTCTATAACTGGTTTGGTTTCAGTTTCACCTTCAGTTGGCGCGGTGCGGCGCTGGCATCCGCTGTGGTTGCTTTTCCGCTAATGGTCCGGGCTATCCGCCTCGCGCTGGAGGCCGTGGATATGCGGCTCGAACAGGCGGCACGGACACTGGGTGCTTCACCATTGCGTGTCTTTTTTACCATTACACTGCCGCTGTCGCTTCCGGGGATTATTGTCGGAACGGTACTGGCGTTTGCACGCTCGCTCGGCGAGTTTGGCGCAACCATTACGTTTGTATCCAATATTCCGGGAGAAACCCGCACTATTCCGCTGGCAATGTACTCTCTGCTTGAAACGCCCGGAGCTGAAATGGATGCGGCAAGACTGTGTGTTATCGCCATTATCCTGGCAATGGCGTCGCTGATGGCATCCGAATGGCTGACCCGGTGGGGGCGTAAACGACTGGGGATGGCAGCATGTTAATTCTGGATTTTGAGCAGCAGCTCGGCGATTTATCCATGGTTATCAATACGCAACTGGCAAGCGACCGGATAACTGCCGTTTTCGGGCTTTCCGGCGCCGGGAAAACCTCGTTTATCAATGTGATAGGTGGACTGACCCGCCCGCAAAAAGGGCGGATTGAGCTGAACGGCCACACACTGGTGGATATTGAAAAACGCATTTGTCTGCCACCGGAAAAACGCAAAATTGGCTATGTTTTTCAGGATGCCCGCCTGTTTCCGCATTACCGGATAAAGGGCAACCTGCGCTACGGTATGGCACCGGAAATGGCGGATCAGTTTGACAGTATTGTTGCACTGCTCGGTATCGGACATTTATTAAACCGTCTGCCGATGACCTTGTCCGGCGGAGAAAAACAGCGGGTGGCGATAGGGCGCGCATTACTGACCGCCCCGGATATCCTGTTGATGGATGAACCGCTTGCCTCGCTTGATCTTCCCCGCAAGCGTGAACTTCTGCCTTTTCTGGAAAAATTGGCGCAGGATATCCGTATCCCGATCCTGTATGTCAGCCACAGTCTGGATGAAATTCTGCGTCTGGCGGAAGATGTGGTTATCCTGGATAAAGGCCGTATTCTGGCACAAGGTCCGCTGGAGGAGGTATGGGCAGGCTCTGCACTGCGTCCGTGGCTCCGTGAGGAGAGTCTTTCCAGTGTGATTAATGTGACAATTCTGGAGCATCATGATCGCTATGCAATGACTGCAACCGCCATCGGCGACCAGGTTCTGTGGGTGCCGCATATTGACGGCGGGCGGGATACGGCGGTGCGTGTGCGAATCAGCGCAGATGATGTCTCTGTTGCGCTGGAAAAACCTAAAAGCAGCAGTATCCGCAATATATTGCGTGCAAAAATCACAGAAATGTATGAAGACGATAACGGACAGTCAGACGTGCGCCTGGCGGTGGGTAATCACTTTATCTGGGCGCGGATCACCGGCTGGGCAAAAGATGATTTACAACTCAAACCCGGGCAATGGGTTTATGCGCAGATCAAAAGTGTTTCTCTGAGCCGCCGGTTATAATCCGTTTACCGGAAATTAATTCAGAAAAAATAAAATAGCGGAATAAATTTCCGCATTTTTATTTTCAGTAATAAAGTATCCATTCATCCTATTCTTATTGAATTTATTTTCTGTCAGCGATATATATTACCGGATGATCCTGAGGATTATAACAGATAACCACGATCCGATTTTCGGATCAAATAAGCCACTTATATTCTCAGGCAATGTATTTTCAAACAATGTATTCTCAGAAAATGGAATTATCACGAAATCAGAGGGATTAAATGAAAAAAGCGCTTCTTGTGTTATTACTGGGTATTTTTACCGGCGGCCAGGCGCTGGCAGCGAATCAGGTCATGTGTTACACCTATCTGAAAAAAGTGAAAGATGTTGAAATCGAAAGCTTAAAAGTCTGGTGTCTCGGCACAACGGACGGGTCGCAGGGCGGAATGAAAATACCGGAACTGCTGAATATGGGCTATAACGTGGTTTCAATGCAGAATTTCCCGTATGAATATTCCGAAGGTGGCTATACCTATGACGGTGCAAAACTTCTGTTGATCCTTGAGGATACTAAATTCCCGAATCAGGACCCGGCTGCGAAGAAACCGGCAAACTGGAAGTTTGATAAATATAAATAACGAGATTATCTGTTATTGAATTAATATAAAATAATAACGCCTTCAGTCAGAAGGCGCTTTCGTTGCCAAAAATAATAATCAGATAATAAATTGTTCCCGGAAATAAATCATCCCCGGAAACAAACCGTATCAGCTCAGAATATGCTGACGGATAACCTGTGCAATGCCCGGGCGGGTATTATCCAGAGTCACAAGATCCGCATGTGCTTTTACATCATCACCGGCATTTCCCATCGCTACACCCAATCCTGCATTTTCCAGCATACTGATATCATTATGATTATCACCGAATGCCATCACGTCGCTCATGGACAGCCCTTGTGATTCCACCCACTCCTGCAAACGGCGGCCTTTACTGTTACCGCGCCGGGCGATATCCACCTGATTGATCCACGACCATTCGCAGGACAGCCCTAATTCTGCTTCCACTGTATCGGTAAAATCGCGCAGCTTGTTCAGATCATCAGAGCAGGTGGCGAATTTCCATATGGTGTCAGTACGGGTCAGCTCATCAATAAAGTTATCCACTTTACGCATGACCGGGCGCTGATGTTCGGGCAGCGTCGCAGACCAGTTCAGCGTGCGCTCAATGGTGCTGCTGTCAGTGTGATATAACATGGCATCAGACACATACATCAGATGCTCAATATCCGTTTCGGCCAGGCGTTCCAGCAACAGGCGGGATTCACTGACACTCATCGGGTCGGAGGCTAACACCCGGCGGGCATGATAATCATAAAGATAGGTGCCGTTACAACAGATCGCCGGGGTATCGAGCTGTAATGTCTGGTAAAACGGATGGATAGCCACATGGTGACGACCGGTGACGATCAGCACCTGCACACCGGCACGGCGGGCCTCAGTGATGGCATCCAGGGATTCCTGTAAAATGTGTTTATCCGGATTGAGAAGTGTACCATCGAGATCAAAAGCGATGACGCGATAAGACATAGCAGGGTGCCCCTTGTGTGATTATCAGAACCGGATCATGACAGCGCAGGCGGCCTGGCTGCCCCCTGACGGTATCCCGAATGAGTCCGGGCGGAGATAACTGTAATATAGCATGTTAATTGTTTCGTGATAAACGCTAAGTGCGGTATTATTATACAGATAGGCTTATGTTTTTTATTACAAATCAGGTTGTTAAAAACTAAATAAGTAAGTCATGAGAATTAAGGAGCGCAAATGAAGCAGGTGGTTTATGTTGCCAGCACTGAGAGTCATCATATTCATGTCTGGCAGATGAATGAAAACGGTGATTTATCACTGTTGCAGACGATAGTAACCCCCGATCAGGTGCAGCCGCTGATAACCAGCCCTGATGGTCGTTACCTTTATGCGGCGGTCAAACCGGCGAATGCGGTGGTAACTTACACGATTGCAGCAGATGGTCAGCTGACACAAACCGGGCTGACCCCGCTTCCCGGCACTGCCGCTTATATTACAACAGATAATACCGGGCGCATGCTGTATGCGGCTTCTTACCATCAGGGGACTCTGGCGGTGCTGCCTGTCGGTGCAGACGGTATCCCGGCTGTACCGGTGCAGATAATTGAAGGGCTGAAAAACCCGCACTCCGCCAATATTGCACAGGATGGGCGCACGCTGTTTGTTCCGTGTCTGGGTGAGGATCATATCCGCACTTACACGATTGAGGATGATGGTCGGTTAACGGAGCGTCGCGCGGATATGCTGACGGTCGCAGCCGGTGCGGGTCCGCGCCATATGGCGTTCCATCCGGAAAAACATGTTGCGTATTGCCTTAATGAATTGAATGCCACGGTGAATGTCTATCGTGAATGGATAAAAGTGCGTGAAATTCAGTCTGTTGATCTGATGACAGATGAGTATCAGGGACGCCGCTGGGCGGCTGATATCCACATAACCCCGGACGGACACCATTTATATACCTGCGAGCGCACCACGAGTGTGATTAATCACTATCGCGTCTCTGATGATGGCGGGCATCTGCAACTGGCGGGTGTCTATCCGACTGAAACGCAGCCGCGCGGTTTTGCGGTGGATAAGAGTGGGAAATTCCTTATTTCAACCGGTCAGCTTTCTCATCATGTGTCAGTTTCACGAATTGATGCGATCACCGGTAAATTACATTTGCAGGCGCGCTACCCGGCGGGACAGGGACCGATGTGGGTCACTGTACTGGCACTGAAGTAAGGTCTTGACTTCAGCCGGACAATACTTCCGGGACGGGGCTGATAACGGGCAAAAACGAAAAGATGCTGTAAATACATCCATGGCGCAGATGCTTTTCGTTTTTGCCCGTTATCGCCATTTACATTGACTACAGAGTAGCCAATGAACAGATATATTTTGATTTAGACAGTAACCAAATCAATTGCCTGAGTGAGTTTTTGCAACTGTTCATCGGTGATGATATATGGCGGCATAAGATAGATCAGACGCCCGAACGGACGGAGCCACACTCCCGCATCAACAAATCTGCGCTGTAATTCCCCCATACTGACCGGTTTTTCTGTTTCAATGACGCCGATCGCCCCCAGCACCCGGACATCACGAATACCGCTGCGTGTTTTCAGTCGCAGCAGGGCGGCTTTCAGTTGTGTTTCAATCTCTGCAACGCGCTCAGCCCAATTCCCCGACAGCAGCAGATCAATGCTGGCGACCGCTGTGGCGCAGGCGAGCGGGTTGCCCATAAAGGTCGGACCGTGCATAAAGCAGCCCGCATCTCCCTGACTGATGGTGTCTGCGATATGACGGGTGGTGAGTGTGGCAGAGAGAGTCATATAACCCCCGGTAATCGCTTTGCCAAGACACATAATGTCCGGTGATATTCCGGCATGTTCACAGGCGAATAATTTGCCGGTACGACCAAAACCGGTGGCTATCTCGTCGGCAATCAGCAGGATATTGTAGTGATCACACAGGCTTCTAACTCCTTTCAGGTATTGCGGATGGTAAAAACGCATGCCGCCCGCACCCTGAACAACCGGCTCCAGAATAACCGCCGCCACATCCCTGTGATGTGCTGCCAGCAGCGTTTCCATAGAGATGAGATCGTCACTGTTCCACTCATCGTAAAATTCGCACTGCGGTGCATCAGCAAACAGGTGATTTGGCAGATAGCCCTGCCAGAGGTCGTGCATCGAATTTTCCGGGTCGCACACCGACATCGCGCCGAATGTGTCGCCGTGATAGCCGTGGCGCGGGGTCACAAAGCGGTGACGCTTTTCACCGCGTGCCTGCCAGTATTGCAGTGCCATTTTCAGTGCCACTTCCACGGCGACAGAGCCGGAGTCGGCTAAAAACACACACTCCAGCGGCGCAGGTGTGATTGCCACCAGGCGGCGGCACAGGGCAACTGCGGGTGAATGCGTTATCCCGCCGAACATCACATGTGACATCTGTGACAGTTGCGCTGTGACGGCGTCATTAAGTTCCGGATGATTATAGCCGTGGATTGCGGCCCACCAGGAGGACATGCCGTCAACCAGTTCGCGCCCGTCTTCAAGCGTCAGTATTGCACCTCGTGCCGATGCAACCGGATAGACCGGAAGCGGGTTACTCATTGATGTATAAGGGTGCCAGATATGTTTTTGGTCAAAATCAGCATCATCATCTGACCAGATGTTCTCCGGGAAATGGGGCGTCAATGTCATCATGTAAACCAATTCAATTCAAATATAGTTGACATGATAATGATGATATTTAAACTGGCAACACTTTTTTATTGGGAGTTGCCGTTATGAGTCATCGTCGTCAGTGGACATTAAAAGAAGCCAAAGACTTGTTTGAAAAGCCTTTTTTTGAATTGTTGTTTGAAGCACAGACAATCCATCGTCAGCATTTTGACCCGCAAAAGGTACAAATCAGTACGTTGCTTTCTATTAAAACCGGTGCCTGTCCGGAAGATTGTAAATATTGCGCGCAGAGTGCGCGATACAAAACCGGGCTGGAAAAAGAGCGTCTGATGGAAGTAGAGCAGGTGGTGGAAACTGCGCGCAAAGCCAGAGCTGCCGGTTCAACACGGTTTTGCATGGGGGCGGCGTGGAAAAATCCGCATGAGCGCGATATGCCGTATCTGGAAACCATGGTGCGGGAAGTCCGTGCGCTGGGAATGGAAACCTGCATGACTCTCGGAATGCTCAATGATTCGCAGGCTGCACGTCTGGCAGAGGCCGGGCTGGATTATTACAATCATAATCTCGATACCTCGCCGGAATTTTACGGCTCCATCGTCACCACCCGCACATATCAGGATCGGCTGGATACCCTGGACAATGTGCGTGATGCCGGGATAAAAGTCTGCTCCGGCGGCATTTTAGGGCTGGGCGAGGATGTGCGTGACCGCGCGGCAATGCTGGTTCAGCTGGCAAATCTGCCAAAAGCCCCGGAAAGTGTGCCGATCAACATGCTGGCGAAAATTAAAGGAACGCCGTTTGAAGATAACGAAGAGGTTGATCCGTTTGATTTTGTCCGCACTATTGCCGCCGCAAGGATAATGATGCCGCACTCTCATGTCCGTCTGTCCGCCGGGCGCGAACTGATGAATGAACAGACCCAGGCGCTCTGTTTTATGGCAGGGGCTAATTCCATTTTTTACGGCTGCAAACTGCTCACCACCACCAATCCCGAAGAAAATACCGATATTCAGTTATTCCGCAAACTGGGGATCAAACGCGAAGCGATCCATGTTGAGCTGGGTGATCAGGAGCAGAGCGCAAGCCTGCTGGACGCCATCATCCACAGCGACGAACCGCAGTTTTACAACGCAGCACTCTGAACGGCACAATAATTATGTGGCAAACTTTTCTTTCTGATCGCCTGAAGCAGGCGCACCAGCAGGACGCCGTGCGTGTGCGCGAAGCCAACAGCGGCGCAGACGGGCGGACAGTCCTCATAAATGACCGGCGGGTGATTAATTTTTCCGGCAATGATTATCTCGGTCTGAGCCGCCATCCGGCAGTGATCCGCGCCTGGTGCGACGGCACGGCACAATTTGGTATCGGCTCCGGCGGCTCCGGACATGTCACCGGCTACACAACTGCACATCAGTCACTGGAACAGATGCTGGCAGACTGGCTGGGATTTGACCGGGCAATTTTGTTTGTCTCCGGGTTCAGCGCAAACCAGGCGGTGATCACCGCACTGATGCAGGCCGGCGATCATCTGATTTGTGACAAACTCGCGCATGCATCAATCATGGAAGCCGCGATGCATTCACCGGCTGAATTTACCCGGTTTCATCATAATGATACCGCCCATCTGAGCACCCGGCTGAGCCGGACTCAGCACAAGAGCGGCAAAACGCTGGTGATCACGGAAGGGATCTTCAGCATGGACGGGGACACGGCACCACTGCGTGAGATCGGCACACTCACCCGGCAGCACAATAGCTGGCTGATGGCAGATGATGCGCACGGAATTGGTGTTTGCGGCGCAGAGGGCAGAGGATCCTGTGATGCCGCCGGGATACATCCGGATATCCTGATTGTCACCTTCGGCAAAGCGGTCGGTGTCAGCGGTGCTGCCGTGCTGTGCAATGCGCAGACGGCGGATTACCTGACACAATATGCCCGCCATCTTATCTACAGCACCACATTTCCTGCCGCCCAGGCCTGTGCGCTGTATGCGGCAATTCAGGAAATTCAGTGTGGTGATCTTTTGCGCGAACAGCTTGCAGACAATATCCGTACTTTCCGTCAGCAGGCGGCACATCTGCCTTTGCAACTGTTGCCGTCATCTTCCGCTATCCAGCCGCTGATCGCCGGGGATAATGCCACAGCGCTGGCACTCTCGCACTATTTGCAGGCGCGCGGCTTGTGGGTGAAAGCTATCCGCCCGCCAACAGTGCCGCCGGGCACAGCGCGCTTGCGTATCACAATCACCAGCGCCCATCAGAAAGCGGATATCACCTTACTTACGGAGGCGCTGGATGCATTCTGCTGTCAATATCGTCCCGGTGAATAAAGCGGCGGTTGCCGCCGCATTCGGGCGTGCGGCGGGGCAATATGATGCTGTCGCACATCTCCAGCAGCAGACCGGGAAACACCTGTACAGCCTGACGAAACAAAGGCTCTGTCCGCAATCACTGACACAGTTGCACGGGCTGGATGCCGGGTGCGGCACAGGTTTTCTCAGTGAGCAATGGAAAGCGGAGTGCGGATCGATCACCGCGTTTGATCTGTCACCGGCAATGCTGGCACACGCCCGCGCGCAGCAACGCGCAAGCTGTTATGTTCAGGGCGATATTGAACAGCTGCCGTTTGCGGATAATCAGTTTGATTTCTGTTTCAGTAATCTTGCGGTGCAATGGTGTGATTCCCTGAGCGCCGCACTGGCCGGGTTGTTTCGTGTTACGCGTGCGGGTGGCACGGTGGCATTTTCCACCCTCAGCACCGGCTCATTAGCCGAGCTTAATCAGGCATTTTCCTGTGTTGACAGCGCGCGCCACGCCAACGGCTTTCTGAGCAGGGATGCTATCCGGGCTGCCTGTCTGCCATATCATCATACTCTGTCTGAAGTGCAATACCGGCTTACCTTTTCATCTCTGCCTGCACTATTACACTCACTCAAGGGAATTGGTGCGACGCGTGTACATCAGGGGCGAAGCGCCGGGCTGATGACGCGCAATAAGCTGGCACAGCTTGCGGCGCACTATCCGGCAGAAAACGGGGCATACCCGCTCAGTTACAGTATTCAGTACGGAGTTATTCATGTTGAAAAATAATTGGTTTTTAACCGGCACAGATACAGATGCCGGAAAAACGGTGGTCAGTTGTGCACTGTTACAGGCAGCAAAGAAACAGGGATTCCGCTGCGCGGGGTACAAACCGGTTGCATCCGGCAGTGAAATGACGGCTGACGGGCTGCGTAACAGTGATGCACTGGCGTTGTGGCGTAATACAGTGGTACCGGTCAGTTATGAAGAGATAAACCCGTACACCTTTGCAGAGCCGACGTCACCGCACATTGTTAGTGAGCTGACGCAAACGCCGGTTGATTTTGCCGTAATGACCGCCGGATTATATGCACTGAATCAGCGGGCTGACTGGGTGTTAACAGAAGGCGCGGGGGGCTGGTTTACGCCGCTCTCACAGACTCAGACCTATGCGGATTGGGCAATACAGATGCAGATGCCGGTTATTTTAGTGGTGGGTGTGAAGCTCGGCTGTATTAACCACGCGCTGCTGACAGTACAGGCGATACAGCAGGCAGGGCTGCGGCTGGCGGGCTGGGTGGCAAATGAAGTCACACCACCGGGTGCTTATCAGACGCAATATCTGGAGACGCTCACGCGGCTTATCCCTGCTCCTTGCATGGGTAAGCTGCCGCATCTTCCTGATCCGCTGCAGTATGATTTATCGGGCTACATGAATATTTGTCTGCCGGAGGTATAACTCCCGGTTCTGCTGTCACCGGGCGGATCCTGCCGGGATCACGGTTAATCTTCCGTCCGGTAGTTTTTAATCAGGAAAAAATCCTGAAATATATTTTCAGATTGTGCTGAAAGTGACAGTTTTATGAAGTCACGATGTCACGCAAGCACCCATTCCCAAACGACTTTATTAAGTTATCCACCATTTCTGTGGATAACCCTGTGCATTAACTTTAGAAAACTCACGCCGACCTTGCAAATACGCGGCTTTCACTGACATTGTTGTAAAATCGGGCTTTTGTGATTTATTGTTAAATTACAATAAGATAAATAAAAGCAAGAGCGGTTCCGCGGGAAAAATAACGACTGGTTAATGGTGCATCAAAATTCAGCATATTTTAAAATTGCAAGAGGTTTTTTTTGGGGATAACTGTGTCTGAGCAATATAATTTTCCGGGGTTTTGCAAGCAAAAAATAACAAAATTACGGATTTTTTATACCGGGGCTTGAAGCTGGTTTTTTATCCAGTATCATAGTCTCCCTATTCGCGCAGGATTCGGGCAGGGGAGCTCATGAGCAAACAATTTAAACTGCATTCTGACTTTAAACCGGCCGGTGACCAGCCGGAGGCAATTGCAAAGCTGGTGGAAGGTCTGGAAGACGGACTGGCGCATCAGACACTGCTGGGCGTGACCGGTTCCGGGAAAACGTTCACCATTGCCAATGTGATTGCCACACTCAACCGCCCGACCATGATTATGGCGCCGAACAAAACCCTTGCGGCGCAGCTTTACAGCGAACTCAAAGATTTTTTTCCTGAGAATGCGGTGGAGTATTTTGTTTCTTACTATGATTATTATCAGCCGGAAGCCTATGTACCCAGCTCGGATACCTTTATCGAGAAAGATGCATCGGTCAATGAACACATCGAGCAAATGCGTCTTTCTGCAACTAAAGCTCTGCTGGAGCGCCGTGATGTTGTCGTGGTCGCGTCTGTTTCGGCGATTTACGGGCTGGGCGACCCTGACAGCTACCTGAAAATGATGCTGCATCTCTCTGAAGGGATGATCATTGATCAGCGCTCGATCCTGCACCGCTTGTCTGATATTCAGTACACCCGCAACGATCAGGCTTTCCAGCGCGGGACATTCCGCGTACGCGGTGAAGTGATCGACATCTTTCCGGCGGAATCGGATGATTATGCGCTGCGTGTGGAGCTGTTTGATGATGAAGTTGAGCGCCTCTCCCTGTTTGATCCGCTGACCGGGCATATTCATTACGGCGTGCCACGCTATACTGTGTACCCGAAAACACACTATGTGACCCCGCGCGAACGCATTGTTGATGCTATGGAAGGCATTAAAGTTGAGCTGGCGGACCGGCGCAAAGTTCTGATCGAAAATCATAAATTGGTGGAAGAACAGCGGTTATCACAGCGGACACAGTTTGATCTGGAAATGATGAATGAGCTGGGTTACTGCTCAGGCATTGAAAACTATTCGCGCTATCTCTCCGGGCGCAAGACGGGGGAATCGCCGCCGACACTGTTTGACTATCTGCCGGCAGACGGTCTGCTGGTGATTGATGAATCTCACGTTACTATTCCGCAGATTGGCGGGATGTATAAAGGCGACCGCTCGCGTAAAGAAACGCTGGTGGAGTACGGTTTTCGTCTGCCGTCGGCGCTGGATAACCGCCCGATGCGCTTTGAAGAGTTTGAAGCACTTGCGCCGCAGAGTATTTATGTCTCCGCGACACCCGGAAAATACGAAGCAGAAAAATGCGGCACTGATGTGGTGGAGCAGGTTGTTCGCCCTACCGGGCTGCTTGACCCGATAATTGAAGTGCGTCCGGTCACCACCCAGGTGGATGATTTATTGTCAGAAATCCGTATAAGGGCCGTGAAAAATGAGCGAGTGCTGGTTACCACACTGACTAAACGGATGGCGGAAGATCTGACTGAATACCTGGAAGAGCATGGCGAGCGGGTGCGCTATCTCCACTCGGACATTGATACTGTCGAGCGCGTGGAAATCATCCGTGACCTGCGCCTGGGTGAGTTTGATGTGCTGGTGGGGATAAACCTGCTGCGTGAAGGGCTGGATATCCCTGAAGTCTCGCTGGTGGCGATTCTGGATGCGGATAAAGAAGGGTTCCTGCGCTCCGAGCGCTCGCTCATTCAGACCATCGGACGTGCTGCCCGTAACCTGCACGGCAAAGCGATCCTCTACGGTGATAAAATTACAGCATCTATGGCGAAAGCGATTGAAGAAACCGATCGCCGCCGTGAGAAGCAGATCGAGTTTAATAAAGAACACGGTATTGTGCCGACCGGGCTGAATAAGAAAGTCGGCGATATTCTTAAAATTGGTCAGGGATCGGCGGGGGCCAAAAATAAAGGTAAAGGGAAGGGGAAAGCGGCGGATACACAGGATTACCAGCGCCTGTCACCGAAAGAACTGGAACTTAAAATTCAGGAGCTGGAAACTCAGATGTACCGGCATGCACAGGATCTGGAGTTTGAGCTGGCGGGTGAAGTGCGTGATCAGCTACAGGCTCTGCGTATGCTGTTTATTGCCAATTCCTGATCACGGCAGCAGGCTGATAGTTTTGTTCAGTGCATCCGACAGCAACTGACGGTCATGGCGGTACGGCACATCTTTCGCTTCCAGTACTTCCTTGACTATCAGCCGGTCGCGGACATCGCTGGTATCAATATGCGGCGCACAGAGAATGGCATCAATACGCGGGCGCCCGATACGGCGCTCGATAACAGCAATTTTTTCACTCAGGGAGAGTGACGCCGCAGCCTGGCTGAGCTCTTTACCCAGGTTCTCAATATAGATCATCGGTGCCTGATTGAAATTAATGGCTTTGGTAAAATCGGGCAGCAGCATCAGCGGCATCAGGCTGGTAAAAAAACTGCCCGGCCCGATAATGATCAGATCAGCACGGCTGATGGCATCCAGTGCTTCTTTAGTGGCTTTGACTGACGGGAAAAGCTGTAATTCCTGTGGCGGAAAGCGCAATTGATCAACATTCACTTCACCGTAAACTTCATTGCCTTCATTATCAATAGCCATCAAATCAACCGGTGTTTCTGACATCGGGATAAGCTTCGCCCTTACTTTCAGCATATTACGGATGAGGTTAATAGCATCCAGCGGGCGTACACTCATGTTATCGAGGGCTTTGAGAATAAGATTCCCGAGATTGTGCCCTGACAGCTCACCGTTACCGCTGAAACGGTACTCAAACATTGTCGAGGCAATAGAAGGCTCAGTTATCATCTGATTCAGGCAGTTACGCATATCACCCCACGCAATTCCGCCCTCAGCACGGCGGATACGCCCGGTGGATCCGCCGTTGTCTGTCGTTGTCACCACACCGGTTAACCGCGATCCCAGAACATTAAGGCAGGACATCACCCGACCCAGGCCATGACCCCCGCCTAAAGCAACAACATGTTCCAGCGAAGTGAGTGTGCGGCTTTCCATCGTGTTTATGTATTCCCTGAGTCTTCATATTTATTTGCGCGGTAATCTACCATAAAATCTGATTTTTCGCGTCACGATACTGTTATTTATCAAACTAAGGTCAAACTAAAGTCAGGCTCAGGTCAAATTCGGATCAATGAGAAAGGGAAATTATCAGTGAAGTACGTAGATAAACCCGCCTAATGTCAGGACGGACATAATCGTACTGAAAAATAACGTCGATGCCATCTCCTGCTGCGCGATTCTGTATTGAACGGCCAGTATGATACAGATAGAGGCGCTCGGGATAGCCAGGGTGATCACCGTCATATTAAGTGACTGCGCGTCGACTGCAAAAGCAGAGCCAATCAGCAAAATTACCAGCGGCAGCAGAATATTTTTGCTGATAACCGACAGCGCAACAGTCATATTAAATGTTACTTTAAATGAATACAGTATTACCCCGCACGCAAACAGAGCAACCCCGCCGGTTGCGTTACCGAGCAATTGCAGTGAGCCGTTTATCGCAGCCGGGATGCGCACATCACACAGCAACAGCACAAACGCGGCGGCAGGCGCCCAGACCATCGGCTCTTTAATCGTGGATAATAAATTAGCGCCAAGCGTAACGGGTTTTGCCGCAGGCGCATTGCCGGCTGCGGGCTGGCTGTGACGGGCAAGCACAATCAGTGTTACCGGGCTCAGGATCAAATTCAGGATAATCCCGGTAAATGCGATAGGGATGGTGCTGACTTCACCGAACAGATGCCCCAGAACCGGGATCCCGACAAAGGGAGCCGCAGGTGCGCTGATGGCAAGGGCTTGTAATGCGGCAATCGCCGGCGGGCGGCGGAAGATCACGGCAGCGATAAAAAACGTGATGAGATACGCACCGGCCATCCCGGCAAGTAGTAACACACCCATCACCCAGTCGCTGAGCAGTACATCACGGGAAATCCCCATGATCCCGGCAAACAGTGTCAGCGGGAGTGCATATAACATGATCATCCGGTTCAGTGTTGCGCCTTGTGAGGCATCAAAATCCCGGTGCCAGCCGGCAAAAAAACCAAGCAGCAGTGTGACGACAATCGGCAGCAGGGCAGCAATAATGGTTTCAGTCATGAGAGAGTCCGGTGTGTTTCCTAAGTGAAATTCATTAGAATCCGGTATGAACAAAAAATCAACTGCTCAATATGAGTACGCCACCCGCTGGTATAACGATCGCTCGCATGGTAAGAGTGTAGTAACAATAATAACAACGGACTTAAAACACACCATGAATGACCTGACGTGTACTATCCCGGCTCTGGAAACGGAGCGACTTATTTTGAGTGCGCACCGGAAAACGGATCATAAAGATGTGGCCGCCTTATGGGCAGACCGCACCGTGACGCACTATATTATGGCGGGACAGCGCTCCACGTCGCGCGACAGCTGGATGCGCATGCTGTCATACCTCGGATTATGGCCGTTACTGGGATATGGGTACTGGGCGGTCAGAGATAAAAGAACCGGTCGTTATATGGGCGATATCGGTTTTGCTGATTTTTACCGCGAACTGGATACGGATATCAGCCAATATCCGGAAGCGGGCTGGGTATTTTCGCCATGGGCGCAGGGACAGGGTTATGCAGGAGAAGCATTGGATGCCATTCTGAACTGGCTGAAAAATGTACGCGGTATCAATGAGTGCGTTTGTATTATTTCTCCGGATAATCAGCCGTCAGTAAATCTGGCTGAGCGTCATGGTTTCCGGCAAAAAGAAATACTGGGTATGGACTATAAATCCGTTATTTTATATCACCTTACAATCGATTAACCAAGGTAAGGCGGATAACTGCGTCAGATCAAGAAATCAGCAGATAGTTTTCCGGTAAATCAGGTCAGTTTATGGTCATTTACCGGTCTGTATTTGTTAATTATTATCACTATGTATTTTCTAATTATATGAAAGATATTGTGAAAATTTCGTTATGCCGCGCATTGTTGTTTTATTTCTCCTGTGAAACAAATACCCGGTAACTCGTTGTATAATATAATATATAGCGTATTTATCATGGCAATTAGCCAATGGCAACGCTAGAATCAATTCACTTAGCGTGGTTATTAACTTTATTAATGACAACGATTAACTCCTAGCCTTCACACCTACGTTTCAGGTCAGACCGGAAATAGGGTGCGCTGGCCGTGACTCTGCTTGCAGAGCCACCAGGGTGCAGGATAGAAATGTCCGCATCTCCCGTATTTGGAAAGGTGTTATGACAGAACAATTGATTGATCCCTTTGCGCGGAAATTTTATTACCTGCGCCTCTCCGTCACAGACGTATGCAATTTCCGTTGCAACTATTGTCTGCCTGATGGTTATAAACCTGATGGTCACAAATCCTTTCTTTCTCTCGGCGAAATCCGCCGGGTTACCCGTGCATTTGCTGAACTGGGGACGGAAAAAATTCGTCTGACCGGCGGCGAGCCGACCATGCGCCGTGATTTCACAGAGATAGTTGCAGCCATCAATGAAAATAAAAATATCCGCACTATTGCGGTGACCACCAATGGTTACCGGATGGCGCGTAATATCCGTGAATGGAAAGACGCCGGGCTGACTGCGGTGAATGTCAGTGTCGACAGTCTTGACCCCCGCCAGTTTCAGGCTATCACCGGGCAGGATAAATTCATGCAGGTGATGAGTGGTATCGATGCCGCCTTTGATGCGGGTTTTGAGAAAGTGAAAGTGAATGTGGTGCTGATGAAAGATGTGAATGACATCCATCTGCCCGCATTTCTTAACTGGATCAAAGATCGCCCGATTCAGCTGCGCTTTATTGAACTGATGGAAACCGGTGACGGCAGTGACACATTCCGCCGTTTTCATATCTCCGGCAATGTTATCCGCGCCCGCCTGTTACAGGCAGGCTGGCAGCAACAGGCGCGTTCACGCAGCGACGGCCCGGCACAAGTCTTCAGTCATCCGGATTATCAGGGCGAAATCGGTCTGATTATGCCTTATGAAAAAGATTTTTGTCAGAGCTGCAACCGCCTGCGCGTTTCCGCTATCGGCAATCTGCATTTGTGTCTGTTCGGTGAACAGGGGATCACGCTGCGTGACCTGCTGGCTGAAGACGGACACGACGATGAGCTGAAAGCACGCCTTCAGCGCGCCCTGCAACACAAACGCGAAACCCACTTTCTCCATCAGGGAGACAGTGGTATGACCCCGAATTTATCTGTCATCGGCGGCTGATCCGCCGGCAGCATCAGGAGTTTATATGTCTCAACTCACCCATATCAATGCGGCGGGCGAAGCCAACATGGTGGATGTCTCCGGTAAACAGGAAACGGTCCGCGAGGCGCGCGCCGAAGCCTTTATCACCATGGATGCCGCCACCTTACAGATGATTATTGATGGCAACCATCACAAAGGTGATGTCTTTGCGACCGCCCGCATAGCCGGTATTCAGGCGGCAAAACGCACCTGGGATTTGATCCCGCTGTGTCACCCGCTGATGCTGAGCAAAGTGGAAGTGCAGTTAAGTGCGCAAACTGAATTTTCCCGTGTGCGTATTGAATCCTGCTGCCGTCTGACCGGCAAAACCGGCGTGGAAATGGAAGCCCTGACAGCCGCCTCTGTGGCAGCGCTGACTATCTATGACATGTGCAAGGCGGTACAGAAGGATATGGTTATCGGCCCTGTCCGGTTACTGGAAAAGAGCGGCGGAAAATCAGGTCACTTTAAGGCGGATGCATGATTACAGTGCTGTTTTTCGCGCAGGTGCGCGAGCTTATCAATACAGATGAACTGTCCCTGGCGAGTGAGTACGCCACCGCTGAAGATTTGCGCCGCGCGCTGAGTGAGCGCGGCGATCGCTGGGCGCTCGCACTGGCGTCCGGTAAATTATTATGTGCGGTAAATCAGTCATTTGTACCGTTATCTCATCCGTTACAGGATGGTGATGAAGTGGCGTTTTTCCCGCCGGTTACCGGAGGCTGAGAGATGAACAATACCCGGATTGCCGTTCAGGCAGACAATTTCAGTGTCGGCGAAGAATATCAGTGGCTGGCAGGCTGTGCTGATGATGGTGCGGTCGTGACCTTTACCGGTAAAGTCCGCAATCATAACCTGGGTGATAATGTGGCTGCTCTGACACTGGAGCACTATCCCGGCATGACGGAAAAGGCGCTGGCGGATATTGTATTGCAGGCGCGTGAGCGCTGGGAATTGCAGCGGGTCACGCTTATCCACCGGGTCGGCAGTCTTTATCCTAATGATGAGATTGTGTTTGTCGGCGTCAGTGCCGCTCACCGCGGCATGGCATTTGAGGCGGCAGAATTTCTGATGGATTACTTAAAAACCCGCGCACCTTTCTGGAAAAAAGAAACCTTACCGCAAGGTGGGGAACGTTGGGTTGATGCCAGAGAAAGTGACCAAAAAGCCGCAGATCGCTGGTAAATTAATACAGATAGCCGCCGTTTCACCGTATTTTTACCGGATGCTGAGCATTGCGTTAAAAATTCCGGCAATATGTAAAGAAAATGGATCGGTTTCCTGACAGTTTGCCTGCTGGCAACGCCCTCTTTATGTGATAATCTATAGCCTTGGTCGTTTATCATCCGATAAACAATTTGATACAGATGAAAGGGTTATCCATCATGGACCGATTTCCTCGTTCTAACGGCTCGATAGTTTCACAAGCGGGCGCCGGTATTCAGGCTTACATGGCCCAGGTTTATGGCTGGATGGCTGTGGGTCTGGTACTGACGGCATTTGTTGCCTGGTATTCATCCGGCTCTGAAGCCATTATGAGCCTTGTTTTCTCCAGCAAAATCACCTTTTTCGGGCTGATCATCGCACAGCTGGCACTGGTCTGGGTTATCTCCGGCATGGTTGAGCGCCTGAGCGCTTCCGCGGCGACCGGGCTGTTTATGCTCTATTCGGCACTGACGGGGCTGACACTCTCCAGTATTTTTATCGTTTATACTGATGCCTCTATCGTCAGCACCTTTTTTATCACCGCGGGGATGTTCGGTGCGCTGAGTATTTACGGCTACACCACCAAGCGCAGCCTGTCCGGAATGGGTAACTTCCTGTTCATGGGGCTGATTGGTATTATCATCGCGTCACTGGTGAATATCTGGCTGAAAAGCGAAGGTATGACCCTGATCATCACCTATATCGGTGTGATCGTGTTTGCCGGTCTGACCGCGTATGACACACAGAAACTGCGTAACCTGGGTGAGCAGATTGACAGTAATGACAAAGACACCATGCGCCGCTATGCGATTGTGGGTGCGCTGTCACTGTATCTGGACTTCATCAACCTGTTCCTGATGCTGCTGCGCCTCATGGGCGACCGCCGCTAATCACGATACAGAAAATAGCGTTATGACAAAAAACCGGTTCATTCAGAACCGGTTTTTTTATGTTTACAGATTGGGCTGCGTGGCATCACTGATAATCTGTTCCAGTGTCCGTGCTGCCTGCCGGGCTTCTGTCACATTGGTATTGTGTGGATTGATACTGACGATCAGCGCCTTCCACAGCGCCCAGGCCATGGCTCTTTCCCTGGTGGCGTCATCGGTTTGCAATGTATCAAAAAATACTCTGCGGCTCTGTGCGTCAAAGAATGTCCACGCCATCACAAAATCGCAGGCAGGATCGCCTGTGCCGAGTTGCCCGAAATCAATCACCGCCTGCAGGCGGTTGTTCGCAGTGAGCAGATTACCCGCACTGATATCGCCGTGAACCCAGACTGGCGGGGATGTCCAATGAGAATCAAGTCCCTTTTCCCATGTTTTTTCAAGCAGCGCGCAGTGAGTCTGAGCGCTTAGTTGTGTCAGCGCATGGCGGGTTTCACTGTTATAAACAGCTAAATCACCGCCCCGGTAAAAATTGTGTGATCCGGCGGGCGGGCCGCCGCTGGCATCAATTTTCTGAAACTCATTAAGAAAATGAGCCAGATCGCGGGCAAATCCTGTTTTGTCTGCTGGTGGGTATGCTGCCACCGTTTCACCCGGGATCCAGCGGTAAACTGACCACGGAAAAGGATAGATTTCCGATGGTTTTCCGACTGCGAGCGGTACGGGGATACGAACTGATAATTTAGTCGCCAGACGCGCAAGCCATTGCTGCTCTTTGCTTACCTGACCTGCATAATCCGCAGATGACGGCAGGCGGATCAGCATTTCGTCACCCAGGTGAAATGTCCGGTTATCCCAGCCGCTGGTTGCCACCGGTGATACAGGCAGGTCAGCCCACTGCGGATACTGTTCAGCGATAAGTTTTCCGGCAAGGGTGGTATCAATAACCACTATTATTGTGCTCCTGTTTATTTTCTGTCCGTGATTTTTACGCAACCTTGCGCCGGAACAAGGTATATGCGGCAGTGCCGGTAATAACGGCGATCACCAGCAGCGGCCAGAGGCTTTGCCAGATCACAGTGAAACCGGCATCTTTCAGGTAAATCTGTTTGGTGATTTCATTGAAATGACGGATGGGATTTATCCAGGTGATATGTTGCAGCCACAGCGGCATGTTTTCCACCGGCGCAATATAACCGGAAAGCAGCACGGCGGGCATCATAAAGACAAATACACCGATAAACGCCTGCTGCTGCGTGGCGGAAAGGGCGGAGATAAGCAGCCCGAAGCCGACCAGTGATAAGCCGTACAGACTCATGGTGAAGTAGAACAGGAGCAGTGAGCCGGAGAAGGGGATTTGATAGGCGAAAATGCCGATCACCAGCACAATACTGGCCTGTGCCGTTGCCACAATCAGCGCCGGAACCGCTTTGCCGACAAAAATCTCACCTGTGGTGAGCGGGGAAACCAGTAACTGATCCAGCGTGCCCTGTTCCCGTTCACGGGCAACAGACAGAGACGTTACAATCATCACGCCGATAGTGGTTATCAGCGCCACCAGAGAGGGCACGATAAACCATTTGTAATCCAGATTCGGATTGTACCAGTTGCGCACCACCAGCTCACTGGTGACGGCTTGCGGCATACGTTCCTGCTGATAATTTGCCACTATCTGTTGCACATAATTTGCGGCGATCTGCGCACTGTTTGAGTTTCGCCCGTCCAGCAGTATTTGTAATTGTGCAGGCGTTTTTGCTGCCAGATGTGCGCTGAAATTCTGCGGGAAGTGCACTAAAAGCAGCGACTGCCGGTTATCTATTGCCTCACGCACTTCCTGCCTGTTCTGTAATAGCAAGACCTGTGAAAACGCACTCGCTTTGGCGAACTGCTGAGTCAGTTCAACAGACGCCGCGCCTTTGTCTTCATCATAAATAGCGATTGTCGCGTTGGTAACTTCCAGGGTGGCGGCGAGCGGAAACAAAATCATCTGAAAAATCACCGGCACTATCAGGATGGTTCTGGTCTGCCGCTCGCGCAGAAGAAGCTGTAATTCTTTAATAATTAAGGTGAAAATCCGGTGAAACATTGTTTTCTCCTTAATCCAGCCGGCGGCGGGTTTTCAGCGCTGTCAGCCCGATAAACACAATGGCGGACAGAACCAGCATGATCAGATTGGCGATAATCACCGGCATGATATTGCCTGCCAGAAAGAGAGTTTGCAGGCTTTCGACAAAATAGCGTGCCGGTATTACCCGGGTCACGGCTTGCACCGCAAGCGGCATACTGTCGATTTCAAACACAAAGCCGGACAACATAATCGCGGGTAAAAATGCGGCATTCAGGGAGATCATCGCCGCATTGAATTGATTGCGCGTAATGGTGGAGATGAGCAATCCCATACCGAGCGCCGTAGCGAGGTAAAGCGAAGTCACCAGCGCCAGCAGCCACAACGAGCCATGGTAGGGCACGCCGAGCAGATAAACGGTCACCAGCATACAAAGTACCATCACAAAGCTGCCGAGCACCTGATACGGCAACAGCTTGGACAGCAACAGCTCTGTTTTCGTTACTTGTGTGGAGAGCAGCGCTTCCATGGTACCGCGCTCCCACTCGCGGGCGATCACCAGAGAGGTCAGAATCGCGCCGACCACGGTAATAATAATGCTGATAGCGCCCGGGATAATAAAATGCTGACTGATGGCGGCGGGGTTAAACCAGTAGCGCAGGCGGATATCTATCAGCGGCGGGCTGCTGATCCCCGCATCCTGTGCGCGTTGCTGTTTCCAGACCTGCCAGACACCTGTGGCGTAGCCCTGCATAAAGTTAGCGGTATTCGGCTCGCTGCCGTCCGTGATTATCTGAATCGGCGCGATATCATCCTGACGGGCAAGACGCTTATCAAAATCTACCGGGATCACCACAATGCCGCGGATATGCCCGGCCTGAAGTTTATCAATCAATTCATGGCGGTTATCACTGAGGGTGGCATCAATAAAAGGTGAGCCGGTAAAGGCGTGGATAAGCTCCTGCGCCGGTTCACTTTGTTGATTAACCAGGATACCAATGCGCAGTTTTGATGAGTCCAGGTTAATACCATAGCCAAAAATAAACAATAAAATCAGCGGAATAACAATCGCTATCAGCGCGCTGGACGGGTCACGGACAATCTGTTTGCTCTCTTTAATGCATAATGCCCGCAGGCGGCGCCATGAAAAGCCTGAAGGTGAAGCGGGTTGCCGGTTCATGATGCCTCCTCCGGTGTGTGCTCTTTATCATATTGTTCGACCAGCCCGATAAACGCATCCTCCATTGAAGGATCAGGATGGGCGTCACTTGCCACACCGGCTTTCAACTGATCGGGTGTTCCGGCGGCTATAATTTTGCCGTGATAGACCAGTCCGATACGGTCACAATATTCCGCTTCATCCATAAAGTGAGTCGTTACCATTACGGTTACGCCTTTATCCACCATACCGTTGATATGCAGCCAGAATTCCCGGCGGGTGAGCGGATCAACCCCGGAGGTCGGTTCATCGAGAAACAGAATATCCGGTTCATGCATCAGTGCGCAGGCGAGTGCCAGCCGCTGTTTAAAACCAAGCGGCAGATCTTCTGTGGTCTGGCGCAGGATCGGATCAAAATTGAAGGTGCTGACCATATCCGCAATTTTTTGTTTCTGCACTTTACCGCGCAGCCCGTATACACCGGAGAAAAATGTCAGGTTCTGTGCGACGGTCAGGTTACCGTACAGTGAGAATTTCTGTGCCATATACCCCAGGCGGCTGCGGGCTTTGGCGGAACTGGTTTTCAGATCCAACCCCAGTACAAGTGCGCGTCCGGATGTCGGGATCATCAGCCCGCACATCATTTTAAAGGTGGTGGATTTCCCTGCACCATTCGGACCGAGCAGACCAAAAATCTCCCCGCGTTTTACCTGAAAATCCACATGATCGGTGGCGGCAAAATCCCCGAATTTTTTGGTAAGACTGATGGCCTCAATAACGGTTTCGTCCGGTGCGGCAGGAATTTGCGGCATAATTTGTGCCAGTGCGGAGCGATGAGAAGGGCCGCCGCCGAGCAGATCGATAAAGGCATCCTCAAAACGGGGTTTTGCCGTCTGCAATTCTGCATCCGGGCAATTCAGTGCGTTGAGCAGGGCGCGGGTATCTGTCTGTGGTTTTACGATCAGGCGGACATAACGCCCCTGAATAACACCGTCTGTCACATCCGGCTGAACTAATGCCTCCTGCAACAAACGCCGCCGTTCTGCGGGTTGAGTTGCCAGCAAAAATGAGCGTCCGCTCATGGTTTCTGTCAATTTTTCCGGTTTGCCCTCATAGAGCAGTTTGCCCTGATTCAGCAGCAGCACATCGCGGCACTGTTCTGCTTCATCCAGATAAGAGGTACTCCAGAGGATCAGCATACCGTCATCTGCCAGCGTGTGAACCATGCGCCACAGCTCGCGGCGGGCGATAGGATCAACCCCGACACCCGGCTCATCGAGCAGTAATACCTGCGGCTGCCCGAGAAGGGTGCAGGCCAGTCCCAGCTTCTGTTTCATTCCGCCGGAAAGCTTCCCTGCCATGCGCCCGGTAAAATGTGTGAGATCAGTAAAGGTAAGCAGACGATCAAAGGTGTTCGGCTGTTCAGATTGAGGCAACCCGCGCAGCTCAGCATATAAACGGAGATTTTCCATCACCGTCAGGTCTTCATACAGCCCGAATTTCTGCGGCATATAACCGAGCCGGGCGCGCAGCGCGACACTGTCAGTGATCGGGTCAAACCCGGCTACGCGGATCTCGCCGCTGTCCGGTTTCAGCAGTCCGGCGAGCATACGGATAAGCGTGGTTTTTCCGGCGCCGTCAGGACCTGCCAGCCCGGTAACACCGCCGCCGGAAATTGTGGTACTCAGCCGGTCAACTGCCGGACTGTTCAGTCCGGGGAAGTTTTTTTCTACTCCATTCAGGGTGATTGTGATGTCTGACATCATTTATCCCTGCGGCTGTTCACTGTCAAAACGGACAGTTACCGGCATTCCCTGACGCAGCAGCGGATCGGCATCTGTCACCACAATGCGCAGGCGATAAACGAGATCGGTGCGCAGCGCCGGGGTTTCAACCGATTTCGGGGTAAATTCAGCCGTCGGAGAAACAAACCCGACATGCCCGTGATACGGCTGACCGGGGCGGCTGTCAGTCTCCAGCAGAACCGCGCGTCCGGGCTGTGCCTGTCCCAGCTCACTTTCACTGACATAAGCACGCACCCAGACAGGATTGGTCAGGGAGAGGGTAAAAACAGTACTGCCTGCAGGTAAAATTGTACCCGGTTCAATGGCGCGGGTAAGAATAGTGCCGTCAGCAGGCGCGGTAAGGCGGGTATCCGCCAGATCCAGTTTTGCCTGTGCAACAGCAGCTTCTGCTTGTTTCAGTTGCCCGCGGGCTTGTTCTATCTCTTCTTTGCGAAATCCGTTTTCCAGCTGCATCAGTTTATCCTGCGATGCTTTCAGAGCGGCTTCAGCCTGATCCCGCTGATTACGGGCATTTTCCAGGTCATTGGCTGAAATCGCCTTGCTTTGCATCAGCCCGGACTGACGCTGATAAAATTGCCGGGCAAACTGTGCGGCAGCGGTATTACGGGCGACATCGGCTTTTGCCTGTGCAATTTCTTCCGTGCGGTAGCCGGTTTCCATCATGGATAACGCGGCCTGTGCGCTGTCACGTACACCTTCTGCTTTGAGCAGCGCGTGGCGGTAGGGCGCATCATCAAGCGCGCCCAGAAGGTCACCGGTCTTAACCACGGCACCTTCATCCACATTCAGGGATTGCAGTCTGCCGCTCACGCGAAAACCGGGGCTGACTGTCCGGATATCCACATTGCCGTACAGCGCCACCGGCCCGGATGGTCGCGACTGCCACCAGTACCAGCCTGCGGCACTGATCAGTAAAATCAGAATAATGATGAATGATCCTGCTCTTTTCATTGGCGTCATGAATTCATTTCCCGTCCGTTATTGGCCTGTGTGATGCATCAAGCCAGATAATGTTCCTTCAACCCGTTTAATATCAGCCGGATATGTTCGCTGAGTACTGCATTTATCATCTCATACTCTTTTTCACCGATATTATCCCAGCCCGCCTGGCGCAGAAGTGTCTCCCGCGCCAGCCGGAAAGATAAAATCTCTCCCATGATGGCATGGGTATGGATAAGAGTATTTATATGCCCGTCCGGCAAACCGGTATATAATGCCACCAATCTGGCCTGGCGTGAAAAAATAAGGGCGAGGGCGTTTTCATGAATAATCGTATACGCTTTTGTCGGAATAAGCTGTTCGCGGGACATTATCCGGCTGATATTAATGTTGTTTTTTTTCAGTACCAGATCGTTATACGCAAGAAAACTCAGTTCAATCAGTTGCAGACAGCGCGTTTCATCCTGCTCATTGTGGTCCTGTGACAAAAATATATCTATTTCTTCAATGACAGGACTGAATTCATCACGGATAATGTCTGCAATATATTGCGCTACTGCCAGATATAAGCCATCTTTAGAGCCGAAATAATAAGCAATAGCCGCGATATTTTGATCAGCACGTTGTGCAATCTGGCGAGTAGTGGCACTATTTGGGCCGTTTAGTCCGAAAATCTCAATAGCGGCTTCCAGTAAAGCCTGTTTGGCGTGTTCGCCGCGAGGCGTATTAGTCGTGTTGACTGACATAGCGTATATCCTTATGGGTGTGTCGGCATAAACGAGTGATCAATCATGTGATTAAACTTTATGCTCATCGTTATATATTGTAAATGAGCAGAAACAAACGGATTGATCAGGTACGTATTTTATCGATATTTCTTCCGGAGTGACGGATTAATTTTCGACATTCAATCATCAGCAGGCCCCGCAGACAAATCACCGGGGCGGAGTCTTAACAATTCATGAGTTTTTCATCCTTACCATTATGCCCGGAAATTCTGAAGGCCGTCGAAGAGATGGGCTACGAACAGCCAACCCCGATTCAGTTACAGGCCATTCCTAAAGTACTGGCCGGTCACGATTTATTAGCAAGCGCACAAACCGGTACAGGGAAAACCGCCGGTTTTACCTTACCTATCCTGCAATATTTAGAGGATAATCCGCGCAAAGGCGGCGGACGCCCTGTCCGTGCGCTTATTTTATCGCCAACCCGTGAACTGGCGGCGCAAATCGGCGAAAATGTCCGTGAATACAGCCGTCACCTGCGCACACGTTCGCTGGTGGTTTTCGGCGGTGTGAGCATCAATCCGCAAATGATGAAACTGCGCAGCGGCGTGGATATTCTGATCGCGACCCCGGGTCGCCTGTTGGATCTGGAACATCAGCGCGCGGTTGACCTGTCGAAAGTTGAAATTTTAGTACTGGATGAAGCCGACCGCATGTTGGATATGGGCTTTATTCATGATATCCGCCGTGTTATCAATAAATTACCGGCAAAACGTCAGAATTTACTGTTCTCCGCGACCTTCTCCAACGGCATCAAATCGCTGGCGAACACTATCCTGAACAATCCGGTTACGGTAGAAGTTGCACCGCGTAACAGTGCATCACAGCAGATCACGCAGTTTGTGCATCTGGTGGACAAAAAGCGTAAAGCTGAATTACTGGCGCATCTGATTGGCCGTGATAACTGGGAACAGGTACTGATTTTCACCCGTACTAAGCACGGCGCAAACCGTCTGGCTGAGTTCCTGAGTGACAGCGGCATCAAAGCAGCAGCAATCCACGGTAATAAATCCCAGGGTGCAAGAACCCGCGCACTGGCTGATTTCAAAAGTGGCGGCATTCGTGCCCTGGTGGCAACGGATATCGCAGCCCGCGGACTGGATATTGAACAACTGCCGTATGTGGTGAACTATGAACTGCCGAATGTGGCAGAAGATTATGTCCACCGTATCGGACGTACCGGACGCGCGGAAGCCACCGGTATGGCATTATCACTGGTATGTATTGATGAGCACGAATTATTACGTGACATCGAAAACCTGCTGAAAAAACCAATCGAGCGCATGGCAGAACCGGGCTATGAGCCGGATCCGTCTATCAAAGCTGAGCCTATCCAGAAAGCTAAACAAGGTCGTGGCGGCGGCGGTCGTTCTTCAGGTCCCCGTCAGGGCGGACAAGGTCGTGATCGTGGTGCAGAAGGGCGCAGCAATTCAAACAGCGGCGACAAACGCCCGGCGCGTCCGCGTCAGCAAAAACCACGCAGCACCTCATCCGACTCCGGCAGCCCCTGGGGCAACCGCGGTAAATAACGGACCAGGTTGACTGATGCGTGTACTGTTAGCACCAATGCAGGGGGTCTTAGACCCCCTTGTTCGTCATTTGCTGACTGAAGTGAATGATTATGATCTTTGCATCACCGAGTTTGTCCGTGTGGTGGATATGCTGCTGCCGGAAAAAGTCTTTTTCCGCATCTGTCCGGAATTGGCGCACGGTGGTGTAACAGCATCCGGAACACCGGTTCGTGTGCAATTGCTGGGACAGTATCCGCAGTGGCTGGCAGAAAATGCCGCGCGTGCGGCGGAACTCGGCTCGCAGGGTGTTGATCTCAACTGCGGTTGTCCGTCAAAAATGGTCAACGGCAGCGGCGGCGGGGCAACCCTGCTTAAAGATCCTGAACTGATTTATCAGGGCACCCGGGCTATCCGCGCAGCGGTTCCCTCACATCTCCCCGTCTCTGTAAAAATCCGCCTCGGCTGGAGCAGCAGTGAGCACCAGTTTGAGATAGCGGACGCCGTTGAACAGGGCGGTGCAACTGAAATCACGGTACACGGACGAACCAAAGAAGCAGGATACCGCGCTGAGCTTATCGACTGGCCGGCAATCGGGGCTATCCGTCAGCGTTTGTCCATCCCGGTGACCGCCAATGGCGAAATCCTGGATTGGCAGAGTGCGCAAAACTGCGCAGCCGTCACCGGCTGTGATTCCCTGATGCTCGGGCGTGGTGCTCTGAATGTGCCGAATCTCAGCCGTGTGGTGAAACACAACAGCCCGTTTATGCCGTGGGCAGATGTGGTTGCATTGCTGCATCACTACACACAACTGGAAAAACAGGGTGATACAGGGCTGTATCATATGGCGCGGATCAAACAGTGGTTCAGTTATCTGCACAAGGCCTATCCTGAAGCTGAATCGCTCTTTTCTGTTATTCGTACACTGAAAGATTGTCCGTCTATTGCGCAGGCAATTTCCCGTGAGCGGGATAACCTGTCTGTACCCTTATTCATTCAAACCCCAGGTTCGTTGGCCGCACTCAGATAGCCGCCTGCCTGCATCCTGAATGACATTGGTATATTTACGATCAGAATGCATAAAATTTGCATTTTACTGTGTATCGCACTTTAATTAACAGATAAGCTACAATTAACTGAGACACAACGTTTTCTGAATCCGTCTATATACATACAGCTGGAGGTACTAATGAATTTTCTGTCCTGGATTATCTTTGGTCTGATTGCAGGGGTACTGGCTAAATGGGTTATGCCCGGAACCTATAATATCGGTTTTATTATGACAATCATATTAGGGGTTGCCGGCTCTGTAGTCGGGGGATATATCAGTGTCTTTTTCGGCAAAGGGCGTGTAGACGGGTTTAATTTCGGTAGTTTTGTCGTGGCCGTTATCGGTGCCATGGTGGTGTTATTTCTGGCAGGTAAATTTGTCGGCTGAATGATAGCCGGTTAAATCATAGTTATGGGCTGATACCACAGCAAAAAGCAGTAAGACGTTAAGTATGCCGGGGCAGACAGCTGCTCCGGCATTTTTATACCCTTATTCATTCAAACTGCAGGTTCGTTGGCTACGCTCAGCCAGCCGGGTCACATACTGATGTATGCTCCCCATCTATCTTCCCTTGCCGCCTGCCTGCATCCTGAATGACGTTGGGTATACTACCCTTATTGATTCAAACTGCAGGTTCGTTGGCTACGCTCAGCCAGCCGGGTCACATACTGATGTATGCTCCCCATCTATCTTTCCTTGCCGCCTGCCTGCATCCTGAATGACGTTGGGTATACTACCCTTATTGATTCAAACTGCAGGTTCGTTGGCTACGCTCAGCCAGCCGGGTCACATACTGATGTATGCTCCCCGTCTATCTTCCCTTGCCGCCTGCCTGCATCCTGAATGACGTTGGGTATACTACCCTTATTGATTCAAACTGCAGGTTCGTTGGCTACGCTCAGCCAGCCGGGTCACATACTGATGTATGCTCCCCATCTGGCTTCCCTTGCCGCCTGCCTGCATCCTGAATGACGTTGGGCATAGACCTTTATTGATTCAAATTGCAGGTTCGCCGGGAATAAGACAGATAAGTAAATTACGGCTCGATCGGCAGAATATCTGAGCCACCCCATTCAGCCCATGAACCGTCATACAGACGGACATTCTGATGGCCAATGAGTGTCAGTGCGAGAAGCAAAACAGCGGCAGTCATACCGGAGCCGCAGGAGACCACGAGATATTTGCTTAAATCCACTCCGGCGTCACGGAATAGCTGCTGAATCTGTGTCGGGGTTTTGTACATCCCGTTTTCCACCAGTGTATTCCACGGTACATTACAACTGCCCGGGATATGACCCGCACGGACACCGGGACGCGGATCCGGCGTCAGTGCCTGAAAACGATCAGCTGAACGGGCATCGACAATCTGAATTTCCGGGTCGGTAATGGCAAGCAGCACATCATCTTTATTTACCGCATTGTGGCGCTGAAATTCCGGCGAAAATATTTTCGGTACCGGGTGTGCGGTTTCACCGCTTTCTGTGGCATAACCGGCATTTATCCAGCCGTTTAATCCGCTCTGAAGAATCCGTAGATTTTTGACACCAAAGGTTTTCAGTGTCCACCAGGCGCGGGGAGCTGAAAAAAGATTGCCCTGATCATAAATAATCACCGTGGTATCGTTATCAATACCCAGATTGCCTGCGGCCTGCGCGAACATTTCCGGCGACGGCAGCATGTGCGGCAGCGGGGACGCGGTATCAGCCACTTTATCCTGATCAAAATAGTGTGCGCCCGGAATATGGTGCTCAAGCCATAGCTGATAACAATCTGCGGGTTGTGCGGGTGGCGCTTTGCTCACATCGAGAACGACAAGATTGTCGTCATGCAGATGTGTGTGCAGCCAGTCCGGAGTAACAAAATAGTCTCTGTACATCGGAATTAACCTCGTTAGCATGGCGCAGACGGCTACCGTGTTTCGCGGGTGGCGGGTTCCTGCGCCGTGGATGGAGAATCAGGGGCAACTGAACGATTATACATGTTCATCCCGGCAAGAAAAACGCCGCCGAGGGAGCCGAAGGCAAAAATAAAAATGAAAATAATCAATAATTTCTTCATAGAGGCTTTTTACAGTTATCGGGCTGAGCCGGTAAGCCGGCAGAATACAGACAGTATGTTGAACAATTGTAACAAACTTTTGACGAAGCCGTATGCTGAAAATGGGCTGTTTTTCATCAGGGCTGTTTTTACCGGTGCTGATTTTTTTGCTGTAGTGTGAAACAATAGCCCCCTGTTTATTTATCCATAGGTTTTCTGATGCCCCTCTCCGCCACTGTCAAACAACAAATCAGCGCCTGGTATAAAGCCTTGGCGGAGCAGATTGACGGCTTTGTTCCGCGTGCGCCGCAGCGGGATATGATCGCGGAAGTGGCGCGGACGATGGCAGGTGATGAAGGGCGTCATCTGGTAATTGAAGCACCGACCGGTGTGGGGAAAACATTGTCATATCTTATCCCCGGCATTGCAGTGGCGCGTGAACAGCAAAAATTACTGGTGATAAGTACCGCAAATGTGGCATTGCAGGATCAAATTTACAGCAAAGATTTACCGTTGCTGGCAAAAATTATCCCTGATCTGAAATTTACCGGCGCATTCGGACGCGGGCGCTATGTCTGCCCGCGCAATATGGCGGTGATTGGTGCTGCGGAGGGTGAGCAGATTGATTTGATGCTGCTTCTGGAAGATAAAGCCGATGTGGCAACCGCGTCTGAGCGAGATACGGTGCGGCAGTTACAGAATGATTTCACGTCATTCGGCTGGGACGGTCTGCGGGATCATCATAAAAAGTCCATCGCGGACAGTTTATGGCGCAAAATCAGTACCGATAAGCTCAGTTGCCTCGGACGTAACTGTCAGTTTTATACACGCTGCCCGTTCTTTCTGGCGCGGCGTGAAATAGACACTGTCGATGTGGTGGTCGCTAACCATGCGCTGGTCATGGCGGCGATGGAGAATGAATCCGTCCTGCCGGAAAGCAAAAAATTGCTGCTGGTGCTGGATGAAGGTCACCATATTGCCGATGTTGCCCGCGATACACTGGAAGTGGAAGCGGATATCACGCTTACTTCACTTCAGGCGCAGCTTGATAATCTGGCTAAGTTTGTTACGCAGTATATTCAGCAGTTCCGCCCGGTAAAACCGCCGAAACTGGCAGACAGTGCGCGCCTGCAAAAGCATCTTGACGTTATGCTGGATACGTACCGCGATGTGGCGATGTACACACAGGCACTGTTACCTGAACGTGCGGCCGATCCGCACTATCTTTTCCCGCTCGGGGAACTGCCTGAGCCGCTGATGAATGCCGCTCAGCAGTTATCAAAACAGACGGATGCCCTGCACTGTATGGTCGAGGCTATTCTCAGCGACCTGAATGAACAGACGGCAAAACAGGATATCGTGCGTCTGCACAAAGCCATTCTGACGGGCGGAAAAATGCTGGGTGCGCTGGAAAATATGCGCAAATTGTGGCGTCAGGCGGCAATGTCGGAAATTTCTCATGCGCCGGTCTCGAAATGGCTCAGCCGTCGCTATGAAAAAAACCAGTCACACCTGTGGTTTCACTGTGCGGGGATCCGTGTCAGTGAACAGCTCGGGCAGTTGTTGTGGCGCAATGTGCCACATATTGTCGTTACATCCGCCACACTCCGCTCCCTTAACAGTTTCAGCCGCCTTCAGGAAATGACCGGGCTGAGTGAAAAAGCCGATGATCGCTTTGTTTCCCTCGGATCGCCATTTGATCACTGTCGCCAGGGGCGTTTGGTTATTCCGCAGATGCAGTACGAGCCGACACTGACAGATGAAGCGGCACATATTGGAGAGATGGCGCGTTATTTCCGCAGGCAGATTGAGTCCGGAGAGCACCGTGGCATGCTGGTTTTGTTCAACAGCCAGCGGGCAATGGATCTTTTTCTGACTCATGTGACGGATCTGCGGCTGCAATTGCTGGTTCAGGGCGATCAACCCCGCTACCGGCTGGTGGAAACGCACTGTCAGCGGATACGTGACGGGCAGGACAGTGTGTTAATTGGTCTGCACTCTTTTGCTGAAGGACTTGATCTGAAAGGGGATTATCTGACACAGGTGCACATTCATAAAATTGCATTTCCCCCGGTAACCAACCCTGTGATTATTACAGAAAATGAGTGGCTGAAGTCCCTGAACCGCTATCCGTTTGAAGTACAAAGTCTGCCGAGTGCGTCTTTCACACTGATCCAGCAGGTCGGGCGGCTTATCCGCAGTAATCAGTGCCATGGTGATGTGGTGATTTATGATAAACGCTTGCTGACGAAACGCTATGGCAGCCGGTTACTCAATGCCTTGCCGGTCTTTCCGATTGTGCGCCCGGAGATTGATTAGAGACATAAAAGCGGACATCCGTTGTCTGGTATTATCCTGCGTACGGTATTAATCGTAGGTAATATTGAAGATCATTTTAGCCTGTACATCGCCCGGAGAAATTGAATTACCATGCTGATAATATCGGGCAATATAATTTAGGTTGTATTCAACTTCCTGCAAGCTGGCCAGTTTACCGATAAGGTAAGGGTGTTTCATGAGCAGCGGAATATTGCTTGTGTCCAGTACCTGGATACCCACTCCTTTTGCTGAATTATCGCCGATCAGCTTGTTTTTCAGCACACCACGGTTGTTCTCCGTATCCGGTGCAAGGTCAGCGTCAAATGTGATATTAATATTACTGTATCCTTTATCATCAATACCTCCGCTGCATAACAGCTTAATAAAAAAGGGTTTTTCACCAACTGTTGTTCCTTTTCCCGAGAATGAGGTGTATTTGGCCGGCGGAAGATAGACATCCTGATTATTTCCCGAAGTCACTAAACATGACGGGGAAACAATCGTGATAGCTTCAGCACTCAGAAAACTGATAATGGCAGGTGTAGTACCGCTGTTTGGTTTATAACCATACCGGGTATATTCCCCCTGAGCGATAGTTCCCGAGCCTGTTTTCAGGGCTGTTTTGATGATTTCGACGGTAAAGTCAGACCCGCCGAGATAGGCCTGTTGTAAGCTGTCAGCACTTCCCGGAACGCGGTAAGTATCCGGGTAGGTCATACCGACCTGTCCTTTACGGGTGAAGCGGAGCCCTATCCCTGAAATATTGGTGGAAAAGACTTTATTCGCCCCTTCTGTACCGGGAGAGATAATAATCGCATCCAGAATAGTTCCGCCCCGGCAGCGTGCCCAATATTTCCCGGTCTGCGGCATAGTCCATGATCTTTCTTTTATCACGGAGCCGACAGGGAGATCCGGGCGGACAACCACCCGGCCAAAAACCATATCAATCATTTCTGCCGGAACCGTGTCGTCACGAATGCATTCGGCATAAGCACTGCTGCCGGTAAACAGAAGCGCCAGTGCGGCGTAGTGAATATTATGATGTTTTATTGACATAGTGTGTTCTGCCTTTTGCTGAGATCCAGCGGGAAGGTACAGGTTTCATTTTCCAGACGGACAACCCCTTGCGTTGCCTTTTCATCATTGATAAGAACCACACTTCCCTGTGAGACCACGCCAATAGCGTTTCCTTTAAGATCAGTAACTTCTGTGCCGAAAGGAAGCGGTCGTCCGTCTGTTCGCCGGACAATATACATGATGTTTTTTTCGATTTTTGTGCCGAATTTTACTTTAACGATCGCCCCCTCATAAGGGGCAATGTCAGCAGAGGTATTTTGGAATGCGATGTCTTCAGAGCTGCCTTTGGGATCAATTTCAATTTTATTGACACGGTATGGCCTGACATATGGCATCAGGACATAGCCGCTCTTATCAAACCGGCTGGCAGGGAATCCCAGTAATGATGCACCCTGTGCATTTTCAGCTTCGGCCAGAACCATTGTGCCGGAAATTTCAGGTGTGAAAGTTATTCCGCCGGAGTGTGCCACCACTGAGCCGCTGGCTCCCATACCGAATTGACTGTATTTTCTTCCGTAGCTGTAGTTAGCGTTAAGATTAGAAATTGAATTGCGATAGCCTCCGTTGACCGACGCCGCATAGTTACTGTCTTTCATCGCCGTGGCACTGACACCATAAGTCAGTGTATTTCCGGCATCCAAAGCACCGTTGACCCCGATTTGTGATGAACCGAACCGTTTATTATCAATCCATGTGTTTGATGACATGGTTGCGCGATACCCGTCACCGAATGACAGCGGATAGTTTAAATTGAGGTTAATACTGTCGTTATAGCCTTTTTCACGATCATCAGAATAGGTGCGCATAAAACCGACGGAATAGGATAATTTTTCAAGGCTGTTGTTATAACTGAGCTGATATTGCTTATCCTGCCGGTCACTGTCCCAATAATCAGATATTCGTCCGGTCAGATACAGACTGCCGAAATTTTCTGCAAAAGATTGGTTGACGGAATAAATGAATCCCTGTTTTTCGCGGTAATTACCGGTAAAGTCATTATGTATATCAGCATTAATACTGTATATCGCATCATTTACTGAGTAATAATCGCGTCCGGAGCGGCGGTAATAAGATAAATACAGGTTGGTATTTGTGCCCGGATAAATTTGGCTGAATGAAAACTGATAGTTTTCACCCTGAGCGGTGTTGTATTTAAACTCTGTCCGCGTATGAGTGGCATCGAGCGAAAAAGTACCAACAGGGGTATTAAGACCGGTTCCGGCAAGCCAGGCATAGTAATCTTCAGAGATATTAGCGCCGGAATAGAGGGTCAGGAAGTTATTCAGCCCGTACTGTAATGAGCCCTGCATGATATTCGGCTGATAACTTATTCCGTCATAATCCGCTTTACCGGCATTGATGTCATAACGAAAGAAGCCGGGCCGGACTAATTTATTGGATGACGTATAAGGAACCGAAAATGTACTTTCACTGCCATCGGCTTCTTTGATGGTCACTTCCAGATCATTACCATAACCGGATGGGTTAATATCGGTTAATTCAAACGGACCGGCAGGGACAGAGGTCTGATAAATGACAAGTCCGACCTGGCGGACAGTTACCAGGGCATTACTCTGCGCTATCCCGCGAATTAACGGGGCAAAATTTGTGGTGCCGTCAGGATACATATTGCCGTCGGTGGTTAATTTAAGTCCGCGCAACCGCACGCTTTCCAGAATTTCCCCTTCGGTGGCAAACTGGCCGGCGGTAAATTTAGAATTAATGACCGGTACAGGACGCTGTAAATAAGTCTGATTGCTTTTCCAGCCTTTTCTTCCGTTGCGCTGCCAGCTGTAGTTACCTTCCTGTTTCAGTAACCAGCCTTTAAACGACAATCCTGCATTGGTGGTCAGATAAAATGTATCATCATCATTGCTGCCATAGTCGGTCTGCCTGCTGTGATAATAGTTGCTCATATAGGAAACATTAAGAGCAGTAATGCCGTGATCCCAACTGTCTGCAGAGATATAACTGCCGGTATTAAGCAGGTAAATTTGCGGAATAGTGATAAATAATTGCAGAGTACTGGCTTTTAAACTGTCAATAACCAGCGGGGAACTGTTCCATTCATTGAGCGGCAGACAAGTGTTTTCATCCGATTGAGCACCGGAATTCAGTTTTTCTGCATTAATCCCGAAGGCATAAAGCATTTTTTCTGAATAACAGACACCAAGACGGTCTTTTGCTATTTCTTTCACCTGCACATCATGACGACCCTGCCATTTATCATTGGTGTAAACATCAATGGAATAGGTTCCTTCAGAAACAGCTGAAACACTGAACCGGCTAAGGTCAGCGTTCTCTTTTGAGCCGACAATAAATCCGCTCTCAAACTCATAATCTGTATTTTCTTCACACCAGGCAGCAGAAGACACAAGTAAAATTCCGGCAGAAGGCTTTATAAAGTAATCAATTATTATGGTTTTTATACTTATATTTAACATGTTGAATTAGTATCTATTCTAAAGTTGCGTTAAAGGTAAGATCGGAACCGTAATCGTTAATATTACTGATAAAGAGTTTGTCTCCGCGTTTTACTGATTTATTTACTGGTATTTCTGTCCGGTTTTTTGGTAACAGCATAAATGATTTTTTAATAAGTTGTTTTTTATCGGATAAAGTGATTGCTGTCACTGTAATATGAAATGGCGATGTATTGTTTATCTCTATTGCATTACCTTTTGCCAGAAAGGTTAATTGTTCTGTTGCACGATCCCGGTTACCAAGACCCGTTGGTCGGTAAAATAATTTAAATCTGGATCGTATCGCCAGCTGTAATAAATTTTTACCGTCGTTCATGGCTTCCTTATTAATGGGCGGGATATCCAGTATATTAAGCCACCACAGTGTTTCTCTGTCGGTTGCAATGCCCGTTTTATCAATCAATTTTATTCTTAATGTTTGCCCGCCCTTTGCATTGATACGGGAAATAGGCGGGGTAATTTGAAATGGTGTAGTGATATTTTCAGGAAGAACTGTTGAGTCTCCGGTATCAAGCCATATTTGTGCAATTGCCGGACGGTCAGCTAAATTGCTTATTTGTATGGTAATCTCTTTTTCACTTTCCGGATAAACAAAACGCGTGCCATTAACAATAATATTATCGGCCGAAGTAAATAAACTAATAAAAAACAAGGTTAAAAATAAATATTTTTTCATTTTAGCTCCGGAATCAGGTGGCGCGGTCCACACCACCCGAAAAAAAAACAAAGAGTATTCCAGACGACTTAAATATTAATTGTAAACAACTTCATAAGTGGCATAACTGTGTACAGCACCTGTTGTTACAGATGCGGGTGTTGCAGTTGCATAGCCAACATAGTATGTGAATTGTGCGCTGTTTCTGACTAAATCAACAACAGGCGTTACTTTTCGTTGTGCGATTGCACCGGGAATTATTTTACCGTTAAGACTTGTATTAGCAGACAGCGCTAACTGAATATCTTTTGCACCGGTAACATCGGTGTTAGCCAGGTAACCAGCCTGTGCGCCGGCCGCATTTTGTAACAGGTTACCACCGATCCAGTTGATACCCAGTTTGTCTGCAGTTATTGCTGTACCTGCGGTAATAACCGATTGATCTACCGCCAGGCAGTTTGATACGTCGATAACAAAAGGTTTTGCTTTCAGGTAAGTATGCGCACCCGCAGCTCTGACTTCAGCCAGTGAAACCGGCGCCAGACGGACATTGGCATCACTTTGCTGACCATCAACGGAAATAGTGCATGATACGTCTGTTACTTTACCAAAGAAATCAACCTGTCCGCCACCGACGCCTGTTGATGCAGCATTTGCCATTGAGAACCCAAAGGCAGCGACAACAGCAGATGCAATAATTAATTTTTTCATTCTTACTTCCTTATAATATTATTGGTTATATAAAATAAAGTATATAAACGATTCTGTATTTAACGTATTTTTACCGATATAACGACTCACTATTACCTAGTATTGTTGCTTGTTATTTTTGTTTTTAAATAAAAACAAGCCTCAGGTTATTTATCTGACTGGTTACCCAAGTTTATTCTTGTTTTTTTAATTTAATTTCATTGAGGTTCACTCTGACGAAGATGATGTTTAATATATCTTATCTCTAACATGAACCTTTTTTGAGTTTATGAGTGTTTTTTGTTTTTTGAAATACGTTTATCTACTCATTATCATAAATTATTTAACCTGCGATATATAATTCCATGTTTCACTATGATGCCTGGTGATAAAACTATTATTATGATTTTTAACGAAAATGAATTAATCCAATAATTTTTCATATTACATGGTTTTTGGAATATTGATTTATCTCATGATTTAGCATTAAGAATGAAAATAAGAAATAAATAATGAACGCAATATAAATTATCGTTAAGGTTAAAAAATAATCAGGTACATGGTGATGAAGATCTCAAAAATATAAAAGAGATACATTTAATACATTCTCAGTGCGGCATCACCCCGGTATAAAAAAATCATTCCGGATAGATCTTGCTCTTTTTATACACAGTCAGGTGTTTTTTTTTATCATTTTGTCTGTGAAACAGAATTGAATAGAGAAAGTAAATAAAGGATATAAGAGAATAAATGCACTTTCTGATAAAAATCTGGCTGGATAGATAATTTCCGAAACGATTCAGCCGGAAAATAAAAAAAACCGCCCGGAGGCGGTATAAAGGGTAGGATTGACTCACAATGTCTTACTTTTTTTATTATTTCGACACATAAACACTCATTACATGTTCATTTGTTTATGCGGATTTCCTGGTCTGTACAACACAATTTTCAGTATTACTCGATATTTGCTTCGATAAACCACAGATATTGGTCAAGATCCCGCGAGGCTGCTGTAAACATATCTGCGGTATTTTCATCTTCAACCCGGCTGACAGCACCGCGGATGTCATTGGCGACGATAGCGTAGCGGTCAGCCAGTGCTTTAAGATGATCCTGAACGGAATGAATATCCGTCGGATATGCCGGTAATGTTCCCGCCTGACTGATTGCCTGTGATGTTCCCAGTGCAATGCCACCGAGCTGTACCGCACGCTCAGCAAAGGTATCAAGATGGCTGTTCAGCGTGTCGCGCATGCCGTCAAGCATTTCATGGACAGCAATAAAATTCCGGCCACGCAGATTCCAGTGTGCCTGTTTGGTCATCAGTGACAAGTCAATAAACTGGATAACCTGATGATTCAGTTCATCAATAGTGGCTTGTTTTACGTCATCAGCGACATCGTTACGGGTGTACACTAAGTGAGAAGCAGTGTTTTTTACTAATTTAGCGGTGCTCATTATTGTTCCCCTTATTTCTTCTTTATGTAAGTAAATACGCAAGCGCGTTTGCTTTGATGGGGTAACTATAGAGCAGTGCTGGTAATAGTTAAAATCGATTAAATCTATAGAATCAATAGGCGGGTCACATACTTATGTATGCTCCCCGTCTGTTTTCCCTTGCCGCCTGCCTGCATCCTGAATGACGTTGGGTATATAATACGGAGAGATGATTATTTTATTTTTTTGATTTTGGATTTTGGTTTGATAGTAAGTGCGGCCCCCATAGAGGCAATAACGATGCAGGTCAGCGCCAGCCATTGTGTAAAGGTCAGATGCTCATGCAAAAATGTAATACCAACCATAGCACCCACAACCGGCTCCAGGCTCATTAATGTCCCGAATGTCCGGGTCGGCAGCCGGGTTAATGCAACCATCTCCAGCGAATACGGAAAAGCCGTCGACAAAATGGCGATCGCCAGCCCCAGCGGCAGTACCGCCCAGCTGAACATCACACTGATATCACTGTTCAATGCCCCGAGCGGGAAAAAAATAAGTGCTGCGATAAGGGAACCCAGTGAAACCGTGGCAGCACCATAGAATTTTCCGGCGCGCTGTCCGAAGATAATATAGAGCGCCCAGCCGGCACCTGCGCCCAGCGCGTAAAGCATCCCGACAGGGTCGAGTTGCTCAAGTTGCCCCAATTGATCGCCTATAGGTAATAAAAAAGCCAGCCCGGTTATCACCAGCACAATCCAGAAAAAATCAGCCGGCCGGCGGGCGCCAAACATCGCAACCGCCAGTGGTCCGGTAAATTCCAGTGCGACGGCAATTCCCAGCGGAATGGTGGTCAGCGCCAGGTAAAAAAGATAATTCATTATCCCGAGAGAAATCCCGTAGCCTAATATAGGCAGAACCGATGCCCGCGTAAAACTGAGCCGCCAGGGTTTAAAAATAATAAATAAGATGGCCGTCCCTAACAGCAGGCGCAGAGCGGTAACTCCCGGGGCACCAATCACCGGAAAGAGCGTTTTTGCCAGCGACGCACCACTCTGAATAGAAACCATGGACAGCAGTAATAAGCCAATGGGTAACCACGGAGAACCACCGTGCTGACGGGGAGACGCAGACATGAAAACCTCGGGAGCAATAAGAAAAAAAGCGGATAATGACACAGAAAGTGTCATTCAATCTTACCGGGGCTGATTACGGATAGCAAACGATAACTGAGACAAAAAAATCTTTCAGACGGTTTCTCTGTAAAACGTTATATCCCGGAAAAAGGGGCGTGATATACCTGAATCTGGTGAGTGCTATCGTCAGCGGGTCTGCGTATAATTATGCCTGTTTTTTTATTAAGATTGAGTATAACGGGGTGAATATGCGTGAGATAAAACAAATAGCGGTATATTGCGGATCAAGTATTGGTGCCACGGATATCTACCGTCGTGAAGCTGTAAAGTTTGCTGAAGTGCTGGTTGAGCAGGGGATTACGCTGGTTTACGGTGGCGCCAGTGTGGGGATCATGGGAACGATTGCGGATACCGTACTCAGCGCAGGCGGGAAGGTCATCGGTGTGATCCCGTCATTACTGGAAGGCCGGGAGATTGCTCACAAAAATCTGACTGAACTTTATCGTGTCGGCACAATGCATGAGCGAAAGAGTAAAATGATTGAGCTGGCCGATGGTTTTGTTGCCTTGCCGGGCGGGTTCGGTACGCTGGAAGAGTTTGCGGAAGTTTTTACCTGGAGCCAGATTGGTCTGCATCAGAAACCGGTCGGGCTGATGAATATTAATCACTATTATGATCCGCTGCTGACCATGATTAATACCATGGCTGATGAGCAGTTTATGCAGGACAAATACCGCCACATGGCGATTGTGGACACTGATGCACAAAATCTGATCCGCCGTTTCCGTGATTATGACGCACCATCTGTCAAAACGTACGATTAACCGGAGAAGAACGATGAATATCCGTTCTGCGCAGTTGAGTGATATCGGTTGTATTGCGGAGCTTTATCAGCAATTATTTACAGAGATGGCCGCTTTTCAGCCGGAGCGCTGGTTGCCGGCTGAGCAGGCCCCCGAATTTATTGAAAATGCGGTAACAGATGAAAAATTTCATTTGCTGGTGGCAGAGCAGAACGGGAAAATAGCCGGGTTTGTTATCGCACAGACTAAGGAAACACCGGTATATACATGTGTGCGCCCCCGTCATTTCGGCTATATATTTGATATTGTTGTTGATCCGACTGTCCGCGGGCAGGGTACGGGTAAGGCATTACTGAGTGCGGTAAAAGCCTGGTCAAAAGCACAGGGGCATACGCATCTTGAATTATCCGTTCTGCCGGAAAATAAAGGTGCAATGCGATTGTATGAGCAGGAAGGTTATCAGCCGGTGCTCCACACGTTGGCTATCACACACTGATTATACCCTTATTCATTCAAACTACAGGTGCGTTGGCTGCGTTCAGCCAGTCGGGTCACATACTGATGTATGCTCCCCGTCTGTCTTCCCTTGCCGCCTTCCTGTATCTTGAATGACGTTGGGTATATACCCTTATTCATTCAAACTACAGGTGCGTTGGCTGCGTTCAGCCAGTCGGGTCACATACTGATGTATGCACCCCGTCTGTCTTCCCTTGCCGCCTTCCTGTATCTTGAATGACGTTGGGTATATACCCTTATTCATTCAAACTACAGGTGCGTTGGCTGCGTTCAGTCAGCCGGGTCACATACTGATGTATGCACCCCGTCTGTCTTCGCTTGTTACCTGAAGATATCCCGAATTGAGTAACAGAGTACACATTATTGGGTTATCTGTTGCTTTAATACAGTGGCTTTTTCTTTCCATTGTCTGTTAAATCGTTGTGCTGATTTCGGCATTAAATTATAGGTTGTTAATACCTGTTCAAGAAGCAGGAGTGCTTCGTTATTACGATTATTATCAATAAGAAAAGAAGCATAGCTCATTTTAATTTCAATGCGATCCTGATATGCCATAAGTGATTTAAATTCTTCGTCAGCTTCATCATTTTTGCCTGATTTTGCTAATGTGCGGGCATATAATAAATGTCCGGTGGCAGAAATAAATCCGGGATTACTCTCTGTCAGAGTGTCCAGTGTTTCTTTACAACGTGAGTAGTCTTCCATGTTAAACAGAGTATCTGCATAGCGTAACAAAATATCCGGTGAAGACTGGTTATGCCCTTGTAATGATTCATTAAAATAATGTGCTGCGTCCTGATGCCGCTCTTTGTCAGCATAGGCATCTGCCAGCATCAGACAATGTTCGGTTGTTGGTGCAATATCATACTGACGTTGTGCTTCCCTGATATCTTTATCCGGATTTAAGACCGATTTTATTTTTGACTCCAGACGGTTGGCATGGCGGGTATGACGAAATTCAGGAAGCCAGACGGAGAGTGCGTAAGTAATACTACCGACAACGGGAAATACAAATAAAATAAATAACCAGTAATGATTTTGCCGATTTTTTACTGCATGGATTGCAAAATAAATGGCAGGAATTAAATAAAGTATTGCAGCTAATAATGGCATCACAGCCCCGCTATATCCGTTGTTATCTTATTGAACTGAAATTATCAGGGATTGATAAAACAATAGCAATTTTAATAATATGAATATTTCTTTGAATCCTTTTTTTTCGGGTGGTATCGCATTTCCGGCAGAAACAAAAAAATAAAACCTCATGGTTGTCATGAGGTTTTATTTGTTAAGTATTATTACATAAATTAATTCAGAATAATTAATTTGTAAGGTGAACGGTTTTACCGCCGACAATAGTTCGCAGTACTTTCACATCCGCAATATCGTCAGCCGGTATCTGAAAAACATTGCGATCCAGCACAATCATATCTGCCAGTTTACCCGGTTCCAGGGAGCCGAGGATATCTTCCCTGTGCTGGGCATAAGCGGAATCAATCGTTGCCGCACGTAAGACTTCAGTGACCGTTAAATTGCGATCAGTATCCAGGCGCTGTGCAGGCTGACCGTTTACCGGGTGACCACGGCGGGTGACCGCAACTTTCAGGTCAAACCATTCATTAAAATCATCAATCGGCCAGTCACTGCCGAAGGCTACAACCGCACCGGAATCAATAAATTTGGCTATCGGCTCCAGTTGCTGAAAACGGGTATCACCGATCATATTGCGGGTGAATTCTGCCAGTTCGGCGGTTGGTGCAGCCCACTGGAAAGAGAGACAGGCGATAGTGTTGAGTTTTGCAAAGCGTGCATAATCCCCCGCATCCACCAGTTCATTGTGTGCCAGTCCCGGACGGATATCTTTACCCGGATGCGCGGCACGCATTTTTTCGATACCGTTCAGCACCATATTGACAGCACCTTCACCGACAGTGTGCAGGTGTGGATCATAACCTGCCGCCGCAATGCGTTCGAGCAGGGCGTCAATAATATCCGCGGTGAAATAAAGGTCACCGTGGTTTTTTGTTTCGCGCCAGTCCGGCTGTGCCGCCGTGCCGTGGTTGGTGCGGTAAGGTTTCAGCAAGGATGCCGTCATGGTCGGGAACTGTAATACGCCGTCGACAAACATTTTGATATTATTGACTGCAATTCCGGGCTCTGGTCCCCATTGTGCCTGATGATAACGCTGTGCAAATGCGACGGCATTATTCACCGCCTGTGGCACAGAGGCGACATCAGGCGCGTCATCAGGTGTAATTTCACGCGCGGCCTGAACACGCAGCGTCAGTTTACCCTGTTGTTGCAGAGCGAGGAAGGCATCGAGCTGTATGTCGGCAACCCGCGCATCCATTACCATGGTAACACCCTGTTCATTCAGCACTTTTTGTACCAGACGGGCAACATCAACGGCGCGGTCTGCCTGAATCGACGGAATGCTGTCTGCAGCACGCATCGCAGGGGCATCTTCGAGGATCCCGTTGAGTTCACCATTGGCATGTTTACCAATTTTACCATCACCCGGAACAGGGGTTTCTTTGGTTATGTCCAGTAATTCGAGCGCACGACTGTTTGCCAGCAGGGTGTGACAGTCATTGGAGAAGAGCACGACCGGGCGGTTAGTATTGAGTGTATCCATATCTTCGCGGAACATATCGATACCCGCTGGTAACATACCCTGACGCAGCCAGGCGGTAATTTTCAGCCAGTCATTGTTACCGGTGCGCGGATCATTATCCAGATGTGCCTGAACGCGGGTCAGGATCTCATTAATGGTCAGCGATTCATAATTAAGGTGGCAGCCAAACAGTTGGATACCGCCCCAGAACGGATGCATATGACCATCAATAATTCCCGGCATCATCATTTTGCCGTCAAGATCGGTAAACTGAGTATGTTCACCGCGAAAGGCTGCCATCTCATTATTATCACCACAGGCAAGAATACGACCGTCAGCAATTGCAACAGCTTCAACGACACGGTTTTGTGCATCCGCGGTATAAATATAACCGTTGTGATAAATAGTATCAGCGGCAGTAGTTTTCATTATTATCTCCAATCCCTATACCCTTATTCATTCAGGCAGCATCCTGAATGACGTTGGCTATATCAGCAAAGTCAGCTGATAATTAAATGTGTTTCTTCTTCAGTAATTGACGGCGGGCGACGGGTAAAGAAGCGGGTGATAAAACCCAGGTAAACCACGCCGATACTCAGCCAGATAATACCCACAGTCAGTGCCTGTGCATCCAGACTTGTCCATAACCATAATGTCAGCAATACCCCGATCCCGGGGGCGACCAGGCAGCGCAGGATAGTCGCGGCGGTGAGCGAACCTTGTCTGTCAATAATAAAGTGTTTGATAACACACAGGTTTACAAAGGTAAATGCAATCAGTGCGCCAAAACTTATCATGGATGCCACCAGGCTCAGTGAGAGCACCAGCGCCATCAGAGAGGCGAGGGCAACAAACAGGATAGACAGCACAGGGGTATTAAATCTTGCATGAAGGCGGGCAAAGACTGAACGCGGCAGAACCCCCTCGCGACCCATCGCATAGAAAATCCGCACAATGCTTGCCTGGGATGTCATTGCTGAGGCAAACACACCCACCACATAGGCGATAATAAAGGCGGAAGCCATCAGCGCACCCCCCACTTTTTCCATCACCTGAATGCTGGCGAGATCCGTATCCGGCAGGAAATCCCGCCACGCCGGATAACTCAGATGGGCGCAGTAAGAGATAATAACAAACAGTGTTCCGGCAATAAAAACGGTGTAGAGAATTGCTTTCGGCAGGGCACGTCTGGCATCTTTTGTCTCTTCTGCCATGGTGGAAATTGCATCAAAGCCGAGGAACGCCAGACACAACACTGCCGCACCGGCGAACAGACCGGATACCTGGTCTGACATTACGGTCAGCGGGGCGAGCAATGCCTCTTTATCCAATGTAAATGTTGTGCTGAAACTGAGATACAGGAACAGGGCGATAAACAGCAGCTGCATAATAATAATCAGCATGTTCATCGAGGTAACCAGTTTGATCCCGAGGATATTCAGAACAGAGACAACAATAATGGTTGAGACAATGATCAATTCCATCGGGATGGAGGGCAGGGCTTCATGAACAAAGATGCCGATGGCGATGTAGTTGATAATCGGCAGGAACAGGTAGTCGAGCAATTGCGCCCAGCCCACCAGAAATCCGGTATTGCCGCCGAAAATTTTCTGGACATACGAATACGCCGAGCCGGCAAGCGGCAGCGTACTGGTCATTTTACAATAACTGAGTGCGGTAAAAAGAACGGCGGTCAATGTTACCAGATAAGCAACCGGTAAATGACCTTCACTGAGTACAGTCACCTGACCGTAGGTTGTGAATATACCAAGGGGCACCATATAAGCGAGCCCGAAAAAAACCAGCGCGGGAGTTGTTAATACGCGCTTCATCTGCACAGTTGTCTGTTGCATTTTTACAGCCCTTCCCAATAGCCTGAAACATGCCACGGGAACACTGCCCGGGCACAAACTGATTTCTGACAGTCAGCGGGTGACTCTCAGTCCGCATTTATTTTCAATAAACCTCGCACCTTGCGTTTGCATCGTGCGCACTTTATTAAAACGTCAGTGATAAGCGGACCATCACCACACGCTGGGGTAAATGCAGGCGGCGTACAGTATCTGAGTTACCTGTATTTGGCAATAAAAGTTGAACGGAATAATAACAATGAAAATAGTTGTTTTTGACAAAAATACCAATAATTCACATGGCATATAACGTCAGACCGCTCCCCCGGTTTCCATCCAAAGCACCATCAGATTGCTCAGTTGTTCAAAACGGTTCTCATCCAGCATCAGCTGAGCCCGGCGGCGGGTATCTTGTGCCGTGAGCCAGTCGGTGATTGCCACAGATCCGTGGCGGTAGCGCATCTCATTAATCCGCTCAGATTTTTGAGCCAGATGCAGCAGCTCACGCAACCGGGTTTCCTGTGATATCAGTAATTGGCGCTGAGAAAGCGCATCATCCACAGATGCCATCGCCTTATACAGCGACTGGCGGAACTGCACGACCTGCTGTTCATAGCTGTTGCGCGCGAGGCTTATCTCAAGCTCGCGTTTCTGCCAATCTGTCAGCGGGAGGTCCAGAACGGCATTTATTATCGCCAGCGGATTACTTAAAAATTCTAAAAGCCGGGCGCTGCTGCTGCCCAGTGAGCCGGTCAGGCTGAATGACGGATAATATTCAGCCCGCTTAATGTCGACGCGAGCCAGTGCTGTCCGTAGATTTAATTCTGCCAACCGGACATCCGGACGGCGGCTCAGTACCGAAACCGGCACATCCGGGCTGACAACCGGCAGCGGTGAATCCGGCAGACTCTGCGGGTTGGTTAGTATTTTTCCCGGAGGTGCGTTAAGCAACACGGATTGTTCGTTCAGTACAGACTGATATTGCTGACGCAGTATCTGCAGGTTGTTTTCCTGATTCAGGACACTCTGCTGAGCATTAATAACATCCAGTCCGGCAATACTCCCTGCCCGGTAGCGGGACTGAGTCAGGCGCAGTGTTTCCCGTATATATGTCAGGCTCTGTTCACTGTCAGTAATTTTTTTATTAATCAGGGCAATACGCCAGTAATTTTCAGCAGCCCGGCGGGTAAGTATCAGCTTGGCTGCCCGTAAATCCTCTTCTGAAGCTTGCTGCATCCACCCGGCCACATCCCGCTGACGGGCTAATTTTCCCCATAAATCTACTTCATAACTGACGTTAAGTGTGGCACGTGCTTCCCCGGTTTTTATCAGATCCGATGCACCGGATAATGGTTTATTTCGTGCAATGTTTGTTGATGCGGAGGTGGAGAGGGAAGGATAAAGGTTCAGTCCTGCCTGTTCCGCTTCCAGCTGTGCGCGGTATAACCGCAATACGGCAAGGGCGACATCACTGTTAGCGGCAGTCACCTGTTGTAACCATTGCTCCAGTTGCGGATCGGCAAACTCACGCCAGTCAAATATTGCCACATTGTGGATTTTTTCTGCCTGTTGCCAGTGATCCGGATATGTTATCTGTGGTGGTTCGAATTTACTGTTGAGCAGGTTTCCGCAACCGGAAGTAAGTAACATGCTGAGATATAGTGTTATTTTTTTCACGGACGTTGTCCTTACGGTTTATTCATCTGCCAGGGCAGTAACAGGATCCATGGCGGCGGCTTTACGTGCTGGTAACCAGCCGAAAATCATGCCGATGATGGTCGAGCAGAGAAACGCCACCGCGGCGGCCTGCCAGGAATAAATCGCCGTCAGTTCAGTCCCGGGTCGTGAAAAAATCCCGCTGATGACGAGCGACAGAGCAATACCCAGCACTCCGCCGATCAGACACACCAGCACGGCTTCAATCATAAACTGCTGCATAATATCGCGCCGCCGGGCGCCCACCGCCATGCGCACACCAATTTCATGGGTGCGCTCTGTGACGGAGACCAGCATTATATTCATTACTCCCAGGCTGCCTATCATCAATGCAACGGAGGCGACAGACAGGATAAGCAGACTGAGGATCATCGCACTTTTTTCATAACTCCGGCGGTATTTATCCAGATTGAAAATCCGGAAATCCTCTTTACCATGCTGTAAAATTAATGTTTGTCGTATGCTTTCCGCTGTGGCATCTGTGTTTGCATCATCCCGGGCGCGTATAACCACATTGGAAATAGTTGATTTGCCGGTCATACGCTGCATTACCGTGTTATAAGGCATCCAGGCGTTAACATCACCATACCCGTAATCCCGGGTGTTTTTTGCCACTCCGATGACCCGTGCCGGAACCGGTCCGATAAATACGATTTGTCCGACCGGAGGAATACCTGCCGGGATGAATAGCGCGTTAACTGCATTTTCATCCAGAACAATGTCTTGCGAGGCTTTACTGCCATCACGAAATACACCGCCTTGTAATACAGGGAAATTCCATATCTGAAAATATTCATGGTCGACACCGGTGATTCTGACCGGCACTGAGCGCCCGCGAAATGTCATATTGTTATCTGTGATTACCTCCGGTGACAGACTGCTCACACCAGACAATGCTGCCAGTTTTGGCATATCGGAAGGCAATAAATAGCTGTCATTTTCTTTGGTGTAATCGATGCCCGCTGAGACTGAAATAATATTTGAGCCCAACCCGCGGATGTTTTCCAATGTCTTCTGTTTAGCACCTTCACCGATAGCAACAACTGTCACGACAGCGGATATGCCGAAAATAATTCCGGTCATTGTCAGAATAGTGCGCTGACGGTGCGCATTCATGGATTTCAGCGCCATCATAAAGGATTCGCGGATGCTGTCTGCCATGCGTTGTTGCAAGCTTGACCGGGGCGCAATCCGTGGGGTGAGCGGTGTACTGACGGCAGTATCCGGTCCGTTATCTGCGGCAATCTGTCCGTCGTGCAGTTCAATAATCCGCCGGGCATGCTGTGCCACAAGCGGATCATGTGTCACCATGACAATGGTATGACCGAGCTGGTTCAGTTCCGAGAGGATCGCCAGCACTTCCTGACCGGAGGCGGAGTCCAGTGCGCCGGTCGGCTCATCTGCCAGAATAATTTCACCGCCGTTCATCAGTGCCCGGGCTATACAGACTCTCTGTTGCTGACCACCGGATAATTCACCCGGTTTATGATATTCACGCCCCGCTAATCCGAGGCGTGCGAGTAATTCCAACGCCCGCGCACGTCGTTCACTGCGGTTGCTGCCTGCATAAATAGCCGGGATTTCGGTATTGGCGGCAGCGGTCAGGTCATTCATCAGGTGGTAACGCTGAAAAATAAACCCGATATGCTCACGGCGCAGGGATGCCAGCTCATCAGGGGAAAGGCGGGCGGTATCACGTCCGCCGAGTCGGTAATTTCCGCTGTCCGGGGTATCAAGGCAGCCCAGGATATTCATCAGCGTGGATTTTCCTGAACCGGACGAACCGGTTATTGCCACAAATTCGCCGGCAGAAATCGTCAGTGAAATATTATCCAGCACCGTCAGCGCCTGCCCGCCGTTGGTGTAGCGGCGGGAGACATTCTGTAACTCAATCAGTGCACTCACAGATTTGAATCTCCTGTATCAGGCATTATCGTCTGTGGTATCACGACTTCTTCACCCTCCCGTAAGCCGGACAGGATCTGAATATCAATATTATTGGTTATGCCGGTGGATATCTCACGCGGTTCCGGTATTCCGGATGCATTTATCACCATCACTTCCTGACGGTTATCCGCCGTTGTGGTGACGGCAGCGGCAGGGATCAGCAGGACATTTTTTGCCTCACTGATCAGCAGGGAAACCTGTGCTGTCATGGCGATACGTAACCGGTTTTCCGGATTAGGTACATCCAGTAACGCGCTGTAATACACGGATGCATTGCCGGTTGTACCGCCGCTGTTACTGTTATCCTCTTTCAGTACGGAATCCGGTGCGGGTTCGACCATCCGCAGTGTTGCTTCATAGCGGCGGTCAGGCTCGGAAAAAATAGTAAACCAGGCTTTTTGTCCCGGAAATACCCGGGTGATATCGGCTTCGGATATTTGTGTGTGGACAGTCATGGTATCCAGTTGTGCAATTTTGACGATAGTCGGTGCGCTCTGCTCGGCGTTAACTGTCTGTCCGCTGCGGGTAACCACGGCGATCACGACACCGTCCATCGGCGCGGTAACGCGGGTATAACTCAGCTCCAGTTTTTTCTTATCCACCTCAATCTGTGATTGCACCATCCGGGATTTCAGTGACAATATGTCCGCCTGTGCAGTGGCAAGGGCTGTCTCTGCGGATTCAAATTCTTCCCGTGACCCGGCATCGTCGCGCAACATATTGCGCTGGCGTTTAAACTTTGACTCTGCCTGGCGCAATTGCGCATCTTTGGTTATTTTCTCTGCTTTGACCTGATCGAGAGCCGCTTCTGCGTTACGCAGATTATTTTTCTGTTGTAAATCATCGATATCGGCAATCAACTGATCTTTTGTCACCCGGTCGCCTGTTTTGACTTTAAGGTTTTTCACCTGACCGGTAACCTGCGCACCTACATTTACCCGTTCAACGGCATCCAGTTTACCTGCCGCCAGGACAGTATTTTCAATATTCCCGGTACGTACCGGCGTAGTTATTAACGCCACAGGCACTGTGCGTTGTTGTAAAAAAAACCATACCGCGGTAACGATAAGCAGAACGCAGATAATAATCCCTGTAAACGTACGCGGCGTCAGTTTCATTTTAATAATGTCCGTTATTAATTTTCAGTAACCTACTGTTTTATAAAATACCAGATAGATTGTAATGTTTTATTGTGACAGTAATTATGAGTCTGTTCAAAGTAATAAGAATAAATTAATTTCTGTATTTTATATTAAGAGTATGTGTATCAGCGTGTTTTTTTCTGGCAATAATTATTACTTCTGATTGCGTCGGTATGATTATTTATTTATTTATTTCAATGCGTTATATTTAATTGTGGTGCTGTTTATACGTGTTCTTTCTTTTTGTTGCAATGACTTTTAATACAGTCTTTGTATCTGTGTCAGGTCTGGCTATTCGGATCTGCGTGAGTGAAAATATTAAACATGCTGGTTCATTTAGGAATGAACTGATGTATTTATAATATCAGTAGTGTTGACGAAAATACTTTTTAGTATGCCCGTTCATTTTATTAAAATACCGTTTCCGGATTAATCATATGAAAACTTACAATGCATAATAAAAAATAACCAGCTTATTCTGGTGTGATTAATTAAACTCTGCTTAAGAAAGTAACAAATGCTGATTATTGTGCCATGATATCTTTTTGTGTTTATTCTATAAAATCGGGAAAATTATTATCTAAATAAATAAAATGTACCACTTTTCGGGATAATCGTGTGTGCAAGGCTTGTGTGTGAACATGAAGAGACGACATTATATGTCGCATTAATAATCCGTTAATTATGTTAATGAGTGTACGAAAACGTTTGCTTTTGTTTTTCACTACTATAATATCCGTCCGATTTTTTTGTCTGAGAAAAGCAACAGGAGGCAATTGTGTCCGGGGATAAAAATTACAGTCATGGGCCTGTGCCCATATCCGCGCGGAAAGGCGGTCTGGCATTAACCTTTGTAATGCTGGGATTAACGTTCTTTTCCGCCAGTATGTGGACCGGAGGTGCTCTCGGTACCGGTCTCAGTTTTAATGATTTCTTCCTCGCAGTACTTATCGGTAATCTTCTTCTTGGTATTTACACCGCTTTTCTTGGTTTTATCGGTTCCAAAACCGGCCTCACAACTCATCTTCTCGCGCGTTACTCCTTCGGTATTAAAGGCTCCTGGCTACCTTCATTCTTACTCGGCGGCACACAAATCGGCTGGTTTGGTGTGGGTGTGGCGATGTTTGCCATCCCGGTCGGTAAAGCAACCGGCTGGGATATCAACTGGCTTATCGGAATTTCCGGCGTACTGATGACCATCACCGTATTCTTCGGGATCTCCGCACTGACAGTGCTTTCGGTGATAGCGGTGCCGGCGATTGCGGTTCTCGGCAGTTACTCAGTTTATCTGGCGGTAACGGGCATGGGCGGTCTGAGTGTTCTGCGCGATATCATCCCGGCGCAGCCGCTGGATTTTAATCTCGCACTTGCCATGGTGGTCGGTTCGTTTGTCAGCGCAGGCACGTTAACCGCTGATTTTGTCCGCTTCGGGCGCAAACCGAAAATTGCGGTACTGGTCGCGATTGTCGCATTTTTCCTCGGTAACTCACTGATGTTTATCTTTGGTGCAGCGGGCGCGGCATCCCTGGGAATGGCGGATATTTCTGATGTGATGATTGCTCAGGGATTACTGTTACCGGCCATTATTGTGCTGGGACTGAATATCTGGACGACTAACGACAACGCACTTTATGCATCCGGTCTGGGATTTGCCAATATTACCGGGCTTTCCAGTAAGACCCTCTCGATTGTGAACGGGCTTATCGGCACACTGTGCGCACTGTGGCTCTATAATAACTTTGTCGGCTGGCTGACATTCCTTTCCGCCGCGATCCCGCCCATCGGAGGGATTATTATTGCGGATTACTTAATGTACCGTCACCGCTACGCAACCTATGATTGCAGCAAAATGCGTGATGTAAATATCAGTGCTCTGCTGGCGATGGCGGCAGGGATTATTGCCGGACACTGGCTGCCGGGAATTGTACCGGTAAATGCAGTGATCGGTGGCGCATTAAGTTATGCTGTGCTTAATCCGTTACTGAATCGTCGTCGCACAACCCATCCGGAGATGACCCGTGCTTAATCAAACTATAAAATATATTCATAATATTCGTCTGCCTGAGCATGATGGCTTATGGCGCATTGATATTGAACATCAGAAAATTAAAGCTATTGTCCCGCAGGTTGCCGGTGAAATTTTACCGGAAAGTCTGGACGGAGAGGGTGGTCTGGCAACCGCGCCGTTTGTGGAGCCGCACATTCATCTGGACACCACACAAACCGCCGGACAGCCCTCCTGGAACCAGTCCGGCACGCTGTTTGAAGGTATTGAACGCTGGGCTGAGCGCAAAGCACTGCTGACACATAATGATGTGAAAACCCGCGCATGGCAGACGCTGAAATGGCAGATTGCCAACGGTATCCAGCATGTCCGTACACATGTGGATGTGTCGGATGCCACACTGACTGCACTGAAAGCGATGCTGGAAGTAAAAAAAGAAGTCGCGCCGTGGATTGATTTACAGATTGTGGCGTTCCCGCAGGAAGGGATTATGTCCTATCCGAACGGTGAAGCCCTGCTGGAAGAGGCACTGCGTTTGGGCGCTGATGTTGCTGGTGCGATTCCGCACTTTGAATTCACCCGCGAATACGGCGTGGAATCACTACATAAAACCTTTGCGCTGGCACAGAAATATGACTGCTTAATCGATGTGCATTGCGATGAAATTGATGATGAACAGTCGCGCTTTGTGGAAACAGTCGCCGCTCTTGCACACCGCGAAGACATGGGCGCACGCGTGA
>NZ_CBCPJD010000008.1:0-32556 GCF_965118875.1 Morganella psychrotolerans
TCAGCTGATGGGTTATGGTCAGATAAATGACGGGCTGAAACTGATCACGGAATACAGCGCGCGCACTCTGAATTTACAGGATTACGGCGTGGCGGAAGGAAAACGCGCCAGCCTGCTTATCCTGCCTGCGGAAAACGGGTTTGACGCCGTACGCCGCCAGGTACCGGTGCATTATTCTGTCCGTGACGGACGTGTGATAGCGCAAACACAACCGGCGGTCACACAAATCCATCTGGATAAGCCGGAAACTATCCGCTATGGCTACACACCTCACACTGAGGATCAGGCTTAAGATTAATGGTGCGAAATTGCATGCGCATGGCATCAAACAGCACCACTTTTCCGCTGCTCACCTGCCCGTAGCCGGTGAGCAGTTTTATACACTCCATGGCTTCCAGTGTACCGATTGTCCCCACCAGCGGCGCCATCACCCCGGCCTCCACACAGGTCAGACTGTTTTCCCCGAATAACCGGCTCAGGCAGCGGTAACACGGCTCGCCCTCCTGCCAGGTAAAGACCGCAATCTGACCTTCCATACGGATAGCCGCCCCGGACACCAGCGGCACTTTCAATTGATGACACACCCGGTTCAGTTGTTCGCGGACCGCCACATTATCGGTGCAATCCAGTACCACCTGATGTGACTGAACAAGCTGCGCCAGTTCATCATCATCTAACTGTTTTGTGACCGTTTCTGTCTGACAGTGCGGATTAACCGCTTTCAGTGCAATAGCGGCAGACTTTGTCTTTGCCATACCGATGCGGTCATCAGTATGTAAAATCTGGCGCTGGAGATTGGAGAGCGACACCGTATCAAAATCCAGCAAAGTCAGATGCCCGACACCGGCAGCGGCGAGGTATTGTGCCGCAGCACAGCCCAGACCGCCCAACCCGGTTATCAGCACACGCCCGGCTTTCAGCGCTTCCTGACCATCAAAATCAAACCCGCGCAACACAATCTGCCGGTTATAGCGCAGAGCTTCTTCGTCACTCAGTTCGTTGCTGTTCAGTTCAGCGGTCATCAGTCGTTCTTCATTAAGTGATTAAAAAACTCAATGTCGACAATCTCGCCGGCTTTGACTGCACCACGCTCGCGCTCCAGCACAATAAAGCAGTTTGCAAGGCTGAATGAACTGAAGATATGTGAACCCTGGTCTCCGGTGGTTCTCACTTCTAACTGCCCCTGTGCATTGACTTGCGCTATACCTCGCTGGAAATCCAGTCGACCGGCAGATTTTTTCAGCGGTGTGGCTGCAATGGCTTTTATGCGCATCGGCGGCTGCCACTGACTGAACCCGGAGAGCCGTGCGATCAGCGGCTGCACCAGCTCATAGAAGGTTACTGTTGTGGAAACCGGGTTACCCGGCAGCCCGCAGAACCAGGCATTATCCAGCTTCCCGAATGCAAAAGGTTTGCCCGGTTTGATCGCCAGTTTCCAGAAATTGATTTTACCGATGTCATCGAGGATCTGTTTGGTGTAATCAGCCTCGCCGACAGACACGCCGCCGCTGCTTATCACTAAATCAGCCAGTGCATCTGCTTTTTCAAAGATATCGCGCAGCACTGCCGGGTCATCCGGGATCACACCCAAATCAATCACATCACAGCCGAGCTTTTCCAGCATCAGGCTGACGGCAAAACGGTTGGTATCATAAATCTGTCCGTCACCCAGTGGCTGACCGACAGCCTGTAATTCGTCACCGGTCGAAAATACCGCCACTTTCAGTTTGTGCATGACAGGGATTTCAGCAAGGCCTAGTGAGGCAATCATGGGTAGTTGCGCAGCAGCCAGTTTGGTACCTGCCGGAAAAACCTCACTGCCCTGAGTGATATCTTCCCCGGTCAGGCGGATATTCTGCCCGCGTGTAATATCGGCGGTGAAAGTAATACCCTCATCAGAAACAACCGCTTCTTCCTGCATCACCACGGTATCAACACCCACTGGTACAGGTGCGCCGGTCATGATACGGACACAGTGTCCCGCCGGTAATTCACCTTTAAACGGCACTCCGGCAAGTGCGCGACCGGCAACCGGCAGCACCGTTTTTCCGTCCCAATCCGCCAGGCGCAGCCCGTAACCATCCATGGCGGAGTTATCAAACGGCGGGACATTGATCGGGGAAATAACAGGTGCGGCGGTTATCCGCCCGGCGGCATCAGTCAGTGCAACTGTTTCTGTTCCGGTGATCGCAGCAGGGGTCGCAAGCAGCTTATCCAGTGCTTCCTGTAATGAAATTAAAGAAGAGGTATGACTTTCCGTTGAATTCGCCATGATACTTTCACTCCCGGTGCCCGCCCGGGCACTGATAACGCAGATAATAAAGATAGTGCATTATGGCAGAGTTATGTTTTAAGTTGAATGATATGGCACAAAAGCGTGAGTAATAGACTTAATTTCAGAAGCAATTATTGTATTTTAAAAGGATGTTTTGCTATAACAGGATCACAATTTATTAACATGCTGTATTTCCTATGCCGATAACGCCTGTATCCCGACAAATAACTGCCCTTCATATTGCTGTCAGCGGCTTTCTCGCGCTGGTTGTGGCGATGGGGATCGGGCGTTTTGCATTCACACCGCAGGTGCCGCTGATGATTGATGAACATCAGCTCAGTCTGGCAACAGCCAGTATTGTGGCGGCATGCAACTATCTGGGTTATTTTGCCGGCTCTTTTGATGCGATGCGGGCAAAGCGCGGCATTGAGTTACGGCTGTGGACAGGATTATGGGGCGCGGTCATTATCACGCTGCTGTCCGCTGTTATTTCCGGGGCAGTATTGCATGGTATTGCCCGGTTTTTTATCGGCTGGGCGAGTGGCTGGACACTGGTTCTGGCTGCTGCCTGGACAAATGATGCACTGGCAAAACTGCGCCGCCCGACACTGAGTGTCGCGGTTTACGGCGGAACGGGTATCGGTATTTTACTGTGCGGTCTGGTTGCCATCGGGATACAGGGGCTGTCGCTGACCGCTTCACAGGGCTGGTGGATTTACGGCGGGCTGGCGCTGCTGTTCAGCCTGTATGTGAGTTGTTACTTACCGCGTCCGGGCGAATTGCACAGCAGTGCATCCCCGGACAGTAAACCGGCGATGACCCCGCAAATCCGCCGCTTGTTATGGACTTACGCGCTGGCGGGGTTCGGTTACATTCTGCCCGCTACCTTTCTGTCACAGATGGCAGCTGAGCGTTTTCCGGGCAGTTTGTTTGCACAGTTTGTCTGGCCGGTCTTCGGAATTGCAGCGGCGTCAGGTATTGTGGTTTCTATTGCAACCCGCCGGTTATTCACACCGCAAATACGACTGGCAATGACGCTCTGGGGACAGGCTGCGGGAATTTTAGCGGCAGAAGTGGTGCCGGGTATCAGCGGTCTGGTAATCAGCGCATTTTTGGTCGGCGGCGGACTGATGTCTGCGGTACAACTGGCATTTCAGTGCGGACGCGAGCTGGCTCCGGAGCACGGACGCTATATGGCGGGGTTGCTCACCACCTGGTATGCCGCCGGGCAGCTGGGCGGACCATTGGTTTCGTCTGTTTCCGCGTACTTTACCGGCAGGTTGGAACCGGCGCTGTATGTGGCGCTGGCGGCACTGATCACCGGGGGAATGGTTATTTTCCGTGATCGAAGTAGCTAATAATCTAAATAATATATTATAGATAAGTCAGCAGAAGTATTATTCACTCTGCTGACTTATTAGTGTGTAATAATAAAATAAAACCTCTGATTGTTTTTTAGTATTTACTCATTATGAAAATAATGTTTTTTTAAAGGCGTTGCTATGGTAAGAATATATTCTCAATCATACTAAAGAGCATATGATGGGAAAATTAATTGATTCTGCTAAAAGCGCATTTCGGGATGTCTTTGAGATTAAGTTTATCGCGATGATGAGTAGTTTGATGCTGACACCGATAATGATGTCTCATTCATCTCTACGGATAGTTTATACCCTTATCCATTCAAACTTCAGGTTCGTTGGCTGCGCTCAACCAGCCGGGTCACATACTGATGTATGCTCCCCATCTGTTTTCCCTTGCCGCCTGCCTGAATCTTGAATGGCGTCGGGTATATCCTGATAATTCAATGTGCGACGTATTTCTTGCGCTTATTATTTCTATCGGTTTTTTTTCATTTACCAAAACAACGTTAACTCTTCTTTTTAAATAAAATAATTTAAGGAATATATATGAAAGAATTAAATGATCATCAATTATTATCTGTTTCCGGCTCAGGTGTATTAACTGCCGGTTTTATGTTTGGACAGGCTATTTCAGATATTACAACGGCTATTGTTAATTATTCTTTCGCTGTAAAGGATGAGGTGGTTTTTGCCGGTCATATGAATGAAGTGCATCCAGATTATCAACTTATTATCCAATAATTAAAACAATTATTATTTTATGTGTTACTGATATTTGTTTTTTTTCAGCAATTTGAGCAATATCCCTCTTTGTAGCAGGGTTTTTAGTGCAAACTTTTCATCACCAAAAACACAAAATGGATTAACAAATGACAGTATTGCTCTAAAATAGCGGGGCGGTTGGTATTGTCCTGCCGGACGGCGTGAAGATACACGCCGGGAGTCACCTGAAAATAGTCGGAGAAGGTATGTCATCATTAAGCCGGGAAGCAGAACTTGTCCATGCAGCGCTGATCGCTCGCGGGCTGGAAACACCATTACGGGAGCAGACATTAGCGCCGGAAACCCGCAAAGTGCAAATTGAGGCACACATGACGGAAGTCATGAAGCTGCTTAATCTTGATTTAAGCGACGATAGTCTGTCAGATACGCCGAAACGTATCGCAAAAATGTATGTGGATGAAATTTTTTCAGGACTGGATTACCACAATTTTCCGAAAATCACACTCATTGAAAACAAAATGAAAGTGGATGAAATGGTTACTGTGAGGGATATCACTCTGACCAGCACCTGTGAACACCATTTTGTCACTATTGACGGCAAAGCCACGGTTGCTTATATTCCGAAAGATACCGTTATCGGGCTGTCCAAAATTAACCGTATCGTGCAGTTTTTTGCTCAGCGTCCGCAGGTACAGGAGCGCCTGACACAACAAATTCTTCTGGCACTGCAAACCCTGCTTGGCACCACGAATGTCGCGGTATCTATTGATGCAGTGCATTATTGTGTAAAAGCGCGCGGTATCCGTGATGCAACCAGCACGACGACCACAACCTCTCTCGGCGGGCTGTTTAAATCCAGCCAGAACACCCGCCAGGAATTCCTGCGTGCTGCCCGTCATATTTAACTGATGAATACATTTGTCTCTTCTGCCACATCACGCATTGACGCCCTCGATATGATCCGGGGGCTTGCTGTCCTCGGAATTTTTATCCTTAATATTGCCGGTTTTGCCCTGCCGTCGGCGGCATATCTGAATCCGCTGTATGACCCTGCTGCATCCGCGTCGGATATTACCACCTGGGCATTTTTGAATGTGCTGGTTCAGGGCAAGTTTCTCGGCATGTTTGCCGTCCTGTTCGGTGCCACATTAATGATGCTGAGCCGCTACAGTCAGCCGTGGAATTCTGCCCGGCTGCTGGTGCTGGGGATTATCGGCATACTGCACACCGCTCTGCTCTGGCAGGGCGATATCCTGCTGACCTACAGTCTGACCGGCATTGTTGCCTGCGGGATTATCCGCAACGTTTCTTCCCGCTGGTGGAAATGGTTTATTCCGTGTTTGCTTCTGATTGGTCAGTTTCTGCTGTTTTTCCTGCTGGCAGAAAACGGAGAACTGAAACTGCTTTACTGGCAGCCATCGGAAACAATGATTGCGTATGAAACCCTGACAGCACGAATCGGCGGGCTTGCCGGTATTACGGATCGGCTGGAGAGTATCAGCGGCATGTTACTGATGCTGGTTATCCAGTATGGCTGGCAGTTGCTTGCACTGATGCTGCTGGGTGCATTGCTGATGAAAAACGGCTGGCTGAAAGGTGAATACTCACTTTCACATTACCGGCGGCTGGCTGGTGCAATACTGATCCCGACACTGTTATTACAGGCGGTTGTGGTGTGGCAGGTGTATCTCAGCGGCTGGAGTGTGTTCTGGCTGGGCAGTATTGGTTATCCGTTGTCCGAGATTTTACAACCGGTACAGACCGTCGGGCTGATCGCGTTGTTTTACGGCTTGCGCCCACAACTGAAGCCGGTTTCCGTTTATCTGCAACGGGTCGGGCGCACAGCACTCAGCAGTTATCTGCTGCAATCTGTCTGCGGGGTGATTGTGTTTAATTATCTCGGGTATTTTAATCAGTTTGACAGACTGACACTGTTGGCATTTGTACCAGTTATGTGGATGATTAATATTGTGTTTTCCACACTCTGGCTGCATTATTTTTCTCAGGGACCGGTCGAGTGGTTGTGGCGGCAGGCGGCAAACCGGCTCGCCACCCGCTGAATAACCTTAATTTACGGGTTGATGTGCGGTGACGGGTTTCTTTTCTGTCACTGCCGGCTCCGGGTAGAGTGTATTCAGCTCTTCCGGGGTGACTGCCGGGTATGAGGGGACGTTCTCCGGCAGGGTTTGCGGTGCCGGAATCGATTCCTGCGGTCCGAGGAAACGCGGCTCGCGGTTGAGAATATACAGATCAACCAGCGCGCCTAACCGCGCCACAACTTCCCGCGCTCTGACGGTAAACATATTTTTCGGCGACGAAACGGCGTAGCAGCGTGCTTCAATGCCTTTTTGCATCGCGATATACAGTGCCCGTTCACAATGGAAGCGTTGGGTAATAATAGTAAACCCATTGGTATCAAAGACTTTTCTGGTGCGGACAACCGAGTCCAGTGTGCGGAATCCGGCAAAATCCAGCACAATTTTGCCGGCAGGAATTCCCGCATTGACCAGATCTTTGCGCATGGTGCTCGGCTCATTATAACTGTGCTGCGCATTATCCCCGCTCAGTAACAGGTATTTTATTTTGCCGCTGTTGTAGGCATTTACTGCGCCCTGGATCCGATACCAGTAATACTGATTAATTGTTCCGTTACGGTAGTATTTCGCGGTGCCCAGCACCATACCGACTTCACTTTCCGGCAACTCATTAATATTCTCAAAAATATAGGGTGCTGTTTTCCAGCTAATCCAGCGATCTGCCGCAATAGCCATCAGTGCCAGCAAGATAATGCCTGCCAGCATCCACAGAATGATCCGTTTCCATATCGGGGCTTTTCCCATTATTACCGAGACCTTTGTGCTATATACCGTTAGTTAAGCTAAGATTACTTGAGCTGCCGCAGGCTGGCAAGGGCAGAGAAAAAGGAAAAGAATAAAACCGGCACGTCAATTGTCACCGGTTTTATTTTTAATGGCAGAGCCGATCAGAAAGAGGTGCGGCGATAAACCCGGTATTCCGGATGCCAGAAATTGCGTTCAATCGCTTCATCCAGCGCGCTATCTGAGGTGACGGTTGCCACGCCCTGAATTTGCGCTTCTTTTGCGACCTGTTTGGCAATGATTAGGGAAACTGCTTTGATGTCCTCGATATCAGGCAGTAGTGAGCCTTCACCATTGATAACCATCGGGGAGCACTCTGCTAATACGCGGCTTGCTGTCATCAGCATGCCGTCGGTCACCCGTTTTGCACCGGCTGCCAGCACACCCAGACCAATACCCGGGAAGATAAAGGAGTTATTGCACTGGGAGATAGGATACACTTTATCCTTATAAATCACCGGATTGAACGGGCTGCCGGTCGCGACCAGCGCATGACCGTCGGTCCAGGCGATAATATCTTCCGGACGTGCTTCCACACGGGAAGTCGGGTTAGACAGCGGCATCACCACCGGGCGTTCACAGTTTTTGTGCATCTCACGGATGATTTCTTCGGTGAACAGCCCCGGCTGACCGGATACGCCGATAAGCACCGTTGGCTTGGCATTGCGCACCACATCTTCCAGCGAAATACCTTCGCTCTTCACATCCCAGTCAGCAGTAATCTCGCTTTTGGTGATGAGTTTGCTCTGGAAATTTAGCAGGTTAGGCAGTTTGTCGGTCAGCAAACCGAATCTGTCCACCATAAAGATACGGGCACGGGCCTGCTCTTCACTTAATCCTTCCGATTTCATCTGGGCAATGATTTGTTCGGCAATCCCGCAGCCGGCAGAGCCTGCTCCCAGGAAAGTGACAGTCTGGTCTTTTAACTGACCTCCGGCGGCACGGCTGGCGGCGATCAGGCTGCCCAGTGTCACGGATGCTGTGCCCTGAATATCATCATTAAAGCAGCAGAGCTGATCGCGGTAACGTTCCAGCAGCGGCATCGCGTTTTTCTGTGCGAAATCTTCAAACTGTAACAGCACATCCGGCCAGCGGCGTTTTACGGCATTGATAAATTCGTCGACGAACTCATCATACTCTTCGCCGGTAATGCGCGGATGACGCCAGCCCATATAGAGCGGGTCGTTCAGGCGCTGCTGGTTATTTGTACCGACATCCAGCACGATAGGCAGGGTATACGCCGGGCTTATTCCGCCACAGGCAGTATACAGTGACAATTTACCAATCGGGATACCCATCCCGCCGATCCCCTGGTCACCCAAACCCAGGATCCGCTCACCATCTGTCACCACGATCACTTTTACATTCTGCTTGGTTGCATTTTGCAGCATGTCATCGATGTTAGCGCGGTTCGGATAAGAGATAAACAGTCCGCGCGCACGGCGGTAGCTGTCAGAGAAATGCTCACATGCCGCCCCGACAGTCGGGGTATAAATAATCGGCATCATTTCTTTCAGGTGAGCATTCAGCAGGCGATAAAACAGGGTTTCATTCGTATCCTGAATATTGCGCAGATAGATATGTTTATCAGTATCGTTTTTAAAGTCAGAATACTGACGATAAGCGCGTTCAGTCTGCTCTTCGATAGTCTCCACCGCTTCAGGCAGCAGGCCGTGGAGGTTAAAATTACTGCGCTCTTCTTCGGAGAAAGCGCTTCCCTTATTCAGCAGCGGAAACTCTAACAGGATAGGTCCCGCATACGGGATATATAATGCACGTTTGCTTTCGTATTCCAGTTCCATGTATGACTACTCTTCGCCAATTGACATAATAAAGACAGGACGACCTGATCCTAAGATATCTGAACGATATGTACAGTAATTGTTATGCGATTAATGTGGTTGATGTGTGAAAGTGAGACGCGGGATAGATTTATATCAAATAATCACGCAAAGGGTTGATACCCGGGGGAGGATGGGTATCAACCTGATTATAGTACGGGGATGTTAGTAACTGAACAATGAAATATCGCCGCAGCCCAGTGCTGTCAGTGTGGCAGAGGTACAGTCCCACTGAGAGATTGCAGAATTATTGCCTTCCACCAGTACGGCGCGGTGGATGTCATGCAGATCCCCGCCTGCCATATTCATAAAGATAAGTGCGGCCTGTAATGGCGGCAGACCCGGGTTAAAGGCGGCATTCTCAATATAAGCCCCGCTGTAGATCCGCCCGCGACTGTCTTGTAATGCAACACCACTGTGTGACTGTGAATAAGGGGCATGGCTGCGGTTTGCCGCTTCCAGCGCTTTTGCCACCACCGCATTGGTCGCCAGGAAGCGATACCCGTGATGCACCTGATCAAACAGCCGGGTTTTAATCCCTAAATCCACCGGGCCGAAGGCATGGGGCAGCAGTACACCCAGTGGCGTTGCCGCAAGATCCGGCAGTTGGATAAGTAATTCAGTTCCGCTGTTCATCTCATTCATAAATTGGCGGCAGTGCCCGCACGGCGTGTAATTTACGGTGATTTTGCGCAACCCTTTTTCGCCGCGCAGCCAGGCGTGAGTCACCGCGCTTTGTTCCGCATGAACAGTTTGCTGTAAAGGCACATGACAAAATTCCATGTTTGCGCCCAAATACAGGTTACCACTCAGCCCGTGAGCCACGGCACCGACATTGAAATGAGATATCGGCGTTACCGCACAGCTTGCCGCAAGAGGCAGCAGCGCGAGAGCCAGTGCATCCTCATCACAGCCGCCTGCTTCACACAGGGCACTGACCTGTTTCGCCGTAAAGTAACCGGGAAAGGTATCTGAACCGGTGGCATCAGTTAACAGTGTCTGTAACGGGGAAGAGTATGTTTTCAGGGCTTCATGAAAGCGATTTTGCATAAAATAATCTCCATTATCAATAAGATCATTCTAGCGGGGCACAAGGTACGCTGAATGTGACGCAAATCACATTCAGCGTGAAACGAATGAAACAAGTGTGAAATTTGCGAGATAAGACGCAAATTATTGCGTCACTTTTTGATGTATTTTTGTTATCAGCCAAATAGCATCAGGAGAACAGGGAAGACAAACGGTGCCAGCAGCGATGTAATAATCCCGCAGGTCATCAGTGCCAGGGAGCTGTAAGCGCCCTCTACATAATCCTCTTCTGCGCAGCGGGCGGTGCCCAGTGCGTGTGATGCGGTACCCATCGCCAGCCCGCGTGAGGCTTTTGTGGTGATTTTTATCCGTTTAAACAGGCTGTGCCCGAAAATAGCCCCGAGGATCCCGGCAAAAATCACGCATACGGCACTGATCGCGGGTACGCCACCGATGGAATTGGCAACGGCAATCGCAATCGGTGTGGTGACGGATTTCGGCAGAATGGATGCAGCGATTTCCGGTGTGGCGCCGAGCATAAAGGCGATTGAGGTGCCGGTTACCATCGCAATCAGGCTGCCGGCAAAGCAGATAGCTATGATCGATTTCCACTGTGCGCGGATTTGGTGCAACTGTTCATATAGTGGGAAGGCCAGCGCCACGACGGCAGGTTGCAGCAGGTCATTCAGTATCCGGCTGCCTTCAAAATAGTGGTTGTATGAAATTCCGGTGAATATCAGCAACGGAATAATAATGACGATGGATATCAGCAGCGGGTTTAACACAGGCAGCTTAAATTTAATATAGATGGCGCGGGCGAGAAAATAGACGCCGATGGTTAACGGGAGCGACCACCAGATATAGGTTAACATTTTGGTTTCTCTTGTTGTTCTGTTATGGCGGCAACCGCATCGGCTTCCTGCTGTTCCGCGGCGGGAACATGGCGGCGGTGAATATATTCAGAACTCAGCGCAACGGCACACATGGCAACAAAGGTACTGACAACACAGGCGATAAGGATTGGCAGCAACTGAGCGCTGAGGGTGTCGTAATAATTCATCACACCAATACCAATCGGTAAAAACAGCATGGTCATGTTTTTCATTAATAAGGTACACCCGGGCTGAACCCAGTGCGCCGGAAGAATTTGCAGGGCGAGTAACACAAAGAGCAGCAACATACCGGCAATGCTTCCCGGTACAGAAAACGGCAGTAATACGACGATGATATTACCGGCAAACAGGCACAGATACAGGATTATAAATGCCCGGAGATAGCGCCAGCCGGTTTCCGCTATCTGTTTTGGTTTCATGGTAGTGTTCCTTCTTGATTGAACTCATTCATCATACAATTAACTTTTAACTTGTGCTACAGCTCACATAAAAAAACCTGCGCAACAGCGCAGGTTTTTCACATCAGAGTACAGAACAGGGCGTGTTACTTCACCTGCTGGCCCGGTTGTGCGCCGGTGTCCGGGCTGAGCAGGAAAATATCTTCCCCGCCGGGACCCGCTGCCATCACCATACCTTCAGAGATACCGAAGCGCATTTTGCGTGGTGCCAGGTTTGCCACCATCACAGTCAGACGGCCTTCCAGCACTTTCGGATCCTGATATGCCTGGCGGATCCCTGAGAATACCTGACGGGTTTCGCCGCCGAGATCCAGTACCAGTTTCAGAAGCTTGTCAGAGCCTTCAACAAAATCCGCAGACTGGATCAGCGCAATACGCATATCGACTTTGGCAAAATCATCAAAACTGATGGTGTCCGCAATCGGGTCATCTGCCAGCGGGCCGGAAACCGGTTTGGCTGACATGGCTTTGATATCTTCTTTGGAGGCTTCTGTCATTGCATCCACTTTTGCCATTTCAATGCGGTTGAACAGCGCTTTAAAATCAGCAATCTGATGATCCAGCAGTGGTTTTGCGATGCCGTCCAGGGTCAGTTCCTGGTTCAGGAACGCTTCACTGCGGGCAGCAAGCTCTGGCATGACCGGCTTCAGGTATGTCATCAGCGCGCGGAACAGGTTGATCCCCATGGTACAGATTTCCTGTAATTCCGCGTCCTTACCTTCCTGCTTCGCCACCACCCACGGTGCTTTTTCATCAATATAACGGTTGGCAACATCAGCCAGCGCCATGATTTCGCGGATAGCTTTGCTAAATTCACGTCCGGTATATTCTTCAGTAATGGTTTTTTCTGCATCAATAAATTGCTGATACAGTTCCGGCTCAGACAGTGTTGCACTCAGGCGGCCGTTAAAGCGTTTTTTGATAAACCCGGCGGTACGGGATGCCAGATTCACTACTTTATTAACGATATCGCTGTTTACGCGCTGAACAAAGTCTTCCAGATTCAGGTCAATATCATCAATGCGGGATGATAGTTTCGCTGCATAATAATAGCGCAGGCTGTCTGCATCCAGGTGATTGAGGTAAGTCCGTGCCTGAATAAAGGTGCCGCGTGATTTTGACATCTTCGCGCCGTTAACCGTGACATAGCCGTGAACAAACAGGTTAGTCGGTTTGCGGTAGCCGCTGCCTTCCAGCATTGCCGGCCAGAACAGGCTGTGGAAGTAAACAATATCTTTACCGATAAAATGATAGAGGTCTGTTTTGGCGTCTTTCTTCCAGAACTCGTCAAAATCCAGGTCGCCGCGTTTGTCACACAGGTTTTTAAATGACCCCATGTAGCCGATAGGCGCATCCAGCCAGACATAGAAATATTTGCCCGGTGCATCCGGGATTTCAAACCCGAAATACGGTGAGTCACGGCTGATATCCCACTGTTGCAGACCGGAATCAAACCACTCCTGCATTTTGTTCGCGACCTGCTCCTGGAGCGCACCACTGCGGGTCCAGGTCTGTAATATGTCGCCAAATGCAGGTAAATCAAAGAAATAGTGTTCACTTTCACGCAGTACCGGCGTGGCACCGGATACCACAGAGCGCGGGTTAATCAGCTCAGTCGGGCTGTAAGTTGCGCTGCACACTTCGCAGTTATCGCCATACTGGTCTTCTGCTTTACATTTCGGGCAGGTGCCTTTAACGAAACGATCCGGCAGGAACATACCTTTTTCCGGATCATAAAGCTGGGAAATGGTCCGGGTTTCAATATGGTTATTTTTTCTCAGCGACAGATAGATATGCTCGGATAATACCCGGTTCTCTTCGCTGTGCGTGGAGTGGTAGTTATCAAAGCTGATGGCGAAATCTGCAAAATCTTTCTGATGTTCAATACTCATCTGAGCAATCATGGCTTCAGGGGAGATCCCCTGCTGCTGAGCTTTGAGCATAATAGGCGTGCCGTGAGCATCGTCGGCGCAGATGAAGTGAACCTCTTTGCCGCGCATTCGCTGAAAACGGACCCAAATATCAGCCTGGATGTGTTCCAGCATATGACCGAGATGGATTGAACCGTTTGCATAAGGTAACGCACAGGTTACCACTATTTTATTAGCGATCTGAGACATAGAGTATTTCACTTCCTCAAATTATAAAGGGACTTCGATGTTACCCGATCCCGCCGACCCCTGCCAGCAGTAATCCGGCTTTCTGTGTGGTTTTATCCGGCGTTTTACCCCCGGTTCCCGGTTCCGGAACACCGGGTTATAACCTTAGTCTTTACAGGGACTTTGTTTTGTGCAGGTTTGCGCAGAATCACTAAATTAATCATTCGTCATCTGCTATCATTAGTGCCGATAGTTACAGGTAATATACTCGCCATACTTCAGGATGCCCGGGTGTTGTGTTAGCTTGCCGCCTGCATGCATCCCGAATTATTCAGAGTATAAAAACAATAAATCTAAGGAGCCGGGATGAATGCGAAATCCCCCGGGGATACCAACCCTGAACTGCTGAACGAACAGGTCGCACACGTACTGGCGACATTTGAGCATCCGACACTTAAACGCAACCTGGTTGCCATCAAAGCACTGCATCACTGCGCGATGCTTGATGGTGTCCTGCATGTTGAGCTGGTGATGCCGTTTGTCTGGAAGCGTCCGTTTGAAGCACTGATTGAAGCAAAAACCAAAGAATTACGGCAGGTTACCGGCGCGTCAGCGGTAGACTGGAAACTGCGCCACGATATCGCGACACTGCGCCGTGCCAATGATTTACCGGGCATTAATGGTGTCCGTAATATCCTGGCGGTCAGCTCCGGTAAAGGTGGTGTCGGTAAATCCAGCACGGCGGTGAATCTTGCCCTGGCGCTGATAGAAGAGGGCGCGAAAGTCGGGATTCTGGATGCGGATATTTATGGTCCGTCTGTTCCGAACATGCTGGGCACCACGGCAGAACGTCCGGCTTCACCGGACGGACAGCATATGTCGCCGGTTATGGCGTATGGCCTGGCCTCAAACTCCATCGGCTATCTGGTCACTGATGATAATGCGATGGTCTGGCGCGGTCCGATGGCGAGCAAAGCCCTGATGCAGATGTTACAGGATACACTGTGGCCTGATCTGGATTACCTGGTCATTGATATGCCGCCGGGAACCGGTGACATTCAGCTGACACTTTCACAGAACATCCCGGTTACGGGTGCGATTGTGGTGACAACGCCGCAGGATATCGCGCTGGTGGATGCCATGAAAGGCATCGTTATGTTCAAGAAAGTGAATGTGCCGGTGATGGGTATTGTGGAAAACATGAGTGCGCACATTTGCAGTAACTGCGGTCATGTTGAGCCTATCTTCGGAACCGGCGGGGCAGCGCGCCTTGCTGAGCGCTATCACACCAAACTGCTGGGGCAGATCCCGCTGCATATTTCGTTGCGTGAAGATCTCGACCGTGGTCAGCCGACAGTGATGCGTGATCCGCAGGGTGAATTTGCTGATATTTACCGCGAAATTGCGGTGAATCTTACGGCAGAAATGTTCTGGGAAGGGGATAAAATCCCGACTGAAATCGCTTTCCGCGCAGTGTAATAGTGTCGCATTTATCTGTCCGGAAATCCGGGCGGACAGTGGATACTGAAATCAAAGGCCGGTACTTTTTTGTACAGGTCTTTTTTATGCCTGCGATCTCACGGCATACCCTGAAATAATTAACCCGGATACCTGATTCTGCTGGTATCTGCACCGGTAAATCCCTATAATTCAACGCCGACAGACACGTTTTGTTACTCACGGCCGGATAAACAGCAACAAACGGTGGCACAGCAAACCGTTTCAGTTTTCTCTTCTATTATTTTCAAACCGGGTTATTTCTATTATGGCTGAGACAGCACAGCAACAGTGCATTATTATAGGCATCACCGGCGCATCGGCGTCAGGAAAAAGTCTGATTGCCAACACGCTTTATCATGAATTACGCGCCCAGGTGGGTGATCATAACATCGGGGTTATTCCGGAAGACTGCTATTACAAAGATCAAAGCAATGTACCGATGGAAGAGCGCATTAAGGTCAATTATGACCATCCGGGTTCTATGGATCACGAATTGCTGTTACAGCACCTGAAAACACTGAAATCAGGTAAAAATATTCAGCTGCCTCAATATGATTACGCCGAACATACCCGTAAATCTGAATCTGTCATTTTCCGCCCTAAACGGGTTATTATCCTGGAAGGTATCCTGTTGCTGACAGACAAGCGTCTGCGTGAACAGATGGACTTCTCCATTTTCGTCGATACGCCACTGGATATCTGCCTGATGCGCCGTATCCGCCGTGATGTGAATGAGCGCGGGCGCACACTGGATTCCGTGATTGCACAGTACAATAAAACGGTTCGTCCTATGTATCTGCAATTTATTGAACCAACGAAACAATATGCTGATATCATAGTCCCGAGAGGCGGTAAAAACCGCGTGGCAATTGATATTCTGAAAGCAAAAATCAGCCAGTTCTGCGAGTAAGCCGCCGGCAACGAATTAATCCCCCGCTTATCTGCGGATAAGCACCGTGTTTTATGAGGATAGAACCATGCGACTCTGTGACCGTGATATTATTCAGTGGCTTGATGACGGCAGATTGGTGATTTCTCCCCGTCCGCCGGTTGAGCGGATAAACGGGGCAACCGCCGATGTCCGTCTCGGTAGCCAGTTCCGTGTTTTTCAGGGGCACACGGCGGCGTATATTGATCTCAGTGGTCCGAAAGATGAGGTTAATGCCGCACTGGAAAGCGTCATGAGTGATGAGATTAATCTGTCAGAAGACCAGGTGTTTTATCTGCATCCGGGTGAACTGGCGTTGTCATCAACGCTGGAGTCAATCACTCTGCCTGACAATATGGTGGGCTGGCTGGATGGTCGTTCATCCCTTGCGCGTCTTGGTCTGATGGTGCATGTAACCGCGCACCGGATAGATCCCGGCTGGCACGGACAAATCGTACTGGAATTTTATAACTCGGGTAAGTTGCCGTTGGCGTTACGTCCGGGCATGGTGATTGGTGCGCTGAGTTTTGAGCCGTTATCCGGCTCTGCTGACAGGCCTTATAACCGTCGTCAGGATGCAAAGTACAAAAATCAGCAGGGAGCTGTCGGCAGCCGTATCAGCGAAGATTAAACGACGGGCGGCAGATGTCCGTCAGCGGGTTCAACAAAGAATGGGGAAGGAACAGGGATTATGAAACGATTATTCACCACGCTGATTATTCTGCTTGTCGTGATAGCGGCAGGTCTGGCGACGTTAATCCTGATGGTGAACCCGAATGACTTCCGCGATTATATCGTTAACAAGGTAAAGGAAGATACCGGTTACGAACTGGTTATGAAGGATGACATGCGCTGGCATGTCTGGCCTAAGCTGAGCATCATCACCGGTAAAATGTCATTAACCGCACCGGATGCCGCTGAGCCGGTTGTTACCGCAGACAACATGCGTCTGGATGTGGAATTGTGGCCGCTTCTCTCCCATCAGCTGTCTGTCAGAGAGGTTATGCTCGATGGTGCACTGCTGAAAATCCTGCCTGAAACTGAGTCCAAAGTACAAAAAAGTGAGCCGATAGCGCCGGGCAATCAGAAAGCCAGACCTGTGGCGGTTTCGAAGGAAAATAAATGGTCATTTGATGTGGATCGCATCCGCATTGCCAACAGTTTACTGGTCTGGCAGACAGATGACGGCGCGCAAATTAATATGCGTGATATTAATTTCTCTCTGGAGCGCAATACGCCTGAACGCTATGTTGTGGCGCTAAGCAGCAATATTCTGCGTAATCAGCAGGAACTCTCTTTCAGCCTCAGCTCGGATATTGATATCTCACAGTACCCGGTGCAGGTCAGCGGTAATATTAACCGCCTGAATTATCGCCTTTCGGGTGCGGGCCTGTATGCCAATGGTGTTAACGGCAACGGCACGACAGCCTTTACCTGGCATGAAGCTGTGGGTCAGGCGCCGCAGTCACTTATCCTGGAAAGTCTGAAACTGAGCGCTAATGAAAGCCAGCTGAGCGGTACGATTGAAGCGGCGCTGGGTGAGACTCCCCGTTATGACGTTCAGCTGACATCGCCAAAACTGAATCTGGATAACCTGCTGGGCTATGAGCGCGCGGTAACTGCAACGGAAAATGGTGAGAACAATACTGCCCCGGTGGCAACCAGACCGGCGATTGTCACCAATGACAGTGATTCACTGAATAAATATGACCTGACCATCATGAATTATTTCAATGCCACACTGGCGCTGAATGTAGATTCACTGATTTATCAGGGAATGGAGATAAGCCAACTGACGGTGAAAGGTGAAAACCTCGGCAGCGTGACTGAAATCTCAAAAATGACCGGTAATGTGTTCGGCGGGCGTTTCTCTTTGCCGATGACTATCTATTCTGAAACTGCACCAGCGCAGGTGCGGATCAAACCGTTATTACAAAATATTGATGTCCGTCCGATGCTGGCTGCATTCAAAATGCCGGAGAAATTTACCGGGCGCCTGAGTTTTGACGGCGATCTGCGCGGAACCGGGTATGACCAGGAAGCTATTTTAAATGCCTGGCGCGGTGATGTGGCGCTGAGTATTGTGGATGTCAAAATGCTCGGGCTGAATATTCCGTATCTTATTCAGCAGTCACTTTCTCAGGCGACAGATAAAGTCAGTTCGCCGCAGTCCATGGATGCCCTGACCGAGGCGAAAAAGCTGGATGTGATTGGTACGCTGAATAACGGCGAAGTGAAAATCAGTAAAATTCTCGCTGTATCGGATGCCTTTAATATTACCGGCAGCGGACGGACAAATCTGGTAAAACAGAACCTGAATATAAATCTTGGCGTTCAGATATTAAAAGGCTGGGGAAAATCCAACGACTTTGTGACCTGGCTGCAATCTATCCGTATTCCGGTTGTATTGTTCGGCAGCTGGGAAAATCTGCAATATAAATTTGAGGTTGAAACGCTGTTGCGTAATCAGTTACAACAGCGGGCAAAGCAGGCTATCGGGGGGCTCATTAATGACAAGACCGGTAAAGAGCTCAACGCGGTAGAGTCTTTAATTAACCGGTTATAAATTTCCGGTCAATTTATAAAAACAGAGCAGTGACGATAAATTATATTGTCACTGCTTTTTTCATGTTGACAGCCGGTCGGTGTAAATAGTGTACGCAATAACACCTGTTCATTGATGTGCATCATTTAATCTGATTCTGACTTTCGGCAGAGTGCTTTAATCATTCTTATAAATAAAAACATGCAGACAGGAGTATAAATGTTAGATCTTCTCATTGGTGCAGCCGTTGCCGTCGGCGTCGGGCGCTACATTATCAAGGGGTATTCAGCTACAGGGGTGTTAATGGTCGGAGGTTTACTGCTTCTGATCGTGAGTGTCCTGATGGGTAAAAATATTCTGCCGGCCGCGGCTGTCACAACCGGCTGGGGCCCGACAAACATCATCGAATACGTTAAATACCTGCTCATGAACCGCGGCGGTGACCTCGGTATGATGATTATGGTGCTGTGTGGTTTTGCCGCCTATATGACTCACATCGGCGCGAACGATGTGGTTATCAAACTGGTGTCCAAACCGCTTCAGGTGGTGAACTCACCTTACATCCTGATGATCGTGGCGTATTTCATTGCCTGCCTGATGTCGCTTGCGGTGTCATCTGCAACCGGTCTGGGTGTGTTACTGATGGCGACGCTGTTCCCGGTGATGGTTAACGTCGGGATCAGCCGTGGTGCGGCAGCTGCTATTTGTGCCTCTCCGGCAGCGATTATTCTCGCACCAACATCCGGTGACGTTGTTATTGCGGCAGAAGCGTCGAATATTGCACTGAAAGAGTTTGCGTTCAGTCTGACTCTGCCTATCTCCATTGTGGCTATTATTGCGATGGCGATTGCTCACTTTTTCTGGCAGCGCTATCTCGATCGCAAAGAAGATATCAAATCTGAAATCCTCGATGTGAAAGAAATCACGACAAATGCGCCGAAATTCTATGCCATTCTGCCGTTCCTGCCGATTATCGGCGTGCTGTTGTTTGACGGAAAACCATTCGGCTCCTTCCTCGGAATGGATTTCTTAAAAGGCATCGTTCTGCCTGAGTTACACATCGTCACTATTATTGTCGGCTGTATTATTCTTTCCGCCATTATTGAATTTGTGCGCGGATTTGACGGCAAGAAAGTGTATGCCGGGCTGGATGTCTGCTATCGCGGTATGGCTGATGCGTTTGCCACGGTTGTTATGTTACTGGTAGCGGCAGGCGTATTTGCTCAGGGTCTGAGCACGGTCGGTTTTATCTCCGGGCTTATCGATCTTGCGCAATCCTTTGGCTCCGGGGCGATCATCATGATGATTGCACTGGTTATTATTACCATGCTGGCGGCAATGACCACCGGTTCCGGTAATGCGCCATTCTATGCGTTTGTGGAGCTTATCCCGCGTCTGGCACAGCAAATGGGGATTAACCCGGCGTACCTGGTTATCCCGATGCTTCAGGCATCAAACCTGGGTCGTACCATGTCACCGGTTTCCGGTGTGGTGGTTGCGGTTGCCGGTATGGCGAAAATTTCACCGTTTGAAGTCGTCAAACGCACCTCCGTTCCGGTGCTGGTCGGCTTGCTGGTTGTGATTATCGCGACAGAATTAATGGTACCGGTCGTACTGTAAGCATCAAAAGCCGTGCGGGGTTATCCTGTGCGGCTTTTTTTATCAATACGGATTATGAGGTTGGCTTTGGATAAGATTTTTACCGGAGTTGTTGCGGGCACCGCGCTGATTTTAAAAATTGAAGAAAACAATGATCATCTGATTCATATTGTTCAGTTTCCGGAGGATTTATTATCCGGCTTAATCATCGGTGATTCCGTGTCTTATAACGGCTGCTGTCTGACAGTGGCGGCAATTGATAACAGCCATGTCGGTTTTTATCTCTTTACCGATACGTTGCTGAAAACTGCGCTCGGCCGGTTAGTGACCGGGGATTATGTCAATATTGAAAGAATGGCAGTATAGAAAGAGTTGCAGTACAGAAAGAAAAAAACCTCGTATTCACGAGGTTTTTATAACGAATAACTGTTAATTACACACGGTTGAAGGCGAGAACGCGTACTGAGCGCAGGTCAGCCTGTGACTCATCAGCAACTTTCTGAGTAGCTTCTTCTAAAGCAACGAGGGGAGAAACACCCGCGGCAGTTTCTGTGATCTGATGCCCCTGCAAGGTATCTCCGTTACGGGCACGCACTTTGTACGACACAAACCAATAATCCATATCATCACCTGCTTCTGTAATTAATCGTCTAATCACCATAGCGATTTACCGCACCGATTAATGTGACCAAAATCAATCATTTCACTCTCTTTTTATCCGGTGCCATTTTTCGTTGTGAGTTTTTTATCTGTGTCACTATTCTGCCGGATGATATCTATACCCTTATTCATTCAAACTGCAGGTTCGTTGGCTGCAGTCAGTCAGCCGGGTCACACAGTTTACCTATGCTCCCCGTCTGTCTTTCCTTGCCGCCTTCCTGCATCCTGAATGACGTTGGGTATATGTCAGTCATACCGGTTCTCTGATAATAAAAAACCGCGCAAGTTTCAGGCTTGCGCGGTTTGCCGGAAAGAGAACCGATAATATCAGTTATTATCTAACCATTCCGTGTGGAACACACCATCTTTATCCGTGCGTTTATAGGTATGTGCGCCGAAATAGTCGCGCTGTGCCTGGATAAGATTCGCCGGCAGTACTGCGCTGCGGTAGCTGTCATAATACGCGATAGCGGCAGAGAAGGTCGGAGTCGGGATACCGTGCTGAACGCCGTAGCAGACAACATCACGCAGCGCCTGCTGGTACTCATCAGCAATCTGTGTGAAGTAAGGTGCCAGCAGCAGATTAGCCAGTGCCGGGTTTTCAGCATACGCATCGGTGATTTTTTGCAGGAACTGTGCGCGGATAATACATCCGGCACGGAAGATTTTTGCGATTTCGCCGTAGTTCAGATCCCAGTCATATTCATCTGATGCCACACGCAGTTGTGAAAAGCCCTGCGCATAAGACACAATTTTGCCCAGATACAGTGCGCGGCGCACTTTCTCGATAAATTCGCTTTTATCACCGCTGAACGCAGCCGTTTTTGGTCCTTTCAGCACTTTCGATGCCGCAACGCGCTGGTCTTTCAGGAAAGAGATATAGCGGGCAAAAACGGATTCAGTAATAAGCGTCAGCGGCACACCCAGATCCAGCGCACTCTGACTGGTCCATTTACCGGTACCTTTGTTAGCGGCCTCATCGAGGATCACATCAACCAGGTAGTTGCCGTCTTCATCTTTTTTACGGAAGATATCGGCAGTGATTTCAATCAGGTAGCTGCTCAGTTCGCCTTTATTCCACTCAGTGAACGCCGCGGCCAGTTCATCATTACTGATCCCCAGCGCATTTTTCATGACTGAATAAGCTTCTGCGATAAGCTGCATATCGCCGTACTCGATGCCGTTATGTACCATTTTCACATAATGGCCCGCACCGTTTGCGCCGATATAGGTTACACACGGCTCACCATCGACCTGCGCGGCAATCTGTTTCAGGATCGGCGCGACCAGTTCATAGGCTTCTTTTTGTCCGCCCGGCATAATAGAAGGGCCTTTCAGCGCGCCTTCCTCACCACCGGAAACGCCGGTACCGATAAAATTAAAGCCCTGTGCAGACAACTCTTTATTACGGCGGATAGTATCCTGAAAGAAAGTATTACCGCCGTCGATCAGAATATCGCCTTTATCAAGGTGCGGGGTGAGAGAGGCGAGTGTTTTGTCAGTCGCTTCACCGGCTTTGACCATCAGTAAAATCCGGCGGGGTTTTTCGAGGGAGTCAACAAACTCTTCAATGCTGTAGTTGGGAACCAGTTTTTTCCCCGGATTTTCAGCAATCACTTCATCGGTTTTATCTGAAGAGCGGTTGAAGACGGAAACAGAGTAACCGCGGCTTTCGATATTCAGTGCAAGATTACGGCCCATGACGGCCATACCGACAACACCAATTTGTTGTTTGGACATGAAGACTCCTTCAGGATTGATCTGTGATTCGTGAGCTGAGTGTTAATTACATCACAGTTTAGCGCATGTGGCGGCAGCGTGGTAGCGATTGATGCAAGCGATAACGTCAAAAGCGCACACCCGGAACAGAGGGAAAGCAGGGAATTTTCTGTTGCTATTTCAGCGGACAATCCGCATTATTCGTTTGCAGCATAAGCTGTGTGATTAAAAGGTAAAACCAACTGTATGGAATGGATCGCTGATCCGTCGATTTGGGCCGGCCTGGCTACATTAATCGTACTCGAAATTGTTCTTGGCATTGATAACCTCGTTTTCATTGCCATTCTTGCGGATAAACTTCCTCCTGCGCAACGCGACAAAGCCCGCATAACGGGTCTTCTGTGCGCATTAGTTATGCGTGTTATTCTGTTGTTCTGCCTCTCCTGGCTTATCACACTGACCAAACCGATGTTTACGATGTTAGGGCATCCGTTCAGTGCGCGTGATCTGATCATGCTGATTGGTGGGATATTCCTCCTCTTTAAAGCCACAATGGAGCTCAATGAGCGGCTTGAAGGTGAGGATCATAATGACGGCCAGCAGCGGAAAACCTCAAAATTCTGGGCAGTAGTCGCACAAATTATCGTGCTGGATGCGGTCTTCTCACTTGACTCCGTGATTACGGCGGTCGGGATGGTGGATCATATCGGCGTTATGATAACTGCCGTAATTATTGCGATGCTGCTGATGATCTGGGGCAGCCGTCCGCTGACCCGTTTTGTCAATGAACACCCGACTATTGTTATCCTGTGCCTCAGTTTCTTACTGATGATTGGTTTCAGCCTGGTAGCGGAAGGTTTCGGTTATCATATTCCGAAAGGCTACCTTTATGCCGCGATTGGTTTCTCCATCATGATTGAAATGCTCAATCAGGTATCCATGTTTAACCGCCGCAAATATCTGCGGGGTAAAAACTCTCTGCGTCAGCGCACGGCAGAAGCTGTTTTGCGTATTCTGAGCGGCAAGCGCGGATCACCTGAACTGGATAACCGCACCGCCGATCTTATCTCAGATAACCAGGAAATTTTTGACCCCGAAGAGCGCCAGATGATTGTCCGTGTGCTGGGGCTGTCTCAGCGCAACATCAACAGTATTATGACCTCGCGTCATGATGTGGAAATGCTGAGCATTGATGCGACGACAGATGAAATCTCTGAGTTGCTGACAAAAAATCCGCACACCCGCGTTGTGATTAAAGGCACAAACGAAGATGACGAACTGCTGGGTGTGGTGCATGTGATTGATTTACTGCATCAGCGCCTGCATCAGGATACCCTGGATTTACGCGCATTGCTGAAACAGCCGCTTATCTTCCCGGAACAACTCTCACTGCTCAAAGCGCTGGAGCAGTTCCGCCAGGCGCAAACTCACTTTGCCTTTGTGGTGGATGAGTTCGGGTATGTTGAAGGGGTTGTTACCTTAACGGATGTGATGGAAACCATTGCCGGTAATCTGCCGGTAAATGGTGTCGAAAATGATGCGCGCCATGATATTCAGTGCATGGATGATAATAGTTGGATTACCAACGGCTTTATGCCGCTGGAAGATTTAATCAACTATGTGCCGCTGACGCTGGATGAAAAACGTGAGTACGAAACAGTTGCCGGATTGCTGATGGAGCATCTGCAACGCCTGCCGAAAGTGGGTGAGCAGATTGAAATCGATGACTGTATATTTGAGCCGCTGGATATTCAGAATCACCGCATCAGCCGGGTAAAAATCACCCTGGCGGGTGAGCCGGGCTATAATAAGTAAGCTATTATTCAGTTGGTCAGTCGATCTTCTGGTTATAAAAGCACCGCACCGGCGGTGCTTTTTGCTGTTAAAAACAAGTAAGAAAAGAATAAAAAATAAAAACGGGATCAGCGGATAATATGACGCGTAAACCACCAGAACAGCAGAGCCGTACCGCTGACACCGGCTCCCAGCAGGCAGATCCCCGTCCAGCCGGCAGCACTGTATGTCATTGTTGCACTGATAGCCCCCAGGCCACTTCCGGTGGCATAAAACAGCATATACGCGCCGGTTAACCTGGCGGGCGCATCACTGCGGGCGTGAAAAATCATGCTCTGGTTTGTCACATGCAAAGCCTGTCCTCCCGCATCAAGCAGAATTATCCCGATGATAAGTGCGGTCAGCGAATGACCGGGCATAGAGAGCGGCCACCAGGAAAGCAGCATGATGATCAGCGCGTATGCACTTGTCCGCCCGGCATATCCCTGATCCGCCCATTTTCCTGCCCGTGCGGCGATCAGCGCGCCGGATGCACCGGCAAGACCGAAGGCCCCGGTGAGGGTATGAGAAAGCTGATAGGGTGGAGCGCTCAACGGCAATACCAATGCACTCCAGAAGATACTGAATGAGGCAAACATCAGAAATGCCAGTATGCCTCTTATCTGCAATACCTTTTCGCGCAACAACAATGTAAACACAGAGGCAATCAGTTGCGGATAACTCAGCTTTTCTGCGGGCTGCGGAACATCCGGTAAGCGGCGGAAAAGGGGGATGGCAGTTACCGCCATCAGAAGCGCCGGGAGGATATAAACAGCCCGCCAGCCCGCAATATCACTGATACCGCCTGAAAAAACACGCGCCAGTAATAAACCAATAAAAACACCGCCCTGTGTTGTCCCGACAACCCGTCCCTGTTCACCGGGCGCTGCTGCACTCGCGGCATAAGCAATCAGCCCCTGTGTCATAGCTGTTCCCGCCAGTCCGGTTGCCAGCATACCGGCAAGCAGCATAAATGCAGATTGTGCCAGTCCGACCACCAGGAGCGCGGCAAGTAACCCGGCAAACTGAATCTGCATTAAAAAACGGCGGTTGAGTCTGTCTCCCAGCGGAACGACAAATAACAGCGCAGCGGCACACCCGAGCTGCGTGGCAGTGATCACACCACCGATTGCGGCCGGGCTGACGGAAAAATCCCGCGATAAAATATCCAGCAAGGGCTGAGCATAATACACATTAGCAACACTCAGACCGGCTGCAACGGCAAACAGCCGTGTGAGTGACGCAGAGAGGCGGGATGACGGATTTAAGCAGGATGTTATGTCCATAAGATAAATAACCAGTTTTAAAATGAAACTGGTTGCAGTATGGTTAATCTGGTTTTAAAATGCAACCAGATTTTTCTGCCACTGATAACAGGATGTACTATGACAACCGTTGCTCCCGAATATTGCCCGGTCGCCAGAACACTTAATCTGATAGGTGACCGCTGGTCATTGCTCATTATCCGCGATACGTTTGATGGTATCCGCCGGTTTAAAGACTTTCAGCAAAACCTGGGGGTTGCCCGCAATATCCTGTCTGACCGCCTGAAAAAACTGACAGATGCCGGTGTTCTGGAAATGAAACCGGCCTCAGACGGCACGGCCTATCAGGAATATGTCCTGACTGACAAAGGAGAGCATCTTTTTACTGTGATTGTGGCGCTGCGTCAGTGGGGGGAAGGTCATTTGTTCGGGGAAGACGAGCTGCACTCTGTATTGCTTGATAAGCAGACCGGCAGACCGGTTCTGCCGGTGGCACTGATGACTGAGCGAGGGGATATTTTGTCACCGTCAGAAACAGTGGTGCGCAAAGTCACGCAGTAAAGGTTGCACCCGAAGGTGCAACGGAAAAACAGATATTATTTATGACTCAAAGGTACCGTGGGTCCGGGCCTGCAACACGCGCGAAGCAGTCTGAACCATAGTGTCATTGATTTCATCAAGCCAGTGATGGATTTGTTCAGTACTGAGATGCATTACCGGGCAGTCTCTGTCCTGCTGGTTATTTTCTTCCAGAAGAAGCACCAGCTCAGTATCCAGCAGGGATTGCATCATATCAATCCACAGACCAATCTGGTGGTTCAGTGGTTTTCCTGCCGGAGAGGTCAGGCAGTAGCGGTTCATCCGCTCACTGTCGGTATACTGATAATCATCACGCAGCGCCAGACGCTCCGCCAGTGTGGCAGTCAGTGGTTCAGGCAGCGGAGTACCGAGGCAGGTGAAATTATAGGTATCTTCGCGGGAAAAAAGCGCGCCATCAAGATGGATCTGCTGCTCTTCATAGTGTACCAGCACTTCGCGCAGCAGGGCGCTGACCGCAAAAAAGTGATCGGTTTTATGAAACTGGCTGCCGTTCAGATAAGGTGCGCTCAACTGCTGGCGCAGTGACCGCTCATCTTCTTCCGGTGAGCTGACAAAACGTGGCCGCGACTTCTGTATTTTAAACCACCGGCGCCAGCGGTGGCGTGACAGATAAATCAGTAAGCTGAGTAATAATACATAGTAAACAGTGTCTAAAAGTTCATCCTGCATAAGCGCCTTCCCAAGCAAAAATTACAGTTCACGACGGACAAATGACATAATATCAGGATCAGCAATCCGCTGATAATCCTGAGTATTTAAAATAACAGAGCATTCAAGGCTGCCGGCATTAAACGCCAGTTCACTGAAACGTTCAAACAGCATCGGATCAGCAACCAGGCGGAGACCGGGATGAAAACTGAACGGCGGAATAGCGCCAAAAACACAGTTCGTCAGTTCAGTTGTCTCTTTCGGACTGGCGAGAGAGGCACGGGTGCCGCCGACCTTTTTTGCCAGTGCCTGTAAATCTGCCTGTTGATCAGACGGTAAAATGGCAAGAACATACTGACGCAATCCGTTTCCTTTAACATGACAGACAAGGGCTTTAGCACCCTGTCCGTGGTGCGTTCCGCGGACTTTGGCAACCTCTTCGGTTTTTCCGGCGGATGCATGCTGAACCACTCGGTAACGGGCGTGGTTTTCATCCAGCCTGGCTGTCAGTTTCTCAAAAACAGGGTTGATCATAGTTATTATCTCTGTTGCCATACTTCTGTTTATTATAATTGGTTATGGCAACAAAAACAGCGGACAAAAATGGATTTGTCCGCTGTTTTGAATTACCGGTGGCGGGATTTAAGTTTTTCAATAACTGTCTGTAAATCGAGATCCGCATCCTGAAGCAGCACCAGCAGGTGATAGATAAGGTCGGCAGATTCACTGGTCAGTTCGGCTTTGTCTCTGACGGTTGCCGCCAGTGCGGTTTCCACTCCTTCCTCACCGACTTTCTGTGCGATCCGTTTTGTTCCGCTGGCGTACAGTTTTGCTGTATAAGAGCTGTCCGGGTCGGCAGTTTTCCGGGATTTAATCACCGATTCCAGTTCATACAGGAAGCCCTGCGCTGTCTGCGCCGGGGCAAAACAACTGGTTGTGCCCTGATGACACGTCGGACCAACAGGATCAACCAGGGCAAGCAGAGTGTCGTTATCACAGTCTTTGAACACATCCACCAGATTGAGAAAATTTCCTGAGGATTCGCCTTTGGTCCACAGCCGCTGTTTGGTACGCGAAAAAAATGTTACGCGTTTTTCACTGAGGGTTTTATCCAGAGCGGCGCGGTTCATATAGCCCAGCATCAGCACATCGCCTGATACAGCGTGTTGTACGATAACCGGCATTAAATCCCCGGTTTTCTGCCAGTCGAGTTGTGTGATTTCCTGTTCCGTGAGCATGGCTTATAACTCCTGTGTTCTGACAACAATACCGGTGCGGGCAAGTTCGCGTTTGAGTTCACCGATATTAATAATCTGTTTGTGGAATACGGAGGCAGCAAGTGCGCCATCCACATTGGTTTTTAAAAACGCATCACGGAAATGGTCAATCTGACCGGCTCCGCCGGAGGCTATCAGCGGCACCCGGCACACCTCACGGACTTTCGCGAGTTGCACCAGATCGTAACCGTTACGCACGCCGTCCTGGTTCATCATATTCAGTACGATTTCACCTGCGCCGCGTTTCTGAGCTTCTTTCACCCAGTCAAGCGTGTTCCATGTGGTGGCGACAGTGCGTTTTTCATCACCGGTAAACTGATACACATGATAGTTTCCGGTTTCTTCATCGTGCCAGGTATCAATACCGACCACAATACATTGCACGCCGAAACGATCGGCGAGACGTGTGATAAGTGACGGGTCGGCAAGTGCCGGGGAGTTGACAGAGATTTTATCCGCACCGAAGTTGAGGATAGCGGCGGCATCTTCGGTACTGCGGATCCCGCCTGCCACACAGAACGGAATATCAATCACTTCCGCCACTTTGGCGACCCAGCTTTTATCCACCACGCGCCCGTCAGATGAGGCGGTGATATCATAAAACACCAGTTCGTCAGCGCCTTCCTGTGCATAGCGCCGGGCGAGAGGCACTATGTCGCCGATAATTTCGTGATTACGGAACTGTACCCCTTTAACCACTTGTCCGTCGCGGACGTCCAGGCAGGGAATTATGCGTTTTGCCAGCATGAGATTGCCTCCGGTAAAGTCATTTTGCCATCGAGCAGTGCCCGCCCGACGATCACACCGGCAACGCCGGTTGCAGGCAATGGCGCTATATCACTCAGTCCGCCGATACCGCCGGATGCCTGAAAGGCAATCTCCGGGAATGCCGCACAGATTTCCTGATACAGCGCGACATTGGAGCCCGCCAGAGTGCCGTCTTTGGAGATATCTGTACATAAGACGTGGCGCAGACCGACAGAGGCAAAATCGCGGATAACCTCTTCCAGTGTCTGTTGTGAATCTTCCTGCCAGCCGCTGATGGCAATACGTTTCTGTCTGTCAGCACTGATGCGCACATCCAGCGCCAGTACAATGCGTTCTGCGCCGTAGCGCTCAAACCAGGCTTTAACCATTGCCGGAGAGCGAATAGCGGTGGAGCCGATGACCACACGGGCGGCACCCGCATCAAACAGTGCGGTGACATCCTCTTCAGTGCGAATTCCGCCGCCGACCTGAACCGGCACACTGACACCTGCAAGCAGAGTTTTCAGTAACGGGATCTGGCGTTTGGCCGGGTCTTTCGCACCGGTTAAATCCACAAGGTGCAGCAGTGTTGCGCCTTCCCGCTCATACGCCTGTAAACGGCTGAGCGGATCCGAGCCGTAGTCCCGCTGTTTTGCATAATCGCCCTGGTGAAGGCGCACTACTTGTCCGTCGATTAAATCCAGTGCCGGAATGATCATAAGGCATCCATCTCCAGAAAATTTTTAATCAGTGTTATCCCTGTTTTGCCCGAGCGCTCGGGGTGAAATTGTACCCCGTAAAAGTTATCGCGGCAGAGGATACTGGTGAAGGTATTGCCGTAAGTGGTGGTGGCGATCGTGGCGTCACTGACCGGACAGGCATAGCTGTGAACAAAATAGAAATAGCTCTGTGGCGCGATATCGCGGAACAGCGGTGAATCAGCAGTAAAATCCACTGTATTCCAGCCCATATGCGGCACCGGCAGACCCTGAGGGGTCATTTTCCTGACCGGGGTATCAATCAGCCCGAGCAGGGAAATATTATTTTCTTCGCTGGTGGCAGCGAGAAGCTGCATTCCTAAACAGATACCCAGCACCGGCTGCGTCAGTGCGCGGACTGTGCTGATAAGCCCGCGCTCAGCCAGATTTTCCATCGCCGCACCCGCTGTCCCGACACCCGGCAGAAATACTTTGTCTGCCTGACGGATAAGGTTACTGTCTGCGGTAACCACCGGCTTATAGCCCAGGCGTTCAATCGCATAGCGGACAGACGCGATATTGGCACAGCCGGTGTCGGTAATGACGATGTTCATCACAACACTCCTTTTGAGCTCGGCAGGACATCGCCTTCCACGCGGATAGCCTGGCGCAGTGTCCGTCCGAACACTTTAAATAAGCTTTCGGCGCGGTGATGATCGTTTTTCCCTTTGGTTTTCAGGTGCAATGTACAGCCCATGGTGTAGGAGAGGGAGCTGAAGAAGTGCTCGATCATCTCTGTACTCAGGTCACCTACGCGCTGAAATTTAAAATCGGCTTTGTATTCAAGGTGCGGACGCCCGGATATATCCAGCGCACAGCGGGCGAGACATTCATCCATTGGCAGGGTGAATCCGAAGCGGACTATCCCGCGCTTATCACCAAGCGCCAGTTTCAGCGCTTCGCCGAGTGCCAGCCCGGTATCTTCGACTGAGTGGTGATCGTCAATTACCAGGTCGCCGTTGACCTGAATATTGAGCCGGAATCCGCCGTGGGTCGCAATCTGATCCAACATGTGATCAAAGAAACCCACCCCGGTGCGGATAGTGCTGCCGCCTTCGCGATCCAGCCAGACTTCGGTCACAATATCCGTCTCTTTTGTTTTGCGCTCCACGCGGCTGTAGCGGTCACGGCGTGTAAGCTGCTCTGCGATACTGTTCCAGTCCATGCCCGGCTGACCATAACGCAGACCGGTAATTCCCATATTTTCCGCGAGCTGAATATCCGTTTCGCGATCGCCGATAACATAGCTGTTCTGCTGATCTATTACGTCCGGCAGCAGGTAGTTTTTCACCAGGGTTATTTTTGGTTTGCGGCAATTGCAGTTATCCGCCGGTTTGTGCGGACAAATCAGTATCTCATCAAAAGTAATGCCCTGTGAGGTAAAGACCTGCATCATCAGCTGGTGCGGCGCCTCAAAATCAGCCTGCGGGAAGCTCGCTGTGCCCAGCCCGTCCTGATTTGTCACCATCACAAAGCGGTATCCGGCGGCTTTAAGTTTCAGCAGCGCAGGGATAACATTTTCCTCAAAAACCAGTTTATCAAGCCGGTCTACCTGGAAATCCACCGGTGGTTCGCTGATCAGAGTGCCATCGCGGTCAATAAATAAGACTTTCTGTGTCATGATATCCGTTGTCCTCAGATTAAGGCATTTTAAGGGTGGCGATAGCGGCAATTACCCGCAGACATTCTGCACGGGTACCGATGGTAATACGCAGGCAGTCATCGAGTCCGCGTTGTTTGCGCTGGTCACGCAAAATGATCCCGTCATTCCACAGGCTGCGGAACACCCGCTCAGACTCCCGGAACCGCACGAGGATATAGTTGGTTTCACTCGGGAAAATGGTTTCTGTCAGTGGCAGTTTACTCAGCTCGTCGCACAGCATCTGCCGGTTGCGGCAGATCTCTGCCACCCGCTCACGCATCATCTCAATACCTTCCGGCAGGAGTGCCTGCGCTGCAATCGCGGCAACCGGCGAGGAGAGCGGATAAGGTGCGATCACTTTCATCAGCACATTAATAATATCCGGCGATGAGAGGGTAAAACCACAGCGCAGTCCGGCCAGTGCAAAGGCTTTGGAGAGTGTGCGCAGAATAACCAGGTTTGGATACTCTTTCAGCCATGACGCGACACTGAACTGCGGGCAGAACTCAATATAGGCTTCATCAATAACAATCAGCGCCCGGTTATTCACAATTTCAAACAGATAGCGCAGATCCTGTTCGCGGATAGGATTACCGGTCGGGTTGTTCGGGTGACAGACATACAGCAGTTTTACACCGTACAGATTGGTAGCGATGCTGTCCAAATCCAGTTGCCAGCCATCCAGCGTCGGGACGATTTTCTGAGGAATGCCAAAGGTTTCTGCGCTGACGCTGTACATGCCGTAGGTCGGCGGGCAGTACATCACGGCATCCTGTCCCGGTTCACAAAACGCACGTATCAGCAGTTCAATACTTTCATCGGCACCGCGCCCGGCTATCACCTGATCAGGATTAACCCCTGCATAAGCGGCATAGCGGTTAATAACATCGGCGGGCTGACACTCCGGATAGCGGTTCAGATTGCGATCGGTAAAGGCGAAATACGGTGCCTGCGGGTATTCGTTGGCGTTCAGCCAGACATCCCCGTTGCCGCCCAGACGGCGTGCCGACATGTACGGTGTCAGTAATTGCACATTTTCGCGCGCCATATCCATTGCACTGAATGGTTTGTTCATTATTTTTTCTCCTCAGAGCGCAGGGCGTTCATGCGCAGTGTCACGGCGTTCTTGTGCGCGGTGAGTAACTCAGCCGCCGCCAGGGTTTCCACGGCGTGCGCCAGGCCGGCTAAACCGGCAGGGGTTAATTTCTGCACTGTCATGCGTTTCATAAAATCTGCCAGACCCAGGCTTGAATAGGTTGAGGTATAGCCGTAGG
>NZ_CBCPJD010000009.1:0-171294 GCF_965118875.1 Morganella psychrotolerans
GCCGAGGAAAACCGATCCCGCGCTGTCGATAGCAGGAAGCAGGGCATCCGGGTCGCGGGTCTGAATAATTAAGTGCTCCGGACCATATTGATTGCTGATCGCCACACAGGTATCCAGGTCGCGGGCAATAATAATCCGGCTGGCCGCCAGCGCCTGACGGGCAATCTCTTTGCGTGATAATAATGCCAGTTGCTTGTTCGTTTCTTCTGTCACCCGTTTCGCCAGCGTTTCATCCGGCGTGACCAGCACTACCTGAGAATCCGGACCGTGTTCGGCCTGAGAGAGCAAATCGGCTGCAACAAATACCGGGTTTGCGCCGCTGTCCGCGATCACCAGAACCTCTGAAGGACCAGCCGGCATATCAATAGCTGCGCCGCCGATAGCCTGGCTGACCTGACGTTTTGCTTCCGTCACATACGCATTGCCGGGCCCGAAAATTTTATCTGTTTTCGTGATGCTTTCTGTCCCGAACGCCATAGCGGCAATGGCTTGTGCGCCACCGACCTGATAAATCGTTTCCACACCACATAACTGCGCGGCATATAAAATTTCATCAGCAACCGGTGGCGGGGAGCAAAGAATGATCCGGCGGCACCCGGCGATTTTTGCCGGAATCGCCAGCATCAGCACAGTTGAGATAAGCGGTGCGCTGCCGCCCGGGATATACAGCCCGACACTGTCCACCGGACGCGTAACCAACTGGCAACTGACGCCGGGCTGGGTTTCCACATCAATAACCTGCGGGATTTGGGCTTCGTGGAAACGGGTAATATTACGTTTCGCGATCGCCATTGCGCTTTTCAGTGAGTCCGTTAACCGGTCTGCGGCAGCGGCGATATCGGCGGCACTGATTTGCAATTCAGTTATCTGTATTTTATCAAAGCGGGCGCTCAGTTCACGCAGTGCGGTATCACCCTGTTGGCGCACATCACTGATAATATCAGTCACCACGCGGCTGATATCAGCGGATGCCGCCATTGCCGGGCGCAGAAGAACATCCGCCTGTTGCTGTGTATTCAGTTCGTCCCAGCGGATCAGGGTGTTAAAGATAGTTGCAGGCATCAGTGTTACTCCATCATTTTTTCAATCGGCAGAACCAGAATGGAGCTGCACCCGAGTGCTTTCAGTTTCTCCATGGTTTCCCAGAACAGGGTTTCACTGCTGACCATGTGCATTGCCAGCAGATCCGGCTCTCCGGCGAGCGGTAACAGCGTCGGGCGCTCAGCACCCGGCAGCAGGGCTATTACATCATCCAGACGGTTTGCCGGGGCGTGCATCATGATATATTTGGACTCACGCGCCTGGATAACACCGCAGATACGGGTCATCATCTTGTCGATAAGCTGTTGTTTTTCTTCTGCCATTTCACCGTCCCGCTGGATAAGACAGGCTTTGGAGCGGTAAATCACTTCCACTTCGCGCAGTCCGTTCGCTTCGAGTGTGGCACCGGTGGAGACCAGATCACAGATAGCATCAGCCAGCCCGGCGCGCGGGGCAACTTCCACAGAGCCGTTCAGCAGGCAGGATTTGAAAGGAATGCCTTTCTGATCTAAGTAGCGCTTGAGCAGGAACGGGTAAGAGGTCGCGATGCGGCTGTCCTGAAGGCACTCAACACCGCTGTAATTAAAATCCACCGGTGCGGCGAGAGAGAGGCGGCAGGTGCCGAAGTCCAGGCGGCGCAGTGTGAAATAGCGCGGGTTTTGTCCCTGAGCCTGACGGCTTAATAATTCCTCTTCCAGTACGTTTTCCCCGATAATGCCCAGGTCAACTACACCATCCATCACCAGCCCCGGGATATCGTCATCACGGACACGCAGAATATCGATTGGCATATTTTCGGCGAAAGCGATCAGGCGCTGCTGTTGTAAATTAATTTTTATGCCGCAGCGTGACAGCAACTCGCGGGAATCGTCACTTAAACGACCTGATTTCTGAATGGCTATCCGTAAGCGCGATTTATCTAACATTTTGATTATCCTTTAATTTTATTATTCTCCGGGTATAAAAAAACCCCCGGAAGGTAAGCTTCCGGGGGTTCTCTTTTGCACGCATGCCACCGGAAGACTTTACATAGTCTTCCAGCACCAATTGCCTGAAAGACTAGTCAGGATGATGGTGATGGTGATGGCTGAACTGAATGCGTGTCATGGTAATCTCTCACTGTTGATTTAGTTGTCATCATGAATACTATTTGTCACGATGATGATAACGGTGCTATTAATTTGCTTGTCTTTCAACCTATAGAACTCGTCCGTACTTTGCAACTTCTTTTTTTCTTAAAAAATAAGCTACTGAGAGGTCAATCACGATGAAAACAGTTTCAATTGCAGGGCTGGGCTGGCTCGGAATGCCGCTGGCACAGCAACTGACAGATATCGGTATTCATGTCAAAGGGACAAAAACCACACCCGATGGTGTGGAAGCAGCAACAATGTGTGGTATTGAGTGTTATCTGCTGAATTTAACACCGGAGCCGGAATGTGATGCTGACGATCTGGATGCATTTCTGGAGACTGATATTCTGGTTATCACATTGCCGGCATCCAGAACAGCGGGTGGCGGATATCAGTATGTGCGTGCAGTCCAAAACCTGGTGGATACTGCTGTGGCGCGGGGTGTATCACGCATTATCTTTACCGGATCAACGGCTGTTTACGGCAATCAGACCGGGCGGCTGACAGAAAAAAGCGCGCTGCAACCGGTGACTGAATCGGCGAAAGCGATAGTCGATATTGAATATTGGCTGAATGCACTACCGGGTGTCTCTGCGGATATTTTAAGGCTGGCGGGGCTGGTGGGGCAGTTTCGCCATGCAGGGCGCTTTCTGGCAGGGAAAACAGAGGTAAAAGGCGGGGAACAGGCGGTAAACCTGGTGCATCAGGATGATGTGATCGCCGCAATCCGTTTGCTTATTCAGCGTCCGCAGGGCGGGCATGTCTATAATCTGTGTGCGCCTCAGCACCCGTCACGGGCGGAATTTTATCAGGAGGTTTCCCGTCAGATTAATTTGCTGCCACCGACTTTCAGGGCAGATGATCACTCTGAAGGCAAAATTATTGACGGCAGCCTGATCTGCCGGGAACTGGGTTTTGAGTATCAGTACCCTGATCCCGGACGGATGCCGATGAGTGAGTAAGCCTTAACTGACCGGCAGGGCAACGATATCTTTGTATGCCGGTCGGCTCATTATCTGCGCATACCAGCGTTCAAGATGCGGGAAGTCCGGTCTGTCCTGACACACTTCCCGCCACGGATAGAGCAGCGGCACCAGTGCGATATCAGCAATACTGAAGGTATCTCCGGCGATATAGTTCTGCTGTGACAGTGCATCATTGAGCATGGCAATCAGGTGATTCAGTGCCTGTTTCAGTTCCTCTGCTTTTGCCGGATCACGTTGTTCTGCCGGGGTTCTCACCAGCAATCCCATCATGGCTTTGATATACGGAAACAGACTGCCGTCTGCCCAGTACATCCATTGTGCCGCCCGGGCCCGGAACTCGGCATTGTGCGCCAGTAGTGTGCCGTCATCGTATTTATCCGCAAGATAACTGAGGATAGCATTTGATTCCCACAGAATAAATTCACCATCCTGATAGGTCGGAATGCTTTTATTCGGGTTCATCGCGGCGAATTCCGGGGTATCCAGACCGCCGAAAGGCCCGCCGATATCTTTTTGCTGATAAGTCAGCTTCAGTTCAGTCAGACACCATAAGATTTTCTTGACGTTAGACGAGTTTTTTCTGCCCCAGACGGTTATCATAGTGACTCCTGTTGATGAAAATGCAGTGACTTGTGCTTAATACGGATGATCTTGTGTCATGAAGTGTAAATATTCACATGAAATCACCTTAATAGGAAGAATCGCGCTAAATTGTTGGTGGTGTACTATTTAGTAAATGAATATAGTATTCATTATCACTGAGTTATCTATACCCTTATTCATTCAAACCGCAGGTTCGTTGGCTGCACTCAACCAGCCGGGTCACATAGTTTATCTATGCTCCCCGTCTGATTTCCCTTGCCGCCTGCCTGCAATTTGAATGACGTTGGGTATATACTATTTTGTCACGATGTACAGGGTCAAAAGAGGGAGAAGTAATGCAGACAGTAATCAGTTTACGCGTAACCGGTTTGTTCAGCGGACTGGCTTTCGGATTTTTAAGTATCAGTAATGCGTTCGCGGTTGAAACACCGGCGGCTCCGGAAGTGGATGCAAAAGCTTATGTTCTGATGGATTATAACAGCGGGAAAATATTGGCATCAAATAATGCCGATGAGCGCTTGGATCCTGCGTCACTGACAAAAATAATGAGCAGTTATGTGGTCGGGCAGGCGATTAAAGCCGGGAAAATCAGCCCTGATGACATTGTGACCGTCGGTAAAAATGCCTGGGCGACCGGCAATCCGGTGTTGAAAGGCTCCTCTCTGATGTTCCTCAAACCGGATGACCGCGTAAAATTAATCGATCTCAACAAAGGCATGGTTATTCAGTCCGGTAATGATGCGAGCATTGCGCTGGCGGAATATGTATCGGGCAGCCAGGAAACCTTTGTTTCCCAGATGAATATCGATGCAAAACAAATTGGACTGACAAATACCTACTTTAAAACGGTTCACGGGCTGGATTCCGAAGGGCAGTACAGCACCGCGCGGGATATGGCGCTGCTGGCGCAGGCACTGATAACTGATGTGCCTGATGAATACAGTATTCATAAAGAGAAAGAATATACCTTTAATAAGATCCGCCAGCCGAACCGCAACCGCCTGTTGTGGAGTACCAATCTGAATGTGGATGGTGTGAAAACAGGGCATACCAACGGTGCGGGACACAACCTGGTGGCATCGGCAACAGATGGTCCGATGCGCCTGATTTCTGTGGTGCTGGGTGCGCCGAGCGACCGTGTCCGGTTTGCTGAGAGTGAAAAAGTGCTGACCTGGGGCTTTCGTTTCTTTGAAACCGTCACCCCGGTGAAAGCCGATACACCGCTGACCACTGAACGCGTCTGGTTCGGGGATATTTCAAAAGTGCCGCTGGGGGCTGAAAAAGATATCTATGTCACTATCCCGAAAGGCAAACTGAAAGATCTGAAAGCCTCTTTTGATCTGGACAGCACAACATTAGAAGCGCCGCTGGCGAAAAATCAGGTGGTCGGGAAAATTAATTTTATCCTCGACGGACAGGTGATCGATCAGCGCCCGTTAGTGGTACAACAGCAAGTTGAGGAAGCTGGCTTCTTTGGGCGTATCTGGGATTATATTGTCCGCTTCTTTGCCGGGCTGTGGAGCTCAGTCTTTGGTTAATTACGATTTTGATTAAAATAAAGCCGGACGGAGTAAACTTTGTCCGGCTTTATTGTTTGTGTCCGCTGTTATTACTATTCTGTTACCTGATTACCCCTCAAATTCAGCTATACATAAGTCTCTTACTCAGAAAGGGCCGATCGTCCCGGCATAAACTCTGAATGCAGGCTTGATACGGTTTCATCCCGGGCTGTCAGCTGCAACTTGAAAGCTATAGGGTATATGGTATCGTACGCGTCAGAAATACCTTTAAGAGAGCCCGTCACGGTGGAAAAAAAGAAAACCTTCCCGCAGCAGAAAAGCGGCTTGCACCCGCGTAACCGTCATCGCTCGCGCTATGATTTCCCGGCGCTGATCGCCAGCTGCCCTGCACTGGAGCCGTTCGTCAAGCCGAACGCCTGGGGCGACATCTCGGTAGATTTTGCCTCACCTGCAGCGGTTAAAATGCTCAACCGTGCGTTGCTGCAACATTTTTATGGCATTGAACACTGGGACATTCCCGCCGATTATCTGTGCCCGCCGATCCCCGGGCGTGCCGATTATTTACACCATCTGGCCGACCTGTTGGCGACCGGCAACGGCGGTGAGATCCCCCGTGGTAAAGGCGTGGCGATCCTTGATGTGGGCATTGGCGCCAATTGTATTTATCCGATCGTCGGCCAGCGTGAATACGGCTGGCGTTTTACCGGTTCGGAGATTGATCCGGTATCGCTCAATGCGGCCAAAATGATCGTGGAGATGAACCCGACGCTGAGAAACGGCGTGCGTCTGCGTTTGCAAAAACAACCCGAATCTATTTTGAACGGTATCATCGGCGTGGCGGAGAAATTTGATGCCACACTGTGTAATCCACCGTTCCACAGCTCTGAACAGGAAGCGCAAGCCAGCACCCGCCGCAAACTGCACAAGTTGGGTAAAGGCGAGGTAGCTGACACGCCGGTACAGAACTTTGGCGGTAAAAATAAAGAGCTATGGTGTGAAGGCGGTGAAGAAGCCTTTGTGCGTAAAATGGTAGAGGAGAGCGTTAGCCTGGCGCAAAACTGCCTGTGGTTCACCTCGTTGATTTCTAAAAACACTACCCTGCCTTCGATTTATCACGCGTTGAAGCTGGCGGGTGCGGCCGAAGTCCGGACCATTGAAATGGCGCAGGGGCAAAAAATCAGCCGCTTCGTGGCCTGGACTTTCCACGACACACAACAGCAGGCCGCCTGGGCGGCAGAACGCTGGCGTTAATTTCTCCGGTGCCGGTTATTTAACCGGCACCGATAAAACTTCGCATTTCCCTTTCAATTTCTGCATGTTGCGTTATTCTCAATATGTCTTCCGATACTAAAAATCTTAAAAAAGTTATTTATTCAAACTACAATAGTTATCTTACTTAATTGATGTTATTAACCGGTTCTTTTTAATTATACGGAAAGGTAATTTATGTTTGATCATAAAAAAGGTTCTTTGTTAACCCAATGCGGTAATCAGATTTATTTTGAAAGTACCGGTGATGAAACAGGAAAAGCGGTTGTTTTCCTGCATGGCGGTATGCAGTCAATCGCGTCATTTAATCCGTTACTGAATTGTTTGCCGTCGTCAGGATTGCGTTATATCGGGATAGATACGCGCGGACACGGGCGCTCCACACTGAACGGCCCGCTGAGCTATGCTGATATCCAGGCTGATGCAGAAGCGGTTTTGCAACACCTGAATGTGGATGAGTGCATTGTCATTGGCCACAGTGACGGCGGGACAGTGGCGCTGAGAATGGCATTATCCGGCGTGGTGAAAGTCAGTAAAGTTGTCTGTATTGGTTCTCAGTGGAATATGGAAAAGGATGACCCGGCGCTTGAGATTTATGACACACTGACCGCAGAAGCATGGCAGGCGCAATTTCCTGAGAATGTCGCTGAATATGAAGCACTGAACCCGGCGCCGGATTTAAGCCATCTGATCAGTGAATTAGTTTCACTCTGGACGGATATGAGTGAAAAAGGCTATCCGGGCAATGATATTGATAATCTGTCCGTTCCGCTGTTGATTATCCGGGGTGATGACGATTTTCTTATGTCGCGTGAACACGCGTTTGCGCTTGCGGAGCGCGTGGAGTCTGCAGTGTTATTTAATCTGCCGTTTGCCGGCCATGCAATACATGAAGAGTGTCCGGCTGTGACCGGTGACATTATTACGCAATTTTTGGCGGTATAACCCCCGCTATTGTGTTTTTAACCTGTAATTTATCGCGGTATCCGCTAAATTACCCTGTTGAAATTCGTATAAGATCCGATATTACTCCTGATATCGGATTTTTTTATGAAAAATAGCCAGTATTTTATACCCAACGTCATTCAAAATGTGGGCAGGCGGCAAGGGAAGATCGACGGGGAGCATAGATAAATTATGTGACTCGGCGATCTTTACGTAGCCAACGAACCTACAGTTTGAATGAATAAGGGTATATACACCGGTTAATAAGGGATTACGGGAATGGGGATTGTATTTATTATTGCGCTGGTTATTGCTGCGGGCGTGCTGTTATGGTGTCGCCGGGTCTGGTGCAGGATTAACCGTCTTCAGGAGCCGCTCAGTGAGTCGTATGCAGAGATAGACGGTAAGTTGCGTCAGCGGGCAGATAAAATTGCACAACTGGTGGCTATCACAGAAAAAAACGGTATTCAGGATGGCATACTGTTTATCACATGGCAGGATGTGTATTCTCGCTATGTACAAGCCGCGACACTCAATGACAGTGTCCGTGCCGCTAATGATATCAATAATACGTTTTATCATATTATGACGCTGGTGCAGACACATCCGGCACTGATTGCTGATCCGCAGTTTGTCCGGCTTCAGCTGGTTATTTGTGATATTGATGATGCATTGCGCCCGGGAGTGGATGCATTCAATGAGGCAGTTATTCACTATAATCAGTCAGTTCAGCGTTACCCGGATGTGCTGATAGCACATTTGTTTGGTTTCGGTCCAAAAGTATGGCTGGAGCTCTCCTGAACCACCGCCGGAAACAGTTCTGAAATTAAAAAGCCCTGCAACATAGATAGTTGCAGGGCTTTTTTCAGTTGTCTGAGAAGATTAATGTATTAATCAGTCACACTGTACTTTAATTGCCAGACCGCCCTGAGAGGTTTCGCGGTATTTGGCATTCATATCTTTACCGGTTTCATACATGGTTTCGATAACTTTATCGAGGCAGACGCGCGGCTCACTGGTGCGGCGCAGCGCCATACGGGCGGCATTGACGGACTGTACTGCGGCGATAGCATTACGCTCAATACAGGGTACCTGAACCTGTCCGGCAACCGGGTCACACGTCAGACCGAGGTTGTGCTCCATCGCAATTTCAGCCGCAATAAAGACCTGCATCGGACTGCCGCCCAGCAGCTCAGTCAGACTCGCTGCCGCCATTGAACAGGCAACACCCACTTCGCCCTGACAGCCCACTTCCGCACCGGAAATGGAGGCGTTCATCTTATACAGTGAACCAATCACACTGGAGACCAGGAAATAACGGGTATACGCGTTTTCATTCACCGGGCGGATAAATTTATCATAGTATGACAGCACGGCCGGGATTATCCCGCATGCGCCGTTTGTTGGTGCGGTAACCACACGTCCGCCGGCGGCATTTTCTTCGTTTACAGCCAGCGCATACATATTGATCCAGTCAATAACCTGCATAGGATCGGTGGTGGTGTTATCACTGGTAACTAACTGACGACGCAGTGCAGCTGCACGACGCGGTACACGCAACGGACCCGGTAATAACCCTTCAGTGGTCACACCGCGCTCGATACCGGCTTTCATCACATCCCAGACAGCCAGGAGGTGAGCGGATAATTCTTCTTTAGTGTGCAGCGCCATTTCATTTTTCATCACCAGAGCTGAGAGAGAAAGCCCTGTTTCATTGCAATGCTTTTGTAAATCGGCAGCGTATTTATACGGATAAGGCACCGGCGTTGCGTTGTCCGCAGACTGACCGAAATGCTCTTCATCGACGATAAAGCCACCACCGACAGAGTAATAGGTTTTCTTCGACAGTAATTCATCGCCGTTAAATGCACTGATTGACATACCGTTTTCATGCAGCGGCAGGTTTTCTTTGTGGAAGTTCATCCCGTTATCACGCGGGAAATCCACTTCGTGGCGCAAGTTTGCCAGCAAAAGGCGTTCACGTTCTTCAACATCCCTGATAAAGCCCGGTATCGCGTCAATATCAACCGCATCCGGCAGGTTCCCCGCGAGTCCCATGATGATAGCAATATCTGTCGCGTGACCTTTCCCGGTCAGAGACAAAGAGCCGTATACATCAACCTGAACACGGGTTGTTTTTTCCAGCAATCCGGCTGCGATAAGATCATCAGCGAATTGTTTACCTGCTTTCATCGGACCGACAGTGTGAGAACTTGATGGACCAATACCAATTTTGAAGATGTCAAATACACTGACCATATTGCTCGCCCCCTATTTGTTAAGGCGTAAATGAATAGTGTCGTGAAGATTCACGAAGCCGTTACCTTTCAGTTCCGGCTAATTATTTTTGTTTGCTGTTGCCCGCCGGAGAGAGCAACAGCAATACTGCTGTTATACGAAAACCATCTGATACAAATTGTAGAACACTGCTGAAATGGCAATAAGACCCATTCCAACCACAAACACATTACTCAGGTGACCGGAATACTTACGCATTGCAGGTACTTTGCTGATAGCATACATCGGCATAATAAACAGCAACATAGCAATAACCGGACCGCCCAGGGTTTCAATCATCCCCAGAATGCTCGGATCTAACGTCGCGACAATCCAGGTGGTGATTAGCATAAACAGCGCCGTCAGTTTATTCAGTTTAGACGGTGCTATGCTTTTACCTTTGGTACGTAATGCTTTATTAACCAGGCCATTAAAGCCTTCACGCGCACCCAGGTAGTGACCCAGGAATGATTTAGTGATAGCAATAAATGCGATGAATGGCGCGATATAGGCAATCATCGGGTTTTGGAAGTGGTTAGCCAGATAAGACAGAATGGAAATATTCTGATCTTTTGCTTCCTGTAAGTTCTGTGGTGACAGGCTCAGTACGCAGCTGAACACAAAGAACATGACGGTCAGCACCATCATGATGTGAGCATACGCCAGGATGCGTGAGCATTTTTTCTCTGCATTCTCACCATATTCTTCACGTTTTGCGACAGCAAACGCAGAGATGATAGGTGAGTGGTTGAAAGAGAACACCATGACCGGAATCGCCAGCCATAACGTCACCATCAGACCATGACCGGTTACACTGACGGTATTGCTGTCAAATGTGAGTGTTTTGAATACATCGGTGCTCCAGTGCGGCACCAGATACAGCGCCAGTACCATCAGAACCGCCACAAACGGGAATACCAGCACACTCATCGCTTTGACAATAGCGGCTTCACCGAAGCGGACAATACACATAATCCCGATAATCAGTATCAGTGACAAAATAATGCGTGGCGGTGCCGTCATGTGCATCTGGTTGACGATAAAGCTGTCGACGGTGTTGGTGATAGCCACAGCGTACACGAGCAAAATCGGGTAAATCGCGAAAAAATAGAGCAGAGTTATCAGACCACCGGCGCGTGAGCCGAAATGTTCTTCAACGACTTGCGTGATATCTTCGCCCGGATTTTTACCGGATAACACAAAACGGCACATGCCGCGGTGTGCGAAAAACGTCATCGGGAAGGCCAGAATTGCCATGATAATCAGCGGGATCAACCCGCCGATACCGGCATTAATAGGCAGAAAAAGTACGCCTGCGCCGATAGCGGTTCCGTACAGTCCGAGCATCCAGACAGTATCGGATTTGCGCCATTTACGGTAATCATTGCTGGTGTCAGTCTTGCTGACCACAACCTGCGGTTGTGTTGTATCCATAGAAGTCTCCAAAATTTACAACAATAACAACTAAAATTTTGCACGATAAGCTGTGCAGCAATGCGTCTCTGAAATAGGGTCTATGTACGTAACCAGGTATACTCGTCATACTTCAGGATGCCTGTGTGTTGACTGCATGCATCCCGAATTATTCAGAGTATAAAAATAGTAAAGCAAAAATATGCCTGTAATTGCTTACCGGCAAAAAATAATAAACAGCAGTGACCTGATATCTTAAATTGATAAAAAGGGTCTCCGCTTTAATGTCGTATTTAACAATAACCAGAAATTGATAACTCTCTTTCTGATAGCGAAAATGTACCTTTTTTCAGTCGAAAACACCGTGATCATAGTCTCAAATGCTATAAATCCAAGTGAAACGGTACCTGTTGCAAAATTTGATAAAATTGTTAATCCACATTTGCGGAATGGAACATATCAAAAAGGCATGCAGGCGAAAAAAATGGCAGATAATGATAGTTCCCTCTGTTTTTTATTTAATCAAATTAATTTATTCATATATTAATAAATATATGAAAAATAAATTCAGACTCTGTTTATGAATAGCAAACAGTGCTGTTTTTACAGCATAAAAACCTGATTGATTGTAGGGTTTATATCAATAATCCGTTGTTTTTTATCGAAAAAAAACTCATGGTAACGGTGTCGTTCTGTGTCCGTTTCTGAGTGAATTATTCTGCCGGTCCACTATAAATTTACCGCCGGATTTTCGCATAATAATCCGATGGTTAAAATAATTATTTCTGTCGCGAATTAAGTGGTATGAGTGATATTGGTGCTGTGCAAAGCTGAAATGTTAAATAAGTACCAGCATTATATTCTGTTGACTAAATCAGCGGTATTTTTGGTGTAAAACGGCAGGAAAATAAAACGTCGGTTGGGTATATATTAAAACCTCCGTCCAAAAAAATACCGGCGTACCGGCCGGTATTCTCTGATTCATCCTTCATGGCGTTGGTTTGCCGGCAAAAGGCGTTTACGCTCTCCGGCATCCCTGATAAAGCCAGGTCCCGGACCTACCGTGCGGGAACCCGCCGGAGAGGGCTGGAGTCATGTATTTATGAACCAAAAAACAGCTGATACAGATTGTAAAAGACAGCTGAAATTGCAATAAGACCGATCACAACCACAAACAGATTACTCAGATGACCGGCATATTTACGCATAGCAGGGACTTTGCGGATAGCGTACATGGGCATGATAAACAGCAGCATGGCAATAACCGGGCCGCCCAGGGTTTCAATCATTCCCAGAATGCTCGGGTCCAGTGTGGCAACAATCCAGGAGGTTACCAGCATAAACAGTGCAGTCAGTTTATTCAGTTTAGACGGTGCTATGCTTTTACCTCTGGCGCGTAATGCTTTGTTAACCAAACCGTTAAAGCCTTCACGGGCACCCATGTAGTGTCCCAGGAATGCGTTGGTGATAGCAATAAACGCGACTAACGGCGCGATATACGCAATCATCGGGTTTTGGAAGTAGTTCGCCAGGTAAGACAGAATGGATATATTCTGATCTTTCGCTTCCTGTAAATTGAGTGGTGACAGGCTCAGTACACAACTGAACACAAAGAACATCACTGTCAGTACCATCATAATGTGAGCGCATGCCAGAATGCGTGAGCATTTTTTCTCTGCATTTTCGCCATATTCCTGACGTTTTGCGACACTGAATGCTGAAATAATCGGAGAATGGTTGAACGAGAATACCATCACCGGAATCGCCAGCCACAGCGTCACCATCAGACCACGGCCGGTCTCACCGGGAGAGTAACTGCTGAAAGAGAGCGTATCAAATATCGCCGTATTCCAGTGCGGGATCAGATAGAGCGCTAATACCATCAGAACGGCCACAAACGGGAATACCAGCACGCTCATTGCTTTGATAATCGCGGCTTCACCGAAGCGGATAATACACATAATCCCGATAATCAGTACCAGCGACAGAATAATGCGCGGCGGTGCTGTCATATGCATCTGGTTGACAATAAAGCTTTCCACCGTATTGGTGATAGCCACACTGTAAACCAGCAGGATTGGATAAATAGCAAAGAAATAGAGCAGGGTGATAAGGTTCCCTGCTCTGGCGCCGAAATGCTCTTCAACCACTTCGGTAATATCTTCACCCGGATTTTTACCGGATAATATAAAGCGGCACATGCCGCGGTGCGCGAAAAAGGTCATCGGGAAGGCCAGCACGGCCATAATGATAAGCGGGAGCAGCCCGCCGATACCGGCGTTAATCGGCAGAAACAGTATACCGGCACCAATAGCCGTACCGTACAGTCCGAGCATCCAGACGGTATCGGATTTACGCCATTTGCGGTAATCATTGCTGGTATCAGTCTTGCTGACCACGACCTGCGGTTGTGTTGTTTCCATAGATGTCTCCAAATTTACAACAATAACAACTAAAAATTGCACGGTGATCTGTGCACGAAATGTGTCTCTGAGGCAGGGTCTATGTACGCAACCGGATAAAAATAAGTAAAACGGGAAAGTTACCTGTAATTGCTTACCGGTAAAAATAATAAACAGCAGCGACCTGATATCTGCAATGAACAAATAAGGTCTCTGCATTAATTCATATTTAAAAAACCTGAGATTGATGGCTTTATTTTTTGTATTGAAAATGTACTGTTTTTCAGTGAAAAGCACTGTGATCTTTATCTCAATTGCTATAAATAACATTAAAATTAGCGTTGTTGCAACATTTAATAAGGTTGTTAATCCGTTTTTGCGGAATGGTGTATGCCGAAATAGCATAGGTGATTAGATGTTTTGCAATAATGTCATTTTCGCCTGTTTTTTATTTAAACAAATTTATTTGTTCAGATATTAATTAGTATATGCGCTGAACAGTATCGTATTATTACAAAATAGAGATAAACCGGATTACCACCGGATAAAAACCATTATAGCAATAGGGTTTATATTTTATTACTTATTGTTTTTAAACGGAAAATAATTCCGTCATTGAGTTTGTGGTGACACAAGGTGTATCCAGGGGATCCGGTAGTATGAAATAGAGGGATATATAATGGTTATATTGTGTATCCCGGATGATTAAAATAATTATTTTAATCGCGAATTAAGTAACCTGAGTGATACTGGTGTCAGACAGAATAGAAATGTTAAATAAATGGCAGAGTAATAGTCTGCGAACAAAAATAATACTGTCAGCAGTGGAGCAGTGTGGCTTAAAAAATATCAACGGTACCGGAAATAATTAAATGCGGATAAAAAAATACCGGCACATTTGCCGGTATTCTCTGTGTTATGTTTGTTCAGTTATTCCTGTACCCAACCTTTACGGATAGGCAGAGAAAAACAGCGCCGGTAAAGTGACTGGAGCTGATTTTGCAGTGGCTGACCAAACCGGCTCCAGAGAAGCTCAGTCAGTGCGCATGCAATAAGGACAGTAATCAGTGCGCCCAGCATATCAACCGGCCAGTGAACACCGAGGAAAACCCGCGACCAGGCAACAATCAGCGCCGGGATCATCAGCAGAAGACCTGGCCGGAGATTGCACCAGAACAGGCAGCCCAGCGCAAAGGTAAACACAATAATGCCGTGGTTGCTCGGGAACGATGCGGTTGGTGCATGTTCAAGAAAACTGTAGCCGAAAGGCTCGGCAAACGGACGGGCGTGCGGATACAGTGTGCCGATAATCCATGACAGAGTAAGACCAATCAGTAAGGTCACGGCACTTTTACATACAAAGCGGCGCTGGCGGGGCATATTGTCAGGCGCTCCGCGCAGCCAGAACCCGGCAGCAACCAGCGGAAACAGCAATACCAGATATTTTGCTGCCAGTGTGGCAAGCACTATCCCGGAATGCGGGGTTTCCGGTGTGGCATTGATCAGAAGAAACAATGAATGATTCAGATTTTCCAGCACAATAAATTCCTTAATACTCACCTGTGAAAATATACAGTCTGACATAAAATGACGCGTCAGATTATCCATCTTACACAGTAAGGTAAAGAAAAAATGTCTTGGTTAATCGTGCTATTACGTAAAACTGCATAAAATTGACAAAAGCTGAAGCAAGCCGGTGGCGGGGGATATACTCAACGTCATTCAAGATGCAGGCAATAAAAAACCCGGTAGTAAAACCAAATTGGTGACTACCGGGCTATCTCAATCTTGAGGATATTCAAAGAAAAGCAGTGGCACTAATTCAGACTGCGCGGGGGAGGGAAAGTTCGAAATATTATTAAAAAAAATGAAAATATTTTTTTGATATGATAAATCAACAGGATGCGGGGAGTAAAAAAGCCGTTTCCCGGAGAGAAACGGCCTGAAAAATTAGCTGAACAGACCGAGATTGGCTTTGGCGTATGCTTCGAACTCAGTACAGCCGCCGATGTGTTGCTCGTCGATGAAGATCTGAGGAACGGTTTCCACCGGTTTACCCACAGTTTTGGATAAATCAGCTTTGCTGATGCCTTCGGCCTGGATATCAATGTAGCGATAATCAAAGTCTTCGCGCTCAGTTTTCAGTTTTTCTGCGATCTCTTTCGCACGCACGCAATAAGGACAACCAGGACGGCCGAAAATAACGGTATACATGAAAAGCTCCTTCATTCATTAGTAATCACCGGAAGCGGTGCTTTGATAGGGTAAATTATGCCTGTATCATTAATGATAAGAAAGCGGGTTGTGACGATTTGTGTGGTCGGCAGCATCAATGGATCAGCTATACCCTTATTCATTCAAACTGCAGGTTCGTTGGCTGCGGGAAGCCAGCCGGGTCACATACTGATGTATGCTCCCCGTCTATCTTTCCTTGCCGCCTGCCTGCATCCTGAATGACGTTGGGTATAGGCATAATGAGATAACGACAGAGGATAAAATGGAAAAAAAACAACCACGGCAGATGCGATCACTCGGAGATATGCCGCGCGGGGTGATTATCTGTGAAGTTATTGGCGTTATTTTACTGATCCTGGTGTACCTGGCTGTCAATGACCACATTGCACTGCCTGAGTTTTTGCGCAGCAAAAACGCGCTGATGGCGATGGCGTTTACCGGGTTGGCGTGTCTTATCCCTGCAGCGGTAAATATTGTATGGCGGGCAGTAAGTACGCTTCCGTCGATTGGCATTGACAGTAAAACAAAGACAGAAAAAAAAGGACCGCAGGATAAAAATGAAAAAAAGCAATAAAATGTTATTCCCCTTTGCATTTTTCAGCTAAGATCGTTCATTGGTCGGCGGGTTGGAGTATCATGCGCGCCGTGCTGTTCGTTTTTTTGGTTAAAAGGCTTCAGATTCATGATCATTCCCGATCTTCCGGTATTACGTAAATGGCTGGATCAGCTACAACATACCTGCTTTGAATGCGACTCCTGTGAGGCGCTGCATTTGCCCCACATGCAAAATGTGGATGGTGTGTTTGATGCGAAAATTGACATTCTTGATGACACGCTGGTTTTCTCGGCACTTGCCGAGGTCAGACCAACCGCGATTATCCCGCTGATGGCAAACCTGAGTCAGATCAACGCCAGCTCTCTGTTGGTGAAAACATTTATGGATATCCAGGATTCTGCCATGCCGAAACTGGTCGTCTGTTACTCCGTGCCGCTGGCAGCGGGACTGACGTTTGAGCAGTTCTCTTTGTATCTTCAGCAAATGGAAGAGCAGGTCGGGGCGGTTGTTTTTGAGTTATTCAGCAATAATATGCTGTTTGACCCGAATGACACGGAGCCTGAACCCGGAGATGAATCAGAAGATGAAGGTGAAGAGACTTTTCACGCTGATGATGCGCCTTCTCCGGTTATCCATTAACTGCCTGCCCAGAATTTTCTGTCCCGGGAAATCACCATGCATTGCCCTCAATATTCAGCCGGCCGCTGTCGCTCCTGTCAGTGGCTTGATAAATCATACAGCCGGCAACTTGATGATAAACAGCAGGATCTGCACGCGCTGTTGTCACCATTTTCAGTACAGAGCTGGTTAACACCTGCCCGCAGTGAAGAAACCCAATTCCGGAACAAAGCGAAAATGGTGGTTAGCGGCAGCGTTGAGCGCCCGGTATTCGGCATTGTGACCGATAATGAGCCGGTGGATTTATCAGATTGCCCGCTTTACCCGCCGCACTTTTCAGATGTCTTCACTGCACTGAAGCCCTTTATCGCCCGCGCCGGGCTAACGCCTTACAATGTGGCACGCCGCCGGGGTGAACTGAAGTTTCTGCTGCTGACACAAAGCCGTGCCACCGGTGACATGATGCTGCGCTTTGTATTGCGCTCAGACAAAAAAGTGGCTCAGTTACAGGCCGCCTTGCCTGAATTACAGGCTCAGTGCCCGCAGCTGACGGTGATTTCCGCCAATATTCAGCCGGTACCTATGGCGATTCTGGAAGGGGAGCAGGAGATTATCTTTACGCCTGAACAGGCGCTGGAAGAGATCTTTAACGGCATTCCGCTTTATATCCGCCCGCACAGTTTTTTCCAGACCAATCCGGTGGTTGCCGCACACTTGTATCACACTGCAGGGGAGTGGGTGCGCGAGCGCGGGATCACCCGTTTATGGGATCTGTTCTGCGGCGCAGGTGGCTTCGGACTGCATTGTGCGGATAAAACCACACACCTGACCGGCATTGAGATAAGCCCGGAGGCGATAGCGTGTGCCACGCGCTCAGCCGAGAAAATGGGACTGGAAAATGTCACGTTTCAGGCGCTGGACTCCTCACAGTTTGCACTCGGAAAATCCTCTGTACCTGAATTGGTGCTGGTTAATCCGCCGCGCCGGGGCATTGGCAAAGCGCTGTGTGACTATCTCAATACTATGGCACCGGATACTATTATCTATTCCAGTTGTAATGCACAGAGCCTGGCGCAGGATCTGATGTATCTCCCGCTTTATCAGCCGGAACGTGTACAGCTTTTTGATATGTTCCCGCACACCGCACATTATGAAGTTTTGGTACTGCTGACCAAAAAATAAACGGTACCGCATTTTGCAATGCGGTACCGTTTACAGGGCGTAATTTCTTTTGATTAACAACAACGATCAGCAGATTAGTTGCGCCGCTCAAATGCCAGCGCGCGGTGCTCAATCAGGCGCATCGCGAGTGTCAGACAGCCATTGACCCCGAGATAAATAATCCCTGCCGCCACAAACACCATCACATCATAATTCTGACCAAACAGGCGCTGACTGTAGCCCATCACTTCCAGCAGTGTAATCGTGCTGGCGAGTGAGGTACTTTTGAAAATCAGCACCACTTCATTTGAGTAAGAAGAGAGTGCGCGTTTAAAGGCGTAAGGCAGGATAATCCGCATGGTTTGTCCGCGTGACATCCCCAGCGACTGACAGGACTGCCACTGTCCCTGTGGAATCGCTCTTACCGCACCATGGAACAATAATGTTGAGTATGCCGCACTGTTCAGCGCCAGGGTTATCAGCGCACACAACCACGGTGAGGACATCAGTTCCCACAACAGCGGCCAGGCTTTCAGCGCCGGAAACTGCCCCGGTCCGTAATAGATCAGGAAAAACTGCACCAGCAGCGGCGTACCGGTAAACAGGGTGATATAAATTTTTACGATTGGCGTCAGTATCTTAGGTTTAAGAGACAGCACCAGGGTAAACAGCACCGACAGCATAAATGCCACCAGCAGTGCCGCAAAGGTCAGTGACAGACTGACCGGCAGACCGGGCAGGATATCGAGAATATAATCCATCAACATTACATGGCGCTCCGTTCAAAACGCGTGGTATGGAGCTCAATGCGTTTGAGGATAAACTGGCTTACCAGCGTAATGGCAAGGTAAATCAGTGCCACGATGCAATACCAGGTAAAGGGCTCCTGGGTACGGGTGGCAATACTTTTTGTCTGGAGCATCAGGTCATTAACACTGATGAGTGATACCAGCGCGGTATCTTTGAGCAGCACCAGCCACTGATTTCCCAGTCCCGGCAGCGCATGACGCCACATCTGCGGCATAATAAAGCGGAAAAAGATAGCCGGGCGGCTCAGCCCCAGAGCCTGTCCTGCTTCCCGCTGCCCGTCCGGCACGGCTTTCAGTGCGCCGCGCAGTGTTTGTGAGGCATAAGAGGCATAGAGCAGAGAGAGGGCGATTACCCCGCTGAACAGCGGCACATAATCAAAATTTTCAATATCAGTCTGTAAAGTGAATAAACCGAGGTTAATACCATCACCGAGGCGCATTATCACTTCCAGTGTGCCGTAGTATACAAACAGCACAACCAGCAGCTCAGGAAGACCACGGATCAGGGTGACAAGACAGGTGCCAATGAAGGCGAGTGGTTTCAGACGCGCAGTTTCCCATGCCGTAAACAGCATAGCGAGGATAAGCCCCAGGATGAGCGCAGAAACAGCAAGGCCGACGGTTATCCCGGCGGCACTTGATAAAGAGAGAAAATCAGCCATTAGTTCTTATATGTAATTACTCAAACCATTTCTTGTAGAGGGTATCGTACGTTCCGTCCGCTTTAACCTCGCCAAGTGCCTTGTTGAGGCTGTCTTTCAGCTCACTGTTGCCTTTACGGACAGCAATGGCAAGACCTGTTCCGAAGTATTCCGGATCAGTGACGCGCTCACCCACAGTTTTCAGATTAGCGTTGCTTTTCAGCCATTCATTGATAACAGCAGTATCACCGAAGACGGCATCGATACGGCCATTTTTCATATCCAGTACGGCATTCTGATAGCTGTCATAAGGTACAATTTTCATGTCCTTAAACTGCTCCATCAGGTATTTCTGATGAGTGGTGCCGTTCTGAATACCAATCTGTTTCCCTTTGAGGGCGTCAATGCTATCAAATTTACCTGCAACTGCAACGAAAACCGCAGAGTTATCATAGTAGGTATTAGTGAAATCAACCTGCTTCTGACGTTCAGGAGTGACATCAATACCCGCCATCAGTGCATCAAAACGCTTGTATTTCAGGCTCGGGATCAGGCTGTCAAATGCCTGGTTGGTGAATGTGCATTCCGCATTGATTTTTGCACACATCGCCTGCGCCAGATCCACATCAAAACCGACAATTTCATTTTTTTCATTTACGGTTTCAAACGGTGCATAGCTTGCTTCCGTGGCGAAACGGATTTTTTGTTTTTCTGCCGCCGCAGCGGAAAAAGCAAACGCGCCGATTAATGCAGCAATAACCAGTTTTTTCATAGCAACATCCCATTTTATTATTCAGTGGCAGAAAATAAATCAGTGTGACAGATAACCGGCAAAAGCCTCTGTCTGCGGTGCGCTGAAGCACTGTGCGCCGCCTTGTTCCACGATGCGGCCGTTTTCCATATACACCACTTTGCTGGCGGTTTTACGGGCGATATCCACTTCGTGTGTAACAATGACCTGGGTAATTCCGGTCTGTGAAAGCTCTTTAATAATGTCCACCACCTGCGAGGTGATTTCCGGATCCAGTGCCGCTGTCGGTTCATCAAACAGCAGAACCTGAGGCTCCATCATCAGGGCGCGGGCAATCGCCACACGCTGCTGTTGTCCGCCGGATAAATGCAGCGGAAAACGCAGTGCAAAGTCAGTCAGACGCAGACGGGCGAGCAGTTTTTCTGCTTTCGCGAGTGCTGCTTCTTTTGTCAGACCCAGCACCCGGATTGGTGCTTCTGTCAGATTATCCATAACGCTCAGGTGCGGCCACAGATTATATTGCTGAAAGACCATACCGACATTCTGGCGCAGGGCGCGGATCTCTTTTGCGGCCGGTGCTTTGGCAAAATCAAAATGATGATCTGCAATGGTCAGCTGACCGGAACGCGGCATTTCCAGCAGGTTCAGTGCCCGCAGCAGGGAACTTTTCCCCGCACCGCTCGGCCCGAGCAGTACCATGGTTTCGCCCTGTTGGCATTCCAGGTTGATGTCAAACAGCGCCTGATGCTGTCCGTAAAAGCAATTTATGTTTTTTAATTGAATACTCATGCTATAAATCTGCATACTCAGTGATGATGAGACGATACTAACGCCATAAGAATAAATATGCAATTATTTATGCATAAAAAATTACTAAAAAGACAGCGAATGTACTTATTGCAACGACCTATTTCTCCGCAAAATGTGACTGAGCATACTCCTGCGCGCGTTTAATGACAGATTTCGTCATTCCTTTAAAGATGAATAAATGCGCAGGCATCATGGCAAACCAGTACAGCAGCCCGCTGAACCCGGCAGGATGCCACCAGGCGCGTACATCCAGCTCGCGCTGGTGTCCGTGGTCGCGGATAGTAAAGGTCAGGCGTCCCAGCCCCGGGGCTTTCATACCGAACAGCAGGGAGAGTTGCTTACCGGGCTTCAGTGTGATCACTTTCCAGCCGTCGATTTTATCCCCTAATTCGAGTGTGTCCCGATCCGGGCGTCCGTAAATCACTTTATTTGCGCATAAATCATCGAGCCGGGCACGGACTGACCATAAGAAATTGGCATAAAAATAGCCGTCTTTGCCGCCGATTTGCTGAATAACATGCCACAGTGCCTCAGCGGATGCAGATGTATTCAGGGTAAATCCAGCCTGTTTGGGGTAAAAACCAAACCCCGGACGCCAGCGGGCGCGGGCATCAGGGTCATATCCCCAGTCCTCATTATCCACGGCATCGGCTTCATCTTTCAGGGTTTTGCGCACGGCATCATCAAAACTGAGCAGTGTCTGCGGGATAAGCGCTTCCAGCGGGCGTCCGTCTCCCGGTAAATCATATTTCAGCCCCATGATCAGTTCTTTGGCTATTCCTTCAGGAACCGTGGTTATCAGGCGAAGAAAATAAACAGAAATAAGACGCAGCGGGATCGGCAGCGGGATCATCAGCCGGTGTTTGCCGCTGACGGCAATAAAATGGCGGAACATCTCCAGATAACTGAGGTATTCCGGACCGGTGGCATCAAAGTGGCGGTTATCAGTGGCCGGATGCGCAAGCAGGCCGGTCAGATACGCCAGAAGGTTTTCCAGTGCAATCGGGGAGGATTTTGATCGTGCCCAGCGCGGCGGCGTCAGAACCGGCAGGTTATATACCATATCGCGCATGATTTCGAATGCGGCGGAGCCGGGTCCGACAATAATGGCGGCGCGGATCTCGGTGACCGGCACCCGGCTGTGCGCTAGGATCTCTCCGGTTAGTTTGCGGGCGGCAAGATGCGGTGAGTCTGTGTGTCCGTGCTGCATGGCGCTCAGGAAAATCACTTCGCGCACAGATGAATTATTCAGTATGTCCTGCACATTTTGTGCGGCCAGCCGCTCGCGCTCCAGCAGGTTTTCCTCGTCCGTCATACTGTGGACAAGGTAGTAAACTACATCAATGTCCTGAAAAAGTGGTTCCAGAGTGGATTTATCATACAGGTCAGCATAACAGCAACGGGTGTTTTTCCAGCCCTGCGCCTGCATCCACTCAACACGGCGTGCCGCAGCGGTTATCTGATGTCCGGCAGCAATCAGTTGCGGGACAAGATGTTGCCCGACATAACCACTGGCACCGAGCACTAAAATACGTTGTTGTGACATGCAGTCTCTCTTTTTTCGGATAAATAGTTTCGGATAAACAGTTTCAGGTAAACAGTGCGATAAGCACCGGTGCAAACAGACTGAGTACAAACCCGTGAACAATGGCGGCGGGAACTATCGACACCCCGCCGCTGCGCTGTAACACCGGCAGCGTAAAGTCCATGGTTGTGGCTCCGCCAAGCCCCAGAGCGGCGGCACGGTGGCGGTTAATCAGCAGCGGGATAAGCATAATCGCCGCAATTTCCCGCGCGAGGTCGTTAAAAAAGCCGACACTGCCGAGTACCGGACCAAACGCATCGGTCAGTAAAATACCGGAGAGCGAATACCAGCCGAAGCCGGACGCGAGCGCCATGCCTGTTTTCAGCGGCAGACCAATAAGCAGTGCTGCCAGTGCGCCGCCCGCCAGAGATGTCGCTGCAACTATCAGGGACACCAGCATGCCGCGGCGGTTAATCAGGATCTGCTTTAATGTCATTCCGCTGTTGCGAAGCTGGATCCCGACCAGAAACAGCAGAAAAATCAGCGCGTATTCACTGGCCTGACCGGCAAAAGAGAGAAATGACCAGCCGAATAACCCTACCGCAAAGCCAACCAGTAACACGCCGCACAGTTGCAGGGATTCAAATACCATGTGCAGGCGGGAAGGGGGCTTTTGTTGTTTGTGTGCAGGTACCTGCCAGGGATATTGTTTGCCGTATAAAAATAAACCGGCGAGGTTACATCCCAGAACAAACACAGTAAAAACAGCAGTATATTGCACGATCACCAGCAAATTTATGCCCAGGTTTTCAACCAGTGCAAGACTGATGCCCATCAGAAATAAAATCACATACACCATTGCGCTCAGCCCGCGGTTAATCAGTTTTTTAAGTGGCTGATTACTGACGGGAATGAGATAGCCGATGATAAGAGGAGCAAGAATAATTAATAACCCAGAATACATGTGTGTCACTTCCGTTAAAAAATATTGCTTAAAAATCGGGCGATTATAGCGTTATTATCACCATAAATGCTATGTATCCCCCTGTTTTCATGTTTAGTATAAGTCAAAAGTGATTTTTTTGATTACATTGATGGTATTGCGTTAATTAATCGTGTTTCATCAGGGTATACAGGCGGCATCAGACAAACGGAGAAGGGATCATGATTCTGGAAAGAGTGGAAATTCTGGGTTTTCGCGGTATTAACCGCCTGTCACTGTCACTGACGAATAACACGGTGCTGATTGGTGAAAATGCATGGGGTAAATCCAGTCTGCTGGATGCGCTGACACTGACTCTCTCCCCGCAGGCACCCGCCGCACAATTTATACCGGGGGATTTTTATCATTCGCCGGACAGCGACGACGGGCCGGTGCGCCATCTTCAGATAGTCCTGATTTTCCGCGAAAACCGTCCCGGTCGTTCCCGCTCCCGCCGTTTCCGTGATTTGGCACCGCTGTGGCGCTCTAACGGCGATGAATACCAGCGGATAAATTACCGCGTCAGTGCTGATTTAGCGGATGACAATACGGTCAGCAGTCAGCGGACTTTCCTTGATGAGCAGGGTGAATCTTTGCCGCTCGACGATGCGGATACGTTTATCCGCGAAATTATCCGGCTCTATCCGGTGCTGCGCCTGCGTGACGCCCGCTTTATGCATAAACGCAATATAGGTAATGTACCTGCCTGCGCGGAAGGTGAATGCGATACTCAGGACAGAGCTGAGGCCTTTAATTCGCAGATGGCGGAGCTGACACAGGCGCTGGTCAATAATCCGCATTCATTATCCGATGACGACTTGCAGGACGGGCTGGAAGCAATGAAACAATTGCTCAGCCACTATTTTGCCGAAGAAGGGGAATATCTGCTGGATCGCCGCAAAGCGAAGCGGATGAATATTGAACCGCGCCAGCGGGCCTGGCAGGCACTCGAGGGGATTAACCGGGTTGTGGCCGGACCTAATCAGCGCAGTGTGCGACTGATTATCCTTGCGATGTTTTCCGCCTTATTACAATCTAACAGCGGTCTGAAACTCGACCCGTATGCAAGACCGATTATTATTGTGGAAGACCCGGAAACCCGGCTGCACCCGATCATGCTCTCTGTGGCGTGGGGGCTGCTCAGCCTGTTTTCATTACAGCGGATAACCACAACCAACTCCGGCGAGCTGCTGTCACTGGTGCCTATTCATGATATCTGCCGCCTGGTGCGCCAGTCCAACCGCGTTGCGGCTTATCGCCTGGGAGAGAATCATCTCTCACCTGAAGAGTTGCGGCGGATCTCCTTTCATATCCGGATAAACCGCCCGTCAGCCCTGTTTGCCCGCTGCTGGCTGCTGGTGGAAGGGGAAACCGAAATCTGGCTGATGAACGATCTGGCAAGGCAGTGTCATTACTATTTTGAGACCGAAGGGATAAAAGTTGTTGAGTTTGCCCAGTGTGGTCTTAAACCTTTGTTAAAGTTTGCCAACAAAATGGGTATAGAATGGCACACGCTGGTAGATGGTGATGAGGCCGGAAAGAAATACGCGGCGACAGCCACGCACTTTTCATCCGAACTTAATGATGTGGAGCAGGACAGGCTTACCCGCCTGCCTGCGCCGGATATGGAGCATTTCTTATATCGTAACGGGTTCAGCGGCCTGTATCATCAGGTTGCGGGCGTTCCGGAAGATATCAGAATGCCGGTACGGCGGGTAATCATCAAAGCGATTCATCGCGCCTCTAAACCGGATCTTGCAATTGCGGTGGCGAATAATGCCGCCGGGCGGGGAGTGGAATCAATCCCTCTGCTGTTGCGTCAGATGTTTTCCCGTGTGGCATGGCTTGCCCGGGGGCGTGCTAACTAAGGATAAAAGGTTAAATGCGTATAGTGTCAAAAAAAAGAATAATTACCGCCGGTATTTTGATCTTTGTGATCGCCGGCGGTTTCTGGTTTTTTACCCGTGAAGATGCGCCGGTCAGATACATGACCACTCAGGTACAGCGCGGCACGTTAGAAAAAAAAGTCATGGCGACCGGCAAGCTGGATGCATTGCAGAAGGTGGATGTGGGTGCGCAGGTCAACGGACAGTTACAGACTCTCAATGTGAAAGAGGGGGATGTCGTTAAGAAAGGCGAACTGCTGGCGGTGATCGACCCTGTTAAAGCACAGAACGTGGTTATTGAAGCCGAACAGACAGTCAATGAAAACAGGGCGAGACTGAAACAGGCTCAGGCGGAGTATGAATTTGCCAAAGCGACCTATGAGCGGCGCCTGGCACTGTCAAAAACACAGGTTATCTCAAAGCAGGATGTGGATGAGGCACGGCGCGATATGGATGTGCAGCGCGCGGCGATTGATACCGGTAAAGCGCAGATTGCCCGTAATCAGGCAACACTGGATACCGCGCGTAATGATTTGCAGTATACCAATATCCGCGCCCCGATGGACGGCGTGGTCACTGAACTGAAAACCCTTCAGGGGCAGACGGTGATTGCAATGCAGCAGGCGCCGACTATTTTGTCACTGGCAGACCTTGATACCATGCTGGTGAACGCGGAAGTCTCTGAAGCGGATGTGGTGTATCTGAAAACCGGACAAAAAGCCACGTTCAGTGTGCTGGGGGCGCCGGATAAATCGTTCAGCGGCACCATCACGGATATCCTGCCTAAACCACAGAAAATCAATGACGCTATTTTTTATTATGCCCGCTTTGAAGTCCCTAATCCGCAGCATATTCTGAAGCTGGACATGACCGCACAGGTCACTATCGCGCTGGAAAACCGCGAAAATGTGCTGAAAATCCCGCTGGCGGCACTCGGTAAAGATATCTCGGCGACAGAATATGAAGTTGAAGTGCTGGTTGATGGTCAGCCACAAACCCGTCAGGTGACACTCGGCTCCCGTAATGATGTGGAAGCGGAGGTAACCAAAGGGCTGACAGAGCAGGATCAGGTTATCACCGGTATTGATGACGGCGGGTCGGAATAATTCATGAGTAAGCTATTAGAACTGCGGAATATTTTCCGCCGTTATCCGTCCGGTGACAGCAGTGTCACGGTACTGGATGATGTTTCCCTGACGATCAACGCCGGTGAAATGGTGGCGATTATCGGGCAGTCCGGCTCGGGTAAATCCACGCTGATGAATATTCTCGGCTGCCTGGATACGCCGAGTGACGGGCAGTATTATGTTGCGGGAAAAAATACGGCGGAACTGAGCGGGGATGAACTGGCGGCACTACGCCGTGAGCACTTCGGCTTTATCTTCCAGCGCTACCATCTGTTATCTCACCTCAGTGCTGAGCAAAATGTGGAAATGCCGGCCGTGTATGCCGGGCTGAGTGCCCGTGAGCGGCGCACGCGTGCGGCAGAGCTGTTACAGAGACTCGGGTTGGGTGACCGGCTGATTTATCGTCCCGGACAGCTCTCAGGCGGACAGCAGCAGCGCATCAGTATTGCCCGTGCGCTGATGAACGGCGGGGAGGTTATCCTCGCCGATGAACCCACCGGCGCGCTTGACAGCCAGTCGGGCAAAGAAGTGATGGCTATTCTGCGCCAGCTCTGTGACCGGGGGCATACGGTCATTATTGTCACCCACGATCCGCTGATAGCCGCACAGGCGGCACGGATTATCGAGATCAAAGACGGGCATATTCTCAGCGACAGCGGATCGGTAATCAATCCGGCCGCAAAAAACCTGAATGCAAAACCGCCGCACAAAAGCAGTACGGTCAGCCGTTTTTTCGGGCGTTTCAATGAAGCGTTGCTGATGGCGTGGCGGGCGATGGTTGTGAACAAAATGCGCACATTGCTTACCATGCTGGGTATTATTATCGGCATAGCCTCGGTTGTGACAATTCTGGTGATTGGTGATGCTGCCAAAGCGCTGGTGTTGTCAGACATCAAATCCATCGGCACCAATACGATCTTTGTCTATCCCGGGAAAGATTTCGGTAGTGACCCGGGTCAGGATCAGCAATCCCTTAAAGCTGCTGATGTGGATGTTATCCGCCGCCAGCCCTATGTCTATGCGGCATCAGCAGAAATTGAGAATGGTGCGCGCCTGCGCCGGGGAAATCTGGACTCAGCCGCAAGAGTGACGGGGATCGGACCTGACTTTTTTACTGTTTATGATATGCGCTTTGGTGAAGGTCGCGCATTTTCGCCTGATATGTATGAGCGCCGCTCACAGGTTGTTATCATTGACATGAATACCAAACGCAAATTGTTTCCGCATCAGAAAAATGTGATTGGTGAAACACTGCTTGCGGGGAATATGCCCGCGACTATTGTCGGGGTTGTTGCTGATCGCAAATCCATGTTTGGTAACTCCAAAACCTTACAGGTCTGGATGCCGTACACCACACTGACCAGCCGCCTGATGCAGCGCAGTTATCTTGATATGATCTCAGTGCGTATCCGCGACGGCTACAACACCAAAAACGCGGAAGAGCAACTGGTTCGCCTGATGACACTGCGCCACGGTAAAAAAGACACATTTACCTATAATCTGGACAGCATCGTGAAAACCGTGGATAAAACCACGACCACCATGCAGCTCTTTCTGACACTTGTGGCGGTGATTTCGCTGGTCGTCGGCGGGATTGGTGTGATGAATATTATGCTGGTCAGTGTCACTGAGCGTACCCGTGAAATCGGGATACGTATGGCGGTTGGTGCGCGGGCGGGGGATGTGATGCAGCAGTTTCTGATTGAGGCGGTGCTGGTCTGTCTGATGGGCGGGGCAATCGGGCTGGGATTATCTTACTCCATTGCGTTTGCCGCCAAAGTGGCACTGCCGGACTGGGAGTTTGTCTTCCGTCCGCTGGCGATTATCAGTGCTGTGCTGTGCTCTACCGCCATCGGCATCGTGTTTGGCTTTTTACCCGCACGAAATGCGGCAAAACTGGACCCGATAGACGCACTGGCGCGCGAATAGCTGCGCAGTATCAGAAAAACCACAGAATACGTCGCGCAATGACGATTGACATAAGCGCGGCGTTCCGGCTACATTCAAATATACCCTTATTCATTCAAACTGCAGGTGGGTTGGCTGCACCCTGAACGACATCGGGTATCGATATTCGTGCTGTTAAGCAGAAGTATCATCATCCCCGGCAATAGGGGTAATCACGCTGACGTGAAGACCTTTCGGTCCCGGTGTGGTGTCATAATTCACTTTCTGACCGGCCTTCAGCGTGCGGTAGCCATCCATCTGTATTGTCGAGTAGTGAACAAAAATATCATCACCGCCCCCTGACGGACAGACAAACCCGAAACCCTTGGCGTTGTTGAACCACTTAACAGTACCCGTTTCCATACTGTTATAACCCTCATCTGTCAAACGATTGAAAAATGCTGCACAATGCACAATATGATCCATAATACCCATTAATACGGCATTATTAATAAGTGCATTCACTAATAACGTTGTACATTATTTATACTCTATTGAATTTAACGGTAACGTCAAGTCTTTGTTAACGGCAGGCGTTGGTCAGTAAAATTTGATACAGACAACGGCAAGTATTAATACGTGCAACAGGCGTACGTTTTTATAACTGGAATAACAATGAGTCACTATCAATCAGAATCACAAACGGATGTCACGCTCAGGGAGAAAGAGCTGCAAAAGGTACAGCCACCGGCGATGTATCAGGTGGTGTTAAATAATGATGACTATACCCCTATGGACTTTGTGGTTGAAGTTTTGCAAAAATTCTTCTCTTATAATGTAGACCGGGCAACGCAGATCATGCTGGACATCCATTATCAGGGAAAAGGAATTTGCGGGGTATTCACTGCGGAAATAGCAGAGATGAAAGCATTACTTGTTAATACCTATGCAAAAGATAACGATCATCCGTTATTGTGTACGTCAGAGAAGGTGTAAAGACACAATTTATTTCTCAAAATGGAGGTGCTTATGCTCAATCAAGAATTAGAGCTTAGTCTGAATATCGCCTTTGCCAAAGCAAGGGACAACCGGCATGAATTTATGACCGTAGAGCACCTGCTGCTGGCATTATTAGGTAACAAATCAGCCCGCGAGGCGCTTGAAGCCTGCCGCGTGAACCTGGCCGTTCTGCGTCAGGAACTTGAGCATTTCATTGAACAAACCACGCCGCTTCTGCCGGAAGGGGACGAGCGTGAAACCCAGCCGACACTGAGCTTTCAGCGTGTTTTACAGCGGGCTGTTTTTCATGTTCAGTCATCCGGGCGCAATGAAGTTAATGGCGCAAATGTTCTGGTCGCTATATTCAGTGAACAGGAGTCCCAGGGCGCCTATCTGCTGCGAAAACATGATGTAAGCCGTCTGGATATTGTGAATTTTATTTCCCACGGCACCGCCAAAGGCGAAGAAGATAACGAGCAGGGACCGTCATTTGACGGCTCCGCGCAATCTCAGAGCGAAGAGAGCAGTGGCGGTGAGGATAATCTGGATAATTTCACTGCCAATCTTAATGAGCTTGCGCGCAAAGGGCAGATTGACCCGCTGATTGGCCGTCAGGCTGAACTGGAGCGCACTATTCAGGTATTGTGCCGCCGCCGTAAAAATAACCCGCTGTTTGTCGGGGAATCCGGGGTCGGTAAAACGGCCATTGCGGAAGGTCTGGCGTGGCGTATAGAGCAAAATGATGTGCCGGAGGTTATCAGCGGCTATACCATTTATTCGCTGGATATCGGCTCACTGCTGGCGGGTACCAAATACCGCGGTGATTTTGAAAAGCGGTTTAAAGCTCTGCTTAAAGAGCTGGAAAAGAATGACAAAAGCATCCTGTTTATCGATGAAATTCACACTATCATCGGCGCGGGTGCCGCGTCCGGCGGGCAGGTGGATGCCGCAAATCTGATCAAACCGTTGTTATCCGGCGGGAAAATCAGAGTAATAGGCTCCACGACCTATCAGGAATTCAGCAATATCTTTGATAAAGATAAAGCGCTGACCCGTCGTTTCCAGAAAATCGATATACAGGAACCGACTACGGATGAAACCGTGCGGATTATCAACGGGCTGAAATCGAAATACGAAGAGCACCATGATGTCCGTTACACGGCGAAAGCAGTTCAGGCGGCAGTTGATCTGTCGGTGAAATATATCACTGACCGTCATCTTCCGGACAAAGCCATTGATGTAATTGATGAGGCGGGTGCCCGCACACGTCTGATGCCGCAGAGCCGTCGCAAGAAAACCATCGGTGTCGGTGAAATTGAAGCGATTGTGGCGCGTATTGCGCGTATTCCGGAAAAAACTGTTTCCAGCAGTGATAAAGATCTTCTGCGCCAGCTCGACAGCCGCCTGAAAATGCTGGTCTTCGGGCAGGATGAAGCTGTTGATGCACTTGCGGAGTCCATCAAAATGAGCCGTGCGGGTCTGGGCAGTGAACAGAAACCTATCGGGGCATTTTTGCTGGCGGGGCCGACAGGTGTCGGTAAAACCGAAGTGACGGTTCAGTTATCAAAAGCCATGGGCGTTAAGCTGCTGCGCTTTGATATGTCCGAATATATGGAGCGCCACACTGTCAGTCGTCTGATTGGTGCGCCTCCTGGCTATGTCGGTTTTGATCAGGGCGGGTTGCTGACTGACTCGGTTATCAAACATCCGCATTCAGTCGTGTTGCTTGATGAAATCGAAAAAGCGCACCCGGATGTCTTTAACCTGTTATTGCAGGTGATGGACAACGGGACACTGACAGACAACAACGGGCGCAAAGCGGATTTCCGCAATGTCATCCTCGTAATGACCACCAACGCCGGTGTGCGTGAAACCCAGCGTAAATCCATCGGGTTTACCGAGCAGGACAACAGCACTGACGCAATGGCGGAAATTAAACGGGTATTTACACCGGAGTTCCGTAACCGTCTTGACGGCATTATCTGGTTTAACGCACTGTCTAAACCGGTGATTGCCCAGGTGGTGGATAAGTTTATCGTTGAGTTGCAGGCGCAGCTGGATGCGAAAGGGGTGTCTATTGAAGTTTCAGCCCGCGCACGTAGCTGGCTTGCAGATAAAGGGTATGATCCTGCAATGGGCGCACGTCCGATGGCACGTCTGATTCAGGATAAACTGAAAAAGCCGCTGGCAAACGAACTCTTGTTTGGTGAGCTGGTCAGCGGCGGGTCAGTGATTATCGATCTGGATACGAAGAAAGACGATCTGACATACCGCTTCAGTGCACAGAAAGAACGTTCCGGAGATCCGGTAGCCTGACAGCCGGACAGCAGCAATAAAAATGATCACCACAGGACGCGCACATTCAGTGCGTTGCCTGTGGTGTCTTTTTATGAGGCTTGGTCTGCAGGGATACTAGCGGCTACGGAAGATGATACGGCCTTTGGTCAGGTCATATGGGGTCAGTTCTACTGTAACCTTGTCGCCTGTCAGGATGCGGATATAGTTTTTACGCATTTTCCCGGAGATATGTGCAGTCACAACGTGTCCGTTTTCCAGTTCCACCCGGAACATTGTGTTCGGCAGTGTATCTAACACGGTGCCTTGCATTTCAATATTATCTTCTTTGGCCATCTAATCCTCTAATGTTAATAACCAGTATTTCTAAACGGCAAGATAATGCCGAAAAACCGGGATTATGTAAAGGAATGATATTTTTTATGCACTGTTTTTAAGATGCAAAACAGGCTCAATCCTATCATTTCCTGTGTAAAGTCTGTGGCTGCCAGCATTCTTGTGGTAAATGCATGTCACGCCGCTGATAAAGCTGCCGGATAAATTCACGGCGCTCAATTTTACAGGCACCGAAAGATTTTGTGTAATCATTCAGTACCTGACAATCAAATAACGTCCCGCCATAGCCGGTAAAATGGGCAAAAAATGTCATAAACGCAATTTTGGAGCCGTTACTGACACGGCTGAACATTGACTCGCCACAAAAGACAGATCCGACATTCAGACCATACAGCCCGCCGACCAGCGCGCTATCATCCCACACTTCGACAGAATGAGCACGTCCTGCCTGATGCAGGCGGTTATAGGCGGCGACAATATCAGGTCCTATCCAGGTCCCCTCATCCCGCACGGTACAAGCGCTGATGACCTGATCGAACGCCTGATTCAGTGTCACACGGTAAGGATGTTTTTTCAGAATTTTTCGTAAAGAACGGCTGACATGCAGATCTGCCGGGAACAATACTGCCCGCGGATCAGGTGACCACCACAGAACCGGCTCATCCGGAGAGTACCAGGGAAAGATACCTTCTCTGTATGCCAGCAGCAGCCGGGCGGGGGAGAGATCCCCGCCGGTTGCCAGTAATCCGTCCGGGTCTGTCAGCGCACCGCTTACCGGCGGAAACACAAGCTGATCATCGTCTAACTGATAAAACGGCATCAGATTGCTCCGGTAACAGCCGGCAGACGGTTCACAAACTGATAATAACGCCCTCTGCGCGCCAGCAGCGCGTCGTGGGTACCTTGTTCGGCTATTTGCCCGTCATCCATCACGCAGAGCGTGTCCATGTGTTCCAGGCCCTGTAAACGGTGGGTGATGATTAACATCGTCCGGTTACGTCCGACGTCCCGCAATAAGGCGAGGATATGTTGTTCAGTATCGGCATCCAGTCCTTCAGTCGGTTCATCCAGCAGCAGGAACGGCGCATTATGCAGCAATGCACGGGCAATCCCCAGACGGCGCTGTTCGCCGCCGGACAACTGACGCCCGCCTTCACCTATCCAGCCGTTCAGTCCCTGATCATTTTCCAGCAGATTATCCAGCCCGACCTGCGACAGTACCGCGTTCAGTTGTGTGTCTGTTGCCTGCATATCGCCGATATGCAGATTTTCCCGCAGCGTATTATTGAACACATGAATACGTTGTGGTACGACTGCCATCAGTGAGCGCAGGGTATGTTCATCATAGTCTGCAATACACTTATCATTGATAAGAATTTCGCCCTCAGAGACATCCCACGCGCGGGTAATCAGCTGTAACAATGTGGATTTTCCGCAGCCGGTTTTTCCCAGCAGTGCAATATGCTCACCCGCGCGTAGTGTCAGAGAGACATCCTGCAATACCGGCAACGGTTGTCCCGGATAGGTAAATCCGACTCCGCTGAGTGTCACGCTGACCTGCTCTGAGCCAGCCGGTCCGCTGTCCGGGAAGGTCACTTCCGGTTTGGTATCCACAATCTGCGATACCCGCTCAGCCGAGGTTATCACCTGACCCAGATGCTGGAATGCCACCGCAACCGGACCGAGGGCTTCAAACGCCGCAAGGGCGCAGAAAACGAACAGCGCGATAATGGCACCGCTTTCGCGGTACGGCCACTGAATACCGGAGGCAAGCCACAGCATCATAGCAACCGCAAACCCGGTGGCTAAAATAATAATCGCCTGCGACATCCCGGTGAGACCTGCCTGGCGCTGTTGCTGTATCAGCCAGCGTTGTTCAATTTCAGCAAGCTGGTCACGGAAACGGTGCTGCGCACCAAAAACAGTCAGCTCTGCCTGGCCCTGTAAGGCGCTGGTAAGCAGGGTGCGGTATTGCGCTCTCAGTGTGGTCAGCTGAATACCGATCGGTTTTCCGGCGCGGTAAAACACCACCGGCAGCGCAAACAGCAGGAAGGTCATAAATCCGCCCAGCACATACGCGAGGTTCTGATCCAGAAACCCGAGTCCGAATGTCAGAACAGCAATGACCACCAGAGCGGAGACTATCGGCGAAATGACGCGCAGGTAAAGGTGATCCAGCGTTTCCACATCCCCGACCAGCCGGTTGAGCAGTTCGCCCTGACGGAAACGGGCGATTCCGCCCGGTGTCAGCGGCAGAATTTTTTCAAAGGCAAACACGCGCAGATGTTTGAGTACACGGAAAGTTGCGCTGTGACTGACCAGCCGCTCTGCATAGCGTCCGGCTGTACGGGAAATTGCGGCACCGCGCACACCGGCTGCCGGTAACATGTAGTTGAAAAAGGTAATACCCGGGATACCGGCGATGGCGGTGCCCGCCAGGAACCAGCCGGAGAGTGTCAGCAGCCCGATACTGGCAAGGAGCGTGGCAATTGCCAGCACAATGCCGAGAGACAACAGAAACCAGTGGCGGCGGTAAAGGGCTAAATACGGCAGTAAAACACGCATGATTACAGATCCCCCGTCCGGTGTGACAGCAACTGAGCAAAGGTGCCCTGCTGCTGTTGCAGGGAGGCATAGGTTCCCCGCTCAATAATCAATCCTTTTTCCATCACCCAGATCTCATCGTAATCGCGCGTTTCTTCCAGCAGGTGAGTGACCAGCAGTGTGCTCTGACGGCGGGCGGCATCATTCAGTGCGCTCATTACCCGCTCTTCGCTGTGTGCATCCAGGCTGGCTGATGGTTCATCGAGCAGCAGCAGATGGCAGGGGTTCAGCAGGGCGCGGGCAACCGCAATACGCTGCGCCTGTCCCACAGACAGCCGTGCGGCGCTGTCACCGACGACCGTATCAACACTATCGGGCAGCAAATGGATAAAATCGCTGACATAGGCTTTTTCCATCACCGCCTCAATTTCTGCGGGTGATGCTGACGGGCGGCTCAGGCGGATATTGTCCAGAATAGTCTGCTCCGGCAGATGCGGATTTTGCCCGACCCAGCTGAGCTGTGCGCGCCAGCTTTCCGGTAAAAGATCCCGCAGTTCCTGCTGATTGATTTTTATGCTGCCGTCATAAGGCAGAAAACCCAGCAGCAGATTAAGCAGGGAGCTTTTCCCCGCGCCGCTCTGTCCGACCAGTGCGATACGCTGTCCGGCATTCAGGGTGAAATTGAGGGGACCTGCCAGTTTTTCCCCTGACGGGGCATAAATAATCAGATCAGTTGCGGTAACGGCAATCTGTTCCGCCGGTATCAGCGGCACGGTGCCCGGCGCATCTTCCGGTTCACCGCCGGCGCTCAGCAGCGTCACCAGGGATTCTGCCGCGCCGACCGCCTGAGCTTTGGCGTGATAATAGGTGCCGAGGTCACGCAGAGGCTGGAAAAACTCGGGAGCCAGAATCAGGGCGATAAACCCGGCAAACAGGGTGACCGGAACACCGTAACTGCCGAAATTCAATTCGCCGAGGTAGGAGAAACCGAAATAAACGGCAACCACAGCAATTGAAATGGCAGCAAAAAATTCGAGAACAGCGGAGGAGAGAAATGCCATGCGCAGCACTTCCATGGTGCGCGAACGGAAATCTTCAGTTGCGCTGTCAATCTGTCGGACTTCCTCGCGTCCGCGATGGAAGAAGCGGATAGTTTCCAGTCCGCGCAGGCGATCGAGAAAATCCCCGCTCAGGCGGCTCAGCGCCTGAAAATTACGGCGGTTGGCATCAGCCGCACCCAGTCCGACCAGCGCCATAAAGACAGGGATAAGCGGTGCGGTGACCAGCAGGATAAGCGCCGCCACCCAGTTGATCGGGAAAAGTGTTATCAGGATAAGCAGGGGGATTGTTGCTGACAGGGTCATCTGCGGCAGATAACGCGAATAATACTCCTGCATATCATCAATCTGTTCAAGGATGATGGTTGCCCAGCTTCCGGCAGGCTTGCCTTTCACCCGCACCGGTCCGAGCTGCTCCAGCTTATCCAGCACAGTCCGGCGGATATCGCGGCGCACCAGTTGCCCGCAGATAAACCCGACCCGCTCACGGATAGCCGCAACAATGGCACGGACAACAAATAATGCGATTAGAATAGCAAAGGGAGTGAGCAATTGTTCGCGCGGAACATGCTCCATAATGAGTGACTGAAGGAGGATCGCGAGACACCAGGCCTGAGCGATAATCAGTAAGCCGCTGAATACGCCCAGCAGCATAGAGAGACGTAACCATTTCCGTGCAGGAGCCGCCTGTAATTTTAACCAGCGGATGAGTTCTGACTGTCTTGATTTATCCATTTTGTCTGTATGCAGGTGATAAGTAAAACAAAGGCTGAAATCAGCAGGGTAATGTCATGGTACACGAAAAGGCGCTACAGATATAGCGCCTTGAAAAAACAGGATTATTTGTCAGCGAGGCTGTCAATAAACTGCTCTGCATCCAGTGCTGCCATGCAACCGGTTCCCGCAGAGGTAATCGCCTGACGGTAGATATGATCCATCACATCACCGGCGGCAAAAATACCGGCGACAGAGGTTTGGGTTGCGTTGCCGTGTGTACCCGACTGAACACGGATATAGCCGTTTTCCAGATCCAGCTGACCATCAAAAATCGCTGTATTCGGGCTGTGACCAATCGCGATAAAGCAGCCCATTACCGTCAGATCTTCTGCCGCACCGGTTCCGGTATCACGCAGACGAACCCCGGTCACACCGGAATTATCACCCAGAACCTCGTCCAGGGTGCGATCAGTGTGAAGAACGATATTGCCGTTTTTCACTTTATCCATCAGACGGTTGATCAGAATTTTCTCCGCGCGGAAGCTGTCCCGGCGGTGAATCAGATGCACTTCTGAGGCGATATTGGAGAGATAAAGCGCTTCTTCAACAGCAGTATTTCCGCCGCCGACAACGGCAACTTTCTGATTACGATAGAAAAAACCGTCACAGGTCGCACAGGCAGAGACACCGCGGCCTTTAAAGGCTTCTTCGGATGGCAGGCCGATATAACGGGCCGATGCGCCTGTGGCGATGATTAACGCGTCACAGGTGTACGTTACGCTGTCGCCCCGCAGGATAAACGGGCGCTGACTGAAATCAACAGAGTTGATATAATCGTTAATAATTTCAGTTTCAAATTTTTCTGCGTGCGCCTGCATGCGCTCCATCAGACCCGGTCCGGTTAAACCTTCCGGGTCACCCGGCCAGTTTTCCACCTCAGTGGTGGTGGTCAGCTGACCACCGACTTCCACGCCGGTGATAAGTACCGGGTTTAAATTGGCACGCGCCGCATAAACGGCGGCGGTATAACCGGCAGGGCCGGAACCCAGAATAATTAACTTACTGTGTCTGGTCGCGCTCATGAACACCTCATTAACAGAATGGCAAAAAAGCATACACAGGATTGTAGGAGAAACGGGGGGGTAAAAAAAGGAATAAAAGAGGAATAAAAATAACAGAGCACAAAATTGAAACTGTCAGGAAATGAGTCGCTATTTAGGGGATTGTACGCGAAAATGATTATTCAGAAAATTCCTAAGTTGTTTGAATGTCACACCAAAAGCACGTCCTGTTTGTCAGCGAAACGTTTTTCTGTAATTTTAATCGACAGGTTGTTCTGATTTTTGTTCATTTGCTTTGACAATCGGCTGCGTATTTGCGAAAACATCTATGTAAGAGATTTTTATCCGTCAGGTTAATCCATATTATTACACTGATGATGTGTTTGTACTGATGACGAAGCATGGTAATTTCAGCTTACGACTATAGCGATAATAATCTGAATGTCCTGGTAGCTGGCGCCAACTACGCATTTTTCATAATTAGATATGCAAAGACTTGGCCTGAGAGCATATTTTCCGGTTCTGATTTTGTTACGTCAGGCAAGGAAAGTGTTATGGGTGTAGGAAAATAGTAAAAATAAGAGAGATAACGAGATGATTGATAACAAAAAGCGTCCGGGTAAAGATCTTGACAGAATTGACAGGAATATTCTGAACGAATTGCAGAAAGATGGCCGTATTTCTAACGTCGAACTTTCCAAGCGTGTGGGTTTATCACCTACTCCGTGTCTGGAACGTGTCCGCCGTTTAGAGCGTCAGGGATTTATCACAGGCTATACCGCGCTGCTGAATCCGCATTACTTAGATGCGTCCCTGCTGGTCTTCGTGGAAATCACCCTCAACCGTGGTGCGCCGGATGTGTTTGAACAGTTCAACACCGCCGTGCAGAAACTGGAAGAGATTCAGGAGTGCCATCTGGTATCCGGTGATTTCGATTACCTGCTCAAAACTCGTGTGCCGGATATGTCCGCTTATCGTAAACTTCTGGGTGAAACGCTTCTGCGTCTGCCCGGTGTTAACGATACCCGCACCTATGTTGTGATGGAAGAGGTCAAACAAAGTAACCGTCTGGTCATTAAGACGCGTTAATTTGTTTCCTGTGTCATGTGCAAAACGGGATAAAATTAGGTACACTCCTGTTTATGCATACAGTTTCAACGCTGAGCTATCCTCAGCGTTGTTCCGTTTTACTGACAGGGAAACCGGACCTTGCGGGCCGGAATGGACATGAGCCAGGAATATACAGAAGACAAACACATCAAATTTAAAAAAATCAGCAGTGGCCGCTGGCTGCTGGAAGCCGTTCTGATTGTCACCGGGTTGTGCGCCGTCTTTTTGCTGGTCGCTCTCTTATCTTTCAGTCCGTCAGACCCGAGCTGGTCACAAACCACCTGGCATGAGCCGGTGCAAAACCTTGCCGGCAGTATCGGGGCATGGTTCGCTGATATTCTTTTTTCCGCCTTTGGCATTTTAGCCTACACGGTTCCCCCGCTGATGGTTCTGGGGTGCTGGTCGGCTTTTCGCAGTAACGAAAACAAAGACTACGTTGATTTCTTTTCACTCTCGATGCGTATCATCGGGGGTCTTGCGTTAATTCTCTCCTCCTGCGCCCTGGCGTCCCTGAATGTGGACGACATGAAAAACTTCGCGGCAGGCGGGGTTATCGGCAGTTTATTCAGTACGGCACTGGTGCCGTGGTTTAATGCACTGGGAGCAACACTTGCTCTGCTGTGCCTGTGGTCTGTCGGGCTGATGCTGCTGACCGGCTGGTCGTGGGTCACCATTGCCGAAAAGCTGGGGGCGGCTGTGCTCTCTCCCGTCACCTTTATCACTAACCGATCCCGGGGGCGCTATGAGGATGATTACGGTGCGCATGAAGATGACGATGCTTATGACGACGATACTTATGATGATGAGTATGACGATGAGACTGACGACGATACCTCTGATGCGTCACGCCGTGAATTACCATCAGCCGGAATACCTGAGCTGACAGGTGCGGCTACATCTGTTTCACAAAGCAGTACACAGGAACAGGCGTATTACGACCCTGATATTGCAGATGAAGACGATGTTTTGCTTTCTGCACCGACTGCCGCCGAACTGGCGTGTTCCGTACCGGCTGATGCACGAATTCCCTCTGTTCAGGCCGCACCGGTGCTGACGAATGCTATCGCAGATATCGAAGATATAGTGCCTGCGGCGGCGGAACCGGAAACCCCGGTACACTATCATTTTGACGTGCCGGATGCGTACCGGACAACACTGGATCTCAATGCGCCGATCTCGCTTCCGGAAGTTGAACTGAAAGTTGAGCCGGAACCTGAGCCGGTACGTTCGTCGTGGCATCAGCCTGCGGATACGTCGCTTTACAGCCATTTTGCAGACAACGGGCGTACAGAGCCGGTCTTTACCTTTGATCTTCCGGAACCGTCAGATGACGATAATCACGGGGTGTATAATACAGCAGCAATTGCTGCCACCACTGCTGCTGTTTCCGGTTTTACTCAGGTAAAACAGGGGATCGGTCCTGAATTACCCCGTCCGAACCCGGTGCGTATTCCGACCCGCCGGGAGCTTTATGGTATCCGTATTCCGTCTCAGCGTGAGGCGGATATGGATCGTCTGCGTCAGGAACAGGATGAGTTTGCACAGCAGCATCACGGTGAAGATGCTCAGGAACAAGCTCAGGCGGATGAAGATGATGTGTTACAGGCGCGTTTACAGGAAGAGTTTATGGCTCAGCAGCGCACCCGCTATGGTGATGAAGATGAAACGCCTGCTGTAGCAGTACCGGCGCATCCGTCCCCGGAAAGTGCGTTCGGGACATCTTCCGCCTTTATACCGGCTCCGTCTGCTTATCAGGCACCGGTCAGCCACCATTCGTTTGCGGCAACTTCACCTGTGCCGGATAACCACATATTACAGGCGGAGGAAGAGCCGGCTGAAGAAAACGAACAGAATGAGCAGGAAGTACAGCGTCTTCAGGCTGAATTTCTGTCAATGCAGCAACAGCGCTACAGTGGTCAGGCAAATGCTATTTTATCTGATCTGGCGCAGCTGAAAGCGCTGTCTCCGGTAGATGACCTGATTGATTCAGAACCGGCAGAGCCGTTGTTTATCCCGACCCCGGTGACCGTACCTGCCGCAGAACCGGCTCCGGTTTATCCGTCTTACAGCGCACAACAACCGGTTCAGCCCGTTGTTATACCGCCACCGGTTGCTGCATTTGTACCGGACACGCCGCAGACACAATTACAAAAACAGATGGAAGAGAGTCTGTTCCATCCGTTCCTGGTGCGTAATGACCAGCCGCTGCCGAAATCAACCACGCCAATGCCGTCACTGGATCTATTGGCATCCCCGCCTGATTCATTCGAGCCGGTGGATGAATTCGCGATGGAGCAAACCTCCCGCCTGATTGAAGCGCGGCTGAATGATTTCCGTATCAAAGCGCAGGTTGTCGGTTATGAACCGGGGCCGGTTATCACCCGCTTTGAGCTGGATCTGGCACCCGGCGTGAAAGCTTCGCGTATTTCTAACCTGTCACGTGACCTTGCCCGTTCACTGTCCACTGAGGCGGTGCGTGTGGTGGAGGTGATTCCGGGCAAGCCGTATGTCGGGCTTGAACTGCCGAATGAAAAACGCGAAACCGTTTATCTGCGGGAAGTGCTGGACTGCGACGAATTCCGTGATTCACCGTCGCCGCTCTCCATCGTCCTGGGAAAAGATATCTCCGGTCAGCCGGTTGTGGCTGATCTCGGTAAAATGCCGCACTTACTGGTTGCCGGTACGACCGGCTCCGGTAAATCCGTCGGCGTCAATGCCATGATCATCAGTATTTTATATAAAGCGAAACCGGAAGATGTCCGCTTTATTATGATTGACCCGAAAATGCTGGAACTCTCTGTTTATGAAGGCATTCCGCACCTGCTTACCCAGGTCGTGACGGACATGAAAGATGCTGCCAATGCTCTGAACTGGTGTGTGGCAGAGATGGAACGGCGCTATAAACTGATGTCTGCGTTAGGGGTGCGTAACCTCGCCGGTTACAACGAAAAAGTGCTCATGGCGGAATCCATGGGACGCCCGATTCCTGATCCGCACTGGAAGCCGACAGACAGCATGGAAATCACCCATCCGGTACTGAAAAAAGAGCCGTACATTGTGGTGATGGTGGATGAATTCGCTGACCTGATGATGACCGCAGGGAAAAAAGTGGAAGAACATATTGCCCGTCTGGCACAGAAAGCACGTGCTGCAGGTATTCATCTGGTGCTGGCAACACAGCGTCCGTCTGTGGATGTGATTACCGGGCTTATCAAAGCCAATATTCCGACCCGAATTGCATTTACGGTTTCCAGTAAAATTGACTCGCGCACCATTCTTGACCAGAGCGGCGCGGAATCATTACTGGGTAACGGGGACATGCTCTATCTGCCGCAGGGCGCGAACGCACCGCTGCGTGTGCATGGTGCTTTTGTCCGTGACCAGGAAGTGCATGCGGTGGTTAATGACTGGAAAGCCCGCGGACGCCCTGAATATATCGATAATATTACCCGCGGGGGAGAAGACAGCGAGGGCGGCGGAGCAGACAGTGATGAAGAGCTGGATCCGCTGTTTGACCAGGCTGTACAATTTGTCACAGAAAAACGCCGTGTTTCTATTTCCGGCGTGCAGCGCCAGTTCCGTATCGGGTATAATCGCGCGGCACGAATTGTTGAACAGATGGAAGCTCAGTCGATTGTCAGTGAACCGGGCCATAACGGAAACCGGGAAGTCCTGGCGCCACCGCCGAACAGTTTTTAATAAGCATGCCGCCGGAACAAAACCGGCGGCGGCTGATTACCCAAACGCATCATCAGGAATACACACATGAAAAAGGTGTTTATCACAACCTGCCTGCTGGCAGGATTATCAGTCAGTGCGGCACATGCCGATACCCGCAGTGATCTTCAGACGCGTTTAGGAAAAGTGAACAGTTTTCACGCGAATTTTTCGCAGAAAGTCACTGATGCAGATGGTGCGCTTGTTCAGGAAGGCACTGGCGATCTGTGGGTAAAACGTCCGAACCTGTTTAACTGGCAGATGAGCCCGCCGGATGAGAGCGTGCTGGTTTCTGACGGTAAAACGCTGTGGTTTTATAACCCGTTTGTTGAGCAGGCGACTGCCACCCGGCTCAAAGATGCCACACAGAATACCCCGTTTATGTTGATCACCCGCAATGACCCGTCAGACTGGCAGCAATACATGGTAAGTCAGCGTGGTGACAGTTTTGAACTGAAGCCGAAAGTAAATAACGGCAATCTGAAAGTGTTTACTATCACCGTAACTCCGGAAGGCACCATTCAGCAGTTTGCCGCCGTTGAGCAGGATGGTCAGAAAAGTACCTATCAGCTCAAAGGTCAGCAGAGTACAGACGTGAATATGAGTAAATTCACCTTTACACTGCCGGAGGGAGTTACACTGGACGATCAGCGTCAATAATGAGGCGTCAGTGACTAACTTTTCGCTCGATTTTTCCAAAAATGACTATCAGCCTCTGGCCGCCAGGATGCGGCCGGAGACGCTGGAACAGTATATCGGACAGACACACCTGCTGGCGGAGGGAAAACCTCTGCCGCGCGCTATCCGCGCCGGACAACTTCATTCCATGATCCTGTGGGGGCCGCCCGGCACCGGTAAAACAACGCTGGCAGAAGTGATTGGTCATTACGCAGATGCAGATATTGAACGCCTGTCGGCGGTAACGTCCGGAGTGAAAGAGATCCGCGAAGCCATTGAACGTGCGCGTCAGAATCGTAATCTGGGACGGCGCACCATCTTGTTTGTGGATGAGGTTCACCGCTTCAATAAAAGCCAGCAGGATGCCTTTCTGCCCCATATTGAAGACGGAACAGTCACCTTTATTGGTGCCACCACCGAAAATCCCTCGTTTGAACTTAATTCTGCACTGCTGTCCCGCGCCCGTGTTTATCTGCTGAAATCCCTGACACCGGAAGATATCGAAAGCGTTCTGATTCAGGCGCTGAATGATTCTGAGCACGGTCTCGGCGGGCAACAAATTATTCTGCCGGATGAAACCCGGACACTGCTTGCTGAACTGGTAAGCGGGGATGCCCGCCGTTCACTCAATGTGCTGGAAATGATGGCAGATATGGCGGAGGTCAGTGCTGACGGTAAGCGCATACTGACCACTGAACTGCTGAAAGAAGTCAGCGGTGAGCGCAGTGCGCGTTTTGATAAAAATGGTGATCGTTATTACGATCTTATCTCGGCACTGCATAAATCCGTACGCGGTTCAGCGCCGGATGCGGCACTTTACTGGTATGCGCGGATTATTACCGCCGGTGGCGATCCGCTCTATGTGGCGCGGCGTCTGCTGGCCATTGCCTCTGAAGATGTGGGAAATGCTGATCCGCGCGCGATGCAGGTAGCGGTTTCTGCGTGGGACTGTTTTACCCGTGTTGGCCCTGCCGAAGGCGAGCGGGCGATCGCACAGGCGATTGTTTATCTTGCCTGTGCGCCGAAAAGCAATGCCGTTTACAGTGCATTTAAAGCCGCAATGCGGGATGCAAAAGAGGGGCGCGATTATGATGTGCCTGAGCATCTGCGCAATGCGCCGACAAAACTGATGAAAGAGATGGGGCTGGGCAAAGAGTACCGCTACGCTCATGATGAAACCAATGCGTATGCCGCCGGAGAGGTCTATTTTCCGGCTGAAATGCGGGATACCCGCTACTATTTTCCGGCAAACCGGGGAATGGAAAGTAAAATTGGTGAGAAACTCACCTGGCTTGCTGAGCAGGATCAAAATAGCCCGATAAAACGCTACCGTTAATGCCACGGTTGCGGTAAGGTATTAATTGTCAAAATGGGTAAATGCTTTAAAACACACAACATGTTCATCCGGCATATTCAGCGGGCGGCAGAGAGTATTAAAGCATTTCATTGTCGCGTTAATAACAGCTGCACTAATGATTATTTAATTATATTTTATTAGTTGCACTTTAGTTACTAACACTCACGTTAATAACAACAAGCACAGGAATAGCATGCTCGATCCAAATTTACTGCGTAATGAGCTGAACGCGGTTGCCGAAAAGCTGGCTCGCAGGGGTTTTACCCTGGATGTGGACACGCTGCGCACTCTTGAAGAGCGCCGCAAAGTTTTACAAGTTGAGACTGAAACCTTACAGGCTGACCGTAACTCCCGATCGAAGTCCATTGGTGAGGCGAAGGCGCGCGGTGAAGATATTGAGTCGCTGCGGCTGGATGTGAATCAGCTGGGGGCAAAGCTGGATGCCGCCAAATCTGAGCTTGATGAAGTGCAGGGCGCGATACGCACTATTTCCCTGAATATCCCGAATATTCCGGATGACGTCGTTCCGATGGGTAAAGATGACAGCGAAAACCTTGAAGTCAGCCGCTGGGGTGAACCTAAGCAGTATGATTTTGAAGTCCGCGATCACGTTGCTCTGGGTGAACTGACGGGCGGACTGGATTTCCCTGCTGCGGTAAAACTGACCGGCGCACGTTTTGTGGTCATGAAAGGCCAGATTGCCCGCATGCACCGTGCTATCGCTCAGTTTATGCTGGATCTGCATACTGAACAGCATGGCTACCAGGAAATCTATGTGCCGTACCTGGTCAATCAGGACACACTGTACGGAACAGGTCAGCTGCCGAAATTCGCCGGTGATTTATTTCATACCAAGCCACTGGAAGAAGAATCTGAAACCAGCAGCTATGCCTTGATCCCGACGGCGGAAGTCCCGGTGACTAACCTGGTTCGTGATGAAATTCTGGATGAAGCTGATCTGCCGATGCGTATGACCGCTCATACCCCTTGCTTCCGCTCTGAAGCCGGTTCGTATGGTCGTGATACCCGTGGTCTTATCCGTATGCACCAGTTTGATAAAGTTGAACTGGTTCAAATTGTGCATCCTGAAAAATCGATGGAAGCACTGGAAGAATTAACCGGTCATGCAGAAAAAGTTCTTCAGTTACTGAATCTGCCATATCGCAAAGTACTGCTTTGCACCGGTGATATCGGCTTTGGCTCCAGTAAGACTTATGACCTGGAAGTCTGGGTACCGGCACAGAATACGTACCGTGAAATTTCTTCCTGCTCAAACTGCCGTGACTTCCAGTCCCGCCGTATGCAGGCACGTTTTCGCAGTAAAGAAGATAAGAAAACGCAGCTGGTTCATACTCTGAATGGTTCCGGCCTGGCAGTTGGTCGTACTCTGGTTGCTATCATGGAAAACTATCAGCAGGCTGATGGCCGTATTGAAGTTCCTGAAGCACTGCGTCCGTACATGAAAGGTCTGACACATATCGGCTGATTACACCCGGTTACGTTGCCAGATGCATAAAAAATCCCGCCGGTAAAAACCAGCGGGATTTTTATTATAAACGGATATGCTCAATTACAATGTATTAAATAACCGTCGTGTGGCTTCAAAACTTTCTCTGCGCAGTGACGAAAAATCATCACTCCACAGCGGATTATGCGGCACCATAAATCCGTTACACTCCAGGGTGTGTATGATGAATCGTAAACCCTCAATATCCTGTGCCAGCAGTATCTGTGGTAATCCGGCAACCGATTCGGGTAAGAAAAACGTCACAGGAAAATTAGTACTCATATCAGAACCGGGATTTGTGGCATCCATGCTGTGATGCACAACCTCTGTACCTTTTGTCCGGTTAAGCGCGGTATTAATTTGCTGAATAAGAGCCGCAATTCTCGGGGTACTATTACCGAGCTTTGGATCTTCTCGTCTGAGCAGTTCGCGGTGGATAGTTTCTGTTGTTGATCCCCGGCGCAGCAGATAAGGGCGTTTTTCTGCAAAAGCGTCTGCACTGACATCCGGATTCTGTGCGATATCCTGACCACCGAAGTCTTCTGTGCGTGGTGCGACAATCATCAGGTCATAATCGGCGGTTAAAGGCATATTGATGTCAGGGGCGCTAAGTACTATGACCGGCATCTCTTTTTTTGTATTATAAATAAGAAATTGTCCGTCAGGCTCCGGTTTTGCTGTAAACGGGTGATGATGTCCGTGGGGTGATACTGCATCCAGAATTATATTACCTTGTGCATCCGGTTGATGCCGGATAAGTAACCCGGTTGCAACCAGTTCATTTATCCTGCTCTCAGAGAGCCGCAGATGCTGCGTCCCGGCATGTCCCTGTTCAATACATTGCGCTACTTTTTTATTCATTATCTCCGTTTTATGTTTTTGTCCGCATAATTTGCTGTAAAACTGGTCAACGGGAATGAAACCTGCCATCGGTCCCCAATTTGAGCTTTTTCCTTTAATACTGAAATCTTTAGTCGGATAACCTGCGCTGATAAGACCGGTCGCCACCTGTTCAACCGGACGAAAACTGATAACGAGTTGTTCTTTTTCAGCTAATGCCTGCAATGGTTGCAAATGCTCTTCTGCAAGCCCGGTCAGATTTATCACCTGTGTATGTTCCGTTTCAATGCCGGGTATTCCGGGTCGCGAACTCTCTTTCATGACAGTATTATTCTCGGCCTGAGGGTAAATTTTGCGGGGAGAAAGGGTTATGCGGGGAAGTGTATGTGAACTATTTATGCGCATTTTTATTATCCTTTGTCTTAACGGTCGCTCAGGATAAAAAAATAACGGGAAAAAGAATTTATAAAACAACCACAAACAAAAACAGCACACCGGGGTGTGCTGTTAAAAAAGAGTAAGAACTTAATACATCACTTTGTGACCATAGCTTTCGAGGATAGATTTTACTTTTTCCATGGTCTCTTTTGACGGCGGGTTTACACCATCAAGTTTGTATTCTTCATTCATTGCTGTCCACTTATGCTTACCTAATTCGTGGTAAGGCAATAATTCGATCTTCTCAATATTTTTCATATCTTTGGTGAAATCGCCGAGAAGATGGGCGGAATGTTCATCATCAGACCAGCCCGGCACGACAACGTAACGGATCCAGGTTTTCTGATTGCGTTCAGCCAGATAACGGGCGAACTGTAGTGTGCGGTGGTTGGAAACACCGACTAAGTTCTGGTGAATGCTGTCATCGAGTTGTTTTAAATCCAGCATGACCAGGTCAGTCACTTCCATTAATTCGTCGATTACAGGATCGTAACGACGAACAAATCCGTTGGTATCCAGACAGGTGTGGATACCTTCTTTTTTACAGGCACGGAACCAGTCACGTACAAATTCAGCCTGCAATATTGCTTCACCACCGGATGCGGTTACGCCGCCGCCGGAAGCGTTCATAAAATGACGGTAAGTGGTAGCTTCTTTCATTAACTCGTCAACAGTCACTTCCTGACCACCATGCAAGTCCCAGGTATCGCGGTTATGGCAATACAGGCAGCGCATCAGACAGCCCTGAAAGAAGATGATAAAGCGGATCCCCGGACCATCAACGGTGCCGCAGGATTCGAAAGAGTGAATTCGACCAAGTACAGACATGACAGGATTACTCCAAAACTGACCAGTTATAATAAAGGCCCCGAAACAGAGGGGCCTTTTAGTTTATGTTATTTTAATAAGACAGCAAATGGTTACCGCACAAATTACATGGATTTTGTGAATGTACGGGTAATAACGTCTTTCTGCTGTTCTTTGGTCAGTGAGTTGAAACGAACTGCATAACCAGATACACGGATGGTCAGCTGAGGATATTTCTCAGGATTTTCCATGGCTTCTAACAGCATTTCACGGTTCATTACGTTCACGTTCAGATGCTGGCCACCTTCGACGCTTGATTCGTGGTGGAAATAACCATCCATCAGGCCGGCCAGGTTTGTACGACGAACATCGTCATCTTTACCTAATGCGTTTGGTACGATAGAGAAGGTATAAGAGATACCATCTTTCGCGTAAGCAAACGGCAGTTTTGCAACTGAAGTCAGAGAGGCAACAGCACCTTTCTGGTCACGACCGTGCATTGGGTTAGCACCTGGTCCGAATGGCGCGCCTGAGCGACGACCATCAGGGGTGTTACCGGTTTTCTTACCATACACAACGTTAGATGTGATAGTCAGAATTGACTGAGTCGGAACCGCGTTACGGTACATGTGGTGTTTCTGAATTTTCTTCATGAAACGTTCAACGATGTCACATGCGATGTCATCAACGCGTGAGTCGTTGTTACCAAACTGCGGATATTCACCGTCAATTTTGAAGTCAACAGCCAGGCCGCTTTCGTCAATGATCGGGCTTACTTTCGCATATTTGATAGCAGACAGTGAGTCAGCTGCAACAGACAGACCAGCGATACCACATGCCATTGTACGATATACATCACGGTCATGCAGAGCCATCAGCGCTGCTTCGTAGCTGTATTTGTCGTGCATGTAGTGGATGCAGTTCAGAGCGGTGACATAGTTAGTTGCCAGCCAGTCCATGAACTCGTCCAGACGCGCCATAACAACATCATAATCCAGAACATCTGTATGAATTGGTTCGTGTTTAGGACCAACCTGGATTTTCAGTTTTTCGTCAACACCGCCATTTATTGCGTACAGCAGGGTTTTAGCCATGTTTGCACGGGCGCCGAAGAACTGCATTTGTTTACCAACGATCATCGGGCTTACGCAACATGCGATAGCGTAGTCATCGTTGTCAAAGTCAGGACGCATCAGGTCATCGTTCTCATACTGTACAGAAGAGGTATCGATAGACACTTTCGCTGCGAAACGTTTGAAGTTCAGCGGCAGACGCTCTGACCACAGGATGGTCATGTTAGGCTCTGGTGAAGGACCCATGGTGTACAGGGTATTCAGGAAACGGAAGCTGTTTTTCGTTACCAGAGTACGGCCATCTGTGCCCATACCTGCTAATGATTCAGTTGCCCAGATTGGGTCACCTGAGAACAGTTCATCGTATTCAGGGGTACGCAGGAAGCGGACCATACGCAGTTTCATGATCAGGTGGTCAACGATTTCCTGAGCTTCAACTTCAGTGATTTTGCCTTGTTCCAGGTCACGCTGAATGTAGACATCCAGGAATGTGGAAACACGACCGAAGGACATTGCAGCACCGTTCTGAGACTTAACAGCAGCCAGGTAGCCGAAGTAAGTCCACTGTGCAGCTTCTTGCGCATTCGCAGCAGGAACAGAGATATCCATACCGTATTTAGCAGCCATTTTTTTCATCTGGCCTAATGCACGGTGCTGTTCAGCGATTTCTTCACGCAGCTGAATGGTATCACGCAGGTTTTCGCCGCTTTCTAATCTGGCTTGCAGAGAAGTAAACTGTGCGAATTTGTCTTTCATCAGGTAGTCGATACCGTACAGTGCAACACGACGGTAGTCACCAATGATACGACCACGGCCGTATGCATCAGGCAGACCGGTCAGAACACCTGATTTACGGCAGCGAACGATGTCCGGAGTATAAACGTCGAACACGCCCTGGTTGTGCGTTTTACGGTAATCAGTAAAGATTGTTTCGATCTGCGGGTTCAGTTCACGGCCATAGGCGTGGCATGAACTTTCGATCATACGAATACCACCAAACGGCAGCATTGCACGTTTCAGAGGTTTCTCAGTCTGCAGACCAACAACTTTTTCTAAATCTTTGTTGATATAACCGGCATCGTGGGAAGTGATAGTAGACGGCATATCAGTATCAAAATCGACAGGGGCGTGGGTACTGTTTTCGATTTTGATGCCTTCCATAACTGAAGTCCACAGAGCAGTAGTTGCATCTGTAGCACCAGCTAAGAAAGACTCATCGCCTTCAAATGGGGTGTAGTTTTTCTGGATGAAGTCACGGACGTTTACTTCCTGTGACCAATCACCTGTGTTAAAGCCTTGCCATGCTGAAGCGAATTTTTCATTTAATTCTGACATGATACTTTACCTTTTAACAATGGAACTTAGAAATTCAGTCGTGATAAGCAGAGACTAGTGCTTTTGCTCACCGCGCAAATGAATCAGCCAATAAGTCAGACCTACTAAAATTGCACCACCAATGATGTTACCGATAGTAACCGGAATCAGATTATCAATGACAAAATCAGAGATAGTCAGTGACGGAAACTGTTCCGGCGACGAACCAACCATAGACCAGAATTCAGAAGGTGCAAAATTTTTGATGATAATCCCCAGAGGGATCATAAACATATTGGCGATACTATGCTCAAACCCGCTGGCAACAAACATACCGATAGGGAACAGAAGTACCAAAATTTTATCGGTCAGACTACGGCCTGCGTAGCTCATCCATACCGCCAGACAAACCATCAGGTTTGCCAGAATCCCGAGACAGACAGCTTCAATAAATGTGTGATGAAGCTTGTGATCTGCTGTTTGCAGGATATTCAATCCCCACAGCCCGTTAGCTGCCATATGCTGTCCGGCAAACCAAATGAGCGCGACGAAAAAGAGGGCACCAGCCAGGTTGCCGAAATACACCCGGGTCCAGTTAGCCAGCATCTGACCCCACGTTATGCGGCCGGTTGCTTTTGCAACGATGGTAAGTACGGTTGAGGTAAATAAGTCAGCACCACAAACGACAACCAGCATCAGACCAAGTGCGAAACAAAGACCACCAAGAAATTTTGCGACACCGAAGGGGATAACACCCGCCGTTCCGGTCGTGGTGGTAATATAGAAGACGAAACCGACTGAGATGAAAATGCCTGCCATAAATGCAGATAAATAAGTGATGGACGGTGCTTTGGTTGCTTTATAGACACCGACGTCGTCTGCAACATGTGCCATTTCGGCAGGAGATAATAAATTAAAAAGGGTATCAGTTTTCATAATGCTAACTGTCTCTTTGATTCCAATGATTATAGCACGCAATGATAGTAACAAAGGGGTAAATATTAAAACTTGATGTGGATCATAAAGCCATTCAAGAGAATCGTCAAATTCCCTTAGAAAAGTTGAGTTTTATAGGTAACCTTATGATTTAAAATAAAAAACAATATTTTAAATTTTGTAATAAATTTTTATTTTTTGTTTTAGTTTTAATAAAAGTAAAATAATAGGTTAACTTGTCGTGTTTGTGTTACTTAAAACGAACAAATTAACCTAATATTTACGATTCATTCCATTTATGATGATTAATTCGTATTTTTGTTATTTAGCCAAAAATGCGATTTCGCTTTTTGCAGTTTTTCATAAGCCGCTAACAGAGATTTATGCGCTGTAAATGCAGTTAAATTATTATCTGATGCACACAAACCATAAAAACAATTCTTTCCGTGCATGGCATTTAATGCAGCATCCAGTGTTTCCTGACCATACATCCGGGCAAAAGCCGGTAAATATTGTGCAGTATCACGCTCAGGCTCCTGTGTTAGCAGCAGCAGAGTATGCAGACAACGGTAATAATTGCTGCGTGCAGCACTCAGACCGCCGGAATTGAAATCCTGTGTCCATTCAACCCAGACCAGCGCCAGATCTGTATTACCGCCTGCCAGTGCGAGCATCGATTTCAGCTCCCCGACGCGCAGGGTTGACCAGCCGTTATCTTTGCCGGTGGCAATACCCAGTAATTCACGGACGCGGGTATAATCATCGTGTCCTTCTTCATCCAGCTGTGCCAGTAAAGAGAGATAGTCATCCGGCTGCCAGCTGCTTTCCGGCAGCGCCAGGAAGGTTTCACGCAAATGGATACCCATCGCATTGTTTGCCATGTGCAAATCGTCAACCGGATAAATATCAGACATGCCCGGCACAAGAATGCGGCAGGCATACACACCCAGATGTTCATAATCGGCGATATACACGTCGCGGCCGACAGAGCGGAAAATATCCATCAGTGTGGCAAACTCTTCTTCGGTGGTGCCGGAAAACTGCCAGTCAGCGAAATCGTAATCCGCATCCTGCTTAAACAGATCCCAGCTGATAAGACCGCTGGAGTCGATAAAATGGGTTTCCAGGTTAGTCTGATCGCCCACTTCTTCATCATCAAAAGTTGGTGCGGTAAAGACATCCAGGTCTTTCAGCCCGCGTCCCTGCAACAGCTCGGTAACGGTCCGCTCCAGTGCCACGCCAAAGTCCGGATGAGCACCGAAAGAGGCAAAACAGGTGCCGTTTGCCGGATTGAACAGAACCACGCAAATAACCGGATACTGGCCGCCGAGAGAAGCGTCGAAACAGAAAATCGGGAAGCCTTCATTTTCCAGGGTACTGACGGATTCAACAACCTGCGGGTAGCGCGCGAGAACATCTTGCGGGATAGCAGGTAAACTGATGCGCTCTGTAATAATGCGGTTTTTAACATAACGCTCAAAGATTTCAGACAATCCCTGTACCCGTGCTTCATTACGGGTATTCCCGGCGGACATCCCGTTGGAGACATACAGGTTTGCCACAATATTCATCGGGATATAAATAGTTTTCCCGTCAGACTGGCGGGTAAACGGCAGAGCACAGATCCCGCGGGTGTCATTGGAGGATTGCAGATCGACCAACTGACCGCCCTGTAAATCACAGTCCGGATCATAATAATCACGCAGGTATGTATCGAGGATACCTTCCGGCAGGGAATCGTCGTCTGTCAGCGGAAACCATTTCTCATTCGGATAATGTACAAACTCACTGTTTGCAATCTGTTCACCGAGCCAGAAATCGGCAAAGAAATAGTTTGTGGACAGGCGCTCAAAGTATTCACCCAGTGCAGAAGCCAGTGCCGCTTTTTTTGTGGCACCTTTTCCGTTGGTGAAACAGAGCGGGCAATCGGTATCACGGATATGCACTGACCAGACATTCGGAACAGGATTAAGCCAGGACGCTTCTTCGATATTAAATCCGAGTTGCTGTAATTTCAGCTGAAAACGGCTGATAGAGTCTTCGAGCGCGGCATCTTTGCCGGGAATAAAGGTATGGGTTTCTGTTTGCGTCATGGGATCCACAATCTGCGTTAGTGCCCCGCCGGTGGCGGATGCACGGAATAGGGGGGAAGAGAGGGGCATATATACCCAACGTCATTCAAGATGCCGCCAACGAACCTGCAGTTTGAATGAATACGGGTATGATACGGATTTTTTCCGCCGGGAACTACCTTTGTGAATATAAAGTTATCGCCGGGTTATTTCCTCATATGACTGTCGTCGGTCACCGCATTGCCATAACAGTCTGAATAATATTCCGGGTTTTGACTAAAAAGCAGTTTGTCATGCTGAAAGATGACAAAAAGGGTTTGCCGGTTGTCACGCAATAAGCATTGCAGCAACAGCTCCGGAATGATAAAACCGGTAGACAGTGCGTATTCACAAGAAGAACTTAATATCCTTATTTATTCAAACTGCAGGCTCGTTGGCGTAGGGAAGCCTGCATCTTGAATGACATTGGGTATACCGGGTATAAATTTACGAAATAGGGTGGGATCAATGAGTCAGGTATATAATTTTAGCGCCGGTCCGGCCATGCTGCCGGTTGAAGTACTGCGCCGTGCTGAGCAGGAGTTGTGCAACTGGAACGGGCTGGGAACCTCGGTGATGGAAATCAGCCACCGCAGCAAAGAATTTATGGCAGTGGCAAAAGACGCAGAAAATAATCTGCGCCGGTTACTGGCTGTGCCGGATAATTATAAAGTCCTGTTCTGTCACGGCGGCGCACGCGGGCATTTTGCCGCACTGCCGATGAATCTGCTGGGTGAGAACACGAAGGCAGACTATATTGTCGGCGGTTACTGGGCGGAATGTGCGGCAGAAGAAGCACAAAAATATTGCACACCAAATATTATTGATATCAGAACAGAAACAGCAGACGGCATCGGTGTGAAACCGATGAGTGAATGGGCACTCAGTGATGATGCCGCGTATGTTCACTATTGCCCGAATGAAACCATTGATGGTATCGCCATCCATGAAGAGCCGGATTTCGGCGACAAAATTGTGATTGCTGATTACTCCTCTGCGATCCTCTCCAAACCGCTGGATGTCAGCCGCTTCGGGGTTATCTATGCCGGCGCACAGAAAAATATCGGCCCGGCGGGTCTGACCCTGGTGATTATCCGTGAGGATTTACTGGGTAAAGCGCGCAAAGAAACCCCGTCCATTCTTGATTACACGGTACTGAGTGAAAACGACTCGATGTTCAACACGCCGCCGACCTTTGCCTGGTATCTTTCCGGAATGGTCTTTAAGTGGCTGATTGAGCAGGGCGGCTTACAGGAAATTGCTCAGCGCAATTATGAAAAAGCAAAATTGCTTTATGAAGCCGTGGATCACAGTGATTTCTATATTAACCGCGTTGCCGGTGCGAACCGTTCTCTGATGAATGTCCCGTTCCAGATGGCAGACCCGTCACTTGACAGCAAATTCCTTGAAGAAGCACAGGCGCAGGGGCTGGTCTCACTGAAAGGTCACCGGGTTTCCGGCGGTATGCGTGCCTCCATTTATAATGCGATGTCCCTTGAGGGTGTTAAGGCGCTGGTTGAGTTTATGGCAGAGTTTGAGCGTCGCCACAGCTGATTTTTTTTGCAGACATTTTATCGGACCCGGGTTTTCGCCCGGGTCCGTTTTGTTCTTTTTTTATTTACACCCCGGAGAATGACTTTATATGGAGTCCCTGACGTTACAACCCATCGCCCGCATTAACGGAACAATCAATCTGCCCGGCTCCAAAAGTGTCTCCAACCGGGCACTGCTGTTGGCGGCACAGGCAACAGGCACCACCCGCCTGATTAACCTGCTCGACAGTGATGACATCCGTCACATGCTCAATGCGCTGCGTGAGCTGGGGATCCGTTTTCAGCTTTCTGATGACAAAACCGAATGTATTGTCGAAGGACAAGGCGGGCCACTCAGTGGTTTTCATGGTAATGAATTATTTCTGGGCAACGCCGGTACGGCTATGCGCCCACTGGCAGCGGCGCTGTGTCTTGGTGATAATGACATTATTCTGACCGGCGAACCGCGTATGAAAGAGCGCCCGATCGGTCATCTGACAGATGCACTGCGCGACGGCGGGGCTTTGATAACCTATCTTGAAAATGAAAACTACCCGCCGCTGCGGATCCGCGGAGGGTTTACCGGCGGAAAAATCAGTGTGGACGGCTCTGTCTCCAGTCAGTTTCTGACAGCATTGCTGATGGCGGCTCCGCTGGCTGAACAGGATACTGAAATCAGTATCACCGGTGATCTGGTCTCTAAACCTTATATTGATATCACGCTGGCAATGATGGCGCGTTTTGGTATCACGGTAATTAATGAAAATTACACCCGTTTTCAGGTCACAGGACAGCAGCAATATCATTCACCGGGTGACTACCTTGTTGAAGGTGATGCATCCTCAGCCTCTTATTTTCTGGCGGCGGCCGCAATTAAAGGCGGAACAGTGCGGGTCACAGGTATCGGGCGTGACAGTTTGCAGGGTGATACCCAATTTGCATTGGTGCTCGAAAAAATGGGCGCAAAAATCACATGGGGCGATACCTTTATAGAATGTACCCGCGACACACTGCATGGTATCGACATGGATATGAATGCCATTCCTGATGCGGCGATGACTATTGCCACCACGGCGCTGTTTGCACAGGGGACGACGACCATCCGCAATATTTATAACTGGCGTGTCAAAGAAACCGACCGCCTGAGCGCGATGGCAACTGAGCTGCGTAAGATCGGGGCTGAAGTTGTTGAAGGGAATGACTATATTCAGGTCACACCACCAACGGTACTGCGCCACGCTGAAATTGAAACCTATAACGATCACCGCATCGCCATGTGTTTCTCGCTGGTGGCGCTGTCAGATACGCCGGTTACTATTTTAGATCCGGGCTGTACGGCAAAAACGTTTCCGGGCTACTTCCGTGAACTGGCAATGCTGGCGGAACAATAATTCTTACCGGAATAATTATTATGGATACCTGCCTTAGTCCGTATATATACCCAACATCATTCAATTTGCAGGAAGGCGGTAAGCTCCGATTGCCGGGGAGCATACATCAGTATGTGACCCGGCGGGCGTCGTTCCGCCAACGAACCTGCGGTTTGAATGAATAAGGGTATATAAAAAAGCAGGAATATGCTTGCGGGCGTTTCTTCGGCGACAGGTCATGCGTATAATGCGGTCATCTTTTTTAAAGTGGCCGTTTTTTATGGCTGCCTGACTGCGACAGGAGAGTGTGCATGGCAGTATATGTTCCGGTTATCACCATTGACGGGCCAAGCGGCGCGGGTAAAGGAACCCTTTGCCGGGCACTGGCAAACGAAATGGGATGGCATTTACTGGACTCCGGTGCTATCTACCGCGTTCTGGCACTTGCGGCACTTCATCATCACGTTGATATCACCTCGGAAGATGCACTCGTTCCGCTGGCTGCCAATCTGGATGTGAAATTTCTGGCAGAAGAAGCTGGTCTTGAGATTATTCTGGAAGGTGAAGATGTCAGCCGGGCTATCCGTCAGGAAGATGTCGGTATGACCGCGTCTCAGATTGCGGCGTTTCCGCGTGTGCGCGAAGCACTGTTGCGCCGTCAGCGGGCATTCCGCGTCGCCCCCGGACTGATAGCCGACGGACGTGATATGGGCACTGTGGTTTTCCCTGATGCGCCGGTGAAAATTTTCCTTGATGCCAGTGCGCAGGAGCGAGCCCACCGCCGGATGAAGCAATTGCAGGACAAGGGCTTTAGTGTTAATTTTGACCGCCTTCTGGCGGAGATAGAAGAGCGCGATTACCGCGATCGCAACCGCGCAGTTGCCCCGTTGATCGCAGCGGGTGATGCCCTTATTCTTGATTCAACAACAATGTCAATTGATGACGTTATTGCAGAGGCTCTCTGTTATACGAGGGCTATGCTGGCTGAAGCGGCGGAATGATAAACAAAATTTGCGGGAAATCTGACTGAATCTGTGTTTTTTAGTAGGTTTCTGCATCCGTTTTTGTTTATAATGATAAGTTGAAGTTTTTTATCGGCAGAGAACAAGGCAAAAACGCAGTTTTCTGCCACCCCTTTGTGACAAGGAATGTTGCAAGGTATGTGAAACAACCCCATTCGGCCGGATGCTAAATGGACGTTAATACTTAAACACTTGAAGATCAAACATGACTGAATCTTTTGCTCAACTCTTTGAAGAATCCCTGCAGGTTATCGAAACTCGTCCGGGCGCTATTGTCCGTGGTACCGTTGTTGCTATCGATAAAGACGTTGTATTGGTTGACGCGGGTCTGAAATCAGAATCTGCTATTCCGATTGAACAGTTCAAAAATGCTCAGGGTGAACTGGAAATTCAGGTCGGCGATGAAGTTGACGTTGCTCTGGACGCAGTAGAAGACGGTTTCGGTGAAACTGTTCTGTCCCGTGAGAAAGCGAAACGCCATGAAGCATGGCTGACGCTGGAAAAAGCATATGAAGAAGCTGAAACTGTTACCGGTATTATCAACGGTAAAGTTAAAGGCGGCTTCACTGTAGAACTGAACGGTATTCGTGCGTTCCTGCCGGGTTCACTGGTTGACGTGCGTCCTGTTCGCGATACCACGCATCTGGAAAACAAAGAGCTTGAGTTCAAAGTAATCAAGCTGGATCAGAAACGCAATAACGTTGTTGTTTCCCGTCGTGCTGTTATCGAATCTGAAAACAGTGCAGAGCGCGATCAGCTGCTGGAAAACCTCCAGGAAGGCATGGAAGTTAAAGGTATCGTTAAGAACCTCACTGACTACGGTGCATTCGTTGACCTGGGTGGCGTTGATGGTCTGCTGCACATCACTGATATGGCATGGAAACGTGTTAAACATCCAAGCGAAATCGTGAATGTCGGCGATGAAATCACTGTTAAAGTGCTGAAATTCGACCGTGAACGTACCCGTGTATCTCTGGGCCTGAAACAGCTGGGCGAAGATCCTTGGGTCGCAATCGCTAAGCGTTATCCTGAGAGTACCCGTCTGACCGGTCGCGTGACCAACCTGACTGACTACGGCTGCTTCGTCGAAATCGAAGAAGGCGTTGAAGGTCTGGTTCACGTATCCGAAATGGATTGGACTAACAAGAACATTCACCCATCTAAAGTTGTTAACGTTGGTGATGTTGTTGAAGTTATGGTTCTGGACATCGACGAAGAACGTCGTCGTATCTCCCTGGGCCTGAAACAGTGCAAATCTAACCCATGGCAGTTATTCGCGGAAACCCATAATAAAGGTGACCGTGTTGAAGGTAAAATCAAGTCAATCACTGACTTCGGTATCTTCATTGGTTTAGATGGCGGCATTGATGGTCTGGTTCACCTGTCTGACATCTCCTGGAACGTTACAGGCGAAGAAGCTGTCCGTGAATACAAAAAAGGCGACGAAATCGCAGCGGTTGTTCTCCAGGTTGACGCAGAACGTGAGCGTATCTCTCTGGGCGTTAAGCAATTAGCTGAAGATCCGTTCAACAACTACACCGCTGTTACTAAGAAAGGTGCTATTGTCACCGGTAAAGTAACTGCAGTAGATGCGAAAGGCGCAACTGTTGAGCTGATGGATGGCGTTGAAGGTTACCTGCGTGCATCAGAAGCATCACGCGATCGCGTTGAAGATGCAACTCTGGTTCTGAACGTTGGTGATGAAGTTGAAGCAAAATACACTGGTGTTGATCGTAAAAACCGTGTAATCAACCTGTCTGTACGTGCAAAAGACGAAGCGGATGAAAAAGACGCTGTCGCTACTGTAAACAAACAGGAAGAAGTCAGCTTCTCCAACAACGCTATGGCAGATGCTTTCAAAGCAGCTAAAGGCGAGTAATTAAGCGGGCAGGCCGCGCAAGCGGTCTGCTTTTATGATAATCAGGGTAGTCCAGGAGGTTATATGACCAAATCTGAACTGATTGAGAAGCTGGCAGGCCAACAATCTCATCTTCCGGCTAAAGTTGTTGAAGAAGCAGTAAAAGAGATCCTTGAGCATATGGCAAATACTCTCGCTGACGGTGAGCGTATTGAAATCCGTGGATTCGGCAGTTTTTCTCTGCACTACCGTGCTCCGCGGGTTGGTCGTAACCCGAAAACCGGCGAACAGGTTGAATTGGAAGGTAAACACGTTCCACACTTCAAACCGGGTAAAGAGTTACGTGACCGCGCGAATATCTATGCTTAATTATTGACAGAGATAATAAAAATGACGCCGATGGCGTCATTTTTTTTCAGGAAAATATCTTCCTGAATTATTTTTATTATATAAATGTTAATGATGTATTGATTAATTGAAAAAAAATTAATTCTGGTGTTGGCAAGAAAACTTTATATTATTTTTTTATAAAAAAGTATCTTATGCTATTTTCTGAAAAACTCTATTAAAAATCATCATGTAATCACAGTTAAATAAATAATTGTGACTGTCGTCTCATAAAAATCATTATTCTATGTATATATAAAATATAACTTCGTGATTGATCTCATTTTTTATTTTATGAACAAAAAAGAAAACGATTCTCATCATAATAAATACTGATTACACATTTGGTGAGATATATGTCCATTTCGGTTGCTCTGAAATACCTTTTTCCACATCCGTTACCGCTTTGGTTGGCTGCCGCCGCTGTACTGGTCGGACATGCCCCGCTACTGGTGTTGCCAAGGTTACTGTCACGGATTGAGCTATTGTATCTGTCAGCCGTATTATGTTTTCTGTTTTTTATCCGTAACCGGATTAGTATATTTATACGAATAATAATAAGTATTTTTTTAATAGTTAATATTCAGATAAATAATACATTGTCACTGTTTTTATCTGATAATAAAAACCTGAAAAATATAGATATTGTAGTTCATGACGTTATTATAAAAACAACTGACTTTTACTCAGTAAAAGGGAGGGTTATAAATATCAATGATGAAAAAATTAATGATGATATTTATATCAATATAAAAGTAAAAGGCGCATTTTTGCCGGAATGTGCCGGTGAAGTCTGGCGTATATTCCGGCCTGTTTTACGGCCTGTCCACAAGCAATTAAATGAAGGACAACCTGACCGGCAACAGTATGCACTGTCACAGCGGGTTTTATTTTCTCTGACCCCGGGGCGCAGTAAGAAAATATCGTCAGTATGCAATTTGCGCCAGCGGGTAATTACTGAGCATTTCCCGCAGACAGATAATTTTGCGCAGGGCGGGCTGATGCTGGCCCTGCTCTTCGGCGAACGCAGGAAAATTACATCAAAACAGAGGGTTCTGGTACAGGAAACGGGTGTTGCTCATGTGGTGGCAATTTCAGGTCTGCATATAGGGCTTGCGGCATTATGGGGCTGGTGGGCGGGACGAATAGTCTTACTGGTATTGCCGCAGCGGTTGATGTCACATTTTATTCCTGTGTTATTTTCTGTCTGTGCGGCAGTGGTGTATGTCTGGCTGGCGGGGTTTGCTGTTCCTGCCTGCCGGGCGCTTACGGTGCTGTTGCTGTGGCACCTGATGAGATGGAAGCACTATGTGTTACCTGCGTATCAGTTTGTATTCATCAGCGCGGCACTGTTGTTGCTGATCGATCCCCTGACCATCCTTTCCGCCAGTTTCTGGCTGTCATTTATTGCCGTTACTGCGCTGTTATTCTGGCACCATACCGGCGTACGGCAGGCAACGACCGGGATGATGACGCGCCGCGAGCGCTTTTGGCGGAATATCCGTGGTTTTTTGTCCTATCAGTGGGGATTATTTTTTCTTTTGCTGCCGGTGCAGGCTTTTTTCTTCGGCGGTGTCAATTTGCTCTCACTGCTGAGCAACCTGTGGGTTATCCCTGTTATCTCTTTTCTATCCGTACCTTTGCTTTTTTCCGCTATTACAGCGGCGTTATTTCTGCCGGTCACCGTGACCGGGTTTATCTGGCAGGCGGCTGATTATTCTCTCGGGCTGGCATTGTGGCCGCTGCCATTTCTGTCCCCGTTCTGGCTGATAACCGGGCATGTCTCTTTGCTCTGGATAGTCATTGTGTGGGGAAGTGTCTGTTTTATCCGGTTGGATCTCCGGCGTCAGCATCCGGTATTGCTGCCCGGAATGATTATCTGCTGTTGTTTATATCTGCGGAAAACACCGGTACCGGACTGGTCGGTGACATTGCTGGATATCGGGCACGGGCTGGCGGTGGTTGTCGAAAAAGAAGGCAGGGCGGTTGTGTATGATACCGGAAACCGGATGGGGCACAGTGATGATGCTCAACGGGTTATCCTGCCTTATCTGCGGTATCACCGACTGATACCGGACTGGATTATTATCAGCCACGATCATCAGGATCACACCGGCGGGCTGGCAACATTGCGCCGCCACTATCCGGCTGCAACTGTAAAAGGCAATATCCCGCGGGCAGATACGGTGTGTGAACGGGGAGAGCACTGGGTCTGGCAATCGTTATATTTCGAGGTGTTATGGCCCGACGGAAAGTATCAGAAAAGCAAAAATGACGGCTCGTGTGTTATCCGCATCAGTGACGGAAAGCATCAGGTTTTACTGACCGGTGATATTGAAAAACAAGCAGAAATGCAGTTGGTTAAGTCAGAAAAGAGACTGTCAGCCACTGTACTGCAAGTTCCGCACCATGGCAGTAATACCTCATCAACAGAATCTTTTATTCGTGCGGTGAATCCCGGTTTTGCACTGGTTTCTGTTGCCCGCTATAGCCCGTGGCGCCTGCCCTCTGATAAAGTACAGCGCCGCTATCGTCATCACGGCACGGACTGGCACGATACCGCGCACAGCGGTCAGATCACTGTACATTTTTTTAATGATGATATAGCGCTGGTGACATATCGTCATCATCTGTCCGCCCGCTGGTTCAGTGCATGGTTTGGTGATCAGCCGATAAACGGGTAATATAGGCAACTAATTTTTAGTATTGGTAAACGCAATAATGAAAGATATTGATATTTCAACCCGGCAAACGTTCCGCCGGTTATGGCCGACAATTGCACCTTTTAAATCAGGTATCATCGTAGCGGCTGTTGCGTTAGTTATAAATGCGGGGGGCGATGCGTTCATGCTGTCGCTGCTCAAACCGCTGCTTGATGAAGGTTTCGGCAAAGCCGACAACGATTTTCTCCGGATGATGCCTCTGATTATCCTTGCGCTGATGCTGGTGCGCGGAGCATCGAGTTTTATTTCCGGCTATTGTCTTTCCTGGGTGTCAGGCAAAGTGGTTATGGTCATGCGCCGTAATCTGTTCCGTCACATGATGGGCATGCCGGTTCCTTTCTTTGATCAGCAATCCACCGGGACACTGTTATCCCGTATTACCTATGATTCAGAGCAGGTTGCTTCTTCCTCTTCCGGCGCACTGGTCACTGTTGTCCGTGAAGGTGCTTATATTACGGCACTGTTCGGACTGATGTTTTATAACAGTTGGCAGCTGTCGCTTATTTTGATTGTAATCGCCCCGATTGTGGCGGTGGTCATCCGCAAAGTCTCTGTCCGTTTCCGTGAAATAAGTAAAACTATGCAAAGCGGAATGGGTCAGGTGAGTGCCAGCGCGGAACAGATGCTGAAAGGGCATAAAGAAGTGTTGATTTTCGGCGGGCAAAAAGTTGAAAACGACCACTTCGATAAAGTCAGTAATGACATGCGCCGCCAGGGAATGAAACTGGTTACCGCATCTTCTATTGCGGATCCGATTATTCAGATAATTGCCTCTTTTGCACTGGCATTTGTACTGTTTGCCGCCAGTTTTCCTGAAATTAAAGATGCGCTGAGCGCCGGTTCTATCACTGTCGTGTTCTCATCGATGGTCGCACTGATGCGCCCGTTAAAATCCCTTACCAATGTTAATGCACAGTTTCAGCGCGGTATGGCTGCGTGTCAGACCCTGTTTGCGCTGCTGGATCTGGAGCAGGAAAAAGATACCGGTACCAAAGTGCTGAAAGAAGTTAAAGGGGATGTGAAATTTGAGGATGTCACTTTCACTTACCCGGGAAGAGAACACCCCGCACTTAAAAATGTGTCATTTACTATTCCGCAAGGTAAAACAGTGGCACTGGTGGGGCGTTCAGGCTCCGGAAAATCAACAATTGCCAATCTGATTACCCGTTTTTATGAAATCGACAGCGGGCATATTGTGATTGATGGTAACGATATCCGCGATTATACGCTGGCTTCCCTGCGCAGCCAGGTGGCGCTGGTGTCGCAAAATGTACATCTGTTCAATGATACCGTGGCGAATAATATCGCTTATGCAACGGAAGGGAAGTACAGCCGTGAACAGATAGAGAAAGCGGCAGAAATGGCGTATGCCATGGACTTTATCAAAAAAATGGAAAAAGGGCTGGATACCGAAATCGGTGAGAACGGTGTACTGCTTTCCGGCGGACAGCGTCAGCGTATTGCGATAGCCCGTGCGTTGCTGCGTGATGCCCCGATCCTTATCCTGGATGAAGCAACATCAGCACTGGATACAGAATCTGAGCGTGCGATTCAGTCTGCCCTGGATGAATTACAGAAAGATCGCACCTGTCTGGTGATAGCGCACCGCTTATCAACCATTGAGAAAGCAGATGAAATTCTGGTGGTGCAGGATGGCGAAGTGCAGGAGCGCGGATCACATGCTGAACTGGTGAAACAACCGGGTATCTATGCGCAGCTCTATAATATGCAGTTTGGTCAGTAATGATTGAAAAAATATGGTCCGGCCGCTCAAAACTGTATCTGCTGCTTTTACCTCTCTCTTTTCTGTATGGTGCGGTGAGCGGTCTGCGCCGTCTGTTGTTTCGTCTCGGGCTGAAAAAATCCCGGCGGATGCCGGTACCGGTTGTGGTGGTGGGAAACCTGACCGCAGGTGGTAATGGTAAAACACCGGTGGTTGTCTGGCTGGCGGAGCAACTTATTGCCCGCGGATACCGCCCCGGTGTGGTATCCCGTGGCTACGGAGGAAAGTCAGACAACTATCCGCTGCTTATCACGCCGGAAACCACAACCGAACAAGCGGGTGACGAACCGGTACTGATTGCCAGGCGCACCGGGGTTCCTGTTGCGGTGGCACCACGGCGGGCAGATGCTATCGATGCGATTTTGCAGCACAGTCCGGTGGATGTCATTATCACGGATGACGGATTGCAGCATTATGCGCTGGAGCGTGATGTTGAAATTGTGGTGATTGATGGTGAGCGCCGCTTTGGTAACGGCTGGTGGTTACCGGCCGGTCCCATGCGTGAACGTGCCGGACGTCTGAAAAGTGTCGGTGCGGTGATAACCAACGGCGGCACCGCACTTGCGGGTGAGGCTGCAATGTCTCTGGTACCGGGCGAGGCTGTTAATCTGGCTGACGGCACACGCAAACCGGTCAGTGAGATTGGTGAGTGCGTGGCGATGGCGGGCATTGGTCATCCGCCACGGTTTTTCAGTACCCTGGCGTCTCTCGGTATAACACCCGCTGAATGTATTTCTTTTCCTGATCATCAGTCGTACAGCCGTGATCAGCTGTCCGCACTGGTAAAACCGGGCCAATCATTGCTGATGACGGAGAAGGATGCAGTGAAATGTTTTGCCTTTTGTGAAACTGACTGGTGGTATTTACCTGTCAGCGCCAAATTTTCTGATGAGGCAGCCAATAAAATCCTAGATAACGTTATATTACACATAAAAAAGCATATACCCAACGTCATTTGATTATATGCCGGCAACACGAGAATATATTGAAAAACGTGGAGAACCTCTCGCATTCTACAGTGATAAACACGGTGTTTTTCGCGTTAATCATCCAAACGTCGCCACAACAGGTACAACCCCATTTGGCTGGGTTCTTCATGACATTAGTGTCGAACTGATTTGTGCAAACAGTCCACAGGCGAAAGGCCGTGTCGAACGTGCCAATAAAATGCGCCAAGACAGCCTGATTAAAGAGATGCGGCCAGAAGGCATTCGCAGCATTGAAGGGCCAATGCATGGTTAGAAGCCTTTGTGAATGATTTTAATCAACGCTTTGCTCACGCCCCTCGACATCTTAAAAATCTCCATCGTGCAGTAACTGAAAATCCAGAAGAAACCGATGATATTTTTTCGTGGCAAGAAACCCGTAAGCTCACGAAAGTACTCACTTTTCACTATGATAAGATGATATATCTTGTTGAACCGTCAGAAAAAAATTCTCGCCTTGCCGGCGAAAACATCAAAGTCTATGACTATCCTGATGGGACGTTAGCCCTTTAAATATGGACATCGTTCATTGCGCTATCAGATTTTCGATAAACAGGATTGTATTGATCATGGGTAACTCGTTGATAGGAAACGTCTTGTGGTCGGTATTAAAACGAGTACAGGACAAAATGGATGAACTGAATAGGTAAGATAAACGAAGCAGAAGTAAAGTAATGCCGAAACGGCGAGTCCAAATCCGGTCTTAGCTAATCCTGAGGGATACAGAGCCAGCTTAAGGAAGTAATTACCCTATTAAAATGTCATTATTATATTGGTGCAACAGGAAACAGAACGAATTTATATATTAACTCGTTCTGTTTAAAATATAACTGCGGTCAGGTTGTTGTTAAGCAGACTATTTAGGGAAAGTGTCTTATTTTGACCATACTTGTTTTTGGTCTTTTGTCTGTAATTTATTTTGTGCCATAATTCCGGACAGGTTGTGCGGCTGGTAACATTCTTCCAAATAGCGAATTTCGTCAGAGCTAAGCTTTAAGTTGACTGCTTTTACTGCGCCATCGATATGATGTTTTTTTGTTGCGCCAACTATGGGCGCAGTCACCTTGGTAAGAAGCCAAGCCAGTGATATTTCAGTCATTGATACACCGTGCTGAGCCGATAGCTCTGCAACACGATTGATGATGAGTTGATCCTGTTGTGCCGTTTTTTCATATTTACCTTTGGCATAATCATCTTTGACTGAGCGCATTGTCTGAGTATCTTCCTGTCGCGAAAGGCGGCCACTAGCCAGCGCACTGTAAGGTGTTAATGCAATATTATCTTCTGTGCACAAACTGAATAGCTCGCGTTCATCTTCGCGCATAATCAGATTATAGTGGCTCTGAACAGAAGTAAATGGGGTCAGCCCTTCTTGCACTGCGAGAGCGTTGGCTTTGGCCAGTTGCCATGCAAAGCAGTTAGAAATACCGATTGCGCGCACTTTACCAGACTGAACTGCTTGATGTAGCGCATCAAGCACATCAAGAATAGGCGTATTATAGTCCCATATATGGTATATATAGAGGTCAATATAATCCATACCCAGGTTTTTCAGACTTTGGTTTAATGAGTTCTCAATGGCCTGTTGTCCACTCAGACCACCAGTAATTTGTTCTGGTGTGCGCGGAAGAAATTTAGTGGCAACCACAACCTCATCTCGTTTAGCCATATCACGAAGTGCTTTACCAACATAACGCTCACTGGAGCCTAGTTGATAGGCAATCGCAGTATCATAAAAATTAATACCGTTTTCTAGTCCATAACTGATAATGCTTCTGCTTTCCGTTTCTCCGAGAGTCCAGCTATGCTGACCAATTTTGGGGTCACCAAAACCCATACAACCCATGCATATACGGGAAACGTTAATATTGCTATTACCAAGGCGGATGTATTCCATATTTATGTACCTCTGTTTAATCTGATTTATGAGGTAAGATTTCCGTAATAAAAAATCAACCAAAACCCCATTGTTTAGGGTTCTACGCCGGAAGCCTATATTTTTTTGCGACCAGTGTGTCACTTTGTTGCATTTCGTTTGGAAATTGGCGGAGGCGTTTCGAACAAATTTACGCAAATAATATTATACAATAGCCATATTAAGATCATTTTTGGGTACGATAACCATGGTTGAATCAAAAAACATGTCATTAATTTAGTTTAAGTCATCCTTAAAAAGAATACTATTGCATGTTAGTTATGCATTTATTCCTATTATCATCACGTTGCTAATAGGTATATACCCAACGTCATTCAAGATGCAGCCAACGAACCTGTAGTTTGAATGAATAAGGGTATAGGAGGTCATATTACATTTGATCCAAACATAAATTGGCATGACGTAATATTAAACAGTGCATTTATAGTGAATGGTCCCGGGCCTTACATTGTTCCACAAAGTATTCCGGGAAAGATTTTTTCGCTTTTTATGGCGCATTCACCAGTTTAGTATTTATGACCACTTCAGGATTAATACTGGCACCTGTAGCCCATCGGATATTGTATCGATTTCATTTAGGTAATGAGTAAGGGTATAAAGGGCTTGTGCTTTTTATGTAAATGTGGCTTAATCATTAAGTTGTATTTCTGTGGTGTATTTCATATATCACTGTGCAACCAATCCGCGTGTAACTCTAATTTTTGATTCCGCTGTCATAATTTTTTCACACCACCTTGCTAATCTTGTGGTGTGGATGACCGGATCCCGCGGAAAACGGTATGTTTTGTGGTCTGACTTCTTTCCGGAAGTGGCCGCAAACACAATAAAAAATAATAAAAAATAGTGTCCTGCTCAGAAAAGAGCGGACATAGCCGCTGTGAATATCATTCATTGCGGTGATAAAAGGAGTTAACTATGTCTAAACAATTACAGCTTGGCCGCGTCAAATGGTTTGATGCAAAAGAAGGTTATGGTTTCATCTCTCCGGTAAACGGCGGTGATGACATCTGGGTTACCCGCAAAGGGATCGCCAATTCCCGTAATAAATTACTGAGCGAAGGACAGGAAGTTGAATTTTCACTGACCCGCGGCAGTTACGGTATTGCAGCCAACGATGTGATCGCACTGTAAGCGCGGTCAGCCCATAACAGAAAAATGTCTGTAACAAAAAACAGGCAATAACAAAAAGCAGTACAACACGCGATTATCTCAGTGATATCGCAACAACAGAGTTAACGGTGAGACCAGGCTTATGTTATTCTGAGCCAACGTTTTTATCTCATTGGGGGACGTATGGATCACCGTTTACTCGAAATCGTAGCCTGCCCGGTTTGCCACGGCAAACTCAGCTACGATAAACAAAATCTTGAACTTATCTGCAAAGGCTGCCGTCTGGCCTATCCCATCCGCGACGATATCCCTGTCTTATTAGAGAATGAAGCCCGCGAAATGCCGGCCTCTGAAGGATAATCTCCATGTTTACAGTTATCATTCCTGCGCGCTATGCATCCACCCGTCTGCCCGGAAAACCGCTGGCAGATATCCACGGGAAACCTATGGTTGTACGTGTGATGGAGCAGGCAAAGCGCTCCGGCGCGGCGCGCGTCATTGTTGCAACTGACACACAGGCTGTGTTTGATGCGGTGACAGCGGAAGGCGGTGAAGTGTGTATGACGCGGGCTGATCATCAGTCCGGGACTGAACGCCTGGCGGAAGTGATTGATCACTATCAGTTTGCTGATGATGAAATTATCGTCAATGTTCAGGGGGATGAACCCCTTATCCCTGAAAGTATTATTGCGCAGGTCGCTGAAAATCTGGCTGCCAGCGAAGCCGGTATGGCAACACTTGCGGTAAAAATCACCTCAGCGGAAGAAGCCTTTAATCCGAATGCGGTTAAAGTGGTGATGGACAAACAGGGTTACGCACTCTATTTTTCCCGCGCGACGATCCCCTGGGATCGCGAACGTTTTATGCAGAGCCGCGACGCCGTGGGGGATAATTTCCTGCGCCATATCGGGATATATGCTTACCGTGCCGGGTTTATCCGCCGCTATATTCAATGGACGCCAAGCCCGCTTGAGAAAATCGAGATGCTCGAGCAACTGCGTGTATTGTGGTACGGCGAAAAAATCCACGTTGCACAAGCACTGGTGGCACCGGGAACGGGTGTGGATACACAGGAAGATCTGGACACTGTCCGGAAATTATTTATGTCCCGCTGAGCCTGAACGAACAGAAAGAAAAAACGCGGAATTTTCCGCGTTTTTTATTGCCTGCTATTCCTCTTTCTCTGAGGTTTTAACTGCCTGCCACAGACGTCCCAGTCCTTCATACCAGACCCGCTCACTGTGAGATAAATAATAGGCGGACGGAATGGTTTTCTCCCAGATATGCAGCGGCGTGGTTACTGCCAGCTGATTCGCCGGTGCCGGGATCGGGTGCAATCCTTTTGCATCAAAAAAGGCTTTGGCGCGCGTCATGTGATTCGCGGACGTGATCAGGAGGAAAGGTGCATCGCCGACCACTTTTTTCACTTCTGCCGCTTCTTCTTCAGTATCTTTCGGCAATGTCAGGGGCAATGTGCGTTCAGGTGAGATCCCCAGTGATTGTGCGACCTGTGCGGCAACTTCGGCGCTGCTGATGCTGTTCATACCCGGTCCACCGGTAAAAATCAGGGTAGCGTGCGGATAAACAAGCCCGAGGCGCACGCCCTCTGCCACACGTGGCAGACTATTACTGGTAAGGTTCGCAGAAGGTGACCACTCCGGATTCCAGGTAAAGCCGCCGCCGAGGACTACTATGTAGCGTATGTCCTGCTGCTGCACAGCCTGCGGTGTGATTATCTCATAGCGCTTGTCATACGGTTTTTCAGCGGGTAACAGCAGCCAGTCAGCAACAGGTTGGAGACTGAGCAGTACCAGCAGCAGCCAACTGACACTTATCAGGGCTTTCCCGGTTTTCTGCCGCGGGGTAAACCACAGCAGCAGCAGACCGGCGAGTATCACCAGCAGCAGAAACGGCAGCGGCATCAGAAAACCGCCAAGGTATTTTTTCAGGGCAAACAGCATCAGTACACCTTAAATATGATTGATTTATCACCGGTTAATGATAGTTGACTACACAAATCGGGTGACATTAAACGAAGCTATGACACAATATCTGCATAGTGCACGGCTGTGCTCTGCAATACAATTGAATATCATCGCTCCGCGCGGGAAACCGGCGGAAACTTACCGATAAAATACTCCCGGACTGAATACAGGTTTTCATGGTTGATCGTAATTTTGACGATATCGCGGAAAAATTTACCCGCAATATATATGGCACAACAAAAGGGCAAATCCGTGAGGCTGTTGTCTGGCAGGATCTGGACGCCTTACTGACACGTCTGCGGCCGGGTCCGCTGCGCATTCTTGATGCCGGCGGTGGTGACGGGTTCTTTTCCCGCCGTCTTGCGGCAATGGGGCATCATGTTGTTTTATGTGATCTGTCTGAAGAGATGATTTTGCGCGCACAGCAGGCTGCAACGGAAGATGGCGTGACAGAAAATATGTCCTTTATTCATTGCGCAGCCCAGGATATCGCACTTCATACTGACGGTGAGTTTGATTTGGTCTTGTTTCATGCTGTTCTGGAGTGGATAACTGATCAAAAAGGTGCAATTGAAGCGCTGACCGCTATAATAACGGGCGGTGGTGTATTGTCGTTAATGTTTTACAATGCGAACGGACTTGTCATGCGAAATGCGATATTAGGCAATTTTCATCTGGCAACGCCGGACATGCCGCGCCGCCGCAAGCGTTCATTATCGCCGCAGAATCCCCTTATGCCTGAACAGGTTTATCAGTGGCTGGATGACTGCCGTTTCACCATTGAGGCGAAAACCGGTGTACGGGTTTTTCATGATTATCTGCAAAGCCGTCAGTTACAAAACCGCGATTTTCCGGCGCTGCTGGCACTGGAGCAACGTTATTGCCGTCAGGAGCCTTACATCAGTTTAGGCCGCTATATTCATGTTATGGCACGGAAACCCGAACAGAAGGATGGACAATGAGTGAGTTTACCCAAACAGTCCCCGAGCTTGTGGCATGGGCGCGAAAAAATGATTTCGCCATCTCGCTGCCGCCGGAACGGCTGGCATTTTTACTGTCTGTTGCTGTGCTTAACAGCGAACGCATAGACGGCGAAATGAGTGAGGGGGAACTGGTCGATGCTTTCCGTGAGGTCTGCAAAGGCTTTGAACAGACAACGGAATCTGTCGCGGTACGTGCCAACAACGCCATTAATGATATGGTGCGCCAGAAATTATTTAACCGCTTTACCAGCGATATATTTGAGGGTAATGCGATTTACCGCCTGACCCCGCTCGGGATCGGTATCAGCGATTATTATATCCGTCAGCGTGAATTTTCCTCACTGCGCCTGTCCATGCAGCTCTCCATTGTTGCAGGCGAACTGAGCCGCGCGGGTGATGCCGCCGAAGAGGGCGGTGATGAATTTCACTGGCACCGTAATGTGTTTGCGCCGCTGAAATATTCGGTTGCGGAAATTTTTGACAGTATTGATATGTCACAGCGCATTATGGATGAGCAGCAAAATGGCGTGAAAGAAGATATTGCCAAGTTGCTGAATCAGGACTGGCAGGCGGCGATTGCCAACTGTGAGCAGTTACTGTCAGAAACCTCACTGACCCTGCGTGAGCTTCAGGATACTCTGGAAGCCGCCGGTGATAAATTACAGGCTAATCTGCTGCGCATTCAGGATGCGAATATGGTAACCGCCACCGGGTCTGAGCTGGTGGATAAACTGATTTTTGATTTGCAGGCCAAACTGGATCGCATTATCAGCTGGGGTCAGCAATCTATCGACCTGTGGATTGGCTATGACCGCCACGTCCATAAATTTATCCGTACCGCTATCGATATGGATAAAAACCGCATTTTCTCACAGCGTCTGCGCCATTCTGTTCAGCACTATTTTGACTCTCCGTGGGCACTCAACGTGGCAAATGCTGATCGCCTGCTGGACATGCGCGATACAGAGCAGGGCCTGCGTGACGACGAAGTGACCGGCGAATTGCCGCCGGATCTGGAATATGAAAAGTACAGTGAGGTCAACGAAGAGCTGGCTGCCATGATGGAAAGCGCATTAGCTGTGTATAAAGCGCAGGGAAAACGATTGGATCTGGGTGCGGTCCTGCGTGATTACCTTATGAGATACCCGCGTCAGCGCCAGTTTGATGTGGCCAGAATTATTGTGGATCAGGCCGTCCGGCTCGGCATTGCCGATGCCGATTTCTCCGGCATCCCGGCAGAATGGTCAGCGATTAATGAATACGGAGCAAAGGTGCAGGCACATGTCATTGACACATATTGAACAATTTATGCCGGCAAAGCTGGCTCAGGCACTTGCCAATACCCTTTTCCCGGAGCTTGACAGCCAACTGCGCGCCGGTCGCCATATCAGTGTGGATGACCTGGATAATCATGCGTTCTTAATGGATTTTCAGGATGAACTGGAAGGCTTCTACGCCCGCTATAATGTGGAATTAGTCCGCGCACCTGAAGGTTTCTTTTACCTGCGCCCGCGTTCGACCACCCTTATCCCGCGATCTGTACTGTCCGAACTGGAAATGCTGGTGGGCAAAGTGCTGTGCTACCTGTATCTCAGCCCGGAACGTCTGGCAAATCAGGGGATTTTCACAACCGCTGAACTGTATGAAGAACTGCTCTCTCTGGCAGATGAAGCTAAGTTACTGAAAGTCATTAATAACCGCTCTACCGGCTCTGATCTCGATAAACAAAAATTACTGGAAAAAACCCGTGGTGCGCTTTATCGCCTGCGCCGGTTAGGAATGGTCACATTTGTGGGGGCGGATAACAGCCAGTTTGTGATTTCAGAATCTGTTTTCCGCTTCGGCGCGGATGTGCGCAGCGGTGATGACCCGCGTGATGCGCAGTTGCGCCTTATCCGTGATGGTGAAGCGCAATCGCTCGCCGAAGATGAAAACGCCCCGCGTGGCGACAGCCCGGATGAAGAACCGGATGATAATAATGAACATGAAAATGATAACGCGACGGATGAAGCGGAGGATGAAGAATGATTGATCGTGGTAAATTCCGCTCACTCACGTTAGTCAACTGGAACGGCTTTTTTGCCCGCACCTTTGATCTGGATGAGCTGGTAACAACCCTCTCCGGAGGCAACGGAGCCGGTAAATCCACCACTATGGCCGCATTTATCACCGCCATGATCCCGGATTTGACGTTGCTGCACTTTCGTAACACCACGGAAGCGGGCGCGACATCCGGCTCCCGCGATAAAGGGCTGCACGGAAAACTGCGTCCCGGCGTCTGCTATGCCATGCTGGATGTGCTGAACTCCCGTCATCAGCGTGTACTGGTGGGAGTGCGTCTGCAACAAATTGCCGGGCGCGATAAAAAAGTTGATATCAAATCATTCATGATCCAGGGGCTGCCGACACAGTATTCACCGACACAAATCGTCAGTGAGCAACTGGGTGAACGCCAGGTGCGGGTTCTGCCGCTCCATGATTTAAAAACCCGCCTTGAAGATATTGAAGGCGTGCATTTTAAACAGTTTAACTCGATCATTGACTACCATTCTGTCCTGTTTGATATGGGCGTTATTCCGAAACGTCTGCGTTCTGCCGGTGATCGCAGTAAGTTTTACCGCCTGATTGAAGCCTCGCTTTACGGCGGGATCTCCAGTGCCATCACCCGTTCCCTGCGCGACTATTTACTGCCTGAAAACAGCGGCGTGCGCAAAGCGTTCCAGGACATGGAAGGCGCACTGCGGGAAAACCGGATCACACTTGAAGCTATCCGCGTAACACAATCTGACCGTGACCTGTTCAAGCACCTGATCACTGAATCAACGGCATATGTTTCTGCGGATTATATGCGTCACGCCAATGAACGGCGCGTACATATTGACCAGGCGCTGGTTGTACGCCGTGATCTGCTCGGCAGTCGTAAGCAACTGATCAGCGAGCAGTTCCGCCAGGTTGAAATGTCCCGCGAACTGGCTGAACAGGCCGCCTCGTCTGCGGATTTGGAAACCGATTTTCAGGCAGCCAGTGACCATCTGACACTGGTGCAGACGGCGATGCGTCAGCAGGAAAAAATCGACCGCTATCAGTCTGATGTGGAAGAACTGACCTTCCGCCTGGAAGAGCAGACGGAAGTGGCGGAAGAAGCCACTGAGCTGCACGGCGAGTATGAAGAGCGTAATCAGGTCGCCGAAGAAGAAGTCGACGGGCTGAAAAGCCAGTTAGCCGATTATCAGCAGGCTCTCGATGTTCAGCAGACCCGCGCTATTCAGTATCAGCAGGCGATGCAGGCACTGGAGCGCGCTAAAACATTATGTCAGTTACCGCAGCTGGATATTGATTCACTCGATGAATGGCTGGAAACATTCCGCGCCCGCGAAGAAGAAGCGACGCAAGCCTTGTTGCTGCTCGAACAAAGAATGAGTGTATCGCAGGCCGCTCACAGTCAGTTCTCGCAGGCGTATGACCTGGTAAAATCCGTGGTTGGTGAAGTCAGCCGCAGTGATGCCTATCAGACCGCACGTGAGTTACTGCGTGATTTACCATCACAGCAGATGATGGCGGATCGCGTACAACCGCTGCGTCAGCAGTTATCCGAATTAGAACAACGTCTGCACAGTCAGCACAACGCACAGAAAGCCCTGGATGATTTCTGCAAACGTATTGGTCAGCAGATTGAGGCTGACGGGCTGGATGAGATGCTGATGACCCTTGAGGCGCAGCAGGAAACCCTCAGTGTCAGCGTCAGCGAAAGCGGTGAGCGGCGCATGGAAATGCGCCAGCAGACTGAACAGCTGAAACAGCAGATCCAGACACTGACCGGTAAAGCGCCGGCCTGGCTGGCAGCGCAGGAAGCACTCACGCAGTTGTGCGAACAGTCACATGAAACATTCAGCAGCGCCAATGATGTGACGGAATACATGCAGCAGTTGCTGGAGCGCGAGCGCGAAGTAACGGTTGAGCGTGATGATGTGGCGCATAAAAAAGCGCAGCGCGAAAAAGATATTGAGCGGCTCAGCCAGCCTAGCGGTGCCGATGACAGCCGGATGTTAGGGCTGGCGGAACGTTTCGGTGGCATGCTGTTATCCGAGATTTATGACGATATCACGATCGATGATGCGCCGTACTTCTCCGCGCTATATGGTCCTGCGCGCCATGCGATTGTGGTGCCTGATCTGAACGCGGTACGCCCGCATCTTGATGCGCTGGAAGATTGCCCGGAAGATATTTATCTGATCGAAGGGGACCCGCAGTCGTTTGATGACAGCGTTTTTACCACAGAAGAACTAGAGCGCGCCGTGCTGGTACGCAGTACTGATCGTCAGTGGCGCTATTCCCGCTTTCCGTCTGTGCCGCTGTTCGGTCGTGCGGCGCGGGAAAACCAGTTGGCAGTCCTGGAAAATGAACGTGATGAACTGGCAGAGCGCCTGGCAACATTGTCCTTTGATGTCCAGAAAATGCAGCGTGCCCACCAGGCATTCAGTCGCTTTGTCGGGAAAAATATTTCCATTGCATTTGAAAATGACCCTGAAGCGGAAATCCGCACTCTGAGCCAGCGCCGTAATGAGCTGGAGCGCGGTTTGTCACAGTTTGAAGACCAGACCGCTGTTGCACGTCAGCAATTTGTACAGGTGAAAGAGAGCCTCGGTATTCTGAACCGGCTTATCCCGAATGTCGCGCTGTTGCTGGATGAAACGTTGGAAGATCGCGTTGAAGAAGTGCGCGATTCGTTATCGGAAGCACAAGAGTCTGCCCGCTATTTGCAACAATTCGGTAATGCCCTGAATAAGCTGGAGCCGATGGTTTCTGTCTTACAGAGCGACCCTGAGCAGCATGAAGCGCTGAAACAGGATTACGGACAGGCGAAACAGACACAGCAGCAGGCGCGTCAGCAGGGATTTGCCCTGGAAGAAGTCGCACAGCGCCGTCAGCACTTTAATTACAGTGAATCAGCCGGCATGCTGACTGAAAATGCCGATCTCAATGATAAATTACGTCAGCGCCTGGAGCATGCAGAATCTGACCGCAGCCGCAGCCGTGAAATGTTGCGCCAGCAGCAGGCTAAATGTGCTGAATTTAATCAGGTACTTGCGTCTCTGCGCAGCTCGTATGAAACCAAATCCGACATGCTGCGCGAACTTGAGTGCGAAATGAAGGATATCGGCGTACAGGCGGATGCCAACGCGGAAGCGCGTGCCCGCGAACGTCGTGATGAGCTTTACAATCAGGTCAGCCATAACCGCGGACGCATCAATCAGCTGGAAAAACAGCTGGGGATAGGCGGGTCGGAAATGGACAATCTGCAAAAACGCCTGCGTAAAGCAGAGCGTGATTATCAGCAGATCCGCGAACAGGTTGTTACTGCGAAAGCAGGTTGGTGCGCGGTGATGCGCATGGTGAAAGAGAGCGGTGTTGAGCGCCGCCTGCACCGCCGTGAACTGGCGTATGAAGATGCGGACACACTGCGTTCAATGTCGGATAAAGCCCTCGGGGCTCTGCGCCAGGCGGTGGCGGATAATGAACACCTGCGTGATGCGCTGCGCCTGTCGGAAGATCCGAAACGACCGGAGCGCAAAGTACAGTTCTTTATTGAAGTCTATCGCCATCTGCGTGAACGTATCCGCCAGGATATCATGAAAACGGATGATCCGATTGATGCCATCGAGCAGATGGAAATCGAGCTGGCGCGCCTGACGGATGAACTGACTGCCCGTGAACAAAAACTGGCGATCAGCTCAAAAAGCGTGGCGAATATTATCCGCAAAACCATTCAGCGCGAGCAGAACCGCATCCGTATGCTGAACCAGGGGCTTCAGGCTGTGGCGTTTGGTCAGGTGAACGGTGTGCGGCTGAATGTGAATATCCGCGAAAGCCACGCCACCTTACTGGACGTGTTATCGGAAGAGCACGAACAGCATCAGGATCTGTTTGCCAGCCAGCGACTGACCTTCTCTGAAGCGATGGCGAAACTGTATCAGCGCCTTAACCCGCAGGTGGATATGGGGCAGAGACTGCCGCAGACCATTGGTGAGGAACTGCTGGATTACCGCAACTATCTGGAGCTGGATGTTGAAGTCAACCGTGGTTCAGACGGCTGGCTGAAAGCGGAAAGTGGCGCGTTATCCACAGGTGAAGCGATTGGTACGGGGATGTCGATTCTGGTGATGGTGGTGCAGAGCTGGGAAGAAGAATCCCGCCGCCTGCGCAGCAAAGACATCGTTCCATGCCGTCTGTTGTTCCTCGATGAAGCCGCGCGCCTGGATGCGAAATCTATCGCCACCCTGTTTGAATTATGTGACCGTCTCCAGATGCAGCTGATTATCGCGGCACCGGAAAATATCAGTCCGGAAAAAGGGACAACATACAAACTGGTGCGCAAAGTTTTCAATAATCAGGAACATGTGCATGTTGTCGGCCTGCGTGGCTTTGGTCAGCCGGATGAAACACCGGCACCAACACCGGCAATGCTGCCAAATGCAGTCTCTGAAGATGATGCCGGAAACGATGATGATGAGAATATGGCAGATGACAGTGAAAACTGATTTGCAATAATCAGCGTTATCCGTTGAGTAAACAAAGCCCGCTGTTTTTTATTTATATAAATAAAAAACAGCGGGCTTTTTGTATCTGCCTGAAATAAACAGTACTGCGATGATTAAGTGACGTAGTTAACATTATAATGTCGCTAAAATTGGTTAAATCAGCCTTTCGTGTGATCAGGATTCATTAATAAGGAAACACAATGCGTAAACTGACTCTTACCCTGAGTGCGCTGGCACTTGCACTGAGCCTTAACGGCGTGGCTGATGCCAAAGTCTATATGCCGGAAAAAACCAGTGAAGGTGTGACCGTTGCACAACTGGCACAGCAACATGCCGTTCACTGGGTATCTGTGGCGCAGATTGAAGATAGCCTGAAAGGTCAGCCACCGATGGCTGTCGGGTTTGATATTGATGATACCGTTCTGTTTTCAAGCCCGGGGTTTTACCGTGGCAAGCAGGATTATTCCCCGAATGATTTCAGTTACCTGAAAAACCCGGAATTCTGGGAAAAAATGAATAATGAATGGGATAAATTCAGTATGCCGAAAAAATCCGGTACTGAATTGGTTCAGATGCACCTGAAACGCGGCGATACCGTGTATTTCATTACCGGACGCAGCAAAACCAAAACAGAAACTGTTACTAAATATGTACAGGAAGGGCTGAATATCCCGGCGGATAAAATGAATCCGGTTATTTTTGCGGGCGACCAGGAAGGGCAGAATAATAAAGTCAGCTGGATGCGTGACCACAAACTGAAAATTTATTACGGCGATGCAGATGCGGATATTGCCGCGGCACATGAGCTGAATATTCGTGGGATCAGGGTACTGCGTGCGTCAAACTCATCTTATCAGCCGTTACCGAAAGCCGGTCAGTTCGGTGAAGAAGTGGTTATTAATTCAGAATATTAATTACGCGATAGCGCTTTATACCCTTATTCATTCAAACCGCAGGTTCGTTGGCGGAACGATACCAGCCGGGTTAATGTATGCTCCCCGGCGGTCGGAGCTTGCCGCCTGCCTGCATCCTGAATGACGTTGGGTATATACTCACCCGCCAACCGGCGGGTTTTTTTATCAGCATTTATCCTTTACGTGCTTGATAAAATAGTATGATTCAGAGATAAATGAAGTAACCCTGTATTACTGAGAACGGATAATGCCCCCCATACTGGAAACTAAACGGTTACTGTTAACGCCACTGTCAATGACGGATGCCGGCGAAATGCAGCGCATTTTCCCGACATGGGAAACGGTAAAATACCTGAATGCTGATGCTATTCCGTGGCCTTACCCGGAAAATGGTGCTGAGGATTTTATTCAGCATGTTGTCATTCCTGATACGCTGGCGGGTAAAGGGTATTTTTGGGCGATAAAGCGCAAAGACGATCCGGAAAAACTAATCGGTGTCATCGATCTGTATACCGATGCACAGTTTAACCGGGGTTTTTGGTTATCGGAGACATGGCGGGGGCGCGGTTTTACTTCTGAGGCAAGTGAAGCTGTGAATGAATTTTGGTTCGGTGTGTTGGGCATGGATAAACTTACGGTATCCAAAGCCTGTGACAATATAGCATCGTCAAAAATATCAGAATCAAACGGAATGACACTGACCGGGTACGGATATGCTGATTATGTTTGCGGAACTCTGAAAAGTGAAATATGGGAAATGACAAAAGAGATCCGGAATTTACGGAAAAAGAGTAACTGACAGAGTTGTGATCTTTGTTTCATCAGTAAAAAAGTGTTAATAAACGGCGAATACTAAGTAAACCAGGCAGTTAATTCATCTTTAAAAGGCGCTTTTGCGCCTTTTTGCTACGATTTTTTCGTTACCCTATTTCCAATTATTCCCTGACGGGTAAAATCATCGGAGAAGTAATTTAAACGATGTTTTTACTATACTGACTACAAGTATTAACAATTGGTCAGAATAACATAATAAAAAAATGAGAGAGGGATGTTATGGTGAAGGGAGTTAAAAAAGCTGTTCCCATTTCCGCCATGATAGGAACACTGTTACTGACGCAGGTTTCGTGGGCAACAACCGCACCGGTAAACCATCAGGCAACCGCCGGCGCACAGAAAGTTGTACCTGAACCGGCAGCGCAGACACAAACACTGCAGACAGAACCGGCGCAGCCGTTGCTGTCTGAGTCTTCGCAGGCAGCACAACCGCTGCTGACATCAGCACCGGAAACCGGTATCACTGCATTAGCACTGAGTGAAGTCTCAGGAAAAATCCGCAGTGAAGTACCTGCGGCGACTAAATTAGTGTATAGCGATGCATTGACGAAATTATATGCAGAGCATCAGTTACAACCACTCTGGACAGATGAAAAAGCGCGTCTGTCTCTGGAAAATCAACTGGCAGAAGCTGCTCTTGCCGGTTTTCAGCCGCAGTTTGCACTTTGGCTGACGGCACTGGCTCAGCCGGATCTGACTCCGCTGGCGCGTGATATTATCTTAACGGATGCTGCACTCGGTTATCTTTATTATCTTGATAACGTGAAAGTAAAAGGGGATAAGTGGCTTTATGGCGCAAAGCCCTTTACCTTTTCTGAGGTCAGTGCTCCGGCACTTGCCCGGCTGAATACTGCCATGCATAACGGAACACTCGCCACCTTTACCGACGGATTGCTGCCGGTGAACTCAATGTACCCGGCAATGCGCAAAGCCATGCTGGCAGAGCTGGCTGATACGGCAGTATGGCCGGAAATGGTTATCGCGCGGACACTGCGTCCGGGTGAAAGTCATGAATCTGTTATTGCGCTGCGGGAAATTTTGCACCGCTTTAAACTGATTTCTGCCAATGACATGATGAGTGCAAGCCCGGTGTATGATAAAACGCTGGTGGCTGCAGTTAAGCAGTTCCAGTCGCAGCACGGGCTGGAAGCGGATGGCGTTATCGGTAAGCAAACACGTGAATGGCTGAATAAGACCCCGCAGATGCGGGCGGCTATTATGGCCGCGAATATTCAGCGCCTGCATATTGTGCCTGATAATGTTCCGACAGCAATCCTTGTTAATATCCCGGATTTTTCGCTCTATTTTTATGTGGATAAAAATCTGATCCTCGAGTCGAGAACCATTGTCGGACGTGAGGCGCGTAAAACACCTATTATGAGCAGTGCGCTTAATAATGTGGTGATTAACCCGCCGTGGACGGTTCCGCCGACCATGATCCGCCAGGATATTGTGCCGCGCGGACGCGCTGACCCAAGCTATTTCAGCAGCCGGGGATATACTATCTATAACGGATGGAGCAATAACTCATCTGTTGTTGACCCCTACAGTATTAACTGGAGTGTCATTACGCCGTCAAACTTCCCGTACCGGATAACACAGGCGCCCGGACCGACAAACTCATTAGGACGGTATAAGTTTAATATGCCGAACTCAGAGGCAATTTATCTGCATGACACACCAAACCACTCACTGTTTAATAAAAACATGCGTGCTATCAGTTCCGGCTGTGTCAGGGTCAATAAAGCGAAGGACTTAGCGGCGATCCTGCTGGGCGATGCGGGGTGGGATACATCGCGTGTTGATGGCGCATTAAAAGCGGGCAGCACCCGTTATGTATCTATCCCTGACCGTATACCGGTTTTCCTCTATTATCAGACTGCATGGGTGAATACGGATAATGTCCCGCAATATCGTGCGGATATTTACCGTTACGATGACGCCAGCCTGAACGGGCTTGATAAATTAGCGGATATCTCACCATTCCTCATTAAACAATAATCAGAACAGGCCGTTTATTTATTATGAATAAGCGGCTTTTTCTTTATTATTATCAAAATAGTACTTTTTTGCGAATATTAATTAAACAAGAACGGATGTATGCGCCGGAATAATTGACCAGCCAAAGCTATATTTGTTAATTTTATTAATTAACGATGAATAATTAAATTGGTCTTTGTTTCCTTATCCTGCAAAGGTGCGCAGGATAAGCCTTGCCACTGATAAGCTCCCGGGGAGTATCTAAGTGTTGCCAATATTTGCTTTCCGAGTAAAAAATTGTCTTTTTATTTGACTCTGAGTCAATGAATAGGTAAAAAATAGGTGGTCAGTTTTGTTTATAGCTGTTTTTACACTTTACGCGTTAATTCTGTAATTAATTGACGTAAATTTACAGAAATAGACAAAGCGGATCCGCTGCGGTCTGAATAGTGAATATTATTACTGTTGGCCATGTTAATGATCAAATTAGTCAAAGAGTGATTACCATCAATGGATACAATTAATAACGACCGCCGTAAATGGCTGGGATTTGGTGCGGCGGCGCTGGGGCTGGCTTTATTGCCGGGGCATGCATTTGCTTCCTTAACGACACCGCGACCTAAAATTTTGCGTCTTGAGAACCTCAATACCGGCGAAACATTAAAAGCCGAGTTCTTTGACGGAAAACGTTATAACCGCTCTGAACTGGCCCGGCTGAATAAACTGTTCCGTGATCACCGCAGCAACAAAGTTAAAATGATTGATCCGCACCTGTTTGACCAGATGTACTTGTTACAGGTGATGATGAATACGGATAAACCTATTCAGTTAATTTCAGGTTACCGCTCTCTGGTGACCAATAATGAATTGCGCAGAACCACATCCGGCGTGGCGAAGAAAAGCTACCACACACGAGGGCAGGCGATGGATTTCCGTATCCCGGGAATTCAGTTAAGTCAGGTGCGCAAAGCCGCACTGAAAATGCGCGCCGGCGGTGTCGGTTATTACCCCAGCAGTAATTTCGTCCACATGGATACAGGACCGGTAAGAACGTGGTAATCTGATGTAATTGTCAGATTTAACCGGAGTTTTGTGTCATGCAATATCAAATTATTCCTGTCACCGGCTTTATGCAAAATTGTACCCTGATTTGGTGCGATAAAACGAAAGCCGCTGCTATTGTTGATCCCGGCGGTGAAGCGCCGCGTCTTATCCGTGAAATTGAACAGCGCGGACTGAAATTAGAAAAAATCCTTCTTACTCATGGTCATTTTGATCACGTTGGCGCAACCGCTGATGTGGCAGAGCATTTTCATGTGCCGGTGATCGGTCCTCAGAAAGACGATGAATTCTGGATTGAAGGGCTTGTATCACAAAGCCAGATGTTTGGAGTCGAGCCATGCCGTGCATTTACGCCGGATCAATGGTTGGAAGAAGGGGATAAAGTCACTGTCGGTAATATTGAGCTTGATGTTCTGCACTGTCCCGGACATACCCCCGGACACGTAGTTTTCGTGAATAAGCAGGACAAACTGATTTCGATGGGTGATGTTTTATTTAAAGGCGGTGTCGGGCGCAGTGATTTCCCGAAAGGTAATCATCAGGATCTCATCCGTTCAATTAAAGAAAAAATCTTACCGCTGGGTGATGATTATCGCTTTATACCCGGTCACGGGCCGATGTCCACACTCGGTGATGAGCGCCGTACTAATCCGTTTTTACAAGATGAACAACCGGTCTGGTGATTGTTCAACTGAAATAGTCCAACCAGAAATAGCTGAAAATAAAAAGCCTGACAGTGATTGTCAGGCTTTTTTTATTTCAAAAACAAATAATCAGGTTACAGTACCGCGACAATCGCTTCACACAGCGGAACCATATTCTCCAGAGTCAGACCGGCGACATTAATACGCCCTGAACTGACCGCATAGATAGCATACTCTGCGCGTAGGCGTTCAACTTGCTCTTTTGTCAGCCCGCTGAAAGAGAACATGCCGTTTTGACGGATGATAAAGCTGAAATCCTGTTTTGCGCCTTTTTCCTGGAGGGTGTTCACAAAAAGCTGACGCATGCGTTTGATGCGCTCACGCATCGTGGTCAGTTCCTGGATCCACTCTTCTTTCAGTTCCGGATCAGACAGAATAGTGGTGACAACCGCACCGCCGTGAGACGGCGGGTTAGAGTAGTTGGTGCGGATAATCACTTTCACCTGACTGAAGGCGGTATCAGCAATATCACCGCTTGTTGCCACCAGTGTGCAGGCACCGACACGTTCATTATACATGCCGAAGTTTTTAGAATAAGAACTGGCAACCAGCATTTCCGGATGTGATTTGGCAAAAATGCGCAGCCCCTGTGCATCTTCATCCAGACCGGCAGCAAAGCCCTGATACGCAAAATCAAAGACCGGTAATAAGCCTTTTTCTTTTACGATGACAGATAATTGTGCCCACTGCTCTGCGGTCGGGTCAATACCGGTTGGGTTATGGCAGCAACCGTGCAGTAAAATAACATCACCGGGCAGGGCGGCCTCAAGGCTTGCCTGCATGCCGTCGAAATTGAGGGAATGATTTTCGGCATCATAGTAATTGTAAGTGCAGATCTCCAGCCCGGCGTTTGCAAAAATACCGTTGTGGTTAGGCCAGGTCGGGTTGCTTATCCAGACACGTTTGGCACTGGTTTGCTTTGCAATAAAATCAGCGGCAATACGTAATGCTCCGGTACCACCGGGCGCCTGTGCAGTGCGGGCGCGCTTACTGGTCACGATTTCGCTGTCAGCACCGAACAGTAATGCCTGAGTTACCGTGCCGAACGCCGGGATACCTGTGATGGGCAGATAATTTTTGGTGGTTTCATTTTCCAGCAAATACTTTTCTGCTTTTTTTACACAGTTCAGTACCGGTGTTTTGCCGGTTTCATCTTTATAAACACCAATACCCAGATTGATTTTATTTTCACGGGGGTCCTGGCGGAAGGTATCAGCCAGACCTAAGATCGGGTCGGCAGGCGCGGCAGTAATATTCTCAAACATAGTTGTTGATCCCAATAGTGTCTGATAAGTGCGGATAAGCGGAATTACACAAGGATCTCAGGTTAACCCGCTGTAAATCATTTGCCAACTGTTTACAGAGAAAAGACGGAAATCTTGTGAAGTGGGTGACGTCCTGTTGAGGTTAGCATGAAAATGCATCACAAAACGTGTTATATACCCAACGTCATTCAAGTAGCCACCAACGAACCTGTAGTCTGAATGAATAAGGGTATACAGATAACAAAAAAACCCACGGCATGCCGTGGGTTTTTTATTCAGATTTAGCGTAAAGGCTAAATTAGAACTGGTAAGTCAGACCTAAACCAACAACGTTGTCGGAGTTAACACCGGCTTTGTTGTCGCTGTCCAGCAGGTTGATTTTATAATCAACAACTGCAGACATGTTTTTGTTGAAGTAGTAGTAAGCACCTAAATCAACATATTTAACCAGGTCAGAATTATAGGTATTGTTGCCCAGGTCATAACCTTTAGATTGGTTATAGCCAATGGACGGACGCAGACCGAAGTCAAACTGGTACTGTGCTACTAATTCGATGTTTTTGGTTTTGTTAGCGATGCTTGTATGATCGTTAATACCATTTTTGAAATCGAATTTAGTCATGTTACGGGTTTCACCGTACATAGCTGCCAGGTATACGTTGTTAGCGTCGTATTTAGCACCGAAATCCCATGCTTCAGCACGTTTACCACGTGCATCAGATTTATCCTGCTGCCATGTAGTACGTGCTGAGTTTGAGTATGCACCGCCTAAGCTTACGCCCCAGCCGAGGTCATAAGTAGTGGAGAAACCGTAACCGTCGCCGTTTGATTTAGCACCATCGTGTTTAGCGATTGAGTTTTCATCGTTAGCTGCCTGGTATTGCAGAGCAAAGTTCAGGCCGTCAACGTAACCGAACATGTCGCTGTTACGGTAAGTTAACACGCTGCCGGTACGGCTGGTCATGTACACGTCTTTCTGTGCCATGGTGTCGCCACCGAACAGAGGCATAACATCGGTCCATGCGTTGACGTCATAGATTACGCCGTAGTTACGGCCGTAGTCGATTGAACCAAACTCAGCAAATTTGAAACCAGCGTAAGCTAAACGAACTTCGTTTTTGTTGTCGCCTTCGATGCTGTTGGTTTTGATTTCGTTTTCAAAACGACCGAAACCAGTCAGTTGGTCAGTGATCTGAGTTTCACCTTTGATACCAAAACGAACGCGTGAGCTGTCGCCATCTTCGCCGCTTTTAGCATCTGCGAACATGTGACGAACGTCAACTTTACCGTACAGGTCTACTTTGTTGCCGTCTTTGTTATAGATTTCAGCAGCGTTTGCTGCACCAGCTACTAACAGAGCCGGGATAACTACTGCAAGAATATTGCGTTTCATTATTATTACCCTCATTGGTGTTATTCGGACACCTGCCACTGCCATAAATAGTTCGAAAAAAAATTGGAACTAATTGTGAGAGTTTAGTGTCGTCTGTGTCGGCGACCAGTGTTCCATTGGTAAAATATTTTATCTACCCTGAAAGTGCTACAAAAACGAAGAATCTGTAACAAATGGAAATAGTATGTGTCAAAATGTAAATTATAGGGAGCTTTTTGAGCAGTTAATTTGTCGTGCATAAAAAAAGCCGGCTTAAAGGCCGGCTTTTTACGTTCAATATTTTTGATGAACAATCAGAATGTCGCGCTGCGGGGGGTACGTGGGAACGGGATGGTCTCCCGAATATTTGAGACGCCCGTCACATATGAAACCAGACGTTCAAAACCCAGCCCGAAACCGGCGTGTGGCACAGTACCGTAGCGACGCAGATCACGGTACCACCAATAATCTTCTTTATTCATACCGAGTTCGTCAAAGCGGGCATCAAGTCTGTCCAGACGCTCTTCACGCTGGGAACCACCGATGATTTCACCGATACCCGGTGCCAGTACATCCATTGCCGCCACAGTTTTGCCGTCTTCGTTTTCGCGCATATAGAATGCTTTGATGGCTTTCGGGTAGTTTTTCACGACCACAGGGGCTTTGAAATGCTCTTCTGCCAGGTAGCGCTCGTGCTCAGAGGACATATCCACGCCCCAGAACACCTCGTTTTCAAAGGTCTTGCCGCAATTTTCCAGGATTTTAATCGCATCGGTATAATCAACCTGCGCAAAATCTGAGGTGACAAAACGTTCCAGACGCTCGATTGCTTCTTTATTAATGCGCTCAGCAAAGAATTCGAGATCGTCACGACGCTCTTCAAGTACCGCTTTGAAAACATATTTCAGCATGGCTTCAGCCAGACCTGCGACATCATCCAAATTAGCAAATGCCACTTCCGGCTCTACCATCCAGAATTCCGCAAGGTGGCGGCTGGTATTGGAGTTTTCTGCACGGAATGTCGGGCCGAAGGTGTAAATTTTGCTCAGTGCAGACGCGTAAGCTTCACCGTTTAACTGACCGGATACCGTCAGGAACGCTTCCTGTCCGAAGAAATCTTCGCTGAAATCCACTTCGCCTTTGTCATTACGCGGCAGATTGTGGAAATCCAGGGTGGAGACGCGGAACATCTCACCGGCACCTTCTGTATCAGAGGTGGTGATAAGCGGGGTGGATACCCAGAAGAAACCCTGCTCATCAAAGAAGCGGTGTAATGCCTGGGATAAAGTATGACGGACACGGGTAACTGCGCCGATCAGGTTGGTACGCGGGCGCAGGTGAGCCACTTCACGCAGGTATTCAACAGAGTGGCGTTTTGCCGCCATCGGATAGGTATCCGGGTCGTCCACCAGCCCGACAACGCGGACATTCGTGGCATGAATTTCAAAACTCTGACCCTGACCCGGTGATGCAACCACTTTACCGGTGACTTCAACAGAACAGCCTGCGGTTAAATGAAGCACGTCATCATTATAATTAGGTAAATTACTTTCGATGACAGCCTGTACCGGATTAAAGCAGGAACCGTCGTAGACGGCGAGGAATGAGATCCCGGCTTTTGAATCTCTCCTTGTACGAACCCAACCCTGTACTGTGACTTCGCTGTCAACAGGTACACGGCCTTGCAGTACGTCGACCACAGGCGCTATGCTCATAGTTGAAACTCTCTCTTCTTATATATAGGTCTGTTATACGCGTTACCCGCCATTGCGTGATGCCGGGTAACAGATAATCATCAGTTTGCCGCGAAAAGGGCAATCTCACTATGTTACTTGCTCACTGTCAGGAAACAAGCAGAAATTCGGGGTTAACTGCCCGAAAAACAGAAAAAACAGGCGGCTTTTTCTGTCTTCAGGCGTCGATGGTAAAAACGGGGGGATCAGCAGGCGCGCTGAACGTGCGGAATATCAAAAGCGCGGCGCAGGCGGTCGACGAATTCATCATCTTCACAGATAGTTTTGCCGGGGCTGTCTGACAGCTTGGCAACCGGTTTTCCGTTACATTCCACCAGTTTGATAACAATATTCAGCGGCTCAACATCCGGAATATTACAGGTCAGGCGCGTGCCGATACCAAAGACCAGATTTACCCTGTCATGGAAATGAGCATAGAGCGCGAGCGCTTTACGCAAATCCAGGCTGTCGGAAAATACCAGGGTTTTGCTCATCGGGTCAATATTGAGCTTTTCATAATGAGCGATGGCTTTTTCACCCCATTCAACCGGGTCCCCGGAATCATGGCGCAATCCCTGATAGGCCTGTGCAAACGGTGCATCAAAATCACGCAGGAATGCATCCATAGTGATGCAGTCAGTTAATGCGACGCCGAGCTGTGAGGGATATTCATCAAGCCAGGTCTGAAGAGCGGCGCGCTGGCTGTTTGCCAGATCCGGGCTTATCTGCTGATGCGCCTGGAACCATTCATGGGCTTGTGTGCCGACCGGCTCCAGATCCAGTTTTTGTGCCAGCAGGTAGTTACTGGTGCCGACCAGGTACGGAAAATTCTGTTTCAGTTCACTGACAATCGCCATCTGAACATCATAAGAGAAGCGGCGACGTGTGCCGAAATCCATCAGTTTAAACTGACTGAGATCCAGATTTTCCTGCTCAGCGTCCCGGTAAAACCGGGTAACCAGTTTACGCAGGCGGATAACGGCATCTTCAGTTGTGACCTGCGGAGATTGGTGACGATGAACCAGCTCGCTTATCAGCGCGAGAAGCGGAACTTCCCACAAGATAACGTCAACCCATGGCCCGCTGATGCGGATAGCCAGTTGTCCGTTGCTGTCGCTGCGGATAGTGACCTGCGAAGGATTAAAACGGAACTGTCGGAACCAGGCGAGATAATCTGCTGTAAAAAATGGCAGCCCGCACAGGTAGTGATATTCGTCATCACTGACTGATAACTCAGCCATCATTGATACCTGGGCGCGCAGCTGGTCTGCGTACTGACCCAGGCGTTTACTGCTCCGGCAGCGGAACTCCGCAACAACAGGGATTGTGCGGTAATGATGGAACACCGCCTGCTGCATGTGCAATTTATATGCATCTGTATCCAGCAGGGATGTGATAATCGGGGTTGCTTCTGAATTCATGGCGCTTTCAGCATCCTCACGGAGCAATCAACCTAAACAGGTCATAGCTTACTATTATCCGGGTATAGTAACACGTTCTTTTCCCGGTGCGTGATGATCAGCGCTGTTATCACATTATTTGTTAACATTTCATTCATAATAATTACGAATGGCACAGCCTGAAAATAAGAATTTATCACAGACTGATAAAATTTCTTTTACCGCAGAGCTTGAATTGTGAGAGCCTAAGTGGCAGCGTAATTGTTATATATAACTAATGAAGAGAATCCAATGACACAACAGCGGCAGGCGAAGTATCGCCGGGACTATCAGGCACCTGACTATACGATTACTCATATTGATCTTGATTTTGCACTCGACCCGCAAACAACAGTGGTGACCGCCACCAGCCGGGTAAAACGCCTGAATGACAGTGCTGCCACGCTGGTACTTGCCGGTGAAGGGTTGGTACTGAAACAGCTGACAATTGATGGTCAGGCGTGGTCTGCGTATCGCGAAGAAGGCGGTTCACTTCATATTGATAATGTACCTGAGCAGTTCACGTTGCAAATTGTCAATGAAATCAGCCCGGCGCAGAATACTGCACTTGAGGGGCTGTATGTCTCCGGTGATGCGCTCTGTACACAATGCGAAGCCGAAGGTTTCCGCCATATTACCTGGTATCTTGATCGCCCCGATGTGCTGGCGCGTTATACCACCCGGATCACTGCAGAAAAAGCCCGTTATCCGTTCTTGTTATCAAACGGTAACCGTGTGGATTCCGGTGATGCAGGCGATAAACACTGGGTTAAATGGGAAGATCCGTTCCCGAAACCAAGCTATCTGTTTGCACTGGTCGCCGGTGATTTTGATGTGCTGCGCGATACCTTTATTACCCGCAGCGGACGTGATGTGGCGCTTGAACTGTTCGTGGACAAGGGCAATCTTGACCGCGCCGGCTGGGCGATGACCTCGCTGAAAAATGCCATGAAATGGGATGAAGAGCGTTTTGGTTTTGAATATGATCTTGATATTTATATGATTGTGGCAGTTGATTTCTTCAATATGGGCGCGATGGAGAACAAAGGGCTGAATGTCTTTAACTCCAAATATGTGCTGGCGAAGAATGAAACGGCAACAGATAAAGATTATCTGGGCATCGAATCTGTTATCGGCCATGAGTATTTCCATAACTGGACAGGCAACCGTATCACCTGCCGTGACTGGTTCCAGCTCAGTCTGAAAGAGGGTCTGACCGTTTTCCGTGACCAGGAATTCAGTTCTGATCTCGGATCACGCCCGGTTAACCGGATCAACAATGTCCGTGTAATGCGCGCAGCGCAGTTTGCCGAAGATGCCGGTCCGATGGCGCACCCGATCCGTCCGGATAAAGTCATTGAAATGAACAACTTCTATACCCTGACTGTGTATGAAAAGGGCTCAGAAGTGATCCGCATGATCCACACCCTGCTGGGTGAAGAGCTGTTCCAGGCGGGGATGCAACTGTATGTACACCGTCATGACGGCAGCGCTGCAACCTGTGATGATTTTGTGCAGGCAATGGAAGATGCCTCCAATGTGGATCTCACCCTGTTCCGCCGCTGGTACAGTCAGTCCGGCACACCGGTGGTGACTATCCGTGACAGCTATGATGCCGCGACAAAACAGTATCAGCTGCATGTGACACAAATGACCCCGCCGACCCCGGATCAGCAGGATAAACAGCCGCTGCATATTCCGTTTGATGTGGAACTGTATGACAGCAACGGAAATATTATTCCTCTGCGTTATAAAGGGGAAGCCGTTCACTCTGTGCTGAATATCACCCGCGAAGAGCAGACATTCATATTTGATGACGTCAGTGAAAAGCCGGTACCGTCTCTGTTCCGTGAATTCTCAGCCCCGGTTAAAGTGGATTATCCGTACACTGACACACAGCTGGCATTTCTGATGCAGCATGCGCGCAATGAATTTTCCCGCTGGGATGCCGCGCAGTCACTGTTGGCGCTGCATATAAAAGAAAATGTCCGCCGTTATCAGGATGGTGAAGTATTACAGCTTCCGGATGCGGTGGTTGATGCATTCCGCGCTGTGCTGCTTGATGAGCACATTGACCCGGCACTTGCCGCACAGATTATGACGCTGCCGTCAGAAACGGAAGTGGCGGAGTGGTTCGCGGTGATTGATCCGGACGCCGTCAATGCCGTAATGACCTTTATTGCGCAAACATTTGCCCGCGAACTGTCGGATGAACTCTACGCGGTGTATATCAGTATGAAGACCGGTGTGTATCGGATTGATCATGCTGATATTGCAAAACGTGATCTGCGCAATGTCTGCCTGGGTTACCTGGCACCGGATGAAGATCGCGCGCAGGCGGATAAACGCATCTCCCTGCAATATGCACAGGCAGATAATATGACCGATTCACTGGCAGCCCTGTCGGCGGCGGTGAAAGCGGGTCTGGCGTGCCGTGACACTCTGCTGGCGGATTATGACAACAAGTGGCATCAGGATGGTCTGGTGATGGATAAGTGGTTTATTTTACAGGCCACCCGTCCGGATGCCGATGTTCTTGATAATGTGAAAGCCTTGCTGAAACATCGCTCATTTACCATGGCAAACCCGAACCGGGTGCGTTCGCTGGTGGGTGCGTTTGTGATGAACAATCCGAAAGCGTTCCATGACAAATCCGGGAAGGGATATCAGTTCCTTGCAGATATCCTCTGTGATCTGAACACCCGTAATCCGCAGGTTGCATCACGCCTGATTGAGCCGCTTATCCGCCTGAAACGCTATGATGACAGCCGTCAGAGCAAAATGCGTGATGCACTGCTGCGTCTCAAAGGGCTGGACAATCTCTCCGGTGATCTGTTTGAGAAAATCACCAAAGCGCTGGATGAGAACTGATTTGTGAGACTTCTCCGGGGGATTTTTTTACCCCGGGGAAGATCCTGCTGACGGGCAAAATAAAAAGACGCTGTAAATATGTCCCTATACACTCATGCGCGTCATTCATGACGCGCATACTTTTTATTTCGCTGCCCGTCGGATTATCAGGTTGGCATAGTTACAGACAAAGCACCTCTCCGGAGGTGTTTTTTTATACGCAGAAATACGGCATTACTGTCACATTGCACCATTTTTTTGCCGGATACAGTAAACTCCGGATAATTATCTGCAATATATACCCAACGAACCTGCAGTTTGAATGAATAAGGGTATAAAGAAAGGACTTCATTATGAGACATAGAACAAGTCTGTACCGCCACTGGTTGTGGGGCGTATTTTTTCTGTTCTTTTCCGCTGTTGCAGTGGCGGACGGTACTGAATTTCCCCGCATGCAGGGTGCGGTAACAGACACTGCAGGGCTTTTGACCAGCAGTGAGCGCAGTAATATTGAGGACAAACTCGGTACATTGCGGGAGCAGACCGGAGCGCAGATAGCTGTTCTGACAGTCAAAACCACCGCACCGCGTGATATTGAAAGCTATGCTGAAAACGTATTCAACCAATGGCGTTTAGGGCGGATCAATATTGATGACGGGATCTTATTACTGGTTGCAGCGGACGATCGCGCGATGCGCATTGAAGTCGGTTACGGGCTGGAAGGGGCGGTAAGTGACGCCACAGCGAACCGGATCCTCAATACTTATTTCATCCCTGAATTTAAAAAAGGAAATTATGCAGGCGGGATCAATAACACGCTCGATGCCCTGACTGCGCTGGTAAAAAATGAGTCACTGCCTGCGGTGACTACCCCGGCTTTTTATATCGCCAAACAGGCCGCGCCGGTCGGCTGGATTGATATTGTATTGGGTGCGGTACTGGCGGCAAGTGCGTATCTGTGGTGTTTTTTCATTTTCAGCATGATCAAACGCTATAAACTGAAAGCGGTTATCCCGATAGGCATCATTATTTATCTGACCTGGTATTTTGGCGGCTTTAATAATCCCGCCGGTAACGGTATGGAATTCGGGGAAGATTTTTTCTATACCGAATTACCGCGCTGGAGTCAGTTTATTTTCCTGAAAATTCTGCCGCTCTGGCTGGTTATTGTGCTGATATTCACTATGTTTATCGCCGCAGTTTTCTTATTTTTCCTCGTGTTAGGCACATTTTTCTGGATATTAGGTAAAATTATCAAACCTCAGAAACTGCGGATATCCATTTGCATCGGTCTCTTTTTCGGCGGATTTGCCTTTATTTTCGGATTGATGTTCTCTGAAGGAAGTCTGGCGGCAGGTGTGCTGGTTGGCGTCGGATTCGGGCTGTTTGTCGGTATCGGACACTATTGCGGATTTGTGACAGTCGGTTCCGGTGGCGGAGGCTCCGGGCGTGGCGGACGGGGTGACGGCGGTGGGTTCAGCAGTGGCGGGGGAAGCAGCAGCAGCCGTTCGTCTTCCGGTGGCGGCGGACGCAGTGGCGGCGGCGGGGCATCCGGGCGCTGGTAATATACCCTTATTCATTCAAACTGCAGGTTCGTTGGCTGACTGAGCTTGCCGCCTGGCTGCATCCTGAATGGTGTTGGGTATAATACAGGGAAATGGTGCACATCAGGTGCATCATTTCCTGCGTAAAAAAGCAGTGCAGAGAGGGGATATTTGTCCTAATATAGCCGCCTGAAATAGGCGGCACTGTTTCAGGCAGAATCCACAACCTATTTTGTTACAGAGAAACCACCCGGTACGCGGGTTATGTACTGATGACTCATAACAAAAGGTATTCAAGATGTATTATCCGTTAGTCAGGAAGGCGCTGTTCCGCCTTGATCCCGAACGCGCCCACGAATTTACCTTTCAGCAACTCAAACGCCTTTCCCGTTCTCCTTTCCGTTTTCTTATTCAGCAAAATGTTGCCACCAAACCTGTACAGTGCATGGGGCTCTCTTTTAAAAATCCGCTGGGGTTAGCCGCAGGTCTTGATAAAGACGGTGAATGTATTGAGGCTTTTGATGCCATGGGTTTTGGTTTTGTTGAAGTCGGTACGGTGACTCCCAAGCCACAGGCGGGAAATGATAAACCGCGTCTGTTCCGTATTGTGGAAGCCGAAGGGCTTATTAACCGGATGGGCTTTAATAATCTCGGGGTGGATAATCTGATTGAGAATATTAAACAGGCGCGTTTCGGGGGTATTCTCGGTATTAATATCGGCAAAAATAAAGATACGCCGGTTGAGCAGGGCAAAGATGACTATCTGATTTGTATGGATAAAGTTTATGCTCACGCCGGTTATATCGCCGTTAATATTTCCTCACCGAATACCCCGGGATTACGTAGCCTGCAATACGGCGATATGCTGGATGAATTACTGACTGCGATTAAAATTAAACAGCAGGAATTACATCAGCGCCATCAGAAATATGTTCCGGTTGCAGTAAAAATTGCCCCGGACTTAACGACAGAAGAATTAATTCAGGTTGCTGACAGTTTGGTCAGACATAATATTGATGGTGTTATTGCCACTAATACCACATTAGATCGCTCTTTAGTGCAGGGATTAAATCACTGTAATGAAACCGGCGGATTAAGTGGCCGCCCGGTTCAGAGTAAAAGCACTGAAATTATTCGTCTGTTATCAAAAGAGCTGAACGGTAAATTACCGATTATTGGTGTCGGCGGAATTGACTCACTGGTTGCCGCGCGGGAAAAAATGGATGCAGGCGCATCATTGATCCAGATCTATTCAGGATTTATCTACCACGGACCAAAATTAATTAAAAATATTGTAAATTGTATCTGATTTTCAGCTTTATCTTTCTGAGGGGGTTTATTTTTGCCCCCGTTTCTTTTATATTTTAAGATGTTGCTCAAAAATTATCATTATCAGGCAGCACACGTTAAAGTTATTAATAAATTTTAATTATTTTATTCAATATGAAGTGGCTATTTATCGCTGACCCGATATTAGCCGGGAATGTGATCAGATGAAAATAAAACCTGACGATCAATGGCAGTGGTATTATGATGATACGCATGAGCGTATTATGCTCGATCTTGCCAACGGAATGGTATTCCGCTCCCATTTTGCACCACGCCTGCTGGCGCCGTATGCCAGGTGTCACAGTCCGTTTTCTGTTGATGATGCCGCTTTATTTGTCATATTCGACGAACAGATTAAAAAATTAAATATCCCGGCGCAGCAATGTGCAGAATTAACACTCAATGCTTTAATTGCATCACGATTTTTAAAACCACAGATGCCGAAGAGCTGGTATTTTTCATTATGCTGTGCGATGACGAAACCGGCGCAGGGGCAAATTGTTGACGTTGTGCTGGATAACACCCGGCAGCGGAGTTGTTTTATTGTGGCGGAAGCGGGTGAGAATGCCAGTTTGTGTTTACTGGTCGACCCCGAACTACAATTAAATGATCGCACCATGTCCTTTTGTGATCCGATAAAGATCATGAACGATCGTTTATTATCCCGCAAATCAATACAACGAAGTCTGTTAATGGGTAAAGCAGTCTGACGGTGAAAATACCGGAAAGACAATTATACCCTTATTCATTCAAACTGCAGGTTCGTTGGCTGCGCTCAAATAGCCGGGTCACATAGTTTATCTATGCTTCCCGTCTATTTTCCCTTGCCGCCTTCCTGCAACGTGAATGACGTTGGGTATAGATATAATTTATTGATCACTGGCGATCGTACCGCATTAAAATGATCCGGTGTTTATATACAAGTTACGCCAAGTAAAATACCCCCTGGCGGATTAATCTGTCTGAGGGTATTTTTTTATCTGTTATTTTCCGTGACGGATCGTAATATTGGTTTTCGGAATACAGCTGCATGCCAGAATATCGCCGTTTCTTTTTATTGCCCCGGCTTTCAGCGGTGTTACCTCACCGGACAGCAGCGTCACTTTACAACTGCCGCAAACACCTGCACGGCAGGAGTAGGGAATGGAAACCTGATGCGCTTCCAGTTGCTCGAGCAGGACATGCTGATTATTCACCGCATACTCTTTATCGTTGAACGTCAGTGTCAGCATGGCTTCCGGCTGTGCGGTAACGGGCTGTACTTTTTCAATCACCCGCTCCTGATACTCACGTGGCGGGCAGGTTTCCAATACTGTTACTTTGTCGCCGACCTGAATAATACCGGTATTGCGGGCGATAGCATTCATGCCGAAATCCACATCATTTTTATCCACCGCTGTCCTGAAGGTTTGCAACGTATACAGCGGCTCCATCTGCGGATGTTTTTCACCTTTATCTGTGCTGATCGTCGTGAAAATGCAGCGGCTGCACGGTTTTTTCAGGTCAAATATAACATCGCCTATGCGGATCACTTTCCAGCCATCTTCGGCAAAGGCATCTGCACCGGTGACAATAATATTGCCGCGGAACTGTTCAATTTTAATTTCTGCGCTGCAACGTTTCTGCACAGCCTGAAAAGAGGCTTGATTCACAATCAGATACGGATAGCCGTCCGCAAAGGAAACCGGGTTGTCCGGGGAGAGCTTCACGCGCCTGGTGGAGTGCGGGCTGAGCCAGCGCAACTGAACCGGGATATCAAAAAACAGGCACAGCCACTGGTTGATTTTTTCCGGGGCAATGAGTGAGGTAAAATGATTACCCCAGACTTCGCATGCCAGACTCTCCGGCAGAAAATCGTCATATAAAATAGTGGCGCTGCTACCTTCCGGGCTGCGCAGATAAATGCCATTGTTCAGCAGTGCCGGGGTAAACAGAACCATTTGCGGATAACGGCGGGCAGTCAGAAATTTTCCGTCTTCGTCGGTTATCATAAAATTGCGGTCAAAACTCAGCCCGGTGTCCCCGGCATAGCTCTGCGACAGGTGCACGCCTTTCATTGATTTTACCGGGAAGGTGTATAAACGGGAGAGTGTGATGGCTGTTTTTGTCATAGTTATCCGTTCTTTTTGTTGTTATCGGTAAATACCACAGTGGCATCCGGGTTTACCGGGAAAAAGGTGAACGTCAATTTTATGATTTAACGCCCGGATCCGCTATAATGCGCTCCAAATTTTTATTTCAACGGTAAACCATGATGAACACGTATTTTGCCAGCACCGCCCGTGGGCTGGAAGAGCTTTTAAAAACTGAATTAGCAACACTGGGTGCTGAAGACCTCAGCATTGCACAGGGTGGTGTTCATTTTCGTGCTTCACCGCGTACAATGTACGAATGCCTGATGTGGAGCCGTCTGGCATCCCGTATTTTATTACCGCTGAATGAGTTCGATGTCTACAGCGATCTGGATCTTTATCTTGCGGTGCAATCAATTGACTGGCCGTCTGTCTTTACGGTGGACAAAACCTTTGCCGTGCATTTTAACGGCACCAACGATGAAATCCGTAACAGTCAGTACGGCGCGCTGAAAGTTAAAGATGCTATCGTCGACAGCTTTACCCGCAAAATTGATGCGCGTCCGGATGTGGCAAAGCAGCAGCCCGATATCCGTATCAATGTGTATCTGAATAAAGAAAGAGCCTCACTGGCTATTGATTTGAGCGGCGATTCCCTGCATATCCGCGGTTACCGTGAACTGGCAGGCCAGGCACCGCTGAAAGAAAATCTGGCGGCAGCGATTGTTCAGCGTTCCGGCTGGCAGAAGGATACCCCTATGGTGGATCCGATGTGCGGCTCAGGCACACTGCTGATTGAAGCGGCTATGATGGCGGCCGATTGTGCGCCGGGTCTGCACCGTACGCACTGGGGCTTTGAAGCCTGGAGCAGCCATGACAGTGCACTCTGGGAATCTGTTAAAGCAGAAGCCCGCGAGCGGGCCAATGCCGGTGTTGTCAGTGCCACGGCACGTTTTTTCGGGTCTGATACTGACAAACGTGTACTGGATATGGCGCGTGCCAATGCCCGCCGTGCCGGTGTGGATAAACTGATTACGTTCCAGCAGAAAGATGCCACCAAACTGGAAAACCCGCTGCCGGAAGGGCCGAAAGGCACGATTATTTCCAACCCGCCATACGGCGAGCGTCTGGAAAGCGAACCGGCACTGATTGCGCTGCACAGTGTGTTCAGCCGTGTTGTCCGCACCCGTTTCCCGGGCTGGCGCCTGTCCATGTTCAGTGGTTCGCCGGAACTGCTCAGCAGCCTGCAATTACGCGCAGAACGTGAGTTTAAAGCAAAAAATGGTCCGCTGGACTGCGTACAGAAAAACTATCAGTTAAGTGAAACACCGCCGGCGGGTGCACAGGATATTGGTTCTGATTTCGCAAATCGTCTGCGTAAGAATGAGAAAAAACTGGCAAAATGGGCGAAGCAGGAAGGTGTTGAGTGTTATCGTCTGTACGATGCTGATTTGCCGGAGTATAATGTCGCAGTTGATCGCTATGCCGATTATGTCGTGGTTCAGGAGTATGCTCCGCCGAAAACGATTGATCCGAACAAAGCGCGTCAGCGCCTGTTTGATGTGATCAGCGCGACACTTGCGGTGCTGGAACTGCCGGCGAACCAGCTGGTTTTAAAAACCCGTCAGCGCCAGAAAGGCAAACAGCAATATGAAAAGCTGGACGAGAAAAAGAACAGTTTCCTGGTAAAAGAGTATAACGCACAGTTATGGGTTAACCTGACTGATTACCTGGATACGGGTTTGTTCCTTGACCATCGTATTGCCCGTAAAATGTTAGGGCAGATGAGCAAAGGTAAAGATTTCCTTAATCTATTTGCTTACACCGGCTCTGCGACTGTTCATGCCGGACTTGGCGGGGCGCGCTCCACCACATCAGTGGATATGTCGCGCACGTATCTGGAGTGGGCAGAACGCAATTTACAAAGTAACGGACTAAGCGGCAGACAGCACCGTCTGGTGCAGGCGGATTGCCTGAGCTGGCTGGCGCAGACCCCGGAACAGTTTGATCTGATCTTTATCGATCCGCCGACGTTTTCTAACTCAAAACGGATGGAAGACACCTTTGATGTCCAGCGCGACCACATCATGCTGATGAAACAGCTGAAACGTCTGCTGCGCCGTGGCGGAACACTGATGTTCTCCAATAACAAACGTGGTTTTAAATTAGATCAGGCGGGGATGGATGAAGCCGGACTGGTGGCACAGGAAATCACCGCCAAAACACAATCACAAGATTTTGCACGTAACCGTCAGATTCATAACTGCTGGCTAATCCGCCACGCAGGCGAGGAATAACAGAACTATGTCGTTGATTAATATGGCGGGCGCCTGGCTCGCATTCAGTGATGCTCCGTTGCTGGAAAATACCGAAATTCATATCGAAGCAAATGAGCGTGTCTGTCTGGTCGGACGCAACGGGGCGGGAAAATCCACCCTGATGCGGGTTCTGACCAAAGAACAGCCTCTGGATGATGGTACAGTTACCTATGAGCAGGATCTGATTGTCTCCCGCTTACAACAGGATCCGCCGCGTGATGTGGAAGGCACTGTATTTGATTTTGTCGCCGAAGGGGTGGCTGAGCAGGCTAAGCATATCAAAGCTTATCATCAGATCTCAAAACTGGTGGAAACGGATCCGAGTGATAAAAATCTGTCAAAAATGGCAGATTTGCAGGAAATTCTTGATACTCAGAATTTATGGCTGCTGGACAGCCGCATTTCAGATGTGATTGCCCATCTTGAATTACCGGCAGAAGAAAAACTCTCTGCGCTCTCCGGGGGCTGGCTGCGTAAAGCCGCGCTGGGACGTGCACTGGTTTGCGCGCCGGGCGTGCTGTTTCTGGATGAACCGACCAACCACCTGGATATCGAAACGATTCAGTGGCTGGAAGTTTTCCTGAAAAGCTTCGGTGGCAGTATCGTCTTTATTTCCCATGACCGTTCCTTTATCCGCAATATGGCAACCCGGATTATCGATCTGGATCGCGGTAAGCTGGCGTCCTGGCCCGGAAGCTATGATGAATACCTGATCGGCAAAGAAGAATCTCTGCGCGTGGAAGAGATGCAGAATGCAGAATTTGACCGCAAACTGGCGCAGGAAGAAGTGTGGATCCGCCAGGGGATCAAAGCCCGCCGTACCCGTAACGAAGGACGGGTTCGTGCGCTGAAAGCACTGCGTAATGAACGCGCCGATCGCCGTGAGGTGATGGGTAAAGCGAAAATGCAGGTTGAAGAAGCGACACGCTCCGGCAAAATCGTATTTGAAATCGAAGATATCAGCTACGGTATCGACGGCAAAAAACTGGTCAGTGATTTCAGTGCGCAGGTGCTGCGCGGTGATAAAATTGCGCTGGTCGGACCGAATGGCTGCGGAAAAACTACTCTGCTGAAACTGATGCTCGGCGATCTGCAACCGGACAGTGGCCGGGTGCATTGCGGAACAAAACTGGAAGTGGCGTATTTTGACCAGCACCGCGCAGCATTAGATCCGGATAAAACCGTGATGGACAACCTGGCGGAAGGCAAGCAGGAAGTGATGGTAAACGGCAAGCCACGCCATGTGCTCGGGTATTTACAGGAATTCCTGTTCCACCCGAAACGTGCGATGACACCGGTTCGTGCACTGTCCGGCGGAGAGCGTAACCGTTTATTACTTGCCAGATTGTTCCTGAAACCCAGCAATCTTCTGATCCTCGATGAACCGACCAACGACCTTGATGTCGAAACGCTGGAACTGCTTGAAGAGCTGGTGGACGGCTATCAGGGCACTGTGTTGCTGGTCAGTCATGACCGCCAGTTTGTGGATAACAGCGTTACCGAATGCTGGATTTTTGAAGGTGACGGCACTATTGAACGCTTTGTCGGCGGCTATTTTGACGCACAGCAGCAGCGCAGCCAGGTTCAGACACTGAAAGCACCGGCAGAGAAGAAATCACAGCCGGAGCCGGAAGAGAAACGTACCGATAACATTAAAAAAGCAAATACTTCTGCAAAATTAAGTTATAAATTACAACGGGAGCTGGAACAGCTGCCTGCACTGCTGGAATCCCTCGACGAGGACATTCAGCAGTTACAAAGCAAGGTGGCGGCGCCTGAGTTTTTTAATCAGTCGCGCGAAGAGACCGATAAAGTTCTGACGTTGTTAGCTGAAAAAGAGCATGCGCTGGAAGTGGCGTTTGATCGGTGGCAGACGTTGGAATCAATGCAGAGCGGGAGCTGATCCCGCCTGTGATGACCCCGGAGAAATAACGTAACAGTGTGTGCTCATCATTCACATGATTCTGACATGGTGCTGTGTCCGCAGTGCGACCTGGTGGTTGATGTCCCTGAGCTTGCCCGGGGAACGAAAGCCGAATGTCCGCGCTGCCACACACACCTGACTGCCCGCTGGCGTGAACCACGTCGTCAGCCGCTGATGTATGCTCTCTGCGGCCTGGTGATGTTTGTTCTGGCCGGTATGTTCCCGTTTGTCTCTATGAAAGTGGCGGGCATTGAGAGCGAAATCACTATTTATCAGATACCGGCAGTGATGTTTGGTGATAATTATACTGAGCTGGCACTCTTCTTTATGGGGTTTGTTCTGGCGGTTCCGGTGTATTGTCTTGCTGCGATTACCTTGCTGTGCAACGGGATACGCCTGCCGCGCTGGCTGGCTATTCCTGTGACCAAACTGCTCTTTCGGTTGCGCACCTGGTGTATGGCTGAAATTTTCCTGGCGGGTGTCCTTGTCAGCTTTGTGAAACTGATGGCTTACGGGGATATCGGACTGGGCATGAGTTTTCTGCCGTACTGTCTGTTTTGTGTGATGCAGGTGAGGGCGTTTCAGTGCCTTGATAAACACTGGATCTGGGAACGGATAGCGCCGCGTCCTGCGCTGTCTGTCCCGCTGATTGCCGGAAAAGGCGGGCTGGCGCAGGGCGTACGGTTGTGCGGCACTTGTCAGGCTATTCTGCCGGCAGATATGCGGGAGTGTCCGCGCTGTCACAGCAAAGGACATGCACGGCGGCCGAACAGTCTGCAACTGACTCTGGCGCTTTTGTTTACCTCGGTTATTTTGTATATCCCGGCAAACCTGCTGCCGATTATGATCACTGAAACACTGGGTAACGGATTTGGCTCAACCATTATGGCGGGGGTTATCCTGCTCTGGGGAGACGGCTCTTATCCGGTGGCAATGGTCATTTTTATTGCCAGTATTATGGTGCCGAGCCTGAAAATGCTGGCAATAGGCTGGCTGTGTCTTGATGCCAAAGGCCACGGAATGCGTGATCCGGGCCGGATGCACTTTATTTATGAAATGGTGGAATTTGTCGGGCGCTGGTCCATGATCGATGTTTTCGTGATCGCGGTGCTGGCGGCATTAGTCCGGATGGGACGCCTGATGAGTATTTATCCTGATATTGGTGTAATTTTATTTGCGCTGGTGGTTGTCCTGACGATGATCGCCGCCGAAATGTTCGACCCGCGCCTGACGTGGGATCGACGTGATAAACAACGGGCGAAGTCTTCAGAGGAGCCTCAGCTTGAACGACAAAAATGATGATTTGACAGACGCAGATGCAGACAGCCTGACAGAGGCGAAGGTCAGCAAACTGAAAAGCTGGTCACCGGTCTGGATTATCCCCATCGTTACGGTGCTGATTGGCGCCTGGATCCTCATCAGCCATTTTCGCGGGCAGGGACCGGAGATCACGCTGATAACCTATAATGCGGAAGGGGTTGAAGCCGGGAAAACCAAGATCAAAAGCCGCAGCGTGGATGTCGGTGTGGTGGAAAGCGTCATGCTGGATCAAAGCTACAGCCGCGTTATCATCAAAGCACGTCTGAATGCTGAAATGAAGGATGTGCTGCGCAAAGATACGGCGTTCTGGGTCGTCAAGCCGACTGTCGGACGTGAAGGCGTAAGCGGGCTGGGCACCCTGTTGTCCGGTGCGTATATCCAGGTGCAACCGGCAAAAACCGGAGCTGTGAGCGAGGAATTTGAACTGCTCGATTCTCCGCCGCTAGCAGCACCCGATGCAAAAGGGATCCGCGTGATATTAACCAGCCAGCAGGCTGGTCAGCTCAATCCCGGTGATGCGGTACTGTTCCGGGGGTTCCGTGTCGGCTCTGTGGAAACAGCTGAATTTAATCTCGACGAGCGCGATATGCAGTATGAACTGTTTATCAGTGCGCCTTACGACAAACTGATCACCACAAATGTCCGTTTCTGGAAAGACAGCGGCATCTCCTTTGATATGTCCTCACAGGGTGTAAGTGTACAGATGGGTTCTTTATCAACGCTGTTCAGCGGCGGCGTCAGTTTTGATGTGCCGGATGGCTGGCAGCCGGGCGAGGAAGTAAACCCGAAAACACTGTTTAAACTGTTTGATAACCAGAAGAGTACACAGAATTCACTGTATACACAGTATAAAAGTTATTTGCTGTTTTTCTCTGACTCTGTCCGTGGTTTATCTCCGGGCGCACCGGTGGAGTTCCGCGGGATCCGTTTAGGGACAGTGGCACAGGTACCTTTCTATGCGAAAGGGCTGGGGCAGAGCTTTGATCAGGACTTCCGTATTCCGGTACTTATCCATATCGAACCGGAACGCTTTGAGAAAGATGTCGGTAAGGGGTTCAAACTGGAAAAAGAGCTGGAAACTGCACTCCAGCAAGGGCTGCGGGCGTCTCTGAAATCCGGCAACCTGCTGACCGGCGCACTGTATGTTGATCTCGATTTCTATCCGGAACAGGATGCCTGGAAAGCGCCGATGAGTATTTCTGATTATGAAATTCTGCCGACCACCAGCGGTGGCCTTGTTCAGCTGCAACAGAAAGTCCTCGCCGCACTGGATAAAATCAACGGTATGCCGATTGAGCCGATGATGAAACAGGCGACAGATACGCTGCGCGCCAGTGAAAAAACGATCGCCGAAGCACAGAAAACCTTGTCTGAGCTGAATGGATTACTGGGCAGCAAAGAGTTCAAAGCCCTGCCGAAAGATCTGCAATCGACATTACGCGAGCTGAACCGCAGTATGCAGGGTGTTCAACCGGGATCACCGGCTTACAATAAGCTGGTCGATGATATGCAGCGCCTGGATCAGGTTCTGCGTGAACTGCAACCGGTATTGCGGACACTGAACAATAAGAGCAATGCGCTGGTCTTTGAAGCGAAGCCGCAGTCTGATCCTCAACCTAAGAAGGGGAAGAATTAAGATGAAAAACCTGGCGAAAGCTCTGGCATTTCTGGGTGTTTTTGTACTGGCGGGATGCAGCAGCACCCCTGAAAAACAGTATTATCAGTTGCCGTCTGTTACCTCATCTCAAACAGATGCGGATCAGACCGGTTACCGGAGCAGTACCGGTGACAACCGTGCTCCACAGCTGTGGATCCAGCGCATCACACTGAGTGATGTGCTGGGCAATTCCGGCATCGTTTATCAGACCAGTGATGTGGAATACAGCATCGGCAGCACAAATTTATGGGCAGGGCCGCTGGAGCAGCAGTTACTGGATGCCATGACCACAGAACTCAGTCAGGCATTGCCGGACAGACTGGTTTCCGTGCAGCCGCTGGAAATGAAACCGGATACGCTGACCATCAGTGTAACGGGTTTCCACGGACGCTATGACGGTAAAGTGATTGTGGCGGGCAGCTGGATTTATACTCACGGCGAAAATGTTATCCGTCATCCGTTTAACCTTGTTCTGACACAAAGTGAGAACGGGTATCCTGAACTGATCCGTACCCTCAGTGAGGGATGGGCGCAGGTAGCTAAATCGGTCGCAGGCGAGATACGTAAGTAACCGGAAAATTGCCCTCTGTGGTGTGCAAACAGAGGGCAGTTTATTATAAAAAGAACAAATTTGTGAAATACCTCTCATTAATTCGATTAACAGCCTGATCACAAAAATAATTTCTTCCCTGTCTTGTTTCACTCTCTGTCTTTGTTTACGGTTGCAGAAAAACTAATCAGCTGATTACGCTGATAAAACAATCCCCCTGTTTTTACTGTGTATTTTTTTGCAAAGAGAGTCTGACACACTCTGAATCTTCTTTACTTGCAATCCGTTGCCCGACAGCGTATTCCTGTTATGGGTTGAGTGAAAATCAACCTGTTCTGATACTGAATAACATGAGGGAAGTAACGGCATGAAAAGACAAAAGCGTGATCGTTTAGCGAGAGCATTAACCAAAGGTTATCAGGCGGGTATTTTAGGTCGTTCTAAAGAGCATTGCCCGTATCTAAAGATTGACGAACGTTCTCACTGGCTGGGAGGCTGGCGCGAGGCCATCGATAACAGGGCGGTCATTGCGTAACCGGTTTTGAAGAACAAAAAACCTCCGCATGCGGAGGTTTTTACAGGTAAGGCTGCTGAAACCGGCGGATTAAAACGCGCTGGTATCTTTAAACAGACCCACTTTCAGATCCGTGGCCGTATAAATCAGTTTGTCATCAACAAAGACTTCACCGTCACCGATACCCATAATCAACTTACGGTTGATTACACGCTTGAGGTGAATACGGTAAGTGACTTTTTTCGAGGTCGGTAATATCTGCCCGCTAAATTTAACTTCACCCACACCCAGCGCACGGCCTTTACCTTCGCCGCCCAGCCAGCCGAGATAGAATCCGACTAATTGCCACATTGCATCCAGACCTAAACAGCCCGGCATAACGGGATCGTTGGTGAAATGACAACCGAAAAACCACAGCTCAGGGTTGATATCCAGTTCAGCTTCAATATAGCCTTTATCAAAATGACCGCCGGTTTCGCTCATTTTAATGACGCGATCCATCATCAGCATGTTGCCGGATGGTAATGGTGGCCCGTTTTCACCAAAGAGTTCACCTCGTCCTGAGGCTTCAAGTTCCTGCTTTGTGTATGAATCTTGTTTTGCGACCATAACTCAATCTTTGCCTTGTTTTTCAGATAGGCTACACAATAGCGTACACTTGTACGCTGAACAAGTCCGATCAGATAAAATGTGAGCTACTTCCACCAACGGGAGAACCACGGCGCTCTTGGTTTATCCTGATTGTTTGCCAGGAAAATCCGATCCTGAATTATAGCTAACAGGTGTTCTCCGGAAGGATTGTTTTCTTCTTCATAATACGGCATTTTCATCAGGTGTGATGCTGCCTGCGATACATGCGAAACCGTCCGGATATGGAACTCACCCGTGCGTACTGCGTCAACAACATCATCTGACAGTACAAGATGGCGCTCGTTGGAGGCAGGAATAATGACACCCTGTTCTCCGGTGAGCCCTCTGCTCTGGCACAGACGGAAAAAACCTTCTATTTTTTCATTCACGCCGCCAATAGCCTGGACGAAACCAAACTGATCGACTGAGCCTGTTACGGCAATCTGCTGGTCAACCGGCTGCCAGGAGAGGGCGCTTATCAGTGCGCACAGTTCGGCCAGAGAGGCGCTGTCACCATCCACTTCGCCGTAGGATTGCTCAAACACCACAGACGTTGAGAACGGGAATGGCTGATCCAGCTTCAGTTCGGCAACCAGATAAGCCTGCATAATCATCATGCCTTTTGCATGAATATTTCCGCCAAGCTCAGATTTGCGCTCAACATCGACAAACTCGCCGTCACCGATATGCGCAACACAGGTGATGCGGGAGGGTTCACCCACCGCTTGCGGGTGACCGGGATACTGAAGGACAGAGAGCCCGTTAATCTGACCGACGGTACTACCCTGAGTCTGGATATAAACCTGACCCTGAAGCATTTCATCCAGACCCCGGTCAGCCAGATAGCCATGACGCCAGAGACGGTTTTCCTGAATCTTGCGCAGTGCTTCTGCTGTAATTGTTTCAGACGGCAGCAGTGTTGCCGCATCACGCAGCAATGACGTCAGCCACAATAAATCAAGCGGCAGTCTTTTCTTATCATCCTGATGGCGCATTCCCTGGCGGATCAGTTCATACCAGCCATCGGGGCTGAGTGACGGCAGCTGATTTTCTTTCAGCAGACCATTGATAAACTGACACCATACACAAAGCTGATCAATCTCTTCAATCTGACTGTCGAACTCATATTCCCCGTACAGAGCTTCTTCGCTGAGTTCCGGCTCTGTCAGCATGAATTCATCAAGGCTCATACGGTCACCGACTAAAATGACACGCAGATCCAGAGGCATACCATCAACAGGGAACGGCAGCGGATGTTGTTCTGTGTGTGCCAGCCACTCAAAACGCTGAGCACAGACCATTTGTTTCAGGCGCAGCCACATTAACGGCTGCGCGAGCAGGCTGCGCATTGAGATAATCAGATAGCCGCCGTTAACCTGATGGAGCAGGCCGGGTTGCAGCTGAACATGCTGATGATGTGTAAATATCTGACCAAACAGGTGTTCCGGCTCAACCCAGTCGCAGACAGCAAAAGGGCGTGTTGCACTGAAGTGACCGCTATCCGCAGGTGTGAAAATAAACCGGTGATTATCAAAATGATACTCACCACCGGCGGTACGCTTCTGCTGAGCCCGGGCATCAGGCGGCAGCAATTGCGCTATCGTATTCAGATAACATTCGCTTTCATCACTTTTTACCAGTATAAAACGGCGTTTGGCTGCCGGATGACTGAAAAGTGACAGGCTTTCCTGCAAACGGGCCTGTACCGCATCGGTACTCAAAGCCGGGAGCGAAGAGGCAGTTTGCAGGAGCTCGTGGTAACTGTTTTCATCAGGCAGTAATGATTGCCAGGTTAATTGTTTAATATTCACTCGGTATTGTCTACTTTTGATGATGTCAGGCGTATGTGGGGTATGTAAGGATCAGGTGCTTCCCGCTGTGTGCGGCTCTCAGCACTGCCTTTGAATAGTAACGGAAATAATGGGGCATTGTAGCGCGTAAGTATGTCTGATAGCTATCCTCGTGACGTTTATTTTTAACCGGTCGGATAAGAGAGAATCTGATTTAGGAGCGGTTTTTTAAGACAAATATTGCTATGCTTATGAAAGTGTTACCCTGTCACTGAGAAAAATAATGAAATATCAACAACTAGAGAACCTTGAGTGTGGCTGGAAGTGGGCATATCTGGTCAAAAAACACCGTGAAGGTGAAGCTATTACCCGGCATGTGGAAAAAAGTCAGGCAGAAGAGGCGGTTGCACTGCTGCTGAAACTGGAATCTCACCCCGTTAAAGTCATCGGCTGGATACAAAAGCACATGTCGCCGGCACTTATAAACCGGATGAGTCAGACTATCCGTGCCCGTCGTAAGCGTCATTTTAATGCTGAGCAACAACATACCCGCAAAAAATCTGTCGATTTGGAGTTTTTAGTCTGGCAGCGTCTATCTGCACTATCACAGCGACGCGGCAGTACATTGTCAGACACGATTATTCAGTTACTGGAAGATGCGGAGCGGAAAGAAAAATACGCGACGAAGATGACGTCACTGAAGGAAGATCTGCAAAACTTATTGGGTAGCGACAAAAAATAAACCCCATCCGGAGACGGGGTTTATAAATTCATTGCATCATGCAATCGAATCAGAAATTACTGAGCAGCAGCCTGTGCAACTTGTTCAGTTACGCCCTGAATTTCGATTTCAACACGACGGTCTGGTGCCAGACACTCGATCAGAGCAGCGCGCTGTTTGATATTATCACATTTGTTGCCTGTGATAGGATCTTCTTTACCGCGGCCTTCTGCACGGATGCTGCCTGTAGGGATACCTTTAGCAACCAGGTAATCTACAACGCTCTGAGCACGTTTCTGTGACAGTGGCAGGTTGTAGTTCTGTGAACCGATGCGGTCAGTGTAACCGATAACCAGGACGTTGCCCTGAGTTGGGTCGATTGACGCCAGTTCGTTGAACAGCTGGTTCAGAGCTTCCTGACCTTCAGTTTTCAGAGTAGACTTGTTGAAGTTAAACAGAACGTCTGAACGCAGGGTGAAACGTTTGTTTTCAACAACAGGAGCCGGAGCCGGAGCTGGTTCTACAACTGGTGCTGCAACGTCATCCTGACCGAAGCGGTACGCGATACCAACACTCAGCATGCCGTTGTCCGGACGTGCGCCCAGAGTTTCTTTATCGCCGATGTTGTTGATCCACTGATATTCCACACGAGCGGCGATATCACGGGTAATTGCGTATTCAGTACCCAGAGCAACTAACGGTGAAACACCGGTGTCGTTCTGAGTTTTCTGTGCGCTGCGAACACCGCCGGTAACAGTTGAATAGCTTGAATCTGCACGCCATACCATAGCACCCAGACGGGTATAAACGTCTAAGTCTTCCATTACCGGATAGCTCAGTTTGGTAGTCAGCTGAATACCCTGTGCTTTGAACGCGCCGTTGTTACCGTCGCCTTTATAAGGCATACGACCTAACCAGTCGTAACCTAATTCAAAGCCCATGTACTGGTTGTGCTGGAAACCAGCATATGCACCAGCGCCGATCTGGTCTTTATGAGTAGGACCGGTGTTGCCTAAGCCTTCACCATTGTCGCCTACGCTTGTACCGGTGTTCTGATACTGGGACCAACCTAATTTAGCACCAGTGTACCAGGTGTTATCTTTCGGAGCTGCTTGCGCAACAGTTGCGAAAGCTGCTACTGCTACTGCCACTGCGATAGCTGTCTTTTTCATTTTACGCCTCGTTATCATCCAAATAGGCTCTGGCTTAAATAGCCTTATTTTTGCCTTTGGTTTTTAAAAATAGTCAGGGATTATGTGCTCAATTTAGTAAATAGCTCCCAATAGGGAATTTTAAGCACTACCTTAACGGTGTAAAGTCTACAGCGAAGTTCAAAAGTTACAAGGGTATCCGACAGAATTCGGTTAAAAAAAAGCAAAAAAGCTTACTGATTCATAAACATACAAAATAGTCAATTTCTTTGGATATTTGGCTTAACGCGTTGAAATATTGTGATTTTATTAACTAAGCCGAGCAAATGATACGGGCTTGTAAAAAAGACTGAGAATATTCTTAATTTTACTTAGTGGTAAGGGAAAGAGTGAATTTGTACTGTGTTCAGTTGTCGTGCCTGCGGCGCATTATCATTATGCCATTTCTGAGGCCGCATAATAAAGCCCAGGCAGCGACCCTGCTGTGCAGCCCGCTGCAACCGGTAATTTTCCTGTTCAGTTAATACCGGCAACCAGCCAAGAACAACACTGTAATTACCACTGGCGAGCGCTTTCTCCATCGCATCGACACTGTTGATTACCGGGATACGGGAAAGTTGCATTATTTTATCACGGGGCAGCTGATTTTGTGCCAGCCACCGGCGGCTGAGTTTTTCGCCGGGTGAGAGCCAGAGTAACCAGCGCGGTTCACCGGCAAGCTGACGTAACAACGGAAGCAGGATATGAGTCAGGATCATATCATTATTGCGATAGACCAATTCGCTGACCATACCGGTTGTGCCTGTTTGTGAGTGACCTGCCTGCGAAAGGGCTGGTGACACGGATGCAGACGTAGCAGGGAGATATTCCCGGATTGATTGCTGGCGCATAGTTGACCTCACATAGTGATACTGTATGAATGTACAGTACAATTCAATTTCCCTTAGATCAAGTAAATTTTTTCCAAGCAACTCGCAAATTTCAGGATTGCTGTGCGTAAATACGAATTTATCGTTGGCAATTGCAGAAACATTCCTTATTTTGTGGCGACGCTGAGCTCAGTCACGGAATGACATAACGATACATTTAACCTGCTTTCAAGGGACTGATAATATGAAGGATTATTTGAAATTGTCAGATGTTCAGTTTGATCGTCTTCAACGCAGCACACAGCCGTTTGGCCGGATCCGGTTAAAATCACAGTTCGGATGTATGGGGTTATCAATTGACGGGGTAACCTTTGCACTCATTGCCAACAGTCAGCTCTGGCTGAAAAGCACAGAGGCGACCCGGGATCTTTTTTGTCAGATGGAGTTATATGACAGGTTCACGTATCCGAAAAGGATACTGCCGATGCGGATTAATTATTACCGGGTGACTGACGCCGTGTGGCTGTGTCCTCAGCAGTGCGAGTCTCTTTTTTATCAGGCCTATTTCCATGTACGTGCATTTGCACTTTCACAGCAACGGCTTCCGTCACGGATTAAAGATTTACCTAATGTGGACAGAGCATTAGAGCGCCGCCTCTGGCAGGCGGGTATCCGCCAGGTGGATGATCTCTATTTATTAGGGGCGAAAGCAAGTTTTCTGAAGGTAAAAGCGCGTCCGAAAAATGAACTGAAGCTGTTATTTGCCCTCGCCGGTGCTATTGAAGGTTGCCATAGTGCGGTATTACCGAAAGCACTGCGCGAGGATCTTATTCACTGGCATGACCGTTTAAATTAAGGCAGGTGCTTATACCCCGGGGAACAGGGTTATCTGTTTTGTCCCCGGGGTCCGGCTGATTATGATGACGGATTACCGGGCTCTGTGCTGTCAGTTGTGGCTTTCGGTCTGTTCCGTCTTTTTGTACCCTGCTGCCTGTTATGCTCTTTTTCAGTTATCTGGCGGATAAGCATCACAATATCAGGGATTAAATTGAGTAACAGGCGGATTTGCTCTGCAACCAGCTGCTCTGCACTGTTGTTTTCACACTTACATTTATCAAGACGTTGTGCCAGTGCATCAGCAATAGCATGGATCTGCAATTCGCCCTGACGACCCTGTTGCAGTGCGGCTTCGGTGTAACGGATAGTGTCATTCAGCAGACGCAGAACCGTATCATCAGTCAGCTTTGTCCGGTGTGCGCCCAGACCTGAAATATAGCTCAGCAGTGTGTGGTTCAGGCAAAGCAGGCGGAACGCTTCATCATGAGATGTCCGGTAACTGCTGGGCTCCGATGAGATATTTGCCACAACAGAGGCAAATTCGCCGTCGCTGATATGCGCATCCCGTCGGGCAACCCGGTAATCCAGTCCGTCGTTTTTACCGTCATAGTACTGGCGCAGAATTTGCTCAAGATAACGACCGTTTGCCTGCATCGTGCGGTCAATAACCAGAGGAAGCTGACGGTATTTCCAGTCCGGCCAGATATAACTGACGGCAAACCAGGCAAGGCCACAGCCGATGATGGTATCAACAATACGGTGAAGAGCGATATCAAACCCTTCGCCCAGCAAATTAAAGCTGAACAGAACGAGCAGGGTAATAAAGATAGTCGCCTGAGCATACTGGCTGGTACGGAAAACAAAAAACATCAGCCCCGAAATCACCATCAGAATTAACTGTCCTTCATAGGACGGTACAAAGTACATGATTGGCAGGCCGATCAGTATCCCCGCGAGTGTCCCGGTTATCCGCAGCATCAGGCGGCGTTTGGTGGCGCTGTAATTCGGCTGACAGACAAAAAGGCTGGTCAGCATAATCCAGTAGCCCCGGTTTAAATCAAACAGCTGGATAATGGCGTAACCGGCACACAGCAGTACGGACATCCTGATAGCATGACGGAACAGCGCGGAGCGTGGTGTCAGGTTCTGCCGGAAACGCGACCAGATATCGCGCAGCCCCTGAAGGTTTTCATTGGAAAGTCTCGCATCTTCCTGCAATTTTTCTGCCGGTAATTTGGTCTGTTCCGCACTGAGACCTTTAAGCTGAGAATCCACGCCCCGCAAATTGCTCAGCAGATGGCGCAGTGCCATCACGCTGCTGTTACCGGGCTTTTGCTGCTCCAGAAGATTCAGGGAGTTTTCCAGATAGGAGAATACCCGCTCAAAGCGCGGATTATGCTCATATTTTTTCCGCTGTAAGATAGCCTGTGCAACGGCGGCACAAGCCCGCCCCTGCATTGACATCAGGCGCTGAAAACGGAACATGATGTCGCTGTAACGCAGTTCATTACTTAAATTCTGATACTGAATATGGGATGAACTGGCCCGCTCATGAATATCCTGGGCGACAAAATAATAGTGCAGTGCGTGGCGGGTACCACGCTGCCCGCGGTCACCTTTCAGCCGCGAGAACAGCGTAGTTTTTGCCTGATTCATTGATGTGGTGAGGGCACTGTTTGCCATCGCCAGTTCAAATACCGTCTGCTGATAATCTTCTTCAATATCCGGATCAAACAGGTTCGCTTTGGCTTCCAGATAATTTGACAGTTGCAGGTAATAGCGGGAGAGGTTGTCCTGCAACGGACGTATCGGAAACAACAGGTGTCCGGTCAGTGTCAGCAGGTTGTACCAGACCGCCCCGGCCAGCAACAGCAGCGGCTGCTGATACCAGTCATCAAACAGATTTTTCCCCAGCATAGTGTAAATGGCGATCAGCAGTGCGCCAAACGCGATAGTCGCGTAGCGCTGCCCCAGCGCACCCAGCAGAATAAATCCGCTGGTTGACAGTGCAAGACCCGCCATAAAGAGAATGTGGTGATCAAACAGCAGCTCGATAGATGCTGAAGCGACAAAGAAGGAGATAAGTGTGATAAACAGGTTACGCAGACGGCCGACCAACCGGTCATCCAGGTCAGTCAGGGCGGCCGCAACCATCCCGAGTGTCAGAGCGATAGTGACTTTCGGCGGCATGTGCAGCAGCCACGGCACCAGTGTGGTTCCTGTCAGCGCAATGAATATGCGGGTATAGTAAAGAAAATGGCTGTTATAAATATAACGGCTGAAGCCGCGAAACGCTGCAAGCACAGTAACCTCAATAAGTCAGAAATACCCTTAACGGGAATTTGGCAGTAAACTAATCGTGTCTTTTCTGTAATATGGCAATGGTATGGCGCAGGCACAGGTTTTACCACATCTGCTTTTATCACATATTGATTTCAATCTTGTATCAGTAACGTAACGGTGCGTAACTCATGGAATTAAAATCAACACAAATGGGGCAGACATTAGCCCGGCATCCTTACAATCGCGTACGGTTACTTAACGCCGGTATCGAAGTCAGCGGGGAAAAACACCGGTATGTTATTCCTTTCAATGAGTTAATCAATATCCAATGTAAACGGGGCATTGTCTGGGGCGAGATGGAATTCGAGCTTCCGGATGAACAGGTTGTCCGTCTGCACGGCACACAATGGCAGGAAACTCAGCAATTTTATCATTACCTGACGGATGTCTGGACCCGCTGGAGTGAAGAAATGAGTGTGGTCAGTGCGCAGGTACTGGAGAAGCAGGAAGGTGAAATCACCGCCGCCATTCAGGCGGATCGCTGGCTGACACAGCCTGAAAGCCGGAAGCTGCGCGATAACATCATAAAATCATTCAGCGCGCTTCCGTTGCCACAGGTGCGTTTAAGCAGGTTTGAAAATTGTGCTTCGGCGTATCAGTTCTGTCTGGACTGGCTGGATAACACAGATAAGAAGCGCCGTCAGCGCAATCGTGACTGGACACAGCAGTGTCTTGAAACCTATGCTGACTTTTTTGCCGATATTGAGTCCTCCCCGCTGAATCAATCACAAAGTGAAGCGGTGATAAATGGTGAGCCGTCGGTACTGGTGCTGGCAGGCGCGGGGAGCGGAAAAACATCGGTACTGGTGGCCCGTGCGGGCTGGTTGTTACGCCGGCAGCAGGCATTACCGGAACAAATTCTGATGCTGGCTTTCGGGCGGCAGGCGGCAGATGAGATGAATGAACGCATTCAGCGTTGCCTGCATACTGATGAGATCCGCAGCAAAACATTTCATGCGCTGGCACTGCATATTATCCGCGAAGCAACCAATAAATCACCGGTTATCAGCGCTCTGGAAAGTGATACAGCTGCCCGCCATGAACTGATTAAATCGGTCTGGCAAACACAGTGCCGTGAGAAAAAAGCGCAGGCGAAAGGCTGGCGGGAACTTATCAGTACCAGTCTGAACTGGCTGCTTGATGAGGGCGAATATTGGGAGGATGAAGCACTGTGTCGCCGCATTGTCCCGAGAATAGATCGCTGGCTGAGCCTGATGCGGATGAATGGCGGCAGTCAGAAAGCAATGATTGAGTCCGCAGAACCGGATATAGCACCTGAATTTACAAAGCAAATCAAACTGATGGCGCCGTTTTTAAAAGCATGGAAAAGTGCGCTGAAAGAAGAGGGCGCGACTGATTTTTCCGGGCTTATTCACCAGGCTGTCAATCTTATCGAAAAGGGACGGTTTATTTCACCGTGGAAAGTGGTGCTGGTGGATGAATTTCAGGATATTTCACCGCTGCGTGCCAACATTATTCATGCATTGCGGGCACAAAATCCGCTGACAACACTGTTTGCTGTCGGCGACGACTGGCAGGCGATTTACCGCTTCAGTGGTGCCGAACTGACGCTGACCACGGATTTCAGTGCTGTATTCAGAGAGGGCGGACAGTGCGCGCTGGATACCACATACCGTTTTAACAGCCGGATCGGTGAGGTTGCGAATCAGTTTATTCAGCGAAATCCGCAGCAGTTAGTCAAGCTGTTGAACAGCCTGACAAAAGGGAATAAAAAAGACGTTCTGTTATTACCGGATACCCAATTGGACGCATTGCTCAATAAAATGAGCGGTTACGTCACCGCAGAGGAAACCATTTTAATTCTGGCGCGTTATCATCATCTTAAACCGGACATTCTATCCGTGGCGGCAACCCGCTGGCCGCAGCTCAATATCCGCTTTATGACAATGCACGGCTCAAAAGGGCAGCAGGCAGATTATGTCATTATCACCGGTCTGACAGATGAAAAAGACGGCTTTCCGGCTGCTGCGCGGGAATCAGTGATTGAACAGGGATTATTACCCCGCGAGGAAGAATTTCAGCACGCTGAAGAGCGCCGCCTGATGTATGTGGCGCTGACACGGGCAAAAAAACAGGTCTGGTTGCTGTATGATAATGCATCACCATCCTGTTTTGCCGCCGAGCTGGCTGATATGGGTGTCAGCCGGGTGAAAAAGCCCTGATTATCTTAATTGTGTGCGCTCATTTAAATAGCGGGCGTAATCCGGGATGACAATATCCACATCTTTGTCAAAATCCGGGGAGTGAATAATAAAATCAGCTGTAGACATATTCGTGGCGACCGGGATATTCCAGACGGTCGCCAGGCGCAGCAGTGCTTTGACATCCGGGTCGTGCGGTACCGCATTGAGCGGGTCCCAGAAAAAAATCAGCACATCAATTTTTGCCTCAGCAATCATTGCGCCAATTTGCTGATCGCCACCCATCGGTCCGCTCAGCATCCCGGTAATCTCCAGCCCTGTTTCCCGGCTGATAAGCAGCCCGGTGGTGCCGGTGGCAAAGAGCTGGTGTTCCTGTAATGCTGCCAGATTGCGTTTAACCCAGTCCAGTAATTTGGTTTTGTAATGGTCATGCGCCACAAGGGCAATTTTTTTATGCTTGGTCAGTACACGGGTTGTGGATTCCATAACACTCTCTTTTTGCGGCGAATAAGACGAATAAAATATTATTCAATAACATAAGCGAAAAAAACCATCCCGCCAACAGGTGATTATCCCTCTGTTATGCTATACCCTTATTCATTCAAACTGCAGGTTCGTTGGCGGCAAGCTCTGACTGCGTCTTGAATAATGTCGGGTACATAACCCAGATTAGTTTGCGGGCTTGTGATAAGGGGCATATATGAATGATACCGTTTTGACAGATATTCTTCAGCAGGTAAAAACAATTGCGGTTGTCGGCGCGAGTGATAAACCGGATCGCCCGGTTTTTCATGTGATGGAATATCTGCTGGGTCAGGGCTACCGGGTAATCCCGGTCAGTCCGAAGCTTGCAGGTAAGACACTGATAGGCCAGATGGTTTACGCCACACTTGCCGATATTCCGGAACCGGTTGATATGGTGGATGTGTTTCGCAATGCTGATGCAGCACCCGGTATTGCACAGGAAGCCATTGCTGTTCATGCAAAGGTGTTGTGGTTACAGCAGGGTGTTATCAGTGAGGAAGCAAAATTAGTGGCGGAAAATGGTGGGCTGCGTTTTGTCATGGACAGATGTCCGAAGATTGAAATTCCGCGTCTGGGATTGGAAAAATAAGAAAAAAATAAAGCCCCGGCATGTGAGTGGCGGGGGCTTGTCTGTATTAAGCCCTAATTCCGCAACCGGGGCGATAACAGTTGGTTGCGGATAGATTCAGCCAGATCGTCCATAGTGATATTGTCGGGGTGGTCTTTATCCATCTCATAAGTAATCTGAGCTTCAGCCAGATAACTATGGATAGGCTCACCTTCATCATCTTCCATCACGACGTGATACCAGGGCGCAGAGCGCAGGTTCATATTGGATGCGATATCGTCCTCTTCCGGCTGATCCAGTGAGTATTCAGGATCAATGTCAACAATTACGCCCAGGTAGCCAAGCAGCTTATGGCGAACTTGTTGTCCGATACCGAATTTACTTGAAATCATCATAATCACCTCCGAAGAAACGTTGCTCTGTTACTAATATGGGGGTTACTGATAACAGATTCAATCCCTTTATAGATTGGTATTACCTATTTCTGTAATCAGTGGTATCTGACTATTTCAGGTTATCGGCGGCTGCGGTAAATTACAACCGGCGGATAACGATAAAGATTAAAATAGTGATAATTACATGAAAAGGAGTGACATAATGAATACAGGACGCGATTTTCCGGTTCGTTGCGAACCGGCCGGTGTCAGATACATCTTACCGGCTTAGGTAAACCTGCAAGTTTTGTCGCCTGCTTAGCCGGACCTTTCGGGAACAAGCGGTACAAATAGCGACTGTTTCCCCGATCTTCGCCATACTTTTGTGTGATGGCTTTCACCAGCATACGGATAGCCGGTGACGTGTTGAATTCCAGATAAAACTCCCGCACAAACCGGATGACTTCCCGGTGCTGCTCTGTCAGAGATATTTCTTCCTGCTCAGCCAGCAGCGGGACCATACCTTCCTGCCAATCCTGAACATTGAGCAAATAGCCCTGAGCATCGGTGGCGATTTCACGCCCTTCAAACACAAACATAATCGGAACCTGATAAACCTGATAAGTGGTGAGACTGAAAATGTAGCAAAAAACAGGGAGTATCCCAAGCCTTCGGACAGATAAATCGGTAATGATGATGAAAAATGGAGCTAACACATTGAGATATGACTAAATTTTCAACATTCAGACCCCCCGGGACTTTACAGAACCCGGAGAGAGGTCTATAGTGCACGTCATTGCGGAGGGGTGGCCGAGCGGCTTAAGGCAGCGGTCTTGAAAACCGCCGATGGGTAACCATCCGAGAGTTCGAATCTCTCCTCCTCCGCCATTTCAACGTCTCCCACCATCCTGTGAAGTCTCTCCAGCCCTGATAAATCAATAGTTACGGCAAAATTAGCGTCTCCTGACATCTCCTACTATCTTCCTAAATCTCTACAATCTATTGTATAGTTTCTTGTATAGAATTATCTCTACAATTTCCTCTATACAATATTGGTGACTTATGAAGCTAACAGACATGGCAATCAAGCGGGCAAAGCCAAAAGAAAAGGCTTATACATTGGCAGATGGCAATGGTCTGTCTTTGTTAGTGGAAACGAACGGCTCGAAAGGCTGGCGGTTTCGTTACCAGTTCGCCGGCAAGACTAAAATGATCTCTCTTGGTATTTATCCTGTAGTGACATTAAATGAGGCCAGATCTAAAAGAGATGAAGCCAGAAAGCTGGTGGCTAACGATATCAATCCAAGTGAAGCCAGAAAAGCAGAGAAAGCGGCATCAATCAGCCAATCTGAAAATACCTTTAAAAATATCGCACTTGAATGGTTTGGCGGGCGTAAAGACCGCTGGTCTGTCGGATATCGTGACGACATGATGGACGCATTTGAAAAAGATGTATTTCCTTATATAGGTGATCGCCCGATCACTGATATCAAGCCCCTGGAATTATTAGAAGTGCTTTCCATTATGGAAAAGCGTGGCGCTACAGAGAAACTAAAGAAAGTTCGTCAACGCTGCGGGGAAGTATGGAAATACGCCATTATTACCGGACGGGCAGAATATAACCCGGCACCGGATTTAGCGGGTGCGTTTATCCCGCACAAACGTGAACATTATGCTCATTTGATGGTTAGTGAATTACCTGATTTTCTGAGTTCCATTGATAAATACATGGGCAGCCAAATTGTCAGAACTGCACTGAGAGTTTTAATTTTGACAGGCGTTCGCCCTGGTGAATTACGCAAAGCGGAATGGTCGGAAATTAATTTTGATAAGGCAATATGGGAAATACCCGCTGAAAAAATGAAGATGCGGCGTCCTCATATTGTGCCACTGTCGGAACAGGTTATTGAGTTACTGAAACAAATACACCCGATTAGCGGCAGTTACCAATATATTTTCCCGAGCCGTACCGATTACAAAAAGCATATATCGGATATGGCACTGAATACCATGATCCGCCGGATGGGTTACGGGGGCAGGGCTACCGGTCATGGCTTTCGTCATACCATGAGCACCATTCTACATGAGCAAGATTACAATACCGCATGGATTGAAACACAGCTTGCTCATGTAGATAAAAACAGTATCAGGGGCACGTATAACCATGCCCTTTATTTGGATGGACGAAAAGAAATGCTCCAGTGGTACGCAAACTACATGAATGATCTCGAATCCGGGAAAGTGCAATAAACCGTTCATCTGAGGCTATAATTTAAACATGTTTATTTTGGGAGCGGGATTCATTAACCCGCTGCTCAATCCAGTCATTGATTTCACTCTCTATAAAGGCAATGGAGCGGGAGCCGGTTTTAATTGGTTCAGGAAACTCTCCTTTATCTATTAATTTATATGTCCATGATCTGCTGTAGCCTGTTCTTTTCAGAACCTCGGGTAACCTAATTAATCTGTATGTCATGATTAGCTCCCCACCTTATACCCGTTCACCAATACTGCCTTTGCCACTGCCTCAGGTGAGCCTTCCCACTTTGCTTCAAAGATGACTGTATTCAGCTCATACTGACTGAGGTCGTCGAGTGTCTTCGGTAGCTGGGCTGCCGGTAATTTATTCAGCAAAATGTCAGCAGACTGGCTCACCGCCATTTTGATAATTTGCTCAGTGGTAAAATTCGTTTTCCGGTAACCGGCCGCCCAGACTGCATCCGTGATGTCAGACGGATCGTGACCGGCGGTTGTGATAATTTGCACCAGGTGCAGATCAGTCGTCTCCATTTATCACCTTCCTGTTTTTCTGAACTTTCTTTTTCTTCTTCATTGCCGGCGTTAATTTTGGTGCAACGACCTGTGGTGCTGGTGGGCGGGGAAGATAGATCCCCGCTCTGATGTAATACCGCTGGCGCATGTCGTAAATAATCCGCTGGCTGTAATCACGCCCATCGTCCACATGATGGATAGCTTTAATCAGCGGGTCGTCATACACACTGACTTCGTAGTCTTCTTCCTGCTGGCTCATAATGACGCCTCCCTGCTGATAATTTTGTAAGCGCGGCGGATGTGATTCTGTTTGCCGTAAATCACCGTAGTCCTGAAAAATACACCTGCAGATGTTTCGTGTACCGGTGCATGGAGCAGGGCCGCATCAACCAGGCGGATCAGCTCCCGGCGTTCGGTGATGAAGGAATGGATCACCACCTTGGCTGTGTTGCCATCGGGAATAAATTCGATATTCATTCATCCCCCATAACTTCGTCACGGGCAGTGCTGCATGAATCGAAATATCCCGGCTGAACTGCCATAGCAATTAACTGAGGGTCGCCGAATATTTCACTGGTCAGCGCTCCCATTGTGAATAGGACGGTTTTTCGATCTTCAGTACACATGACATCCACAACACTGGTGCCGAACATGAGATAAGGTAACGCCAGGTATTTAGCGCTGACCGGCGGCATAGTTATTTCTACAAATTCACTTTTCAGGAAAAAATTCAGATCAGGGTATGGCACTGAAACAGTCGCCAGAACAGATCTTGCTGTCGGTATAAACTCTTCTTCCTCGGCTTCACGGTAATACACGGCGACATAGATACCATCATCAAGCACTTTGATATCCGCAAACTCAGCATCATCGGGCACTGGTTCATTAAATTGCACATTGATATCGTGGTAAAATTCAGCGTTATGCTTCATGCGTACCAGAGCGTGACCGTTGGTCGATTCGATAAATTCACTATTAATGTGAACAGCCTTTGTCACCGGGCGCGGATCATCATTTGCGGAGATCAGAGTGAGTGCGGCACGCAGCAGGTCGGCATCAATGTATGGTAATTTTTCTTTCATGGTTATTTTCCCTCTGGTGTATAAATGGCTTTGTCGTGGCTGTATTCACCGTTCCATGTCTTTTTCATGGGTAATTCACCTTTCATGTAGAGTTGAAATACCCGCTGACATCCTTTCTCCAGTAACACCGGGGTAAATTTGGCAAATTCATCCATGCCGTGCGGGGCAATCTGGGTTTCCTCTTCCGTCAAGTACTTGTCACGCGCATACGATGCAACCCGCCATTTAGGGCTTTTGTCCTGGTCGCGGCGTGAGTTAAATACCCAACTGCGCCCGTAAGCCCACCACATAACTTTGCTGACATTGACGCCGTTCAGCGATTTGCAGAATGCGGTAATGGTCATGCCTTTGCGGAAGTGCTTCTCAAGGTTTTCAACAGTGGTGTTGAGTTGTTTGTTTTCTATTGAAAACGCCTCAGCGCGGTCTTCCGCTTCAATCACCATGAGGGCTAATTGTTTACGGCTAACCTCTGCGGGAGCCGGACGGAAATAGGCATCTTCCATTTTTTCAAAGAATGACCACGCTTCGTCGCTATCAACGATTTTTGACATACGTGCCGCGCCTTTTTCTGTCCATAAAATCTGCTGACTTGTATGTTTACTAACCACCCCAATGCTATTGGGTAGGTTCTTAAACTGACGCAACTCGTCACCTTCGAGTTTGAAATAGTGATCACCTTCAATAAACCGGGCTTTATGGTTGGCCAGATTCATCTGGATACTTTTGACATCTGAGCTATACCCTGCCGCCAATGTTTCGGTGGTGACGACCCGAGCACCTTTCCATTCAATGACCGGAAGATCACTGGCATCAATAGTGAGTAATTTATTTTTCATGAATCACCTCTTAGTGAGTTAAGTTGCCAGCGACTGGTGCTTTAAACAGTTGGAAACCTGTAATAAATACGTTATCGATGAAGTTCTGCATCCACTTCTCGCCAGTGTCTTTTTCATGCTGTTCATTCCCGATATAAAACCGCCAGACCGCTAATTCCCCCTCGTTTTGGCGCTCTTCTAAAATTGGCTTTTCAATTTGATGTTTAAGAAGTGTTTCGATAACTTCATCATCAACAGCCGCGATAGTTTCGTCGTGGCGGAATGCGTAGGTGCTGTTCACGCCCGGCCCGAACCGATAAAAACAGGACAGTAGATATTCACCGACAATAATTTTTCTGAAGTTTTTAATTAAGTGCTTCACATACTCTAATTTTTCATCTTCAGTTAATGGCGGATAATTAGTCTTGAGGCGTTCCGTATCTAACAGAAACGACGGTGCGCCTGTATTTTTTAAAAATTCAACAATTTCTTCTGGTGTCATTTCTTTATCGTTCATTACATACCCTCCGAGATTCTAATTTTTTATTTAACCAAGCAACTATTTATTACCAGCGCCTTTGTGGTGAATCTGCTCAGCAATTAATTCCGTGATAAAGCTGATAAACATCTCCCCGTCCGGTGTGATGTTTCCGTTTTTGTTGTAATAGTCGGCGTAAGAGTTAATTATTTGCTGCTCTGTATAACCGGCATCCTTACATGCTTTATTTTCATAAAGGGTTATCAGTGCCTGTGTGAATATTTCATTGTCTAAATCAATCTGATATTTCACGCCATCAACAGAGCGTTTAAACGATGCTGACTTGCCTTTCTTTTTTAAATGGTCAAAGAAAGCGTTAATGAATGTTTTTCGGCGGTTATATAAAAGGTTGTTATTTTCCATAATACTATTCCTGAAATTCAGATGTGGAATTCCCCAGCGCAGGCGCTGTAATTTAAATTAACTCAATGTTTTGTTATTTATGTTGTGCAGCAATAAGTTCTTTTAATATCGATTGTGATTTTGCATTTGCTGCCTGATATTCTTTTTCCAGCCTGGCTATTTCCTTCTCTTGTCTCAGGCTATCAAGTAAGCCTATGTAGACACCTTCTTTTACCGCCATGAACTGATCTGTTGGCTTACCACGGCGTGGCATCATTTCACCATATCCGTTATCGACCATTACATCCGGTTCATTGGTAGGGCGGTCGTCCTTCCGGAATTCACGTTGTGTAATGAGTGACGCCAGCTTGTTCAGTGCTGCCCGTTCGGTCAGGCGGGCGCATGGTGCACCATTGATGATATACACAGGGCGCATTTCGATAGTGATTTCACCCTTTGATGCTTTTTCGATTGCTTCAAATTTATTAGTCATGATTGTTTCCTGCTATTATTTCCAGTTGGTCTAATGAACCACTTAACTTAGATGTCACTAAATCAAGCTGTGCGAATATTATTTCTTTTTCAGGTTCATTTTCATACAGGTCACTTTTAAGTTGCTGTAGTGACAGCTTAGCGTTATTAATGTCGCCAATAACACTGTTAAGTTTATTTGGCTGCTCCTCCGGCTTTTGATTGTGATGGGGTGATAAACGGTTTTTACAATCAAGGTCATTAACCTGCTCAGTCAGCGTTCTGGCAATCAAAGCTATTTGCTTTATCATCAGACCGATGTTTGCGTTATCATCGCGAAAGTCTGAGTAATCGTCATTAGCTGAAACCCAAAACATGATATTACCTAATGAAGCAATTCCGGATAATATAGAATCAACAGTGAACTCCATGTTATTCATCGCTTTTTGAATTTCTATTGAATTAAGTCCTGAGAAATCCAAGTGAGAAATAACGTTTTGAATATCCATAATTAGCCCCTTGCAGCAATATGTTTGCAGATTGATTCCATGTTTATTTTTACGGATGCAATTAATTCAATTAAGGTTGTGCTGTTTATTTTTAATGAATTGCTTTCAAATGACACATTTATGTTTTCAATAGCAGTCAGGGTGCCTAGTACTGAGTTAAGCGATGACTCCAAATTCATTCCGTAAAATACATCGGTATCTTCATTGCTGGCTGATGCCTTTTCCGTATTGATGCTGGCAATTTTTTTAAGAGCGCGGTCTATTTGTTCGACTACGCCCTCGACTGTATTGCATGCGTGTGTATCAAATGGAACATCATTATTAATAATTAAAGATAAAGTTGATTTTGCGTAAGTTAAATCATCACAGGCTGCTTCTTTTAATTGGGTATTATTCATTTTCAAGCACCTCATCAATTTCTGCTTCTGCCTGGCAAAGTAATTCTAATGATAACCGGCGTTCTTCTTTATCGCGTGTCAGGTATTGCGCTGCTACCGTAAATGCTTTCACTCTGGTTAATACATCAACAAGCTTTGTACGGTCGATAATTGCGTTCTGTGACATGTCACACCGCCTTAACCGGAATCTGTGTCGCCAGCGATAGAATGTAATCGCGAATGAGCTGTAATTTTGCAGACCGTAAATCTGCCGCTCGTACTTCTTTGCATTCAGGCTTTGCATTTTGGTCTATACGTTTGATAGCAAAGAACCGAAAAATGAACATCTCATTAACCGCTGTATAGTTGTCAGGTTTCGGTACATCATAATTTGGCATACAATGTATATTCGGCATTCTTTAAACCCTCACTTTGTGTTCGTAAGCTGATTTAAAACTAAAGTTGTATTTATGTCAACAACTAAAGTTGTTTGATGTCAGAATCGTATACTTTTATTTAGTTAATTGGTTGTTTTTTATTGCGTGTTTTTTAAAAAAAAATCGGCAGGATTGGACACAGATCACACAGGCGGGGGAATTGTAGGCACAAAAAAGCCCTCGCGGGGAGGGCTGAGAGATGGCTATTTTTTGTTTGCTAAATTAATCAACTGAATTGTTAAAAGGCATAAGTGTAAAAATGACGTAGTGGATATAATCAACGCCACTGAAGGCAAAAAAACTATATCTAAGTTTGAAATCAATAGGATGCCAATAAAAAATAGAATTCCTAATTCAACAAAAATCAGTGCATACAGAGTTATAATAGATAGCATATACCCATATCTCTGCATTTTTGCAAAATTGTTGTTTTTTATTCCGAGCATAAATGTTAATGCAGCTATCAGAACCGCAATCAGGGTACCGGAATATGAACTCATTGTTGCGCCAAGTGCTTCTCTATGAAGAGAAAAAGAAAGTTCAGGTGCGATCCAGTTGTGTGCAAAAATGGTTATTAAGTAAGGAGTGGCAAATAGAATAATAGCCGAAAAAATTTTGTATAAAGAGTCCATTCCCCCTCCTTTTTGTCATATTCATCTGAGTTAAGAAAGTTCTTCTTTTATTTCTTTGTAACTTTCGATTATAACAGGTTTCATGCGGATAAAGGCAGTGTATATCTCATTTGCGATTTCTGCATTAGAAGATTTTTTAGGTAAATTACACCCAACGTGTCCCTTACCATCTAGATAGTATTCGGTTAATACATCAGCGGCATTTTCTCTTGCCTTTATGTTTATTTGGTCAATAGAGTCATAGGTGCTGCTTATTATTTCCTTAGATATCCCTTTGATATCCTTTCTCATTTTTGGCTTTAATGTTATTTCAATTGAATTCAATAGTTCATCAGATGCACTGCTAACACCCAAGGTGCGAAGTAGTGTTTTTATCATGGTTTTATCGGATTCTATTCTCAGTGTTGTTCTTCCGATGAATGTCATATTGAGGGCATCAGCCTTTGTCACTCCTTTCATCAAAGGCTCGACGATTAGGCTTTCTGATTCTGAAAGCAACTTTTTACCTTTAACGAAGTCAGGTAATTCCCTGATTTTTGGCCCCAGAAACGAAGAGGCAAAACCAATTACACCGTCATCAATAAAAACAAACGATGGGAATCCTAGTAACTCATCGTCAGCCAAGCTGTCGCGGATATCTTTTACTGAGTTGTTTGTTTTATTAATTTTATTTATTAAATCAGAATCATTCGTTTTTGTGAATAAAAATGATTTAATATCAATGCGATGCATATAGGTGTAGTAATCTTCGCATTGAAATGAGTGGCTAGCTTTAGAAATGACTAGATCTTCAAATAGCTTGTCAAGATTGACTTTCCTCTTCGCCTTCGTTTTGTCGTCTTGCGCATAGTAAGCCCAAAAACTAACTTTCATAACCATCCCTTTTAAAATAGTAGAGTATTGTTTAGTATCTATTTCTCTGGCATTGTTAAGTTATCAAATTGATATTATTATTTTTTTACCACACCCTAAAACGTGTCGTCACTGTTCTGAAATCATGACCATAAACACTCCGGCATCAAGTGGGTCAGCATCAATAGAAAGATTTTCAGACTCCCAATACATCCCGGAATCTTCCTCATCTGAAGCCCATTCCTCTGCGTCAGGGTGTATCTCCATTACTATTTCAGGCTTAAGTTTTTCGGCTAAATTTTTTATTTTACCATAATAATCAAATAGATACATTTTATGGCGTTCGCCGAACTCAATTTGTAGAGGAAATAAGCGTTCCTGAATAAAGTTTCTTAAGTCATCTCTTGATTTGAAGTTCATGGTTTCACCCTAAAGCGTGTCGTCAGGCTGTCAGCCGTGGAACTTATACTTGATGGACTGACTAACCAGCACCTTAGCCCGAATAGACACACCCTCAATACTGGATTCATCAAGGTGCCATGTCTCATATCGCGGATTATCTGATATCACGGCGAGGCGCTTGTACTGCATTTGCAGCCGCTTTATATAAATCTGGTTGTCCAGCACGAAAACGTAAATCCCGTCACCATCAAAATGATCTACGGTTACATCAACGAATATCTGATCCCGTGGCTCGAACGTCTCAGCCATTGAGTCGCCACGAACAGTTATCATCTTGATTGTTTCTGCTGGTCTGCCGCCAAAAAGCCGCTTCGCTTCCTCTGCTGAATACTCAATAGCCGTAATGGTTTCAATGAAATCATCCTGAACCATCACACCCGGCCCCGCGCTTGCTTCAACATCGAGTATTTCGACTTTGTAAGTCTTTATAACAGCAGGAATTGTCAGTTCAGCCTTAACTGAATAGGTATCGCCGGCCGGAAGTAACGGGTTATCACCATCGCCGTATGCCAGCCATTCTGCAGGTACAGACAGTGCCCCGGCTATCTCAATCAGCTTTGTTGATGTCTGAGCGCTTCCGGATTCAATTTTCTGGATTGCAGCCTGTGATACGCCAATAGCATCCCCAAGCTCTTTCTGAGAGAGATTAGCGTGCTTCCTGGCGAGTTTTAATCGTTGTGCAAGTGTCGTTTTCATAATCGAAATATACAACTTCGGTTGTTTTTAGGCAATCGGATTTTGGTTGTTGATTAAAAACAACTATAGTTTTATTATGTAAAAATAAAACGGAGGTTGTTATGAATGTAGCGATTAAAACCGCAATAGGTTTGCTCGGCACTCAGCAAAAACTTGCAGATGCTTGTGGCGTGACTCAGCAGGCGGTTTACAAGTGGTTAAAAAATAAATCCCGGGTATCCCCTGAGATTGTCCCTCTGATTGTGAAGTCAACGAATGGCATCGTTCGTGCCTGCGAAATCCGCCCTGATTTACCTGAGTTATTTGGGGAATGTCATGTATCCGAACCAAAACACACTGATGAGGTATCACCATGAGACCGTCTGATTTGTTACTGGATTTCGGGCACCCGGTTGCCTACTACCCTGGGTTGGTTAAATCTATGGGCAGTCCCCACGCGGTTATTTTTTTCAGCCAGATCTTTTACTGGCACGATAAGGCATTTTCAGATTTCGGGGTTCATAAAACCCGGGAAGAGATTGAGCAGGAAACGGGACTGAGTTTTGAACAACAGGCTACAGCCCGGAAGCAACTGGTATCCCGCGGGATTTTGATTGAAACAAACCGCCGTCTTGAGCACAAAATTTATTACCGTATTGACTGCGAAAAGCTGGATGAAATTATCACCGGAAACACACCTGCTTCGCGAAACCATGAAACCACTTTTCCCGAAACAGGGAAACCCGTTTTCGGGGAAGCGGGAAACCCTTCGTCGGGGAGTGGGGAAACCCCTCGTCGCGGATCGGCAGATCCCGATTTCGATCCTTCAGAGATTACTACAGAGAATACTACAGAGATTACTAATGGCCGCGAAAACGCGGGAAATAAAAAATCTCAGCCTGCACCAACAAAAAATAAAACAAAAAAACATGTCATGCCAGAGGATTTTTCTCCGACTGAAAAACATCGGGAATTAGCTCAGGAGACCGGGATGAATTTGCAGGATGAATTTCAGAAGTTCACCGACTACCACCTCAGCAAAGGGTCATTGTTTGCTGACTGGGGGCGGGCACTGAATACCTGGCTTCGCAACGCAAAGTCATTTCGTGGAGGGTATCAGCGTCAGCAGCCGCAAACGCGGGGAGGTATCTTCCAGTGCCCTGACGGAACAATCATTATCGACAGGTGATTACCATGAAATCCCGGATTAAGGCGTTGTTGATGTTTGGATATAACCACGGGCTGATCGGGGCTGACACAGTAAGTTTTTGGTTCAGGAAGTTGGATTTGAGGGCGGCATAGTGACACCTAACGAATTATCAGAAAAATTATGGGACAGTGCCGATCGGGTAGCGAAGTATCTGCTGCCGAACGGTCGCGTTGATGGTCACGAATGGGTTGCCGGAAACGTCGGTGGTGAATCCGGGAAAAGCCTGAAAATCAATCTGGCCGGCAAAAAAGTCTGGTCTGATTTTGCAACCGGTCAGACTGGTGATCTGCTGGATCTTTGGGTCGCGACCCGGAGTTGCTCATTGCACCAGGCGATGACTGAGGCGAAGGAGTTTATGGGTATCCGGGATGAGGATCACCACTTTGCGGCGAAACAGAAAAAAGCGTTTTCAAAACCAGACCGCAAAGCACTGAGTAAAAATCTGCGTAAACCGGATGGGTGCTACGCCTATCTGGAGGGCCGGGGTATTTCGCGTGAGGTTGCCGAGCTATTCAAGGTCAGTGACGCGGTGGTGTGGTCTCACGATGACAGCCGGGAACTTCCGGCGGTGGCATTTCCCTATGAGCGTGACGGTGAGTTGCTGCAGGTAAAGCGGATCGGCACAGAACGTCCGGGCGGGAAAAAAATAATCATGGCAGAAGCAGGGTGTGAGCCGTGTTTATTTGGCTGGCAGGCACTGAGCCATGATGCACGGGCTGTCATCATTTGTGAAGGTGAGATTGATTGCCTGAGTTACCGGCAGTATGGGTTATCGGCGCTGTCGGTCCCGTTCGGCGGCGGTAAAGGGGCGAAGCAGCAGTGGATTGAAACAGAGTTTCACAATCTGGATCGATTTACGGAGATCTGGCTGTCTCTCGATAACGATGACGTGGGGCGCGAAGCGGCAAAAGAAATAGCTTCCCGGCTGGGTGAGTACCGCTGCCGCATGGTTAACCTGCCGCACAAAGATGTCAACGAATGCCTTCAGGCCGGAGTGAGTCAGAAGGACATTGTGTCCTGCCTCGAAACGGCTGCCTATTTTGACCCGGAAGAGCTGTTTTGTGCCCGTGAGTTTTATCAGGACACCTGGGATGCTTTGTACGGAAAAGAGCAGTATTTATTCCGGACACCGTGGGAACCGATGAACTACAACTTTAGTTTCCGGGAATCGGAGCTGACTGTGCTTAACGGTGTGAACGGACACGGGAAAACAGAAATTGCCGGACACATTGTCTGTGAGGCTATGAGGCAGGGCGTAAGATCCTGTGTAGCTTCCCTGGAACTCAAACCCGGCATGCTGCTGAAGCGCCTGACGCGGCAGGTTACCTGCCAGGCAAAGCCACCTCAGATTGAGTTTGAGTCGTCCTTCAAATTTTATGATGATCGGCTATGGCTGTTTGGACTCACCGGAAATGCGAAAGGTGAGCGCTTGCTTGAAATCTTTTATTACGCCAACCGTCGGTACGGGATCAAGTTATTTATCGTAGACAGTCTGACTAAGGTTGTTTGCGGGGATGATGATTATAACGGGCAGAAAGCATTCATGGACGCTCTATGTGATTTTAAGAACAAAACAAACAGCCACGTAATTTTAGTCACGCACAGCCGGAAATCAGACAGTGAAGATAAGCCCACCGGAAAAATGGACGTGAAAGGGACAGGGGCGATTACTGACCTTGCTGACAACGTGATGATTATCTGGCGTAACAAGCGCCGGGAAAAGGCACTGGAAAAACAAAAATACCACAGCCAGCTGACCGACCAGGATCAGGAAGCTATCGAAAAGCCCGGGTCGATGTTATTGCTGGAAAAACAGCGGAACGGGGAAGGGTGGGAAGGTGGTACCGGATTATATCTTGATTCTGCTTCACATCAGTTTCTGACTAAAGAAGATGCTTCACCTTACAACTATTTCGCCAACATGCCGGCTTCAGATTATGACGAGGTGTGGAAAATGCAGAATGTAACTGAATACTGAGGATAAAAAATGAAACTCGAAAGCGCATTAAAACAATTTCATCCGAAATCACCGACATTCAGCGACAGCTCAAACTCTACGGCACCGGACAGACTGAAAGGCATGGATTCAGCCGCGGCAATGGGGATGGCGTCACAAAAGGCGGCGTTCGGGATGCATGCGTTCTTTGGTAAAAATGATGTCAGCGCGGAAGACGATAATATCACTGTCAAAATGCTGACTCTGTATGCAATGAAAACAGCCCCGAAGTTGGTGGTTAAAGCTGCCGGCAATCGTCTGGCTCAGTGTATGGATAAACTTGCAACGGCTGCCTTTGCCGATTATGCCCGTTCAGCTGGTTCGGCCTGTGAGTGTCAGGACTGTGGCGGAAAGGGATTGATTTATAGCCGGAAAGATGTAGTGAAACATCCGGGCATCATCAACATGGAAGGTATAGAGATTGTTGAGCCGATTATCCGTAATGAACTGGTAGGCGAGCTGTGCATGACCTGTAACGGGAAAGGACAATTAACCTACCGGTGTCAGTGCAGAGGCCGGGGTAAAGTTCCCGATGAAGAGCAGACGTTGTTACAAGGCGTTCCGGTTATTAAAAATTGCCCGCGTTGTTCCGGAAGGGGTTACCGGCGGGTGCCATCGTCTGTGGCATACAATGCAATTAAGCACCTGGTTCCTGATTTGACTCAATCCAGCTGGTCACGAAACTGGAAACCATTTTACGAGGAGTTAACAGGAAAGTGTTATATTGAGGAGAATAAAGCAGAGATATTTTTCAATAAAGTCACTCGCTAATTATTGAATGAATTGTACCGGTTTAATGCACTTAACCGGTATTGATATTAATTAACTTAAATGAAATAATTATGCATAACTGTGAGGTGGCTAGCTGTGAAGAAAATTAAACTCTTATTATGTGTATTGATTGGCATTGGCGGAACCCTGGCTTATCAGTGGGTTTTCCCGCCATTTGGTAATCCGTACTATTTTTTATCCCCGAAAATAACTATCGGCGAACCTATCGATATTCCTATCAAGCTCTATGAGAAGGGTTATGAAGTTGATTTTGTGTTTTGGAATACACCATTACCCGAAGGAAGAATGTTTTTTATAACGCCTTTGCAGTCACCATCCCCTCATGTTATCTTGAAGCTAAGTAAAAACAAAGACGTTACTGATACTGATATTTTTTATCCATCTGATTTATTTGCAAAGAATGGTATTCTTGGTGACATTAACAACGAACCAATATTCAATGTTGAATTGTATAGAATAAATTCTGATTTAACAGAGAGCATGATATCAAGCAGAATAATAACCAAGAATTCACCTGGTGGGGTAGATTCACTATCTCCATTGACTAGTAACAAGTCTGATTATGGTCAATATCGTATAAAAGTTAAAGTTATGGGAGACTGGCCGCAATTAAAAATTGACGGATTAAGTTATTTTGTTTCTATTAGCACCTATTTCAATAAATAAAAATCATGGAACCAAAAAATAAAACTGAAGATTTACTTGTATACATAGCAAATCAGGATGACACAAAGATAGAGCATAAAAAAATACTGATTGAGCACAGTGCTTATCCAAGTAAAAGAAACAACGCTACCGTGGGTGCTTGTCAAACCTGCTTTCCACCAGATGCGAGGACAGAATTTGTTGAGCATATCCTGCGTTCGTTGGGGACACGATATACGGTGACAATCTATATTGCTTACCCAGGAACACCGCTAAATGATAATGATGGTGAGCCATATATAAAAAATGGTAAACGAGTTGTTTCAGTTGCTGGGCATATGTGGTTTCATGTTCATGAACTAGAGCCAATATCAAAGAAAATAAATTCAGATAAAAGTAAAGCATTCGGCTTTATGCCTAAAACGTCATTACCATTCGGTGATGGAATGGTTATTAATAAAGACACTATCCATTATGAAAACCCTCATTACCGGAGAATTATTGAAATCAGCGAGGAACAGCATCAACAGTTATTAAATTACGGAAAATCAGCACAAGAAGGAACCAACCCGGATTTTAGTTTGCTCTATGTCGGCTCATCGAATAGCTGTATTGATTTCACCTGGAAATCACTTCGCAGCGCATCATTGCTTCCTGATCCGATTGAGTGCGGTATGTTTGATTTACGGCGCGAACATTGTGATCCCCGCGTGGTGATTGACCATAAGAGAAAAGGCACATTTGAGGGGATGATGCTTGTGGGGAATAACATTATTCATGTGAGGTCTATAAAAGATCCCTATCCTCACAGTGAACTAAATATGGAAATTATTAATGACCTGCCATCTGACAGTATATTACGAGGATCAGACCCAAAATCAGAACCATTAAAAGAGAAGAAAGAAGTTAAAGTTATTGATACACCGCCCAGCCCAAATTATGGTGCCGACCAGTTTTTTGGGGATTGGAATAAATATAGTTAGTTCCCAGGGGGATATGACACGCTTGTTGGATGTTTAATTTATAGCTGTGCATTTATACATGTTAGTTGCTTTTTGCATAAATCCGTTATATCATCTCTAAATAGTGGGCATCTTACGGTTAGCGCACTACGAAAATCCTAAGCCTCGCGATCGCGGGGTTTTTTTATACCTGAAATTTAAAGGTGAGAAATCCCACCTTTAACTATTCTCATGCTGTGAAATGGGCGGCTGGTGGGTGTTGATAGCACCTTCCCAGCCATTCACCCGTTCTTGACGATCACGGATAAACCAAGGCCCACTGCTTATGTCGACAAAGCGGAGTAAGCCTACCAAAAAAGGTTCTCCTGATCTATGAAAAACCCTGTTAATTTAAACAGTATAAATTTAGTCAATGATGACTCTCTCTGCTACATAAAGACACTTCCAGACAATTGCATTGACCTAATAGCAACTGACCCGCCTTATTTCCAAGTTAAAAGCTGTAGCTGGGATAATCAGTGGGAAAATGTCGGCGCATATTTATCATGGCTGGATGAAATGCTGGTGGAGTTCTGGCGGGTATTGAAGCCGAACGGCAGTCTGTATTTATTTTGCGGATCGCGGTTAGCGTCAGATACTGAATTATTAGTGCGGGCGCGGTTTGATGTCCTGAGCCACATTATATGGGCGAAACCATCAGGACCGTGGCGTAGACAGAATAAAGAAAGCCTGCGTAGCTACTTCCCGTCAACAGAACGGATCTTGTTTGCCGGGCACTACCAGGGGCCGGTCATGGGTAAAGGCAGTGAATATCATCAGCGGCGGGAAGAATTGAAGAAAAACGTATTTACCCCGCTGATTGAGTATTTTAAGCAGGCACGTGATGCGCTGGGTATTACAGCAAAAGATATTCAGCAGGCGACCGGTAAGCAGATGTCCTCTCATTGGTTTGGGTATAGTCAGTGGCAATTACCGAATGAGGCTGATTACCTGAAACTGCAGGTACTGTTTCAACGTGTAGCGGCAGATCATCAACGAAATAACCCGCTAAGCCGTGAACACGGTGACCTGGTCAGTGAGCAATACGCTCTCCGGCGTGAATATCACGAATTATCAGATCAGTATCAGCTGCTGCGTCGTTACTTTGCGGTATCGGTCGATGTGCCTTATACGGATGTGTGGACGTTTCCACCGGTTCAGTATTATCCCGGAAAGCATCCGTGTGAAAAGCCATCCGCAATGATGGAGCACATTATAAAAGCCAGCAGCCGTGAAAGTGATCTGGTCGCTGATTTCTTTATGGGGTCAGGCGCAACACTGAAAGCCGCGCTGAAGCACAACCGGCGCGTTCTGGGTGTGGAAATGGAAACGGAACGGTTTGAGCAGACTAAGAAAGAGATAATGTATTGATATCATTTAATTCCCGCACAGCTCCGGAGTAGCCCCTGTCATTGGTCATTGATTCAGTGACTAACGAACATCATCGATAACATATTGATTTAATTACCGGAGGTCACAGTGACCTCCCGTGATACGGGAAAATCTCGTATGTATGTAACACATTGATATTGTTCCGATGCCGGAATTCCGATAGCGAGGTAATGATGCATGACGAATTTGAAGGATTCTAAATATCCGACCAGAGCCGATGCAGCCAAAGCACCGCCTTATACTGAGCGCGATAGGTTATCGGAAGAAGAACGGGCAGAGCGAAGCCGGAAGTTTAATGCCGCATTGCTGTTTGGTAATGGATATTTTGAGCTTTAATTCCAACCTGTAACGATAGCTTACAGGTTCAACTCTCCGGAATTTCCGGATAGTTCGATTTGCTTATTTGGTACCCTCACCGATGAGGGCACCATCCCCACCATATCGAGAACATCCTCGTAATGGTTCCAATACGCCGCCACAGAATCCTGAACAAACAAACGTAACCATCGCAGAGATACTGTGCGCGGCACCCTATTAACTGAATCCTCCACAACAGGGGGCGAGTATGAATCATATGAATAAAACCCCTGAATTTTGGGAGCAGGTACTCAGCTACCTTTCTCAATATAAAGACCAAGGCGTATTTGCTGCTCTCGCTGGTTTGGTTGCCGGCTTGCGTGGGATGTACAACGGCGGCGGATGGAAGAAGACACTGCTGGACGCCGTTCTGTGTGCAGTCCTCGGTTGGTTTGCTAAAGACCTGCTGGCATTTATGGGTCTGAATCAGGATCTGGCCTATATCACCAGCGTCATGATTGGCTACTGGGGCGTAGAGAAGGTAAGCGGCATGATTAAAGGTAAAGCGGGAGTGAATAATGAGTAAACCAGCACGCGGCGAACGCAACAATAATCCGGGTAATATCGACTACAATCCACGTAATCCGTGGCAAGGACAGTTGCCGCATGACCCAAAAATCGAATCCCGATTCTGCCGGTTCCAATCACCTGAGTATGGCATCCGGGCAATCTATAAATTGCTTCAGACATATCAGACAAAATACGGTCTGAGTTCAGTCAAAGCCATCATCAACAAATACGCACCACCGAATGAAAACAACACCGGCGGTTACATCAACCGCGCTGCTGCTGATATCGGTATCGGCATTAATGACCACCTGAACACCAAAGACAAAAAGACCGGCATTGCGCTGGCGACTGCGATTGTCGGCGTTGAGCTGGGATATCAACCGTATGGTGCAGATGTGTTTGAAAAGGCGTGGGGATTGCTTTAACCCGTTAACTGAATACAGCTTACAGCCCTGACATCGTGCAGGGCTTTCTTTTTTTCGGCGCACTGACATGCGCGAAATTCATCCGAGTGCTTATAGAAATAGAGCCTGAGAAACATCGCTAAAGGTGGCGACCTCTCTCGGGGCGGTATTTCTATGTCAGCAGGTTCTATCTCTATAGGAAATACGTTTATGAAACATTTAATTAAAAAATCAGGCAATCAGCCCGTGGTAAACACAGATGTTATCGCAAGTGAATTCGGGCGTGATCACTTTCGTGTAATGAACAGCATCGAATCACTGATAGCGTCTCAGCATTTAGGAGTCTCCGATTTCAGAGCCTCCTCTTATATCACTAAGCAGAAAAAGGAACTGCCGTGTTATGAGCTGACTGAACGTGGATTTTTGATTGCCATGCCGTTTATCGGCGGCGAAAAAGCAAAGGACGGTCAGGTTCGCCTGGTCGACAGCTTCATCCGGTTCCGCGAGAAAGCGAAAAAAGAAGAGGAAATCCGGCGTCAGCGTGATGTTGCCAGAATGGAATACCGCCCGATGTCTGATGCGCTGAAAGTAAGCCGTGAGCAGGAAGGGAAAGAAACGGAGTATTTTCATTACAGTACCGAAGCCGACATGATAAACGGTATTGTTCTGGGTAAAAAATCAGCCAAATTTAAAAAAGAAAATGATATCGGGAAAGATGAGGCTATCCGTGATTATTTAACCCGGTGGCAGATCAAAGCTATTACTGAGTTGCAGCGGGCGAATACGGTATTTATCTCTATGGGGTGGGATTATCACCAGAGAAAGGATTCGTTGCAGGGTATCTATAATAAAAACTACCACAAACCGCTGATGGAAGAACAGGCGAGGTTAAATGAATGATGACCACGCTAACTAAAGCATTAGTCGGTATCTGCGGTGTGCTGCTCATCGGCTTGTTGTTTACCCTGCATCTTTACGGCGGGCTGAAAGATAATTATCAGCTGCTGTTCACACAGTTCAGTGAGCAGGTCGCCATCAACAAAGATTACAAGTCCCGCATTCAGTCATTTCACGAACTCGACACTATGTACACGCAGGAGTTAACCAATGCAAAAACTGAGATTGATAGCCTGCGTGATGCTGTTAAGTCTGGCAATAAGCGCGTGTACGTCCGCGCCGAGTGTCCAAAGACCGGAACCGATACCGCCACCGGCATGGATGATGGCAGACCCGCCACCTTGGCGAGAGACGCTGAACCGGATTATTTTCATCTCCGCAAGCAGCTTGAAACTTTGGAAAAGCAATACCTTGGTTTGAGGGATTACGTGAGAGCCGAGTTCCCAGCTAAATAGCGGGCAATACGGGAAATTGAACAACAACGCCTCGCTAAATAGCGGGGCGTTTTACCATCAGAGGAACAAAAACTATGTTTGAACATGAATTAGGTCAGATTGTACAGGTCACTATCAGTGGTGAAGAAGGTCACATCAAAGCCCGTGCTGAATATCGCAATGGGCCGAATCAATACTTCATTCACTATTTAACCGCTGATGGTCGTGGTGTTGATGGCTGGTTTGAAGAGGGTGAGCTGACAGGAAAGCCAGCAGTAATGGTCATGAAGTCAGAGCACTGATTATTTTTACATACGGGATTTTCTCGTATCTTATGCGTGCGTTGTCGCAGTCTCTCTGTGTTAACCATGACCCGTCTATCTTATGCGGCGAGTGCACAGTGAGAATCAAAAACAACGAATCCAGCATTTATCATGTGCGTAGACAGGAACGTCAACTGTCGGAGAGTCAGGCGTGACAGCCGGAGAGACGGCGATATTCCAATCATCATTTACGAGTGGTGAGTGGAATGTAAATTCAGGGGTATCCATGGCTAATCTTACAGACCTAACCAACCAACTCCGAACTCTGCGAAAGCAAATACCATTCGCGACAGCCCAGGCAATGACCTCAGTCGTCAGGAAGATTGAGGGCGCACAGAAAGTGGCAATACAGCGGCATCTGGATAACCCGACACCGTTTACTGTCGGTGGTGTGAGAAGTAAGGGTGCCAGAAAGGCTGATTTAGCCGCTAAAGTATTTATTCTGCCGACTGCCGCCGGTTACCTTGAGCCATTTGAAACGGGCGGGGTGCATAAACTCAATGGGGCGGCGCTTCTGAACCCGAAAAGCATCAGACTCAATAAGTACGGGAACTTACCGCGTAACAAGCTAAGCAGCCTTAAGAATAAAGAAAACGTATTTATTGGTGAGCTATCCACTCGTTACGGCAAAGGTGTCAACGGTGTGTGGGAGCGAAAGAAAGCTAAAAAAGTCAAGAAGAACCGGAAACGACTAAAGCGGTCACCAAACGGAACGCGGCGTGAACGAATGCCATCCAGACCGCCGAAACTGTTAATCCGGTTCGGTGATGCCCTGCCTGTTGAGCCGGTACTGGGATATCAGGACAGAGCAATGAAGATGACACAGGCGCTATTGCCGCAGGAGATTAACCGGGCGATAGAAGAGGCGATACGGACGGCGAGGTGAGCAATGAAAGTAACAGTAGAGCATAACGGTGTAACCATCTGGTACCGCGACAGTGAAAGCGGTGAAGGTGTGGCATCCCGTGGATATCTGACAGATGGTACTCAGCAGAAGATTGTCACAGCACTGATTGATGCGCTGACAAAGGCTAATGGTGAAATGTCATTATCACAGCCATTGCAGCAGGTCAGCTTGACCGCCTCAGATGAACAACTGAAAGAGATAGCTGAAGAACTACGGACGTTTCGGGCATCTATGCCAGTGTTGTACTTTCCACAGGATACTATCGTAGATAGTCCGAAAATCAAGATAACAACACAGCAGGTATCGTCAGAAAAAACAGCGGGTACCAGCATCAACTGTTTAGAGGTGATGCAATTGGAAATCGAATCTGCGCTGAAATATATTAAATCAGAGCAGTGCAAGAACCCCAACGAGTTGGCAGTTTGCATTACTCAGTCACTGATGGATTACTGCCTGGCTAAGGTTGGTGAGCTGCCGGAAAATAATAAAAAACGTATTGCTTGTCAACGGAATAAGTGGTGGCGCTGCCCCTAGAATTTTTTGGGTCCTTCCCCGCACTTTTGTATGTCACGGGCATTGCGCGCCGCGTTCTGCGTCTAGCTGTGAAATTTTGATTTTGTGTCCCATGTCCCATGACGGCGGTCAGGTGTTTTTATTTCTGATTCAGTCGGTTACATAAAAAATCGCTGAGTTTTGTGTCCCATGAAATGTGGGACATGTCCCACGCAATGTCCCATATGTCCCGATGTCCCACGTCAGCAGGAAAATGTCCCATGACCACGATGAATATTTCCGACTATGCGAATCATGCCGGGGTGAACCGGAAGACGATCACCCGCTGGATGCAGAGCGGAAAATACATCGTGAAAGTTGGTGATGATATCGATGTGGAAGCCAGCGACAAGAACCTGAAAAAGTATCGGGACAGTCAGGATCTGCGCACTAAGAATGCGGCGAAAAAAACTGAGGCTCCGGAAAAGAAACCTGCCAAAGATAAAGGCAACTTTCAGCAGCGCGCCGAATCCGTATATGCCGGACTGGTTTCCGGTGATGAACAGGTTCGCGACCTTGAAGAATCCCGCGCCATCAAAGAACACTATTTTGCGGAGCTGGCCCGGCTGGAGTATGAAGAGAAATCCGGTCTGGTGCTGCCGTGGCAGGACATGATCGATAAAATCGGTGAAGAGTACCACGCCATGCGGACCCGGCTGATTGCGATAGCACCGGAGCACGGTCCCCGCCTGCGGTCGCTGGCACTTACCTCCTCAGATGCTGAGTTTGTGGCAGCGGTGCAGGACATTATTCATGAGGCGATGGAGGAATTAAGCCTTGATCACAGTGAACAGGGGGGATAATGCATGGCAGCAATTCACCCGCGCACTGGGTCATAAACGCGCTGTTATCAGACCTCCGGAAGCCTTATCGCTGAGCGAATGGGCAAACAAATACGCAGTGTTGTCGAAAGAGAATGCCGCACAGACCGGGCGATTCCGGTCATTCAAATATCAGGACGGCATGATGGATGCCATTACTGACCCTGCGGTAACAAAGGTGTCGGTGATGAAATCTGCCCGTGTCGGCTATACAAAGATTCTTGACCACGTTGTCGGCTATTACCTTGCACATGACCCGTCCCCGATACTTGTCGTGCAACCGCGTGTGGATGATGCTGAGGACTACAGTAAAGGTGAAATAGCCCCGATGCTGCGTGATACCCCTGTACTGAAAGCTATTGCCGGAGAGGCAAAAGCCAAAGACAGCGGGCAGACCATACTTAAAAAGCAATTCTCCAACGGCTCTAATTTAACGCTGGTGGGTGCGAACTCGCCCGCCGGCTTTCGTCGTATCACCTGCCGGATCATCCTGTTTGATGAAGTGGACGGTTTTCCGTCCGGCGGTGCCGGTTCAGAGGGAGATCAGATTGCACTGGGTATCAAGCGCTCAGAGACATTCTGGAACCGTAAAATTGTACTGGGGTCAACGCCGACGGTGAAAAATGTCAGTCGTATCGAAAAATCATTCAATGACAGCGACCAGCGTCATTACTGGGTGCCGTGTCCTCACTGCGGTGAATTTCAGATCCTAGAATGGGGCGGACCCGATACCCCTTACGGCATGAAATGGGATAAAGACAAAGACGGCAACGGTCTGCCGGAGACCACGTATTACGTCTGCCGTCATAACGGTTGTGTTATTCACGACAGCGATAAATCTATGATGATAAAAAAAGGTGAGTGGCGGACTGATCGTCCGTTTACCGGTCATGCCGGGTTTCATATCTGGGCGGCATACAGTCTGTTCCCGAATGCGGCATGGCCTAATCTTGTGGCTGAGTGGCTGGAAGTGAAAGACGACCCGTTAAGACGGCAGACTTTTATCAACCTGGTACTCGGTGAGCCGTATGAAGACCGGGGCGAAAAAGCCCTGAGCGAACAGAAATTACTGGAGCGGTGTGAGGTATGGGCGGCTGAAGTACCGGACGGTGTCACGCTTCTGACTGCCGGTATCGATACTCAGGATGATCGCTTTGAAATTGAAGTTGTCGGCTGGGGGCGCAGTGAAGAGAGCTGGTCAGTTTCGCATGATGTGATTGAAGGGGATCTGGAAACTGATGAGCCGTGGGAGCGTCTCGATGCCTACCTGAAACAAGTCTGGCGGCGGGCGGATGGTCACGGCTTCGTCATCATGGCGGCCTGCATGGACTCCGGCGGTCACCATACTCAAAACGTGTACAACTTTTGTAAAGCGCGGCTCGGTCGCCAGATATGGGCGATCAAGGGTGAGTCGGCGCGGGGTGGCAAACGCTCTCCGATATGGCCGACAAAGCGGATCACCTCCCGTTCAAAAACCGGGTTTAAGCCGGTGATTATCGGCGTGAATGCGGCAAAAGATGCCGTGCGCGGTCGCTTACACCTGGAGCCTCCGGAAGCCGGTGAGCCATCCCCGGCGTATATGCATTTCCCGGCAGATCGTGATTTACAGTATTTCGGGCAGATGCTGGCGGAGCGGTCGGTTGTTAAAACGGCGGGCGGTCAGCGATACCGCGTGTGGGAACAAATCCCCGGACGGGCAAACGAAGCCCTGGACTGTCGTGTATACAGCTATGCCGCGCTGTGCGGTCTGATGTATATGGGGCTGAAACTCAATGCCCTGGCTGACAATATTGCCGGTAATCCGGCACGTCTTATTGCGCCGCCGGCAGAGCCTCAGACCAAAACCAATCTGCGATTTCCCGGGGCAATTATCCCGGAACCAACCGAAGAGAAACCCAGGCGGAAGCGTATGTCTCAGCTTTTGCCATAAGGAGTGTCAATGTCACAGGTTACCACGCTGCTTACAGGTATGAGCCCGGAGCAGTTAAAACAGGCACTTAATCAGGCACAGCAGGCGTATATCGATTTATCCACCGGAGCCAAAGGGGTGTCATTTTCTTATACGCAGGGTGACGGAACGCGCTCGGTGTCTTATCAGCAGACCAGCCTCGGTGATTTACTGGCGCTGATCCAGACGATACAGGCCATGCTCGGGATCTCCCGGAGACGACCGATAAGGGTGAGATACTGATGACTGTACAAATCTTAGGGGCGGACGGTCGTCCGCTGCCGCCGTCAGCACCGAAAATGAGATACGGGGCATTGTCCGGCAGCAGCCGGGTGCCGTATGACGCAGCGGACTCGTTCAGTGATCAGATGGCAAACTGGCAGCCCGCGCTGTGGTCACCGGATAACGAGATTAACATCTACCGGGATCGCATCGTGTCACGCATGCGTGATCTGGCACGTAATGACGGGTGGGCCGCCGGTGCCATTACCCGCGTACTGGATAACGCCGTGGGCGCCTGTTACCGCCCGGTGTTCAAGCCGGATTACCGGATGCTGCAGTTACTGACCGGTAATAAATCATTTGATGCCACCTGGGCGGCAGAGTACAGCCGGTTTATTACCGCACACTGGCGCTCATGGGCGAATGACAAAGGTCGCTATTGTGATGCGGAGCGAAAGCAGACCGTATCACAGATGCTGCGCCTCGGGTTTCGTCACAAGTTATTAGACGGTGACGCGCTGGCCGTTCTGCAATACCGGACAGACCGCCTCGGACACGGGAAAGCCCGTTATGCGACAACTGTCCAGATTATCGATCCCGACCGTCTCAGCAACCCGCAGCAAAATTTCGATATGCCGAACATACGCGGCGGTGTGGAGATTGATCATGACGGTGCGCCGGTTGCTTACCACATCCGGGAAGCACACATGGGCGACTGGTGGGCAGGTAAAAAGACCATGACATGGCAACGTGTGCCCCGGGAAACCTCATGGGGGCGCTCTGTCGTGGTGCATGATTTTGATATGGAGCGCGGGGCACAGCACAGGGGGATCGGCATTCTGGCTCCCATCGTTCAGAAGCTGAAAATGCTGATTAAATACGATGAATCGGAGCTGGAGGCGGCGATCTTAAATGCTGTTTTCGGGGCGTATATCGAATCACCTTATGATTCCAATATGGTGGCTTCCGCGCTCGGGGACAGCAACGGCGGTGGTTTTAATGACGGCGAGGAACTGAGCGCCTATCAGACACAGCGTAGTGAATATTATCAGGACAAACGCCTGGATCTTCAGAATGGCGCGCGCATACCGCACCTCTTCCCGAATGAAAAAATTGTCACCCTTGACGCTGCGCGGCCGACCAGTAATTTCGCCGGATTTGAAAGCGCGGTCCTGCGAAATGTGTCATCCGCTACCGGACTATCCGCTCAGCAAATCACTCAGGACTGGTCAGATGTTAACTACTCGTCTGCCCGTGCTGCGATGCTGGAGGCGTGGAAAACCCTGACCCGCCGCCGTGATGAATTCTCAAGTGGATTCGCTCAGCCAATCGCTGTGGCATTTTCGGAAGAGATCCATGATGTTGAGGATGTCCCTTTGCCAGCGGGTGCGCCTGATTTTGCAGAGGCATCAGCAGCCTATTGTCGCGCCAGATGGATGGGACCGGGGCGTGGGTGGGTAGATCCGGTCGCAGAGAAAAAAGGCGCCATCCTCAGTATGGAGGCGGGTTTATCCACACTGGAAATGGAGACGGCTGAAAATCTGGGTGAAGACTGGGAAGAATTGGTAGACCAGCGTAATTATGAACTTCAGCGGTTTAAAGAACTCGGCTTACCGCCGCCAAGTTGGGCACTGGCAGATGCCTTTGCACCAAATCCGGAAAACAAACAGGAGGCGAAGTGAATTTACCCCACCTGGCACAGAAGCTGTTTAATACGCCTCTTGCCATACACCCGCAAAAAGCGGAAGTGATTGTGTCCTCTCTGACAGAACGGCTCGGTATTACGCAGATCCGCAGCACAATGATGGAAGGCGATGACGAATATTTCAGCCGCAAAGCCCGTGAGGACAGCGGTTATGACGTACTGGAAGGTATCGCGCTTATCCCGGTTTACGGCACCCTGGTTCAGAAACTCGGAACGTTGCGTCCGTACAGCGGCATGACCGGCTATGACGGTATCCGCCGGGTCTTTCTGACTGCGATGAATGACCCGGAGGTGAAAGGCATCTGTCTGGATATTGACTCTCCCGGCGGCGAAGTGGCTGGCTGTTTCGACCTGGTTGATTTGATTTATGCCGAACGCGGCAAAAAGCCGGTTCACGCCATCCTCTCTGAAAATGCCTATTCAGCGGCTTACGCCCTTGCCAGTGCCGCAGACAAAATATACGTCCCGCGCACCGGCGGTGTCGGCTCGGTCGGGGTGATCGTCATTCACTGTGACTGGTCACAGCACATCAAAGAAGAGGGGTTGAAGGTATCCATTATTACCTACGGGAACCGCAAAGCGGAAAGCAACCCGTATGTGTCGCTGAGTGACGAGGCAAAAGCCGCTATTCAGCACGATGTCGATGAAATGGGGCGTCTGTTTGTGAGCACTGTTTCCCGTAACCGCGGATTGTCTGAGACGGTTGTCCGCAATACACAGGCTGCCTGTTACTTGGCAGTCGAGGGCGTACAGATGGGATTGGCTGATGTGGTTGCCAGTCCTGATGTCGCATTTCAGGAACTAATGAAAGAATCCGGAGTAATTTGATATGGCAGATAATAAGTTTACCTTTGCACACCTTATCGGGCTGGGTAAAAAAGCCAAAGCCTCAGAAGATGAAGACGACAAAGCTCGTAAAGCCAAAGGCCGCAAAGCGGAAGAGGACGAACGCGAAGAAGATGCGGAAGACGATGAGTCCGACGCAGAAGACCAGGACGACGAAAAAGAAAACGGTAAAAAAGGCAAGAAAGCCAAAAAAGCCAAAGGTGATGATGAAGATCCTGACGCCGAAGAGGAAGACGCGGAAGGTGACGACGAAGACGCTGAAGATGATGACGACAACAAAGACGTGAAAAAAGGTCGTCGCGCAGAGCAGAAACGCTGCGCCCGTATCTTCGGCAGCAAAGCCGCCGCCGGTCGTCCGGATATGGCAGCACATCTGGCATTCAACACCCGCATGTCGTCATCCGAAGCTGTCAGCACACTGAAAGCAATGGGTGCGGTACAGCCCGCCACGCAGCGCGCATCACTCGACAGCCGTATGCGTGCAGAGCAACAGGTGCGGATTAATCCCGATGCTCAGGCTCCGGTACGCGGTTCAGCGGATGCATTGGTTCAGCAAATGACCACTCTTTATAACACCAATAAGGGAGCGAAATAATGGAACAGTTTTCACAAAACCCGTTTCAGCCAGGCGCACGTCAGGCGGTATTCAATCCGGATCAGCTTATTTCCGGTCCGTTGCAGGTTGTCACTGACACCGGCATTATCGCCAAAGCCGGCATTCTGAAGCGTGGCACGATTCTCGGTAAGGTCAAGGCCTCCGGCGAATACGTGCTGAGTAAGAAAGCCGCGGAAGACGGCAGTGAAATCCCGTGCGCTATTCTGGTGGATGATGTTGATACCACGGAAGACAGCGTGTCCGGTGGTGTTTATCTGATGGGCGAGTTTAACCAAAACCGCATTATCTTTGATGCCGCCTGGACTGCGGCAGAACTGAAAGATGCACTGCGCCCGTTCTCTGTTTTTCTGCGCGACAGTGTAACAGCCTGATCCCCTCCCTTTAATACAGACGTCCTGATGTCAGCAATGGCAGGCATTTTGACGTCTTTTATACGAGAAAAAGTATGAATATTTTCGACACTAACGTATTAATCCAGGTTGTCCCGAATCTGATGACCAGTCAGAACTGGCTGCTGGATAAGTTTTTCCCGAACATCGTGGAATCCGATACTGAAGAAGTTTCCATTGATGTGGATGTCGGTCTGCGCCGCCTGGCACCGTTTGTTTCTCCGCTGGTGGAAGGCAAGTTGGTTGAATCCCGCAAGTTCCAGACAAACAGCTTTAAACCGGCTTACATCAAAGATAAGCGCGCGCCGGATCTGCGCAAGCCCATCCGCCGTCAGATTGGTGAGCGTATCGGTGGGCAGTACACCGCTGCTGAGCGTGAAATGCTGAATGTACAGCTTGAACTGGCAGATCAGATTGACATGATTAACCGTCGCCTGGAATGGATGGCATCCAGCGCACTCCAGACCGGCACGGTAACCGTAACCGGTGACGGGTACGAAACTCAGGTAGTGGATTTTGGTCGCTCAGCGAACCTGACTATCGCTCTGAGCGGCGCTGATAAGTGGCCGGTAAAAGTGAATATCGGTGAAACCAACACCAAACCGACTGACGATATCGAAGACTGGGCGCAGGCCATGCTGAAAGAATCCGGGGCGGTGGCGACAGATATCGTGTTCACCACCAAATCGTGGAAAGCTTTCCGTCTGGACACATCAATTAAAGACAGCGCCATTGTATTCCCCGCGCTTTCTCCGTTTGGTAACCAGATTAACCCGGGTACTCAGGTTCAGAAAGGCGCTGTGTATAAAGGCCGCTGGGGTAACTATGACCTGTGGGTGTACAACGACTGGTTTATCGATCCGCTCGACGGAAAAGAAAAACCAATGATCACGGATGGCTCAGTGATTATGTCCGGTGCTGACCTGATGGGAACCCGTGCATTCGGCGCAATTATTGACCCGGCATTCAACTATGGCCCGATGGCATACGCGCCAAAGTCATGGCTGGAGCATGACCCGGCACAGCGCATGCTGATGATGCAGTCTGCACCGCTGGTTATTCCGAGCCGCGTTAACGCATCATTGTGTGCCGTTGTGGTTTAACAGGGGGATTTGATGGCGAATAAAAAAAATACGCCGGAGAAACCACAGGAACCGGGCGGCCTGCCGCCCGAACTGATGGTACCCGATCAGGTTAATCCGGCGTTACTGCAGGACGTTACCGGTGATAATCAGGGTAATGAAACCACATCAGCACAGAATACCGGCATCAAATCCGGCGGTGGGGCGTCTGTTTTTGATCCTGAATCCGACACGAGACAGGATCAGGACTCAGCCGGTATCTATGTCGTTATTAAAGGCCGCTGTGTTCAGCATAACGGCGTTATGTACCACGAAAACCAGCAGATTACACCGGATGAAGACGACGCAGCCCGCCTGCTGAGTCTCGGGGTGATCATGACGCTGGAGGCTGTGCAGGCAAAATTAGCGAAAGCCAATCCGCCCGGCACGGTAACCATCAATGGGCGTTGACTGGGATAAGCACCTGCTGAACCCGCTGCATAACGTATTCGCTGAAAAAGCCCGGTGGGAGCCGGGTAAAAGTGCCAACGGTACTGAGCCTTATGATATCGACGGCATTTTTGACCGCGCTTATTTTCAGAATTACGAAAGCACGGACGACGAAAGCGGCATAAATACCACAAAACCTATCCTCGGTGTGCGCGATGTGATTTTTAAAGCATCGCCGCAGAAAGGGGATCGGGTATTTATTTACAGCGTCGGCACCCTGTTTGTAGTGTATGACGTGCAGCCGGACAGTCACGGTGGAACCCACCTGCTTCTGAATAAGGTGAAATAATGAACGCAGCCAGAGTCCGTGAACTGGTTGTCGCCGCCCTGAAGGGGAAAACTAACGCAGAAGACCGCGTGTATTCCCCGCAGGACTGGCCGACAACGGGCGCGGAATACCCCTGCATTATCGTGCAGACACCCTTTGACCACAAAAAATCCCTCGGGCGCAACGTACCGCAGTTCAATACCGTTACCACGGTGCGCGTTACCGGTCGCCTGGAGGAATTTGACGGTGAGGATTTGGACGGTGCCATAAAAGCTGAACTCGCGCTGGAATCCCTGCGTGAACAGATTGAACGGGCGGTGATCAACAGTTATGAATTAACCCGGCAAATCCAGCAATTTCCGGAAGTCCGTTCTCAGATAGTCATCAGCGCTGCCGGTGAAGGTCACATGGCGCAGTTGCTGATGGACATCGATATCGAATACTACCAGGGACCGGAAGAATTTTACCCGGTTGACGGGGATCCGCTCACTGGTATCGACATCAACATTCAGCAGCCGGACGGCTCACCAGAACATCACGTCAGTATTGACCTGCCTTAATCAGGAGCAACCATGCTTGTAAAACCCGTAACAGGCCGCAGCGTCCGCTGTCCGGTCAAAGGGGAGTTTTTGCCTGAATCCGGGCAGGACGTACCCGATAACGTATTCTGGCGCGCACGCTTACAACAAGGCGATGTCGTGCCGGTTAATCCTCAGAAAGCGAAGGAGCAAAAAGCATGACAGTGCCATTTGCCAAAATTCCTAATAACCTGCGTACCCCGTTGTTTTTCGTTGAGTTCGATAACTCGATGGCAAACACTGCCACCGCCACGCAGCGCACCCTGTTAATCGGACAGATGCTGGATGGTTCAGCAGGTGAGGACAGTATCCCTGAGCGTATCAGCTCGGGAACACAGGCCGCCGAGCGTTTCGGGCGTGGCTCTGTGCTTCACACGGAAGCCGAAGCCTATTTTCGCAACGATACTGCCGGTGAAGTGTGGGCGATACCGCTGAGCGATACCAAAACACAGACAGCAGCAACGGGCAGCCTGAAAATCACCAGTGCCGCCAATAACACCGGGGTTATTTCCCTGTATATCGCCGGTATCCGGGTGCAACTCGCCGTTGTGGCCACGGACGATATCAATGTGATTGCCGCCGGATTGGCAACGGTCATTAACCGCAATGCAGATTTACCTGTCACCGCTGTCGCAGAGACTGACACCGTCACCCTGACCGCCAAAAACAAAGGCGCACACGGTAACGGGATTGATATCCGCCTGAACTATCGCGGGCAGATGGGCGGGGAAAGCACACCGTCCGGCTTTGAAATGACCATCACGGCAATGACCGGCGGTAACGGTGCGCCGGATCTGCTCACCGGTCTGGCAAATCTGAAAGACCGGTCCTTTGATTTTATCGTCAACCCGTACACCGATACTGCAGCGCTCGATGCAGTCAAAGACTTTTTGTCGGACAACGGCGGTCGCTGGGCGTGGGATCAGCAGTTATATGGTCATAGCTACGGTGCCATTTCCGGCACTTATGGTCAGTTGGCTGATTTCGGTGAAAAACGTAATGACCAGCATGCCTCCCTGCTCGGTGTCACGGAATCCCCGTCTCCGGTATATCAGTGGAGCGCGGCGTATGTCGGTGCGATTGCGCAGAGCCTGCGTAATGACCCGGGCAGACCACTACAGACTCTGACGGTCAGCGGTGTACTGCCGCCGGACAACACCAAACAGTTAACCCTGACTGAGCGTAATAACCTGCTGTACAGCGGGATTTCCACGTTCACAGTGGATGATGACGGCACTGTCCGTATCGAAAACATCATCACCACCTACCAGAAAAATGCATACGGCGACAATGACGACAGTTATTTACAGGTCGAAACTCTGTATCTGCTGATGTTTGTTTCCCGCTACCTGCGCACTCAGGTGACCAGTAAATTCGGTCGTATGAAACTGGCAGCTGACGGCACCCGTTTTGCGCCGGGTGCGGCGATTGTCACCCCGAACATCATCCGCGCAGAACTGATCGCACAGTATGGTTTTCTGGAATTTAACGGGCATGTGCAGGATGCGAAAGGCTTCGCCAAAGGGCTGAAAGTCGAGCGTAATAGCCAGAACCCGAACCGTGTCGATGTTCTCTGGACCGGTACTCTCATCAATCAGCTGCGTGTGTTTGCGCTGCTTAATCAGTTTCGCCTGATGCCGGGCAACTAAGGAAAAATCTATGGGCGATACATCAAACCGCCTGGCGGGAACGGCCCATGTCTCCGTCAACGGTATGTCAATTATGGTGGCGGCTGATTTTACCTACAGCCCGTCAAAAGTGACCCGCGAAACCCTGACCGGGATGGATTCGGTGCACGGCTATAAAGAAAAGCCGTCACCCGGCTTTATTTCGATGAGTGTCCGCGATTCCGGCGGTACTACGGTCGCTGATTTTAACGACATGACCAATGTCAACGTGGTGGCAGAGCTGGCGAACGGTAAAACTATCATTGGTGAAGGGCTTTGGGTGGTTCAGACCCAGGAAGTAAAAAGTGAAGATGCCGTATTTGACGTGCGCTTCGAAGGCAGAACGGTAACGGAGAACTGATCGTGGAAACAACTAAAACCATTATTTTGAGTAAAGCACTGGAATCCAATGACGGTAATACCCGTTATGAGGAAATTAACCTGCGTGAGCCGTGTCTGTTTGAAGTGGAACAGTTTTATAACGAGATGGATAAAACGATTGGCTCTCTTCCGGCTATGCGTCTGCTGATTGTGCTGGTCAGCGGGGTACCGGATCAGGTAGTTAAGAGAATGGCAATTTCTGACTTTGTGGAATGCCGTGATTTCCTGATGAGTTTTTTGACTTTAACGCCTGGCAAAAATATCAACAAATAGGTGCAGATTTAACGTACTTTTTCCGGTGGGGGCCGGGTGATGCATGGAATATGGCTCCCAGCCGGTTGTTGTGGTGGGCTTCACAGGCGGCCCGTATTAACAAAATGAGGCAGCAATGATGGCGGGAAATACCTTTGATTTTGAACTGAATGCCGATGATCAGGCCAGTCAGGAAATTGCCAATATTGAAGCGGAATTAAATAAGCTTCGTCCTGTTTTAAAGGATGTGCGCGAAAGCCTTAAAATGGGCGGTGATGAGTCAATTTCCGGATTGCGGGATGTCGGCGACAGAATTCGTGATATGTCCGATTTCTCTAAAAAAGGCGCTCAAAGTATCGGAGATATGATCCCGCCACTAAAAAACTTCGGCGAGCTGTCCGGCAAGTACATGGGGATGGCGAAGAAAATCGGCGGTATTGGTGCGATAGGGTATGCCGGGTATCAAATGGTCAGCCAGATACCGGAACAAGCCAAGAAAGCCACTGAAGTCTCAACCAGTGCCAAAAATATGGGAATGAGCGTTGAAGAGGGCACTCGTCTTACGGGCACCCTTATTCAAAAAGGATCTACAGAAAATGATGCCCGCCAGTCATTTGAAAGTTTGTACGGTGCCCTGAATGACGCAGTAAGAGGAAATAATAACGAATTACTGGCGACCATCCGGAGCATTGGTGCCAGTATCATTCAGCGTGAAGACGGTAGTGTTGATCTGACAAAAACATTGTTTAGCCTGGAAAAAGCGATTCAAAATATCCCTGAAAGTCGTAATGCCGAGCTACAAAGCAAGCTCGGGTTATCTCCTGAGGTGCTTGCCCTGATCCGTGAAGGAATTCTACAGAAGCGGCTGGATAAGTCAGATCAGATGGGGCATACGCGTGATGACGCTGTTGTTGAGCAACTGAGTAAAATGGATGTGGTCCTTAAAAATATTTCAGCGGCATATGAGGGAGCAAAAACAAAAACCGGGGATGCTGTTGCTGGGGCATTACTTTCTGATGAGTCAGTAATTGACGGCTTGAATGGTGTAGAGCAAATACTAACTCATGGTCCTGATAATGTTGCCCTGATGCAGACGATGGGTTTTCTGCACGACAATGATTCGGATATTCTCCGAACCACCTACAATACGCCGGAGCTTTACGGAAAGTTGGGGATGTGGGATCAGTCGATGGTAGATTTCGGTATCATGACTGATGATATCCGTAAAAACTATGAAGAATGGGCGAAAGAGCGGGAGTCTGCAAAAAAAACACAGGAAAAAGAGGCAGAAGAGCGACAACGGGCAAACGCGCCAGAAGGTTGGAAACAGGATAGTGGCTATGATCCAAACGTTCGTGCATTTCGTAATAACAACCAGGGTAATGTGCGCTGGACAAATAATGAGATTGGTAGAGATCGCGAAGGTGTTGATGCGCAGGGTAACAAAAAAGGATTTGGTATTCTAAAGGATGAAAATGACGGGCGTGCAGCTCTCGCTCGGCAGTTATTATTATATATGGATCGTGGTAATAACACTATCGGTGGCATCCTGAATGATTACGCACCAGGTTCTGACAATAATGATACCGACGGCTATATTCAGCATTTGACAAAGCACATGGGGGTGACACCAAATACACCACTGGATATGTATGATCCTAAAATATTATTGCAAATGATGAACGGTATCATTAAAAAGGAATCGGGCTACCAGCCATACTCCTATAATGAAATGATGGAGTCAGTAGATGATGCAGTGAATAGCCCTCGGTGGGCGGGAAAGCGAAACCCATCCAGATTACTGGAGCAGCGTGAGCAATGGGAGGCAAACCAATTCTCACCGGTAATTAACCAGACAGAGCAATTAAGCGGTCAGGAACTAGTTGATTCTATTGCCAAAGCTATCCGGGAATCCCTTACCGCTGGGCGGGAAAGTATTCCTATTGAAATAACCTTCATTAACCCAGAAACCGGTACACGGCAGACTGTTAACACGAAACCGAAAGGGCGGGTTACAACAGCGATGAATATGCCATGAACCGTGCTATCATTTTCCAATTATTTATTATCTTGAAAGGGAATGATATGCGATTAGTGTTAATTCTTTTTACTATGTTTTTATCTCTGAATGCTTGGTCTGTATCCTGCACTGAAGATTACCAGAGAAGGGGTGATGAAAACTTTTCCTTTCCTGATGCAAATTATATGCTTGATAAGAGTGTTAATGGGAAAATTTGTTACAAGGGAAGGGATGTGACAAGTTGGGCCACTGGTGATGGGATGGAAGCAACAACATTTATATTTCCTGAGAAAAATAAAGCTTTAGCACTGATAACATTGAATGAAATAAATCCAAAATCATATAAAGCAAAAAGCAGAATAAGAGCAATATTCATAAATGCACTCGGTCAGCCTGTAAAGTATGACTTTATTAAAGAATATTATTCTAACGATCATCCTGAAAAAGAATTAACTGACATGAGGTTTACAAGTTATGACTTTGAAAAAGGAATCGTTTATTTTGAATCTCCAGCGTGGGCGACGAGCATGGCAATTCATGCATTTGAAGTTCCTTTCGATGGTGATTACAGTAAAGTAAAAGAAAAATTTATAATAGATGGGAGTATTAAATATCATGTGATGTCGACTCTGACAGCCAAGGATAGAGAGAAATTTTTCAGATACCTAATAGTAACTCGCGGTGTTTATATAGAAGGTAAAGGACGAGAGTACATTGACTATATTGTATCGCCGGAAGGAAAGGTAATTTGTGAAGCTGAAACTGATGACCCTGATTGGAGATTAAGAGTTAGATGCAAAAGTAATTAAAATTTCATCTAATTGAATGTTGTTAATTTATTAGAGAGTTAAATGAAAAATAAATCCCAAGTAATCCCAGCAGCTTCAAAGGTTGATGAAGTTAACGAAAAGGCTAATTTCTTATATGATTACGCAGTACAGATACATAAAGAAAAGCTAGAAAAATATAGGCGATTAGAAGATAAGGCCATGAAATTATTAACTATCATCAGTGTTATTATTACGGTTCTTATATTTTTATTGAGGTCATATAAAGATGATATATTTTCACCTTATAAGTATGATTTTATGACTTGGGTTGTATGTGGGGAGTTACTTCTGGTTTCTATTATATTGTGCTGCGCATGGGGTCATATTTTAGCATCAATAACCACAAGACCACTAAAGGTACTTTCTAGTGATGGTGATGGAATACGTAATTTCATTATGAGTAGTGATTTGGCTTTCCGTGATGCCAAAATAGCTATAGCAAAAAAAATATTTGAGAATACAAAACAATTGAGTTCATTTCATGAAGAAAAAGCAAAATTTGTTAAATTTGCAGAAGAAGAGATAGCATATTCTGGTATTATATTTATTGTTTTTGTTATAACGGTTATATCTTTTCATTTCTCCGTGTGAATGAGGTTTTATTTTGAATAATCAACAAGATAGTCAAGAAGATACACCTGATATAGAATCAGCGCAGGGTCAACCTGTCCCTGAGTATGACAATAACATTAATTTTCTTGATAGTGTGGTTGGCACAGAAAGCTTTAAACCACCAAGATATGATGGGAAGTTACTGAACGAGTAATCGATAACTACGTTAAGTTCGTTATATAAAGCCGCCTTGTGCGGCTTTTTTCATTCCCGGAGCTTAAGCATGCCAATCCTAAAAGACGCCATATCCGATCTGCTCGGCACTGAGCCGGGCTGGATATGGTCAGAACACCTGTTACAGGCTTCATTCCGGGGTGTGCCGTTCGGTGTACTCAGCGGTGAAAGTGTATTCGGTCGCCGTCAGGCAATACATGAATACCCGTACCGCGATCAGTCCTGGATAGAAGACATGGGGCGCAGTAACCGCCGCATCACTATCAAAGGCTTTCTGATTCAGGACAGCCTCGTCTATGACGCACCGGACGTTATCGCGCAGCGTGACAATCTGATCGCCGCTTGTGAGGCGGGAGAAACCGGGACGCTGGTTCATCCGACACTCGGCGAAATGACGGTCAGTGTGACTGAAAGCGGATTACGTGTCAGTGAGAATGCCGAAAGCGGACGGGTATTTGAATTTGAACTGGTGGTTATTGAGTCCGGACTAAAAGTGTTCGCCATTACCGGCAGCGAAAAAACCGGGGAGCTCACCTTCGGGCAATGGCTGAAACAGGCAGCAAATACCACCCTGAAAACGATCGCCATGATCAAAGGAGAAATCCGCTCTGTTACGCAGATGATGAAAACCGTCAGGCAGACGGCGGACTTCTGGATAAATATGGTCAACAGCTCAGTGAATGAAGTAACCAACCTCAGCAATGCACTGAGCAGCACATTCGGCAGCAGCAAATACGGACGCTATCAGAAAGGCAGTGCCGGCGGTTCGGTTTCGGGCGCGACCGGTAAGCGGATAAACCAGAGTGACGCAGACGACCGGGACGTTATCAATAAAACGCTTAACCAGGCAGTCATTGACCGGCAAACGCTGGATGACACCCTGAGCGCGGTCAGTGATGCTGTCACACTGGAAGATACCGTGGCACAGATACAACAGGTGTTTGTGGTGCTGATCACCATGGGCGGCGATACTGGTCAGAAGATGCAAATTCTGGATGCGCTCTCCCGGTTCCGTGACATGGAATATCAGCAGACGCAGCAGGATAAGAAAATCGCCGCGCTGATGGAAATGATGCTGGTGGCACTGGCATCGTCTGCACTGGCGACCGTTGCCGGGCAATGTGACCCGACAAACAGCAATGAAGCAGCCGGATATCAGCGTGATGTATGCGACTCACTGGATGGTGCGATGACCATCACCGGCGATCTGGCACTGGATGATATTTATCTCTCCCTGCTGAACCAGCGGGAGCAGGTGATTATCTTCTTCACCGACAAAGGCTCTGAGCGCGGGCGGTTGTCAGACTATAAGCTGCCGTCTGTTCTGCCGTCCCTGAATATTGCCAACCGGCTGTATCAGGATGCGACCCGCAGCGATGAACTGATTATGGAAATTCGTCCCCGCCACCCGGCATTTATGCCGCCCCGGTTTAAGGCACTGAAAAAATGACTGAAGACACGAAAAAAAGTGATGAATTATCGCTGGTGATAAACGGCAAACGGATCTCCGGCTGGGACAGTGTGCGCGTGACACGTGGCACGGAACGGTTACCGAATGATTTTGAAATCAGCCTGATGGATTACTACCCGGCAACGGATGAAAAGCAACTGGTCAACCCCGGCGACCCGTGCGAAGTCTTTCTCGGTGATGACCGGGTGGTCACCGGCTATATCGATACATGGAACGGGCAGATCAATAAAAATCAGCATCAGATAAGCGTGTCCGGACGCGGTAAGTGTCAGGATTTAGTGGACTGCTCAGCGAACTGGCCCAATAACGTGATCAGCCAGTCAACCGCCCTGCAAATCGCGCAAAAGTTGGCGAAGTGGTACGGCATAGAGGTAATAAGCACTATTCCTGATGGAGGATTACAAGTTATCCCACAATTTACCCTGAACTGGGGCGAGGTTTGCCAGCAGGTGATCGAACGCTGTTGCCGGTACTCCGCATTACTGTATTACGAGCGTCCGGACGGTAATCTGCTGCTGACCCGCGTCAGTGATGAAGTGGCGGCCAGCGGTGTGGAGCAGGGAAAGAACATCGAAAGCGCTGATTACTCAGACTCGATGGCAGAACGCTATTCCGATTATATCGGGGTGTCACTGTCGGTTACGCCATTTTCAGGGGACTCCTCAGCGGTGCAGAACGCACACGCGCGCGACCCGCAGGCAGAGAAAATGCGCTACCGGAATTACATCACTATTGTCGAAAGCACTCTGATCACCGCAAAACGGGAGCAGGAGAGCATCGACTGGGAAATGAACCGTCGCTACGGTCGTTCCAAAATCCTGAGTGTGGTGGTAGACAGCTGGCGGGATTCGTCCGGAAAACTGTGGGAGCCGAATACGCTGATCCCGATAAACATCCCGGCACTCGGGGTGACGGATAAGTTCTGGACGCTATCGGATGTGACCTATATGCGGGATGCGGGCGGGACACGCGCCACATTGCAGCTGATGCCGCCGGAAGCATTCATTGCCGAACCGTATGAATTTTACCAGGTGATAAGGGTGTGACAATGAGCGACCAGATCCGCGATTTACAGACCCGTATGTCGATGATGCTAGGCGCGGGAAAATCCAGCATCACCAAAGATGACGGTGCTATTCAGACCATCCAGTACAGCACCGCGCTGGAAGTCCGCGATGGCACTTACCGCATGACAGAATTTGGTTTTTCATCCTCACTGCCACCGGGGTCGGATGTGCTTATTGGTTATCTCGGCGGCAACCGTTCCGGCGCGGTGGTCATTGCCAGCAACCATCCCGGTTCGCGGCATGTCGGACTCAGTCCCGGCGAAAGCGTGGTGTACAACCTGTGGGGGATGTATATCCACCTCACAGAAGAGGGCGTGGTGATTGAGGCAAATAACAAAGATGTGATTGTTAACAACGCCGACAAAGTCACGGTAAATGCAAAAACAGAAGTGGTGCTGAATACGCCGCTGCTGAAGGTGTCCGGTGATGTGATTGATCACTATGAAAGTAACCCGTCCACCCTGAAAGCCCTGCGCGACAGTTATAACAAACATGATCATGAAGTGAAAAACGTCGAGTCCGGCAACAGCTCAGTAACCAGTGAAGCCATTAAGGAGACAGTCTGATGTCTGATATTTCCACCTGGTGGAACGCGGATACCCTGCGGGCGGACTGGCTGTCCGGCAACGGGGATTTACTCTCCGGGGATGATTTGCAGTCTGCCATGATAATCAGTTTGTTCACTGACAGGCAGGCACGCAGTGATGATGATTATGATGACGAACACCGGCGCGGCTGGTGGGCAGATACCGGAACAGAGGATTTTATCGGCTCCCGTCTCTGGCTGCTCCGGCGGCAGAAACTGACCACTCAGGTCGCCCGGAAAGCGGAAGATTACGCCCGTGAAGCACTGGCGTGGATGGTAAAAGACGGTGTGGTATCGGACATTGAGATCAGAACACAAATCGTGTGGCCGCAACGGCTGAATATGGTGATCCGTTATCACCGTCCTGATACGGGTGCGGAAGATCTGCGGTATTACTGGGTATGGGAGAAAAATTAAATGCCGTTTAAGCGTAAAACACTGACGGAGCTGCGGGAGCAGAATCAAAACTTCCTGCGTAACGAGCTGAAAGAACCCGGTGCGCTGCTGCGGTTCTCCAACATGCGGGTGCTGGCTGATATGGATGCCGGTATGGCACATCTGCATTATGCCTATCTCGATTACATTGCAAAACAGGCAACCCCGTTTACTGCAACAGATGAGCATCTGGCAGGATGGGGGGCAATGAAACAGGTGTACCGTAAGCCACCGTCAAAAGCGACCTGCCCGAACGTGCAGTTTAATGGCGTACTCGGCAGCGTGATCCCGGCAGGCAGTCTGCTGACCCGGGGCGACAGCTATCAGTACCGTATTGTGTCGGAAGTCCGGATCGGGGCTGACGGAAAAGGCGTTGCTCAGATTGAGGCAGTACTGCCGGGGCTTGAAACTGACATGCAGGGCGGCGGGGCGGCAGGCAATTCCCCCTCAGGCACAAAACTGACGCCGGATATCGCGGTAAGCGGTGTGTCTTCAGAGTGTATTACCGGTGAGCCCATCACGGGCGGCAGTAATATTGAAGATGAAGAGGCGTTCCGGCAACGTGTTCTGCATGCTTACCAGAAACCCCCTCAGGGCGGCAGTGACACCGACTATACCGGATGGGCGAAAGAAGTCCCCGGCATCACCCGCGCGTGGGTAAAGCGCCGCCTGATGGGCGCCGGAACGGTCGGCATTTATATTATGTGTGACGATAATAATAACGGTGGCTTTCCGCAGGGCACTGACGGACCGGCAACCAAAGAAGTGTATGCCGTTCACGCAACCGGCGATCAGTTACGTGTGGCAGATCATATCTGGGATGTGCAGACGGTAACGGCGCTGGTGTGGGTATGTTCTCCTATAGCGAAAAAAATAGATTTTGAAATTGAGGGGCTGAGCCGGGCAACCTCGGAATTACATCAGCAAATCAGCCTGGCAATTGATAATGTTTTTTTCCGTGACAGTGACCCGACCGGCGGCGCAAAAATCTATCTTTCCGACCTGCAGTATGCGATTGCCGATATTCCCGGCACCACCGGTTTTGTGCTGAAGAAACCAGTCAAAAATATTGAGTTGGGAGTCGGTGAGCTGGCACAGCGCGGGGAGATAACCTATTTATGAGTTACACCACAAACGACTATACGCAGGCAATGATCGGACTCGCACCACAGGGCATGGCATGGGACTGGCGTCCGGGTTCGGATATGCATTCGGTCCTGCGGGCGCTGGCAGGCAGTTACGAGGCATCAGACAATGACGCGGTTCAGTTGCTGGAGGGTGCGTTTCCGAAAACAGCCTCTGTATTGCTGCCCGAGTGGGAAAAGACGCTGGGACTTCCGGATGATTGCGCTATCGGTGAAATTGATACGATCCCGAAACGGCAATCCGCGGTACTGTCAAAACTGCTGCGCACGGGCGGGATGTCAAAACCCTATTACATCAGTCTGGCAGCAGAAATGGGCTACAACATCACTATCACGGAATTCCGGCAGGCGCGCGCGGGGCTGTCAGCTTGCGGCGATGCCCTGAACGGTGATGAATGGCCGTTTGTCTGGCGCATTAATGCCGGTAACACCAAAGTGACCTGTGCCGTTGCCGGCGGCAGTTATTGCGGCGACCCGTTGCGCTCCTGGGGTGAACACTACCTTGAGTGTCAGTTTAACCAGATTTCCCCGTCCCATACCATTCTTCAGGTCGGTTACGACCAATAGACCCCGAATTTTAACGAATTATTATCACCTTCACTGAGTGAGGCTTTGTTATGAAAAAAATTGGTGATGTCACCAGTACCGCCGACAAAAACGGCGAATGGACCAACGGCAACGTAGCCGCCGGTATTCCGCCCACTGTCCTTGAATCAGGCTGGCTGAATTCAGTTCAGCGGGAAATTCTCGGCGTGCTGACAAAAGCCGGTATTCCGCAGGATAAAAACAACGATAACCAGCTTTCGGAAGCGATCAGCAAAATCATCACCGGCGGGAACTATGCCACTGTTGAAGATTTAAAGAAAAAACTCACCAAAGACCAGAACGGCGCAGATATCCCGGACAAGCCGAAGTTTATCGAAAACCTTGGTTTGGGGGAAGCGGCTAAAAGTGGGCTGAAGCAGACGACAGGTACATCGAAAACGGAAGTAATGAGTCAGGATGGCGTGACGAAAGCTCTCGCTAAATCTCTTGAGCTTACCGGCGGGACGCTGACCGGACCATTGTCTATCAAACAGGATGGCCCAGCATTTGTCATACTCCCGACCACTAAAAATGGCTCCTGTTATATCCAGGGAAGAGATAGTGAAAATAAAGCGGTATGGTTCATCGGTAATCCCACTGATGGCGGAAGTGCCATATATTTCAGGAACTACCTGACAGGTGCGGAGGTATCCCTGCATGTGAACGGCATATCTCTGAATAAAGACACCTACATTAACGGTACGCTGGAATTATCAAACTATTCAACATTTGATGCCAGATACAGCAGGATCAGGACAATCATTAAAGGCGATAGCGGGTACGAGAAAGATGAGAATACCGGACTTATACGTCAGTGGGGGCGAACAACACCTTTTGCTGCCGGCAATGGCTATCCGGCTAAATTCCCTATTCCGTTCCCGTCAAAGTGTACTGGCGTGGGGATGCTGTTAATACGGTCATCGGCGACCACAACCGGCAGTAATGAGTCCGTTTATACCGGCGAACCGGGGTTGTCCGGTGTTCAGTTGTACCACGGCGGGAATGAAAATTATCCGGCATATTGGGAGGCATTGGGTTACTAATGAAGACAGAAAATAAACCAGAGTATTTTTTCAGCCCGTCAACGGTCAGCTTTTATCCGGAGGCGATGCTTGATGATTACCGGGATGCCGGAACATTGCCGGATGATTTGGTGAACGTAGAGAATAATGTGTTTGCTGAATTTTCCGGAACACCACCCGATGGTAAGGTACGCGGCGTTCTTAAAGGAAAACCGGCATGGGTTAATATGCCACCGCCCACACCAGAACAAATGATCGCCGCGGCTGAAATACAGAAGCAGCGATTGCTATCAAGGGCTACCACAGTGATTGCCCCGCTTCAGGATGCCGTCGATCTGGACATGGCGACACCAGAAGAAGAAGCCCTGTTGAAAGAATGGAAAAAATACCGGGTGATGCTAAATCGTGTTGATACATCACCCGGGGCTGATGTGATATGGCCTATGCCACCGGCTTAACCGGCCAGATAATATCGGGAGCGGTGGATACGTCCACTGCTTCCAGTTCATCCAGATAATCCAGCCAGGCGTTTAACAGCGCCTTTTCATCTTCTTTGATTCGGCCAAGTGCGAGTTTTGTCCGGAGCATTTCTGTTTCGGCGGTGACTTCTGCGATCAGAAACTGCTTTTTGACCTCTGCCTGTTCAATCAGTTGCCCTTTCGTCAGCGGCGGATTTCTGATTTTATCGGCTTCTTTCTTGCTGATTTCCTGCCAGCCGTCCTGAGTTTCTGATTGCCATGAATCCTGATTCATCGGCATGATATCCAGACAAAAAACCGTATTTTCAGCGTCTTTAAAAAAACGTTGCTCAATGATGTTGGTTTCCATCAGCGCACCTCCGTCCAAAATTTTAAATCAACTTTGTCATTACCCGCCGTGCCGTCTTTAACGATATATGACGAGCCCGGCAGCACAGTACCGCAAACATAGACATGGGGCATACCATTGCCCCCACCCCCTGTTGCTGTCTTGCTTGTTGCCATCAGATAACCATCAACTTCCAGAGACAGGAATACAGGGTCAGTGGTTGCCTTTGCCGTGCCACCGGCAGAGACGCAAATCGCCTTCCCTGTATTATTTTTGTATGTGGTGCCAACACTGCGCTGCGATGTCACATTCTGTACTGACTGTCCGACACCAAACAGCTTTGTATTTAAATCAGAAATTCTCGCAACAGGAATATCACCATAAATCATTACGCCGGAAGCATTAAACATCCATGACCAGCCATCTTTATAAACACCGGTATGACCTGATGCATTGCCGACAATGAGGCTTTCACCGTTACTTCCGTGAATACCTCTTTCACCACCGCTGTAATAAAATATTGTTCCGGATGCATAATTCCCCTTCGTCTGATACTTTTCCGGTAAACCAAGGTTTTCAGGAATACAGCCATAACAGGATAAATCCGTAATAATCCCGTCATTACAGCAAACATGAGGGAAAACAATGACGGTCATCGGCTATATCCGCGTATCAACAACTGACCAAAACAGTGACTTGCAGCGAAATGCGCTCATAAGCGTAAATTGTGACCATATTTTTGAGGATAAAATGAGTGGCAAAATAGCCGTCAGACCGGGACTTAAACGGGCACTGAAAGCCATTCAACCCGGAGACACATTAGTTGTGTGGAAACTGGACAGACTCGGGCGCAGTGTCAAAAACCTGATAGCCCTGATATCTGATCTACACGAACGCGGCGCACACTTCCGGTCACTGACGGACAGTATCGACACCAGCACTGCAATGGGGCGCTTTTTCTTCCACGTCATGTCGGCGCTGGCAGAAATGGAACGTGAGCTGATAGTGGAACGGACGCTGGCAGGATTAGCCGCAGCGAGAGCACAGGGCAGAGTTGGAGGCAGACCTGCGGCACTGACACAGAATGACCGGGAGCAAATCAGCCGCCTATTGGCAAAGGGTCACTCACGGCAGAAACTGGCTGTTATCTATGGGGTGGGGGTATCGACGATTTACCGGTATTTTCCGGCTGCAAGCTAAATTATGAAAGCCGCGCTGGTGGATATCCGGCGCGGCTGCCAGTTACTTATCAAAATACTCTACATCATCAGAAGCACCTTCCACTTCCGGTACCCAGCCGTCATCCTCCATAATCTCCTGCAGTATTTCCTTCACTTTTTTATTATCCTTATCATTTTTCCCGCCAGTTGCTGACATCGATGCATTAGTTCCCCACGCAATACGAACGTTCATATCCTGATACTGAGCGCGTAATTTTCGGTCAATTTCCTTTTCCAGAGCCTTAAATATGCCTGGCGGCATCATCTCTTTTTGGTTGCTGCTGAAAATAATATCAATACGGAGCATGCGGTCACCTCTTAATTAACTGGTTAAATATACAGTGCAATGTAAATAACAGAGGGGGCAGATGTCAAGCTTGTTTGTTGGTGGGGTAGATGGAAAAGCGAAATGAATGTAACCTGACGCATAGAGTTGAATATCAATAACGTGTTGATAGATATGCAACGCCTGACTGTAATGATGATATTTTTGCAATACAACAATTTTTATTGGTGTGGCTAAGTGAGGCGCAAGAAGAAACTCAGTACAGTTCTTTGTTGTATAGAAAATTGTATAGAATGAAAGTTATAATTTAAATAACTATTATATATCAGTAGATTAACTGATGTGTATTGTTCTCTCCTCCTCCGCCATTTCAACGTCTCCCACCATCCTGTGAAGTCTCTCAAACCCTGATAAATCAAGCGTTACAGCAAAATTAGCGTCTCCTGTTATCTCTTGATAGCAACCTCCTCTATGAAGCTCACGGTAAACAAATTGATGCCAGTAAAGCCAAAGAGAAAGATTATAAGCTCTCTGATGGCGGCGGACTGTCCTGCTTGTCAAAACCAGCGGAAGTAAATATCTCTGACCTCATTACATAGTCATAGTTTTTCCGGCACTACATCAAACGTTGATCACGGGTCTAAGACGACAAATACCAGGTGAAATCACAATCATAAATCAGGAATTGATTCACCCTGAGCTAGCTGGGGTAGGGGGTGATCATTCTCACATCGTTAATATTGGCAGTCATAATCACACAGTCTCCGGAACTATAGGTAACAATGGTTCAGGATTATCTGTATCTGTGGTAAATGCCTATATCATGCTGATGGGGTGGTATCGGTTTGTGTATTAGTCTGTTGGTGATGCCGTTGTAACATCAGGATTTATTAACGCGATGATAATCGCTGGATTTAAAGTTTACGTTATCATTCCTGATAGGTTGTTATTTTTATTTCCAACTGTCATTAATGTTGATGTTGTTATTATTTTTGATAAAAGTGATGAAGGTAATGTAAAGAATAAATTAGGTGATCTGAGAGTTGATTTGGTTATTGATTTTTCAGACTATGATACTTAAATAAACTATCGGGAAAAATCGCTGAAATACATCAACCCACATCATGCTACAGGCTTTAATCAACCAAAGATATCAATGTTTGACACAAATATTATTGCCAATAAAGCTGAGTATGTATCCGGACGAATGATCGATGTGCTTTCTCTTTTAGGTGTCAGCATCGGTTTTAAGACATCTCTTTGCTTTGATGATGTTAATTTTTCAAAAGGACATGATTTTGCTAATAGTATTGATGAAAAGATATTAATACTTAACCCGTATGGCTCACAGGATAACAGATGCCTGTCCGACTATCAGATAGGCATGTTATTAGAGTGTCTTGGTAATTTTAATGATTATAAAGTAATTGTATTTAATATGGGTAAAGATATTTCATGTGACAGTTATAAAAATATAATAATGAACCCATTCTCAGATCCGGAAAATTCATTTTCATTACTGAGCCATGCTGATGTTGTTATCTATGGTGTGTGAGTATCGACGATTTATCGGTACTTTCCGGTTGTAAAGTAAATTACGAAAACTGCGGCGGGGAAGCTGGCGCTGCCAACAGATTTATCTTAATGAACAGATTTTGTTATGATGTTAATGTTTATTTAAAGCAAAATCAAAAACCATTATTCTGGATCTTATAATGAAAAAGATAATTTTATTAGCATTAACGTTGTTGAGTACGACTGCATCAGCAACTGAAATATCGTCAAAAGAGAATATTCCATTTGGGTTGCATTGGGGGGATAAACCCGAGGAAATCAGCCTTATTAAAGCAAAAAAATGCAAAGGGACGAATGAAGAATTAGTCTGTTTTTTGGGAGAAAAAAAACAATTTAATGACTGGAATGAAGATACTGCATTGGTTTTCAGGAATGGAAAATTAGTATCTGTTGTTGTCTCTACTTCAGATGAAGAAATAGACACCCAATCCCTCTGTGATAAAACTAAAAAAGAAATCAGCTACATTGACAGCCTTGGTGTTGATATCAGCCAGTTTAGTGGCTATGAAGAAATATGTGATATCCAAAATAAAAACAGGTTGATGAATTACAGTAAAACTGTGAAAACAGCTTATGGGACAGTGAAACTGAAATTATATCGTGCATCTGGACTGGGAGTTATTGGAACAACGACATATAAATTTTCAGATGGAGCGGTTGAGTAAAAAAAACGGGTTGGTGGAAGATCCGGCGCGAGCCAGTAACTTAAATAATTGCTATATATCAATTGGTTATGTGTCATGCATTGCTCTCTCCTCCCCACTATTTCAACGTCTCCTGTTATCTTCCTGAGTATCTGAAATCTATTGAATACCGGAATTTTTTACTGCCTGAAATTCAATTTGAGCTTACAGGTTTAACTCTCCGTAATGTCCGGATAGCGTAGATCACAACATAATCAGGTAGGCTTCTCTATTTTGATATGATAGTAGTTCAGTATCGCCGGAGGGGCTTATGGATTTTGTTTTAACAAAAATACTTCAGACTGATTGGCCATTTGTTAAAGAGTTGCATATGAATAGTGATGTTATGAGGTTCATATCAGATCTGATGCCTGAAAATAATTATGTGATAGGTAGCAAAACGTTTGACGATTATATTTATACATTAACGCGATAGTGTAGCGATATCGGTATAACCTGTTTCAATCAATTATTCATTCACGGGTTGCGCATTACGGGTCTTTTTCATATATGCCGCCACAGAATGAATCTCACGCACATCTGTACGTCCAAGCTGTGTGTGGGATCATTTCTATCACTCGCGGATTTTTTTGTACCTGAAATTCAAAAAGTGAGTTTTTCCTTTAGCTAATCTCATGTTGTGAATAGGTACTATCAGCTAAGCATAAATAGCGCCTGTTTAAAACCGGAGGTCGGTGTGAATAACGATTTATTATGTGGACAGGGCCGGTGGTATATCTGCATGTATTACATCATAAACTATTGGCAGGTACAAAAACCGCTTAGTCAGCTTGATTGACTGCGATAAATGGCGTTAACTGTAATAGTTGATGATTCATTTTAAGGTGGCAACATGAACAGGAATGATCTGATTAGTTATATCCAAAATAATTATGGGGTATCTCCTGAATATCCATGGGATAAGTACCCAAATTATGTTGTATTCAGACATCAGGGTAGTTCTAAATGGTTTGCACTCATTATGGATGTATCTGCGGATAAATTACATGAGGGTGATTCAGGGACTATCATTGATATCGTAGATGTTAAGGTTGAGCCTGAACTGGTCGGTTCGCTTCGCTTAAAAGAGGGGGTTTTTCCTGCGTATCATATGAATAAAGAGCACTGGATTACCATAAAACTGGATGATGGTTTTAGTGAGTCTGAACTTAAATCATTGATTGATGGTAGCTACAGGTTAACTCAAAAATAGCACAGAACCAGCCGCCATTAAATGAGCGAATAAGAAGGCAGGCCAGGATAGTTTAATTTTTAATTATAAGGGGAGTAATCCATGAACGCATATGACCGCTTAAAATCATTGGGTATTGAATTACCATCTGTAACTGTACCTGATGCAAAGTTTGAACCCTATGTTATTTCTGATAAATTAATTACATTATCTGGCCATATACCCAAAATAGATGGTCAGTTAGTCGTTGGTAAGCTTGGCGATGATATGACGACTGAACAGGGGGCGAAGATAGCCCGGTTAGTTGCCATCGATTTAATCGGAACATTGCAGGGGGCATTAAGTGACCTCGGTAAGGTAAAAAGAATAGTGAATATAAACTGTATGGTTAACGGAACTCTCAATTTTACAGAGCCGCATGTGGTTGCTAACGCCTGTTCACAATTAATGCATGATGTATTCGGAGAAGCCGGAAAGCACAGTCGTAATGCGTATACGGTAGCTCAGTTGCCATTCGGCGTTTGTGTTGAGATAGCGTTAATAGCTGAAATTTATTAATTTATATATTGTTATAACACTGTTCGTATAGTGTATTTTGTCTTTTTAAGAGCTGATGGAGCCGGACATGAATGAGATCCGTATTGTTGCCACAATGGTAGCAAAAGAAGAATACAAAGATGATGTATATGATGCACTCAAGGCCGTTGTAATACCGAGCCGCCAGGAAGCCGGAAATATTAAATATGAGTTACATCAGGATATGCAACACGATGGAACCTATGTATTTTTTGAAATATGGAAGTCACAGCATGCTTTAGATGAGCATAATGAAACGCCGCATTTTAAAGAATTAATTAATAAAATTGATGGGAAGCTTGATGTGCTGGACATTAAATTATTAAAACAAATTTAAAACACTGCGGATTCAACTATCCGGAATTTCCGGATAGTTGACAAGTTTGGTAATGATGAATGGCTAAAATTTCAATTGATACAGAGTTAAATGCTTCAGGATAGTATTTGTTGTAGCAGCAGCGTTTCCTGGTTTTGATAAACAACAAGCTGATTTTTCGGATACTCACCCGCGAGAGAAAGTGTTGCAGCATGACGGGCACAGCCCCCTTTACCTAAAAATGTATCAGCATCGTAAAGTTGCTCTGAAATGCAGGTTATACCCTGAAGATAATAGCTTTCGGTACATTTTTTTTTGTTATTGTCAGTGACCCCGCTATGCCAAACCGAAGTTAATTGAGCACCTGTTAACTGAAACTCACATTGTATTTTTAAGGCCTGAGGAAAATCATTAATATCGGTTGATAACGGTCGGAGTAATTTTATGTTAGCCGGAATATGTAAGCGCTCGTATAGTTTTTGCGGGGAAAGAAGTAAGCATGATGCCTCTTCACTGAGATCTGTATCATCGGATTGATACGAAAGAATAGCATATAGTTTAAGGTCAAAAGGTTCTTCATAGAGTGCTGACAACCATTCAGCGAGCGTTGCATACGCAAGTGGTTCTATGGATTCAATATTTAATGACAAACGCGTTGCTTCTTCCCTGATGAGTGAAGTTAAATCGGTATCACTCTGTTCAGCTTGCCAATAAAATGTAATTGGCTGGGTTAGTGTGTGTTGATGATAATATTCCGCGACAGGGGTGAGTAATGTCTGGATTGCCTTTTCTTTTTTTTCCCATGAAGGCAGTAATTTTAATAAATTGAGTGTCAGTACATTATCTTTATTCGGTGGTAATGATGATAATATCAGCCCATCTTTATTTTCTTCATTGATTTTAGTCAGCCGGGAATGCGCTAATAATCCGAGATGTTTTCCTGCCCATAAACGCCATTCCTGGTGGGAATCATCTAACATGTCAGTAAATAACTGATGGCGATAGACGGCCAGTGAATAAATAAAATATCCTATTGAAGGAATCAAAAGGGCAGGAAGCACGGCGAATACCAATATTATCATCATATTGTTCATTGTATCCGGCAGCATTTCATTTGCGGATAAATAAACACCAATACCAAACCCTGTTATGCCCACGACTAACATAATGAATACCCAGAGTATGAAGCGTGGTGTTTCAGGGGCAGGCGGATGTTCTAATGAGGGAGTGCGCCAACTCATCATGATTGTTCTCCTGATGATGACAGGCTGGCTATTAATGTACAGCCGCATTCTGTCGGAAAACCGTTTAATGCAGCTTGGCGCCCTGATATTAATATACGTGTTGAACCGGGTAAAATAGCATTCACGCCATGGCCTTTTTCAGGGCAATTTACTTTATCTCCGACTAATGCTACCGGCTTACCATACATTATAGAGCCCGAGGCAGTGATCACTTCACCACCATGGGTTGTTTTATCTCCTAACCGAACGAGTGCCTGCATCTTAATATCCTTGTTATTGATTAACAGATTGTTTTTCCATTCGTTGAAGCAGAATAAGAAATAACGCACCTCTGATCTCAATCTCACTAATTGTTGTACCATAAAGAAAATAGATATTTTTAAGGTAGCTTTCTGATGGTGTTAAGCCCCAAACCAGCACACTGTATTTAAACAGGCGGTGTGTGATTAATTTAGTACAGGATAAAAAGGTCATCATATTTATTATTACTCCTCAGCCTGTTTTTTATATTCAAAGCTGCCATCCCATTCAGGTAATTCAGCAGGAGGAAGGGGAACGATTTTATCAATATCAGGAAAACGGGCGTCAGGGTTATTTCTAATTTCTAATTTGATAGCTTCATAACGCGCAGAACGCTCAAGATCGGGTTTAATGGGGAGATAATACATTGATTTTTCATTTACATTAGGCTTAAAACCTTCTGCTAATGCTGAGGCTGAAGATCGATAACCATTTTTTACAGCTAATTGATGATATTTCATCCCGTTATCTAAATCATTATCTACATCTAAATAATATGTTGCTAAATAGTATGCAGCCTTTCCATGTTGTTGCTGTACTGCACAATCCAGCATTTTTTTACCAATTTCAGGGCGATAGGCTGGGTTATTTTGCATATTATCCAGACTTTTAGAAAGGAAAATATCACCAATGACAAATTGGGCTTCAGGGCTCCCTAAATCAGCCGCCTGGCGAAAATAAGCTAACGCTTTTGTGCGGTCAGCAGCTACGCCGTAGCCGGTATCAAGGTAGTGCCCCATTTGGTAATAACCATAGCTGATACTCAATTTTGCCATTTTTCGGTTAATATCCCACGCCTCTTGCGCGGGACCTATTCCCGGCAATGGCAGCACTTTACCGTAGCTGATTAAATTACTTAAGTTCAGCATGGCTTTCGGGTGATTACGCTCTGCGGCTTTGCGGTAAAGTTCACCAATTTTGTTATAATCGCGTTTATATTTATCCACCTTTTCCAGCTCACGTGCTTGCTTGAACCAAATATCCGCTTCAGGGTCAATGGGGGGCAATGTGTCTTTTTCATAGACACAGGTAAAGGTTAAATCGGGTTCTGTTTTTTGCGTTATTGTGATTTCCTTTTTATCCTCCGGGTTACAGCTGATAAGCAGCAATAACCCCCAAACCAGCACACTGTATTTAAACAGACTGTGAGTGAATGACTTGGTGCGGGATAAAAAGGTCATCATATTGATTATTGCCCCTCAACCTGTTTTTTATATTCAAAGCTGCCATCCCATTCAGGTAATGCAGCAGGTGGAAGGGGAACAATTTTATCAATATCAGGGAAACGGGCGTCAGGGTTATTTCTAATTTCGGCAACAATAGACTTATAGCGGGTGGATCTTTCAAGATCAGGTGCTATTGGTAGATAGTAAATAGAACTTTCTTTTATGTCAGGCTTAAACGCCTCCATAAACGTTGATGCCGAAGTTCTGAAACCATTTTTTACAGCGAGCTGATAGTAGTTCAAGGCTATACCTAATTCATTATCTACATCTTGATAATATATAGCTAATTGGTACGCGGCTTCACCATTTCCTTGCTTAGCAGCACAATCAAGCATTTTTTTACCAATCTCAGGGCGATAAGCAGGGTTATCGCTATCAGATAAACGTTGAGCCAGGAAAATATCACCAATAACATATTGCCCCTCTGGGCTCCCTAAATCCGCCGCCTGGCGAAAATAAGCTAACGCTTTTGTGCGATCAGCAGCTACGCCATAACCCGTGTCCAGATAATGGCCCATTTGGTAATAACCATAGCTGATATTCAATTTTGCCATTTTTCGGTTAATATCCCACGCCTCTTGCGCGGGACCTATTCCCGGTAATGGCGGCACTTTACCATAGCTGATTAAATTACTAAGGTTCAGCATGGCTTTCGGGTGATTACGCTCGGCGGCTTTGCGGTAAAGTTCACCTATTTGGGCGTAATCGCGTTTATATTTATCTACCTTTTCCAGCTCGCGCGCTTGTTTAAACCAAATATCAGCTTCGGGATCAACCGGCGGCAATGTGTCTTTTTCATAGACACAGGTAAAGGTTAAATCGGGTTCTGTTTTTTGACTCACATTTATTTCTTTTTTATCCACAGGATTGCAACTGACAAGCAGCAATAACCCCCAAACCAGCACACTGTATTTAAACAGGCGGTGTGTGATTAATTTAGTACAGGATAAAAAGGTCATCATATTTATTATTGCCCCTCAGCCTGTTTTTTATATTCAAAGCTGCCATCCCATTCAGGTAATTCAGCGGGAGGAAGGGGAACAATTTTATCAATATCAGGAAACGTAGCTATTTCATCAGATACGTCAATTTCTTTAATAATGGCAGCATAACGGGCAGAACGTTCTGGATCGGGTTTAATAGGGAGATAATAATAATCTTTAGGTGTTGTATTTGAAGCAAATGCTTTACTTAGCATCGAAGCTCCCATTCGATACCCGTTCTTTGCAGATATTTGAAAAAATTTTAAAGTATTATCAATATTTTTTTCCACATCTCTTGAATACGCGGCCAGATTGTATCCTGCTTCCCCATGTCCTTGCTGCGTAGCACAAGCTAACATGGCTTTTCCGATATTAGGTCTATAGGCAGGGTTGTCTGTATTGGATAGTCGTTGTGATATAAATATATCCCCAATAACAAATTGGGCTTCAGGGCTCCCTAAATCTGCTGCCTGGCGAAAATAAGCTAACGCTTTTGTGCGATCAGCAGCTACGCCATAACCCGTGTCCAGATAATGGCCCATTTGGTAATAACCATAGCTGATATTCAGTTTTGCCATTTTTCGGTTAATATCCCAGGCCTCTTGGGCAGGGCCTATCCCTGCTATCGGTAGCACTTTGCCATAACTAATTAAGTTACTTAAGTTCAGCATGGCTTTAGGGTGATTACGCTCGGCGGCTTTGCGGTAAAGTTCACCAATTTTGGTATAATCACGTTTATATTTATCCACCTTTTCCAGCTCACGCGCTTGTTTAAACCAAATATCAGCTTCAGGGTCGATGGGCGGCAATGTGTCTTTTTCATAGACACAGGTAAAAGTTAAATCCGGCTCAATTTTTTGAGTCACAATGGCTTCCTTTTTATCCGTTGGCTTACAACTTATCAGTAAAATAATACCCAATAATAATGTAATATTTATCCGTGTTTTCATTGGCTAATCCGAATTTTTTAAGCTAATGGTTTTATCTTCAAAATAAATTAATGAACTAATCGATTTTATTTTATTTTTCTTTTTAATAGAATTTTCTTTTATAATGTTTCCCCACTCTTTAAATTCCTCTGTCAAATCTGAGTTTGTATTCCCTGTCCGTTTATGCAATCCCCATAGCTTTTCTCTTAATGGCTTCACTATCGAAAAATCATCCGTATCCTGTAATATCACTGCAATCTCACTATCAAATGCCATACTGCGTAAATTGATATTGGCAGAGCCCTGAATTAAAAAGGTATCA
>NZ_CBCPJD010000010.1:0-246854 GCF_965118875.1 Morganella psychrotolerans
GGGTTTTCTTTCATCCGGTATAGTACGCCATAAACAGCGTTCAAGCCATTTTTGAATATCATCCTGGATATTAAATATAATATAGATAGTTGATACTATAAAAGCGACTACTAAAAATATAATAACTGGTAATGGAAATATACTCATAAAAATTAAACAAAGAGATGATCCTCCTGATACAAAAAATGATACTGCTAACATACAGTTTCCTTTATCCCATTCTTCAGCACCATGAATAATATCATAATATGACAAAACAAAACCTGCAACGTTTCCGCCTCCTCTTATTAAACGTCCAAATTGCCTTAGTATCCTGGATGTTCTTATAAATGAAAGCTGGGATCTTCCCTGTAAAAATAAATTGTAGGCATTTGCACCCGCTGTAGCTGTTTTCAGCACTGTTGCAAACAAGCTGGCAATTCCAGCCAAAAATTTAATCTGCTCCTCTGCCTGATCTTGTGTCAATTTTGTATCTTCGAATTTCGCAGAAACCATCAGATTATTAAATTGAATAATCGCAATTGTTGTTCCTAATAGTACGCCTGACCCCCGACCTAACTGACTTCCGGTACTTTTTAATTTTTCCTGCCATTTCACATATTGTTTGTTTCTATATTCATCTTCTCTCATAAAAGCACTGCCCGATTTTTCTGCACGCACTTTCACTGGTAAGTCATCATATTTTTTTAATTCATCTCTGTCCAAAAATGCAATTCGTGGTTTAATTACTTCCTTATCAAGTTTATATCCTTTGGCTCTGCTTATAAATAAGCGTTTTTCAATACCGGGCCTCATCCAGTTTTTAGCTTTCGCATTTTGTATTCCTGCTGTTCTGATAGTCTCTCTGACTGCATGAGAAATAAAATGCCCTTGTGTTCCTATAAGGCTTACCTTTATTACCGCTTTATTATTTAATGCACCTAATGTGACAACTGCTTTAAATACATAATCAGATGAGAGAGCTTTATATATTATATTATTCAATGCACCGGAAATATTACAAATATATTTACTTAATATAATAGATATTTGATCTGAGTGCGGTTTCATTGCTTCCTGATAGGCATCCAACAGTGTTGACCAAGGTATTTGTTTATACGTTAACGTTGTTGCCGTAGCTTCCTCTATTTTTTTTATTAATTTTGTTTGATTCAGTGATAGCGCTCTCGATAGTACATGACGTTCATTGACAGCAGAATTATTAATCCAATCAGTTAATTTTTCTAAAACTATTGGTATAAACTGCATACCTGTTATACAGCTGCTACACGTTAATGTGTAATCCATACCATCGGATATATCATCATCATCAAAATTATGAATAAAATAGGATATAAATAATTCACTACCAAGCCACGATAAATACATCATTCCACGAGGGATAATTGTTGACTTATCATACTTAGTTACTTCTTCCTTGTACTCTTTATCAAATTTATTAAATTCCTTTTCATTAATATATTGACTGTATTTAGCCCATTCTTCTTTTTTTCTACCTTCTAATCTTTCATCATCCGCTTTGTTTCTTTTGTTTCCTTTAATTATATCATTGATATCTTGATCTTTTTCCTTTGTTGTCTTTTCTTTAAATTCCTGCCCGGTTATTTCACTTATATTTCTTACGCTGTCATTTGCAATATTATAATTATCAATTTCTTTTTTTACTTCATAGTTAGTTTCTGTCTCAGATCTGATATAACCGTAGTTACCCTGCCCATAGTAAATACGGTTATTCCTCTCACTCTCATCTGCCACATCATCTTTTGCACTTTCATCAATTAGATTTTTAATTGTAAGAATTGCATTTCGTGTAAAAACCTGATGAGAAATATCTTTTCTTTCAGTTAACTCATGAATGAGATCATAATTTGTCAGATCACTAATTTCCTGGGTAATACCAACCGGATCTTGTAACGTTAGTATGCAACCTCTGCCATTTCCTAATTCATTAGATTCTTGTATTAAGAAACCCGCATCAAGAGGGTTTACCTTTTTCCATTCAAATGTTGCCCATTTTTTTGCATCACTTGTTACTGCATTTCTGCTATATTCTGCCACTGTGTCTCTCAGAATATTGATTGGCAGCACTTGATTTTCTTTATTTTCAGTCAGCCACTTATTCATATCAAAACATTGCATGTAACGTGCTCTGTAATCAGCCTCTTCATGCTGCTTTTTTACTTTCTCTGTCCATTGCGTTTCAGCCCATGTAAACCAAAATTTACCATTTTTTAGTGGTGGCGGCAGAACCGGTAATGTAACTAAAGATGCCCGTGCTAACTCTGATGGCTGATCAGCACATGGCTTTCTTTTTCCTGTCAGAATAGCAGGAAATGGACTTATACTTGAGCCTAATGGATAATAGTATCCATCTTCTGTCATATAGTAATTAATCCACTCTTTAGCCATTTCATCATAGATATATAAAAACCCTGTTCGCAATAATCTCAATGTGTATTTCGTTCTTCCTTTAGCTTCGACGGGTATATCAATACTACCGGGTACAGCAGGTAAATTATCTTTTTCAGCGAATACTGAAGGCCTGACAGGTAAAACAGGTAATCCGTGACGATTACAAAATTCACAACCCTTGCTTGTTATTTTTTCGGCCATGACTTTTATCCTTTAATAATATTTTTAAAGCTTAGCTTTATTCAGATAATGTTTCATTTAAATATTTTTAATACTATCTTTCTAATTTACCTCACTATCAAAGAAAGTCCCGCCATAGATTTTTAGGATTTTTATATTCATCAAGAACATAGGGATCATTTTTATCTATATAACATAGTTTCTGGATACTCTCCGGCCATATCGGACGTCGGCTTGTTAATATACCGATATAGCGCGGAATACTGAAGATAAAGGCCAGTGGCACAAGGAATGGTATGATGATATAAGGCGCACCTTTATATAAGGTCATTAAATAAAAAAAGGTAAAGCTATAACTCTCTTTTTTATGGGCAATCGGCAAACAAAAACCAACCTGCTGAATAAGTTTTTCAGGGCCTTCTTCCATATAACGCCGAATAAATTCCCAGTGAGACTTTAATTCTTCAAGGTTATTACATGATGCAGGTAAGCAGAATGTATCTTTGACTGTTATATTATCTTTAGCGAGTACATGACCACTAATATAATAATCATTTGTAGTGCCTTTGTTATGATTTAGTCCCGTTGTGAAGAAAATTTTGTTCCAAGGCACACTAAAAACGGAGCCATCTGTACGATGGACATGAACCAACTGGTTTTTTCTGTCAAATCTCAATGGATAATGAGTCCAGGAAAACCACTCCGTTTTTAATAATTTAAGCATAAAAATTCCCATTGCAGAAAATAAAGGAGTCAATATTAAAATAACAACAATATCAATTTTAATAAAATAAGAAGGAAATATAGTGCATAAAATAAACCAAATAGAACATCCTAAAAAGGTAAATGTACCGAATGATGCCAAGAAACTCATATACCCTTTTGCAGAATAGAACTTATCTACCATTTCCAGATAGTTAGAATTTATTTCAATAACTTTCAAATCAGGAATAAGCTGATTATCTTCCAGTTCAATCCGGGTATTCTGATCTAACTTACCTGCTAATTCCCGTTCATCCAGCGGTCTGTTTAGTTTAAATTTCGGATGCAAACCATAAGTATCCATACACGTATTCCTCTAACCACACTGAAATATTATCACTCTATTAAACACCTTTATTTTAACCCTTTATTTCAATGCCTGACTTTATATCCACCCAATCATCATCGCTCCAGACAGATGTAACTCTCCGATAGTAACCTTTATTATCTTTAGCCGTGTTGAATATATTTCTCATCTTGTGACTCAACCAAAAATCACAATTCAACATAATGCCATGCATTGCAAATGTTGTAATATCCTTACTGTCTTTTAAATTTAAAACCTCTGCAACATTAATTAATCTATACACGTCCTTGCTTAACTCAATTCGTTTACTTAAATCCGCCGGCACAGATAACTTACTTAATGTTTTATTAATTAATCCTATCTTATTAACTTCACGCCATAGAATACCGCTGGAAACTTCCTCACAGAGATCATGGTTCTCATTAAAACTCAATGTATACCATTTATTATCAAGCATATATGTCCATGTCGGAATTACATGGGCTTTTAACAAAATAGCAAGTTGCCCCGGTGTTAACATCCAGGAAAGATGAAAAAGAACCCTTGGGTCATAATAGCGTAATATATAATTACTATTATCTTCGTCAGTGATAATCAGAATATTTGCCAGTTCCTTCCTCAGTGAGGCTGCGGTTAGCGAACTTTCCAGCAATAAATTAAATCTTGTTGATGATTTTTCCTGATGCTGCTTTTCAATTTCTGTTATTACAGAAACCCATCCCCCTGACGGAAGGTCATGCAGCGACAATAAGCCCGGATATAAGTGTGCCTGTGGTTTCAGATACTCGGAAACAATATCCGTTGATGGATATTGCTCTGCAACGTCTGCGGAAGATGCTTTATCAAAAACAACAAACTGATGCTCCCCGAAAGGTTTATGCTCTGCCAAATATAATTTCATCATCTTTTCCTCAGCTTAACGGGACTATTCCTGTGCCGTCACGGGCAGCCTCTGATGTCATAGATTCACATGCTGTAAATCCCGGATAAGACAATATCATCTGAGCCGGATCACAATATTCAAAACTGGCACTCTTAACTCTGAAATCGCCTGCGGTTACATGTTCAATTTTATCCGGCTCAAGCGTTAAATAAGACCCGCCACACTGAAGTGTGATTTTTTTATTTGCTGTTATCAGAATTTCATCCTGAGTACTGCTAATTGTAAGTCCTTTAGCGGCGGTGATATCAATTTCGCCTGTTTGCGCCTGTATCTCTATTTTTCCTGCGGCACTCACCAGTTTCATGCCCAGTTCATGCGCAAATATTACAATTTTTTTCTTTGCCGACAGAACGAGACGTTTTAAGGAAGACATTTCAGTATTTCCCGCAGCAGTAAAAATCTGATTGCCATTACTGCTTTGCTGGATATGTTTTGGTGTTGAAAATGCAATTCCGCCGGGGGCTCCTGCTACAATGACAGGCTCGTGTAATTCATCTATATCCGTCTGAAGGAAAGATTCTTGGCTTTCATTATCTAAGGGATCTATTTGAGCCTCTTCTAACAATGCGGATAATGACTCCGCCATCGACAATGCATCTGAAAGCTGACGTTTAATCTCATCAATATTGAGTTGATGCTCAGATGCTTTTGTCTGCTGCCAAGCTGATATCAACAGCCCCTTACCCGCCCGGATAGCACCCCAACTGTCCGTCCGCAGTTCAAATCCTTCACCGCGTTTTTCTCTGCCCTGATTAACAAGATGCCCTAAATTAAGCTGTGATTTTCCGCCGTACTCTGTGCTGAGCTTGATATGCTCCTCACCCCGCTTATCCTCCATACGCAGCTTATTATTAGCCGGTGTACGGATAACATTGCGGGTATTGTTGTCTGAAGTCACATGGTCGGGATGGCGCGAGTCATGCAGCGCATGGGCAATATACGGGCGATCAGGGTCACCTTCATGAAACGCTATCGCCACCTCGGTTCCCTGAATCAGCGGAAAGTGCATGCCGTAAGTATCACCGGCATAGGGTTTGGCGAGGCGCACCGGCATACTTTCATAGCCCGGCGCTTTATCATCAAGATCGGCATCAAATTTGACCCAATAGAAGCCATCTTCATTCTGATGGGCATAAATATCATTATCTTTTGCGCTGGTGACCCGTGCCATCAGTGTTCCGGCGATCACCGGGCGCGGCTTCAGAGCCGGTCGCCAGCATACAGTTTCACTGTACGGCACCGCATCAAAACGCACATTCAGGGCTTTATCGCGTCCGCCGCTGAACCGTAACCGCGTGATAACCACCGGAGACTGAAAAACCCCCGGCAATGTGGATAACACACCGCTTTCTTTGATAGTCAGTACCTGAAGCGGGGTCAGGTCTGCCGCCGTACTTTGCCCACGCAGTAATGTTTGCCGCGCAAGAAAACGTTCATGGTCAAGACGCGCCCAGAAGTTACCGGTTTCCGCATCCGGTTTCAGTTTATCGCCGCTGGTCAGGTGCCGCGCCCGGTAGTGATACACCTCACCATAGTGGTTTTCGTCACTGTCACCGCGCATCATATCCGCAGGTGAGGAAAGCAGTAAATCCTGTGCCTGACGGTGATTGTAATCTTTGGTCTGAACCTGGTGTTCAACGACCTGATGGCGCAGTGCAAGCCCCCAGACACTGTCAGCGCTGTTGTCACTCATGCCTGACGGGCTGTTGAGCGGCAGGAATTTATCCGCCAGATAGTTGCTTTGTCTGTCCCCGAAATGAATAACCTCAGTCTGCGTGTCATCCTGCAAGCTGAAATAATAGAAAATACCGGCTTCACTGAGCAGGCGTTCAATAAATTGCCGGTCGCTTTCATTGATTTGATTAATCTGCTCCCGCTTCGGGTATTCATTTTTCAGATTAAATTCAAATTCCCAGTCCTTAAAATTATGTTCCCGGAAAATATGGGCGACCACATCAGGAACAGACTGGTTGAGGAAAAAACGGTGAGAGCGGATTTGATGACGCAGCAAAGCAAAAAACGGTTCGATTATAATCTGATAGCGGGCTTCATCCGCCGAGCCGGAAAGGCGGCGGAAATCCGTTATCATTCCGTGCACGCGTTTTGCCACACCGGCGGCATCGGTGATAGTAAACGGTGGCGCAAAAGAGAGAGTAGCTGAGCGGCGTAATAATTGCTGCACAGTCAGGTCATTCGCGGCACTGGTAAATGTGACCTGATAGCGGTAAGTATCACTGACGGCTTCGCGCCCGGTGAAATACTCAACATCCAGCGGGATATTACACCCGCGGACAGTCAGTTGATAGCGGTTCTGACCACTGAGCAGAGACGTTTTAATATCGGACAGGTTCATTCTTCATCCTCCGTTTTCTTATTCGTTCCGGTTAACGGCTCCGGATAACTCTGCGTAAAACTCAGCGTAATTCCCTCTTCGTCGTTATAGCCGAGGATCACATACGGCTCCTGCCGGTGATTCGCCTGACGCAGCAGCAATTGTTGACTGAGTACCGGCAGGATCTGCTGATTAAGCAGGCTGTCAATATTACGGGCGCCAGAGTCCGGCAACATACAGGCGCTGACCAGAGTGTCGTACAGCGCTTCTTCCACAATACCGGTCAGGCGGTAGTGGGTGTAAAGGCGTTTCATCACGCTGCGCAGTTTCATTTCAGTGATGGTCCGCAGTGCTTCTGCATCCAGCGGGCGGTAAATAATGGTCTGGAAACGCGCGAGGAGTGCGGGCTGAAAATGGTCACGGAGGATAGGCCGCAGTGTTTCGTGCAGATCCGAGTCTGTTGCCTGCGGGTTTTCATCCAGATATTGCATCAGATAATCACTGCCGAGGTTAGCGGTCATCATAATCACGGTGTTGCGGAAATCGATTTCACGCCCTTCCCCGTCGCGCATAAATCCGCGGTCGAATACCTGATAAAAAAGATTGAGAACATCCCGGTGGGCTTTTTCCACTTCATCCAGCAACACCACGCTGTACGGACGTTTGCGGACGGCTTCAGTCAGCACACCACCCTGACCGTATCCCACATATCCCGGAGGTGAACCTTTAAGCTGGCTGACGGTATGGGCTTCCTGGTATTCCGACATATTAATGGTTATCAGTGATTTTTCACCGCCGAACAGGACATCAGCCAGTGCCAGTGCGGTTTCAGTTTTGCCGATCCCGCTGGGTCCCACCAGCAGGAAAACACCCTGCGGACCGTTTTCAGAGGCAAGTCCGGTGCCGGCAGCCCGTAAACGCTGCCCCAGCGCCAGCAGTGCGCCTTTTTGCCCGACAACCCGTTTTTCCAGCGAATCTTCAAGCTCCAGCAATCCGGTTTGTTCATCTTTCAATAAGCCGGAGAGCGGCACGCCGGTCCAGTCTGCAATCACCGTTGCAACTGTGCGGGTTTCCACATCCGGGTTCAGTAATGGTTCGCCGTTCTGCAATACGGTCAGTTCATTTTGTAATGACTGAATCAGCCCGGTGTTATCCGGTTCAGCTCTGGCGGTCATCAGTGCGGTAATAATGGTTTTTTCCTGCTCAAAACGCAGCTCCAGCGCGGCAAATTCACCGGCAAGCTGTACATCCTGAGCGGCAAGCCCGGTCAGTTTTTCTGCATTTGTGATATTGCCGATCGCGATATCATCGAAGATAGCTTCCTGCTCCAGTGCCAGGGAATTACGTTGTGCTTTCAGCCGGGTCAGGGCTTCCGGCAGTGTATCCAGGCTCATGCGGACACGGGCACCGGCGGTATCCAGCAGATCGACCGCTTTGTCCGGCAGTTGCCGCCCGGTCAGGTAACGGCGGGATAAGGTGACGGCCGCTTTTACGGCATCATCCGTAATATGGACGCCGTGGTACTTTGCATAGCGGGATTTTAGTCCGCGCAGCATCAGACAGGCTTTTTCATCATCAGGTTCGTCGACTTTAACAACCTGGAAGCGGCGCTCCAGTGCAGCATCACGCTCAAAGTATTGTTTGTATTCAGACCAGGTAGTTGCGGCGATTGTACGCAATTCGCCACGCGCCAGCGCCGGTTTCAGTAAGTTCGCGGCATCTGCGCCACCGGCCTGGTTACCGGCACCAATAATGGTATGGGCTTCATCAATAAACAGCAAAACCGGTGACGGTGATTGCTGAACGGCATCAATCACGTTTTTCAGGCGCTGTTCAAATTCCCCTTTCACACCCGCACCGGCCTGTAATAATCCTAAGTCCAGCGTCCGCAGGGACGTGGTTTGCATCGCGACCGGGACATTGCCTTCGGCAATGCGTAATGCGAGCCCTTCCACCAGTGCCGTTTTTCCGACACCGGGTTCCCCGACGAGGATCGGGTTGTTTTTCCGGCGGCGGGAGAGAATATCCACCATCTGACGGATTTCATCATCACGCCCGAATACCGGGTCAATGTCGCCCTGACGGGCTTTTTCTGTGATATCGATGGTAAATTTATTCAGTACCGCCTGTAATGCATCACTCAGCGTGTTACCTATCACCGCCTGTGGGGTGCTTTCCTGTCCCTCTGCGCCGGGAGTTGTTGCCGCCTGTGTTAATGAGGGAACCGCATTATGCGATTCAGCCTGCTGAATTTCAGGGCGTTCATCAGACTGCGCATCCAGCAGCGGGCGCAGGCGCTGAAGCTGGGTTTCACTCAGTGTCATTAATGGCCAGAGGTTATCGTCAGGCACCAGCATCGGATGGCGGATCATGGCAGACAGAAGATGCACACTGCGGATTTGCTCTGTGTCTTCATCCAGAGATGCGACCATCCAGGCATTTTTTATCAATGCAATCAGGGATTCAGATAACTGCGGACGGCTGCGGACGGTGCGCGGCAGAGCATCAATCGTGTTCAGCAGACTTTGCCAGAGAGATTCAAGATCCCATTCATAACGTCTGGCCAGCACCGTGATATCGCCCTCTCCGAGTTCGAGAATTTTCAGCAGCCAGTGCTCAATGGTTACCTCTGCATGTGCCCGGGTCTGACACAGTGAAGCCGCTGCTTCCAGCGCAGACGCGCAATAAGGGTTTAAACGGCGTAACAACATAACAGATTGATTTTCCATGTTCTCTTTCCTGGATTCGGAGATAATATCCGGTTTTCAGATATGCTACCGCCCCTGACCGTAAGCCGGGGCCCATGAGGCAACTGAGTTAATGAGCGGGGTTGGTGTGATAAGTAAAGCTGAAAAGAAAACAGGCGGTTTCCCGCCTGTTAATAACGTCAGGCAGTCGCGCGTTCATTCCATGAATCGGAATGAATGATGTTGCCGTCTTTGTAAGTCCAGGTGATTTTTTCGTAGCGCAGTTCGATCTCTTCCAGGTGGTTATGCTTCTCTTTGGAAGGGTCTTTTACGTCATGCATTTTTGGTGCAACTTTCACTACTTTTACGTTTTCCAGTTTGGTATTGAAGTACTCCACTTCCTGGCCTGCATCATCAATGCGATACCATTTGAATTCCGCCGATTTCAGCGTCTGCCCGGTGGTAACCGCTTTGTAGAGATACGGGCTTGATGCATCAATTTCTTTTACAAAAACAAACGGAGTATGGATGCGGGTGCCGGTCAGTTTCCCGGTGTTGTTATCTGTCGGGATATAAAGGCTGTGATCCTGAGCAACCACTTCGATACTGCCTTCGCGATCCTGAACATTAACGGAACCTTTGATTTCCGCGCCGCCGTCATCTTTCAGCCAGAGGTAGACTGGGATTGCCATAGTTACTTCTCCTTTTTTGGGGAATGTGTATCACCATCCGCCGGTGATACGTTTTCAGTATCTGAGGCACGACAGGCATCAGCCTGCGGCATCAGACGAATTTCCACACGCCGGTTTTTTGCACGGCCTTCAGCTGTATTGTTATCCGCAACAGGGTGATTGTGTCCGTAGCCCTGAACAGCAAAACAGCCGGGATCGATATCACTGGTTTCGATCATCCAGTCGCGGACAGATTCCGCGCGTTTGAGTGAGAGTTTCTGATTTAAATCCGCATGTCCGGTGATATCCGTATAGCCGGATACCACGATGAGCCAGCCCGGTTTTGCACGGATATTGATAAGAGCATCAACGAGAACTTTGGTAGCTCCCGGTTTCAGGGTGAATTTTCCGGTGTCAAACAGCGCCAGGCTGTCGAGAGAGACCATTTCAGGCGCCTCCTGCACAATGACAGGTGCCGGTGGCGGAGGCGGAGCCCAGCGGCTGAGTGCGGTATACAGGTAAGGCAGAATGCGCGTGCCCTGATAGAGCCCCAGTGAATAAGAGGACGGGATACCTTCCCGTTGCCAGGCTGCAAGCAGAACTGCATCCGTTTGCAGCTGCTTCCACGCGACCATTTTAGGTTCAGCGGGCTCACCGGGAAGTTGTTCAAACTGACGTAAATCATCACTGATGTGATAGATAAGCTGCTGATTATGAAAATAGCTTCCCGTCAGTGCGCCTGCCAGAAATAATCCGCAGATAATCCCGGTTACACCCAGTACGGCTTCTGTGCGCACAAGACTGACGTCATAACGCAACCGGCTGAGCAGATAGTCAGGCAGCGGAAGGGGTTGTTGAGTAACGGTCTGAACCGGCACCGGCAACCGCGTACTATGCTCAATAAACTGAGACCAGACGTTATTGCTCAGAGCGGCAACCGGTGCAAAACGCAGCGCCCATCCTGCCGGATACAACGGCGCGGCACCGGTTTGTTTTACTGTCAGCAGGGGAACAAAAACCCGGCTTAGCCATGCCAGATAATGATCAAACCAGAGCGCTGTTGAAAAACGCTGCTCATCGGTCACCGGTTTATGAGCCAGCCATTCAGGTAATGTGCATGCCGGAGAGCCCGCCTGTTGCACATGAAACTCACCAGCCTGTTCTGCCGGGGTAAACCAGGGTTCTTCATCTGCGGCAGAGACATCTGTGGTGTACAGCGGTGTGAGATAGACCGAAATCCAGAACGGCACCGCTTTTCCTGCCTGACGGCGACCTTCGCCGACAGCCCGTCGCCAGCTGATAATCATCTGCTCCAGTTTTTCTTCCTGATTTATTTGTTCAGGGACAACAACATATAAAAGAGATAAGCGATTGAGCTGCGCGGGCGACTGTTCACGAAACTCCCGGATAATACGGCTGAGCCCGGCGGGTTCCGGTACGGCGATATAGCGGGCTTTCGTCGTTTCCCGCCGATTTTCTCCGGCAGCAAACAGAGCGGCTGACTGACCGCAGACCAGCACAACAGCCCCACGGTAATCATCCGCAGGCAGGCTGTCCGCACGGGTCAGTATTTCTTTACGCAGCTGTTTCTGTTGCCGGTAAATCAGTACCGCCGCAATAATGATGACAAACGCGGTCAGAAACAGTGCCACATCGCGTCCGGGTGACCAGAATCCCCAGAACAGCCATAGCAGCAGGCCGCCTGTCAGTAATGTCAGGCTTTGTTTTATCCGGTTATACATCACTGTCCCTGCGTGATTAATTGCGAAAGCAACTGTTCGAGTGAGGCAGAGAATCCCCACCACAGTGCAGCGAGTAACAGTATCCCGCCCACCCATCCCGCCCAATACAACTTGCGGCGGCTGAAACGTAATGCCGGACGGACAATCAGCGGCAGCGATGATGACAGCGCATACGCCGGAACACGGGCAGTCAGTTGCTGAATAATCTGTTCCTGCTGAGGTGATGCGGTGTGGTGATATTTCCCCGCAAATCCCAGAGTAAGAACGCGGTGGAAACAGATAAGAACATCCGGATCCGGCGCGGTTTCGCTGAGCAGCTCACGCACGCGATCCCATAATTTGTCACCGGCTTCCAGTGTATTGAAATAACGCGCCTGTAAGGGAGATAGTATCCACTGGTCGTAGCCATCATCATGGGCAGGGCGATTCATGACACTTTCATCAATCAGCGCACACTGCGCGTAAAGCATATGTTCGACCGATTTTTCCGGATAACCTTTCTCCGTCAGGCGCTCGCGGGTCTGATCCACCATGTCACAAACATGACGGTACAACCCGGCCCCGTCTGATACAGGGCTGCCATGGCGTAACTGACACACCATCAGCCAGGTATCAGAAAAAATGGCATCGATGGTCATTGCTGAGTTGGCGTTCGTTGCATTCATCATGATCGAAGTACCGCAAATAATTCGAGATGGATTTCACCAAGCGTTCCCGGAACATAAAATGAACAGTGTCCGGATGACAGCATCGCCTGACCGGCTGTGTTACTCAGATCGAGGGCAAAGTACTGATTCTCAAGACGCAGCGGAATAGCAGCAGGAACATGGGTCAATGCTTTCAGCGGCACACCGTTCAGTGCCACATTGACGACATTTGCCACATCTTCCGCGCTGCCGGCTTTACACAGCAGCGGGAACTGCGTGATAAGCAGATGAGCCGGTAATGCAGAGCGTACAGAGAGGTAAAAATCAGCGTCTTCACGCAGACGGCTGTCATGCAGTTCACCTTTCCAGAATGGTCCGTCTTTCTTCAGGTCAATCGTTATCATGCGGGATGGCAGGCTGGCTTCCAGCAGATGATTCAGTAACGTAAACAACGGCGGGAAAACCTGTTCAGGTTCACTGTGCTGATAGAGCGGAATATCATCGGTCTGATGTTCCAGAGAGAAAGTCAGCAGGCTGCCGGCCAGACGTGCCAGCTCGCGGTAGAGCAATTCGGGATGGCGCTGTAAGGAAGACAGAAGCTCTGTCAGTACCGGCTCGGCACTGTTCAGCGCGTTCAGGAGCCAGAAAAGTGAGACATCGGCAACGGCAAAGTCAGCCATCCGTTCATTGCTTTCCCTGCGCATAGCCATCAACCGCCGGCGCTTGGCTACCAACCGGTGCATAAATTCAGACAGCATGGTTGTCAGTTCTGTACTTGCCGTACAACTGAGCAAAGGCGGAATAAATTGCTTATCAAATGACCATGTTCCCTGCCCGTTGCGTATCAGCCGGGCAACGGGGCAGGTGATGTAAGCGCTGTTTTCTTCATGAGCACTGCGCAGTGAAAGCGAATGACGCAGTACCGCGATATCGGTTTGCTCATCACCCGCCAGATCCTGAACTTTTACCCACTCCTGCATAAAACGGCGCGGGCGTTCTGACTGCCCTTCCGGCACCAGATTTCCGCCATTCGCCTGTAACAGCGGCAGCGCGAGAACAATGTCCAGAGTCTGCTGTTCTGAGTACCGGGCCAGAGAGGCAACCGGAGGCAGATTATCTGCCAGAGAGGTATCAATCAGTGTGCCATCCGAAAACCGGACCACCAGTTTCTGCGCACTCAGACGGGAAATGGTCAGTGCGCTTTCATCAAATTCAGCACAGACTACCCCCCAGGGAGACGCAACCGACATTCCGGCAACAACACCCGCCACATGGCTGTCCCAGCGGGCCTGTTGCTGAAATTGCTGGGGGGCCAGAAAGGCCCCGTCAGTCCATAGCGGACGATAAATTTTCATCCCTGCCCGCCCTTATGCTTTTGCTTTAGGCATCTGCGAAACCAGAGAGAGATCCACATCCATCCCTTCGACCTGGAAGTGTGGTACGGCATATAACCGGACACGGAAGAAGCCGGGGTTATCCTCGATATCTTCCACAACCACTTTGGCATCACGCAGCGGGTGAGAAGCCTGTAAATCATCACCCGGGTCTGTCATTTCAGTGACCAGTCCGCGCACCCAGTTGTTCAGTTCCAGCTCAAGCAGGCGGCGATCTTTTGTCGTACCGATATTTTCGCGTTGGATAAGTTTCAGATAATGAGCAATCCGGGACAGCAGGAAGATATATGGCAGACGCGCATTAATGCGGCTGTTGGCTGTCGCAGCGGCGGTCTCATAGAGTGCCGGTTTCTGTGCTGAGTTCGCAGAGAAGAAACAGGAATAATCACGGTTTTTGTAGTACGAAAGCGGAATGAACCCCAGATTGGCAAATTCAAACTCACGGGTCTCCGGGATCATTACTTCAGACGGAATTTTCACCTGACTGCCGGTTCCCAGATCATACAAATGGATTGGTAAATCTTTCACCGCACCACCCGCCTGAGGTCCGCGGATTTGTACACACCAGCCATTATTGATAAAGCTTTTTACCATGTTCGCCGCGAATGAGAACGTCGCATTGGTCCACAGATATTTATCATGATCAGGGCCTTTAACTTCTTCCACATAGTTAAAGCTGCGCACCGGAACAGTATCCGGACCATACGGCAGGCGGCCTAATACGCGCGGCATAGTCAGTCCGATATAACGGGCATCGTCTGAATCACGGAAAGATTTCCATTTAATGTATTCCGCGCGATCAAAGTAGTTACCGATATCTTTGATTGCCGCGACTTCTTCCATGGTTTCTTTACCAAAGAATTTTGGTCCCGCCGATCCGATAAACGGCATGTGGGCAGATGCGGACACTTTTGAAATATGGCGCAGTAATGCAATATCCTGCGGGCTGCGGTCAAATTCATAGTTGGAGATAATAGCCGCAATCGGCTCTCCGCCCGGCGTGTCATACTCTTCAATATACGTATGATGATACAGCCCGCTCTGAATCACTTCCGGACTGTCTTCAAAGTCCTGACGTAAATCATTCTTGGCAATATCCAGTAATTCAATTTTCACATTTTGTCTGAAATCGGTACGGTCAATCAGGAATTTAAGACCACGCCATGCTGATTCCACCGTCTGGAATTCACTGTTGTGCATCACTTCATCCAATTGCCGGCTGATTTGCGAATCCAGCTGTGCAATATGATGATCAAGCAGATTACGATCCAGGCGCTCCACTTTCTCACCTGCGGATTTCAGGCGGTCAAGAAAAACCCGGACAGCCACGGTGACGCGCTCATCAGCCGTCGCATCAGCCAGTGCCGCATTATCCTGAAAGGCATTAATGTCACTAATTTCAGAAACGGGTTTCAGATTTATTTTTTCAAATAACGAGGCATAAACGCCCTGACCGACGGGAGCATCCAATACAGTGGTTTCACCTGCGTTTTGTAATTTTTCACTATTGACAGACATCAGCATCATCCTGTAATTATTTAATCCAATTAGTCTTTTTTCGGTGCCAGTTCAGAAAGCTCATTGCGCAATTCATTACTGAGCGCCGGGTCCTTCAGAATATTTTCCAGTTCGCGACGGAAAGTGACGTTATCAAGCAGGTTTGATTTCAAATCACGCAGGAGATTGCGCATCGCCAGCATTGCCCGTAACTGAGGGATCTGACGGGCGACCTGTTCCGGTTCAAAATCCTTCATATCCTTGAATGAAATAGAAATATTTTCTTCTGCTCCCTCAGGCGTGAGGGTATTTTTGACGGTCAGATTAACGGTGGGATTAAATTCAGCGAGGACACTGTTGAAGTTATTTTTATTCACATTGACTTTTTCACGCTCAGACAGCGGGCGGGAATCCTGCCCGTTACTGTAATCACCAACTGCAAGCAATTTAAGAGGGAGTTCAACTTTTTTCTGAGCACCTCCGGTGTGTAAATCGAGTTTTATATTAATACGAGCTTTGGGTACTTCATTCTGAAAGCTGTCCGACATAGCATAAATCCTTATTCTTACCTGGAATTACAAGTTTTAATCTCACGTAAATGATCTAAGTAAACCATTAACCGCTAAGATTTGGCTTAAATACATATATTTACTTATATTAAACATTGAAAAACTAATCAATATATCTTTACTATTTTTTTGATATAGATAGATAAAATAGAAAAAAAACACAATTACACCAGAGATGAGTTAAATAGAAAGAATTGACTATAATTCACATATATCAATCAATTGAGATGTATTGCGTTATTTTTGTACAACTGAAAATTACGCGTTAATATGTAGAAATACTAAAGTGTTTATTTCAGGAGAGAGTTTTGAATTTCAAAATATTAATGAATATCTCAGTGGGATACTGATCAGGAAATATTACCTGCAGGACAGTGTTTGCAGAATGTTGTTTATAAAAGAAAAATATTTCATGATAAGAAAATACACTGTTCTTCCGCAGATATAAGTTACGCAATACAGGTGTAATGATGGGGGTAATTCACCGGTTTACGGACAAAACAGATTATAAAAAGCCGGCAACGAGGGCTCCGGTGAATCTGAACATTAAACCGGGAGCCTGTATTATCCGGCGGTTACCCGCAGATTACGTCCTGCTCTCTGCAATAATATCCCGGGTTATCTGCAAAAATGCGGCTATATCCTCAGAAGAATGACAGTGCAAAGGCGATATTCTTATCAGGCTGTTCAGTCCGTAAGAGGTCAGTATCCGCTGTGAATACAGGCTGGATACTGCGCGTTCATGAACTATGACATGCCGCTTTGCAAATTCACGGACAGCATCTGCACAGCTTAAATCATCAAATACAATCCCGGTAATAAGGTTACGGCGGCTTAAATCCCCGTTATCTACGCAGACAGTCACGCCCTGCATCGCCCTCAATCCTTGTACTTTTTCTGTGCCGTTTAATAACAGATGTAATAAACCCCGTTCGTGTTCCGCAATACGGTTCATTCCGGCGGCAAATAATGTTCTCCGGTTTTTTCTGCTGCTGATATCTTCAATATCAGACTCTTTTTGTCCGAGCCGGCAGATATAATTAACCACCTCAGATAATGCGGCATAGTGTGCAGGTGCCGGTGTGCCTAATTCCCAGTCAGCGTCCGACTTACCTTTTAATTTATGGTGTACCAGACCCGCCGCCCTGTCAGAAATAAAGGCAAAGCCCACACCTTTTACACCAAAAAATTTATAAGGCGCAAAATTTATTGCATCGATATTCAGACCGGAAATATCAAGAATGCCATGAGGCGCATGTTGTACCGCATCAACAATAATATAAATATCCGGATTGATGGCTTTTGCCTGAGTGACAATTTTTTTAATATCGTAAATATACCCTGAGATATTTGAAGCCGCCATCACACATAAGAGGGCGGTATTTTTATCAATCAGAGATAAAATAGCATCAGCGTCAACGCCGCCGGTTAACGGGTCCGCATCCGCCACACGCAACTCACACTGTGTTTTTTCCGCATAATGACTGATCGCATCAAAGGCTGACGGATGCTCTAACATGGATGTCACCATGTTTGAGCCTGTCGCATGTTCACTTATTACCCGAACAAGTTCAAACATAACCTGTGAAGCGGTATAGCCCGGACAGACAGCACCGCCCTGTGCATTAAAAATAATCCTGACGTCCTCTTTTCCTTTTTGTTCTGTCTCCAGGAGATATTGTGATACAGAATACGGCTGTCCCGCGCAGTCAGGAATAGCATCCACTTCATGAAATTTTTCTTCTGAGCGTTTTAACCGGAAGGAACCACCGGAATTATTGAAATACAACCGATGATTGCCTGATATATCTTTATCAACAAAATAAAATTTATTTTTGATTTCGTTCTGCTCTTCACGGGTAAACATTTTATATTTATTTAACATTCCATTATCCCTGACAGTCATTTTATTTTTAATACAGTATTTAAATATTATTCATTTCTGTAAAGCCTGTTATTTGATTTTATCAGGCGGGATCAATAAATATTTTTGATACTGTTACTGTCTATCGCCCAGGGACTAAACACGTATCATTTGCAATCATACTGAAGTCAGTATCATCACTATTTCCACTCATAAAATGATACAAATAAAACATATAGGGGATATTTGCCCGGAAGTACAGCTTGCGGCAGTTTCAGCGACAGCATTTACGGCCAGATCGGACTGAAAAAAGATTATGTCCGGGCAGCGCAATATTATGATATGACCTCATTAGTGCATGGGACACGGGTCCCCCGTACATTGACAAGACAAATAATTTCGGATTATTCCTCCACATTAATCACCCGATAACGGGATAATCTGTTTATTATTCCGATAAATATGACGTTATCAATAATATACAGTTAAATCCTATAGTTTATATATCAATCCTTGATAGTAAAAATATTGATTATAAAATAAACCAATCGATAACCTTATTTTTATTATTTTACCGTTAGCATATAACGTAATATTTTCATTCTCTTTTACACAGGAGCGGTTATGGCCATTAATTTACAGAATGCAAAAAAAGTCGTTATCCTCGGCGGAGGAACCGCTGGCTGGTACGCCGCGCTTGCTTTACGTCAAATATTCAGTCCGAAAGTAGAGGTTCAGGTTATTGAATCTTCACAGGTTGGTATTGTCGGTGTCGGTGAAGGCGGATTACTGAACTTTATCTCTGCATTGAAATTTGTGAATATTGACCTTGCTGAATTTAAAGCTGCCACTAATGCCACCCACAAATGGGGATTCAGCTATGAAGGCTGGAGGACCGGAAAAGAAGATGACAAATTTTATCATCCGTTCGGCTCTGCGCAAGGGGTTGCTGCAAAGTGGAATGATAATGGTCATTTTCCTTTATTCTCCGCGATGATTAACCAAGGTATCGATCTCGATAGTTATATCCGCGGTATGGATTTAATTAAAAATAACGCCACCCAGAAAGAAGCTGATGCTGCACTGGAAGCCGGTGCTGTCGATATTATTGATTCGGTGCATTTTGACAGTTACAAAACAGCAAATTTTCTCAAAAAAACTGCCCTGTCCCGAAATATTACACATCTGGATGCACTGATTGATCAGGTTATTACTGATGAGAACGGCAATGTGATCCGGCTGATTACCGAAAATAATGAAAAAATCGAACTGGATTTTATCGTTGATGCCAGCGGTCTCGCCCGGAAAATTATCGGTAAAGCCGTCCCGGCAAGATGGCAGTCATTCAAAGAGCATCTGATTCTTGACCGCGCCATTCCGTTCTATATGCCGCATCCGAAAAAAAATCCGTACCTGGTCAGCCGTGCCATTGCATTAAACAGTGGCTGGATGTGGCAGATCCCGCTAACAGACCGCGTGGGTGCCGGATATGTTTACAGCAGCCGGTACATCAGTGATGAAGATGCTCAGCAGGAGTTGAAAGACTATCTCGGCTTTGATGTGGATATTCAGAAGATTATTAAGTTCGACCCTGGCTGTCACGAAAAAATATGGGTGAATAACGTACTGGCAATAGGTTTGGCTGCCGGTTTTGTTGAACCTCTGGAAGCCACATCCATTGCACAGATGGTCGAGGTTATCCGTAATTTTTGCAGAATACTGATGCTTAGTCAGGGGGTTATTTCTGATAATACTGTCCGCGAGTTTAACGAGGCCAATCTGCACTCCTGGTATGGTATTCGTGACTTTCTGCGCATGCATTATGATACCCCACGTAATGATACTCCGTTCTGGCAGGATGTGGCGAAAATTCCTTACCCTGAAACTTACCGGGCGTTCCGGGAGGTTATGCAATATCGCGCACCACGATTGCTTGATATCGAAAATTATGCGATTTACGGCTGGCACGGTATTTTCCATGCCATAAACTGGATGTTTGTCGCCACACCGCTGGGGATACTGAAACCAAATGCAGTAACCAATGACCTGATGTCAATGAGCCCGGAAAAACGTGAAGAAGCAGATAAATTCCTGCTCTGGCTGCGCAGTAATATGCAAAAGTAACGATATATAATATATAGCCAACATTACTCAGGATGCCGGCAAGATAAACCTTCAACCTAAAGTAAGCTGAGACCTGTAAATAACCGGCTCAGCTTTTCTTTATATATCAGAACCCGCTTACTCCAGCGCACTCAGAATAGCCTGTGCCGCTTTCACACGTTCGCTGTTCGGGTAGTTTTTATTTGCAAGGATCACAATTCCAACCTGTTTTTCCGGAATAAAGGCCACATAAGCACCGAACCCGTTTGTTGCGCCGGTTTTATGTACCCATGAGGCTTTTTTGTATGGCTGAACGCGGTGATTGGTTATCGGATGCGGCTCTAATGCCACCTCATTGGTCACACCGCCTGCGATCATGTCTGATTGCTGCGGCCAGTCATACATCTCCCAGCCAAGTCCCTGATTAATTGCGGCTGTTTTATAGTAACGCGTCTGTGCAATTTTGATCCCGTTTTCCAGGTCACTGTTACCCGTCGCTGACGGGTTCATATTTGCTTCCACCCAGCTAAGCATGTCTTTTGCGGATGATTTCACACCATAAGATTCCGCATCAAGCTGCCCCGCGGACAGACGCACCGGCTCATTATTTTTATAACCATACGCATACTGATTTTTTGCCGCATCCGGCACAGTAATAAATGTATGTGATAACGCCAGTGGTGCAAAAACGCGCGTCTGAAGTGCTTTTTCATATGGCATATCAATGGCTTTGGCGGTCAGAACACCAAACAGCCCGATACTGCTGTTTGCATACAGACGCATATCACCAGGTGTCCATTGTGGCTGCCACTGCTGATAAAAATGCAGTAAATCCTGCCGGGTGGCTACCTCATCCGGCACCTGTAACGGCAACCCACCCGCGGTATAAGTTGCCAAATCCAGTAAGGTGATTTTCTTCCATTGCTGCGCAGAATTAAGTTCCGGCCAATAGTTTATCGCCGGATCACTCAGTGAGATCTCATTTTTTGCCACAGAAATACCGCCGAGCACACCTGTGAAAGTTTTGCTTACAGATCCGAGTTCAAATAGTGTATTTTCTGTTACCGGCTGTTTTGCCTGTACATCAGCAAGTCCGTAGTTAAAGAAATACTGTTTTCCCTGCACAGTGACAGCAACCGCCATGCCCGGGATTGCCTGCTGCTTCAGTAATGGCTCAATAGTATTATTAACCGTGGCAGCGATATCTGCCGCGACTGACAGCCCCGGTACTGAAAACGCCAACAGTGCCGAAACCAGTGTTGCGGATAACGATTTTGTCATCATAATTAATCTCTTATGTATATGGATTCCGGGCAGAAGTATCGTCAGAATACGGGTACAGAACAAACGGTAAATTATAACAAGAGCCTAAAGAAAAACTTACAGGTGATATATGGTCAGACGCTACATCCCGCTGAATCCGCTCAGAGCATTTGAAGCCGCCGCCCGACATCTCAGTTTTACCCGCGCCGCGGTCGAACTGAATGTCACTCATGCCGCCGTCAGCCAGCAGGTCAGATTGCTGGAAGAGCAACTCAGGTGTGCTTTATTTGTCCGCGTATCCCGCGGGCTGGTATTGACCCATGAGGGCGAAAATCTGCTTCCGGTACTGAATGAGGCATTTGATAAAATCGCCGATACGCTTGATCAATTTTCGCAGGGGCAATTTCGTGAGCGCATAAAAGCCGGGGTGGTCGGGACATTTGCTGTCGGTTGGTTATTGCCGCGCCTTGCAGATTTTTATGATAAATACCCGCATATCGATGTACAGATCTCCACTCATAATAACCACGTAGATCCCGCCGCAGAAGGCCATGATTATACTATCCGCTTTGGAAACGGCGCATGGCACGAAGTGGATTCTGAATTAATTTTCAACGCACCGCATGCGCCGTTATGCACCCCCTCAATCGCTGAAAAATTACAGCATCCTGATGATATTCATCAATTTACGTTATTACGATCTTACCGGCGGGATGAATGGAGCAGATGGATGAGTTGCGCCGGCGGCAAAGCACTTTCGCCGTCACATCCGGTCATGGTGTTTGATACTTCGCTGGCAATGGCAGAAGCCGCGCAACTCGGTGCCGGGATTGCAATTGCGCCGGTCAGCATGTTTGAGCACCGGATACAATCCGGCGCTCTTGTTCAACCCTTTGCCACAGAAATCACCCTGGGTGGTTACTGGCTGACACGCCTGCAATCACGCCCGGAAAGCCCGGCAATGAAACTGTTTGCACAATGGTTAAAAGAATGTGGAGAGACGTGATCTCACTCTCCCTCCAGGCTTTTTACCCGCAGCGCATCTCCGTCACTGACCCGAAGGCGTTCTCCGTGACAGTGAGGACATGCCGTCGCGTGCTGCATCACGGACACTGCCCGGCTGCAATCCCAGCACCAGGCCTGTGCGGGGATAATATCAATGTGCAGCGTGCAACCTCGTGCCACTGTGTCGCGGCAGGCGATATCAAACGCAAAACGCAGCGCACTCTCTTCCACATCGGCAAGTGCGCCGATTTCCAGCCAGACATCCGTCACCCGCGTGATACCGTGCTCCTGCGCCTGTTCGCGGATAATATCCGCCGCACTCATGCAGAGCGATAACTCATGCATGCCCGCGTTCCGCATGACGGAGGAATACCTCACGCCGACCCGCCATCTGTGGCGCGTCCGGGTCACTTACCGGCAGCGAGAGCAACATGCGCGCGCAATCATCTGCCAGCCGCATTCCCTCTTCCGGAGCCAGTGAATGCGGCAGTGGTGATAGCAGTGAGCAGGTAAGATACTGCGATACACCGTCCAACTCCCCGACCGTGAATGTCATGGTGCCGTACGGCAGATGCAGCCCGATTTTTTCACTGACCTTGCGCGCGGTCCAGGTTTGTCCGGGTCCCGGGAAAATCAGCACACTGAACATCCACGGCGTAATGACGCATCCCGTCCACTGCCCTTCAAACAAGGTAAAATTTGTGACATAGACCGGCATCGACGGATGCAGAAAGGTAAGCTGCTGCATCGCATCACCGGCTATTTTCTCAAATGCCGTTTTTATTTGTGCTGCGGGGCTGTGCTGAAAGCCCTGAATATCGTCAGACATGTGCAGGCTCCTTTAAAATAGCATCAACACCCGATTCGCGCAGTGCCGCCAGCACCTGTTGCAGTGCGGGCTCAACAGCCGCTTTAAGTGTCTCCGTCATGCCGATTTCCGGCTCCAGAGATTCCGGGATAACTCCGACCAACGTGAGTTTGCGGGGAAATTCACCGGTGAAACGCAGGGCCGACAGCACATCTGACAGCCCGAGCTGATGCGGTGATATTTTATTGGTAAACAGCGCCGGAACTTCATCATCACGCAGGATTTTAATGGTTCCCGGTGCGCTTTTGGTGGTCACGATAGCATCGGCGATAATCAGATGATCGCGCCCTGCCATGCTGTCCAGCAACTCCATTCCTGCCGTGCCGCCATCCATAACCTCGACATAATCCGGCAGATGATAGCGCTGCTCCAGCGCTTCAACGACATGCACACCAATCGCTTCATCCGTCAGCAGAATATTACCGACACCCAGCACAAGAATCCGCATTACAACACCTTCACTGAGACAGTTTCATTACCATCAATATCAACAATGTGTACGGCGCAAGCCATACACGGGTCGAATGAGTGAATGGTTCGCACCACTTCCAGCGGTTTTTCCGGATCGGCAATTTTCAGCCCGACCAGTGACTGTTCATACGGCCCGACCACATCATTATTATTGCGCGGTCCGCAGTTCCAGGTGGACGGCACAACCGCCTGATAGTTTTCAATCACACCATCTTTGATAACCACCCAGTGAGATAACATCCCGCGCGGTGCTTCCAGGAAACCCACGCCTTTGATGACACCGGTTTCCGGGATATTCGGCTTCACATAGGTAATATGGTCGCCGGTGCCGATATTGGCGATCAGCGCAGCATACTGATGTTGCAGAACCGCCTGTAATTCACAGCAGTGCACAGTGCGCCCGATAATACGACCGAGTGTGGAGTGCAATTGTTTTACTTCTAATGGTTTGCCGGTTAACTGTGTATAAACCGCAATGATTTCATTCAGTTTTTCCTGCGTGCCTTCATGTTTTGCCGCCAGTTTGCAGAACATGTTTGCCAGTGGCCCCACTTCCACGGTTTTTCCGTACAGTGTCGGCGATTTTACCCAGGAATATTTGCCGTCAGGATCCCAGCCGGTGTAATTCGGATTGGTTGTGCCTTCCCACGGCTTTTGCGGCTCTTCATCCTGATACCAGGCGTGTTTTGCGCTCTCCTGAATGCCCTCGAGCAGGAAAGGATCTGCCTGAGAGGTGATCGGGCGGAAGGTGCTCAAATCCGCATTTTCAATGTAGCCGCCAGGGAAAAGGAAACTGCCGTTTTTGCCGTCAGTCGGGAATTCCGGGGTGCTCAGATAGTTCACCGCGCCCTGCCCGGTTTCAAACCACTGCGGATAGAATGCCGCGATCACAGCGGTATCGACTTTATAAACCTGCTCGACGAAATCATTGAGCTTATCAATGAATGATTTGATGTACATCAGGCGCTCAAGATTCAGTGTGCCGAGTCCGTCAAGGTTGATCGGATTCGCCACACCGCCGACAGCAAGATTCTGAATATGCGGAGTTTTCCCGCCCAACAGCGCCACAATGCGGTTAGCGTCGCGCTGACACTCCAGCGCATGTAAATAGTGCGCTACCGCGATCAGATTCACTTCCGGCGGTAACTGCATCGCCGGATGTCCCCAGTAGCCGTTGGCAAAAATACCCAGTTGCCCGCTCTCCACCAGCGTTTTGATTTTTTCCTGCACACGGGTGAATTCCTGCGTGCTGTTCAGCGACCAGCTTGATACGCCGTTAAGCATCGCCGAGGCTTTAGCAGGATCGGCTTTCAGTACCGAGGTAATATCCACCCAGTCCAGCGCGGACAGCTGATAGAAATGAACAATATGGTCATGAGTGGTATGTGCCGCCAGTATGATATTGCGGATATGCTGCGCATTCACCGGCACATCCAGATTGAGGGCATTTTCCACTGCGCGCACAGACGCCAGCGCATGAGTGGTTGTACAGACACCGCAGATGCGTTGCAGGATCATCCAGGCATCACGCGGATCTTTGCCCTTCACAATTTTTTCCATACCACGCCACATGGTGCCGGAAGCCCAGGCTTTGGTGACCATGCCGTTATCGATTTCACAGTCGATGCGTAAATGCCCTTCGATACGGGTGACCGGATCAATCGTAATTCTCTGGCTCATGACTTGCTCGCCTCATGATAATTGTGAACAGATGATTTTTTTAAAGGAGGAATTATCGGCAACAGGCGGATCAACAAGATGTAAGCGCAGATCTCAACAGCCACGAAACCAATCGAAATTAATAATTCTGCCGCCGACGGGAAGTAGTGATAGCCATTTCCCGGATCAAAGGCGAGCAGTGAATACGCGAGACGCCACGCCGCACAACCGAGCATCATGCTCAGTGCGCCGATAAAGAGCAGGCGTGAATCACGGCGCAGTTTCGGCAGGCTGAATACCGCCAGCGCAAATGCCATCAGCAGGATCTCTGTCCAGAACATCGCAGAGTAATAATCACCTGCGAAAGCAAGACCGAGTTTACCGTGATAAATTAACTCACCGAAACGTAACACCAGAAACAGCGCCATCAGCACGCTGACAGTGACCGCCAGTTTGGTAAACAGGTTCTTTTCATCCTGCCCGTTGCCTTTCAGCCCGCTCTGTAACAACGATCCCTCAAATACCACAATGGAAAAACCCATAATAAAGGCGGTAAGCAGGGAGAACAGCGGCAGCATTTCATAGCTCTGCCACAGCGGATGTACTTTATAACCGGCGGCAATCATCAGCGATCCCATGGATGACTGGTGCATTGCAGGCAATAATGCGCCGAGGGCAATCACAAAAAACATGATTTTATTCAGGCGCTTGAGGGATACTTTCCAACCGAAGCGCTCAAATACTGCAGGTGCTAGCTCCAGCGCCATCACGCCGATATAAATCGTCATACAAACTGCTGTTTCCAGCAGAACGGAATTCACGTTGAAGATGCCGGGGATAAAAAAGTTCGGCATGTTCCAGTAACGACCTAAATCAATGGTGATGGATAATCCACCCAGTGAATACCCCAGCAAGCTTGCCAATAGCGCAGGGCGCACCAGCGGGTGATATTCCCCTTTATTAAAGACATACACTGCCCACGCCAGCGCCCAGCCGCCACAGGCAAACCCGGTGCCGATCAGCAGATCAAAGGCAATCCAGATCCCCCACGGGTAACCGCCGTTCAGATCTGATACCGATCCCAGCCCAAAAATCAGACGTTTGACGATAAGCATCGCGCAGAGGATAACAAGCGGTCCGAAAATGATGATCGGTTTACTGAATAATTTTCCGCCCAGTGGTTTAGGATCATGACTCATGGTCATCTCCTCCGTCATGATGGTCATTTTTGGTATTGCGGCGCACCAGCACTGTCAGCCCCGCCAGTACGGCAAGCGGCAGGATCATGCCTTTATAAAGTGTGTGCTGGATATTTTCAGAGCGGGCACCGGTTGAAAGTTCAGCCAGTTCAGGTAATTGCAGATTTTTATACGGCACGCCGGTCAGTACCATTACCTGAGTTCCGCCGCCCTCTTTTTCCCCGTACAGATGCGGATAATAGGCAGGAACGGTGTGCTTATACACATCGCCGGTTTTCAGGGTCTGACGCGGATAGCGGTACTCTTCACCTGCATTCAGTCCGAGGCGTTTTTTGGCTTCACCCATCAGATCTTCGCGGGAGCCGAAAATAATCGCGCCGGTCGGGCACACATCCACACAGCCCGGCAATCCGCCTTTATCCAGCAGTTCCACGCCTTTCTGATTGCACAGTTCACACTTGTGGATCATCCCGAACGGGTTGTCATAATCATATTTCGGCACATCAAACGGGCAACCGACCATACAGTAACGACAGCCGGTACAGACATCTTTGTCATAATGCACAATGCCGGTGACCGGATGTTTTTTCAGTGCGCCGACCGGGCACACCGAGACACAGTTAGGATCAACGCAGTGCATACATTGTTTTTTAATGTAGGCATAACCGTCTTTTTCCTGATCTTTGTGCTCACCTGTGCCGCTCTGCCACACCTGAATAATATTGTTAGTGTATGGCGAGAGTTTGTCATTGTTGGACCAGGTCTGTTCACCCTGCGGGTTGCGCCCCGGAAAGTTGATATCCTGGCACTTTGTCACACAGGCCTGACAGCCGATGCACAATGTTGAGTCATAGAGCATACCGAGCGAGCCCGGGATTGGCGGACGGTTTTCTGCCGCCGCATGACCTGCGGAGGAACTTCCCAGCAGCAATGCCCCGCCGGAGGCTGCTTTAATAAAGTCACGCCTGTTCACAGTTACTCTCCCCGCGGCGAGTCAGCATCATTTTTCTTCTGCTGACGTCCCAGCTCCCGAACCGCCATCACACTGACACCGGCAACCAGCCCGACAACGCCACCGAGCAACCCGATGGCACCACCGGATACTATGCCGCCCTCTTTCAGATCTACATCCGGTTTTTCCGCACGCGGCGTCGGGTTCTGTACACTGGCAAGCTGGTGGATACCTTTATGAAAGCCGACACCGGCTTCGTTACAGCCATAACAAGGATGCCCGATAGCCACCGGCCACACGCCGCCGACATCACAAAACTGTAATGTGGAGCAGTTGCCATAGGTTTCCGGTCCTTTGCAGCCCAGGTGATAGAGACACCAGCCTTCGCGGTGACCTTCGTCGCCGAACTCTTTGGCAAAACGACCGGCATCAAAATGTGCGCGGCGTTCGCAATGTTCGTGGATCAAACGTCCGTAGGCAAAAAGCGGACGGTTTTTGCTATCCAGCTTCGGTACTGTGCCGTAGGTAATAATGTGCACGACCGTTGCCAGGAAATTATGCGGATTAGGCGGGCAGCCCGGAATATTAATAATGGTTTTGCCCGGCAGCACTTCCTGAAGACCAACCGCGCCGGTCGGGTTATCACCCGCGGCCGCAACACCACCCCATGCGGCACAAGAGCCGATAGCAATAATCGCCGCCGCATTCTCAGCCGCTTTACGGATATGGTCAGCAATCGGCTCGCCTGCGATCATGCAGTAAATACCATCATCTTTCAGCGGCACAGAGCCATCGACCACCAGAACATATTTGCCTTTGTATTTCTCAATCGCATTGTGTTTATTCGCTTCGGCCTGATGACCAAATGCGGCGGAGAGTACCTCGTGGTACTCCAGCGAAATCATATCAAGTATGAGGTTTTCGATTGTCGGGTGCGTCGCCCGGAGCAGGGACTCAGTGCAACCGGTACACTCCTGTGCAGATATCCAGATGACGGGGGGACAATCCTTACGGCTGACGGACGCCGCAATGTCAGCGGAAGCATTTGCACTGAGACCCATCGTTGCAGCTAATGCCGCACAGAGTTTCAGAAAGCCGCGCCGGTTAATACCCTCAGAAGTGATAAAAGTATTATCTTCAATCATTCTATTATTCCGTAGTGTTAATTTGATACGTAATGTAATCGTTTTTTTAAATAATTAATGCGACACAGAACAAAATCAACACTAAAAATAAGGGTATTGGGCGGGATTATAAGTAACAAAAAGAGATAAAATAATAAAACATTCATAGCATTGGAATACAGACAGAGGCAATCGGATGTTTTTATTAAAATTTAACATTTAAAACGATATAAACGTCTGAATGTTAAATCTGACTTTTTAATATTCCTAAAGATTAAAACCCTCTGTAAAAATGATAAAAATGCTACATGAATGGAGTCAGCACAACAGCCAAGACCAGTCAGGACAACGGATAGCGGAATGTGAATCGTTTTGATCCACGGATATAAAGAATCAGAGATAGCCCTGGTTACTGTATGATTTTCGTACCAGCGATTAAAAAATGAACGTTATTTGTTTTTCTTATTTAACTTAACGGGAAAAATCATATCGCTATAATGCATCATAAAACATGTATGCTTTATCGTGTCTTTATTTTCATTTCTTATAATTAAATAAATGCAGTTCCTGATGAAAATGAATATAAATCTCATTTTATAATTATTCTCAACAACAGAACGAAACCCTCTTAATAAACCTATTATTACGCTTTTCAAAAACCGGAAGAGAATAAATAAAATACTGCCATTTTATACCCAACGTCATTCAGGAGGCAGGCAGATCCACTGTAAAGGAGAGCACTGTAAACCGACAGAATAACATAATGACACTGCGCACTCAGGAGTATGCAGCGCCGGCAGTTGCAGTTGCTGCACGTCCAGTACACTGTTACAGGTATCATCCGGTCTGATTTGCCAGACCGTCTCCCCCCGCTGTTTGATTACCGCTTCGTGAGCTGTCCAGTAGTGCCAGAAGAATGAGAGTGCGGTTTTCTCATCCGGTGCACTGTGCAGTGCGGATTGTTCAGCGACACTAAAATAGCGCGCCGCCAGGCTGAGATAACGATGCCGGGGGCGGATAACTTCAATATCCAGCCCGACATCTGCCCCGACGGTCAGCGCCAGAGCAATATAGTCACGGCTGTGACTGATGCTGAACCGGGGAAGAGCAGGGTCGGCAAAACAGGGTTTTCCCTGCGCAGAGAGATGGATTGTCCGCAACGCGTCATACCCGGCAGCGTGTGCCAGCAAACGCCGCCCGGCAATAAATGAAGAGGTATTGCGGGCAACGCCTGCGCAGGCGGACAGAACCGCCGCACAGGCCTTATCATCACTGCACAGCGCCGGGATATCCGCCAGCCAGACAGTAACACGGCCTGTGCCGGACATCCGGATCAGACGCGACTTATCACAATCGAGGTATTAATACCCCCGAATGCAAAGTTATTGGTCTGAATAATCCCGGTATCAATTTTACGCGGCGCACCCATGATGTAATCAAGCTCTCCGCACTGCGGATCAGGCTGATTAAGGTTCAGGGTTTGTGCAAACCAGCCCTCACGCATCATCGCCAGACTCATCCATGCTTCCAGCGCACCACAGGCACCAAGCGTATGACCAAAATAGCTTTTCAGGGAAGAGACCGGGGTGTTTTTCCCGAAAATATTCGCCGTCGCCTGACTTTCTGCAATATCGCCCCGCTCCGTTCCTGTACCGTGCGCACTGATATAACCAATATCCTGCGGTTGCAGTCCGGCATTTTTCAGGGCTTTTTCGATACAAATCTGGATAGTTTCGATTTTAGGCTGCGTGATATGTGCCGCGTCACAGTTAGTGGCAAAGCCGAGAATTTCCCCGTAAATAGTAGCTCCGCGGGCTACCGCGTGCTCGTAATTTTCCAGGATTAACGTACCTGCACCTTCTCCGATAACCAGCCCGTCACGGGCAGAGTCAAACGGAGCCGGTGTTGTTTTCGGCGCGTCGTTTTTCTGGCTGGTGGCAAACAAGGTATCAAATACTGCGGATTCAGACGGACACAGTTCTTCGCCGCCGCCGGCAACCATCACCGTCTGGTAACCATGACGGATAGCTTCATAAGCATAGCCAATCGCCTGACTGCCGGAAGTACAGGCGCTGGAGGTCGGGATCACACGTCCCCGTAAGCCGAAAAATAACCCGGCGTTAACAGCTGTGGTGTGCGGCATCATCTGAACATAAGTCGTGCCGGTAATATTGTGCGTGTGTTTTTCTGTCAGCATAGTGGCAAATTCACTGACCGGTTTGGTGCTGCCGGTTGAAGAGCCGTATGCTATCCCGGTTTCTCCGCTGGTTAACACCGGGTCATCAATCAGACCCGCATCTGTCAGTGCCAGCTCACTGGCACGGGTCGCCAGCAGGGAGACCCGTCCCATTGAGCGGATTTTTTTACGGGTATAGTGCTCCGGCAAAATAAATTCCGGGATTGGTGCTGCTAACTGAGTATTCAGTCCGTCAAATTCAGCCCATTCAGGCATTACCTGAACGGCATTTTCGCCTTTCAGTATCCTCGCTTTAACCGCATCCCAGCTTTCGCCGAAGGCACAGACGCCACCCATTCCGGTGATCACGACCCGATGATTCATAACATACCTCCGTTGACTGAAATAACCTGCCGGGTGACATAGCCCGCGATATCTGACATCAGGTACGATGCCAGCCCGGCGACTTCATCCGGAGAACCTGTGCGTTTCATCGGGATCATCGCCATCGCCTGTTCCAGCGCCACCGGCTCCATCGCAATCATGCCGGTTTCAATTAAACCGGGCGCAATGCAGTTTACGGTAATTTTTCGTTTTGCCAGTTCAACCGACAGGGCTTTTGTAGCACCGATAATACCGGCTTTAGCGGCACTGTAATTAACCTGTCCGCGATTTCCCGTCAGTCCGGATACTGATGACAATGTGATTATCCGCCCGCCGTTGCGCAGACCAATCATCGGCATGATACAGGGCTTAATAACATTATAAAAACTATCGAGATTGGTACTGATGACATCGTCCCAATCTTCGCCGGTCAGTGCCGGAAATGCCCCGTCCCGGGTAATACCGGCATTGCACACCACGCCATAATAAGCACCGTGTGCGGCAATATCCTGCTGCAGAGCCGCCTGTGTGTTCTCCCGCGAAGAGACATCAAACTGAATCAGCCTCCCCTGTACACCGGCGGCATCAATCTGAGCCAGTGTTTCCAGCGCACCTGTTTTATCCTGCAAATAGTGAACCACAATATCAAAACCATCCTGCGCCAGTTTTACGGCTATCGCTTTGCCGATGCCTTTGCTGGCGCCGGTGATCAGAACGGTACGATTACGATTTTTCATCATTATTATGTCTTTTGGTTTAATTGACCGTGTTGATTTAATTAACTGTTTTTTCTTATTAATTACAGTAACAATCGCGCTGAAACAGCGCTGTCAGCTCATCAAATGCCGGCTGATAAGTGGTGATCCGCCCAGTCGCCAGGCTGATATCTCCCGCGCTTATTTCGCCCTCAAAGCTACCGATATTGTCATCTTTTAACTGAAGTCTGACCGTTACTGATAAATGAGTTCCTGCCGGAAATGCCGGACAGCTACATTTAATTCCGCGCCCGCCGAGAAGCAGTCCTACCGCGGGCTGAGAAACCTGATTCTTCTTCTGGTGCCAGCCGGACCAGACACCGACTGTCTGAGCCAGCAATTCAACAGCATACCATCCCGGCAGGTTCCCGTTTTTATCGAGAAACCGCCCGAGCACGCCCTCTGCTGTGACAACGACATCACACCGGGCACTTTCCTGCTCCACGCTGATAACGCTTTCCAGCAGTACCATGGGTGCCGAATGCGGCAGATACGCCGCCGGTTTATCATATATCATGCGTCGCTCCCGCGAATATCAGGGCGCAGTTATTACCGCCGAACGCAAACGAATTCGACAGAATTACCGGCTTGCGCAAAGGGATTTCTGTGGTCAGCAGGCCACAGGACGGTAATTGACTGTCTTGTGGTTTATCCGTGAAAACCTGCGCCGGTAACGGCAGATTTTCTTTCAGGATAAGCCAGCACAGCCCCGCTTCCCCGGCACCGGCGGCACCCAGCATGTGACCGGTCAGCGGCTTGGTTGAGCTACAGGGTGTATCCGTACCAAAAATCCGGTTAATGACTGTTGATTCCATCGCATCATTGAGCGGCGTTCCTGTTCCGTGCAAATTAATATAGCCGATATCCCCGGTTGTCAGTCCCGCGTTATCCAGCGCCATGCGGATTGCCTGCTCCGCCCCTCTGCCGTCAGGCTCGGGTGCTGACATATGATAACCGTCTCCGGACTCTCCGCCGCCGGGGAAAGCCACATCAGCCGGTTCACGGCTCATCAGTAACAGTGCCGCCCCCTCACCGATGGTTATTCCGGGGCGATCCTGCGCAAACGGCTGACACAGTGTCGGCGACAGTGCCTCAAGACTGTTAAAACCATTGATTGGCATCCGGCTGAGCGTATCAGCGCCCCCGGCAATCACGGCATCCACAAGCCCCGCCTTAATAAGACGCTGACCCGACAATACCGCCCGCGCACTGGATGAACAGGCGGTGGACAGGGTATAGGCAGGTCCGGTCAGACTGAGGTTAGCGGCAAGAAAACGGGCAGGGTCACCCAGTTCCTGCTGATAATAATGATAACCGGGCGCTTCCCGTGACTGAAAGTGCGCATCAATAAAGTGATCTGCCTCATCCAGCCCCGAGGTACTGGTGCCGAGGATCACCGCAATACGATCCGCACCATAGATGTGTATCATCCGGGTCACCGGTTCGCGGATCTGCTCTAATGCTGCCAGCAACAGGCGGTTATTACGGCTGTTATGTGCATGAAGATGTGCCGGAACATCAGGAAGCTCTGCCTGCACGCCACCCAGCACACAAGGCTCACCGGACTGCAACCAGTTATCCCGCGCTTTCATACCCGGCGCATAACGCAGTGACAGATTACAGCGGATCTCCTCTGTGTTATTTCCCAGTGCATTGAGCATACCAACGGCGTTAATGTAAATCATGGCGTGGTTCCCAGATGAGAGATGATTATCTGATAACTGAATATCTGATTGTCTATCTGCACAGGAATGCGTTCACCCTGTGTGTTGCTGTAAGTAATAAGGCTGACAATCTGTTTCTGCTCATCCCGCAGTTCTCTCCGGTCACCGTTATCAGTCAGTGTCCAGCCCTGCGGTAACTGAGGCGTCCAGCGAGCTACCGGCCAGTAACTGAGCATAATGTCTGACAGCACCTGCTCCGCCGGTGGGATCTCCGGCAGCATCACGGATTGCTCTGTCCGGATCCCGTCTTTATCATAATGGAGTAAAAACAGACGTATCCCCAGAGAGGATAGTCCGGCAAGCGTCAGTTGCTCTTTATCTGCATCCAGCAGCGCCACCAGCGAATAGGATTTTCCTTTGACGTTTGCGGTCAGCAATTGCTGCTCACTGACCGGCACATCCAGTCCCGGCGACGGAAGGATCACACTGACGCCGGGTTTGAGCCAGGCACGTGGCTGCTTATCCTGCGGTGGTGTCACACATCCGGTTAAGATGAATAAAAAGAGAAAGCAGACTGAACGCATTATCGTACCTTGTTTTTATGTCGTTGTTTGGTTATGCCCATTGTCAGCGGGGAGAATAACCATGCACTGAAGATACCGGCGCACAGCGCCAGTCCGAATCCCTGTATTGCCTGAGTGGCACTCATCACCAGCATCCCCAGCGTCAGTAATGTGGTACACAGTGCAACCGTTACCGCCAGCAGTGATGTCAGTGCCGTGCCTTTCGGGTTACTGAAAAAGATGCTGTAATTAATCCCTATCCCCAGCACCAGCACCAGCGCCAGCAGAGAAAAGAGATTGAGCGGCATTCCGCTTATGCCAAGCGCGCCCAGCGCAACCAGCAGTGACAGCGTGGTAGGGATAACACACACCAGCCCTCTTTTGACCCCTTCACGGACGAGATAAGTCACCACCACGACACAAAAGGCTATGCCCAGCAGGATACTCAGCACCAGCCGGTAGAAACCGAAAAGCGCATCAAACTGCGCTTTGCGGGCGATCCAGCTTGCACCCTCATGATCATCAGCCAGTTTTGCCAGCGCCCCGGTATCTTTCACGCCGGTGACCGGCAGCAATATCCCGGTTTCACCGGTTCCGGGCAGCGTGAGTAACATCAGACGCCAGCCCTGACTGACAGGAGACGCCAGCCATTCTTGCGGTGTGACTGACATAGCGGACGTGTCAATAACCGGATCTTCCGTGCCGATAGCCTGTAAACGGGCAAGCACGCCGGGTGCGGCATCGCGGATCAATTGTGTATTCTGACTCTGACGTTGCTGTGAATAAAACGGCACACGCTGATATGCACTAAAGACGCCTTTTGCCCGCAGGGCATCCAGTGACGGCACCATATTTTCCAGGCGCTGAAATGCCTGTTCCGGTGATGCACCGGTGATCAGAAACCAGGTCTGATCACTGCGCTGACCGGTCATTTCACCGATATCGCGATCCTGCTCTGCCAGGGTCTGAGGCAGCGCCTGCAATGCCGTGATATCATCATTAATTCGTAACTGACTGATCCCCGCCAGCGAAAACAGTACCGCCAGCAGCGGCAGCCCGGTTCTTACCCATTTATTATGCCGCCAGACAGCCAGCCAGCGCAGCAGCAACATACTGAAAGGAACCGGGCGAACAGGTAATCCGCGCACCAGTACCGGAAAAAGCGTGATAACCGTCAGACACGCGCCGGTCAGACCGGCGGCGGCAAACAGAGCCAGTTGGCGGATCCCCGGAAAAGGTGCCAGCATCATAATCAGATACGCGGAAACGGTCGTACCCAGCGCCAGAATAAGGGCGGGGCGTACTTTTAAAAGACTTTCGCGCGGGCTGCTCTGCTGCCCGTAAACCATCCGTTCTGTCAGATAGTAAATCGCATAATCCACAGAGATCCCGATGATACTCATGCTCATCACCAAGGTCAGCAGATGGATTTCGCCGTAAACCAGCAATGTTGCCACCACACCGCACAAACTACCGGTGAGCACAGAAAACAGGCAGAGAAACAGCGGTCTTACTGAGCGGAAAACCGCGACAATCAGCAGAAATACGCCCAGTACGGTTACTGTTCCCAGGCGGCTCATGTCTGACTGAGCCTGCTGACTGGCGTAATCACTGTAATACAGGCTGCCGCGTACCTTGATCTGCCCGCCGGGATTGGCTTTCAGCCAGTCTTGTTGCAGCGCTTCGAGCGTACTGACCGTCTCATGTGATTTTTTCAGTTCACCTGCGCCGTCATTCAGCTCGCCGTGGATCATATACCACGTCCGCCCCTGCGCATCTGATACCGTCAGCCAGCCGTTACGCAAAGAGAATTTACTGCCCGCCTGCTGTAACGCCAGTTGTGATCCGCGCACCAGCAGCATCGGGTCATGTTGCAGCTCAACGCTGCTCAGCCCTGAAAAAGCAGAAAACAGTTGTCCGGTGATCCAGTCCGCCTGCTGCTCCCCGTTCTGTAGCCGGGCGCGGGTTTGCTCATCAACCATTGCATTACGGTGGCGATAGTAAAACTCACCCCATGATTTCTGCTGATCTGCCGTTACCGGTCCGTTGACTGATGCCATAAATGACTGTTTTTTCAGTTGATTCATCCAGGCGACAGTGGCGTTGTCCTGCGCCTGTGGCTCTCCCGCCGCCGGGCTGACCAGCCAGACCAGTTGTTTATCCAGCCTGGCAAGAAACCCCTCAGACAGCGCAGGAGACGCACTGCTTATCACCTGTACCGGCAGCAGCGCCATCACACTGGACGCAATGCGCGCCTGGGGCAGCAGCCAGATAAAGAGAGCCACCAGCAAAAGACAGCATCCCGCCCAAAGCCGGGCGCCCGTACCAAACATACGTTCAGTCAAAATAGCGCGCCTCTTCCGGGGTCAAGTTTTCCGGCATAAGTTGGTGGTTTGAAAAGGTAATCGTTGTTGCATCACCCTGTTTATCTGTCAGTACGACCTGTTCGATCACCTGTGAACCGCTCAGGCTAATCTCAGAAAACAGTTTGTCGAGCGGAGTGGTTACCGGCACCAGGTGCAGTTGCCATTTCCCCTGCCCTTTGTCCGTAAATGTGGTGGTAAAATGATTTTCCAGCACGGTTTTATCCGCTTTGATAAGCGCCCTCATCAGGGCATTAAACTGAAACATCTGCGGATTATTTTCTGCCGTGATGGTTTGATCCGGCTGTTCGTTCATGCGCTGAATCATCTCGTTATCGCGCAGAATAAGCGTGGTAACAAATGGCTCACGCTGCTGCCACCACAACCCTTTTTCCTGTGACAGCAACATAGATCCCGTCGAAATAAGCGGCGCTCTGATATTTTTTATCTGCCGCTCCTGGGTAAATTCGGCTCTCACGGTGGTCTGCGTGGCAAAGGTATCGCGCAGTTCATCAATAGTCAGCGCCTGCGCCAGACCGGATATAAACAGCAGAACTATCACAATGTATTTCATTTTTCGATCCCCATCCGGGCAAATAAAATATCCGGGCTGACAAATTGCAGCTCATTAGTGTGCTTCTCAACCGAGACCTGTATGGTGTAGCCGGTTGTCAGTTTTTCACCGGTATTTTTATCAGTGATAATATAATTAATCTTTAATCTGTTTTCATATTCGGCAATTGTGGCGCGAACTGTCACAATTTGCTCGAAACGCGCTGACCGGCGGTATTTCACTTTCACATCCACGACAGGCCAGACATAACCGGAATCCAGCATTTGGCGGTAGCCGTAATCAAACTGATTAAGCAGTTGTTCCCGCGCGACTTCAAAGTAACGCAGATAGTTACCGTGCCAGACGATCCCCATCGGATCACAGTCATGAAAGGGGATAAAAACATCCACATCAATAGTAAAACGCGGATCAGACAACATGGCGGTTTTCCTCCGGTGAGACAGAATCGGCAGGTAACTGCCAGAAAGGATAAAAATTAAACCAGTCCAGGGGGGAGAGCAGTGTGTAGTGCTCAAGACGTGCCGCATACTGATCAATATAGGTCTGCAATGCCGCATCACGCTGCTTACGCGGCAGTATTACAGGGTCGGCAAACGCCTCACTGTGAATAATGATGCGTCCCTGTTCTTTCAGGGCAAACATCAGTACCACAGGGCATTTCAGTAATGCGGCGAGGATAAAAGGTCCCTGCGGGAAAGGTGCCGGTGTACCCAGGAACGGGCTGCAACTGATACGCCGGGTATTGTGCTGAGAGCTGGAAACAGCAATCCTGTCCCCGACAATCGCCACCCATTCACCGGCCTGTATTTTATCCCGTAATAAAACAGCAATATCAGGTGTGATAGCGGTCACTGAGATTAGATTCAGCATTGCCTGCGGTGCGACTTCCGCCATAATTTGCTGAAAACGGGCGGCATGCTCATGAAAAACCAGGGCATTTATCCGTTTGATCATCCCGGTTTCCGCTAGTGCGCGGCACACTTCAATATCCCCGAGGTGTGAGGCAAGAATAAGCTTTCCTCCTGCAGAGTCAGACTCCAGCACAGCCTGTGCGCCGGGAGCAAACGCAACATCACGGTTCCAGACCAGTTTTCCGCTCCAGCCCGCGACTTTATCCAGCATCGCTTCCCCGAAACGCAAAAAGTGACGATAGCTGTTCAGTCCGGAAGGTGCCTTTTTGCCCAGTTCCTGATAGCGGGTACGGATTTTTTGCAGATAATCACGGGAAGCCCGGCTCTGTTTTCCGCCGGTCAGCCACAGCCCGCCCGCAACAAACAGCAGCAGAAACTGAAACGGCTTACGACCGAGCAGATTATAGATTTTTATCATAAAGCGCATACCGGAGACACCGCGCCGCTCAGCCGTTGTACTCCAGTGCCGGACGGGTCTGCGCCATAAAAGACGCGGAATACGGAGTAACATGCCGAAAAACAACCGCGTATGCATTTTGGAAATACGCACATTGTCTTTCACCACATCAAAATGCGAAATACCGGCCTGCGGATAATACACGCGGGTCGGCAAAAAGCGGCTGCTTGTCCCGTCCCAGTAAAGGCGAACCATAATTTCAGTATCAAAATCCATGCGCTGCCCCACACGAACCTTATCCATCACCGCAAGCGTTGCAGCGAGAGGATAAACCCGGAAACCGCACATGCTGTCTTTCAGGGAAAAGGATAGTGTTTCAATCCACACCCAGAAATGCGTGATATAGCGCCCGTAAAGGCGGGATTTGGGCACAGATCCGTCATACACCGGCTGACCGGAGATAAGGTTGTCCGGCGTTTCAGCCGACATTGCAAGTAGTTGTGCAACCGCATTCAGGTCGTGCTGACCATCGGCGTCAACCTGTAATGCATGTGTGTATCCCTGTCCGGCGGCCAGACGAAAACCTGCCTCCAGCGCCCCGCCTTTACCGAGATTTTGCTTCAGACGCAGCACCTGACACTGCGGGAATGCTGCCTGCACGGCGGCGATATCGCTCTGTGTGGCTTCATCACTGCCGTCATCAACCACCAGACAATCAAGGTTCTGCGCAGTCAGTGCTGATACCACCGCCGCCAGCGTTTTTCCGTGGTTATAGCAGGGGATCAGTGCGCAAGGCCTGAACAGCGCAGATGAAACAGAGATCCCGGCAGAAAGGATTAAGGACATAACCGGATTTTCCCGCTGCTCATCAGTACCGGTTCCGCATCCGCTGACGGAAAAGCGTGATAACGGAACTGTAATTTGTGCAGTTGTGTATCCCATGTCAGCAATAGCGTGACCTCATCCTGCGGCAGAATGGGCGATAAAAATTTCACCTGCTCCAGTGATGAAAATGCAGCATGAACATTGAGATAGCACGCCGCATAATGTATTGCCCATTCAATTTGCGCCACGCCCGGCAACACCGGCTGAGAATCAAAATGTCCCTCAAACCAGGAAAGGGATGCCGGAATAGTCAGTATTACGCTCAGCGCATCCGGACCTGTTAATAAGTGCATTTTTTCAACCGGTAACATTAAATAACTCCTGTAATACCGACCATGATCGTTTGCTCTGCGGATTTAACGGAATAACCGGAACCACACGCCAGAACCGGGGAACAGCCACCGGATCGGTGTGATGCCGTAAAAAAGCGCGCCACTGTGCAAACTGCGCCGCTCCGGGTGTTTTTGTCCCGGCGCAAACCACTACAACCGCACCCAGATAGGTTCGCCCGCGGCGGGATACCGGGACAATAGCCACATCCGCGACAGTGGGATGTTCAACAAGACGGTTTTCAATTGCTGTGACAGAAATGCGTTTTTCACCAATTTTAATAATTTTATCTGTGCGCCCGGAAAGAATAAACCCGCCGTCTTCCGTCAGTTTCAGCTTATCTTCCAGCAGGAAATGCGTCTGCGGTGCCAGCAAATCGGAATGCAGATAATAGTATGATTCTCCCTCTGCCTCAGAGAGTGTCGCACCGTCAAACAACTGCCAGGCGCTGTCACAGCTCAGCCGTTTCCGGTGTGCAACCACACCAGTTTCCGTACTGCCGTAGATTTCATTCACCGCAACCGCGCCCCAGCGCAGAGTAGCATCAGCCAGCGACCATTCCAGTTTTCCGCCGGCGGAAATAATAAAAGACCAGACCGGTGGCGCCAGGTTATGGTCGAGGAACTGCAAAAACGCAGGGCTGGTAATAAAAATATAGGGTTCCGGATACGCAAGCTGCTCCGGGAATTCGACCGTCGCCGTGTCCGTCAGATACCCGAACGAAAGCGGCAGCCAGATACAAAATGTCAGACCATATAAATGCTGATGACTGACAGAGCCACGGACACATCCCGCATAAAATGAATGTTCCCATAATGACGCCAGCCAGCGAGCTTCGGTATCCATGACAGACAGTGATTTATCAACACGTTTGGGTGTGCCGCCGGAGCCGGACGTATAAAGTGACAGATAACTGTCCGCCGGGATCGCCGGTAACGGCTGTACAGGTACAGACACGTCCTGATACGCCGGGGTAAACCAGCCGTCAGAAAATGGCGGCAGCGCGCCATCTGTCAGCAGCAGTGTATTGCTGTCTGTCAGGCCAAGGCATTGTGCAGGATCATGATTGCCGGGCAGTACCGGTGTTTTTCCGGCATGCAGCACCGCCAGCAGCGCCACAATAAAATGCGCGCTGTCTTTAAAACACAATATACACGCCTGCGCAGGATGCCGGATAAGCGGATGACACAGCAGGCTTACCTGTTGCGTCAGTCCGGCAATGGTGATTACCCGCCCTTCATGACGTAACGCAGGGGTTTCCGGCGCGGCCGCCAGCCACTGAGATACGGGACGGTAATGATTTTCCATATTATGACTTAATCTTGTGTTGGTTCTGCTGCGGGTCATTGCGCTGTACCCGTCTGCGGACACACCACTCTCCGGCAAATAACAAACCAATCAGTAAATAACTGATAAATCCGTTCCACCACGCCCAGAGGGTCACATCACCTGATAGCGTCGTCAGCAGTGCAATCGTCCCGTTCAGAATAAAAAACAGGCACCAGACTTGTGTAACCCGGAACGTATAACGCTGCCCGTACGGGCTGAGATCCGGCGTCTGCAAACGGGCGAGCTGTTCAATGACCGAGGGCGGGCGATACAGGCTGTAGCTGAAAACAGCAAGCAGCGTAACGTTTACCGCAACCGGGTAATACATCAGCGCCTGATGATTTTTAAACAGAATGCTCAGCGCACAGAGCAACACGCCTGTCGCGGTCAGTATCAGTGTCAGCCGTTTATTGTGCCGTGCCGTTTTTGATAACAACACAAAGCGCACAACAAAATAGCCCAGCAGTACAGCGCCTGTTAGCTGCATCTTCCCAAGATAGAGGAGATACAGCACCACAAACGGCCAGAGGATCATCAGGACAATATCCGTCCCTCTGAACAATAACGGAACATACCGGCGATAACCGCCTTTGTGTCGCATAGCAACCTGATTATTCTTCAGTGAAAAGTTCGCTCAGTACATCAACAACATCCTGCACTGTGCGGACACTTTTGAATGCTTCCGGTTTGATTTTTTTACCGGTTTTTTTCTGAAGATAAACAATCATATCCACCGCATCAATACTGTCGAGATCCAGGTCTTCATACAGACGGGATTCCGGTTTGATCTGATCGGGTTCAATTTCAAATAAAGAGACCAGCAACTCACTGATCTCCTGATAAAGTTCTTCCTGTTTCATCGTTATTTCCGGTTATTTCTGTGAGTCAATATATGCTGCTAACGTGGCAACAGAATAAAAATGTTTGCGGACTTCATCGCTGTCCGAAGATAAAACAACGCCATAGCGGTTTTTAATCGCCAGTCCCAGTTCCAGTGCATCGATAGAATCCAGACCCAGCCCGTCACCAAACAGCGGGGCATCCGTTTCAATCTCTTCCGGGGCAATATCTTCCAGATTCAGCGTATCAATAATGAGTTGTTTTAATGCATTCTGCACTGATGATATATAGGCCATAGCAAGTCTAAATCCCAATGATTATCTAAAATTTAATGGTTATGTAAGTTTAATGACTGTGTAAATTTAATGGTCACAGTAAACGGTTTTCAAAAACACGCGTCAGTTGCCGCGCCCTCAGAGACGGTAATTCGGTTTTCGGATCAATCAGTTGATCACTCTCCAGCCGTTCTCCCACCACTATGCTATAACGCAGTTTTTGTTGCGGAATATCATACCAGCGGCTCTGTTTCGTCAGCGCCGTTTCACTGTTATAAATATGAATAAAGCGTACCGGGCAATCACACCGCAGGGCAATATTTGCCGCTCCCCGCTGAAATGGTGTCCGCACACCCGGTGTCGTCCGGGTACCGGCGGGAAATATCAATAGGTTATCCCCCTGTGCCAGACGCTCCCGACTCTCTTCCAGCAAAATATCATGCTGGTTATTGACTAAATAATGGCAGGCACGGATAACGCCACTGACGAAAGGATTACGCAGCAGCGCTGATTTTACCAGACAATCCACATCTGGCATCACTGACGCGATCAGTACATAATCCAGCAATGTCGGGTGATTCGCGAGGATAAGACAGCCTTTATCCTGATGCAGTTTCTCAGCGCCAACAACAGTATAACTCATCACTCCCAGCACTTTTGTGACCCATAAAAACAACCTGAAACTATAACTGACACTGCGCCGTGCAATCCGGATCCGCAGAGGTTTATTCCAACAAAACAAAAACAAGCCGTTAAACCAGATAAAGGAGAGTAATACCCCGCCGATACCGAATAACACAAAGCAAAACAGAGTGATACATTGCCGCCAGAGCCGCTCCGGCCAGTACATAAAACGCATAATTATCGTCAGTTACCCTGCCAGTTCCACCGGTGGGTATCACCGGTAACATGAAATGTGTTCTGTGCGTTCAGAAGTCCGTTTAAAAATTGCAGGCTCTGCGGAAGGTCGCTCTGCTCTGAAGACAGCGGTACAACAGGCTGTGCGGTACACGCCCATTGTGTTCCTTTTGTCAGCACCAGCGCACAGGCATAGGGCGGAAAAGGAATGCCATCAGGCAGAACAGGCTGATAAACATCCGGAATCGCACCATCAAAATCCACGAAAAGAACACATTCATGCCCGCCGTGTAATAAAGACAACACCTCAAACAATCCCTGCTGAAAACTCTCTTTTCCTGCAGAAACAGACGAGGTCGGCACAGTGGATTTCGCAATAATCGCCAGAGTCCCCACCGCCGCATTATGAACAGACATCGTAAAATTTGTCGGTGACGCAGGAGTTTTTGTCGCCAGCTCGCTGAGGATACGGTAATTTCGCTCCAGCTCACCGTGGCGGCTGCTGAACACAATGGCATCCACAGACGGGTGTTTTCGCAGCATTTCCAGGCCACAGTTGACCGCCAGCCGGCTGCCGCTGTTTAAGCGTCGCGCCATCATCATCGGTAACAGAGGACACTTAGGCAGCGGGTGTGCAGCACTGATAACAGGTGCTGACTGCCGGCTCCACGCAAGCCACTCTTCCTCTGTCGTCAGTCCCGGTGCAAGCGCCGTCCGGTCAAGGATATCGATACTAAAGCGCATAAATACGTAAACTCACAAATCAAATTATTTTTATACCCGGCGTATTTCAGTGCGGGCTATTTATCCACCGGAGTGCAGATAAGCAAAGTATGCCCCACTCCTAAATTATGTTCCGTACGCTCAATCTCAAACCCGGCGTTGTGCAGCAGCGTTTCAAATTCACTCAGTGCATAAAAGCGGCTGTTTCCGTTGGCCATGCAGGTAAAATAGAGTGAGGATGCATTCAGGCTGAACGCGCCTGCATGATAAGGCTGACAATCCCAGAACAGTTCCATAATGGCGACTTTTGCCCCGGGCTTCATGACGGCACGGATTTTTATCAGAATTGCGGTGATCTGTTCAGGGGTGAAACAGTCAAGGAACTGGCTCATCCACCAGATATCGGCCGTATCCGGTAACGGAGACTCATCCAGAATATTAATAGCGGTGCCGGCTATCCGTGCATGATGGGCAGTTGTGCTGATATTTTCTTTCATCAGCGCAATCTGCTGCGGTAAATCGAGGATGGTCACATTGATACAGGGAAGTGCTTCACAACAGATCAACGCCCATTTTCCGGTATTGCCGCCAACATCATAAAGCTGAGACGGAGAATACTCTGCAATCACACTGACTGCCGCGTTGAAAGCACCACTTGAATAAAAATGATCGAAATTAAACCAGCTGGTTTTTGCCGGTTCAGGTAATTGGCTCAGGGCAGGATAAATTGTATCCCACGGCCCGAACACTTTCAATCCTTCCGGTTTCCCGCTCTCCAGAGAGTCTTTCAGTGAAAACAATCCCTGATAACAAAGATGTTGTGTGAAATCGAGATTCACCCGGGTCATTTCATCATGAAGCAGGAACCAGCCGGTTTTCCCCAGACAGTAAGCCTCCCCGCTCATATAAATTAACTTACCGGTCAGCCCCATATCAAGCAGCAGGGAAACCGCATAATCACTGCACGAAACAGCCTGCGTTATCTCACCAAGAAGTGCGCCTGTTTTTCCTTTTTCATCCAGAAAAGCCAAAATACCAAAATCGCGCAAACACATTGTTGCCTGGAATAACATAGGCGCAAATGCAATTTTCTGGGCGTCGCTGATGGCATCAAAAGCAGAGATATTGTCGTTATCGAATTTTAATTTTTTTATCATAATTATAAATTAAATGTAATTTCACTCAGGTGAAATTACATTTTTATCAGAGTTATATTACAGAGCAGCAAGGCGGAGCTGAATATCTTTATCCAGGTTATTTACCCAACGATTATAACTTTTATGGATTTTACCATCAGCGGCTTTCAGATTCTGGCTGTCAACATAGTTGATTTTGTAAGAGGTTGCGCTATAAGTAACCTTAATCCTGACAGTATGATCGCGTGAAATCAATTTACCTTCAATAACACCCGGAGCGGTTTGTTTCATAATCCAGTCACGTTTCTGACCCGCTTCCAGAATAGCTGTTTTTACTTTATCAGCCGAAACATTAGCAGTAACAGAAGTCTGCGGAGTCATAATGGGCGCAGTACGGGCACAGCCCCCTAATAAAGCCGTTACAGCAAGAGCAATAAATATACCTTTCATCTTTTTCATGCGAATTATTTCCTGTCAATCTAATGAGTAAATGACACAAAAAGCTAAACAATGAATATATACAAGACCGGATTTAATGTACACAAGAACAGGAAAATTTATCATTTTTCGGCAGAGCATCCTATCCGCCGCCTGATATACCTGGCACGCCTTTATTTATCGGCGAAAATTAAGTTAACATGCTGATGATTTCTTTTATTTTCAGCCTGATAAATTACCATTCCGTTATTTGACACAGGAAATAACTCAGTAATATTTCTGATAAACCAACGAGCGAATTCATACCCGGCACCTGTGTTTATCCTTTTTTAAAAAAACAGTAACAACATACAATAAAAAGAATATATCGCCGTGAAATACATTATTGGCGATTAATAATATTGTTACACTCACAAATTAAATATTATGTTGCGAATGTGTTATTAATTAACAGATGATTATAATATTTATTAAATTCTTTATATCTCACTCTGAAATAACAAATCACTAAAATACTCGTTTTATATTCATGCCGAAATCCATTTAAATTAAATTTAAAACTATTAATTTTATAATTTGTTAAATTCCCAACACATTGACTTGTCATAACGTAAAATTTAAAATTTAAACCCATGATAAGTATTTATCTGTACCGAGTACACTTGCGTTATCTGCTGAGCAGGTAGCGACCTCCAATTCATTCCATCTCCGAAACAAACAGGCAATGTGATGAAATTAAAAAAATTGTCGTTCCTGATACTCTCAGTAACCGGCATAGCGTATTCTTCTGTGGGTATTGCTGATACCGCACCTCCCGCCACCGCCACTCCGGAACCGATCCCTGAATTTAAGTTCAGTGATGAATCGCTACGTATTGAGCAGATTAAAAATGGTGGCAGCTATACGAATGCTGACAGTGATGCACTGAAAGCGACTGAAGCAAATAAAGGCATTACGATTAAGGATTCGAAATTTTTGATTGAAATTGATATGGCGTATCCCTCATGAGTCAAACCAACAGTGAATTTCACCGACGATACCCACCTTATCGGCACAACCCTCAACCACGCCTCTTTCCGGTTGGGCGACTCATACCGCGGAACCGCGTTTGATGACAGCAGCGTGATAAATATTACGCTCAAAGGTATTGATAAAAACAATACCGGGAACCTGCAACTGCATAACGGAACAAAGTCCTATAACACCACGGTTGATGCATGGGGTGTTATGGAGTTACGGACGGCATCAGATAAAGAAAAAGTACAGGCGTATAACACGCTGGTGAAAACCAACGGGAAACTGACGGTCAGCTACAATGCCTATGCTGAAAATAACCTGATCGACGGTGGTGAACTTTACATACCAATAGGTGCAAATGACGCCATTGTAAAAAATACCATTATCCGTAATGGCGGCACCTATACGATAGACGCCGGGACTGCCATTGATAACTATATTACCGGAGCCGGAAGTTACCAGGCAGTATCAGGACTGGCGCTGAATAACTACATATATGACGGCGGCTACCAGATGGTTTATGTCAATGACAAAACCGGCGCCAAAAATACCACTATTTATGACGGTGGTACCCAAAGAATCAAATCAGGTACTGCGGAAGATACGGTGATTTATGGTGAGCAAATCATCACAAACCACAGCGGTGACTGGGAAAACGGACAATGGGTTCCGGATAATGATCCTGACGAAACCTGGGGCGATAAACCGACCGCTAAAAATACACAAGTTATGGCAGGCGGCACACAAACAGCCGGGCTGAACGGTAAGGCAGAAAATGCCACTATTTATAAAGACGGTATTCAGTTTGTTGAAAAATATGCAAAAGCAGCAGCAACTCTTGTCGATGGTGGTTCTCAGCATGTACAGGCATACGGCAGTACCGAAAATACCACTATTAAAAATGGCGGGCGCAGTACGCTGGATGACGGAGCATATTCACTGGGTACACTGACTGTTGAGAATGGTTCTCTGATTCTGGGCGCAGGCAGTGATCACACTCTGAACGGTGTTCTCAGTAAAGGTGCATACGCTGAGCAGGTTAATCTGAAGAATGATAATTCATTCATATACATAAGTCAGAATGCAGCATCTCCTGAGTCAATAGTGACTATCAATAAACTGACCAACAACGGTGTAACGGTATTCGGTGATATGACCGGAAATAATACCAGCCGCTATAGTCAGTTAAATATCAGTGAGCTCAGCGGTAACGGATTATTTGTGATGAACATCGGTCTCGCTGACGGCAAAGGTGATTTCCTGAATATCACTGACTCAGTCAGCGGTAGTCATGGCGTCCGAGTGATGGATTCAGGTAACGCGCTGGTCAGCAATACATCGGACCCGTACCGTTATCATCTGATCCATGCAGTTGGCAGTCAGAATGATACTTTTGCCCTGACCAATAAAAGTGTTGATTTAGGGGCTTACAAATACTATCTGGTTCAGGATAAAAATACGGCGGATGAATGGTATCTTTCCCCGGTGAAAGAAACCAAACCTGTTGATCCGGAAGTACCGGTAAAACCGGTTCTCCCTGAAATTACTGACCCGGCGAAAACCGCCCTGATGATTGCCAACGCCATTCCGACTGTCTGGAAAGGTGAATTAAGTACATTGCGCGCCCGCCTGGGTGAGTTGCGTAATGATCCGCAGGTTAATCTCGGGGTTTGGTCAAAAGCTACGACTGCCCGTCATCACATTAATAATAATGAGGTTGCTTACCGCCACGATATGAATGGTATCGTCGCCGGGGGTGATAAAATGACAGAGTTTGAAAGCGGTAAACTCTGGACAGGGATACTCGCCGGTTACAGTCATTCCTCACTCGACATGGCTAAAAATGACGGTAAAATAGACAGTTACAGTCTGGGCGTTTATTCAACCTTCCGCCATAATTCCGGGATTTATGTGGATGCTGTGGTGAAAGCCAACCATTTCCGCAGCACTTATGATGCCCGTTTCAATGACGGAAAAACATCGGCGGACAGTAATACAAACGGAGTTGGTTTCTCCGTTGAAGCCGGTAAATACTTTGAAAAAGACGATTACTTTATCGAACCTTACGCTATGGTGTCCGCCTTCCGGGGACAGGGTGCGGATTACCGCTACAGTAATAGTATGAGAATCAAAGCGGATGCTGCCAAATCGTTCAGCGGTGAACTGGGTGCAACTTTAGGTAAAAATTTCACACTGGAAAACGGCGCGCAGATCAAACCTTATATCCGCGTGGCGGTTAACCATGAGTTTGCCAAAAACGGTGAGGTTGAGCTTAATAAAGAAACCAAACGGACAAATGACATGTCCGGTACCACAGGAAAATACGGTATTGGTATTGATGCAAAACTCAATGATAAATGGGCTGTTTACGGCGAATTTAACTACGCAAAAAGCAGTAAACAGGAAACACCTTACAGTGGTTTAATCGGTGTAAATTACCAGTTCTGATACACCGGTTCTGTCAAATCCAAAGCGGCAGGGAGATATTCCTGCCGTGTTATTACTCTTCTGTCAGCCAATCAGACCATGTACCAGGATAACACCAATACAAATCGGCCCCACATAGCGCCATACCAACAATAAACTCTGACGTTTCAGACCGGTAATATTGTCAGGGATCAGGGCATTTGCCTTACGTGACCAGCCGAAAATCAGACAGACCGCAATACCAAACAGCGGCATCAGGATGTTCGATGTCAGGTAATCCAGCAGATCAAACACCGTTTTTCCGCCGAGAGTGACATCGCTCAGTGGTCCGAATGATAACGACACCGGGATCCCCATCAGCATAATCGACGCCGTTACCACCAGACCCGCCCTGCGGCGCGTCCACTGAAAACGCATCTGAACATACGCCACAATATGCTCCAGCAATGAAATTGCGGAAGTCAGTGCCGCCATCAATAATAAAACAAAGAAAGTGACCGCCAGAACTGCGCCACCGGGTAAGTGGGCGAAATAAACCGGCATCGTCATAAAGGTCAGACCGGGACCCGCATCCGGAGCCAGACCGGCGGCAGACAATGCAGGGAAAATCATCAGCCCCGCCAGTACGCACACCATGCAGGAGAGGATGACCACCCACATACTTGAGTTCGCAATACCTTTATTATCAGGTAAATAGGCGCTGTAGGTAATATGAATACCCAGCCCTATTGAAAGCGAGAAGAAAGCCAGCCCCAGCGCATCCAATACGCCTTTTCCGGTCAGTTTGCTGAAATCAGGATACAAGAACAATTTAAGTCCGGCAGACGAACCCGGCAAACTGATACCAATGATAATCAATGCAATCATGATGATAAATAACAGCGGCATCATTATCTTAACGGATTTCTCCAGCCCGCGCTGTACACCCGCCAGCACCACAAAACAGGTCAGACCGGCAAAGGTGAGATGAGCAATAACCGGCCACCAGGGATTACTGATAAAGCGGGTGAATATACCGGTCAGCTCTGCGCTGTCAGTAATATTCAGTTCGCCGGTCGCTGCCATCACCGTATAACCAATGGTCCAGCCCCCGACCACACTGTAAAAGCTGTAAATACACCATGAACTGAATACCCCGATAACGCCAATCCATGCCCAGTGGCGTCCCATCATTTGTTTAAATGCATTAACAGCTTCGGCACGCGTGCTGCTGCCTAAAATATTTTCAGCCAGCAAGACAGCAAGACCAATAACAAAGCTGAATAACAAAAAAACGATCAGAAAGGCGCCACCGCCGTTAGATGCGGCAACATAAGAGAATTTCCAGATGGCACCGATGCCGATAGCAGAGCCGGCAGCGGCTAAAATATGCCCGAAGCGGGATGTCCATTGCTGACTCATGCGGCCTCCTTCGGTGTCATCTGAGTGACTGAGGCGGCGGCAGAACAATCATTCTGCGGTGAAATAGTGCTGCTAATAATCCTTGCCGTATAACCAAACATCATAGGAACTCCCTTAAAAAAACAGTTCCACCAGCAGGTTACACATACAAAAAAGCCACCTTGCTGGTGGCTTGTGAAGAAAAACGAACAAACGCAGCCACCTAACGGAGTAGTAGGTTAAGGCTTAGCAGGTGGTTAATGATTGCGTTCATGGTTTAACTCTTCATCGTTAAAATCAGTTTTAATTGCACCACACAACAGTGGGCATATCCGCACCGTCGTATGACGCTCTTTTTCTTTTATATCACAAAAATAAATTTAAAAACTATAATAATTTATTCGGCACTCATGGCTCTGAGCATATCGACAAAAGCATCAATATGATGGCGCTGTGTTACCGGGTTCATAAATACCGCTTTCTCTCCCGGAATATAGGCAAACCGGTTGTGTTCTGCATAGGTTGAGCAGGCAATTGAATCCACCCAGTTAGTATACAGACCGGATTTGCCGCGTTTAAGGAACAGATCACGATGCCAGTGACTGTTACGCGCCATCATGTCATAGGCCGTTTTGTCACTGGCGCAGGTCAGTTCATGCGCAAACATAGCCTGTGGATCCGTCACCAGTTTTGGTGAATAGAGACGGAACCCGACGCTCGGCCCCTGATTTTCCGGCACCATAACGCAGGCATTTCCCATTGATAATAAATGGTTGCGCAGATAATTTGCATTCTGCAGACAGTGCGCAATAATCGTCTGATATCCTTCAACACCCAGATAGTGCAACCCGGCGTACGCGCCGAAGATCCCGACACCACTGCGGCTGCATTCGATAGTGGATTGCAGGTGCGTCTGCCCTTCCAGCGAGTGCTCAAAATAGGTAAAGTTTTCCGGATCGTTTTCCAGCGCTTTGAAATCATCACCATCACGAACCATCACGAGGCTTGAGGTATAAGGCACATATCCCCATTTGTGGAAGTCGATCGTAATAGAATCGGCATATTTAAGCTGTTTAAATTTCTCTACGTTATGGCGAAGCCCGGTCAGAGTGGCATCATTAATAGCCAGCGGGTTCGTCGCAAAATCATAATCAATAAAGAAGATAATCGGCCAGCCAACCGCGGCATCCACATGAATATGCGGCTTATCCGTAATTTCAAATTCTTCACATAAGCGGTTACGCAGGTCATGAACCTGTTTAATCTCATCGACACCAAAGGTATCTGTTGTGCCGGCAGTCAGCAGAATAACCGGGACTTTACAGTGAACCGTATAACAAGCGCGGATTTGCTGCTCAAGATCAGAAAGGTCAATCGTGTTATCTGATGCAACACGAATGCGGATAGTTTTATTTTGAATATCCACACCCAGTAATGACAGATTAGTAATATTAGAATAGTGCCCGCCCTGCGAATTGATAATGCGGAAATCCTGATCAACAGACATCCCCAGATGTTTGGACTGTTTAAGTGACTTACGTATCCCGAAAAGATACCCGTACAGATTACACATAGTCCCGCCCTGGGTGAATAAACCGGAGGCTTTGTCCGCATCATAACCAATCAGATTCGCTATTTTTCTGACCACGGTTTTTTCCATGGTATCTGCCACACCTGAATATTCGCAGTACACCATATTCGGATTTCCCAGTAACCCGAGCATTGAGCCATAGATTGCCGGATCCGATGGCATAGCAATTACATTCTCAACCGCAAGCGGATTTTCCCAGTTTTTACACAGCGCTGATGCAAATACCAGTAAATCATCCTGCCCTTCTCCCGGACGGATAACGTTCTGACGAATATGTGAGTCATCTGCCAGCCGGGAAAATAATTCGGCGCCCTTCGGATAGCGGCCTATTTGCTGAACATCCGCCTGTGTGGTTTTCCTGAATCCAGTAATAGTCTGAATTTGCGGATGATTAAGAATTGGCCATTTGCCGGGATCCCGGCTAAAGAAATCGCTGATGACATTTTGATATTTAACTTCAAACTCGTTATTGAGCACATTCGCAGAAGCGGACGTGATGCGTTCTGATTGATCCACAATTAGCTCCAAAATAGTAAATTACACAAGAGTAATACCACCATTTTGCGCCAAATTAGTTGCATTTTAAATGATAAGCAAATAATCAATATCACAACAAATAAGAAAATAAATTATTAAATTCAGTCTGTTGAAGTGAATACGGCAATGTAATTAACTTTAATGATTTTTGAATTATGACGCAACGATCACAATTCATTGCCCTGAAAAAAACAATAAATCTGGTTTTTAAATTTAAAAAATACCATAAAACCCAGAGTAATATTCTGAAAAAAGATGAAAAATACAAATCATTCACATGGCAGAGCGATTTAGCTACGATTATTGATAATTTAATTTCATTAATTCACTGTAGTTATTACCTGATTTATTCTGCATAACCACGGTATTTTGCCGGTTTGTGAATAATAATCAGAGTACTGATCCTGACATAACATCAAATATGTCCGGAAAAATAATATATCTCCAATTCTGTTAATGATTGCCGATTTAGCTCTTTTGCCGCCTCAGTGACAAATAATTAAATAACATCATGATTTTTATAATTAAAATAAAAAATGAATTTTTTTGTGATTATTTTTTACTCAATTGTTATATATCCATGACGTTCCTGACAGCCAATTATACCGGCCATTAAAACAGATGATTTAAATGCAATAGCCCCGGAAAAGTCTTTCATTAACAGCAACTTTGATTAAAAACGGCACTTTTATTGCAGAACTTATTGATTTAACAACAGATATAATCTGAAAAATAAAAATTTCACCTTAATATCATCTTACGTTATCCGGAAAAAATTCACTGTCTCCGTTACCCCTAATTTGTTAGAGTGACCTTGCTTTGCAACACGTATATCAGGGGTTATCTGCCGCAAACATCATGACCGGTGCGTGTGGTTCTTTACCTGAAAACACCCGATCGACGAAATAGGCCTACTTCAGTTTTAGGAATACTTGATGGAAACAATGCAGCAACTCTTTTTTGCACTTTGGCATCAGGATTATGTGACCCTGTCAAACCCATCTCTGTTATGGGCTATCTATATTATGCTGTTCGCCATCCTTTTTCTGGAAAATGGACTGCTTCCTGCTGCCTTCTTACCCGGTGACAGCCTGCTTATCCTGGTCGGGGTATTAATCGCAAAAGATACGCTGGATTTTCCGACGACATTGATTGTTCTTACCGCCGGTGCCAGCCTGGGTTGCTGGGTCGGGTATCTGCAGGGGCGCTGGCTCAGTAATACGCGTATGGTGCAAGGCTGGCTGTCACATTTGCCGCCTCATTATCACCAGCGCGCACACGGATTATTTCACCGTCATGGTCTTGCTGCGCTGTTAGTCGGCCGCTTTCTTGCCTTTATCCGTACATTGCTGCCGATGCTGGCGGGGATCGCGGGTCTGAGTTCCCGTCGTTTCCAGTTTTTTAACTGGCTGAGTGGTTTTCTCTGGGTCGGCATTTTAACCTCGCTCGGGTATTGCCTGGGTATCAGCCCGCTTTTCCGCAAGTATGAGCATTATCTGATGAATATTCTGATGATTATCCCGGTTGTCCTGTTAGTCTGCGGGTTAATTGCCAGTCTGTGGGTTGTCTGGAGACGCAAGCGGACAAAAAATACAGATACGGATATCACCCCGCAATAAGCCTTTAATACCCTTATTCATTCAAACCGCAGGTTCGTTGGCTGCATTCAGATAGCCGGGTCACATACTGATGTATGCTCCCCGTCTATCTTCCCTTGCCACCTGCCTGCAACTTAAATGACGTCGGGTATATCCTTTCCCGGTATACGCAGTTTCAGCAACAGACCGGGGAATATCATCCCGCAGCCTTTCATTTCCCCGCAGTTTATTCTGAATTAATCACCTACCGCCTGAAATGTGCAGGACAACGCCGGAAAATACACTATCATCAGACCTTAATTGCTCTTAAAATACTGGTTATATAATCACAAGGAGTTCCTATGTCACATCATTCAAATGAAGAGTTACGCGCCGAACTGAAATCATTGGCTGACACCCTGGAATCTGTGTTAGGTAATGCAGAAAATAAATCGAAAGAAGAGCTTGATTCACTGAAGAAAAAAGCACAGGCCGCGTTACAGAATTCACGGGCACGTCTGACTGAAGGTAAAGAACAGGTTATCCAACAAACCAAAGAGATAGCCGGTCGTGCGGATAACTATGTGAAGGAAAATCCATGGACAGGTGTCGGGATCGGCGCTGCTGTGGGTGTCGTGTTAGGCGTTTTACTGACCCGTCGCTGAGTTATGGCTGAGTCTGAACGTCCGCAGGGGCCCGGTAAAGGGCTCCTCGATACACTGACGCGCATCGCCACTATTGTGGTCAGCATGGCTGAAACCCGCATCAGGCTCATTGCCACGGAGCTTGAAGAGGAAAAAGCTAACGTTATCCAGCTGATTTTACTGGCCGGCGTTGCACTGCTTCTGACCGCTTTCGGGCTGATGAGCCTGCTTATCCTGGTCATGTGGGCGGTTGATCCCGTCTATCGCCTGACCGCGCTGGCTGTCACGACGGTAGTCTTGCTGGGAGGCGCGCTGATTTTTGCACTGTCCGCTGTCCGCAAAGCCCGTAAATCATCGCTGCTGAGCGCGACCCGCGAACAACTGGCGATTGATAAGCAACTGCTGGAAAAAAAACAGCAGGAGCAACACCATGAATAAACAGATCCGCGCTGAACGGGCACTGCGCAAGCAGGCACTGATTGATACCATCGCTGTACAACGCAGCGATTTATCACAGACTACAGAACATTGGCTGGAAAAAACAGAATCACTGGACAGAACCTGGCAAACAGTAGTGCAATTTCGTCCGCTGGTGGTAGCCGGTCTTAGTCTGATCTCTGTATTTTCCGTACGCCATCCGAAGAAACTGTATCGCTGGGGACAACGCGCCATTGGGTTATGGGGCGTGATACGTACCATACAATCCAATTTCCCCCGCAATAAACTACACAGTTAACCTCTTTCTTTCAAAATCAAAAAATTTGAATTTGTTCATGAAGAATTCTTGCTAACAATCCTTCTCATTCGCAATTACTATTAGTCCAACAAAACGTATTGGCATATCGTGCCATTTAAATGAAGAATAAGTGACTCTGTCCGCAGATTTATAAATTCAATATTGTTGAGCTAATAAGGATCTCTCAATGAACAATTACGCTATTTTAATCGCACGTATCATGATGCCTGTTTTATTTATTGTAGCCGGATACGGAAAATTAGGTGATGCTTATGCCGGAACTCAGCAGTATATGCAGGCAATGGGTGTTCCCGGAGCGCTGCTGCCACTGACTATTCTGCTGGAACTGGGCGGCGGGCTGGCAATCTTGTTTGGTTTCTTAACCCGGACAACCGCTGTCTTCACTTTCGGGTTTACTGTGCTGACCGCTCTGCTGTTCCACACTAATTTTGCAGAAGGCGCTAACCAGTTAATGTTTATGAAAAACTTTACTATTGCAGGTGGTTTTCTCCTGCTGGCTGTCACCGGCCCCGGTAAATTCAGTATTGATCATTTATTAAAAAAGAAATGGTAATTACATTCAGGCAAAGCCACACAGCAAAATAGTAAAATAGTAAAATAGTAAAATAGTAAAATAGTAAAATAGTAAAATTATAAAACACCTGAAGTATCCGCCTGATGGCGGATACTTTTTTTTTAGTATGAGTAACGCTGTAAGTTATTCTTTATCATGAAACTCAAACTCTGATAATGGTTTATTAAACAAATACTCATAGTCAGTATATCCCTTTCTTATATTACTTATTCCTTTTGCCTGATAAGCAATACACGGATATAAACCATACCAGTGATCATTTTTCATAAAATTACACCAATGTACATCAATTCCTTTTGATTCATCAGGTACACCCGTTTCACTGATAAGATAAACAGACTCATTAAATATAGTCAGCATCTTTTCAGCATAATGCTGATTTACAATATAGGCATTGGCACAAAATGACATCATAAGGTTAAAAAGAGAATATTCAGGCTCATGATAATAAACACAAAAATAGTTTCCACCCAGAAGGGCTACATCCCACTCTTTTTCTTTCAGACGGGATAAAAATGTATTGGCTTGTTTGATATGCTCAGGATCGGTATAAAAACCCGTATCATCTTCAATAACCAATACCGTTCCCCAGCCATTTTCAATCACCATATTCATGACCGCTGCATGAGACTGCGCACAACCGATATATCCCAAATCTGTTTCTATTGCCTCAAAGCGAATAATTTTGTCATACGGAATTTCCATTTCAGTTAATTTAGCCAGAATTTTTTTATTACGATCTGTTCTGTTTTTTAAATTTATATAAATTATTTTTTCAAAAAGATCATGATCCAATGTGAAATTTTCATCTGACATAAACCGGTTAAGATCCACACAGCCTCCTGCATCGGGGATATATACATTAATAATGCTAAATATTATTTTTTTGTCAATCCGGGGCTGTCTTAATATAAAAATAAAAACCCGCCGGGAATTATCCGACAGGTTATTCATTTGGCTTATTTTTTATTATCAGATTTATTTATTGATAAACAGTTTCGGAATTTCACGCAAACACCAGGCTTTCGCCTCACCCATGCTGTCACGCCGCCATGCCATTATCACATTCGTTTCATGACTGTATTCCGACCCGACCACTTTCAGGCGGCCTTCCTGAATATCTTTTTCCACCAGCGGATACGGCATACTTGCCACACCCAGCCCCGCCAGTAATGCGCGGTGTTTATCATCAATAGAACTGACCGTCAGACGCTGCTGTTTATCCAGCAGTAAAACGGTCAGCACCGGGCGCTCACGGGCACTATCTGCTACCGCTATACCACGGTACTTTACCCGTGTTGTCTCAGATAATGGCTCAGGCTCACGGTGAATAGGGTGATTCGGTGCCGCCACATAGACATTCACCACTGAATAGAGCGGGCGGGAATTAATTTCAGAAGACGACCGGAAATGCATATCCGGCGCAATCACGATATCTGCCCGTCCGGCTTCCAGCCGCTCCCAGGAGCCGGCAAGGACTTCGGTTGCCAGCGTCAGTTGTGTGGTGGATTTCAGTGCCAGTTTTTCCACCAGCGGAAACAGGGACGCCACCGGTATCAGCGCTTCGCAGGCAATAGTCAGATGCGGCTCCCAGCCACGGGCAAGCGCTTCTGCATCACTGGTCAGCTTCTCAGCGGCTTCCAGAAGCAAACGCCCGCGCTCCAGCAGCATCCGCCCGACATTGGTAAATTTTGTCCGGTGTCCGGAGCGATCAAATAATACAACATCCAACTCTTCTTCCAGTTTCTGCATGGTATAGCTCAGGGCGGATGGCACCCGCCCAAGCTCATCTGCTGCTGCGGCAAAACTGCCGCGGCGGTCGATAGCATCCATCACGCGCAATGATTCCAGCGTTAACGCTTTGTCTTTACTCATCATTATCTCAATCAGAAAATTTGAATGTCGCCACCAGATTAACTGGCTAACAATTCCGCGTCCAGCCCTTTATTATTTCAGTATATTTTTCTCAGCAGGCAGACCATCATGATTATACACCGAACCGCAAAACAAGCCGGCTCCGCAGATTATGGCTGGTTGCAGGCAAAATATGCCTTCTCTTTCGGGCACTATTTTGATCCGGAATTTCTGGGATATGGTCCGCTGAAAGCGCTGAATCAGGAAGTTCTGGCACCCGGTGCCGGATTCCAGCCCAAATCCTATCCTGATGTGGATATTGTAAACCTGATCCTGAGAGGGAAACACGATATTCGTGACAATGACAGGCTGTATCTTGAAAATAAACAGGATGAGTGCAGGTTCTTCTCCCCCCGCAAGGGCATCAGTTATACCGAAACCAATCCCTGCGGGGAGTCGCCGCTGACACGTATTCAGATCTGGCTGCGTGCCGTTCCGGGCTCGCCACGCGGAGGTTCACAGTCGCTCACGCTGACATCTGCTCCGGTGCAGCTGATTGCCTCACCGGATGGTGAAAACGGCAGTATTGATTTACAGCAGGGGATCCGGATCTCTCATCTGAATATTCGGGCCGGCGATTCATTCACCTTACCTCTGTATGGCAGGCGTGCATTTTATCAGTCAATACACGGATGTGTTGTTGCCGGTGACGGGCAGAAGCAGGAAATAGTTGAGTGTGGTGATGGCGCCTTTATTCAGGAGAGCCGGGAAATCACGTTTAACGCACGGACAGATTGCAGGGCGCTGCTGATTGATATCATTGCCTGACGTGGTATTTCTGATTCTGTATTTCTGATTCAGTCCGGCTGAAACGAAAAAACCCCGCGTCAGACGCGGGGTTTTTATAAGTGTGGAGTCAGCCGTTAAGCCGGGTTCTGTCTTGGACAACCATTCCTCTAGGCCAGCACTCGCGCACTGGCTCCAGCAGCCTACCCGGGTTCAGTGCGGGCCGCACCATGTGAACCCCTATTTGGCCTTGCTCCGGGTGGAGTTTACCATGCCACGAACTGTTGCCAGCCGCGCGGTGCGCTCTTACCGCACCCTTTCACCCTTACCTGTGCCCTTGCGGGCCATCGGCGGTTTGCTCTCTGTTGCACTTGTCGTAGGCTCGCGCCTCCCAGACGTTATCTGGCACCCTGCCCTGTGGAGCCCGGACTTTCCTCCCCTCTACCCGTCTCCCGAAGGGACTACGATAAAGCAGCGATTGCCTGGCTGACTCCGGGGCGGATTATAAGCGGCTTTCCTGCCGATGTACAGAATAAGTCCGCACTGAACGTCTGAATGACGGGAAATGCGTCACAGCTCCGGTGTATCACTATCCAGGGTATAACGATACAGCGCATTTTTCTTCACACCGTAGATCTCAGCCACAATTGCGGCGGCTTTTTTCGGCGGCAGTTCTTTTTGAATAATCGCCAGCGCGCGCAAAATTTCCGGGCTGAAGTCATCATTCTGAACCGGCTTCGCACCTTCAACAATCAGGACCATCTCACCTTTACGGCGATTCTCATCTTCCAGAACCCACGCCAGTAATTCACCGACCGGCTTGCCCTGAATAGACTCCCAGGTTTTTGTCAGCTCCCGAGCCAGCACAACATAGCGCTCAGCACCCCATACAGTGACCATATCTGCCAGTGTATCCAGAAGGCGATGCGTAGATTCATAGAAAATCAGTGTTCTCGGCTCTTCAGACAGCGCCTGCAATGTGTCCTGACGGCTCTTTGTTTTTGCCGGCAGAAACCCTTCGTAACAAAAACGATCCGACGGCAGACCTGCTGCACTCAGTGCTGTCACCGCAGCGCAGGCGCCCGGCAGCGGGATAACAGTCAGTCCTGCATCACGGGCACGGCGGACAAGATGATAGCCGGGATCGTTAATTAATGGTGTACCTGCATCAGAGACTAATGCGATACTCGTCCCGGACTGTAATTTGGTAATTAATTGATCTGCTTTATACTGTTCATTATGATCATGCAGCGCAAACAGCCGGTTATTAATCCCGAAATGAGAAAGTAACAAACCGGTATGCCGTGTATCTTCAGCCGCAATCAGATCGACATGCGTAAGAACCTCCAGGGCGCGCGCAGTGATGTCGTTCAGATTGCCGATAGGTGTCGGCACAACATACAGTGTCGCTGCCGCAACCACGGCTCGATTAGGTTGATTCATTGTTTCATCCAGATGATCACATTAGAATTGAGCTTTCAGAAAACTATAACCGGGTACAGTATGTTTTCCTTAACTTTATCGCGTTACCGCAAGCAATTACTTTGTACCGCATTATTTTCAACATTGATTATCTCAGGGTGTACGCTTGATAATCAAACTGCGGGTACAGGTGGCAAAAACCAACCGGAAACGCTGGTTCAGCAATATCAGCGGGTTATCGATGCTGCCGCCGGACAGCCGTCAATGGATGCCGTTCGTGCATTTATCGCTCAGGAGCCACTGCTCACCGACCCGGACGCACACCAGCAAAACATTAACGAAACCTGGCTGATGCTAACACGTTTTTCACCTGATGAGCGCAACAAGGTTCAGATTAACGCCGATGAAACCACTTTGCGTGGCTGGATGGATCTCCTGATCATCTGGCAGGGCAACCAGCAGGATCAGAAAGCGCTGCTTGCCGCCATCGGTGACTGGCAAATCCGTTATCCGGAGAACCCGGCGGCAAAACTTCTGCCGCAGGATTTAATCCAGTCCATGAGCAGCATGTACAATCAGACCGGCAAAAATGCCCGTGTCGCGCTCTTTCTGCCGCTGAGTGGTCAGGCAAAACTGATGGGTGATGCCATCCGTCAGGGCTTTACTGATGCACAAAATGGTGCGGCAAACTTTGCCACCGGCTATCAGCGGACAACAACACAGACTCCTGCAAATCAGCCCGCGCTGACAACAGAGCCGGTGACAGTACAAACCACTGTCAGTGCCGCAGATCCGGATAAAGATATCAGCACGCCGGATCAGGCTAATGGTGCGCCATCCAATAATACTGACAGTGACGGTGCAACGGCTGCCAGCCCGGTCGTGGCGGCGGCACAGGAACCTGCCGTAACATCTGCTCCGCAGGCTCAGCCATACAGCGGAGAAGCCCGCAATGTCACAGACGTAAAAATCTACGACACCGACAGCCAGCCGCTCACAACATTACTGGCACAGGCACAGGCTGACGGCATGGATTTGATTGTCGGGCCATTGTTCAAGGGGGATGTTACTGCCCTCGCATCAAGTAATACACCTCTGAACATTCTCGCGCTCAATGAATTAGATACACCAATTGCCAAGCCGAATGTCTGCTATTTTTCACTTTCTCCGGAAGATGAAGCCCGCAATGCCGCGCAGTTTATCCGTCAGGAAAATAAATCTGCACCGCTGGTACTGACGCAGGACAACAGCTTCGGTCGTCGTATTGCGCAAAGCTTTGCTGAAGAATGGCAGAAAACCGGCGGCGGCGTTGTACGCCACCAGACGTTCTCCGGAAATCCGGGCAGCGCCATCCCGCTTTCCGGTGTCCCGGTTATTCCTGCATCACAGCAGACCGGACAGACTGAAGGTTTGGTAAGCCAGCCGGAGCCTGCCGGTGGCGGTGTGGATTCTGTCTATATTATCGCCACCTCCGATCAGCTGACTTACATTAAACCAATGCTGGAATTTGCCACCAGTGCCCGCGGGCGTCCGGCCTTTTATGCCAGCTCCCGCAGCAACAAAGCCGGCACCGGCAAAGATTTTCAGTTTGAAATGGAAGGTCTCAGACTGACTGATATTCCGTTAATTGCAGGTGGTAACCCGCAGTTACTGAGTCAGGTCGCCGGACGGTTTGGTAATGATTATACCCGGGTCCGGCTGTATGCCATGGGGATGGATGCCTGGCGCCTGGCAAATCAGTACGGGGATATGCAGAGCCATTCCCTGCGCATAAGTGGTGCGAGCGGAGATCTCTCCATTTCGGATAATTGTACGGTTTACCGCCGGCTTCCGTGGCTTGTCTTTAAGCAGGGCAACATCACACCGCTGGCATCTGCTGACTAAGTTTTGTCTGATTTTTGAGGGTGACCGGATGTCACCCCCGTTCTGTTTGGCATAATAGATTCACAGGGATGGCGTATTTATGCTTAGATGGCTGACAGGCCGGCAGTACGAACAATCTGCCAGGATCTGGCTGGAGAGTCAGGGACTGACGTTTGTTGCACAAAACGTCCGGTTTCACCGTGGTGAAATCGATTTAATTATGCAGGATAACGGCACATGGGTATTTACTGAAGTCCGTTACCGCCGCAATGCACTGTATGGTGGTGCTGCGGCCAGTGTCACCAAAACCAAGCAGCGCCGGTTACTGTATGCTGCCGCCTGCTGGTTGTCTCAGCGGCAGCTGAGCATGATGACCTGCGACTGTCGTTTTGACATTTGCGCCATAACCGGTGACCATGTCGAATGGCTGAAAAACGCCTTTGGTCATACTGACTTTTATTAATGTAATATACCCGACGTCATTCAGGATGCAGCCAACGAACCTGCAGTTTGAATGAATAAGGGTATAACCCGTCGCTAATAGCAGGCCCTAACGTGTTAGATAGAATCAAACAGTGTTTTACTGAAAGTATTCAGACTCAGATTGCGGCGGCGGAAGCCCTGCCGGATGCCATTTCCCGTGCGGCCATGATGATGGTTCAGTCTTTATTAAATGGCAATAAAATACTCTGTTGCGGAAACGGCGGTTCCGCGGCGACTGCATCACGCTTCGCCACCAGTATGATCCACCGCTTTGAGACTGAACGTCCGAGCTTACCGGCACTGGCGCTGAATACAGATAATGTCGTGATGACGGCGATTGCCGCCAACCGGCAGCAGGATGAGATTTATGCTAAACAAGTCCGGGCTATCGGACAGACAGGTGATGTATTACTGGCCATTTCCACACACGGAAACAGCCGTAATATTATTAAAGCTGTCGAGGCTGCGGTTACCCGCGATATGACGATTGTTGCCCTGACGGGCTACGATGGCGGGGAACTGGCCGGATTACTGGGTCCGCAGGATGTTGAAATCCGCGTGCCGTCACAACGCAGTGTTCGCATACAGGAAGTGCATATGCTGACGGTAAATTGTTTATGTGATTTAATCGACAATACCCTTTTCCCCCATCAGGAAGACTAAGGAGATATTATGAGAATCGTGCCCGTGGCAGCACTTGTCTGTACCGCATTACTGTTACAGGGATGTATCGGCGCAGCTATCGTCGGGTCGGCGGCTGTTGCAACCAAAGCCGCTACAGACCCCCGATCTGTCGGTACACAGGTCGATGACGGCACATTAGAAGCCCGTGTCAGTGGCCAGCTCAATAAAGATAAAGATATCAAACAGACGCGTATTATCCCGGTTGCCTATCAGGGAAAAGTTCTGCTGATTGGTCAGGCTGATGATTTGTCTCTGGCGCGGCGCGCAAAAGAAATTGCCGCTAAAGTTGACGGAACCGAAATGGTCTACAACGAAGTCCGTCAGGGAGCCCCTGTCGATTTGGGCACCGCATCAAAAGATGCATGGATAACCACCAAAGTCCGCTCCAAGTTACTGACCAGTGACGCGGTAAAATCGGCTAATATTAAAGTGCTGACTGAAAACGGAGAGATTTTCCTGTTGGGTGTGGTAACGCGTCAGGAAGGCGCTGCCGCGGCAAAAATTGCCAGTGAAACCGACGGGGCGAAGAAAGTCACCACCGCCTTTACCTGGCTGAATTAACCGGGGCTTTCAGAAACAGATAAGAAACCTGACCCGGAGTCAGGTTTTTTTTACTCTGCGTTTCAGACCGGTCTGTCACGGCAGGTTTACTGTATTGATAAAAAACACAGGATATATCAATAAATAACAAATATTGAGAGAATTATATCAAACTTACTAATTCAACCACTCTCATTATTTATACTTATCGTTAAGACGAAAAAAAAAGGAAATTGATTATATTCCGGTTACTTATCTGTCAGGTTATTTTTCTCCAGGAACCCGGTCCCGCCCAGCAGTTGCATCTGGTGTAAAATCCATTGCTGGCGACCGCGTACATAAGCAGATGGCTTATCCGCGCGCAGACGATGCGGGTTAGGTAATACCGCAGCAAGCAGAGCTGCCTCAGCCGCTGTCAGGTTTTTGGCACTTTTACGGAAAAAGTGCTGTGATGCCGCTTCCACGCCAAAAATCCCCGGTCCGAACTCAGCAATATTGAGATAGACCGTCAGTATCCTGGATTTTGACCAGATAAGTTCCACACCCGGCGTCAGCAACGTTTCCAGCCCCTTACGCACCCAGCTGCGCCCGTCCCACAGGAACAGATTTTTCACTGTCTGCTGTGTCAGTGTGGACGCGCCTCTGGATGAATGCCCTTTTTTACTGCTTTGTGAGAGCGCATCAGAAATTGCGTCAAAATCAAATCCGTGATGATCCGGGAAGCGTTGATCTTCTGATGCAATCACCGCCAGCTTCATATTAGGAGAAATGGTACTTTCGCCTGCCCATGTGCTGCGGGCGACATAAGAAAAATTAAATGTTACCCATGCTGAAACCTGCCTTTCCAGCATCACCATAGAATAGGGTACAGGGAGAAATGCGAACAAAATTATCATTGTTACCCATAACAACATAACAAAAACAACTATTTTCCGCAGAAACCGCAAAATCCTCCCCATAATTTCCCTCACTGATCATCCGGCCATTTGCAGAACTTTCTTAACCAGTTTATCAATACCGGCCTGCGCCTGTACGATATTCTCAGCCAGCATATAAGCTGGTGTTGTTACGATTTTATGGGTTTCGTCTACGACGATATTATCCACCGTACAGTTTACATGAATGCCACCCATTTCTGCTATCGCTTCTGCAATAGCGGGATCATCACCAATGGTAAGCTGAACTGATGAATTTACGATTTTCGGGATCATTACCGGCGCGATGCACATAAATCCCATCGGTTTGTTTTGTGCCAGCATTCCCCTCGCTAATAATAAAAAATATTTATTAATTTCACAGGCAGATCCTTTTGTGGCGAAATCACATAAATTTTTAGCAGCGCCAAATCCCCCGGGGATAATCAGGGCATCAAGCTGCGCCGCATCAGCCTCCGATAACGGGCGGATTTCCCCGCGGGAAATCCGTGCGGACTCTTCCAGAACATTACGTTTGTCGTTTTTTTCCTCACCTGAAAGGTGATTAATAACAGTGCGTTGAGGTTCATCCGGTGCAAAAAAATGAACGCAGGCACCGGATTGTGTCAAACTGAGCAGTGAAAGAACGGATTCATGGATCTCGCTGCCATCAAAAACACCGCACCCACTTAAAACAATACCAACGGATTTCATATCGGACTCCCTTTGCAGTAGATTAATCCCTGACCTTTCAGAGACGCAAACACCTATCTTCATCACAGTTTTTAATGAATCTTGTAACAAAAATACTTATCTTTGCTATGTTGATGTCTGTATGATGTGAAAGCCTAATTCATCACTCGCCTAAATAACGATAAATAGTTGAAGCGGGTGAACCAGTTTCCCTGGTGTTGGCGCAGTATTCGCGCACCCCAACTTCGGTTGGGGTTATTTTTTACCTGCGATCAGCCAACCACTTTCTTAAAATACCCACCTGACTTTCCCAATCATGATTGAGTTCATCAACCCATTCCTGCACATTATCCGCCCATGCCGGTAAATCCGGAGACTGAATCTGCTGAGCGACCTGTCTCAGATGAACCAATCCGACAGAGCCTGCCGCACCTTTAATCTTGTGTCCTTCTTCCGCAACACCTTTCTGATCTTTTGCCACCATATTGGAATTGAGAATAGCCAGATAACCCGGCATCATTTTTTCAAACACATCCAGGCTGTCATGGATAAGTTTAGGTCCCACCAGTTCGATGTACTGATTCAGCATCTCCAGATCCAGTGACTGCGCATAAACGTCCTCTGCGGCTTGTGGTGCAGATTCAGACGCAGGCAGACCCTCGGTACCATCTCCCCAGAATTTCGCTATGACCTGCGTCAGAGCGCCGACAGCAAGTGGTTTACTCAGTACCTCATCCATTCCGGCATCCAGATACTCTTTTTTATCTTTGAGCACATTTGCCGTCAGTGCCACCAGCGGCGGCAAGTCATCCGGCTGATAACGCCGGTGCAGTTCACGGGCAATATCCAGCCCGCTCATATCCGGTAACTGAATATCCAGCAGTACCAGGTCATATTCTTCAGGAGAGAACATCGCCAGTGCGTCGTGACCATTCATGGCGACATCCACGGTATTGCCCAGTTTTTCCAGGACAGAGCGCGCCACCACCACATTCAGCTCAATATCTTCCACCAGCAAAATATTCAGTGCCGGCAGAAGCAGACCATCATCTTCATCCTCTGCCGACTCTTCCTGCGCGGGTGCGCAAATTGAGAGTGTAAAACAGGAGCCTTTGCCCGGCTCACTGGTCACGGTGATATCCCCGCCCATTGCCTGTGCCAGACGGCGGGAAACCGCCAGACCAATTCCTGTGCCGGTTGCCGGACGCCCGCCTGCGCTGTCCGTGACCTGGTAATACATCACAAAGATTTTTTCCAGCTCTTCCTGCGGGATACCTATCCCGGAATCACGGACCTCAAAATAGAGCATGTCATTTGCTTCACGCCACACTTTTACCGAAATTCCGCCCTTACGGGTAAATTTCACACCATTGCCAATCAGGTTCCACAGGATCTGGCGCAGACGTGTGCCATCCGTGAGAAGCACCTGCGGAACAGGCTGAACAAGATCAAGCGTAAACTGCAATCCTTTCGGGTGAACCAGCAGCCCGGAGAGATTTTCCAAATCTGAAATAAACTCAGCTGAATTCACCGGTTGTATATCCAGGCGGACATTGCGCCGCTCCAGCTTATCCATATCAATCACATCATTGAAGATATTGCCGAGTGTCACAGCACTGACGTGGATAGTTTTCAGGTAATTTTCCTGCTCCGCGTCCAGTTCTGTATCCAGCAAAATGCGGCTCAGCCCGACAATACCGTTCAGCGGCGTGCGCAGTTCGTGACTGATGGTGGAGATAAACGTGGTTTTTTCACGGCTGGCGTTTTCAATCGCCTCCTGATAATGCTTGCGCTCAGTGATATCACGACCGAATCCCATCAGACCGTGACGCTTTCCGACACTGTCATAGAACGGCACTTTGCGCAGCTCAAAGCAGGCTTTCCGCCCGTCCGGATACACCAGCCACTGCTCATAAGTGAGAGAGACATTATGGCGGAAGACTTTTTCATCTGTTTCCATCACTTTATCAGCAATTTCAGTCTCATAGATATCACGCGGAGTCAGCCCGCGCAGCAGTTTTTCACTGCGCCCGGTCAGCAGTTCCATCGCGCGGTTACAGCCGGAGAATTCATTTTTTTCGTTGCGGTAGTAAACCAGATCAGGAGAGGCATCCAGAAAAGAGCGCAGCAGGACAGATTGCTGCTCAAACTCCAGTTGGGTCTGCTCGCGGCGGCTCATCTCTTTTTTCAGTTTATCCAGCAGGACAACCTGCTCGCCTTCCACTTTTTCGCGCTCAGTGATAACCAGATTCAGTTGGCTGATGTTTTCCTTCAACTGCTCATTAAGCTCCAGATCCCGCTTGCGCATCACTTCCAGTTTGCTCACCAGACGCGACAGACGCTGGCGGGATTCCTCCAGTTGCTCCACCACCACAGACATAAAATAGACGGCCCATGGCGTGATAAGCAGCCCGAAGAAAATCGACCGGACAAGATCGATACTCTGCACTTCTCCCTGCAAAAGTATCGTGACGGCAATCTGCACCACCATCGCCAGCACCACCAGCCCGGAAGCCAGTAATAACGAGAACCTGACAAGCCCGAGCTTCATCAGTAAATCAACATAATATTGCGCTAAACCGCGTAGCAACTTCATACCTGCTCCACCCGCTGAATAAGGGTTAGTATCATATCGTAAAATGTGCGGATCACCGCGTGCTGAGCTGTTATTGTCCCGGCCCGTATCATAACGGATTACATAAAAAATCAAATTAACAGAAAAAATAACCACATCACACCGGATAATATGACTGCTTTGATACCGGTCTCTGTTTTTTTCACTGAACAAAAATAAAAACACGACATTTATCTGCAAATTAGCAGGAACAAAGCAGATAAAATCAGGTTATATAAAAAAATGCCCATGCTACATGGTGCTAAGCCGCAAAAAACAGTGATATTCATCACATAAAAAAAGGGTTATACATCCGCATAAAAAATGGAATGAAAGACCATAAAATAGTTCTTTTTCATTGTATTATCGCAACAATCAGTATCCGTTACTGCTATTTCCCTGATATTTGACCTGAATATCATTTACCGATAAGTTGAAAACGACCTTCCGGGCTGCCTGTCGCCTGCTCCGGCATCATAACTATTCATACCGGTACCGGCACAAACACATCATCACTGTCTCTTTTACTGACGTATTAACTATCAGTAACGGCTGACTGAGGCCCGGAAACACGCTTAGTCGTTGAATTAACGGCACAATGTGAGACACGCAAAAGGGGCCTGTATGCTTTATAACCCGTCACAAGACAAGGATAACTGCGGTTTCGGGCTGATAGCCCATCTTGAGGGAGAGCCCAGCCACAAAGTGGTGCGTACCGCAATCAATGCATTAGCCCGTATGCAGCACCGCGGGGCTATCCTCGCCGATGGCAAAACCGGCGACGGCTGCGGGCTGCTATTACAAAAACCTGATCGCTTCTTCCGATTGATAGCTGAGCAGAATCAATGGCAGCTGGCGCGTAATTATGCAGTCGGGATGCTGTTTCTCAGTCAGGACCCGCAGATTGCACAAGCCTGCCGCGAAATTATCGAAGAAGAACTTCGTGATGAAACACTGTCTGTTGCAGGCTGGCGCAAAGTGCCGGTCAGACCGGATATCCTGGGTGAAATTGCCCTTGCCGGAATGCCTCTGATTGAGCAGGTTTTTGTCAATGCGCCGGCCGGATGGCGCGCACGTGATTTGGAGCGCCGCCTGTTTATGGCGCGGCGGCGTATTGAAAAACGCATTACTGATCCGGATTTCTATGTCTGCAGCCTTTCCAATCTGGTGACGATTTACAAAGGATTATGCATGGCGGCAGACCTGCCGCGCTTCTATCCTGATCTGGCTGATTTACGGATGCAATCTGCCATCTGTCTGTTCCACCAGCGATTTTCGACAAATACCGTTCCCCGCTGGCCACTGGCGCAACCTTTCCGCTATCTGGCACACAATGGTGAAATCAATACCATTACCGGCAACCGTGAATGGGCTCGGGCCCGCGCCTATAAATTCCGTACGCCGCTTATCCCTGATCTTATCAATGCAGCTCCGTTTGTGAATGAAACCGGATCTGACTCCAGTTCACTGGATAATATGCTGGAGTTATTTCTCAACGGCGGAATGGATATGGTGCGCGCCATGCGCCTGCTGGTGCCGCCGGCATGGCAAAATCATCCGGATATGGATGAGGATTTGCGCGCCTTTTTTGATTTCAACTCCATGCACATGGAGCCGTGGGATGGTCCTGCCGGTATCGTGATTTCTGACGGGCGCTATGCCGCCTGTAATCTTGACCGCAACGGATTACGCCCCGCGAGGTATGTGATAACCACCGACAAGCTAATCACCTGCGCCTCTGAAATCGGAATATGGGACTATCAGCCCGATGAAGTGGTGGAAAAAGGGCGTGTCGGACCGGGCGAGCTGATGGTTATCGACACGCAGGAAGGTAAAATTCTGCATGCACATGAGACGGATAATGACCTCAAAACCCGCCATCCGTACAAAGCCTGGCTGGAAAAAAATGTTCTGCGTCTGACACCTTATGAAACCCTGATGGACAGTATGCCCCCTCAGCGGACACTGGATGACGCACAGCTTGCCGTTTATCAAAAACAATTCGGTTATACCCTTGAAGAACTGGAGCAAGTACTGCGGGTACTGGGTGAAAACGGACAGGAGGCAATCGGTTCAATGGGTGATGATACCCCGTTTGCGGTACTCTCCGCCCGTCCCCGTCTGATTTATGATTACTTCCGTCAACAGTTTGCTCAGGTCACAAACCCGCCGGTTGATCCGCTGCGTGAAGCCCATGTGATGTCACTGGCAACCAGTATCGGGCGGGAAATGAATGTCTTTTGTGAGGCAGAAGGTCAGGCGCACCGCCTGAGCATGAAATCCCCGGTACTGATGCACACTGATTTTGAGCAACTCCTGAGCCGTGATCCGCATAACTACCGGTCGGAAGTATTTAACCTTTGTTTTAATCCGCAGGAAACCTCACTGGAGCAGGCGATCCGTTCTCTGTGTGATAATGCAGAAGCCGCCGTCCGCCGGGGCGTGGTGCTGGTGATACTCAGTGACAGACATATCTCACCTGACACACTACCGATCCCCGCACCAATGGCTGTTGGTGCAATACAACAGCGCCTGGTCAGCCAAAATCTGCGCTGTGATGCCAATATTATTGCTGAAACTGCCGGGGCGCGTGACCCCCACCACTTTGCCGTCCTGCTTGGTTTTGGTGCCACGGCTGTTTATCCCTATCTGGCCTGTGAATCATTGCTGAAATTAAGCAGCGCCGGAGTAATTAATCACCCTGCGCAACAGGTTCTGCTTAACTACCGTAACGGGATCAACAAAGGGCTGTATAAAATTATGTCCAAAATGGGGATCTCCACAGTCGCTTCCTACCGCTGTGCAAAACTGTTTGAAGCGGTCGGGCTGGATAATGCGGTGGCGGATCTCTGTTTTCAGGGCGCGGCAAACCGGATCGGCGGGGCTGATTTCAGTGATTTTCAGCAGGATCTGTCTGATTTATCCCGCCATGCCTGGCTGCCGCGCAAACAACCGGATGCGGGCGGGCTGCTGAAATATGTCCATAACAGTGAATATCATGCCTGGAATCCGGATGTGGTAAACGCATTGCAAAAAGCCGTTCACAGCGGAGACTATGCCGATTACCGGTGTTACGCGGATCTGGTTAACACCCGCCCGGTCGCGATGTTGCGCGACCTGCTGGCACTGCGTACGGATACACAGCCCGTAAGCATAGATGAGGTGGAATCCGCCGACTCTCTGTTTACCCGGTTTGATACCGCCGCGATGTCTGTCGGCGCATTAAGCCCTGAAGCCCATGAAGCCCTGGCGATTGCCATGAACCGCCTCGGCGGCAGCTCCAATTCAGGTGAAGGGGGTGAAGACCCGGCGCGTTACGGAACAGAAAAAGAGTCCAAAATTAAACAGGTGGCATCAGGACGGTTTGGTGTAACGCCGGGCTATCTGCGCAGCGCCCGGGTTATTCAGATTAAAGTGGCTCAGGGTGCAAAACCCGGTGAAGGCGGACAACTTCCCGGCGATAAAGTGACGCCGTATATTGCCTCACTGCGCTATTCCGTTCCCGGTGTCACACTGATTTCCCCGCCGCCTCACCATGATATTTACTCTATCGAAGATCTGGCACAGCTGATTTTTGACCTCAAGCAGGTTAATCCGCAGGCGCTTATCTCCGTCAAACTGGTGTCTGAACCGGGTGTCGGCACAATCGCGACCGGGGTAGCAAAAGCCTACGCGGATCTCATCACCATATCGGGTTATGACGGCGGCACCGGTGCCAGCCCGCTGACCTCGGTAAAATATGCCGGTTCTCCGTGGGAACCGGGTCTGGCAGAAGCACAGCAGGCGTTGGTCAGCAACGGATTACGCCACAAAGTCAGGTTGCAGGCAGATGGCGGGCTGAAAACAGGGCTGGATGTTATCAAGGCCGCTATTCTCGGCGCAGAAAGTTTCGGTTTCGGCACCGGTCCGATGGTGGCGCTCGGCTGTAAATACCTGCGTATCTGTCATCTGAATAACTGTGCGACCGGTGTTGCCACACAAGATGAAACACTGCGCCGTGATCATTACCACGGGCTACCGGAGCGGGTAATGAACTACTTCCGTTTTATTGCGCAGGAAACCCGCGAACTGATGGCACAGCTTGGTGTAACAAAGCTGACTGACCTTATCGGGCGCACCGATTTGCTGTATCAGATACCCGGAACGACTGCCAGACATCAAAAAATTAATTTACAGGATCTGCTGGTTTCACCTGTCCCGCAAAACGGGGCTGCCCGTTTCTGCTCAGAAAGCAATCCGGCATTTGATAAAGGTGAACTTAATCAGCGGATTCTTGAGGATGCCCGCCCTTATGTGCAGAATCAGCAATCGCGGGCATTTTATTATGACATCCGTAATACTGACCGCTCTGTCGGTGCATCACTGTCCGGGTTTATTGCAGAAACTCATGGCGACACAGGTGCTGCTGCCGCTCCGCTGAAACTGTATTTTACCGGTACTGCCGGGCAAAGTTTCGGTGTCTGGAATGCCGCCGGTATTGAGTTAACCCTGACGGGGGATGCCAATGACTACGTCGGGAAAGGCATGGCCGGCGGGCAGATTGTTCTGCATCCGTATCCCGGCTCCGCGTTTATTGCCCATGAAACCACCATTGCCGGAAATACCTGTCTTTATGGCGCGACCGGCGGGAAATTCTATGCTGCAGGCTGTGCCGGAGAACGTTTTGCCGTGCGCAACTCCGGCGCTCTGGCTGTCGTGGAAGGCGTAGGTGATAACGGATGTGAATATATGACCGGCGGCATTGTTTGTGTGCTCGGGAAAACCGGGATCAACTTCGGCGCGGGAATGACCGGCGGATTTGCCTATCTGGCTGATGAAGATGGCAGTATTGCCGGGCGCGTTAATCCTGAGATGACAGAAAGCCTTACCATCAGCACGCTGCCCGTTCATCAGGAACACCTGCGCAGCATGTTACAGGAGCATCTCCGCCTGACCGGATCGGCACGGGCAGATGCCATCCTCACCGCATGGACACACTGGGTCGGGCGGTTTATCCTGGTCAAACCCAAATCGGCCGATCTCAGTACACTGATAACACAGCACAGCCGGGTCCATACCGAATTACGTTTGCGGACACCGCAGGGAGAAAAAATATGAGCCGCAATGTTTATCAATTTATTGAATTACAGCGTATTGATCCGCAAAAATTACCGCTGGTGCGCCGTAAAACTGAATTTATCGAGATTTATGAATCCTTCTCACACAACCAGGTTCAGGATCAGGCCGATCGCTGCCTCGGGTGCGGCAATCCATACTGTGAATGGAAATGCCCGGTTCATAACTATATCCCGAACTGGCTGAAACTGGCTGAAGAGGGGCGGATTATTGAAGCCGCTGAACTTGCCCATCAGACCAACAGTCTGCCGGAAGTGTGTGGCCGGGTATGTCCGCAGGACAAACTGTGTGAGGGTGCGTGTACGCTGCATGATGAATTCGGTGCGGTTACTATCGGTAATATTGAGCGCTACATTACGGATAAAGCCTTTGAAATGGGCTGGAAACCGGATCTCTCCGCTGTCCGGCCAACAGGTAAAACCGTGGCGGTAATTGGCGCGGGTCCCGCCGGGCTTGCCTGTGCGGATGTGTTAATCCGCAACGGCGTCAATGCGGTTGTCTATGATAAGCACCCTGAAATCGGCGGATTGCTCACCTTTGGTATTCCGGCATTCAAACTGGAAAAATCTATAATGCAGCGCCGCCGTGAATTATTCACCGAAATGGGTATTGAGTTTCATCTCAATACTGAGATCGGAAAAGATATTTCACTCAGTGAATTACAACAACAATATGATGCCGTATTTATTGGTGCCGGAACCTATCAGCCGATGAATGGCGGACTACCGAATGAACAGGCTCCCGGTGTTTACAGCGCCCTGCCATACCTTATCGGCAACACACGCCATATTATGGAGTTGCCGGATGATAATTCATCGCCCTACATTGACCTGAAGAATAAACGAGTGGTTGTGCTCGGTGGCGGAGATACCGCCATGGATTGTCTGCGTACCGCTATCCGTCAGGGCGCTGCGGATGTCACCTGCCTTTACCGTCGTGATGAAGAAAATATGCCCGGCTCCCGGCGCGAAGTAAAAAATGCAAAAGAAGAAGGGGTGAACTTTCAGTTTCACTGTCAACCCGCCGCCATCAACATCAATGACCGGGGAGAAGTGTGCGGAGTCCGCGTTATGGCAACGCAATTGGGCAGCACCGACAGTAACGGACGTCGTATAATTGAAACAGACAATGATTCCGCTTATACCATCGACGCAGATGCAGTAATAATTGCCTTTGGCTTCCGGCCTCATGCCATGCCCTGGCTGGATGCACTGAATATTAAACGCGACACACAGGGGCGGATCAGTGCCTCTTCACAGGCACAGTACCCGTTTGAAACCTCAGTCAGTGGTATTTTTGCAGGCGGAGATGTGGTGCGCGGATCTGATCTTGTTGTGACCGCCATCGCGGAAGGACGCCGCGCCGCTGAAGGCATTCTCGATTATCTGCATGTTTAAAAACAACAATGCGCTCTGTCATTTCAGAGCGCATTGTTAATCAACCGGACTGAAGCACAAAGAGTATATACCCAACGTCATTCAAGATGCAGGGAGGCGGCAAGCTCCGACCGCCGGGGAGCATACACAAGTATGTGACCCGGCTGTCCTCGTTCCGCCAACAAACCTGCAGTTTGAATGAATAAGGGTATAGGTTTACAGGTTTACAGGTTTACATTAATCAGCTCACCATTACGATTAAAGATAAGCTTCACATCACCGTCAGGTAATGTATCAATCAAATCTCCGGCTTTAGTCACTGAACTTGCAGGATACTGAGTACCATTAATATTGATTAATATATCCCCGTTTCTTAAATTATGCTCTTTCAGTACTTTTGCACTGTTATAGAATAATTCAACTTTACCCTCTGTTGCCCGCAGGTTTAACGATCTGATACGCTTAAAATTCAGCCGGCTTTTTTCACTTTTATTATAACAAATCAGCATTCTGTCCGGTGACAACACGTACTTATCAAATGATTTAAAAAAATCCATTCCGAGGGCACTTTCCGATTTTTTATTACCTGAAAAACGCTGTCCGGGGAAAGTCGTATTATTTAATTCAAAGTCACTGACATAATAAGACGATTTGGTACTTTCCTGCACACCGGTAATATCTGTTGAAACTGAGTTTTCAATCTCATTAAGATAGGTCGCTTTATTATTTTTTATCAGATATTTCAGGATATCCTCAGCCATGTAATTTGACTCAGAACCGGTATCCAGACTGACCTCAGTGCGTTTTTTATTATTAAAATTTCCGCTGAAATGAGGTGAATGAAATGCAACATCACTATAAGGAATACAGTCTTCATATTCTTCAAGGCTTGGCGGATTTGAATACAAGGTCAGCGTTTTATTTTTATTATCAACTTCCCAGTTTAACCGTCTGTAAATATCGATACCCAAAACGCCGGATATTCTCTCTCCGGTTGACTGTGAGAGAATATTAAGGTCATTCGATACCCATACATCCCCGCCATTAAAGGTATAATTACCAATCTTAAAATTAACCGGCTTAATAAAACTAACATTGCCTTCTGTGCCGGGTTTTTCAAGCTCATCAGAATAGTGCTTGTAAGAAACCGGCGGGCTGTAGACTTTATCCGATAATTTGTTGACTAAGGCAGAATCCAAAACAGAAGACGGAGAGGCTGTATCTAATAAGAATGTATACTTGTCATTATCTATTGTCACAGGGACAAGAATATAGCCGGCATTCTGATGTTTAAATGAATGCTTTATGACAGGATCTTTCGGGGTTGATGACCCGGTACATCCGGAGAGCGTAACAGATAGTAATAGCGTTACAGACGTATAAAAAACCTTACTGATTACATTAAATTCCTTTTCCATAACATCCCTGCTCACAAGTAGTTGTAATATATTAATTCATTTATCCATAAAGTAAAATCGTTACTCAGGACAATACGCCCTACCCATATTATTATCAAAAAACCGTTATTCCGTAAAATAACATATTATAACAGTAATAAAAAATAACATTAGTGATTTTACTTTACAGATAATATTATTGATTACATATTCAGATTATTCCATATTACCCTTAAAAAAACCGTACTTTCTTGTATCTCCTGAACTTAACAACTCAATTGTCATTTCATGATTAAATACTACAAACAGAATGCGTTATTTCCCACATTAACTTCAGGAAACTATTATTTTATTAATAACTAATACGTATTTTAAAAAAATGAAATACTGAAAAACCGGAATATCATAATTATTTTATTATATCACAGCTATCAGATTATTATAATTTAACAAACGGATAGCGCCAGAAATCTGATATTTCACTATTGCGGATTAACGGATTAAAAGCAAAAAAAGACCCTGGAACGGGTCTTTTTTAATATTAATATCAGCCGGTTACTTCACAACACGCAAGTTCGGGCGACCGCGCGGCGGCGTTGGTGGTTCGGGTTCGTTTCCGTCCTTTTCCTGCTCCGCTGGTTTTGCCGGTTCATCATGAATAAGTGTGATGTTATCTGTCGCCGGGGCGTGAACACTATCGTCCTCATCTGCCGCGTCATAAGCAGGTTCCGGTTCAAACATCAGTCCGGCACCATTTTCACGGGCATAGATAGCAATAATTGCCGCCATAGGAACATCAACCTGGCGCGGAATGCCACCGAACCGGGCATTAAATCCTACCCACTCGTTGGTCATTTCCAGCCCGCCCACCGCACGCGGTGCAATATTCAGAACAATTTGTCCGTCCTGAGCATACTCCATCGGCACATTAATACCGGGCATATTAACATCAACAACCAGGTGCGGAGTCAGTTCATTGTCCAGTAACCATTCATAATGCGCCCGTAACAGATATGGGCGCCGTGGTGTCATTTCCGGGATATCCATCAGCGGTTAACCTCTGGATTGTAAACGCATTTCGCGCTCAGCTTCAGTCAGAGATGCCAGGAAAGAGTCACGCTCAAACACGCGCTGCATATAGAATTGCAGATGTTTGGTATCTGAAGACGGACGCGCGGACAGATCAATACCCAGAACCGGCAGACGCCATAACAACGGGGACAGATAGCAATCCACCAGGCTGAATTCTTCATTCATAAAATACGCGTACTCTTTGAATACCGGTGACACCGCAACCAGCTCTTCTGTCAGCTGTTTACGTGCCTGGTTCGCTTCCTGGGCTGAGCCTTTCTCGATTTTATTCATCAGCGTGTACCAGTCCTGCTCGATGCGGTGCATCATCACACGGCTCTGCGCGCGCATAACAGGATAAACCGGCATCAGTGGCGGATGCGGGAAGCGTTCGTCGAGGTATTCCATGATAATACGTGAATCATATAACGTCAGTTCGCGATCCACGAGTGTCGGTACCGTCTGGTATGGGTTCAGATCGATCAGGTCTTGTGGCAGATTGCCCGCTTCGACATGCTCAATTTCAAAACTTACCCCTTTCTCCGCCAGTACAATTCGTACCTGGTGGCTGAAAATATCGGTCGGGCCGGAGAACAGAGTCATTACCGAACGTTTGTTGGCAGCGACAGCCATGAAAACCTCCAAGTTTATCAAAATAAAGGCGTGAACAGCGCAGTACGCTATTGCTACCTGTAGTCTCTCACTGAATCCGGGAAAGAAAACCATCGCGGCCAATCAGGATGCGAAACAGTCTTCCGGTTTTAGTTTTCACTAAACCAGCTTAGTGTTCAGGGGTGAGAAAAATGTTTGTGCAAGTCTACCAGATTTCGGTCAACTTAGGGTGAATCTGAACAAAAAATCATTCAAAAATACTAAAAACGGATATTAATCGGGACAGATTAACGAAATAAATGCGGTAAACAGGATAAGACGAGATATTTATAGCTGTTAAAAAAAAACCCGCCGACAGGCGGGTTTTTGTATTCCAACGAAAACAGTGATTAACGTTTGGAGAACTGTGGACGGCGACGTGCTTTGCGCAGACCCACTTTTTTACGTTCAACTTCACGCGCATCACGCGTTACAAAGCCAGCTTTACGCAGCTCAGAACGCAGAGATTCGTCGTACACCATCAGAGCACGGGTGATACCGTGACGGATAGCGCCTGCCTGACCTGAAATACCACCACCTTTAACAGTGATGTACAGATCCATTTTACCTAACATATCAACCAATTCCAGCGGCTGGCGAACGACCATGCGTGCTGTTTCGCGACCGAAATAATTTTCGAGGCTACGTTGGTTAATAACGATGTTTCCACTACCCGGTTTAATAAACACACGAGCGGATGAACTTTTGCGGCGACCAGTGCCGTAGTATTGATTTTCAGCCATTGCCTATAATCCCGATTAGATGTCCAGAACTTGCGGTTGCTGTGCCGCGTGATTGTGCTCGTTGCCTGCGTAAACTTTAAGCTTACGGTACATTGCACGGCCCAGAGGACCTTTTGGCAACATGCCTTTCACAGCGATTTCAATAACGCGCTCAGGATGGCGGGCGATCATCTCTTCGAAGGTCGCTTGTTTAATACCACCGACGTAACCTGTGTGACGATAATAAATCTTGTCTGTGCGCTTTTTGCCTGTTACAGCAACTTTTTCTGCGTTCAGAACAATGATGTAGTCACCAGTGTCAACGTGCGGGGTGTATTCCGCTTTGTGCTTACCGCGCAGGCGGCGAGCCAATTCTGTTGCAAGACGGCCTAAAGTTTTGCCGGTTGCATCAACAACGAACCAGTCGCGTTGTACGCTTTCTGGTTTAGCTGTAAAAGTTTTCATTAAAGCTTACCCAATAAATAAGTTACATGTTGGCGAACACTCAATGTTCAGAAAACTAAAACTGAGGTTCACACGACGCTTGTCCAGTAAACCTACCCCTTCGAGCAGAATCATCTGGCACTAGTTGCGATTTTTTCGGGAAAATAAAAAAACCGCTGTAACGTGGGGTCGCAAGATTATAGAGAACTATCCACAAAAGATCGACCCCAATTTGAAAAAAACCTGAAAGTACTTTTCAGGGGGACGTATTATGCCAGATGCGGCATTTTTAGATACTCCTCACTTTGCATTTCCTGCAATCGTGAAAGACACCGTGCAAATTCAAACGCCAGCAACTTACCCTGATAGAGCAAGTCCATCCGGGTATCCGCCTGAATAATCAGTTTGACCTTCCGCTCATAAAATTCATCTGTCAGCGCGAGGAAGCGGCGGGCGGCATTCTCGTTTTCTGTCGTCAGCTCCGGCACGCCATACAACAACACCGTGTGATAAATTTTTGACAGCGCAATATAATCCAACTGGCTGCGCGCTTCTTCACACAAGGTATGAAATGTAATTGCCAGCACACCGTCAGCTTCCCGCACCACCGGCAGCGGGCGGTGATTAATCGTCAGCAGCATCTGACCGGCATGGTGCCCGCCGCCGGTCAGGCGGGAGAACATAGAATCCAGTACCGCGCCGGTTTGCCCGTCTGACGGGGTCAGCCAGAGGTGTGCCTGTGTGAGTGTCCGCAGACGGTAGTCAATTCCCGCATCAACATTCAGGACATCACAATAGTGTTTTATCTGCTCAATCGCCGGTAAGAAACGTGTCCGCTGCAATCCGTTACGGTACAACTCATCCGGCGGAATATTTGATGTTGCCACCAGCGCAATCCCCCGCTTAAACAGGGCTTCCAGCAGCGACCCGAGGATCATGGCATCCGTGATATCTGAAACAAAAAATTCATCAAAACACAGAACATCGGTTTCCTGCGCAAAGCGATCAGCAATGAGTTCCAACGGGTTTTCATGTCCCTGATGTTCTGCCAGTTCTTCATGAACCCGTAACATAAAGCGGTGAAAATGAAGACGCAGTTTACGTGACCCCGGCAGACTGTCATAAAAGAGATCCATCAGCCAGGTTTTGCCGCGCCCGACCCCGCCCCACATATAAAGCCCCCGTACCGGCTGACATCCTGTTTGCACAGGTATTTTTTTCAGCCAGCGGTTCAGTGTGCCACGCAGCCCTTTTTCCGGCTCTTGTGTGCAGGGAGAAAGCTCACCCAGAGCCTGATGCATCTGCGTCAGCCGTTCAACGGTGCGCCGCTGAACCTCATCCGGCTGAAAGGCAGATCCGGTCAGAGCCTGCTGATACAACTCACGCGGTGTTGTACTCATAAACAGAAATCCCTTAACATTATCAATGGTTTTATACCCAACGTCATTCAGGATGGCGTCAACGAACCCGCTGTTTGAATGAATAAGGATATATTGAGATTTTTATGATGTTGCGGCAGGCATTATACTCAGAAATCCGGGATAATGTCGGCAACCACGATGTTCGCTATTCCCCCCGGACAGCAAATCCGGTTATAGTGATAACAGAATCTTACGCGCATGATGCACTTAAAGGAGTTGCCATGATTTGGGTATATGCACTCATCGGTTTAGCAGTTGGTTTAATCATTGGTGCGCTTGCTGTTCGTCTGGGGAGTTCAAAACTCAGGGAACAGGAAGCGATGAAGCGTGACCTGGATAAAAACAAAGCTGAACTGGAAGAGTATCGTAAAGAGCTCGTCAGTCACTTTGCCCGTAGCGCAGAGCTACTTGATAACATGGCAAAAGATTACCGCCAGTTATATCAGCACATGGCGAAAAGTTCGTCAGAACTGATGCCCGGCCTTCCTGCTCAGGACAATCCGTTTAATTACCGCCTGACAGAAGCTGAAGCTGATAACGACCAACCTCCGGTTAAATTACCGCCGCGGGATTATTCAGACGGTTCATCCGGTCTGTTCCGTCCTGCCGAAAACAAAGAAAGTTAATCTGAAAAACCGTGGATTCCACGGTTTTTTTTTATCTGAATTCAGCTAGTTAATGATTTGTGTGAAACAATTCGTCATTCGAGTTTAAATTCACGTAAAGCCTTGTAAAGGTTATTTTATTCTCATTGAACGCGGAACTTTCATACCTCATATAGAGTCATAAGACTATCTGCGTATGCTGCGGCTTTGTGTGCCGCAGACTCAGCTTATTAAATATGAGAAATAAAATACATGATGAACAAGAAGAAAAAAAACCTGCTCAGTGCTGTTGCCATCAGCCTCGGATTATCACTCTCTGTCATGCCGGCAGTTTCAAATGCCGCACTGCCGGCTAAACTGGCTACCGGTGAATCATTACCAAGCCTGGCGCCAATGCTGGAAAAGGTATTACCGGCTGTCGTCAGTGTCAAAGTCTCAGGTACAGCGGTTCAGCGCCAGCAAGTCCCGGAAGAATTTAAGTTCTTCTTCGGCCCGAATGCACCGTCTGCACAGGAAAGTGTGCGCCCGTTTGAAGGTCTGGGCTCCGGTGTCATTATTGATGCAGCAAAAGGCTACATTCTGACGAATAACCACGTTATTCAGAATGCCGATAAAATTCAGATCCAGCTCAATGACGGACGTGAGTATGACGCCACTTTAATCGGCCGTGATCCGCAGACCGACATTGCTCTGTTACAGGTGAAAAATGCCCCGAACCTGACCGCCATCACGATGGCTGACTCAGATAAACTGCGCGTGGGTGATTTCACCGTGGCTGTCGGTAACCCGTTCGGGTTAGGTCAGACCGCCACCTCCGGGATTATCTCTGCCTTAGGTCGCAGCGGACTGAACATGGAAGGGCTGGAAAACTTTATTCAGACAGATGCGTCCATTAACCGGGGGAACTCGGGTGGCGCGCTGCTCAACCTCAACGGTGAGCTAATCGGTATTAATACCGCGATTCTGGCACCGGGCGGCGGTAACGTCGGGATCGGTTTTGCCATCCCGAGCAATATGGCTAAAGACCTGACCGGTCAGTTGATTGCAACCGGTGAAGTGAAACGCGGCGTTCTCGGGATCCGTGGTACTGAAATGAATGCCGATATTGCAAAAGCCATGAATGTGGAAGCTCAGCGCGGCGCATTTGTCAGTGAAGTTATCCCTAAATCAGCGGCAGCCAAAGCCGGAATCAAAGCCGGTGACGTGCTTATCTCCGTTGATGGCAAGCGTGTCGGCAGCTTTGCTGAGTTGCGGGCAAAAGTCGGCACCACACCACCGGGCAAAGAAGTTAAAATTGGTTTATTGCGTAAAGGCGCAGCCCTGGATGTCAGTGTGATTCTGGATAACAGCGAAGGTCAGACGACCAAAGCTGAAAACCTGACCACGTTGCTGGAAGGCGCGACACTGAGCAACGGCAGTAATAAACAAGGTGACAAAGGCGTGAGTGTTGATGTGGTTCAGAAAGGATCACCTGCTGAAGCATCCACACTACAGGCCGGTGACCTGATTGTCGGCGTCAATAACCAGCGGGTTCAGAGCATTGTTGAGTTACGCAAGATAATTGATGCTAAACCGAATGTTCTCGCACTGAATATTTTACGCGGTGGTGAGGATATTTACCTGCTGCTCAATAATGCCGGCCGCTGATTAGTACCGGCTACAAACAACACAGAACCGCACCACTAAAAATGGTGCGGTTTTTTTTATCCCGCAAGAACCTGCCAGCAATTTTTCGTATAACAGAAAGTGTCATGACAGAAGCGGAATAAAAATTGCGGCTCTGCCCTCCTGCAATAACAGATAACATTGAAATACTGCCCCGTTTCCGGGTTTAGTATTACATCATTCCTGTTAGTTCTGTTTCCGTGTTACGGCGGGAATGGCATAGAGGCGATAAGTATGGATATACAAAAGTTAACACCCGCTATCGGCGCTCAAATCAGCGATATCGATCTGAACCAGATACAAGATGCAGATACATTGTCAAAATTGCAGGCAGCACTATCAGAACATCAGGTTTTATTTTTCCGCAGGCAATACCTCAAACCGGAAGTTCAGCGTAACCTGGCTGCTGCGTTCGGTCAGCTGCATATTCATCCGATTTATCCCTCTCATAAAAAAGCAAATGAAATCATTGTACTGGATAGCCATCTGCTGGATTTAAGAGATAATGAGCTGTGGCACACCGATATGACTTTTATGGCAAAACCGGCGATGGGATGTGTCTTGTCTGCGATACAGGTTCCGGAATTCGGGGGCGATACGTTGTGGGCATCTCTGACCCGTGCTTATGCCTATCTGTCTCCGCCCATGCAGCAATTTTTATCCGGTCTGACAGCGGAACATGATATCAGCCGTTCATTTCCTGACAGCCGTTTTACCCAGACAAAAGAAGCAAAAGCAGCATTGGAAAAAGCCAGGCAGGATCATCCGCCGGTGAGCCATCCGGTGGTCAGAACACATCCGGTGACCGGTGAGAAATGTCTATTTGTCACGGAAGGTTTTACGAGTAGTATCAATGAATTAAGTCAGGAAGAAAGTGATATATTGCTGGCATTTTTATTTAAACACAGTACCCGGCCAACCTATGTTGTCCGCTGGCACTGGCAAAACGGGGATGTGGCTATCTGGGATAATCGCTGCACTCAGCATCTCGCCTGTTTTGATTACGGAAATGCCCACCGTATCATGCACCGGGCAACGGTGACGGGGGACAGGCCCTTTTAACTGCTACCGGTAAACAGGCATAATTTATCCGTAGTCTGATGCTGATAACATATCAGTCAGAACGGATATAAAAATAAGCGCCGAAACAGGCGCTTATTTGTTTGGTTATCATCATAAAATACGGCAATTACACACATATTAATCATCAGGATTATGGTATTCTGCCTGCAATCCTTTCTTCCTTAATTCACAACACCGGTTAAGTACTATGTGGTTTAAATTATTGCGATCCGTATTCATGGGACTTATTGTTGCTGCCCTTCTGCTGGTCAGCCTCCCGTCTATTCGCCCGCAATTTGTCACACAGTGGTTTAATCATCTGTTTAATAATGATGAACCGGTCAGCTATAACAAAGCGGTACGCCGCGCAGCACCCGCTGTTGTTAATGTTTACAGCAGCAGTATGGGCAGCCTTTCCCAGCAGGGACCTGAACTGACCTCCCTCGGCTCAGGTGTGATAATGAATGAGCAGGGTTATATTCTGACCAACCATCATGTTATCAAAAATGCGGATCAAATCCTGATTGCCCTGCAATACGGCAATTACGGCAGACTGTATGAAGGTATGCTTATTGGTGCAGATGACCTGACAGACCTTGCCGTATTGAAAATAAATACCACCGATAAACTTCCGGTGATCCCGATAAATCCGAAACGTCCGTCTCACGTCGGTGATGTCGTGCTGGCTATCGGCAATCCGTTCAATGTCGGGCAAACAGTAAACCAGGGAATTATCAGTGCGATGGGGCGCGTCGGGCTGAGTCCGACACGCCGCCAGAATTTTCTTCAGACAGATGCTTCAATTATGGCGGGTAACTCAGGTGGTGCGCTGGTCAATACCGAAGGCGAACTGGTCGGTATCAACACCATGTCTTTTGACAGTAATGATCCCTCACGCCTGAGTGACAGTATCGGTCTTGCTATTCCGGCTGAGCTGGCGCTGCGGATTATGAATAAACTGATTAAAGACGGTCGTGTGATCCGCGGATATATCGGCATTACATCAAAAGAGCTGCCGCCGATCCGGACAAATAACAGTGACATCAATCAAATCAGCGGATTACGTGTTTTCCAGGTCGCGAAGGATGGCCCGGCAGATAAGGCCGGAATTCAGGTTGGCGATATCATCACCAGCGTCAATAACAAACCAACCGTTTCACCACTTGAGATGATGGATCAGGTTGCAGAACTCAGCCCGGGCAGTATGGTGCCGGTAACATTGTTGCGTAATGGTCAGATGAATTCTGCCGATGTGATGATTGAAGAGTTTACCTCGCCCGCCGGACAAAACTGAAAAAATATCAAAAAAAAGAGCGGGTTATCCGCTCTTTCTTCTTCTGAGTATCACTCTTCTGAATGAATACGTTCGATATTCGCGCCTAATTTACGCAATTTGTCTTCAATATGCTCATAACCGCGATCAATATGATAGATACGGTCAACAATCGTTGTCCCTTCTGCGATACAGCCCGCCAGCACCAGACTTGCGGATGCGCGTAAATCTGTCGCCATCACCTGCGCACCGGACAGTTTTTCCACACCGTGACACAGAACTGAATTACTCTCGATTTCAGCATGTGCGCCCATACGGATAAGCTCCGGAATGTGCATAAAACGGTTTTCAAAGATAGTTTCTGTGATCATACCAGAACCTTCTGCCACCAGGTTCAGCAGACTGAATTGTGCCTGCATATCAGTCGGGAATCCCGGATGCGGTGCGGTGCGGAATGTCACGGCTTTCGGACGTTGACCTTTCATGTCCAGGCGGATCCAGTCATCACCGGTTTCAATCCGGGCACCGGCTTCGCGCAGCTTGGCGAGTACGGCATCCAGAGTGTCAGGTTTGGCATTACGGCACAGAATTTTTCCGCGTGAGACGGCGGCAGCGATCAGGAATGTACCGGTTTCAATGCGGTCAGGTACGACTGTGTGAGAGCCGCCACCGAGGCGTTCTACACCTTCAATGACAATATGGTCACTTCCGGCGCCGGTAATTTTTGCACCCATCGCATTCAGGAATGCAGCAGTATCTTCAATTTCCGGCTCACGGGCCGCATTTTCGATAACTGTTTTGCCTTTTGCCAGCGCTGCTGCACACATGATGGTGATCGTGGCACCCACGCTTACTTTGTCCATCACAATGGTGTTACCGGTCAGACGACCGTCAACTTCAGCTTTCACATAGCCTTCATCCAACGTGATTTTTGCCCCGAGCTGCTCTAACCCGGTAATATGCAAATCAACCGGACGTGCACCAATGGCACAACCGCCCGGCAGTGAAACCTGACCATGACCAAATCGGGCAACCAGCGGCCCCAGAGCCCAGATTGACGCACGCATGGTTTTCACCAGGTCGTACGGCGCACAATATTCATGAATATCAGAGGCATCAACACGTAATGTAGTGCCATTACGTTCAATTTTTGCACCTAATTGTGTTAATAATTTTATTGATGTGTCGATATCCCGCAGTTCCGGCACATTATGTAATTCAACCGGCTCGTCTGCCAGGATTGCGGCGAACAGGATAGGCAATGCAGCATTTTTTGCGCCCGAAATAGTCACTTCGCCCTGAAGGACGGAAGGACCTTTTACCCGAAATTTATCCATCTGTAGACACTCTCATTATCATTAATTTTTTATTCGTGCTTTGCCCGGCCGCGATTACAGCCCGTTCAGTTTGCGATCCCGTTCCCACTGAGCTGGTGTATATGCTTTGATCGACAACGCGTGGATACGGTTGTCCGCAATGTATTCCATCAATGGTGCATAAACGGCCTGCTGCTGCTTAACACGGCTCATGCCGTCGAACAGGTCACCCACTGCGACCACCTGAAAATGGCTGCCGTCTCCGGTCACAATTGCGTCAGTCAGTGCTAATGTATCCATCAGTACTTGTTTGATTTCATTCGTATCCATAATATCTCAAATTGGTTATCAGATTGTACGTTATAGGTACTATCGTAATCGAATATGCCGGACTCTTAAACCATTAAAAATGCCCCCGGCAGTACAGTCATCGGAATGATGACTACCGGAGGCAGTTACCTTACGGAAAATCACAGCAAATTTATATCGATCGCGCCGTTATTTACCATATTTTAAGTTTCATGCATTATTGCTGAATTCAGATGCAACGCCGTAAAGTGAAATAAGCATCTGCAGATTCGGGCTTACACCTGACAGCACCAGCGGGGTATCACCCTGCTCACTTTTCAGGCGCACCAGCATGGCAAGCCCCGCTGAATCCACATGCACCAGACCGGATACATCCACTGTCCGTACGCAATCCATCTGCGTCTGACGCGCTGTCCAGAACGACATCAGTGTGTCGCGATCCAGTTCACCTGTCAGTGCAAGCACGTCATTGTGTTTTTCCCACGTCAGTGCGGCAGTCATTATTTTTGATCCAGCGTGATAGGTGTTTTGGCACTGCGCTCCAGTTCCGCCGTCAGGCCATCAACGCCTTTCTGACGCAGAATGGATGCCCACTCATTTTGTTTGGTGGTGATCATACTCACCCCTTCGGCGATCATGTCATACGCCTGCCAGTTACCGGTTTTGGTATTTTTACGCCACTGGAAATCCAGACGGATTGGCGGGCGGCCTGCCGGTTCAGTTATCGTCACGCGGATAGCCACGATGGTTTTATCATCCAGTGGTTGTGCCGGTGCTATCTGATAGTTCTGGTTGGTATACATTGCCAGTGCCTGACCGTAAGCCTGTGCCAGATAAGCCTCAAACGCTTTAAAATAGGCATCTCGCTGTGCCGGTGTCGCATCTTTATAATATGAGCCTAATACCAGCGCACCTGCATATTTAATCTGTACATAGGGCAGTAACTCTTCCTGAACCACAGTACGCAGATATTCCGGGTTAGCCCGGATCTGCGCCTGGTCAGCTTTCAGGCGGTTAAAAGTTTTTGCCGCCGCATCTTCCATCAATGCGTACGGATCGGTCTGATCAACAGCACCGGCAAACGGGGCAATAACAACCAGCATCGCTGCTATCAGTAAACGCTTAAACATAGTTAACTCCTGATCTCTCACAGGCGGTATCCCGCTGCGAAAATAGAATAATGATGTATACCCTTATTCATTCAGACTGCAGGTTTGTCGGCTGCATCCTGAATGACGTCGGGTATAAACAATAACAGTATTGTGCAGATTTTCCGGCACGGAGCACGAAAACACCCGGTTTTACATTACTTTTCGTATCAGTGCTGTGCTGCCGGAGCCGGTGCCGTTTCAGGAGCGGCTTCACTACTACCGTCACCACTCTTGTACAGGAACTGTCCGATCAAATCTTCCAGTACCATCGCCGGTTTGGTGTCCTGAATACGACCGCCGTCTTTCAGGATAGCCGTGCCCAGTTCTTCATCCTCAAACCCCATATTCAGCGCGAGGAACTGCTCCCCCAGCAAACCGGAAGTACGTATGGATAATGAACTGGTGTCCGGGATATGGTCATACTTGCTGTAAATATCCAGCGCGACTTCCGGGGAATACTTGTCATTCAGCCAGATACTATTGACACGACCGACCACCACACCGCCGATTTTCACCGGAGAGCGCGCCTGGAGCCCGCCGATATTGTCAAAGGTGGCATAAATCCGGTACGTTTTTTCGCTGCCGACAGAGCGGATATCCGCCACTTTCAGTGCCAGGAAGAGAATCGCCGCAATCGCAACGATGACAAAGAACCCGACCCAAACTTCATTTTTCTTACTTTGCATTGTTTAATTCCCGAACATCAGTGCCGTAAGCACGAAATCTAACCCTAACACGGCAAGCGATGAATGAACGACCGTGCGTGTTGTTGCCCGACTGATCCCTTCAGACGTCGGGATAGCATCATAACCATTGAACAGCGCAATCCAGGTCACTGTGAGCGCGAAGACCACGCTTTTGATAAAGCAGTTCAGCAGATCTTTCTGCCACTCCACATTCGCCTGCATGGACGCCCAGTAAAACCCTTCATCAATACCTTTCCAGTCCACCCCGACCATGACGCCGCCCAAAATTCCGACGGCAACAAAAATCATGGATAACAACGGCATACTGATTAGTCCTGCCCAGAAGCGCGGCGCAACGACCCGGCGCAGCGGATCGACTGCCATCATTTCCAGGCTGGATAGCTGTTCAGTCGCTTTCATCAGACCAATTTCAGCCGTCAGCGCAGAGCCTGCCCGTCCGGCAAACAGCAGCGCGGTCACGACCGGCCCCAGTTCACGCAACAGTGACAGTGCCACCATCATGCCGAGGCTGGCTTCTGCACCGAAGGTTTTCAGAACCAGATATCCCTGTAAAGCCAGAACCATTCCGATAAACAGCCCGGATACTGAAATAATCAGCAGGGACTGAACCCCGACGCTGTAGAGCTGCTGGCGCAGCAGCGGCCACTGGCGGGCAAACTGTGGTTTGCCGAACAGTGCCCGGAACAGCATATATCCTGACCGCCCGAAAGACGCGCACGTTTCAATCGTGCGGCGTCCCAAAGCAGCAAGTGCCTGTGTCAACATGTCTCGTTTATCCTAATAAATCAGCGTGGTAATCACCCGCCGGATAGCGGAAAGGAACCGGTCCGTCGGCAATACCATCCAGGAACTGGCGTACGCGCGGCTCCGTATTATTCTGCAATTCATCCGCTGTGCCCTGTGCAATCACAGACTGCTCCGCCACAATATACGCATGATCTGCAATACTGAGCACTTCCGGTACATCATGAGAAACAATGATACAGGTAACGCCCAGCGCCTGATTAAGCTCATCAATCAATTTGACCAGCACGCCCATCGTGATCGGGTCCTGCCCCACGAACGGCTCATCAAACAGAATAAGATCAGGGTCCAGCGAAATAGCACGGGCCAGTGCAGCACGGCGCGCCATCCCTCCGGACAGTTCAGACGGCATCAGATTTGCCGCACCGCGCAGGCCTACAGCTTCCAGTTTCATCATTACGGTGGTGTGGATCAACGGTTCAGTCAGGCGGGTATGTTCACGCAGCGGAAAGGCGACATTGTCATAAACCGTCATATCCGTAAATAAAGCCCCGGACTGAAACAGCATGCTCATTTTGCGGCGTGACTGATACAGTTTACTGCGGGAAAGTGCAGGAATATTGTCGCCGTCAAACCAGATTTCGCCGCTGTCCGGACGTAACTGACCACCGATCAGGCGTAACAGTGTGGTTTTCCCGATCCCGGAAGGTCCCATAATCGCGGTTACTTTGCCACGCGGCACATCCATGCTGATATCATTAAACAGCATGCGCGACCCGCGCCGGAAGCACATATTCCGGATCTCAATAATATTTTCCGTCTGTCGGTTCATAACCTCACAACCTTAACGTTATGTTTTTCGTGTTTGCGCAACACCTTATCGGACTGACCCATCATAATATAAAAAATCGCGGCAACTTTCGCCTTTAAATGCGGCCGATGATATCTGAATTATCCGGAATTACCGGAAAATCGTGATAAAAGCGGTAATAAATAAGTGTATCAGGATATTAAATTCGCGCCCGCCACAGAAAGGATATTGTACTTATATTTTATTTTCCCGCCAGTTTCCCTCCACCGAATATCCGCAGAATTTTATTTTTAAAGGAAAAATACCATTTCCTGAATCTTGCCCTTTCAAAAGAACCATGCAATCCCCTAAATCATTTCGTTCACAGGAAGGCGGCTAAGTGAGGACATCCCCGGGAGCATACACCAGTATGTGACCCGGGAATCTGAGCGCGGCCAACACGCCTGTGGACGGAAGGATGACGGGGATTTACTTTTGCGACTCACCCCGTACAATAACCTCATTCCCTGCACTTTATCATAATCCACTATTTCCGGCCCGGAGGAGAGCTATGCTACTCACTTGCATCCTTTTACTTATCGGGTTGATATTGCTTGTTTATGCCTCTGACCGGATTGTTTACAGCGCGGCAATTTTTTCCCGTGCGCTTGGTATTTCCCCGTTTATTATTGGTATTGTTGTTGCCGGTCTGGGTACCTCTTTACCTGAGCTGATTATTTCTGCGGGCGCTGTACTTGAGGGGCAACCGGCTCTGGCACTCGGCACTATTATCGGCTCCAACATTACCAATTTACTGCTTATTGCCGGATTAGCGGCACTGATCCGCCCTATGAGTGTCCAGTCTGCTATTTTGCGCCGCGAGCTACCGATTATGCTGGCGGTGATGGCGCTTTTCGGGCTGTTTCTCTGGTCGGGCGGCATTACCCGGGTTCAGGGCGGATTTCTGCTGCTTGCGGGGCTGGCAAGTCTCTGGCTGGTGGTAAAAATTGCCTCGATTGCCCGGCGTGATCAATATGACGGTTTCACAACTGAACGAAACCATGAACTACCGCAGGAAAATAGTCTGCCGATTGCTTTATTGTGGCTGGTCGCCGGATTACTGATTTTGCCGGTATCTGTGCGGATTGTGATTGATAATGCGGTCGCCTTTACCCGTTATGCTGGCATCAGCGGGCGGATAACCGGACTGACTATCCTGGCAATCGGTACCAGTCTGCCGGAGCTTTGCACTACGATTGCTGCTGCGGTAAAAGGGGAAAAAGATATTGCTCTCGGTAATCTTATCGGATCAACATTATTTAATATCACAATCGTTGCCGGTATCCCTGCCATATTAGCTGCCACTCCGATGACCGCGCACAGTTTTGTGTCTGATTTTTGGGTTATGATAGCCGCCAGTATTCTTTTTGTTCTTTTCTCGGCAGGCCGGAAACAGCGCCTGAACCGGCTGAAAGGGATTATTCTGCTCGGCGGATTTATTGCCTGGCTGACAAGCCTCTTTATGGGCTATTAAGCTGTACAGCTTTAGCCATTAACACACTGAAAGTGAGAAAAACCTGATGTCCCGAACTGATTTTCAACTGGCAGGTAAGCGTGTTCTTCATATTGAACGTGAAGGTCTTGCGTCACTCGAGCAGTATATCAATAATGATTTTGACCGCGCCTGTGAACTGATGTTTCACTGTGAAGGCAAAGTTATCATCATGGGCATGGGAAAATCCGGTCATATCGGGCATAAAATTGCGGCAACCTTTGCCAGCACAGGCACACCCTCTTTCTTTGTCCATCCGGGAGAAGCCGCGCATGGCGACCTCGGCATGGTGACACCGAAAGATGTGATAATTGCGATTTCAAATTCAGGTGAATCCTCAGAAATCCAGGCACTTATACCTGTTATCAAACGTCAGAATATCCCGCTTATCTGCATGACCGGTAACCCGGACAGCACCATGGGAAAAGCAGCAGACATCCATCTGTGCATCAGTGTTCCGCAGGAAGCCTGCCCGCTGGGACTGGCGCCAACCACCAGTACCACTGCGACTTTGGTAATGGGCGATGCCCTGGCTATCGCACTGTTACAGGCCCGCGGCTTTACCGCAGAAGATTTTGCGCTCTCCCATCCGGGCGGCGCACTCGGGCGTAAACTGCTGTTACTGGTTTCTGATTTAATGAATACCGGCGATGACATTCCACGCGTGCCAAAAAATGCCACATTGCGTGAAGCCCTGGTCGAAATTACCCGCAAAAAATTTGGTATGACAGTGATTTGTGACGATGACATGCTGATTCAGGGGATTTTCACCGATGGTGACCTGCGCCGGATTTTTGATGCCGGAGTCGATTTGAATAACTGCCGGATTGCCGATGTTATGACACCGGGCGGGATCCGCATCAGTCCTAATACCCTGGCGGTTGAAGCACTGAATTTAATGCAGTCACGTCATATCACCTCATTATTAGTCACGGAAGGTGATAAACTGCTGGGTGTGCTGCACATGCACGATTTACTTCATGCCGGCGTCGTATAAGGATTTGTCATGACCCAAAATGCCACTGTCGCCACCTGCTATGGCGCGATAAAGCAAACCGTGATAGAAAAAGCCGCTAAAATACGTCTGCTCATTTGTGATGTTGACGGCGTGATGTCTGACGGGCTCATTTATATGGGTAATAACGGGGAAGAGCTGAAGGCGTTCAACGTTCGCGACGGGTATGGTATCCGTTGCCTGCTCACCTCCGGTGTGGAAGTGGCGATAATTACCGGTCGTAAAGCCAAATTACTGGCAGATCGTGCCATTACACTTGGAATTACACATCTTTACCAGGGGCAGAGTGATAAGCTTTTGGCGTATCGTGAACTATTAGATAAACTGGTACTCCGCCCGGAAGAAGTGGCGTATATCGGTGATGATCTTATTGACTGGCCGGTCATGGCAGAAGTCGGGTTATCTGTCGCCGTCGCTGATGCACACCCTTTGTTATTACCGAAAGCGGATTATATTACACAGATTGCAGGCGGACGGGGTGCGGTTCGCGAATTATGTGATCTTATTTTGCTGGCACAAGATAAACTGGATGACGCCAAAGGCTTATCCATCTGAATAATAATTCATTGATTACACTGGCTTTACCAAGGAATTCATGAGTAAATTTAAGCTTTGGCTGATCATCATTTTAGCCCTTATTGTTCTCGGACTGCTTGGCTGGAACCTGTCAGGATCCCGTATGGGTGACGGTGACAGCGAGATTGTGGAAGACGGTACACCGACATATAAGACAAAAACATCATCAACCCTGGCGTATGAACCAACGGGGCTGCTGGCGTATAAGCTGAATGCAGACGATGTGCAGAATTTTGCTCAGGAAAAAATTACATGGTTTACTAATCCGGTACTGACCACGTATGACCCTGATAAAACCGCCACATGGACTGTCAGTTCAAAGCGGGCCAAATTAACCAATGACAGAATGTTGTATTTATATGGTGATGTGCAGATAAACAGTCTGACCGCCGATACACAGTTACAGCAGATAACGACGGAAAATGCTGAAGTCAATCTGATAACCCAGGATGTCCGCTCTGATGATAAAGTGACAATTCTGGGCACCGGACTGCGCTCCGTCGGGATGCAAATGCGGGGAAATTTACGCCATCGCAATGCGGAACTGATCAAAGATGTAGAGACTTACTATGAGATCCCAAATGAAAGCAAACATCCTTAATACATTGATAGCAACGACGATCCTGACTGTAAGTATCCCTGCATTTGCTTTAAAAGAGGATACACAGAAGCCGGTAACCGTCACATCGTTAAAGCAATCTCTTGATTTAGAGAAAAATATCACCACATTTACAGATGGTGTGGCGGTAAAACAAGGCTCTATTGATATCCGGGCAGATAAAGTGGTTGTCACCCGTCCGGGCGGTGATTCCAATAAAATGGTTATCGAGGCATTTGGTAATCCGGTCACGTTTTATCAGATGCAGGACAACGGCAAGCCAATCAAAGGCCGTGGCAGTAAAATGCGTTATGAGATGGCAACCGAGCTGGTCACACTCACCGGAAATGCGTATCTGGAACAGTTAGACAGCAATATCAGCGGTGACAGAATCACCTATGTTGTGCCGACACAACAAATGCAGGCATTCAGTGACAAAGGCAAACAGGTAACGACCGTTCTGCTGCCGTCACAGCTTCAGGAAAAAGGCCCGGCCGCAACCGGTCAGAAAGGTAAGTAACGATTTATGGCAAAATTAATTGCAAGCAAATTAGCCAAAGCCTACAAAGGGCGTAAGGTCGTCGAGGATGTCACTCTCGAAGTCAGTTCCGGCGAAATCGTCGGGCTGCTCGGACCGAACGGTGCCGGGAAAACCACCACATTCTATATGGTTGTGGGAATTATTCCCCGTGATGCAGGGGAGATAAGTATTGATGATGAAGATATCACACTGCTGCCGCTGCACGAACGCGCCCGCAAAGGTATTGGTTATCTGCCGCAGGAAGCCTCTATTTTCCGTCGTCTGACGGTGTGGCAAAACCTGATGGCGGTGCTTGAAATCCGCAACGACCTGAACAATGATGAACGCAGGGACCGGGCGGAAGAGCTGATGGAAGAGTTTCATATCAGCCATCTGCGCGACAGCCTCGGTCAGTCACTCTCCGGCGGGGAGCGGCGGCGTGTGGAAATTGCCCGCGCACTGGCAGCGAATCCGAAATTTATTCTGCTGGACGAACCTTTTGCCGGCGTTGACCCGATTTCGGTACTTGATATTAAAAAAATTATTCAGCATTTACGTGATTACGGACTCGGTGTTCTTATCACCGACCATAACGTCCGGGAAACCCTGGATGTCTGTGAACGGGCGTATATTGTCAGCCAGGGTCACATGATAGCCCACGGTACACCGGAGTCCATTCTGAATAATGAGCAGGTTAAACGTGTTTATTTAGGCGAAGGTTTCCGCCTGTAATTTCCGTAAGGAGCCCGTGTCCGCAATGAAGCAGAGTCTGCAACTAAAACTCAGCCAGCAACTGGCGATGACGCCACAACTTCAGCAGGCTATCCGTTTGTTGCAGCTCTCCACGCTGGAACTTCAGCAGGAGATCCGCGAGGCGCTGGAATCTAATCCGCTTCTGGAACTCGATGATAATGAGCAGGAAATAGACACGCCGGCTGGTGCTGAAACACTGAAAGAAATGGACAGCGTTGAGGCACTTGAGCAAACCGCACTGCCTGAAGATCTTCCGCTGGATACACAGTGGGACGAAATTTACACTGCCGGCTCGCCATCCGGTACCGGCAGTGACTACAGTGATGATGAACTTCCGCTCTATCAGGGCGAAACCACTGAAACATTGCAAGATTATCTTATCTGGCAGGCCCGCCTGACACCCTTTACCGAAACCGACGCGGCAATTGCTTTCTCCGTTATTGATGCCATTGATGAGACCGGCTATCTGACTGTGCCGGTGGAAGATATCCGCCTGAGTATCGGGGATGATGAGGTTACCACCGAAGATGTCGAAGCCGTGCTCAAACGCATCCAGCGTTTTGATCCCGTCGGCGTTGGTGCGCGTGATCTGCGTGAATGCCTGATGGTTCAGCTGAAAATGTTGCCGGAAACCACACCAAGCCTGAAAGACGCGCTTGTGATTGTGGATAAACATCTGGGATTGCTGGGAAACCGGGACTTCCGTACGCTGGGGCGGGTAACAAAATTAAAAGAAGACGCACTAAAATCTGCCATTGATCTGATTCAGACCATGGAACCGCGTCCGGGTCTGGTAGTCAACACCGGTGAATCAGAGTATGTTATTCCTGACGTCCTTGTCAGAAAGCACGGGGAGCAGTGGGCCGTTGAGCTCAACTCAGACAGCCTTCCCCGTCTGCGGGTGAACAGCCATTATGCCGCGTTAGGTTCGCGGACCCGCAATGAAAGTGACAGTCAGTTTATCCGTAACAATTTGCAGGAAGCAAAGTGGCTCATTAAAAGTCTGGAAAGCCGGAACGACACCCTGCTCAGGGTCTCTACCTGCATCGTTGAAGAGCAACAGGCCTTCTTTGAGCACGGTGCCGAATATATGAAACCCATGGTGCTGGCTGATATTGCCATGCGGGTTGAGATGCATGAATCAACAATTTCCCGTGTTACCACGCAAAAATTTCTGCACAGTCCGCGGGGTATTTTTGAACTGAAGTATTTTTTCTCCAGCCATGTGAGTACCGACAGCGGGGGCGAAGCCTCCTCCACGGCCATCCGTGCTCTGGTGAAAAAACTGGTTGCCGCTGAAAATCCGGTAAAACCACTCAGTGACAGTAAGCTGACCGACATACTTGCCGAGCAGGGCATTCAGGTAGCCAGACGCACTGTCGCGAAATATCGTGAGTCGTTATCCATCCCGCCCTCAAATCAGCGCAAGCAGCTGATCTGATACTATTTGAGAAGGAAGACACTATGGAATTACAAATTACTGGCCACAACGTTGAAATTACAGAAGCACTGCGTGAGATTATCACGACGAAATGTAAAAAGTTGGAGCAGTTTTTCGATAAAATCAACAGCGTCCAGGTGACTCTGCGGATTGAGAAAGTCAGTAAAATTGCAGAGGCAACGGCTCAGGTAAACGGTGCGGATCTTCACGCGTCAGCGGAAAAAGATGACATGTATGCTGCAATTGATGAAATGGCTGAAAAGCTGGGTCGTCAGTTATCAAAACATAAAGAAAAACTGAGAAACCATTAACAGTGTCTGCGTGTTTGAACATGAACATAAGCAAGCGGGTATTTTAAATTTTCTCAGAAAAAAGAAGTAATCTGATCCCGGCTGTCATCCTGGCATCCGGGATTCTGATCCTAAGTGAACAATGAAATGAATAACGAAGCAAATTTGTCCCTGAGCGATGTACTGAGTATCAGTTGCACGCGCAATAATATTCACTGCACCAGCAAAAAACGTGCACTGGAAATAATCAGTGAGCTGGCAGCCACGGCACTGAACCTGCCGGAAAGCACGCTGTTTGAGGCACTCCTCACACGGGAAAAAGTCGGGACAACCGGTATCGGCGGCGGGATTGCTATTCCGCACGGAAAACTGGACTGCAACGAGGCGCATAAAGCCTGTGGTGTATTTTTACACCTGGAACACGCTATCGCGTTTGATGCGATTGACAATCAGAATGTGGACATCCTGTTTGCCTTGTTTGTTCCTTCTGACCAGTGTCAGACCCATTTGCACACACTGTCGTTAGTCGCAAAAAAACTTGCGGATAAAACGCTCTGCCGCCGTCTTCGTCAGGCGCAAAGCGATGAAGAGCTGTACAGTATCATCACGGAATGATATCAGCCGGCTAACGACAATGAGATAATGGCAATATGCCATTGAAAGAGAAACGATAGGGAGTCCCCTCATGGTGCTGATGATTGTCAGCGGCCGTTCCGGTTCGGGTAAATCCGTTGCCCTGCGGGCGCTGGAAGATATGGGTTTCTATTGTGTCGACAACCTGCCGGTGACCCTGTTACCGGCACTTGCTGACACCCTGACAGCACGCGACATTTCTGCCGCTGTGAGTATTGACGTCAGGAATATGCCTGAATCTCCGGAAGTCTTTGAAGAAGCCCTGACCAGGTTACCGGCCAGTTTCTCACCACAACTGCTTTTCCTGGATGCGGATCGTAATACGCTTATCCGCCGTTACAGTGATACAAGGCGCCTGCATCCGCTTTCCAGCAAAAATCTGTCACTGGAAAGTGCGATTGACGAGGAGAGTGACCTGCTGGAGCCGCTTCGCTCACGGGCAGACCTGATTATCGATACCTCAGAGATGTCAGTACATGAGCTGGCAGAAATGCTGAGAACCCGGATCCTCGGCAAACGCGAACGCGAGCTGACGATGGTGTTCGAGTCCTTCGGTTTCAAACACGGCATTCCTATTGATGCTGATTATGTGTTTGATGTCCGCTTTTTGCCGAACCCGCACTGGGATCCGAAACTGCGGCCGATGACCGGGCTGGATAAACCGGTGGCGGCGTTCCTTGACCGCCACACTGAGGTGCATAACTTTATTTATCAGACCCGCAGCTATCTGGAACTGTGGCTGCCGATGCTGGAAACCAACAACCGCAGCTATCTGACTGTTGCTATCGGCTGTACCGGCGGGAAGCACCGCTCTGTATATGTCGCGGAGCAACTGGCAGACTATTTCCGTTCACGGGGTAAAAACGTGCAATCGCGTCATCGTACGCTGGAAAAACGGAAATAATCCATGACGATCCGTTGTCAGGTTGAGATTAAAAACCGGCTGGGGCTTCACGCCCGGCCGGCAATGAAATTGGTTGAACTGATCCAGACATTCCGTTCAACGGTTATCTTTCGCAATAAACAAAATGAAGAAGCCCGCGCAGACAGTGTACTGGCGATGCTGATGCTCGATTCTGAACAGGGCAGTATTATTGAAGTGGAAGCGACAGGGCCTGATGAGAATTTAGCGATTGAGGCAATTATTTCCCTTTTCGATTCAGGTTTTGATGAAGATTAGCTATACTAAACGGAATATTTTACTTAAAAAAAACTGATACGCTGTTTCACTCACGCAGCCTGATGGTTCGTGATCCTGATCTCTTTCTTTTCAGGGGAGAACAGCCTACTATCAGATTAATTCTCAAAAGAGCACCCCCTCCTTCTGGTGTGGGGTGTTCTTTTGTATTGGAAATGATTCGGAGTGTGGTATGAATAAACCCAACATAATTATTAATGAACTGGATGCAGAGCGTCTGGATAAGCTGCTGGAACAACCGGCTTACGCGGACAGCGCCATAGCGGCTGCATTAAATGACGAGTTAGATCGCGCTGATATTCTTCCTCCGGAAGAAATCCCTGCCAATGTGGTCACGATGAACAGCCGTATCCGTTTTATCGATCTGTCGAATGAAAAAGAGAGCATCCGCACCCTGGTGTATCCGGCATCACTCAAAGACAGCGCCGAGCAATTATCCGTTATGGCACCGATGGGCGCGGCGTTACTCGGCCTTTCTGTCGGTACCGAGATTTCATGGAAAATGCCGAACGGTGATTCTGCGCGCATCAAAGTATTAGAGATTATCTATCAGCCTGAAGCCGCCGGTGAATTACACCGCTAATCTGCTTTAGCCGACTCTGCGTCCGCTTTCTTTTTACCTGCGGGCGCAGCTTCCGTTTTTCCCTTCTTTGATGCATGATGCCGGTATATCCTTTTCAGTACGGAGATACTATGTCTGCCTTTAGCCTTGCTTACCTTTTTGGCCTGCCTGCGCCGATGTCTGAGTTCTCTTTCCCTCTGCTGTTCGGGTTTGAAAGTCAGGTTACCTTTGTCTGTCAAAGTATTGCTATGCTGATGATGTAAGATTTGGCATCAGTCGCAAAAAGCAGGCGACCAGGATTATCTGTTTAACCCTAACTCCGGATGATAATTAATCAATGTTGCGAAGCGATAACGCCGCAGGATATTTTCATCACACTTCAGTACTGCTGCGATATACCTGTCAATATACTTAGAAAATTGTTTTTCAATATGTTCTTCTTTTCCAAGCAATTTTTTACCGGAAACTTTATTTTTCAGTAAGAATGGCTCATCACTGATATGAGTGATATCTCTGATTAACATCGCTTTCGTATAATCAAGCCCCATTCCCCTTCCGTCTGATTCAGAATGGTCAATTTCAATAATAAAACAATCATTGTGTCTGATATTGGAGCGTACAGGTATAGCAAAAACCAGGTTACTTAGTGTGATTTTGACAATTCCATGTCCCCGTCTTTTATTATCAGATCTCCCCCATGATAGTGTTTTAGCATCAAAATCAAGTGCTTCTCTGATAACGGGATTATCTTCGTAAAATGAACTATCTAACTTTAATAATTTCATCGCTATGTTTCTTTCCGGCATAAAAAAACCCTGACGTAAATGTCAGGGTTTTTCATGTAGTCATACAAGGAATTTAGGTTTTTAACGTGGGGATATTCCTACCACCACTACAAACAAGGAATTCAGGTTTTTAACGTGGGGATATTCCTACCGCCACAAACTACATGGGTAATATTGCATAAGAACCCGGAAAAAGCACGCGCTTATTTACTGCCCGGCGATACTCATTTCCGGCAGCCAGACAGAGCCGCACTGGATGTTGCTGCGGGTTTCGATATCATCCCCGGTGGCAATCATATTCGCCCACATGTCTTTCAGATTACCGGCAATCGTGATTTCACTGACCGGATACTGAATCTCGCCATTTTCCACCCAGAAACCGGATGCACCGCGTGAATAGTCACCGGTAATACCGCTGACGCCCTGTCCCATCAGCTCTGTCACAACCAGCCCGGTGCCCATCTCTTTGAGCATGGCATCAAAGCCCATCCCTTGTCCGGCAATATGCCAGTTATGGATCCCGCCTGCGTGCCCGGTACTTTTCAGCCCCAGTTTCCGCGCAGCGTAAGTTGTCATCAGCCAGTTAGTCAGAACACCATTTTCGATAATCAGGCGGTCCTGTGTACGGACACCTTCGCTGTCAAACGGCGTTGAAGCCAGCCCGCCAATCACATGCGGCAGCTCGCGGACAGTCAGCCAGTCCGGCAGGATCTGTTTGCCGAGGCTGTCGAGTAAAAAGGTTGATTTGCGGTAAACTGATGTACCACTGATAGCGCCCACCAGATGACCAAACAGCCCGGTGGCAACTTCCGGTGAAAAAATAACCGGCGCTTTTTGGGTTGCCAGCTTACGCGGTGCCAGGCGTGATAATGTACGGCGTGCGCACTCTTTTCCGACCCATTCAGCAGACTGTAAATCCTCAAGTTTGCGGGCGATAGTGTAAGCGTAGTCACGCTCCATATCCCCGTTTTCTTCGGCGATCACGCTGGCTGACATTGAGTGACGGGTGCTGCAATAGCTCTGTAACATCCCAAGCGTGTTACCAAAAACACGGATCCCACAGTGGCTGTTGAAACTGCCGCCCTCGGTATTGGTAATGCGCGGATCGGCACTCAGTGCAGCTTTTTCTGCATTTGCGGCGTATTCTATCGCCTGGTCCGCGCTGACCTCTGCCGGATAAAATAGTTGCAGATCAGGTGCGTCAAATGCCAGCAAGTCACGGTCAGCCGGACCCGCAAAAGGATCTTCTGATGTGTATCTTGCAATATCAATGGCGGCCTGTACCGTGCGGGCAATTGCATCGTCGCTTAAATCTGTGGAAGAGGCACTGCCTTTGCGCTGGTTATGATAAACCGTTATCCCTAACGCGCCATCACTGTTAAATTCAACGTTTTCCACCTCACCCATACGGGTGCTGACACTCATGCCGGTGGTTCTGCTGACAGCAACTTCTGCACTGTCACAGCCTTTTTGTGCAATACTCAATGCCTGTTGAACTGCCTGTTCAAGACGCGTACGTTGCGCCATAATCTGAGAAGTGATATTCATCAATCAGGTTCCAATCTAATAAATTAAGGGGCCGTTCAGCCAATCAGGTAGCTAATAGGTGTTATCCGGCCTTTTCCCCGGTTACAATAGCCAATATACGAATGTTAACACTCACAAACACAGAGATCATCCGGCTTCATGCTGCTCTGTGTTTCGCCACAGGAATACAAATTATGGCAAAGCAGCCTGAAACCTGGTTTGAAGAACCCGAAGCCCTTCCTCAGGAAGAAGAAGACGACGAGATTATCTGGGTCAGCAAAAGCGAAATCAAACGCGATGCGGAAATCCTGAAAAAACTCGGGGCCGAACTGGTTGCGTTAAGTAAAGTACAGCTGGAACGAATTCCGCTGGATGAACAATTACTCGATGCCATTTTGCTGGCACAAAAAATCAAACGTGAAGGCCTCCGCCGTCAGATACAGCTCATCGGTAAACTAATGCGCTCCCGTGACATGGATCCCATCATCACGGCACTGGATAAACTGAAAAACCGCCATAACCAGCAGGTCGTTCTGCTGCACAAGCTGGAAGATCTGCGTGATCGTCTGGTTACCGGTGACGACAGTGTGGCAGAAGAAGCTATCGATCTGTTCCCGCACCTTGATCGTCAGCAACTGCGCTCACTTATCCGTAATGCGAAAAAAGAGCGCGAAGGGAATAAACCCCCGAAAGCGTACCGCCAGCTGTTCCAGTATCTGAAAGAACTGGCTGAAACCGCTTAATCCGTCCGCATGGTCAGGGGGGTCAGTATCAGCTGAATATCCCCCGGCCACTCTTCCTCTGCATCACGGCAGGTGGCAATCACCGCCGAGAACAACCGCCGCTGACGCGCAGTAATATGCTCAAACACCAGCGTTACAGGCAACTCAATTTCGCCCGTTAACATATCCCATAATGCATCCGTGTTATGACCAAAACCCGCAACAAACTGAAATTTATCGCAAAACTGCTGATAAAAATCCTCTGTGGTCCGGATTATGCGGAAATCAAAATGTACGGTGTTTATCTCAGCCGTGTTTGTCTCAGCCGTCATGCATTATCCTGCCTTCTGAAATGAGCGGTAATGATCTGTTGTCACATAAATCAGCCCGTCATTTGAGTAGAGCAGGCGATCACTGCCGCGGTGTCCGCAGTTATAATTAATATCTGCTTCAAACCACTGCCGCGCAGGGGCATCCGGCAAGCCTTTTTCACGGTTACCAAAACGATCACCGCCGATAGCTTTACCCGGTATCACCTCGCAAAGATCGCCTTTTGATGGCTGCCAGCCCGCATTCCGTGCCGCTTTTTTTGTCACATAGTAATCCGGTAACTGCTGGTGCTGCTGCACATAACGAACCACGCGGGATTTTTCCGTCAGTGCATCAATTGCCTGCGGTTGTTCTGTACGTTGCGGGACCGGCTCTGACGGGCGGGTATCAATAAATTGTCCCGGTAACCCCGCCAGCCAGGCAGAAACGGCAACGATCAGGACAATCACCAGCGTGCCGTACTTCTGCATCATTACGCCGTACCGCCGACTGTGATACTGTCAAGCTTCAGCGTAGGCTGTCCGACGCCGACAGGGACGCTCTGCCCCTCTTTTCCGCAGACACCCACGCCTTTATCCAGTTTCAGATCATTACCGACCATCGAGACCTGCTGCATGGCTTCAATACCCGAGCCAATCAGTGTCGCCCCTTTCACCGGTTTGGTAATTTTACCGTTTTCAATGAGATACGCTTCCGATGTGGAAAAGACAAATTTCCCGGACGTGATATCCACCTGACCGCCGCCGAAATTCGGGGCATACAGACCATTTTTCACGCTTGCGATAATCTCTTCCGGCGATGATTCACCCGCCAGCATATAGGTGTTGGTCATACGCGGCATCGGCATATGAGCATAGGATTCACGGCGGCCGTTACCGGTCGGCGCAACACCCATCAGGCGCGCATTCAGTTTGTCCTGAATATACCCTTTCAGAATACCGTTTTCGATCAATACGTTGTATTGACCCGGCACGCCTTCATCATCAATTGCCAGTGAGCCGCGGCGATCGCTGATGGTGCCGTCATCGACGATCGTACACAGTGTTGATGTGACCTGCTGACCTATTTTTCCGCTGAATACAGAGGAATTACGGCGGTTAAAATCACCTTCCAGTCCATGTCCGACAGCTTCATGCAATAACACACCCGGCCAGCCTGCACCCAGAACCACAGGCATTGAACCTGCCGGAGCGGCAACCGCAGAGAGATTAACCAGCGCCATACGCACAGCTTCACGGGCAAAATTATCAGCGCGGACTTCACCGTCTTCTGTACCGAGGAAATAGTCATAACCAAAACGACCACCGCCGCCGCTGCCGCCGTGTTCGCGTTTACCGTCCTCTTCCACCAGCACGCTGACAGAAAGTCGCACCAGCGGACGGATATCCGTCGCCAGCGTGCCGTCGGTTGCGGCAATCAGCACTTCTTCATAGACACCGGTCAGGCTGGCATTCACTTCCTGAACGCGGGGATCTTCTGCCCGCGCCACACGGTCAAGACGGTGCAGCAGCGCAATTTTCTCTTCACGCGGCATAGAACGCAGCGGGTCGAGTGCGGCATACAGCGCAGTGTTATTCACACGACTCAGTGCCTGAACCTGACCATTTCCCTGCTCACGCACAATACTGCGCGCCGCAGAAGCACTCTGCTGTAATGCAGTGAGGCTTATCTGATCCGAATAGGCAAATCCGGTTTTCTCACCGCTGACGGCACGGATCCCGACACCCTGGTCGATATTATAAGAGCCGTTTTTAATAATTTTATCTTCCAGTATCCAGGCTTCATGGAAGCTGTTCTGGAAATAGAGATCGCCGTAATCAATATGACGATCAGCCAACTGAGTGAGCACAGAAAACAGATCCTGTTCATCAAGACCATTGGCGGTCAGCAGATCGTTGCTAACAGTTGAAAAACTCATAATTTACTCTTTACCTGTCGTTTTTTTCTCAATCAGCGAGGTCAGCTGAGGACGGAACCGGTTGTGTTTGACCACACGGATCTGCTCGCGCATTGATGTTAAGCTTTCCGGACGAATATCCGCTTCAATCGCCGCGACCGCATCCGGATTTTTCTTCACGACTTTACCCCAGCCATCAACCACCATGGAGTGTCCCCATGTACGGCGGGTGCCATGTACACCAACCTGAGCCGGTGCGAGAATAATGCATTGGTTTTCAATCGCACGGGCGCGCAGTAACGGCTCCCAGTGTGATTTTCCGGTCAGACGGGTAAACGCCGCCGGGACAGAAATAATCTCTGCACCCTGCTCACGCAGTGCCTGGAACAGGCCCGGGAAGCGCAGATCATAACAGATAGTCATGCCGAGGCGTCCTACCGGGGTATCCACTACCGTGATGTGCTCACCGCGCTGGAAAATTTTGGATTCGTTATAAGAACCCTGTTCGTCGTCAATATTCACATCAAACATATGAATTTTGTCGTAACGGGCTTTAATGTCGCCCTTATCATCAAACAAAATACTGCTGGCAGTAATGCGCTGCGGATCTTCACGGCTTATCAGCGGCATAGAGCCAATCAGGATCCAGACACCATAACGGCGCGCCATATCAGCCACGGCACTCTGCAACGGCCCGTCACCCTGGGTTTCCGCATATTTATGATAAGTATTGCCCGAGGCAAAAATAAGGGCATTTTCCGGCGTCATGACCAATTTGATATTATCAGGCAGTTGTTTGATCTGTTGTTCGATTTGCGCCAAATTGTGTTTGGTATTTGTGCCGCTGCACAATTGTAATAGTGCCACATTTGCGTTTTTCATTACTGAGTCTCCTTTAACTGACGCAAAACTTCATCTATCTTAGGCTCTTCTAAACTGCCGCTCAGGTGATAACGTATCACCGAAATTTTACTCCAGAGCGGGCCCAGTACCTTACTGGCAACAAAGACCGCCGCTCCGGCTATCGGATTGACAACAAACGCGGTTGCCACCCCGACTGTCGCAGACAATTCCGGTGTGACTACCACCGACATATCAATGCGACGCTCCACAAGATAAATCGAACCATCAAAACTGATATCCGCCATCAGACCATCCACGCGGGTATCATTCGTACTCAGAATACCCTCTTTGATGACACCTTTGCCGCGTATGCTGTCAAAAACAAAATCATTACTGAAGGTATCGGTAAAATCCAGCTGTAACTTACGCAATAATGCATCAAAACTGACCAGCCGCAGTAGTTTTCCGGCATTTCCGCCACCCATGCGTTCTATGGCACCTTTCCCCAGTGAGGTGTTAATAATACCGTTCAGTGAGGCCACATCAGGCGACCACGGCACATCACGCCAGTTCAGGTCAAAATCCACAGTAAACGGCGAACCGGTGATCGGCACCAGAACCCCGAAGTAGGCAGCCATATTATCAAATACCGGCCCTTTAAACTGACCTTTAAAGTGCGATAGCGGAGTAAGACCCGCATCCCAGCGCCCGCTGACAGTCAGTTCACTGGCACTGTTTTTCACCGATGCCGCATCCAGAACCAGGGTATTATTTTCAGGATAAACCTTGGCGTTCACCGTACCGATATTCAACCCGCCGACCCAACACGCCTCACAGCGCAACGTGATTGCCGGCCAGCTTGCGACCCGGTAATCTGTTTTGGTCTGCTCACTGCGCTGAGATTTCGGTAACGCGTTCTCAATTGAGTCCGGATTATAATAAAGATAATCAATGCTTGCCTGCCACGGTCCTGATGGCGGGAGGCGGATATCACCACGCAGCTCCTTTCCGTCCGCACTCAGCAGCCAGCCATTTTCCTGCGGGTGGATGCGCAGTTTTATCTGATTCCAGCGTTGTCCGGCAAAATCCAGACTTGGCGCTGAAATATCAATATTCCCCGGCAGTTTCAGTGATGCAGGCGATTCATGACTTTGCCCTGCAGCAGCCAGTGCGCCGACCCAGTGCTCACCCGTCACCGCCGGCAACGCAATACTGATGGTATCCGGTGTGATTTTTTCCGGTACTTTTGTTCCCGGACGGATAGCGGCACCGCGCAGAGTCAGAATATCGCCGAGTGTCCAGTCTGTCAGGAAACTGAGGGATTTTCCGAGCGTTCCCCCCGCTTTCAGTGTGTGCTCTGTTCCTGTGGCATGAATATTCAGTGTGCCGGTGTCAGCCGCCCAGCGCCGGATTGCAGGCAGCGTGCTGCTGGTCAGATTTCCTGTTTTACCATCCAGATCAACCGTATAACTAACTTCCCCTTTTTGCGGGAGCGCAATTTTCACCTCTCCCGTCCACGGAAACGATCCATTTACATGCTGTTTTACAACGTCAGGAAGGCCATCAATCCCTTTCATCTGCCAGTTGCCGTTCAGTGCGATATTAACCGCAAAATCTTTCGGATTTTCTTTGGTTGTGAAGTCAATATTCAGCGGCTGTCCGAACCAGCGCGCAGTAATGCGATCACTTTCCAGGTCGCCGTTATCAAAACGGAACAGCCCGGAGACATCATGCAGCGTACTGGCGAGCGGCACGACATCAATAGTATTATTTTTCAGGCGGACCTCACCGGTCGCCCGCACCATTTCATCAAAATTGAGCGGAATTTCCAGGTTTAGGTTACCGTTGATACTGCCGCCAATTTTCAGCTGTTTCAGGGTATTGCCGATGGAGTCTTTCATCGGGGTCTGATCAAAATAGTTCCCCAGCGACTCTCCTTTCCCTTCAATATCTGACTTAATATAAAGGCGCTCAATCGTAAAGTCCGGAATATCCGCCTTCAGGTTCCGTGCTGTTGCGTTACCCAGTTTTGCCTGCGGAGCCGTCATCCATAACCCATGATTATGAAAATTCAGATCGACATCCACATCCATCAGCGCAGGCCAGTCCGGATCGTATTTGAATGTGGCATCACGCAGCGGCACCCATATCTGAAACTGTCCCTGATTTTTGCGGAACGGAAAATCAGCAGGATCTCCCTGAAAAATTACCGTGGCGTCTTCCACTTTCCCGGCAATCAGCGCCTGTGTCAGGTATTCATTGAGATGTTCACCCATCAGCGGGACAGGGAAGTAGCGCCAGGCTTCTCCGGCGTCCGTCAGGCGGACACCTGCCAGGATCCCGAGTGACGGCGGACCTTCTTTATTTTGCTGATAACGGAAGTGTCCGTTTGTCCATAATGCGCCGGATCGCAGATCTAAATTATCACTCCAGGCACTGAAATCACCGTCGGTATTGCGCCACTGAATTTGTCCGCCACTCTGCGAAACAGTCAGCGGTGCGGTAAACATCGGACGATAGTCCACCACGCTGTCCGCAAGGGCGAAACGCATAATGCCTTTTGCTCTGTCTCCGCGCAGCAGCCCGCTGAAGTGAGAGACTGACGGCAGCCCGCCCCACGGCTTCCAGCTCACATCCTGCCAGGCGACGTCCAGATCCAGCGTTTCCGGGGTGGCAGGCGTGATATCAAGAGCGAAATCCTGAATCAACCCGGACGGGTCGCGGTTCTGCCAGGCTCTGACATCATCATTCGTCAGGAAAGAGAATGTCGGCACAATGCTACTCAGCCGGGCAAGTTCAATATTGTTTGCGCGGATACGCAGATGTTGATTACCCTGATATTTTTCTGATGCGGGGATATAAAGCAGTGATAAATTACCTTCCGGCCACTGCTGTCCGTCTGTTTTGAGGTTAAACAGCTCCGGAATATTAAACAGCCAGCCTTCGCCCTGACGGCGCATGCGCACAACCAGGTCGCGGACTTCCAGCGTGTGTCTGTCTTTGCCGACCAGCCAGTCCGCCTCGCCGGTATTCAGTTGCACCAGCCCGCGGGTGATTGTCCCGCGCTCAACTGTCATCCAGCCGGCAAGACTGAAGCGGGCTTCGTTCAGTCCGGTGTTATCCCGCAGCCAGCGGCTGAACCACGGCGTCATATCAATTTCATCCGCCTGGAGATACACCATACCTTCATCCAGCAGACCATTCACATCCCGCAGATCCAGGCGTACCTGTAACCAGCCGCGCGGGTTATTCACGGATGAGAGCCGGACTTCGCCCTGTGCCCGGTGGCGCCTGGTCTGATTAAGCCAGGAGAGGCGGGAAACCACTAAGGTAGCGGGGTCGCCGGACGGGGTAAGAAAACGGATCTCACTGTCACGCAGGTCAAAATTATCAAAGCGTTCCAGCCAGAGAGAAGAGATGGCATCCGGCTCAAAATTGCCGCCGTCACTGCTGAGAGGGGATTTGTAATCCACATTCATATGCCAGAATGTCAGGTCACGAAAACTGACACTAAAGCGGAACAAGGTGCGCCAGATATCCAGAGACAGATTGATTTTTTCGGCTGATATATCTGCTTCATCACTGGTAACCGTCAGGTCGCGGATAGTCAGTACAGGACCAAAACCCTGCCAGCGTCCGCTGATTTCACCGATCCTGACTGTCGCACCGGTCATTTCAGAGAGTGTTTCTTCGATTTGCGGGCGGTATTCATTAATCTGAGGCAATAGATAACGCAGACCGCCCAGTAACAGAGCAGCAGCAATCACAATCACAACAACACATGTAAACAAAACCTTTGGCAGTCGCCTCACTGGCTCCCCTTCTCCCTGCTGCTGTCAAGGCCGGCGATACAGGACACTGTCTCATATCCGGTAACATACCGCTAATCTATACCCTTATTCATTCAAACTGCAGGTTCGAAGCAAAGCTGCATCCTGAATGACGTTGGGTATATTACATCATCACCACATCAAAATGTTCCTGGCTGTAGAGTGGTTCTGCGCGGACCTGTACCTGCTTGCCGACAAAAATTTCCACTTCCGCCAGTGCATGGGATTCATCACCCTGCAAGGCTTCTGCCACCGCCGGAGAGGCATACACCAGGAAGCGATCAACATCCAGCAACCGGTGAACACGGACAATTTCCCGCAGGACTTCATAGCAGACCGTTTCCACGGAGCGGACATTTCCCCGGCCCTGACAGGCCGGACATTTCTCACATAAAACATGCTCGAGGCTTTCCCGCGTACGTTTGCGGGTCATTTCCACCAGCCCGAGCTGAGAGAAACCATTAATAGTCGTTTTCACACGATCTTTCGACAGCGCCTGCTCCAGAGAACTGAGTACCCGCCGACGATGATCCGCATCCGTCATATCAATAAAATCAATGATAATAATACCACCGAGATTGCGCAGCCGTAACTGGCGGGCAATTACCTGAGTTGCCTCAATATTGGTATTAAAAATCGTTTCTTCCAGATTCCGGTGTCCCACAAATGCACCGGTATTGATGTCGATTGTTGTCATCGCTTCTGTCTGATCGATAATCAGGTAACCACCTGATTTCATTTCGACTTTTCGTTCCATCGCCCGCTGGATCTCGTTTTCGGTATCATAGAGATCAAAAATTGGCTGGCTGCCCTGGTACAGCTCCAGTTTTGCGGTCATTTCCGGAATATAATCATCCACAAACTCCTGCAGATCACTGAAACTCAGGCGGGAATCGATGCGGATCCGGTCGAGTGATTCACCGGCAAAGTCACGCAGAATGCGGTGAGCGAGTGCCAACTCACCATAAATTTTGGTGCGCGTGGTATTGCGTTTTTTGCGCTGGATAACTTTTGTCCACAGGCGTCTGAGAAACGCCGCATCAGATGTCAGCTCTTCTTCGCCGACCCCTTCTGCTGCTGTGCGGATAATAAATCCGCCCTGCTCATCACAATAGCCGGAGACAATATTTTTCAGCCGCTCGCGCTCTTCTTCACTTTCAATGCGCTGGGAAACCCCCACATGGGAAGCACCGGGCATAAAGACCAGATAACGGGAAGGCAGTGTGATATCCGTGGTCAGACGCGCGCCTTTAGTGCCCAGCGGATCTTTCACCACCTGGACAATCAGATCCTGCCCCTGATGCACCAACTCCCCGATATCGCGGGTACGGAATTTTTCCTGCTCATCACCGGCAATACATTCTGTATGCGGAATAATGTCAGAGGCGTGCAAAAACGCGGCTTTATCCATGCCAATATCGATAAAGGCCGCCTGCATCCCGGGCAGCACCCGGCTCACACGCCCTTTATAGATATTACCGGCGATGCCGCGTTTTGCTTCGCGTTCGATATGAATTTCCTGAAGGATCCCGCCTGTAATATAAGCCACTCGTGTTTCAGACGGGGTCACGTTGACTAAAAGTTCGGCTGTCATGGTATTTCTTTTCCATCTAAGTGTGCCGGTACAGTCCCGTTCAGGGTTTCCGTGTACCGCTTAATCAATTCTTCGGTTTCCACTAACGGTAATCCCACTACGGCATGATAGCTACCATTAATTTTCCGGACATAACGCCCGCCAAGCCCCTGAATGCCATAAGCACCCGCTTTATCCATCGGCTCACCGGATTGAATATATTCTTTTATTTCACAATCAGATAACCGGCGGAAAGTCACATCTGTCACAATCAGGATGCTGAGGGTACGAAAACGATCGGAAACCGCAACAGCCGTCATCACCTGATGCGTATGACCGGACAGTGCGCTGAGCATAGCGAAAGCATGGGCTTCATCGCGGGGTTTTTCCAGAACTTCGCCGTCGAGTACCACAATGGTATCCGAGCCGATAACCGGCCGCTCTTCTGTCGCCAGCAAGACGCCTGCCTGTGATTTTTCCCGTGCCAGACGCTCCGCATAAGCAGGCGCAGATTCACCGTCCCGGCGAATTTCATCAATACAGGGTGACAGTATTTCACATTGCACATTCAGCAGTTTAATGAGTTCCCGACGGCGGGGAGAAGTTGAAGCAAGGTAAATCGGCAGCATTCAGGCGTCCTGACGTTTTGTTAACGTATTACGCCGCCGTTCCCTTATTAATGAACAGAAAAGTGACGGCGCGTCTTACGCAATAATAAAAAAATCCATGGCCATAAGATACCATTGACCAGACTGTTCCAGAAGACTTCCGGATGAAACACAATGTTTGACAGCAGAAATTCTGACCAGAAAACAAAGAACTGCATCAGTGCCGACAATACCATAATCACCAGTGACTGCTGCCACAGTGCCATATTACGCAGTAACTGATGCTTGAACGCCACCAGATAAGTGACAATCGATAAGCTCAGTGCATGCACGCCGAGCGTGGATCCTTCAATCAGATCAATCATCATACCGAGAAAAAAAGCAGAGCCGACACTGACCCGGTGTGGCAGCGCCATCACCCAGTAAATAAGAAACAGCATCGCCCAGGACGGACGGTAAAATTGCAGTTGTTCCGGCCACGGCATGATTTGCAGCACAAGCGCTATCAGAAATGAGATCCAGATGATAATCCGGTTCTGTCCCCGGTAGGTATTCATTGCGGTTTCATTCTCAGCTGACGGGCAGGTGCAGTGTCTGCGGTATCCGGTGTATCCTGAGCGGCAGGCGGCACAGCAGGTTGTGCCGGACGGACCGGCTTCGGCTGAGCCGGTTTTGGCTGTACAGGCTTAGGTTGCACTGCTGGTTTTGGTTGTACTGCAGGTTGTACTACCGGCGGCACAGCACTGTCCGGCGTGCTTTCCGGTGCCGGGGCCATAATAGGCGGCACCACCTGCGGCATGACCTGCATGATGCGTTCATTTGCCGCACGGTAGACTTCAGACGGGCCGGAAGGATCACGCGGATTACCATCCCCGCCCCATAATAAAAGAAGGTAACGCAACCGCTGGAGATCAGCCGTCGGTTTGGCACTGATAATGGTATACGCGCGCTGATTATCAACCTTCACCGCAGAGACAATCCCGACAGGATAGCCTTCAGGGAAACGTCCGCCAAGACCGGATGTGACCAGGACATCCCCGACACGGATATCAATATTGTTCGGCAGCGGCTCAAGCTGTAAATCATCATTGCATCCGGTACCGGATGCAATAACGCGGATGTCATTACGCAATACCTGAATAGGGAGTGCATGTGTTGTATCGCAAATCAGCAATACGCGGCTGGTCAGCTGAGAGACAGCAATAACCTGTCCGACCACACCTTTATCACTGATAACCGGCTGCCCGTTATACACACCATCACGGCTGCCTTTATCAATTACCACCTGATCGCGGTAAGGTGTATTCGCTCCTGACATCACCTGGGTGACCATCATGTGCTCATCCTGGCGCAACGGAGAGCCGAGCAATTCACGCAGGCGGGCATTTTCCTGTTTAAACTGTTCAAGCAACTGATTCTGGCTGTTTTTAACCAGCAGTTCCTGCTGCAATGCCCGGTTTTCAAATTCCAGTTGCTGGCGTGTTGCAAAGTTATCCGAAATACCATCAAGTAACTGACGCGGGCCGTTAGCTAAAAAATAGAACGGACTGACCGCCGTATCCAGATAGTTACGGACTTTGGTAAACGCATCAACCCGGTTATCAACCACAATAAATCCGATGGCAAAAATAACCGCGATAATAATGCGAATCTGAAGGGAAGGCCCCCGGCTAAAAATCGGCTTCATAGATTGCGATACAAGGCGCTACAGTAATTCTGTCCGGGCAGACAGAGGGTGTATCCGGCGAGCAGAGGGAGCGAACTCCCCCGGCTTGCAGTATTGAACGAACGGGAGTTCGCTTATTCTTCACTAAGAAGATCGCTGCCGTGCATGTCGATCATCTCAAGTGCTTTACCACCACCGCGTGCAACACACGTCAGCGGATCTTCTGCAACAATCACCGGAATCCCGGTTTCTTCCATCAGCAGACGGTCTAAATTACGCAGCAGTGCGCCACCACCGGTCAGCACCATACCACGTTCGGAAATATCAGACGCCAGCTCCGGCGGGCACTGTTCCAGCGCCAGCATCACCGCACTGACAATACCTGTCAGCGGCTCCTGCAATGCTTCCAGAATTTCGTTGGAATTCAACGTGAAACCACGCGGAACACCTTCAGCCAGGTTACGGCCGCGAACTTCGATTTCAAGCACTTCGTCAGTCGGATATGCAGAACCGATTTCGTGTTTGATGCGCTCAGCCGTTGCTTCACCAATCAGTGAACCGTAGTTACGGCGCACATAATTAATGATGGCTTCATCAAAGCGATCACCACCGATGCGGACAGAGGAGGAATACACCACGCCGTTCAGAGAGATAACAGCAACTTCTGTTGTACCACCACCGATATCCACCACCATTGAACCGGTCGCTTCTGATACCGGCAAACCGGCACCGATTGCCGCAGAAACCGGCTCTTCGATCAGATAGACTTCGCGGGCACCGGCACTGAGTGCAGATTCGCGGATAGCGCGGCGCTCAACCTGAGTGGCACCAACCGGTACACACACCAGAACACGCGGGCTCGGACGCATAAAGCTGTTGCTGTGAACCTGTTTGATAAAATGCTGAAGCATTTTCTCAGTTACAAAAAAGTCAGCGATAACACCGTCTTTCATCGGACGGATTGCTGCAATATTACCGGGGGTACGCCCCAGCATCCGCTTAGCTTCATGCCCGACTGCCGCAACACTCTTGGTGGAGCCGGGGCGATCCTGACGGATAGCCACAACAGACGGTTCATCAAGCACAATACCTTGTCCTTTGACATAAATCAGGGTATTGGCAGTACCCAGGTCAATAGACAAGTCGTTGGAAAACATGCCACGAATTTTTTTAAACATACAAAAGGATAATCCTGCAAGCCGGGGACGGAAATAAAACCGTCTATTTTACCAACCACGTTTTTTGCGACAAGCCGCACATGCACCTTGCCAGCAGCGTGTCCACACCACATAGGGGAAGCGGTCTATTCTAGATAATTTTTATACGCTACGCAGTATAAAGCTGCACAAAAATGCAGACTTTTTCTCATAATTTGATGAAATACGCATAGACGGACTAAAATTAGTAATAAAAATCCGGTTATTATCTCCGGATTTTAAATTTTCACACATGATTCTCATCGAAAACCGGCGATATCCGTTATGCAAACGTTATCCCTGATGAGAAACTGTCGTACAGTTGACCCGTCACTTTACGTCAAGTTCAACCGGATTTTATATAATATACGCAATCTTACAATCGGGCAGAAACCATCAGGCCCGGACTCAGATTAAAATATGTGGATAAATCACGAATAAACCGGAAAAAACCCCGGACGGGCGGCCAGATTATGGCGTATCCACAGTACCTTTTATTCGGAATAATCTCAAAATAATACTATAAATAAATATAACCTTTCTTTTTTGCGGGTCATAATCTTGTGACTGTCAGTACTCACCCGGGTTATGTCCTCTACATTAAGAGGTTGATACCAAAATAATGATATCTGTTCCCTCATACCAAAAATGAAGTCGGAGATGAAAGCTCTGGTACCTGAGCAAGGCAATAATATACTGACTGCCGCCGTTAACGATGTGGATACGGCACAACCGCTGCGGGAGAAGTTAAGTGCTCCCGGCGGGAGCTGCGGACACAACCGGCGGACAGATACTTGCCAATCTGCCTGCACAGATGCACTATAACGCCGCTGTGGCGGCCTGCGGATTTACATTACCGACAACAGTGATGCCGTTTATTTTACGTAATGTCCGTCTTCAGATCATGGATTCTGTGAGCGAACCTACAGAAAAATGTTCTGAAATCCGGGCTCGTTTGTTAAAAAACCTGCCGGCAGACTACTATTTACAGGCAGCGACAGAAATATCTTTATCTGACGCCGTCCGTTACGCAGAAAAACTTATGAGCAATACCATCACCGGCCGGACATTGGTTAACATCCGCGGATAGTCGTCACACAGAACCGTTCAGGTAAGACACACGGTGATAACGATTAATCCGCCTGCTTATGCCGGTATCTGACCTGTTCAGACCAGTATTTTGCTGCGAACTGCAATGAAATGTTTATAATGTCGCCCTTCATCCGCAAAAAATAATTTTGCATACGATGAGAAAAAGGTGACAACGCATTAACATCGCGTTATGTTGTGCGATTACGTAAGATTGCAGGAGATGTCAGCAGGATGACCGAAAGTTACCAAATTTTGTTGCTGAACGGCCCGAATCTGAATCTGCTGGGAACGCGGGAGCCTGAGAAATACGGGACACTCACTCTTGCGGATATCGTCGCAACACTGACCATGGATGCCGGTCAGTGTGGTGTGACATTAAGCCACCTGCAATCCAACGCCGAGCACGAACTCATTGACAGAATTCATGCTGCGCGGGGAAACACAGATTTTATTCTGATTAACCCGGCCGCATTCACTCACACCAGTGTGGCTCTGCGTGATGCCCTGCTGGCTGTCAGTATCCCGTTTATCGAGATTCATCTGTCGAATGTACACGCACGGGAGCCGTTCCGCCATCACTCCTATCTCTCAGATATTGCCACCGGCGTTATCTGCGGACTGGGTGCGGAAGGTTACCGTTATGCTTTACAGGCAGCGGTTCACCGTCTGTCACAACTAACTCAACACTAAGAGTACGGAATCATCTCATGGATATTCGTAAAATAAAAAAACTGATCGAGCTGGTCGAAGAGTCCGGTATTTCTGAACTGGAAATTTCTGAAGGCGAAGAATCAGTACGCATCAGTCGTGCATTACCGATACAGACTTTTGCCGTACCGCAGCAATATGCTCCTCAGATTCAGCAGCCGGCGTTAGCCAATGCTGTTGCTCCGTCTCAGGGCCTTGCTGACAGTGTTCCGGAAAAAGAAATTGCCGGTCATGTGGTCCGTTCCCCGATGGTAGGTACGTTCTACCTTTCACCAAGTCCGGATGCGAAACCTTTTATCCACGTTGGTAAGCAGGTCAATGTCGGTGATACCCTGTGCATCGTCGAAGCCATGAAAATGATGAACCAGATCGAAGCTGACAAAGCCGGTGTGGTCAAAGCAATTCTGTTAAGCGACGGCGAACCTGTCGAATTTGACGAGCCACTGGTCGTCATCGAATAACGAGGCGAATCATGCTGGAAAAAATCCTTATTGCTAACCGGGGTGAAATTGCACTGCGCATCCTGCGGGCCTGTAAAGAGCTCGGCATTAAAGCAGTTGCTGTTCACTCCTCCGCGGATCGTGATTTAAAACACGTTCTGCTGGCTGACGAAACCATTTGTATTGGTCCGGCAGCCTCCGCGAAAAGTTACCTGAATATCCCGGCGATTATCTCTGCCGCAGAAATTTCAGGATCCCAGGCTATTCATCCGGGATACGGTTTCTTATCTGAAAACGCTGACTTTGCTGAACAAGTTGAACGCTCAGGCTTTGTCTTTATCGGCCCGAAAGCCGATACCATCCGTCTGATGGGTGATAAAGTCTCTGCAATCCACGCGATGAAAGAAACGGGTGTTCCGTGTGTGCCGGGCTCTGATGGCCCGCTCAGCGACGATATGCCGCTGAATCACACCATCGCTCAGCGTATTGGTTATCCGGTTATCATCAAAGCCTCCGGTGGCGGTGGCGGACGCGGTATGCGCGTTGTCCGCAATGATGCAGATCTGGAAGAAGCGATTGCCATGACCAAGGGTGAAGCCAAAGCGGCATTCAACAATGATGTGGTTTACATGGAGAAATTCCTTGAAAACCCGCGTCACGTTGAAATCCAGATTATGGCTGATGGTCAGGGACATGCGGTTTATCTGGCAGAACGTGACTGCTCCATGCAGCGCCGTCACCAGAAAGTCGTTGAAGAAGCACCGGCTCCGGGCATCAGCGCCGAATTACGTAAAAGCATCGGTGAGCGCTGCGCCAAAGCCTGTATCGATATCGGCTATCGCGGTGCCGGTACATTTGAGTTCCTGTTTGAAGACGGCGAGTTCTATTTCATTGAGATGAACACCCGTATTCAGGTTGAACATCCGGTCACTGAAATGATCACCGGCATTGACCTGATTAAAGAGCAGTTGCGTGTCGCATCCGGCCTGCCGCTCTCTGTTAAACAGAAAGATATTCATGTGAAAGGCCATGCGATCGAGTGCCGTATCAATGCCGAAGATCCGCATACTTTCCTGCCAAGCCCCGGCAAAATTACCCGCTTCCACTCTCCGGGTGGTTTCGGTGTCCGCTGGGAATCACATATTTACGCCGGTTATACCGTGCCGCCATACTATGATTCCATGATTGGCAAGCTGATCACTTATGGTGAAACCCGTGAAATTGCTATCGCCCGTATGAAAAATGCGCTGGCGGAGTTAATTATTGACGGTATTAAAACCAATATTGAGCTGCATCAGCTGATTATGAATGATGAAAACTTCTGCAAAGGTGGAACAAACATCCACTATCTGGAGAAAAAACTCGGTCTTCACGAGGTCTGATTTTCATCTTCTGCCCTATATCAGGCCCCTGTCATTCAGGGGCTTTTTTATTTTCCGGCGGGTCCGGAAATCACCATCTGAAGCCGTATCCCGCCGGATGCCGCTTAGCTTAAAGAGAATGTTATGCCTTGGATCCAATTACGCTTAAATTCCACCGGCGCGCACGCTGAAACGATCGGTGACGAACTGACTGAAAGCGGTGCCGTATCTGTCACATTTCAGGACAGTCACGACACTCCGGTTTTTGAACCGCTGCCGGGCGAAACCCGCCTGTGGGGTGATACTGACTTAGTTGGTTTGTATGACGCCGACGCCGATATGGAATGGGTTGTCGCACAGCTACAACAACATCCGCTGCTGGGCGAAAACTTTGTTTACAAAATTGAACAGCTCGAAGACAAAGACTGGGAACGTGAATGGATGGATAACTTCCACCCGATGCGTTTTGGTCAGCGCCTGTGGATCTGCCCGAGCTGGCGCGATGTGCCGGACCCCGATGCCGTCAATGTGATGCTCGACCCGGGTCTGGCATTCGGAACCGGCACACACCCGACAACTTCGCTGTGCCTGGAATGGCTCGACGGGCTGGATCTGAACGGCAAAACCATTATCGATTTCGGCTGTGGTTCCGGCATTCTTGCGATCGCCGCGCTGAAACTGGGTGCAAAAGCCGCCATTGGTATTGATATTGACCCGCAGGCGATTCAGGCAAGCAGAGACAACGCAGAGCGCAACGGTGTCTCAGACAACCTGACCCTTTACCTTTCTCATGAAAAGCCTGACACGCTCGTTGCAGACGTTGTGGTGGCCAATATTCTGGCAGGTCCGCTGCGTGAACTGGCTCCGATCATCGGCGCACTGCCTCAGGCGGGTGGATTACTCGGATTATCCGGGGTGCTGGCGACTCAGGCAGAAGGTGTGGCAGATGCCTATCGTGATGCATTTATCATCGATGAGATTGCAGAAAAAGAAGAATGGTGCCGGATCACGGCGACGAAACATAACTGACACTCAGACTTTTTGTATATAAATCGTGCGCTTGCGTTGCTTAGTGAATAGATTATAAGCAAAAATCCGCAGGCGCATTTTCTTATGAAAATTAAATTACAATCCCGCTGCAATGCTGATTTTAGCCTAACTTATTGTTACAAAACATTAATTAATAAAATCTTAAAAAAGCAATAAAAAAAAATCATCATTAAAGGTCGATTTGCTCAAAGTTTGTCCTTTCATATCTTTGAAAAAATGCGTAATATACGCGCCCTTGCAGTCACAGTATGGCCACACTTCTTCGTCTATGCGAATCGGACAATACCAGTTGAAAAACCGCCTTATAGCGGCCCCTATGGCAGGCATTACAGATCGGCCTTTCCGGTCTTTGTGTTATGAAATGGGCGCAGGTATGGCCGTCTCAGAGATGCTTTCTTCCAATCCTCAGGTATGGAAGACGGACAAATCGAGATTGCGCATGGTACATCGTGATGAGCCGGGTATTCGTTCTGTGCAGATAGCTGGTAATGATCCCGCTGAAATGGCGGCCGCGGCAAAGATTAATGTTGCCGGCGGTGCGCAAATCATCGATATCAATATGGGTTGTCCCGCCAAAAAAGTGAATCGCAAGCTGGCAGGCTCAGCACTGCTGCGTTATCCGCAACTGGTAGAAGAGATTCTCTCAGCAGTGGTAAATGCAGTCGACGTGCCTGTGACGCTGAAGATTCGCACCGGTTGGTCACCGGAAGAACGAAACTGTGTAATGATTGCCCAATTGGCCGAGCGTTGCGGTATTCAGGCTATTACAATTCATGGCAGGACCCGTGCCTGTCTTTTTAATGGTGAAGCCGAATACGACAACATCCGGACAGTTAAGCAGACTGTTGCCATACCGGTTATTGCCAATGGCGACATAACTGACCCGATTAAAGCCGGGGCAGTACTGGACTACACCGGCGCAGACGCGCTGATGATCGGTCGTGCTGCTCAGGGAAGACCCTGGATCTTCCGGGAAATCCAGCACTATCTGGACACAGGTGAACTGTTGCCACCGCTGCCCGGTGCAGAGGTGCAACGCATTATGTGTGAGCATGTACGGGAATTGCATGACTTTTATGGTCAAGGCAAGGGAGCCCGTATAGCCCGCAAGCATGTTTCCTGGTATATGCAGGAACATGCGCCTGATGTTCAGTTTCGGCGCTCATTCAACGCCATTGAGGATGCCGGCGAACAGCTGGAGGCGTTGGAAGCATATTTTGAAAATTTTTTGCGTAAATAAAGAAAAGAGCTGACAGAACTATGTTCGAACAACGCGTAAATTCTGACGTACTAACCGTCGCTACTGTAAATTCACAAGATCAGGTAACACAGAAACCGTTACGTGATTCAGTTAAGCAGGCATTGAAGAACTATTTTGCTCAATTAAACGGTCAGGATGTTAATGAACTGTATGAGCTGGTGCTGGCTGAAGTTGAACAGCCACTGTTGGACATGGTTATGCAATACACCCGTGGTAACCAGACCCGCGCTGCGACAATGATGGGTATCAACCGCGGTACACTGCGTAAAAAACTGAAAAAATACGGCATGAATTGATTCATAACGTATAATGCTTTGAATTGAAAAGTCTTTTCTGTATTTCAGGAAAGGCTTTTTTGTTGTTTGGGATATTAAGATAACACGGAGTGGACAATATCTGCACCGATGTAAAAACGAGCTAAGTTAACCACGTTCTGCTGAAAACCACTGTTTTAAATGAGGAAATCATCCTCATATTTAATATAATTCTATACTCTGAAATATTAATTTATTTTTTCCTGTTTATTTTTTCAGTTATGTAAGCAAAAACAGTATTGACATAAAATTTATTTTTGATAAATTTATTCCAACAGCAAGATATATGTTGTTAGCTGTTAAAGCACCATAGTATAAGATGTGATTTACGCGATGATGTAAGGCTACGATTTACCGGGGGGGTTACAATCGCAATGATTGGCAACGGAAGTAAGGTAACGTATCAATAGTTTATATCGCGAGGGGGGAGTATGCTTACTTAGTTTTTAATTTTAACGAAGTTTGTATGGAATGTAAGTCATTCAGAAAAGCTATATAGTAACAAATGTGTATATTCTTAATGTAGTATCAACGTAAGTTGTTAGTTGTTAAGTACGATTGCTAAGATATGATTTACGCGATGATGTAAGGCTATGATTTACCTGGGGTGTTGCAATCGTAATGGTAAGCAACAGGAGTAAGGTAACGTATCAGGAGTTTATATCGCGAGGGGAAGTGTACTTGTTTAGTTCATCGTTTAGTGATGAAATTTTTAAAAACGTTTATATGGAGAGATTGATAATTGAGTAAAACCATATAGCAACAAGCGTGTACATTTTTAATAGTAGTATCAAAGTAGTATTACGTTAGTCATATTTAATGTTAAATGTAAAACATGCAGTACCTTAAAAGCCCTGACATTGCAAAATGGTCAGGGCTTTTACTTTACATGCGAATGATTAATTTTGGTCGACTGCTCCGAATGAACGTCATCAATAATCAGGATGAGCTCATTATTTACGGCAGACTTTAATTGGATATACGCCTCCATAAACTGTTGCTGTTTTTCGGCATCACATTTAGTGGAACACCTTTTAGGTTTTAGCACCCAGTGAAATAACTCTGCTGCCTGTGCGTTACGTTTTTCACGGGAGAGTAACACCTGATTGTGTAATGATCAGTCAAATACAGTTCTTGACTGATCGGTCAAGAACTGATTAACTTAGCTCAATTGAATTATGAGGTACTGATTTATGAGCGGGCGACCAAGAGAATATGACGACGAAAAAGTGATTGAGTCAGCCATGAATGTATTCTGGGATAACGGTTACGAAGCAAGCAGTACACAAATGCTTTGTCAGGAAACTGGTCTTGGCCGGGGCAGTCTTTACCATGCTTTCGGTAACAAACAGGGACTATATGAAAAGGCTCTCCGTCACTATCAGGACGTTGGTATCATTGCTCAAAAAGAAATTCTGAACAGTCAGGGAACAGCCAGAGAGCGCCTGATGAAATTGCTTCAGTGGGGGATCGCCACCGACCTCGGTAGTGGACGTTCGCGTGGCTGCCTGGCCTTACATTCTGTTTTGGAACGAAGCCCTAAAGACCCTGAAATTCAGTCGATTAACCGCCATTATCTCCACCGGTTAGAATCACTGATTAATGAAGTCATTACCCGGGGTATAGAAGCAGGAGAGTTTCAGGTTACCCCAAATAGCAGCGTTGCCAGCAAAGCCTTTCTTGCCGGGTATTACGGACTTAGGATAATGGGTGTTACCGTCGGTGATCCCTGTTTTTTAAATGCCACAGCGGAAGGGATAATTGCAAAAATGTAATATCCCTTAACTCCATTTTTTACATCACATTTTTTTGATCAGTAAACAACCATTTAGCGGAGGATTTCCATATTCCGACACACATCCAATTTTGTACTGAACGATAAACAATAGAGATTATTTTGAATATGAGCCCCCATGTAAAAGCACTTCATATCACCGGTGGTAAGGAATCAATCACCTCTTACTTTGCTTAGTGCAATCACCGGCAGATTAATGCCAGATTAAAATCATTATTAATCAATATATTATGCGTTTAATTGACGCTAAATATAGATCATATCAAGAGGTGAAAAGTTGAATCGAAATTTGCACATACTGATGGCGGTTATTTTAGTCATCGCGATGAGTGAGCTCCAAACCGCAGGCATGCTGCCAAACATAGCCGCTGACCTTAATGTAACCACGGGTCAGGTTGGTTTATTAGTTTCCGTGTATTCATTAGGTATGGCTATCGGCGGGCCTGTTATTGCCTATGTTCTCCGGCGCAAATCACCGCGAACCATGCTCACCCGGATTATGGTGGCCTATGCGGTAATCGAGATTCTTGCACCGGTTGTTCATTCATACTGGTGGCTGGCTTTAGCGCGCGTATTAACGGGTTGTCTGTCCGGTGCAACGTTCGGCCTTGCCCTGACCTTTGCAGCAAGATTGGCACCATCACCCGGCCAGATAGGCCGCTCAGTATCTATTGTGCTCAGCGGGTTAATGATCGGTACCGTAATAGGTTTACCGTTAAGTCATTTCATCGCAACTCAATGGGACTGGCAAAGTTGCTTTTACCTGTTAGGTGTAGCGCCCTTACTTGTCAGCGTCGCTGTCAGAACAGGCTTGCCTGACCTGGCAAAAGCAACCATGAATGAGTCCAGGGAGGATCTCAAAAATTTAAAATCACCTAAATTATGGTCCCGTTACCTCGTGAGCTTTCTGACAATCGGCGCAGCTTACGGCTCATTCTCATTTTTTACACCTTTGCTTCAGGATAATGCCGGATTCAGTCCTGACGCAACCACCATGATCCTGTTGGGTTACGGAATTTGTACGGTCATTGGTAACCTGGTTGCAGGCCGGTTCGCAGATGAACATTCTGTTGGTGTGCTACGTATCGGGCATAGCGTGTTGCTCGTCGCGTTAGTCTCACTTTCACTATTTAGTGATATCAAAGCGGTAACACTCGTCATGGTGCTGATAGTCGGACTGATTGGTATATCCATGAACCCGGCACTGATAACAAGGGTTACTCAGGCAGGTGGTACCGGCTATCTGGTAACGACGGTTCACACTGCCGTTATCACAATGGGCGTCACGTCGGGAACCATGTTCAGCGCATTTTCGATGAGTATCTTTGGTCAAAACCCTGTAATTGCAACATGGACAGGATCTGCGCTGGTTGTTCTGGTGCTGATTGTTTCCACATTTCAAACCCTGAGCGGAAACGGGAAACAAAAACCGGCAGAAAAAGGGCTCTGTTGCAAAGTTTGAGTGACTGATATGCAAAGGACGACCGGGCTCACCCGATGAATACATGCAAAGGTCGTTATTTTACCGGATTATCATTTTGTGGGCAGTACACCGGTACTGTAAATACGGTATCCGTTTTACGGGAAGAGTCTGAGACACAATAGTAAATAACTATTGTGTCTTTTTACTTAAATCTCCGGGCCTTGTTTTTCATTACTTCCATGCGGGGGCTATAATATTCTCTTTCCCCTGTCTCACCGTGATCAATCCGAGTATCAATCAGATAACAGTGATTCATGCATTTGATCACATTTTACAGTATACCGACCACTATTTTTAATCAAAATACACGTAAGTATAATATTGCCCTTTTACAGATATAGACCAGTCATCTTGTTAATTATAAAAAAATTATCAGGTAATCCCGGTTATTTTAACAGCTGAGATATCTGATAAATTATTCTGCAATAGCTGCCGGGCGGGCAACACACAGAAACACGGTCATGCTTTATTGTTGATCAATTCATTCATGAAAATAGTGATAAATATATCCAGAGGTTCACCATTGCGGGCCAGTTTAGCCTGCATAACCGCCCCTTCCCATCCCATCCAGAAAAATACGGCCATCAGTCTGCAATCAACAGAGGCTGAAATATCATTCAGAGCCTGTGCCTGCGACAGACAAGCTTCCACTTTTTTTTGCCACCCGCTGATAATAATATTTAATATCCCGCCATATCCGTCGGGTAAATTAGTCACTTCCTGCCCGAGATTACCGACTAAACATCCGCGCTGCCAGTCATACTTTTCCATACCGGATTTTGCCGACTGATAAAATCTGACTAAGCGGGTCAGAGGTGGCGACGCAGGATCAGACAGGTACTTATCCAAAAAATGTGAGAAATAGCTGTCGTAATGACGCATGATCTCAAGACCAAACTGCTCTTTACTTTTAAAGTAATAATAAAAAGATCCTTTCGGTATACCCACTTTTTTCAGTATCCCGTTAATATCCGATGTCATATAACCTTTTTCAGTAAACATCTCGATACCGCTGCGGATAAGTAATTCTCTGACATCAATTCCTGAGTCATGATTTTTCGGCGGTCGCCCACGCCTGGGTTTAGTGACTAATGTGTCCGTCATTAAATATATCTCCCGTCATTCACAATAATATTGGCCGGTTACCGGATAAAAATCCTCCGGCGAAACCTGCACAAGCGGATTCCGCCGGAGAGTATCCGTTATTTAACCATCACATCCTGGTTTTGCTTCATTTCAAAACGCGGGGAGACAAAACCGTAGAGAGTCCAGCCGAGGAAAGTGGCTAAAGCACCCCACATGACAGCATCATCACCGGATGAATACAGGGCATAAAAACTGTAAACCGCACCGATAAATGCAATGATATTCCCTGTCCGTGCTTTCTTCGGATCGACTTTTGCCACTTTCTGCAAAACGATCATCGCTGCCATAGATAAGATATAAGGAATAATATTGGTAACAACGGCCAGATTAACCAGCACGTTAAACTGCTTATTCAGTGACGGACTGATTGTCATCAATGACAATACAGACTGAATAACCACAATAACTAACATACCTTTCACCGGTGCATCGGCTTTGGTCACTGAAGAGAAAATTTTCGGGAAATAACCGGAATCTGATGATGATTTAAAGACCTGAGCAATAGTAAACTGCCAGCCTAATAATGAGCCGCAACAGGACATAATCATCAGCGCCATAACAACTTTACCCACACCCGGCGTGAACATTTGTGAGAATGCCAGACCAAACGGTGCTGTAGAATTTGCCAGATCCATATTCGGTACGATACCGGCAATCACATTTGTCGATACGATATAAATAACCGCCGCACCCAGCGTCCCGCCAAGAACAGCAATCGGCACATTTTTTTCAGGATTATCAACTGCATCACTATTAGCGCATGCCGATTCCATGCCTAAGAATGCCCATAATGTCATCGCAATTGATGAGCCGACAGCATCAAAGAGCGGGAAGTTATGTGGGTTCCACGAGTTAACATACAGCTCAGGACTAAACCACCACCAGCCGATAACAGAAATACCGACAACCGGGATAATAACGCCCCATACAGTAATGCTGCTGATCCGCCCGGTGATTTTTGCACCACCGAAGTTCGCCACCGTACAGATCCACAAAACAACAATCGTGGCAACACCGATGCCGAAAGGTGTCATGGCGGCATCCATTAATTCAGCACCATAACCAACCGCGGAAATTGCAATCGCGACATTGGCTATCAGCAGAGAAACACCATAGGTGTAATTCGCCATAAAGTTACCGGACTTACCAAATGCATATTCCGCATACCCCCCCATTCCGCCGCTGCGGCGGCTGTACATCCCGCATTTGGAGAAGGCATATGCCAGCGCCATCGACCCGATTGCGGTCACAACCCAGGACAAAATTGAAATTGTCCCCACTTCTGCCAGTTTGGTCGGTAACATAATGATACCGGACCCCATCATATTCACTGCGGTCAATATGGTGAGCTGTAATACGCTCATTTTATTTTTTGAAGCACTCATATTTCTCTCCCGGGATGGCGGGACATGCTAATCCCTGCCCCGCCATGCAAGTATTAGCAAACTTAGTGTCTGATTACATAGCCGTACGCCCGCTGGCGACCATCTTCATCACTGCGGATATACACACCCTGCAATTCCGGTGAGAATCCCGGGAACAGGTTGATACCTTCTTCCAGCGCAAGGAAATACTGCTGAACAGAACCGCCCCAAATTTCCCCCGGAACAACACACAGCACTCCAGGCGGGTAAGGCAGTGCGCCTTCTGCCGCAATGCGCCCTTCTATCTGATCAACGGCAACCAATTCAACATTACCGCGGACAAATTCAATATTGGCAGCCTGCGGTAACATGCTTACCTCAGGGAAATGTGCCTTACGGAACATCTCTTTCTGGCGCTGTTTCACATTGAATTTCACGTACATGTCATGCATTTCCTGACATAACTGACGGATGCTGTATCCCTGATAACGGGTTTTGTTTGCGTGATACACAGACGGCAGAACGACTTCCAGCGGGGCATCCTGCTCCAGGAGTTGTTCAAAGCGTGCAATTTGTGCCACTAAGTGCTGCATTTTTGCCATGCTTTCAGCGGGTGTCAGCAGGAAAAGGATTGAGTTGAGGTCGCATTTCTCAGGGACAATATTATTTTCACGTAAATAATTTGCGAGGATAGTTGCAGGTACACCGAATGCTTCATAGTTTCCCGTTTTAGCATTAATACCCGGAGTGGTCAGCAGCAGCTTGCAGGGGTCAACAAAATACTGATTTTCTGCATAACCTTCAAAGGCATGCCAGCGTTCGCCCGGTACAAAATTAAAGAATCGCAGATCATCCGCAATTACATCAGTATCAAATTCGCCCCATGAACGTCCGTCAACGGTCTCAGGGATAAACGGACGGATATGGCTGCATGATTTCAGTAATAATTTACGGGTTTCGATCCCGGTTTTAACGCAGTCCATCCATAAGCGTTTACCAGATTCGCCTTCATGCATTTTGGCGTTAACATCCAGTGCGGCAAATAACGGATAGAACGGGCTGGTTGACGCATGCATCATAAATGCATTATTCAGACGTTTATGGTTCACATAACGATCCTGACCTTTGATATGGTGATCTTTTTTATGGATTTGAGATGTCTGAGAGAAGCCAGCCTGCTGTTTGTGTACTGACTGTGTCACCATTATGCCCGGATCGTTTTCATTGAGTTCCAGCAGCAACGGAGAACAATCTTTCATCATCGGGATAAATTGTTCGTAACCCACCCAGGCAGAATCAAATAAGATGTAATCACATAAATGACCAATTTTATCAACAACCTGGCGTGCGTTGTAAATGGTACCGTCATACGTACCCAGTTGAATAACAGCCAGACGGAACGGCCGTTTTTCACCCGCCCGTGCCGATGCGACTTCTTTAATTAAGTCACGCAGGTAGTCTTCTTCAAAACAGTGCGCATCAATACCACCGATAAAACCAAACGGGTTACGTGCTGCTTCCAAATAGATTGGTGTCGCCCCTGCCTGAATTAACGCACCATGGTGGTTTGATTTATGGTTATTACGGTCAAACAATACCAGGTCACCCGGTGCCAGTAAGGCATTCAGAACGACTTTATTAGATGACGATGTCCCGTTCAGGACAAAGTATGTTTTATCCGCATTAAATACTTTGGCTGCATGCTGTTGTGCGGCGCACGGGGCACCTTCGTGAATTAATAAATCCCCCATAGAGACATCGGCATTACACAAGTCGGAGCGGAATAGATTTTCACCGAAATATTCAACGAACTGATTACCCAGCGGATGACGACGAAAAAATTCACCTCCCTGATGCCCCGGGCAATCAAATGCGGAATTACCTTTCTCAACATAGTTTTTCAGACTACCGAAGAATGGCGGCAATAAACTTTCTTCATATTTCAGTGCGGCTGTTTCAAGTTGCTTACTGTACAGGTCACCGTTATTTTTATTTAAATCAATCACACCGGTCAGACGCGTAATGATCTCCGCCGGAATAATATCATTCTGACCAATCACAGCAAAAACGGGCTGACCAAAGCTATGCTGTTCAATGAAATCTAATTTTCCATTCTGAATATCATCAAGAGAAATAATAATCACAGCAACATCCGTAAATTCGGTGTTTAAGATATCCACACTATTTCTGTGCGTAATGATATAGTCACTCATATCATAGCTGACAGCAAATTTATAATCATTCATTTTCAATACCTATATTTTTTGCAAAAGAACCCTTGCTAAAATATTCACAATGAATATTTTAGTTATTTTTTTACAATGCGAGTTTGTTCCCTCAATATAATATTGAGTTAAAAAATCACACTATTTTTATGCCATAACGCACAGCAATGCCATAACGTAACCTGATGATTTTAAATCATACAATTACAGCATATCAGCCATAAAATAATGAAAGAAAAAATCACACACTCACGAATTGCATATACAAAAGCCGGGATATGAATTATCAATCAGAGTTCAGTATAGCCCTGCACTTGTTGTGCCGGATATAATGATAATGAGGTTGACGATCCATACGACAGCAATATGCTGATGACATTATGGATGTCAGTAGAAGGACTACCTTTTTGCATTAAAACGATTAAAACTAAAGCAAGAGCGATGTGAGAACATCATCAGATGTGTAACACGTCTTATATGTGGCCAAAATCGATTGTTATTTTCCATTTTTGCACCTGTTTTAAACTAACACTTCCTAATGAACTCGAACTAATATATCCAACTGTAAATACTATAATGCGATATATATCAAAATATCAATTAAAAAACAAATTTTGTCTATATTAAATCAGGATTAGAAAAAATATGTTAATTTTATGTGGGTTAATATGAATTAACTCAACCAGTGATATAACGTAACGTAAAATATAATCCAGCAGTCTATATCTTATTATTAACAGGGTTTTTTAAATAAACCATAACTATATAGACCGGCAATCTATATTATGGAAATACATATAGCAAAGGAAGTTTGTATTTTATATTAATTTATGACCAGTAACTTTGTAAATTATATTATGCAGATTATCAGGGTAATTATTCATTTTCAGAGGATTAACATTATTACACTTTATTTACATCTCCTCTGTTTACCGGTGTCATTTCTATGAGTCATCCCGACAGCAGAGTCACGTTAAGAAAGCACGTCTTCATGACGTGCTTTCTTAACATAAATTACCGCAAACGCATTAAACTCAGAGACGGTTCCGGTTGATAAAGACCATTCCGCTGTTCGCCATGTAAATTGCCCCGTCTTTTTCCGCCATGATCCGGATCCGCCGGGTATCTTCTGACAATAATTCAAAATTATATCTTTTCAAATTCTCAATCCAGTATTCCGGCGGCTGTTCATTGACGTGATGATGACCTCCCTGACCGGGAAATGCATGCGTCATTACCAGCACACGTCCGCAGGCCAATGAATTAAGAAGATGATCCAGATACATTTCATCAATATGTTCAACGACTTCCTGACAATGGACCAGATCGACACGGCAGTGAACAGATGAATGCGTAAGGTCGACCTTGAGCGCCGGATATAATGAGTTATCAACATTCGATACCAGCCCTTCCACCGCTAACGTCTGCATTCCGGCGCGGTGAAAATAATCTGCGGCAAATCCCAGACCTGAACCGATATCCAGCACGGATCGTAACGCGAAACGCTTGATCAGGTAGTCCCACACTGTCGGACAAAATGTATTCGGATCGCCTTCGAGCGCATTTCCGCCCAGATGCTCTTCCTCACCATAACCATAAGCAAATGAAAATCCTGACATTTATAACTCCTGTAAATAAACTTATTTTATGATGCGCAGACTGATATCTGATGCGTTACGCAACACAACACGATTACCTGATTTATAAGTGAATACTTAAAAAGCAACAAGCGGAGTGTTCTGTATTTTCCTTTTCTTCATGATATCTGACAGGGTATTTCGCCCGGCAGCGAAGCATCGTTTTTTCTGCACGCTAGTATCACCGGCAGAACAACAGGCATCGCCATAACACGTCCGGAGACAGACATGAATAATATCGATAGCAATAATCATCTCTGCATTATGTTGCAGGCCGTTCTGGCGAATATGCCGGCACTTATCAATGAGAAAAAGATGGTATTACCGCTGTGCGGCAGTATGGAAAAAGAGACGGACAGACAGGTGTTATCACTGCCTGCTGTGGCGCAAGCCGGAGCACTACTGAACTACGGAAAGGAACAAATTGCACAGTTACGTGCTGATTTACACTGCTTGTATGCTCACTCACTGGCGCGCTTTCCGCAACCGCATGAAGTCAGTGAAAAACTCACCGCCGCTATGCGGTTGCACAGGCAACTCCCTGAGCAGGAAGGTATTTTATGGCAACGTTTATGTGAGCTGGCAGAAAAAAGCGGATTTGATGATAAAGACCAACTGGCAGATTGCCTGGTCAACTGGCTGTTTTCCACCAGCCGGACACTGACATTATCCGCATCGGTACAGGCACATAGTGATGTCGTCAGCCCGTAATAAACATATCAGGCTTTTTCCCCGAACCAGGACTGCTGCAATAACCGGGTAATGAGAGCAACATTCTCATGCCCGATTGCCGTGCCAACCTCATCACACAGTGCAACTTTGATTGCTTCATAGGCGTCATAACACTGCCGCCCGTGTGCGGTCATTTTTACCCCTTTTAATTTTTTACTGCCCTGCAAATCAAAAACAGTAATCAGCCCTTTTTCTTCCAGTTGACGGATAAATTTATGGATAGCCTGGCGGGAGATAGTGACAGTCGCAGAAATAGCCGCAATGGACACCGGCTTATCACTAATCCTTGAGAGGATATACCATTCCGAATTTCCCATGCGGATCGGACTCTGCGCATTCCAGCAGGTATCTATCCGCTCACGGAGCAGAGAGTGCCGCTCACTGATTAAATCGACAAAATCCAGATCACTCAACGCAATTTTCACTCAGTTACCCCTTTCCTTTTTGTGCAGTATAGCAAAAACACAACGTCAACCAAGTTGACCATTATCGCAAAATGCGTTATTTTCCTCATCGTCAACCAGGTTGATGAAACAGAGGAAATAACGTGACAACAGAAGCACAACAACAGGTACGCTACCCGAAAATGATGCTCAGCGTACTGATGGCCGGGACATTTATCGGGCTGTTCGGGGAAACCGCATTAAATATGGCGCTCACCAATCTGATGAGCGAATTTACACTTTCTGCCGGACAGGCACAGTGGCTGGTTACCGGCTACCTTCTCACCCTGGCTGTTTTCGTGCCGGTGTCTGCCTTTCTGGTGCGCTGGTTTAACACCCGCACGCTGATCCTCAATGCGCTGGCAGTTTCACTCGCCGGTTGCCTGATTGCGGCTTTCGCACCAAGCTTTACCGTGCTGCTGCTCGGACGGGTTATCCAGGCTATCGGCACCGGTGTTGTACTGCCTGTACTGCTGAGTGCCGCACTGCTGATTTTTCCTGTTTATCAGAGGGGAATGGTGATGGGTATGGTCGGGATAGCCATCACACTGGCACCTGCGCTGGGACCGACACTTTCCGGATTTATTCTTACGGGATTCAGTTGGCATGCGATTTTCTGGCTGAGCGCACTGGCGTATGTTGCCGTCATTCTGCTCGCACTGAAAGCCATGGCACCTATCGGGGAGATAACCCGCCCGCGCATTGATATTTTCTCGCTGCTGCTCTCCTCCGCCGGATTCAGCGGTGTGATATACGGACTGGCAATTATGGCAGAACACAGCCTGAGCAGCCCGGAAGTATGGGGATCATTACTGGCAGGACTGATTTGTCTCGGTGTATTTGCCCGCCGCCAGGTTGTGATGAAAACACCGATGATCCATCCGGATGTATTCCGCCAGCCAATGTTTGTCATTGGTCTGCTGTTGATGATCCTGAGTATGATGAGTGTGCTTTGTGCCGCGATCATCCTGCCACTCTTCCTGAAAGATGTTCTGATGCTGAGCGCCGCTCTCGCCGGGGTGCTGCTGCTGCCGGGTAATATTATTAATGTAATATTTTCCCCGCTGATCGGTCTGCTCTATAACCGCTTCGATGCCCGTCCGTTTGTCGTGACAGGATCTCTCTTTATGCTGGCAAGTGCCGCTCTGTTTCTGTTTTCAGTTAGTGAGTCCGCACAAATCTGGCACATCGTTCTTGCCTTTATGTTTCTCTGTCTCGGTGTGACCTGCGTGATTATGCCTGCGCAAACCACCGCACTGAGCGCGCTGCCGGCAAGCCTGTATGCTGATGGATCTGCCGTCTGGAATACCTTTTATCAGGTTGCCGGAGCGGTGGGTACTGCCACGGCTATCACGCTGATGTCCTTTTACCGCGAAAAGACGTATGCCGCGTTCCCGGAGCACGGCGAAACCAGCGCACTGGCGGCGGGGCTTCACGCGGTGTTCTGGTTCATCCTTCTGCTCGGTTTCCTGTCTCTGGCACTGTCGTTTTTTCTGAAAAAACCGCACCCGCAGACGGATACTAAGTAATTCACTGAGTTCATTCTTTATGGCTGCCACCGGCAGCCTTTTCTTATTACCGACCCGTTATCCCCTTTTTTTCACTTATAACGGTAATAATTATCATTCAAATGAGATTTTTTATGACTGCACCTCACCGCCCTTCCCTTTCCGGCTCTCTTTTCCGTTTATCGCTGCCGGCATTACTGATTGCCGGCGCCTGTCATGCCGCACCTGATGAAATAATCGTGACCGCCGCACCTGTGACAGCCAATCCGCTTGAGAGTAACGGAACCTATCACGCCACCCACAGCGACAGCGCCACAAAAACCGCCACACCACTGAATAAAGTGCCGTCTTCCGTTTCTGTTATCAGTGAGGAGGAAGTCACCGCACGCGGCGCATCAACACTTAAACAGGCATTGGGATATACACCCGGTGTTGTCACCGGCACCTCCGGCAGTTCCTCCGTATTTGACAGTGTCATGATGCGCGGCTTCCATAATGTCAGTCAGAACATCTATCTGGACGGATTAAAAGTTCAGGGTGATATGTACGCAGAAAGCCGCATGCTGCCGGAATTTATGCAGCGGATTGATGTCATTAAAGGCCCGGCATCTGTGATTTATGGTCAGTCCAATCCGGGCGGCGTGGTAATAATGACCTCCAAACGCCCGCAGATGACACCGCTGCGGGAAGTTCGGTTGCAGGCGGGGAACCATCATTTATGGCAAACGGGATTTGATTTCAGTGATGCCCTTAATGACGATGAAACACAGGCGTACCGTCTGACCGGGACAATCCACGACCAGCATCAGCAGCAACAGGGGGAGCGGGAACGCTATTATGCATTGCAGGGCTCGTACCTCTGGCAGCCGGATGATGCCACATCATTACTGTTCACCGCACAGGCAATGAATGCCCCGCGCAATGGCTATTACGGCTGGCTGCCGCGCGAAGGGACGGTTGACAGTGGTGCGACCGGCAAACTGAGTACCGGTTTTAATGAAGGTGAACCCGGCTACAACCGCTTTGAACGGCAGCAACGCTTATTCGGCTGGCAGTTTGACCATACTTTTAATGAAAACTGGTCATTTCATCAGGGTGCGCGCTATCAGCAGATAAGCACTAACTGGCGAACTATTTACGGCAGCGGATTATGCAGCAGCAACCCGCGCGCCTGTTACGGTGTACCACAGCAGGATCTCACCTCCACGCTTGCCCGTAACCATATCCGCAATGACGAGCGGCTTACCGGACTGGTGACAGATACCCACGCCATCCATAACATCAGCGGCAATGGCTGGAAAAATACCCTGTTGCTGGGGCTGGATTACTCTCAGCTGCGTAACCGCATGACTAATGAGATGGGAATAGCTGCTCCGCTGGATCTGCGTTCACCGCAGTACGGCAATCTGACCACCATGCCGCTGGCACAGGCAAACACGGTGAATAAAAATCGTCAGACGGGGATTTATGCCCAGGAGCAGCTTTTCTGGCAGGACTGGACACTCACCCTCGGCGGTCGCTATGACGAAAACGTCAGTAAATCCCGCAGCCATGACAATATGAGCGGAGAAGACACTAATCATCATCAGACTGACAGAGAGTTCACCTGGCGCGGCGGAGTTAATTATCAATTGCCGTATGGTTTTGCGCCGTATTTCAGTTACAGCGAGTCCTTCGAGCCGAGTACCGCAGCGACAGTCAGCGGTAAGCCGCTTGATCCTTCACGCGGTAAACAGTATGAAGCCGGGCTGAAATTTCTGCCGGATAATTCCGCCCTCTCTGCCACCCTTGCGGTGTATGAGCTGACAAAAAATAACAGCCTGCACCGCGATCCGCTCAATCCGTCCTTCAGTTTCCAGGGCGGGGAGATTCGCTCACGCGGTATTGAACTTGAGACTAAAGCGGCACTGACCTATAACTGGAACCTGATCGCCGGTTACGCCTATACCGATACCCGCTTCCGGCAGCAGCAGGAAAATGCCAATAATCACCCGGCTATGGTGCCGATGCACACTGCCTCTTTATGGACGGATTACACCTTTGACAATGCGCCGCTCAATGGTGTAACAGTCGGTGGCGGGGTTCGCTATAACGGCAAAACGCAGGGGGATGATGCAAACAGTTTCACTGTTCCGGCATATACCGTGACTGACCTGATGCTGCGTTACAAACTGGATAATCTGCCCGCGGTTGACGATGCGGAAATTGCATTGAATATTAATAATTTATTCAACAAGCATTATGTTGCATCCTGTTTTACGGATGCCGCATGCAGCTGGGGAAATGATCGCCAGATAACCACAACACTGACAGTTCACTGGTAACAAAATCACAGATTGCAGATTGTATACCCAACGTCATTCAAGATGCAGGAAGGCGGAGTGCGGCCAACGAACCTGCAGTTTGAATGAATAAGGGTATAGATAAAAAAAGGGTATTGCCGGTACTACACCGGAAATACCCGAAATGGCGGGATACACAAGAGAGACCTGCTGCCCGCCGCAGCGTAAAAATGAAATACGTATTACGACTTCATTGCCTGCGCAAAAAATTCCTCACTGTACGCCTGCGAAAAATGGAAGGATGCCATGCGCTCACCTATGCGGAAGAATTTTTCCACCGCCTCAGCATCAAGAATCTTCAGTTTTTTGATTTTCGGTTCCAGCTCTGCCAGCGCAGTCTGTGACAGGTGTACAATCCCCGCAGTATCAACGCTGGTTAACACGCCGTGGCGCTTGCGGGTGACTCCGTCGGCAATCACCGTATCCACATCATTGGCGTGCGTCATCTGCACCACGCTGCCCACCGGGTGCATTGTCGGTGCAAACCCGTCTTTATGACGGATAATAATAATGTCTGCTTTTTTCCCGGCGGTCAGTGAACCGATTTCATCCTGTAACCCCAGAACTTCCGCCCCGCCGAGTGTTGCCCAGCGCAGCGCTTCACGCACCGTCGGCGTAATTTCAAACGGCATCGTATCGCGCTGATGAACCTTGTCATTTGCCAGCGCACGCTCAATTTGCAGCGCCATATTCATCTGTGTGAACAGGTCATCAGTTGTGACACCCACAAAATCAGTTCCCAGCGCAAACGGAATACCAAACTCAACACACGGCTGATAAGGCAGGAATCCCATGCCCATTTGTAACTCGCTGGATGGCGTGCTCGCCACATGACCGCCGCTTTTTGCGATCAGCTTCCAGTCTTCCCCGGTCAGCCCGTTACTGTGCGCATGAATATGGCCCGGCAGTAATAAACCATGGTCATCCAGCTCACGTAATCCACGCAATAATACGGATGTTTTTGCCGCCCCGGTGTGTGTCGCTGATTTCAGTCCTAGTGCATCCGCCAGACGGATTTGCGCCGCAAATTCCGCGAACGGGACAGTTCCCGGATCGGACAGCAGCATACCGGGTTCCAGTCGATCCTGCCCGCTGAACAATGTGTCTGAAATCTCGCGGGCGCAGGCGCGCCGTGCATCCATAGACGCGAAACCGGCAGGTTTAAAGTCATACACCTGCATACCGTAGCCATACACCCCGCGAATACCACTGTCTTTCATCGCCTGAACCGCATTGGCGGCGTGCTCTGGTGAATTGACACAGTCATTCACTTCGTAAACCGTTGTGGTTCCTGCATTCAGGGCACTGACGTTTCCGTTCAGAACAGCGGCATACATGTTATCCGCAGTCATAAGTGCACCGAATGTATGGAATGTATTGATAAGAAATGTCGGCAGAGATTCTTCAACAGATACGCCACGGAACAACGCCATCCAGTTATGACGGTGTGCATCAACCATTCCCGGGGTAACAACAGCACCCTGAGCATCAATAATGCCAGCATCGGCATGTGCATCAAAAGCATGTATGTCCGCACTGACTGCGCTTATCCGGTTGCCCTCAATCAGCAGCGCCCCGTTCACAATATCGCCGGATGATTCATCCATCGTAATGAAGGTTCCGCCGCGGATAATTTTTTTATTATTTTCCATAATTGTCTCTCTGGTTGACATTTAAAATGTACCAACAAGTACATTACAATCCGGTTGTAAAATCAACAAAGAAATTATCAGTATAAAATGTACTTTTTACACCGAACGGAAAGCATCAGCGCTTTCTGTTTACGAAAAAAATCAGAAATAATGCTTATTTTTCAGAAAAATAAGCATTATTTCCTTATGGATAAGCTGAGATAAAAAAAGAATGAGCCGTATTTTTTAATATCACCAGCACACAAAAAATCAGCACTAAATATCAACAAGTGATAACCATTCAACCTTTGACATCGATGATTACGCTTTGAAAGAAAGATAGCACTGCTAAAGAAATAACATTTTTATCAATATCAGGGGGCGTTATAAGTAAACCTAATTAATTTATAAAGTTTCTAATATAATTACCGATAATAAGTCATTTAACGAGTATCCGGAGGAACGATGCTTTTGCACAGCATTAAAATCAGTACGAAACTCTTTTTGGCTTTTGGTTTTTCAATTCTGCTGATGGTTATCAGCTCCACTCTCTCAATAATGAGCCTGAATAAAGCGGATGATGGCATCCGGGATATCCTTGTAAATGACTATCCGGTGACAGTAAAAGCGAACTTACTGATTGATTATTTTCATGATTTTGTGGGAATTCAGCAACTCAGGCTACTGGACGACAAGAACCCGCAGATCCGGCAGATGGCTGCCGGTGCATCTGAAACCAGTAAGAAAATCACCCTGATACTCGATGAACTGGGTGAGCAACTCAAAGATGAAACCTCTCAGCGCATCCTTAAAGATATCCGTTCCGTCCGCCAGCAATACCTGAGTTCACAGCGCCGGATGACACAATATATGCAAAGTGATGATAGTCAGGCGGCTATTAATGAAATGCTCAATACCACTACGGGGATCCAGCGGGAATACCGCGAGAATGTAATGCAGCTCATTGCGCTGCAGGATAACCATATGAAAAGTGCGGGAAGCCAGCTGGAAAGTAATTTTAAAACCAACCGCACTTTGCTGCTCACACTGACGGCCATCAGTATTATTATCAGTGCCGTACTCGCCAGAATTATTGTCCGTACCATTACAGATCCGCTTGATGAAGCTGTCCGTTTTGCCAGGGCAATTGCAGAGGGTGATCTGACACAGCATATAAACACCACACATAAAGATGAAACCGGTGTTCTGTTACAGGCGCTGTCTGAAATGCAGTTACATCTTCAGGACATTGTCCGCGAAGTGAAAAACGGCTCTGAAAGTTTGTCAGCCACGGCAGAGCAGATTATGGCAGGTAACCAGAATCTGGCGGCCCGCACAGAAGAACAGGCAGGCTCAGTGGAAGAGACGGCAGCCTCAATGGAACAAATAACAGCAACAGTCAAAAACACCGCTGCCAATACACAGAAAGCAACTGCGTTGTCGGCGGATACCGCCGGGGTGGTAAAACACAATGGCGAAATGATGCAGCAGATGACAGAAAAAATCCGCACGATCAATGCCACTGCCAACAAAATGTCTGACATCATCAATCTGATTGATTCCATTGCCTTCCAGACCAATATCCTGGCACTGAATGCCGCTGTGGAAGCCGCCCGCGCCGGTGAACACGGACGCGGTTTTGCCGTTGTAGCCGGTGAAGTGCGTCTGTTGGCGCAGCGCAGTGCAGATTCTGCCGGTGAGATCCGTTCATTGATTGAAAATTCAGCCGGGCAAACACAGGAAGGGCTGAAACTGGTGGAGGATGCCGCTGAATCATTACGCGGGATAGTCACGAATGTCAGTCAGATGGATGCATTACTGCACGAAATAGGGCACGCCAGCCATGAGCAGACAGACGGAATAACGCAGATAAACAGTGCTATCGGGCTGATTGATTCTGCAACGCAGCAGAACGCGACACTTGTTGAACAATCCGTTGCTGCGGCTTCTGCACTCAACGATCAGGCAGGTACACTTAATGAAATGGTCGGTGTGTTCCGGATCGAAAAAACACCGAAGGTAACAGCTTAACCATAATATAACGAATGTGTGAAACTACTGATAACGGACAAACATGTCCGTTATCAGTAAGTTATAACTCATAATTACAAAAAACCGTACATTGCAGCAAAAACCCAGCCGAAGACACAGGAAACGCCCACGCCAATCAGCCCCGGAAAAATAAAGCTGTGGTTAATCACAAACCGCCCTATTTTTGTGGTGCCGGAGCGGTCAAACTGGATAGCCGCGAGATCACTCGGGTAAGTCGGCAGAATATAGTAACCATAACAGGCCGGTGCCGATGCCACGATATACGCCGGATTCACACCAATCGCCAGCGCAACAGGGACAATTGCCGCCAGTGCCGCTGCCTGGGAGTTTACAAACTTTGATACCAGCAACAACACAATCGCGTATGCCCACGGGTATTCAGTGACCAGAGAACCCAATACTGTTTTTATCTGATCCAGATGCGCGCCGAACATGGTTTCGGCCATCCACGCAATACCGTAGACCGCCACAATCGCAATCATCCCTGAGCGAAATACTTCATTTTTTGAAATAGACGCAGGTTTGGTTTTGGTGAAAATAATAATCAGCGCACCGGCAAACAGCATAAAGATTTGAATAACCAGTACCATCGAGAGCGGTTTTCCGTCAAATACAGGTCGTAGTTCAGGAAATGCGCCCATCATCGCCACAGCAGCAATAGAGGATAAAAAGATCCACATCGCTAACCAGTTACTGCGGGGTAATTTCTTATCCAGCAATGTGACGGTATCGCCATACACATATTCTTTATTTTCAGGTTTGGAAATAAATTCCTGAAACTCAGGGTCTTTATCCAAATCTTTACCACGGAACCAACTGAATATCCCGATACATAATATTCCGATAAGTGTCGACGGAATAGTAATCGCCAGTAAATCAACAAACCCGAGATGTTTTCCGTTTAATGTCACATCCCCCAGCATCGCCACTAATGACACCACCGCGACAGACACCGGGCTTGCAATTATTCCCATCTGGGAACCTATCGTACTGGCCGCCATCGGTCTTTCCGGACGGATATTATTTTTAATCGCCACATCATAAATAATCGGCAAAATGGTATACACGACGTGCCCTGTACCGCACAAAATGGTCAGCAGACAGGTAACAAATGGTGCCACAATTGAGACATACTTAGGGTTACGTCTGAGCAACCGTTCAGCAATCTGGAGCATGACATCCAGTCCGCCGGACGCCTGTAATGTTGCGGAAGCTGCAACAACCGCAATAATCACCAGCATTACATCCACCGGGGGTTTTCCCGGTTTGAGATGGAAGACAAAGACCAGTATAACCAAACCAATCCCGCCTAATAACCCAAGCGCAATACCCCCCTTTCGTGCACCGTAAAACAGACAGATCAACACCACAATAAGCTGGATCACAAAATCCATAACTAACTCCTTTTAGACCCTTATTCATTCAAACCGCAGGTTTGTTGACTGCAATCTGAATGACGTCGGGTACAGACATTTAAAAATCCGTTGGTCTGACACTCATGGATTTACTATAGGGCGCACTAAATGACTATTTTTTGATATAAACGATGTTATCTGTCAGAAAAAAGACAGTTTTGTCATAACAGTGAGGAAGGTAAAAGAATCAGAAAAATAAATGTATTCAGGAGGAAGATATAAAGCGATAACCTATACCGGTTTCGGTAATAAAATGCAGAGGACGGGCCGGATCAGTTTCCAGCTTCTGACGCAGGTGGCCCATATAAATACGCAAATAATGCGCATGTTCAACTGAATTCGGGCCCCACACTTCATTGAGCAGAAAACGCTGGGTCAGCACTTTACCGCTGTGGCTGATAAGAATGGTCAGCAGGCGGAATTCAATCGGGGTCAGATGCACTTCTTCCCCGGCTTTGCTGATTTGACGTCCGGCAATATCCACGCGGATATCCCCGAATTCATACACCGGATCATTTTTTTCACTGCCCTGATAACGGCGCATCAGAACACGCAGACGTGCCTGTAACTCCCCTACACCAAAGGGTTTTGTCATATAGTCATCCGCCCCGGCATCGAGGGCGGCTATCTTATCATGCTCATCGTCACGGGCAGAAAGGACCAGAACCGGAACTGAGCTCCACTGGCGAAATTGTTGTACAAACTCAATACCATCACCATCAGGCAATCCCAGGTCGAGGATCACCAGATCCGGTTTGCGGCTCGCAGCTTCCACCAGCCCGCGTGTCAGATTCTCAGCTTCGAAAACACGCAGGGAATCCCCTTCCAGCGCAGTACGCAGCAGGCGGCGGATCCCTTTTTCATCTTCAACAATTAAAACGGTGATCACAATGGGTTATCAGCCTCATCAATAATTGGCGGGTCTTTACAGGGTAAACGTATATGGAAACTTGCGCCACCCCCCTCCCGGTTTCCGGCGCAGATAGTGCCGCCGTGAACATCAACAATCGCCTGACAAATCGCCAGTCCCAGACCGACTCCGGGGATAGCCGATTCTTTCTGTCCGCGGGAAAATTTATCAAAAATCCGTGCTTCCTGCCCCGGCGGAATGCCGGGACCGTTATCCCACACTTCAATATCAATGCTGTTTTCCGACATACGGGAACGAATGCCGATCTGCGCCTGAATACCGGCATATTTAATGGCATTTTCCAGCAGATTAATTAAGACCCGCTCGAACAACGGACCATCCGCACAGATAAGCTGCATCGGATCATTGAGATCTATCTCAATCGCATCGGTGTTAAAACGCGGTTTGAGCATCATCAGTGCGCTGCCGATCACCTCTTCCAGCGGAAGCCACTCTTTATTGAGATTAAAACCACCGGACTGGATCCGCGCCATATCCAGCAGATTATTCACCAGCCGCGTGGTGCTGAGAATGTGCTGGCGGATCTCCATCGCCTGTGAGGCATATTTCGATCCTTCACTGGTGAGATCCAATGTCAGAATTTCCGCCTGACCAAACAGAACGGTCAGCGGCGTCCGTAAATCATGGGACAGCGCCGCCAGCAACGAGTTGCGTATCTGCTCCCGCTCACTGAACAGACGCGCCTGCTCTTCACTTTCAGTCAGGGACTGCCGCTCCAGTGCACCCGCCGCCAGCAGGATCAGCGTCTCAAGCAGCCTTTGCTGTTCGGGTATCTGCAACTGACGGCGGTTATACGGCTCAACAATGATCACACCGAGCACTTTCTCTGTCGTGCTGAGCGGCAGGATCTGATACGGCACGCCGGGCAGTGTACCGGTGCCGCATCCGGCGGGCTGCCCTTTGTCATAACTCCAGCGGGTGATCGCTTCATCCCAGGCAATTGCACCCGGTCTTACCCCGGCGGGGGTCAGATTGCCCTGCGCATCCGGCAGCAGAATTTCACAGCGGGCATGGAAACTGTGGCTGATAAAGTGACAGCTGACAGTAGCGATTTCATCGCGCTCACGCGCTGTTGCCAGTGCTTTTGACATTTCATACAGATGATAGGTGCGCTGCTCGCGGTAACGCGCTACCCGTGCCTGGTAGCGCACACCAGCCGTCAGACTGCCGATCACCAGCCCGACTGTCATCATAACGGCAAAGGTGAGCAGATACTGCATATCAGAGACAGCCAGTGTACCCTTAGGGTTAATCAGAAAGAGATCAAAACTGACCACATTGATCACAGTGGCAAATACTGACGGCCAGCGCCCGTAAAAACGCGCCACAACCACCACACCCAGGATATAGAGCATCACCAGGTTGGCATTATCAAACGCCATCAGCCAGTGGTGCGCCAAAATCGTGGTGACGGCACAAATCAGTGCCGCCGCAATGCAGCCCTGTAAGTCTGTTTTGTGTTTGTCCAGAAACGGACGGTTATCACTGTATTTGCTCTGATTTTCCGGCTGTCTGTCCCGCGGGGCTATCATGACCACATCAAGATCGGCCGCCAGGCGGCTGAGTTGATCCGGTAGTTTATCCTGCTGCCACCAGTATTTGCGGACATACCGCCCGATCATGATTTTGCCGAGATTATTTTCCCGCGCATAGCGGATCACCGCCCGGCTCTCTTCCGGCTCAGCCAGTGTCGCCGTGGTTGCGCCCAGTTGCTGTGCCAGCGAAAGTGCATTTAAGATCCCGCGCCGTTGCTGTGCGGGCAACTTATGGCGGGCTGAGGTTTCAACAAAAATAGCGTGCCAGTCGCTGCCCAGTTTAGCCGCCAGCCGGGCGGCGGCGCGGATCAGTTTTTCATTACCGCCCGCCGGGCGCAGACACACTAAAATAGCATCGCGGATATGCCAGACTTTCTCCTGACCCTGGCGCTCCCGCCATGCCTGCATCTGCTCATCAACGCGATCCGTTGTCCGGCGCAATGCCAGTTCGCGCAGGGCGATCAGGTTGCCTTTACGGAAAAAGTGCTCAATTGCCCGCTCCGCCTGCGCAGGAAGATAGACTTTCCCTTCCCGCAGACGGGTGAGAAGATCGTCGGGGGTCAAATCCACCAGTACGATTTCATCTGCACCATCAAAAACCGGATCAGGCACCGTTTCACGGACAATAACACCGGTGACGCCGCCGACAATGTCATTGAGACTTTCCAGATGCTGCACATTGATCGTGGTGAGTACATCAATCCCGGCATTGAGCAGCTCTTCCACATCCTGCCAGCGTTTCGGGTGTCGTGCGCCGGGAATGTTCGTGTGCGCCAGCTCATCCATTAAGATCACCGCCGGATGCAGGGCAAGGGCGCGATCCAGATCAAACCCGCTGACCTGCCGCCCGCGGTACTGATATTTTTTCAGCGGCAGTACCCGCAGCCCCGTCAGCAGCGCGGCGGTCTCCTGCCGTCCGTGCGTTTCAACCACACCGGCGAGCACATCAACGCCCTGTTCATGCAGCCGCTGCGCCTCCTGCAGCATGGCATAGGTTTTCCCTACCCCCGCGCAGGCCCCGAAGAAAATCTTCAGTTTCCCGCGCGGGCGCTCAGTCACCTGAGCCAGTAACTGATCAGGATCGGGACGCAGTGGCTCGTCATGCATAGGGCAGTCCTTCTGTTAGTTCAGGCGCGCACGCGCTGCCATGTGTGCATCCAGTGCCAGGTTCAGTTCCAGCACATTCACAACCGGGTCGCCGGTAAATGCCGGAACCGGCGTAGTGATATTTTCACTGATCAATTCGTTGACCTCCGGCACACTCATTCCGCGTGCGTTGGCAACACGCGGTGCCTGCCAGTAAGCCGCCTGCGGTGAAACATCCGGATCCAATCCGCTGGCAGACGCCGTAACCAGATCCACCGGAACGGTACGGGAGGCATCCGGGTTTTCTGCCCGTAATGCATCTGCCCGCTGAGCCACACGCTGTAACAGTACCGGATTATTGGTGCTCAGATTACTGCCGCCGGAGCTTTGTGCATTATAAGGTGTGCCCGCCGTTTCTGACGGACGCCCGTGAAAATATCCGGGCTGTGTAAATTGCTGACCAATCAGTACCGAGCCCTTTACTTCACCATTGACATCAATCAGGGAGCCGTTTGCCTGACGGGCAAACCACCACTCACCCAGCGTCGTGGTTAGCAGCGGATAAAATACCCCGGTGACCAGCGCCAGAACCAGAAAAATAACGATTGCAGGACGTATCTGACTCATTGCATATCCTTATACTAACCCTGTCAGGGTCAGTAACATATCAATCAATTTAATACCGATAAAAGGTACGATTAATCCGCCCGTTCCATAGATCCACAGATTGCGGCGCAGCATTGCCGCTGCACTCAGGGCATGATACGGCACACCTTTCAGTGCCAGCGGGATCAGCGCAATAATAATCAGGGCATTGAATATCACCGCACTTAATATGGCTGAATCCGGCGAATGCAGCCGCATAATATTGAGCGCATCCAGTTGCGGATAAGTCACTGCAAATGCCGCCGGGATAATCGCAAAATACTTGGCGATATCATTGGCAATACTGAATGTTGTCAGCGAACCGCGCGTCATCAGCATCTGCTTACCAATGTGAACCACTTCAATCAGTTTGGTCGGATTGGAGTCCAGATCCACCATGTTGCCGGCTTCTTTTGCTGCCTGAGTCCCCGAGTTCATAGCAACCGCCACATCGGCCTGCGCCAGTGCCGGAGCATCATTGGTACCGTCCCCGGTCATTGCCACCAGCCGCCCTTCTTTCTGATACTGGCGGATCAGTGCCAGTTTGGCCTCCGGCGTTGCCTGCGCAAGAAAATCATCGACGCCCGCTTCTGCCGCAATCGCCGCCGCCGTCAGCCGGTTGTCGCCGGTGATCATCACGGTTTTGATCCCCATCTGGCGCAACTGTGCAAAGCGTTCGCGGATCCCGCCTTTGACAATATCTTTCAGTGCGATAACACCCAGCACGCGGTGTTCTTCCGCCACCACCAGCGGCGTGCCGCCCTGACGCGCAACCTCTTCCACCAGTTTGTCGACCTGCGCCGGGAAATGGCCGTGATTGACCTCAATATAGCGACGGATAGCATCCACAGAGCCTTTACGGATAGTCCGCCCGTCCACATTGATCCCGCTCATGCGCGTTTGTGCGGTAAACGGAATAAAGGTGGCTTTCAGACCGGCAAGATCACGCGCCCGCATATTAAAACGCTGCTTTGCCAGTACCACAATACTGCGCCCTTCCGGGGTTTCATCTGCCAGCGATGCCAGTTGTGCCGCATCTGCCAGTGTGCGTTCATCCACGCCCGGGGCTGCCAGAAAGTCTGATGCCTGGCGGTTTCCCAGGGTAATAGTCCCGGTTTTATCCAGCAGCAGCACATCCACATCTCCGGCGGCTTCCACAGCGCGTCCGCTGGTGGCAATCACATTCGCTGCCAGCATCCGGCTCATACCCGCCACACCAATGGCTGATAACAGCCCGCTGATAGTGGTCGGGATCAGACACACCAGCAGTGCTATCATCACCGTGAGGCTGACGGCATGACCGGCGAACTCTGTAAACGGCCACAGTGTTGCCACCGCCAACAAAAAGACAATACTCAGTGCCGACAGCAAAATAGTCAGGGCGATTTCATTCGGCGTTTTACTGCGCTTCGCACCTTCCACCATGCTTATCATGCGATCCAGGAAACTGTCTCCCGGGTTTGCACTGCACTCAATGATCAACCAGTCCGATAAGATCCGTGTGCCGCCGGTAACAGAGGAGAAATCCCCGCCGGACTCGCGGATCACAGGCGCAGATTCGCCGGTAATCGCACTCTCATCCACGGATGCACCGCCCTCCAGTACTGTAGCGTCGCACGGGATCAGATCACCCGCTTCCACCAGCACCAGATCCCCTTTGCGTAAGGTATCTGCCGAGACAGTTTCATATTCACTGTCGCGCTCAGCAGAACGCAATTTCCGTGCCCGGCTGGTTTTTTTCATGCCTTTCAGGCTGTCTGCCTGTGCTCTGCTGCGCCCTTCCGCCAGCGCTTCTGCAAAATTCGCAAACAACACGGTAAACCATAACCACAGAGCGATAGTAAGTGTGAATGCCCCGTTGCCGCTGAAAAGCCCGGTCATCATACCGGCAGCCAGCAGTGTGGTTAACAGACTGCCGCACCAGACAATAAACATTACCGGATTCTGCCACTGCACCACCGGGGACAGTTTTCTGAATGTCTCCGGTAACGCCTGTTTCACCAGCTTTGGTTCAAATAAACGCTGTGTCTGACGACTCATTGTCTTCTCCCGTCAATCACTTAAATACAGCCAGAAATTCCGCCACCGGACCAAGCGCCAGTGCGGGAACAAACGTCAGCGCACCGATCAGTAAAATCGCGGCAATCAATAGCCCGGTAAATAACGCACCGGTTGTCGGCAATGTTCCGGCACCGGCGGTCTGAGCGGTTTTTCTCACCAACGCACCTGCCAGAGCCATAATCAGTGCTATCACCACAAAACGACCGGCAAACATACAAAATGCCAGTAACAGGTTCCAGAACGGGGTATTGGTGCTTAACCCGGCGAATGCGCTGCCGTTATTGTTCGATGCTGATGACAACGCATAGAGCACTTCTGTAAAACCATGTGCTCCGGGATTGAGAACCGCACCGCGTCCGGCATCTGTGCTCAGAGCCAGCGCCGTGCCCAGCAAGACCAGCGCAGGAGTGACCAGAATGGCAAGTGCGGTCAGTTTCATCTCCCGTACTTCGATTTTTTTGCCGAGATATTCAGGTGTGCGCCCAATCATCAGTCCGGCAATAAAGACCGCAAGGAACACAAACAGCATCATGCCGTAGAAACCTGCGCCGACACCGCCGAAAATCACCTCGCCGATCTGCATCAGCCACAGCGGGATCAATCCGCCGAGCGGCGTCAGTGAATCATGCATACTGTTCACCGCCCCGCAGGATGCCGCGGTTGTCACCGCCACAAACAGCCCTGTCGCAAGAATACCGAAACGCGCCTCTTTGCCTTCCATATTAATGGCGCTGTCGATACCAAGTGCGGTAAATGCAGGGTTGCCCTGCGTTTCACTCCACATCACGGCTGCCGCGGCAGCAACAAACACAATGCTCATTGCGACCAGCAGAGTCAGACCCTGGCGCGGGTTTCCGGTACAGCGTCCGAAGGAAAAACAGAGGGCTGCGGGGATCAGAAAGATAGCCAGCATCTGCACAAAGTTAGTCAGCGCAGTCGGGTTTTCAAACGGATGTGCGGAGTTCGCACCAAAGAAGCCGCCGCCGTTAGTTCCAAGGAGTTTGATCGCTTCCTGGGAAGCAACCGGTCCCATCGGCAATATCTGCTGTGCGCCTTCAGGCGTGATAATCATCTGATAATCATGAAAATTCTGGATAACACCCTGAGAGATAAAAAATAGCGCAATAATCACTGAAAGGGGTAACAGCAACCACAGTGTGATCCGGGTGAGATCGACCCACGCATTACCGAGGGTTTGCACATTGTGGCGGCACAGTGCGCGGATCAGCGCAAAAGCCACGGCGATCCCGGTTGCCGCAGACAGGAAATTCTGAACTGTCAGCCCCGCCATCTGACTGAAATAGCTGACGGTAGATTCCCCGCTGTATGACTGCCAGTTCGTGTTGGTCACAAAACTTACCGCCGTATTCAGCGCCAGATCCCATGACATTCCCGGGAAGTGACGCGGATTAAGCGGTAAGTCTGCCTGTAACATCAGGATAGCCATCAGCAGAACCAAACCAAGACCATTGAACAACAACAGTGCGGTCAGATAACGCTGCCAGCGCATCTCTTCATTACGTATTCCCGCAAACCGCCACAAGGTTCTTTCCACGCGCCCGATAACCGGTAAAGGTGCGCCATCAATAAAGCGCACCAGGACATGGCTGAGTAATTTTGCCGATATCAGCAAGACAATCAGAAACCCGGCAATGAGTAAAAATGCATTCGCTGCCATCAGAATTTCTCCGCATTAATTAAGGCATAGAGCAGATATGCCAAAAGCAGGATCGTGCCGGCAAGACCCGCGATAAAACCCAGACTCATAATTAATCCTTACACTTGTGAGTTATTCAGGATGTAGTTTAAGAAACGGGGTGCAAAGATGTTGCAAAATTCAGGGGGGAAGATATAAAAAAAGTGTAAAAATACAAAACCACCCGGTAAACATATACCGGGCGGTTCAGGGAAACGGAGAAAAATCATTATTATTCAGTGTGTTTGGCAATATACTCGTCAACCGCAGTCAGGTTTTTACAGGCCAGCGCGATATCGTGATCGCACCCTTTCTGAAAATAATCATGGCTCTTTTCCGGATCGATATAAAAATAATAAGCACCGAGATCCACATACGCCTGAAACTCACCCTGTACGATAGCTTTATTATAATATTCCGTTGCCTGACCTATATCGTCCACTTCAGTATTATAATACTTTCCCATGACAAGGAGGCTCTGACGATGGTTTTGCTCTGCTGCTTTTAAAAATAGCGCCAGTGCATTTTTATCACTCTGCGGCAAATACCGTCCGGCGGTATATTGCATGCCGACAAAAAACTGTGACTGTGCATCGCCGCCGGCTGCCTGTTGCAGAAAAATAGCCAGCGCATCATTGATATACTGACGACCTTTCACCACATCCTCTTGTGTACCGGCACCCTCTTCATACGCCACACCCAGACGGAACATCGAATACGCATCACGACCGGCAGCACCCGCCTGATAGTAGCCAAAGGCTTTTTCCGGTGAGCGTTTCACACCATAGCCATACTGATAAATATCCCCTAATTTACCGTTTGCCGGAATATAGCCGGTATCAAGGGATTGCTGAAATAAAACACGGATAGCCCGATAATCCGGTGGCGTAATACGCCCGGTTGAATCCGCTAATAAGGCATCAGCCCAATCATAATTTTTTTCTGCCAATGCAGGTGGAATAAATACCAGCGAAATAAATATACTTACTATGGTACTAAGGTTTTTCATATTTACTGTCCCTGTACAACCTTTAATAATATATACCCTAAGTTACTCAGGATACAGGCAGGCGGCAAGGGAAGCCGGACAGAGAACACATGAACCGGTAAGCCAAATACCGCCAACAAGCCTGCAATTGAATAAATAAGGGTATATCAATCACCCGGATAATTCCGGATTACATAATGTAATATGATTGAAACATAAACACAGATAAAAAGTCGAGATCACCGTACTATTATTATTGATCTTTTAAAACTTAGATACCCGCTAAAAATAAATATTATACATGAATTACTTAAAGATATTGAAATTAAATTCAATTAAGATGGCAATACTGAAGGTAATCTAACTGATTAACACTCCCGGAATACGAATTTTATGATGAACAACAATTTTTTTATTTTTATTTGGTAATAATATGCAGCGTTATATATACCCTGCGTCATTCAGAATACAGGTCAGGTGCTGCTGATTAACCGGCAGTCTGAATGAATAAGGATATAAGTATAAGTTGCCTGTACATTATATTAATTCATGAAATGCTTATGGAATATGCAATGAGAATCGCTATCGCAGCAGGATTATTTTGTACCGCACTTTTTTTTACTTCCCCTCTTAACGCACAACCGTCCCCGGTAAAACAGCAGGAAGCCGCCGCCCTGAGCGGTAATATTACCGCTCAGATAAAATTAGCGGATGATTATCTGGCACAAAAAGAGACGGTACAGGCAGAATATTGGTTCAAAAAAGCGGCAGCGCAGAATAGCCCTTATGCGCAAAATGCCCTCGGTAAACTGCTTCTGCTTACCGACCAGTCCCCGGATTCACTGATGCAGGCGAAAGTCTGGTTTGAAAAGGCCGCAACACAACAATATGCACCCGCACAAACCAATCTGGGCAATGTTTATCTTCATTTAGCTGATTTAAATGATAAAAAAAACAATAATATTGTACATGCCCGCTACTGGTTTGAGAAAGCGGCACGGCAAAATATCGCGGTTGCACAATATCAGCTGGGTATGATGTATCTGCATGCCTGGGGAGTTAAACAGGATATCAGCAAAGCCAGAACCTGGTTTGAGAAAGCAGCCGCACAAGATCAGCCCGATGCGCTTTATCAGCTTGGCGTGATGTATTACGGCGGAAAAGGATGCGAAGGTAATAATTGCGCCATTGCCCGCCATTTTTATGAAAAAGCGGCGCTTCAGTCACATGGTGCGGCACAGTTTTATCTTTCAATGATGTATTTGCAGGGACACGACGTGGCGCAGGATTATGACAAAGGGGTGTCTCTGATGCGGGCGTCATGTGATAACGGTGAGCAGGAAGCCTGCCCGTGGGCAAAAAATCTGACAGAAGAGAGCGATAAATTCCGTCAGATTTTTTCTGTAAAATAAGTCAGTTAACCCCCCAGGTAGGCGCTTCTTACGGCTTCGTTCGCCAGCAGCGCCTGACCGGTATCTTCCAGCACCACCCGCCCGTTTTCAAGCACGTAGCCTCTGTCTGCCAGTTTCAGCGCCTGGTTTGCATTTTGCTCCACCAGGAAAATCGTCATCCCGGCGTCCCGCAGCTCGCGGATAGTGTCAAAAATCTGCATGATAATGATGGGCGCAAGCCCCAGAGACGGTTCATCCAGTAAAAGTAGCTGCGGGCTGCTCATCAGCGCACGCCCTATCGCCAGCATCTGCTGTTCACCGCCGGACATTGTTCCCGCCCGCTGATGACGGCGCTCCTGAAGGCGCGGGAAGAGTTCATAAACCTGTGCAATACGCATCTGATATTGAGGTTTAGTGGCAAAAAAACCGCCCATCGCCAGGTTCTCTTCCACTGTCATACGCCCGAAAACCCGCCGCCCTTCCGGCACCAGCGCAATATCTTTGCGCATAATCTGTGCTGTCGGTAGTGACGTAATCGCTTCTCCGTTATAACGGATCTCACCTTCGGTTGCCCGTGGCTCCCCGCACAAAGTACTGAGCAGTGTGGTTTTCCCGGCGCCGTTAGCGCCGATCAAGGTGACTATTTCCCCTTTACTGACTGACAAACTGACCTGATGCAGCGCCTGAATTTTGCCGTATTGTGCGCTGACATTATTAAATTCCAGCATTAATACGCCTCCCCTAAATACGCGCGGATCACATCAGGATGATTACGAATTTCAGCCGGTGTACCGTTTGCCAGCGGTGTTCCCTGGTTTACCACATAGATCCGGTCAGAAATGCCCATCACCAGTTTCATATCATGCTCAATCAATAATACAGATACGTTGTGCTTTGCGCGCAGTTCAATAATCAGTGCATCCAGATCGTCTGTTTCTTTCGGGTTCAGCCCGGCGGCGGGTTCATCCAACATCAGAATATCCGGGCGGGTCACCATACAGCGGGCGATTTCCAGCCGCCGCTGCTGACCATACGCCAGGTTTCCTGCCTGCCGGTTTGCCATAGCGGTAAGCCCGGTGCGCTCCAGCCACATAACCGCATTTTCCATGGCTTCGCGCTGGTCGCGGCGAAATGACGGCAGGGTCAGCAATCCTGCCAGCAAACCGCTTTTGTGGTGCTGATGCTGTGCCACCAGCAGGTTTTCAATCACCGTCATTTCTTTAAACAGGCGCACATGCTGAAAAGTACGGATCATCCCGCGCTTTGCGATAGCCTGCCCGGATAAGCCCTGTACCGGTTTACCGCGCAGCAGGATTTCACCGCCCGCCGGTTTATAAAACCCGGTTAAACAGTTGAAAATAGTAGTTTTCCCGGCACCATTCGGGCCGATAAGCGAGACTACCTCGCCCTTATTCAGGTGCAGTGAAACCTGGTTTACCGCCAGTAATCCGCCGAAGCGCATCGTCAGGTCTGACACCTGTAATAATGTGTCTGTCATTGCGCGCCCCCGGTTTTTTCAGCAGAGCCGGTGCGGATTTTCAGGTGCGGACGTGACATCGGCAATAATCCCTGTGGACGCCAGACCATCATCAGTACCATCAGTGCGCCGAGCAGCAACATGCTGTAGGCGTTCAGATCCCGCATCATTTCACGGGAAACCACGAGGATCACCGCCGCAAGAATAACGGAGGTTTGTGATCCCATACCGCCCAGCACCACAACCGCCAGCACAAAGGCGGATTCCGCAAAGGTGAAAGATTCAGGACTGATAAACCCCTGGCGTGCGGCAAACAAGGTTCCGGCAATACCGGCAAAGGCAGCACTGATAGTGAACGCCGTTAGTTTAATGCGTGTCGGGCTTAGCCCTAAGGAGCGGCAGGCAATTTCATCTTCGCGCAATGCTTCCCAGGCACGTCCCATCGGCATGCGCAGTAACCTGTTAATAATAAATAAGGTGATAATAACCAGCAGCAGCGCCACCAGATAGAGGAAAATAATGCGATATGCCGGGTCATACGCCAGACCAAAGAAATTATGGAAAGTATCCCAGCCACCCTCTTTGGCGGTTCTGCCAAATTCCAGCCCGAACAGAGTGGGTTTCGGGATCTGACTGATCCCGTTAGGCCCGCCGGTAAATTCAGTATTATTCAGCAGCAGAATACGGACAATTTCCCCGAATCCGAGGGTGACAATCGCCAGATAATCCCCCCGCAACCTCAACACCGGGAAGCCGAGCAGCAATCCGGAGAGTGCCGCAACAATGCCTGCCAGCGGCAGGCTCTGCCAGAATCCCCAGCCGAAATAGTGATTCATCAGCCCGTAGGTGTAAGCGCCGATAGCATAAAAACCCGCATAGCCCAGCACCAGCAGCCCGGACAGCCCGACCACCACATTCAGCCCGAGGCCGAGCATCACATAAATCAGTGTTAAGGTAGCGATGTCCACACTGCCGCGTGAAACAATGAACGGCCAGATAATGGCGGCGGCAATAATCAGCCCGGCAATAATTTTTTGGGATGTTGTGGAGCCGTCAAAGTCCGGCAGCATCCAGTTTTTTTTCGGCAGGCGTGCTGTCAGTTGCTTCAATGACGGGCGCACCAGCTGAAAAATAAAGACAATCACACAGCCAATGCCGATCCACTCCCAGCGGATACTGTCAGCGTTGCGCACAATAAGCTGTGTGCCGTCGAGTGACAGTTGCAGCCCCATCATGACCGAGGCGAGCACAAACAGCGTCACAGTGGCGATAATGGCGTTTACCCAGTGAGATTTTGTCATACTTTTTCAACCTCCGGACGCCCTAAAATCCCGGTAGGCATCACCAGCAGCACAAGAATCAGCAAGCTGAATGAAACCACGTCTTTGTATTCCGTACTGAAATACGCAGAGGTCATCGCTTCAGAAACACCCAGGATCAGCCCGCCGATCATGGCTCCGGGAATACTGCCGATCCCGCCGAGAACGGCTGCGGTAAAGGCTTTCATACCGGCCATAAAACCAATGTACGGATTGATCACGCCATAGAACTGCCCCAGCAGAACTCCGGCGACCGCCGCCATTGCCGCGCCGATCACAAAGGTCAGCGCGATCACGCGATCGGTATTGATCCCGAGCAATCCTGCCATTTTCAGATCTTCCGCGCAGGCACGGCACGCCCGTCCCATTCGGGAATAGCGGATAAACAGGGTCAGCGCCAGCATCGCCAGCACAGTCACTGCCCAGATAGTTATCTGCATGGCAGAGACAGTCGCGGCGAATCCACCGCTCTCACCCAGTGTCCAGCGCCCCTCAATCAGCCCGGGCAGCGCGAGATCACGCGAGCCTTGTGACAGACTGACAAAGTTCTGAAGAAAAATGGACATTCCTATTGCCGAAATCAGCGCGATCAGCCGCTTTGAGTGACGAACAGGCCGGTATGCGACCCGTTCGATACTCCAGCCGTAAGCCGATGAAATCACAATCGCGGTAATAAATGCGGCGGTTATCAGCAACCAGCCGACATCAATCCCCAGCATCATCAGACCGGCAATCACGATAAACGAGACGTAACTGCCGATCATATAAACTTCACCGTGAGCAAAGTTGATCATGCCGATAATGCCGTACACCATCGTATAACCGATAGCGATCAGAGCGTAAGTGCTTCCCAGCGTTAATCCGTTCAATAATTGCTGCGTAAAATATAATAATTGTTCTGACATAGCGCACTCCCTGAAATACACGGCCTGCATAAGTTACTGCGGCGGATCAGTTCAGCGGTGAAGATGTTCCGTCTTTGTGCCACTCAAATACGCCGAATTCGAACCCTTTCAGGTCGCCGTTTGGTGTCCAGCTCAGTTCGCCCATCACCGTTTCAACCGGTTTTGCTTTCAGGTCAGCCGCGAGATCAGCCGGCTCCATACTGCCGCTGCGGGTCATTGCCGTAGTCAGGGATTGCAGTGCCGCGTAGGTTGTCCAGATAAACGGCCCTGATGCATCCAGTTTTTTCGCACTCAGTGCGTCAACAACCGGTTTGTTCGCAGGAACCTGGTCATAGCGTTTCGGCAGTGTCACCAGCATGCCCTCTGAGGCATCTCCTGCAATATTAGAAAGTGAGGAGTTCCCCACGCCTTCCGGCCCCATAAAGCGGATATTCAGCCCGTTCTGTTTTGCCTGACGTAAAATCTGCCCCATTTCCGGGTAATAGCCGCCGAAATAGACGAAATCGACATTCTCTTTCTTCAGGCGGGCAACCAGCGCGGAGAAATCTTTATCCCCTGCGGTCACACCTTCAAACAGTACCTCTTTCACACCGGCTTTGTTCAGGCTCTCTTTAACTGAACGCGCCAGCCCTTCGCCGTACTGCTGCTTATCATGTACAACGGCAATGCGCTGAGGTTTGATGTTATTCATAATGTATTTCGCGGCAGTCGGTCCCTGGTCGGAATCCAGCCCTGTGGTGCGCATGATCAGAGAGTAACCACGAGTGGTTAAGTCCGCATTGGTTGCCGCAGGGGTGATCATCAGGATCCCTTCATCTTCATAAATATCGGATGCCGGCTGAGTGGAAGAGGAGCAGAGGTGCCCGATAACATAGCGCATGCCGTCATTAATGACTTTATTGGCAACCGCAACGGCCTGTTTCGGATCGCAGGCATCATCATATTCTTTGATAACCAGCTTATTACCATTGATGCCGCCTTTGGCATTAATATCCTCAACGGCCTGGCGCGCACCGGTAAATTCCATGTCGCCGTATTGCGCAACCGGACCGGACATTGCCCCCACAACCGCAACATTAATATCTTCTGCATATACCGTTGCACTCAGTGCGCAAGAGACTGCCCCGGCAATGATTGCTGTTTTCATTTTTTTATTCATCGGAAATATCCCCGTCGGTTATCTGCTGAGTGACCGCAAAATCAGTAAATTACGCGCATTACATAAATTAATGCTTTATTTTCATGTTATTAATCAGGCTTTTTATTCTGAAAAGCAAATCATACAGGGAGATAATTGCATCATATGAAGAATAATATCCGGTCAAAACCGAGTGTTTTTCCGGCAAACAACAGTGTTATAAACTGGTTAATGATTCGTTACGGACTACTTAATGCGGAAATTCATCGGTAAAAAAATAATTTTCCCTCACTATTCCGATAGCTTTGTGTGACATTTGTTATTAGATTCAAACGAGAAGTACCCTTATTCATTCAAACTGCAGGTTCGTTGGCGGCATGAAGCCAGCCGGGTCACATACTTATGTATGCTCCCCGGCGGTCGGAGCTTGCCGCCTGCCTGCATCTTGAATGACGTTGGGTAGATATTATTTTTTATAAAATTTAATTAATTACTTTATTTTATCCGGTTTGGGGTTTTCCTTTAAAATTGTACTGATGAAATGGTCCGCCACATGAATAAGATGATGAGCATGATCGCGCTCCTTTTTTCGATCCCGCTGAGCAGTAATGCCGCCACACCGGTTCAGTGTGATGAAACCGCACGCACGATTAATCAACAAAATACCTTTATTGTTACCGGTACCGCGTATCACGGTCCGGTTAAATCAATCAGTACCACCTCTTACCGCTCCATGGGGCTTATCCTCTGGGTGAAAGAAAAAATTCAGTTTGATTCCTGTGCAGCCCTCACACAATATGATTATGAATACCGTGAAATGGCGATGGAAGAAGGACAGGTGCCCATTACCCAAAGCACACATGTTGCTCCGGGATTTCCGGATCAGGTCATGCTCACTATCAACAGCAGCACCCCGGAAGATACTCAGCTGAACACGCTTATCCGACAGGACTACGGGCGGGATACAGACCAGCGGATAACCCACCTGACAGAATCGTATGAAATTAAACCGGAAGGTGATACCTGGCAGACAGAAACCCGGTATCGTTATCACGAAAACCGTCTGGCATCTGAAAAAGAGACTGAAGGGGATGAAACGCGGATCACTATCTACCGCTATAGCGATGACGGCCTGCTGACAGAGAAAGATCAGCCGAATGTAATGACGCAGGAATATGCCTACAACGATCAGAAGCAGGTCATCAATATTACCCAGAAATTGCCGACATTCTGGGGCAAGAGCGCCTACTCTTATACCTGTTTTAAATGGGATCAGTACGGAAACTGTGAATTACAAACCATGATTAAAGCAATTCAGTTACAGGATTCTGCCGCTATTCAGAGCAGCGGGATCACACTGGAATCCCGCTACGAATATTATTGACTCTCTATTTTATACCCGATGTCATTCAAGAAGCCGCCAACGAACCTGCAGTTTGAATGAATAAGAGTATATACCCTAAATAATTCGGGATGCCTGTAGGCGACAAGCGAAGACCGCCGGGGAGCATACATCAGTATGTAACCCGGCGGGCTGAGTGCGGTCAACACCCGGGCATCCTGAAGTATGACGGGGATATTTTCATTGCCAGGACGGCAGCCACATTACGGGCGGTCACCTCAACATTCTGAGCCGCCTGCGCCAGTGCATCTTCCTGAGAACTGATACCACGGACAACAGAGAAAACCGCGTCAATACCGTGGTCATGCACTACCGCATAATCATCACTCATACCACCGACCAGTGCGATAACCGGTATACCGCAGGCTTTCGCCACCCGCGCAACACCCACCGGGGTTTTCCCGTGGATGGTCTGGCTGTCCATGCGCCCTTCACCGGTGATAACCAAATCTGCGCCCTGTACCACACTGTGCAGATCCAATGTTTCGATAACCATCTCTATGCCGGGCTGCATTTTAGCATCCAGCCACGCCATCAGCGGAACACCCATGCCACCTGCCGCACCGGCTCCCGCGACATCAATCACTGATTTTCCGGTCAGAGATTCAATGATTTCACCATAATGGTGCAGTGCAGCGTCCAGTTCGGTGACAACATCAGGTGTTGCCCCTTTCTGCGGTCCGAAAGTGGCAGATGCGCCCTTTGGTCCGCACAGCGGATTATTGACATCACAGGCAACGACAAATTCAGTCAGCGACAGGCGCGGATCAAGTGCCCGCATATCCACTGACGCCAGAGATGCCAGCGCACTGCCGCCAAATGATAAAGAATAGCCCTGAGTATCACGCAATACCGCACCCAGCGCCTGCATCATGCCTGCACCGCCGTCATTCGTGGCACTGCCGCCTATCCCGAGGATGATTTTTTCAGCGCCGTCATCCAGCGCCGCCAGAATCAGTTCCCCGGTGCCGAATGTTGTGGTGATACGCGGATCACGCTGTGCCGCCGGCACCAGATGTAAACCGGATGCCGCCGCCATTTCAATAACAGCAGTTTTACCGTCACCGGACAACCCGTAAAACGCAGTAACTTTGTTGCCCAGCGGGGCGGTAACTGTCACTTCTTTCAGAATTCCCTGTGTCGCCTCAATCATTGAGACAACCGTTCCTTCCCCGCCATCCGCCATCGGCAATTTGATGTACTGCGCATCCGGGAAAATAATTTTAAAACCAGCTTCCACTGCATCTGCGACCTGCATGGCGGTCAGGCTCTCTTTAAAAGAATCCGGTGCAATCACTATTTTCATACTTACTCCTTTAACCGCCAAATCCGAAGACACCGAAAATCAGTGTGGAAACAATCGCTATCACCAGCCCGACCAAAGTTTCGTATGGCAGCAGCTTCAGACGCTCATGCACCTGCATATTCACACAACCGCCCGTGGCATGGAAGAAACTGCCGTGCGGCATCTGATCAAGTACCACGGCACCGGCGTGAACCATTGCCGCACCAGCCAGTGCTGTCACACCAAGGTCAAGCAGTGTGGAGCTGAATACCGCAGATGCCACCGCAGTACCAGCAGTTGTCGAGGCAGTCGCCATCGACATCAGTGCCCCGGAAATCGGTGCCAGCATATAGGCAGGTAACCCCGAGGCAGTCAGTCCGTTAATCAATACATCTTTTAACCCGGAGTTGGCGATAATACCAGCCAGTGTTCCGGTACCCAGCAGCATAATCGCAACCGGTGCCATACGGCTCAGACCTGAGGTGATAAAGTGGTTAGATTGACGGATGCGCCCCATAATCAGTGCCCCGGTTAATCCGCCCAGCGGCAGTGCGATCAGCGGATCAACACTGATCCCTGCAATCGGGCGCAGTGACAGCAGAAAAATCGCGACCAACGGCGCACTCATGGATGCCCAGAAACCCGGTAATTCACCGTGCTGCGTCACAATCAACTCTTCTTTTGTCACTTTAGAGCCACGGTGAACCAGCCGTTTCGCCAGGAAATACGCAACAATCAGCCCGAAAATCCCGGGGATAATCCCTGCCGCCATCAGTGAAGTGAGCGGCACATTAAAGTTATCCGCCGCCGCAATGGTGTTCGGGTTCGGTGACATCACGTTACCGGCTTTCCCGCCACCAATCATTGCCAGCAAAATCGCCATTTTGGAGAGATCAGCGCGGTGTGCTATCGCCAGCGCAATCGGTGAAACGGTAATCACCGCAACATCAATAAATACGCCGACAGCGGTCAGTAACAGCGTCGCGACGGCCAATGCCAGCAATGCCCGCTTTTCACCGACTTTGCGGACAATGGTTTCCGCAATGGTATTTGCCGCACCTGACTCAATCAGAACCCCCGCCAGAATACCGGCGGCAAGAATACGCAGCACAGCATTGGTTATACCCTGTGCGCCGGTCACCATCAGCGTCACTGTCTGTATCAGATCAGCCCCGCCAACCAGCCCTCCGGCCAGTGCGCCCGCCATCATCCCGTAAACCGGCGGTACCTTTTTAAGTATTAACCCTATTGCCACAACCAGCGCAACCATTGCGCCCAATGCTGAAACTGTCACCATGAGCAGTCCCCTCCGGTAATTATGATTATTTGAATAAAACGGAGTTTATTATGGCGCGACAGAGCAGGATTAGCTTGAGAGGTTCCGACAAAAAACAGGTAGCCGGAATAGCGTAAATTGTAGGATACTACAAAAGACTATTCGGTAAGTATCCCGAAATACAGTTGCATAATTGACTCTAATTTATTGATATTTAAGCCAGTAATCGATTCAACACGCTGGAGGCGATAGCGCAGAGTATTTGTATGTATATGCAGCATTTTTGTAGTTTGAGACAGATCACAATTCTGATCAAAATAGGTCTTCAGTGTGTGACATAACACCTTTCTGGTGTCTGCTGCCTTCAGTTGCTGCCATGCAGAGGTCAGTTCAGCGGCTTCCCAGCTGTCGCGGAATCCCTGCAATAATGCGGGCAGCTTAACCTCATCATAAAAAATTGTTTTCTGCTCATACGCCGGGGTCAGCCCTAGCTGTTGTACCGCGCAAGCACTCTGCCACGAACGGTGCAATCCGTTGTTTCCATGGAAAAAACCACCGACATACATCAGCAATTCAGGCGAGGAGGGTAGCTGTCGCCGTAATGCCTGTAACTGTTTGCGCAACGGTGAAACCAGCTGGAAATTCTCATCACATGTGACAGGTTTAAGGACGACAAGGGAGTTGATGCCACGAATACTGACCAGAAGATCCATTTTCAGATTATCAATGTACCCGACTAACTGATGAAATTGTTCATGATCCGGCGCCGGCAGAGAGAGGATCAGCGCAACCCGGGGTTTGTCAGGGGAGATCCCGAGATAAGCGGCGATAGATTTAACGGATTGCGGCTGTTTCTCAGGGCTTATCAGTTGACTGACAAGTTCATCACGATAACGCCTGTCCCACTGTGATTTTTCAAGTAAATCGACCTGCTCAAGCACAAGTTCGGCGGCCATGCGCACCAGTTCGGCATAGTTGCGCACTTCATCCGGTTTTCCGGAGATCCCGACCACGCCGACCATGCTGTCGCGGAAAATCACCGGCAGGTTAATCCCCGGTTTTACCCCTTTCAGCGTCGCTGCCGTTGCTTCATCAATCTCAACAATCCGGTTTTCCATCAGTGCCAGTACCGCACCTTCATGGCGCTGATTGACCCGCTGCGGATCACCGGAGGCAATAATCACACCCTGCGCATTCATTACATTCACAGAATAACTGAGGATTTGCATGGTCCGCTGAACAATCAGCCGCGCGGTTCGCTGGTCAAGCCGGGCCGGGGTCATATCAGGATTTCACGTGTGTCAGTTTTGCGGCAGCAATAGCAGATTCAATGGCTTTTCTTGCCAGCGGACTGTTGCGCCAGCAGGTGGAGCCGGTCAGTGCGGCACCGGCACTAAGCAGTGAGGGCGCATCTGCGGTGGCAAGCTGAGTCAGTGTTGAAAAACCCATCTGTTCCAGGCGCTCAATCACTTTGGCACCAACACCTTTTACTGCTAATAAAACGGCTTTGTCTTCCGGGGAAAATGGCATATTGCCTCCGTAAATGACTATACCCTTATTCATTCAAACTGCAGGTTCGTTGGCTGCACTCAGCCCGCCGTGTCACATACTAATGTATGCTCCCCGGCAGTCTGAGCTTGCCGCCTTCCTGAAATCTGAATGACGTTGGGTATATGAAAAAATCATACGGCTACCATAACAAATTGCGGGAAAAATGGGAGCGGAGAAAGAGAAAAAGAGATTAAAGGGAATAATTCAGAGCAGGGAGGATGATAACGGGCAAAGCAATGAAAAGCAGGCGCGCCATGAATGGCGCGCCTGCGCTTACAGGCAGGTATTCACAGCGACTTTTCATTTTGCCCGTTATCAGCATACCGGACACAAGACACAATCAGTCTTCAATCGCCAGGCGTAGTTTTTTCATGGCATTTTTTTCAAGCTGGCGAACACGCTCAGCAGAAACACCATATTTATCAGCGAGTTCCTGCAATGTCGTTTTGCTGTCATCATCCAGCCAGCGGGCGCGGATAATATCACGGCTGCGCTCATCCAGGGTATCAATCGCCATGGTGAGTTTATCTGTAGCGTGGTTATCCCAGTTATCTTCTTCGATTTCATCTGCAAAATCAGAGGATTTATCCTCCAGAAACAGCGCCGGAGCCACAACCGGATGATCGCCGTCGTCGTCATCGGACATGTCAAATGCCATATCCTGTGCCGCCATACGGGATTCCATTTCCAGCACGTCTTTGCTGGTAACTCCCAGTTCCTGGGCAACCATTTCGACTTCTTCCTGGTTAAACCAACCCAGACGTTTTTTAGATTTTCGCAGATTAAAGAATAACTTACGCTGTGCTTTCGTTGTGGCAATTTTTACAATACGCCAGTTACGCAGCACATATTCATGGATTTCCGCTTTGATCCAGTGAACCGCAAATGACACCAGACGCACGCCCATTTCCGGATTGAAGCGGCGCACCGCTTTCATCAGCCCGATATTTCCTTCCTGGATAAGATCCGCCTGAGGCAGACCATACCCGGAGTAACTGCGGGCAACATGGATGACAAACCGCAAGTGAGACATGATGAGTTTTTTCGCAGCTTCAAGGTCGCCATCATAATAGAGGCGTTCAGCCAGCTCTTTCTCTTCCTCTGCCGTCAGCATCGGATACTGGTTTGCTCCACGGACGTAAGCTTCAATGCTTCCCTGCGGAACCAATACTAAGGATTGGGTATCTTTAGTCATTCAGTCCTCGATATGAATAAAAAATGACGTCGGCAGACGATAATAACAAATAGTGTACAACATGAGACGCAGTTACGCCTACCACTTAGTGTCTGCTACCTGAAGTACGGACATCGGCGGAGAGAAAAGCATCCCGCCGGTCTGCCGGCTGTTACTGCGGCATAAAGTGGCGTAAATGACGAACCGTTGCCAGCCAGGCGGCAATCCAGCCGATCATACCGGAAACCAGCACAATCAGCAGCGCTTCATCCCAATCCAGCCCGGTTAATGTGAATGTTGTACCAAAAATTGCCGCGACACCCGTGACAACCGCCGCCAACTTCCATACCAGCAGTGACGATAATAACAGTGATAATATTGCCCCCGATGCACCCAGCAGCATACCGCCGTTCAGGAACGGACGCAGAATAAAGCCGTCTGTTGCTCCGATAAGCTTCATGACATTGATGGTTTCTCTGCGGCTGAAAATATTGAGCCGGACACTGTTACCTATTACCAGGAACAGCGCGATAATCATCAGAACGCCAATAATTGAGGCGATTTGCCCGACAAGCCCGGTCAGTGCCGCCAGGCGGGCAAACCAGCTGTCATCCATACGGACTTCATCAATTCCTGATAACGCGCTGACGCGATCACGCAGTGTCACCAGCGTGTCACTGCTCTGCATATCAATTTTCGGCGTCACAATAGCAACAGCCGGTAACGGATTCTCTTCCAGCATATCCAGCGCGGTACTGAAGCCGGACCAGGCACGGAATTCTGTTATCGCCTGATCGCGGGAGAGATAATTAACATTATCCACACCGTCGAGGGCTTTCAGTTCATCCACCAGCTTTTGTCCGCCCTGTTCATCCAGACCTTTATCCAGATAAACAGTCAGTTGCGGTGTCGGATACCATTGCTCCGCCGCATGACTGACATTTTTCCACACGATGTAAAAAACACTCGGCAGTGTCAGGGAAATCGCAATGACCATGACGGTCAGTAACGTGGAGAACGGCTGGCGCAACATATCGCCGAGCGTATTTACCCACGCATGACGCCACTGCTCCCGCCATCCGCCTTTCAGCGCTTTGGATTTGGACGGTATTTTTTTTACGGGTTTACGCGGTTGCTTAGCCATGAAGATCTCCCGTCATACGCCCCTGACTCAGAGTGAGAACACGGTAATCCCGGCGCTCAATCAGCATAATGTCATGTGTTGCCATCAGAACTGTTACACCCGCCCGGTTAAATTCTTCAAACAGACGCAGGATACCTTCGGATAACTCACTGTCGAGGTTCCCGGTCGGTTCATCCGCCAGCAGTACTCTCGGTTTATTCACCACCGCACGGGCAACACCCACGCGCTGCTGCTCCCCGCCGGAGAGCTGAACCGGAAAGTTACGAGCTTTATCGAGCAGCCCGACTTTATCCAGTGCGGCACTGACACGGCGGCGGATATCTTCCTGACTCGCGCCGGCAATGATAAGCGGCATCGCCACATTGTCATACACAGTGCGATCCATCAGCAGATGGTGATCCTGAAAGATCATACCGATTTGGCGGCGCAGAAACGGCACTTCGCGGTTTGTCAGACGGCTGATATTATGTCCGTCAAATGAAATAGCCCCGTCGCTAGGGCGCTCAATTCCGCAAATCAGTTTCAGCAGGGTACTTTTCCCTGCACCGGAATGACCGGTCAGAAACACCATCTCAGCAGGGCGAATATGAAAATCCACCCCCTGGAGTGCCTGCCGGCCGCCTAAATAGGCTTTACTGACGTGTTCAAAGCGGATCATGGATGATTAGTCCTCCCGGGCAAAAAGTGCCTCAATAAAATCATCGGCTTTGAAAGGACGCAGGTCATCAATACCTTCACCAACCCCGATATACCGGATAGGAATACCGAATTGATCCGCAATGGCAAAGATAACCCCGCCTTTCGCCGTGCCGTCAAGTTTGGTCAGAGTCAGCCCGGTCAGCCCCACGGCCTCATTAAAGAGACGCGCCTGACTGACAGCGTTCTGCCCGGTGCTGGCATCTAATGTCAGCATAATTTCATGCGGGGCATCCTCATCGAGTTTTTTCATCACCCGCACGATTTTCTTGAGTTCTTCCATCAGGTGCGCTTTATTTTGTAAACGCCCTGCGGTATCTGCGATCAGAACATCAACGCCTTTCGCTTTTGCTGACTGGATGGCGTCGAAAATCACAGAGGCCGGATCAGCCCCGGTATGCTGTCCGACAACAGAAATATTGTTGCGTTCACCCCAGACCTGTAGCTGCTCAACCGCAGCCGCGCGGAAAGTGTCTCCGGCGGCAAGCATCACGGATTTACCCTGCGCCTGATACTGACGGGCCATTTTACCGATAGTGGTTGTTTTCCCGACGCCATTCACGCCGACCATCAGGATCACATACGGCTTTTTATCTTCAATAACCAGTGGTTTATCTACTGTTGCCAGAATATCGCCCATCTCTTCACGCAGCTTGGTGAATAACGCTTCTGCGTCTTTAAGATCACGACGGCTGGCGTGCTGTGTCAGGCTGGTAATAATTTTACGGGTGGTTTCTACCCCGACATCCGCAATAAGTAGCTGTTCTTCCAGCTCTTCGAACAGATCGTCATCAATTTTTTTACCACGGAAAATACTGAAGAAACCTGAGCCGATATTTTCACGGGTGCGCACCAGACTGCGTTTCAGACGGGCAAAAAAGCCCTCTTTAGCTGGCTTTTCCTGAGTATCCGCCAGTGCAGGAGATTCGCTTTCAATCAGTTGTGCATCTTCGGCATCTGCCTGCGCCTGTGCAAGGCGCAGTGCTTCTTCTTCCTCCGCCAGACGTTGTTCTTCTGCCAAACGTTCCTGTTCAGCAATTTCAGCATCATGGCGGGCTTGTTCTTCTGCTAAACGCTGTTGTTCAGCAGCCTGCTCCTGTGCCAGTCGCGCGTCTTGTGCGATGCGCTGCTGTTTGGCATCCTCTGCATCACGCAGAGCCTGCTCTCTGACCAGCCGTTGTTCCTCTTCTGCACGCTGCTGTTCTGCGGCCTGTTCTTGTGCAAGACGCTTTTCTTCCGCTATGCGCTGCTGTTTGGCTGCCTGCGCATCACGCAGTGCCTGCTCTTCGATCAGACGTTGCGCGTCTTCTGCGCGCTGTTGCTCTGCCGCCTGCTCTTGTGCAAGACGCTGTTCTTCTGCCAGACGCTGCTGTTTGAGAACCTGCGCATCACGCAGTGCCTGCTCTTTCGCCTGACGTTGTGCTTCTTCTTCACGCTGCAGCGCTGCTGCCTGCTCTTGTGCAAGACGCTGTTCTTCTGCCAGGCGCTGCTGTTTGAGCGCCTGCGCATCACGCAGCGCCTGCTCTTTCGCCTGACGTTGTTGTTCTTCTGCACGCTGCTGTTCTGCCGCCTGCTCTTGCGCAAGACGTTTTTCTTCTGCTAAACGCTGCTGTTCGCTGACTTCTGCGTTACGACGCACCTGCTCTTGCGCAAAGCGCTGTTGTTCAGCAGCCTGAGCATCACTGCGGGCTTGTTCTTCGGCTAAACGCGCCTGTTCAGCAATTTCAGCATCACAGCGGAGCTGTTCTTCTGCTAAGCGCGCCTGCTCTGCAATTTGCGCATCACGGCGGGTCTGTTCTTGCGTTAAACGTGTCAGTTCAGCAATTTGTGCATCGCGGTGTGCCAGTTCTTCGGTTAAACGTGCCTGCTCTGCAATTTGCACATCACGCTGAGCCTGTTCTTCCGCTAATCGTGCCTGCTCTGCAATTTGCACATCACGCTGAGCCTGTTCTTCCGCTAATCGTGCCTGCTCTGCAATTCCGGCATCACGCTGAGCCTGTTCCTGCGCATCCTGAGATTGATTTCCGTCATCTTTACGACCAAAACCCAACCAGGAGAAAAAACCTTTTTTCTTATCTTTTGCCACAGCCACTATACCCCTTGCACACTGTTACCCGTCACCTCCGGCGCCTGCGCGTTCCGGAAAATGTTGAGCAGATATGGCGTAATTATCATCATTAATTGTGAATTAGACGCAGTCTATCATTTCACAGGATGGTTGCGCATCGGCTTTCCGTGATTTCAGGTTAAATTTAAACGAATTTTTACAAAACATGCGTATAATATGTCACTGTTTTTCCCGTCAGATATATCCTTATTCATTAAAACTACAGGTTCGCTGGCTGCGGGAAGCCTGCCTGCATCCTGAATGACATTGGGTATATACTCGTCATACTTCAGATTAATAAGTTGCGAAAGTTATGGTAAAAAAAGCACATAGCGCGCCTCAGGGGCAAATCCGCATTATTGCCGGTCTGTGGCGCGGACGAAAACTGCCTGTTCTGACACACGACGGCCTGCGCCCGACAACCGATCGCGTGCGCGAAACCCTGTTTAACTGGCTGATGCCGGTGATAAATGGTGCGCGTTGCCTTGATGCGTTCGCGGGCAGCGGTGCGCTCGGGTTTGAAGCCCTTTCCCGCCATGCTGCTGCCGTGACATTTATTGAACTGAACCGCGCCGTTGCCACTCAAATCAGCGCTAACGCCCGTTTACTGACCTGCGATCACGCAACGGTGGTAAACCAGAGTGCGCCACAGTTTCTGGCACAACCGGGAACGCCGTTTGATGTGGTGTTTCTCGACCCGCCGTTTCGCAAAGGGTTATTACAGGAAACGGTTGATTTGCTGGAACAAAATGGCTGGCTGAGTGCCAATGCTATGATTTATGCTGAAGCGGAAGCCGAATCAGATCCGCTGGTTGTCCCGGCTAACTGGCTGTGTCACCGGGAGAAAGTGGCCGGTCAGGTCGCGTATCGTCTTTACCTGCGGCAGGCAACTGCTGAGCAGGCTAATTAACAGGAGTCCGTATGTTCTGGATTAATATCGGCCGGTTGCTGATGTTAGCAGTGTGGAGTTTTTTGATTTTCAGCCTGGTTCATCCGTTCCCGAAACCACTGAATATTTTTATGCATATCGCCACTTTTTTTATGGTCGTGATGCACGGTTTGCTGATGGCAATGTTCAGTGCCGGTCAGCCGAAAGATAAAAAACTGACCGCCGCCGGCAAACTCCGGGTCTTTTTGTTCGGCGTTTTTGAACTGCTTATCATGTTGCGCCGCCAGCAGGCAGAACTGAAATCCCCGCCTGCCGGTGATGACGACAAACACGACCAGCCCTGATCAGCGCAGTGGCTCATAACGGATAAAACGGGTGCCCTGCATAAAAAGCGTTCCGCGTGAATGCAGGGTTATCTCCTTGTATTCCGCCTCTTTTATATACACCACGATTGTTTTCCCGGACAGCGGGCGGAAATGCACCTCATAACGGAAAGTTTCCGGGAAGACCACATCCCGCTCACGTGAGCGCATATTCGGATACGGATAATCCTTTTTCTCTGCTACCGTCACCTCGTATGTTGTTACGACAGAGCTGTCATTAATCTCATTTTGCTTTCTCTGTTCGAGGAAACGACGCGCTGCCAGCACAATGATAAGCGCGGCAACAATAAAACCTAATAATCCGAATTTATTCATGGGTATGCTTGTTTTCCTGCAATCTTGTTGATCGTGACCTGTAAATACGGGATATTAACAAATATTCAGGTGTTATTCGCCCTCAACATATCTAAAGGACACCCCATGAATTGGCCATTTATTGCTGTACTTTTTTCCGGCTGGCTTTATATCGATGCCGCCTACCGGGGACCGGACTGGCAGCGCTGGGTTTTCCGTCCCGTCACTCTGCTGTTGTTACTGCTGTGGGCATGGAGCGGTGATTACGGACTGGATATCTCCGGTTACCTGGTGTGCGTCGGGCTGTTAGTCGCGATTGTATCTGACACAATCCGCCTGGTCGCGGACAATAAAATCGATCTCTCTTTGTACACCAGCGCCGTGTTTTATCTGTTGTATGCCCTGAGCTTTGCCCTGCTGAATAACTTCACGTTTTACATTCCGCTGCTGATTACCTTGCTGATCGTTGCTGCCGCCGTACCGGCGTTGCTCTGGTACAAACTCGGCGACCACAAAGTGCCGGTACTGACCGCTCTTTTCAGTGCGCTGGTGATGGCATGGCTTGCCGGTGAGCAGTTCTTCGGGCTGGGAACGGATTATAACTTCTCCCTGATGATCGGGGCATTCTGTCTGGTACTGAACCTGATCCTCTGGCTGGTGAACCGTTTTCTGTTCTCCTTTAAGCTGGCAAAAGCTATCTATTCCACTTTCTATTTCCTCGGTCACTTCCTGATTGTCCGCGCGATCACACTGATGTAATCACGCAGCAAAACAGCAGGAACGCACAATTTGCCTAAAATTATGTGTTCCTGCTGTTGACTCTGGAGTCTACTCCAATGTGTACACTTCCTGTTAATGAGACAAATTAACAACAACTGAACTGTTGAACAGGGAGGTGTTTATGCACCCGAACAAAGACAAACATGAGCATACGCACAGCACCGGCTGCTGTACCGGTAAATCTGACTGCTCTACCGGCCAGACTGCTGCGGCACCGGCACATCATGACCATGATCATGATGCGCACGACCACAGCGAACACGCGCAGAAGGAACATGACGAAGATGAGTCCCGCGCGCATGATCATGCCACGCACGATCATGCGCATTCTGACTCAAATCATGACCACGCCGGTCACGACCACGCGCAGGGAAGCTGCTGCTCACACGACCGGGCCGCAAATGACGATGTCACACCGCCTGAGTTATCCGGCAGCCGCCGTTATAACTGGCTGGTCGAAGGTATGGACTGCCCGAGTTGTGCGCGGAAAATAGAAACCGCCGTCGGAAAAGTCACCTCAGTCAGACAGGCAAAAGTGATGTTTGCCACCGAAAAACTGGTGGTAGATGCCGATGAAGATGTGCGCGCAGCCGTCACAAGCGCTGTACAACAGACAGGTTTCACCCTGTACGACCTGAATGACAAAAATGCGGCACCAAAGAAAAAAGAAGAAATCAGCCTGCTGAAACAAGCAGCACCCATGATTATCCTTGCAGTACTGATCGCCCTCAGTTACGGGCTGGAGTTGATTAATCCGACTCTGGGTAAATATGCATTTATCGCGTCAACACTGATCGGGCTGTATCCGGTTGCAAAAAGTTCGTTTCGCCTTATCCGTTCCGGGTCGCCGTTTGCCATTGAAACACTGATGACGGTTGCTGCCGTCGGCGCCATTGTTATCGGTGCCACAGAAGAAGCGGCAATGGTTATCCTGCTCTTCCTGCTGGGTGAAATGCTGGAGTCTTATGCCGCAGGCCGTGCCCGTCGTGGTGTCAGTGCGCTGATGGCTCTGGTGCCGGAAGATGCTGTGGTGATTAAAGACGGCAAAAAGGGTTCAGTGCCGGTCTCACAACTGCGTCCGGGCGATATTATTGAAATTGCACCGGGCGGACGTTTACCGACAGATGCCGAGCTGCTCAGTGAGTTCGCCAGTTTCGACGAAAGCGCACTGACCGGGGAATCCGTCCCGGTTGAGCGGGCACAGGGCGAAAAAGTTGCGGCAGGCTCGCTTTCTGTCGACAGAGCCGTACAAATGAAAGTGGTTTCTGAACAGGGGCAGAATGCGATTGACCGCATTATGACGCTGATTGAGGAAGCCGAAGAGCGCAGAGCGCCGATTGAGCGGTTTATCGACCAGTTCAGCCGTTATTATACGCCGATGATCATGCTGCTCTCTGCGCTGGTGATTGTGGTTCCGCCACTGTTTATGGGTGCTGAGTGGTATCCGTGGATCTACCGTGGTCTGACCCTGCTGCTGATTGGTTGTCCGTGTGCGCTGGTTATTTCCACACCTGCGGCTATCACCTCCGCACTGGCGGCAGCCACCCGTCGTGGTGCGCTGATTAAAGGCGGTGCCGCACTGGAGCAACTGGGCACAGTGACAACCGTTGCCCTGGATAAAACCGGCACACTGACAGAAGGTAAGCCACAGGTTACTGATATCGTTGCGCTGAATAATCACAGTAATTCAGATGTTCTGACCTTTGCATCATCGGTTGAAAGCGGCTCACATCACCCGTTAGCCAAAGCGATTCTTGAACGCACAGCTGAACTCGGGCTGACCATCACGGAAGCGGATAACCGCAAAGCACATGCAGGTAAAGGGGTTGAAGGTAACCTTAATGGTACCAATGTACTGGTCAGCGCCCCGGGGAAACTGGCTGACGGACTACTGACCGATACTGCTGCGGCTGAAGTCATCCGCCTTGAAAATGAAGGAAAAACCGTGGTCGCGGTGGTCGCAGACCAACAACTGACCGGGCTTATTGCCATGCAGGATACACTGCGTGACGATGCAGTAGAGGCTATCGCACAGTTGCGCAAAATGGGCGTCAATGCCGTGATGCTGACAGGGGATAACCCGCGTGCCGCTGCCGCTATCGCTAATGCGGTCGGAATGGATTTCCGCGCAGGTCTGATGCCGGAAGATAAAGTGAAAGCGGTAATGGCGCTCAATGAAGAGCACCGCACCATGATGGTGGGCGACGGTATCAATGACGCTCCGGCAATGAAAGCCGCCGGTATTGGTGTCGCAATGGGCAGCGGGACAGATGTGGCGCTGGAAACAGCCGATGCAGCCCTGACCCACAACCGCCTGACCGGTATTGCGGAAATCATCGCGCTGTCCCGGGCAACACGCAGAGTTATCCGCGAAAACATTGCTATCGCGCTGGGTCTGAAAGCAGTCTTCCTGGTGACCACACTGATGGGGCTGACCGGGCTGTGGGTTGCGGTACTGGCTGACTCCGGTGCAACCGCACTGGTCACCGCCAACGCTGTGCGCCTGCTGCGGGCAGTGAAAAAGTAACCCGCTGATATTGCGATGCTGTAAAATATAATGCTGTAAAACAGAAAGGGGATGCAAATGCATCCCCTTTTTTATCGGCTACCAACTACCGGCTATCTGACCACCAGAATCGTCGCTTTAATGTGTTTGAGGTACGCCACAATAGTGAAGGTGACAATCACCAGTAATGACCAGGATCCCCACTTTCCGGCATGGACTGTTGCCCACGCACCAATCTGATTAGGATACTGCCAGACACCAAAAAAAGTCCCGAAATTTTCTGCCAGCCAGATAAAAAAGCCAATCAACACAAAACTCAGTAACAGCGGCATTTTGCGCTCTTTATCATACGGCGTGAAATAGACCATCGTGCGCGCGTACAGTCCGAGAATAAACGCAGTGAGATACCAGCGGTAATCGCCGATAAAATGATGCGCAAAGAAATTCACATAGATGGCCAGCGCGATAAGCGTTGCCAGCCAGTATGGCGGGAAATGTTCAATACGGACATGCAGGAAGCGCCACGCCTGAATCACATAACTGCCGACCGCCGCGTACATAAAACCGGTAAACAGCGGCACATTCCACAGCTTTGTATAGGCAAAATCAGGGTAACTCCATGAGCCGATAGCCGATGAGGTTTTAAATAACTCCATCACAAACCCCACGACGTGGAAAATACAAATCGCTTTCAGTTCATCCACCGTTTCCAGCTTTTTCCACACCATACCAATCTGAAAGAGTACCGCCAGGATCAGCAGAAAATCATAACGCGGGATGCCGTAAACACCCTTTGCAGGGACTAAAAAGAGTGCCAGAAAAAAGAACGCGGCAAATAAACAGGCTCTCGCCTCTTTCAGACCAAAAAACCAGAATTCGAGTATAAACCGGCGCCAGCCGGTCAGTGACGAGTGTTTCTGTGCCAGCAGAAAGGTATCGAGGCTACCAAGCATGGAGCTGTCCCTGAAAAGAATAATTACAGCGCACTGTCATGTTTACAGATCAGATAGCGGTACGGCGTATTATCTGTGTCCAGTGCTACCAGTTCGTGCTCCATAAACCGGCAGAACCCCGGGATATCCCGCGTAGTCGCAGGGTCATCTGCCAGCACCAGCAAGGTTTCTCCGGTATTCATGCCGCGGATGGTTTTACGCACCAGCATCACCGGCTCAGGGCAGCGCAGCCCGAGGGTGTCGAGGGTTTTATCAGCACAGGAAAAAGCATCAGGCATCATTGTTGTCCTGTCAAAGAAAATGGCGGGGAATTATACCGTAAATAACAGTACTGTGCCTATGTATCTGTTTTTAGTGCCTTACATTAAAAACAATTATTTCCACCCGCCGTTCTGTCAGACACACTTCTGCGGTATATCTTCTACGGAGAACCGAAATGAAAAAAAATATACCACAGTGTCTGATCCCCGCATTATTAGCCTGTTTACTGACAGCAGCCCTCCCGGCAGAAGCCTGTACCCGGCTGGTCTATAAGGGAAATAATGATCATGTTCTGACCGCCCGCTCAATGGACTGGTCACGTACTATCGATACCAATTTATGGCTGTTTCCCCGCGGTATGTACCGCGAGGGAGCCCCGGCTGATCACGGACTGAGGTGGACATCCCGCTACGGCAGTGTCATCGCTTCCGGCTTTGATGTTTCCACAACAGACGGCATGAATGAAAAAGGCCTGACAGCAAACCTGCTCTGGTTGTCAGAATCCGTTTACCCGCCGGACAGTAAAGACAAATCTATCCTGTCTATTTCCGCATGGGCACAATATATTCTGGATAATTTCGCTACTGTTAAAGAAGCGGTGACAGCACTGCGCAAATCAGAATTTATTGTTGTGTCCGATAGTTTTCCGGGTGCCGGAAAGTATGTTTCACTGCACCTGTCTGTTTCTGATGCTACGGGTGACAGCGCAATCATTGAGTATATTAATGGTAAGCAGGTTATCAGCCATTCACCCGACTATTCCGTACTGACAAATTCTCCGGTGTACAGTGAGCAAATCGCACTGAACAACTACTGGAAAGAAATTGACGGGTTCAGTTCATTACCGGGTACAAGCCGTTCCTCGGATCGGTTTACCCGGGCCTCCTTTTACAGCAATCATATTCCCCGGACACTCACAGAAGATGAAACTCTGGCATCAGTGTTCAGTGTTATCCGTAATGTATCAGCACCTTACCGTCTGGAAAACCGCGCCAATTCAGATAATGTTACCGCCAAAGCACCGCGTTCTTCCACGCGCTGGCGTACCGTTGCGGATCAGAAAAACAAAGTGTACTTTTTTGAATCGGTCGTGACGCCCAATACATTTTGGATCAATCTGAATAATCTTGATTTTTCGGCAGAAACAGGAAAAGTGAAAATGCTGGAGCTGGGCGAAAAACAGTCAAATATCTATTCCGGTAATGCCGCAGGGGCATTCATTGAAGCCGAACCTTTTGAGTTTGCCAGTATCAGCTATGCCGCTGAGCAATATGAGAGCCGTTAAAAATAAGCGGTTTATTTCCCCGTCATCCGGCGGGGAAATACCGGTCGCCACAACAAAGACACGAAAGACACGCGCTTTGATTTTGTTGCGCAAACGGCGTATCATCCTGCGCTGAGTTTATTGGGTTCCCTAACCCCAACCACCAAAAAGGTACAATATGTTTAATTTATCTCCCCGGCAGCGGCTTATGGCACTGACCTGGTTATCGCTCTTCCATATTCTGATCATTACCTCCAGTAACTATCTGGTGCAGTTGCCGATCACGATTTTCGGCTTCCACACGACCTGGGGCGCGTTTACCTTTCCCTTTATTTTCCTGGCAACTGACCTGACAGTGCGGATCTACGGCGCACCATTGGCGCGACGAATTATCACATCAGTGATGATACCGGCACTGGCTATTTCCTATGTTGTCTCGGCTCTGTTCTTTCAGGGAGAGTGGCAGGGATTTGAAGCGCTGACACACTTTAATCTGTTTGTGGCACGTATTGCCGCCGCCAGCTTTATGGCTTATGCCCTCGGGCAAATTCTTGATGTGCGTGTATTCAACCGCCTGCGTCAGAACCATCGCTGGTATGTTGCGCCTGCTGCTGCGATGTTTGTCGGCAATCTGATTGATACGCTCGCCTTTTTCTTTATCGCTTTCTGGCGCAGTACAGATCCGTTTATGGCGGAAAACTGGGTAGAAATCGCGCTGGTGGATTACAGCTTTAAAGTGACCATTTGCATGCTCTTTTTCCTGCCGGCCTACGGCGTGCTGCTCAATATTATCCTGCGCTCATTTTTCGAACAGAAAGACGACGATTCACTGCCCGCGCATCACTAACCTGTCATTTTTCTGACACGCAGGGTGACTATCCTCACTCTGCGCTGTCGGCTGTACCCAACGTCATTCAGGATGTAGGATATGTATCACATTTTCCCCATCTGCTGCGATACTCCCGGCCATTACAGTGCGTCAGGTCTCACATATCCGTTGTTGTAACTGATAGTCTGATTCAGACGGAATAATCCCTCACAGACACCATAACGCGATGCATTCAGGAGTTTGAGTATGTTAAAAGTGATCCAATCTCCGGCCAAATACATTCAGGGTCCGGACGCGCTTTACCATGTGGGTAAATACATCAGACCACTAGCAGAAAAAACGTTGGTGATTGCTGATAAATTTGTCCACGGACTGGTAGGCGAAATCGTAAATGAAAGCCTGAGCGAATATGAAGTTTCCGGTGTCGTTGAAATCTTCGGGGGCGAATGTACTCATGAAGAGATCGAGCGCCTGACCAAACTGGCGAAAAACCATAAATGCCAGGCAGTACTGGGTGTTGGCGGTGGTAAAACACTGGATACCGCAAAAGCGGTTGCGCATTTTGCAAAGGTGCCGGTGATTATTGCCCCGACTATCGCCTCCACGGATGCGCCGACCAGCGCACTGTCCGTTATTTATAATGAACTCGGTGCGTTTGACAGCTACCTGTTCTATCCGCAGAACCCGAATGTGGTTGTGATGGATACCAATATTATTGCCCGCGCCCCTGCCCGCCTGTTGGTTGCCGGTATGGGTGATGCTCTGGCGACCTATTTTGAAGCCCGCGCATGCAGTACAGCCGGTAAAATGACTATGGCAGGCGGCGGTACAACACTGGCGGCATTGTCTCTTGCCGGACTCTGTTTCGATACGCTGCTCAGTGACGGCATCAAAGCCAAACTGGCGGTGGAAGCCGGTGTCAGCACCAAAGCGGTGGAAAATATTATTGAAGCCAATACCCTGCTCAGCGGGCTGGGCTTTGAAAGTGCCGGTCTTGCGGCAGCGCACGCTATCCATAACGGGTTTACCGCGCTGGAAGAGTGCCACCATATGTATCACGGTGAGAAAGTCGCCTTCGGTACACTCGTTCAGTTAGTGCTGGAAAATGCCCCGGCAGAAGAGCTGGAGATGGTTCTGGAGTTCTGCGTACAGGTCGGCCTGCCAATTACACTGGAAGAGCTGGGTGTGGACAGCATCGGTCCTGAACTGGAAGAAAAAGTGATGGCGGTTGCCGAACTGAGCTGTGCCGACAACGAAACCATCTACAATATGCCATTTGAAGTCGATTCAGACCAGGTTTACGCCGCCATCATGGCAGCCGATCGCATGGGTCGTGACTGGCTTTATTAATTGATTATGTAAGTTAGTTCGGGATGCCTGTGGGCGATAAGCAAAGATAGACGGGCATCCTGAAGTATGGTGAGTAAAAGCCTATTTATTCGACACAATCCCCCGATAAAATAACGGGGGATTTTTATTGTACTTTTTAAATAAATATCGATTTGATCCTGAAAACGTATTTAGGGTTATTTTTATATTTTTCATTGAGCATAAAACATCATTTAATACATATTAATTTATAGGACATATAGATTACACCTTACACGACAAATTAAAGGAGTAATTTATCCACCGGTATTTTCAGCACAGATCACATAATGGAATAACACTAAAATTAAATTATTCCAGCAAATAACCGAGCATTCTAAAAATTATTTTTTTATAAATCATGCTAATAAGCGAGATTGCTTTGTTATATTATCACATGCTATTCCTGTCGCTTATAAATAAAGAATACTGTCAATCGTGATTTTTCTCACATTATAAACAACCTTGACTACTTATTATCTCTTAAAAATAAATGGAGAATAATAAAATGAAAAAACTTGCCTTACTTTCTGTCTGTATATTTAGTACATTGTCAGTAGCTGCCCCCATGACACAAGCACAGTTAACTAATTTATGGAAAGATAAACAAAAATCTGCTGAAGAAATTGTAAAAAATATGTCTGAAGCTGAAAAAATAGGCCAGCTGTTTATGTTAGATTTTAGGCATTGGAACAAAGACCAAAATGGTGAGCCTGTACCATTTTTAGCCATGAATGACGAAGTATCTAAAGTCATCAATCAGTATCATTTAGGATCTGTTATTCTATTTCGTGAAAATTTAATTAATACACCGCAAACCGTCGCTCTTATCAACCAATTACAGTCTTCTCGTAGTAATCTACCGTTATTTATTGGAATTGACCAAGAAGGCGGTTATGTGACACGTTTACACGTTGGTACAGAAATGCCGGGTAACATGGCTCTGGGAGCAACCCGTAATCCCGCATTGGCTGAATTAACAGGAATGATCCACGGCTACGAATTATCAAGTTTAGGATTCAATATCAACTTTGGCCCAGTCGTTGATGTTAATAACAATCAAAATAACCCAGTGATTGGTGTTCGTTCTTACTCCGATAATAAACTTTTGGTGGAAAATCTCTCTACCTATTATATTAAAGGTATCCACAAATATAATTTACTGACTTCACTAAAGCATTTTCCCGGTCATGGCAATGTTTCCTCTGACTCACACGTTGACTTACCTGTGGTAAATTCAGACGCTAAAACATGGCGCTCAACAGAACTCCCACCATTTAAATACGCGTTATCTCACGGTGCTGATGCTGTCATGACAGCACATATTATTGTGCCTGCGCTTGATAACCGAAAAATCAAAACATTAACAGGCAAAGAGGTGGGAACTCCCGCCACACTCTCCAAGCCGATTTTGTACGATATTTTACGTGGAGAACTCAAATATGATGGCTTGATTATCACAGATGCGATGGATATGGGCGCAATTGCGGATAATTTTGATATGAATTGGGCTGTTGAAACCTCACTACTCGCAGGCTCTGACATTGTTCTCATGCCAATTAAAATGTGGAATAACGAAGCAGTGACCAGCCTTGACAATATGTATCGCCATTTAGAATCACAGGCCGGGAAAAATCCTGAGCTGAAGAAACGAATTGATGAATCAGCAAAACGCGTGGTACTGAAAAAACTTCAGCAAGAAATTACGGCGCAGCCGGTAGATGTGAATGTTGCCTTGCAAGTCGTTGCCTCTGAGGGTCATAAAGATCTCGAGAATATGGTCTCTGAGCAAGCAATTACACTGATTAAAAATGAAGATATTCTTCCTTTTGTACTGAAACCACAGAACCGAATCTTAATTATTTCCGATGAAAAACCGCGTAATACTCTGATTCAAAAACACTTAAATGATATTGCAGAAGAAACAGGGGTTAAGATTCAAAGCAATGAACATATGATTAAACTCAATGAAAATACGCTGACTAAAAATGAAGTTGAAACATTAATAAAAAACCAGGATTTAGTGTTACTGACCACTTACAACCTAAAAAATAACCCGGTAAATGCTCAACTAATCATTGATGAATCTAATAAAACTAAGACACCTTTAGTGGTGATAGCTTCCCGTAACCCCTATGACATTGCTTACCTAAAAAATGTAAAAGCAAATATCGCTATATACGGTATTACCGGTTTTGATATCACCAATAACAACCGTAACTCGTTAGAGACAAATATCCGCAGTGGATTACGTACCCTATTTGCAAACAACCACGCACAACCGCTAAATCCACCAAAAGGCTTACTGCCGGTTAACATCAAAAACCCACAAGGAAGCAAAGTCTTGTTCCCTTATGGTCACGGTGAAACTTACAACACTGCTAACTAATTAATAAAAATAATCGTCCTCTCTATCTATTCAATAAAGAAGATGGCTTTTTACACCCAAAAATTGAGTATTACTGAGGGGAAGTGCAGCCAACGTACAAGTGATTTGGAATATAAAATTATATAATTAAAGGATGACTATGAAAACTTCATTAAATGGCTTACTTCTCATTACTGCAACTGGATTTATGGCTACAGCGTTTGCAGCTGATCAAGTTAATAATGATTATTGGCGAATTTCTTCCAATGTTTATATGGAATTAGAAAAATTCGAAGGACACTACAACACCAGTGGTCGTAAAATTTATGATAAAACAACCATGGTTGGGCAATTGTTTTTATCAAACCCAGACTCTAAATGGCGTTTTTTTCTCGAACATAAGGAGTCATTGAGAAGCTATAACCATAATTTTTCAACATCAAAAGATTCATTTATTCGGAACCGGACACAAATAGGGGCAACCCGGGAAATGTATTCCGGTGATATCGGGCAATTTAATTTGAACGTCACTTACCGTAAAGAATCCAATGACTCAGCCCCTGATTCACAAGCACGCCCATCCAATACCTTGTTTTGGTTAATGCCTGCCGGCACTTATAATTTCAATGATAAATGGGCGTTTAACTTCTGGGATGCGTTCTATCATTACGATAATTTCCATGCACCAAATAGCTATGAGTGGGAATCAGAGCACGGTATTGTATATAAAGTAAATGATTCCGCTACTGCTAAACTTTACATGTACACTGACTGGACCTGGGATAAAAACTTCAATAAAACATGGGAACAAAACCAAATCCGTGGTTATTTCCCAATCACGCTGAATCAAGATTGGAGTGTGGTGCCATATTTCCGTTATTACTTAAACGAGCACAACTATGACAGTAATCAACGCACGACTCAAAAGGTCAAAGATGGTTACCGTATCGGTACTCAGGTATTTTATGACTTAACGCCAAAACTAACCTTATGGAGCGGATTTGCCGTTGAACCAAGCACTTGGGGATATACGAAAAATGCAGGTATTACATCCGGTAGCAACAATCGCCAAACATTTTACCTCGGCCAATTGGGTATAAAATACACATGGCAATAAACCGGGGTTCTACGCCGGAACCCAGATTTTCCCCACGCCCGACAATAACATGGTTTGTCACAAAAACGACTGATTGAGTGACAATAACTAAACGCCGATTTTGGCATCAAAAACTGACATATCACCTGTAATTTATTCAACATCATATAAATCAGATGGCTTTTGTGATGGAATTTGTGACTGTACTCTTTGTTACGCGATGCATATTATTTTCAGTATCTTTATGATTTTTAAAAAGTCACCGGGATGCTAACACCGAAAAAGAGAATAATATGAATAGAAAATGCGGTTTATACTCTATGCACTGCGGTAAAAAAAACCGGCCGCAGCCGGTTCCTGTTATCTGATATTTATGCCAATGCCCGCGCCAGCAGGGAGATCGGATGCTCACATTTTTTACTGGTGGACATTTCGATCTGCCATTTGCAGGTTTCACAGTCACTGATCACCATATCAATGCCGCACTCTTCTATCTGGCGGAAAAGTGGCGAACCAATGGCCTGCGAGGTTTCATAATTTTCTTTTTTGAAACCGTAAGTCCCTGCAATACCACAACATTGTGAATCCAGCACAATCAGTTCCACGCCGGGGATTGAGCGGATAAGTTCGAGGGAATACGCCGTCCAGCCCATTTTTTCCATGTGACATGGCGTGTGATATCCCACTCTCAGCGGCGTATGACGCAGCGCGGGCTTACGCCCTTGCTGCATCAGCCGGTAAAGGTAACGCGTCACCAGTTCAATATTATCGCGCAGCGGCGCAGTATCCACATCCAGAATATGCGGATACTCATCCCGTAGTGTGAATGCACAGGTCGATGACGTCGCAATAACCGGCATATTTTGTTCAACAATGGCTTTAGTGAGCGATTCCACATTCACGGCTGCCTGTTTTTTTGCCTGTTTTTCAAAGCCATTGGCGATCAGTGCCACGCCACAGCATTTTTCCCGCTCCAGCAACTGCACGCCAATCCCCATGCTGTTAAAAACACGGATTAAATCTTTACCGAGCTGCGGATGGTTATAATTCACATAACAACCATGGAAATACGCGACCTGCTCACTGAATTTATCCTGCACCGCCTGCTGTTTTTTGTACCAGCGGCGGAAGGTTCCGAACGAGTATTTCGGCAGTTCGCGGCGGTGGTCAATTTTCAGCGCGGCATCCAGCAATTTACGCACCGGTTTCAGTCCGGTAATAGTATTAACAACCGGCGCAAACGGCGAGGAGAGCGATCCCATCAGATCTGTATGGCTTAAAATCGCATCACGGATTTTCGGGCGTGACGGATGATACTTCAGCTTTGCGCGCGCAATAATATCACCGATTTTTACATCAGACGGACACGCCACTTCACAGCGCTTACAGTTGGTACAGAGTGTCAGCGCATCGTCATACAGCATCGAATCTTTCAGGCGCAGCCGTTCCCCGTCAGGACCGGCTTGTTTTGGCCCCGGATAATCGGGATTAACTTTTGCCACCGGACAGTAGGTTGTGCACACTGTGCATTTGATGCAGTTTTCAAACAGTGTTTGTCCCGCGCTCATGCATTCACCTCCGTTTCATGCATTACTTTTTTGTCCGCCGCCACCTGTGTCAGGATCTGCTCTGCGGCATACATGGCTGTCGCCAGTGATACCCCGGCACCGCATCCTTCCTGTAACGGGTTATAACCACCCAGTACCGCACCGATCGCATAAAGATTGCTAATTGCGCCGTTATCATCCGCCGGGTGAAGATGTGCATCAACCGCCACACCCGCTTCCATATAGCGCTGACGCGCAAACAGATCCGCCGATGTCCATGCATTGCGCGGCAGAGTTTCCGTTAAACGCAGATTGAGCAACGGCTCATAGATATGGTCAATGTCACTCGCCAATCCATTACTGAAGAAACTGCCGGAAGCCAGAACAAACTGATCTGCCTGTAACGGAATATCGCCGTGATTGCGGCTGAATAACTGTGTTATCCGCGAGCCTTCGCGGCGTGCGGCAATCACCGTATCGCCCGGCATAACAAAACCACCTGCGCGGCGAAAACGGTTCAGCAGCGCCTGATGTAACCTGATCCCCAACAGAGAGGGCGGTAGCGTCGGCAACTGATACACGGTTTTACCGAGTTGTTGTTGAAGAAATTCTACCGCATCCCGGTCGTCCAGACCAAAGCAGGCGGGTAACACCAGCGCCTGCTCTGCTATCCCGCACTGTTTCAGTTCATCTGCCAGCTCCTGCCGGTTCTGCGGGATATCCAGCAGGCGGGCAATATTAACAGAGCGGAATTCACTCGGATTATTACGCAGCTTATCCAGGCACGGCAGATGAATAGTATAAGCCTGCGCCGGATGCCCTGAACGGGTAAGTGCCGCCGCCGTCATTTCTGCCTGAAAATCAAGAAACCCGGTGATCCCGACAATAGCCAGAGGCGGCAGATCTGCGCTGTTTTTTTCCTGTAAAACAGGCACGACCGCAGGGCTGAGCCAGCTCATGCGCCATTGTCCCATCGGGGTTAAACGCCAGTGATTTTTCTCTGCCCGCCCCTGTAATTGCAGTTCATCCTGTTGCAGCAGCTCCATCGCCTGACTTATTGCCCGGCGAACCCCGCATTCACCCATCACACTGTAAGGATGAGACGGTGCCTGGCGCGCCAGCTCTGCCAGTGCTGAGAAAGGCTCTGTCACCGGCTGCCCGTCCGGCAGTGCCGAGAGAAGATCCAGTGACGCTGAGGAGAAATGCAGCGCGCTTTGTCCGGCACTGATAATGGCGCAGCTCAGTCCGCTTTCCGCCAGTTTTACACCACAGGTCAATCCTGCCAGCCCGCTGCCCGCTATCACCACATCATATTTCATACTGTTCTCCCTGCCCTTCATCTCCGCCGGTTTCCAGGCCGCAAAGCCCCTGATAAACCCAACTGGTGAATTCACTTTCACGCAGTGCATTTCCCCATGCTATCGGGCGAACCCCTTTCCAGCGCTCATTGAGAAAATGCATCAGTTCTGTTTCCGATTTTTCCGCGGTGGTGACATTCAGCTGCGTCAGTAAACCCGCCGCACGACAGGCACACAGCTCGCCCTGACAGGTTCCCATTCCCACACGGGTACGGCGGCGCAAATCAAGCAGGTTCTTCACTGTCAGACTTTCCACTGCATAGCGCACTTCACCTGCGGTGACGGCTTCACATTCACACACCAGGCTTTTATCGAGGCGCGTTGTGTGCGGCAATTGTGCGGCACGGTCGCCGTGACGATAAACCGCAGAGCCGCGCAACGGTGCCGGCAGAGAAATAACTTTACGCAGCGTTTGCTCTGCCGACTGTGCAGAGCCCGGCAGCGGTTCATCGGCTGTTGAGCAGAGCGCGGAGTGTCCCAGTTTTTCGCACACCATATTTGTCGCCCATTCTGCCATCAGGCGATATGTCATCAGCTTGCCGCCGGTGATCGTCATAAAGCCGCGCAGTCCGTCGCGTTTTTCGTGGTCAAGCAATACGATGCCGCGGCTGATATTGCGCCCGGTCGGATCATCATCTGCAGCCACCAGCGGGCGGACACCTGCGTATGCACGCAGAATACGTGCCTGTGCCATTGCCGGTGCCAGGCGCGACCCTTCGCGGATCAGCGTATCCACTTCATCTGCCGTGACAATCATGTTGTCGATATCATCATAAGGAATGTGAACTGACGTGGTGCCGATAAGCGAAATGGTATCTCCCGGCACCAGGATATCGGCATCACTCGGTTTACGGCAGCGGTTGATCACACGCTGGTTGATACGGTGCCCGAGGATCAGCAGCGATCCTTTGGCTGGCAGCATGTTAATGCGCAAATCTGCGTACTCCGCAATGCGCTGCCCCCAGATCCCCGCAGCATTTACCACCACATTGGCATACAGCGGATAACGGCGCTGTTCATGATGATCATAAACCTCCACGCCAATTACCTGATCGCCGTGGCGCAGAATACTCATCACTTCGTGGTACGTCAGCACCTGCGCACCATGTTCGCGGGCATCCAGCATATTGGCGGCTGTCAGACGAAACGGATCAACCGTGCCGTCCGGCACTTTAACCGCACCGAGCAATGCAGGGTTAACCGATGGCTCAAAACGCAGCGCCTCTTCCGGCGACATCTGTAGTGTATCAATGCCCGCTTCACGGCAGGCATCCATAAATGTGTTCTGATACTCAGGAGAATCCTCCGGCAGCGTAATAAACAGCCCGCCGGTGTCCTCGACACAGTGACGTGCAATCCGCCGTAAAATACGGTTTTCCGCAATACACTCACGGGCGGATTCAGGATCGGTCACAGCATAACGCGCACCGCTGTGCAACAGACCGTGGTTACGACCGGTCGCACCGGTCGCAATATCAAACCGCTCCAGCAATAATGTACGCAAACCGCGCCGGGCACAGTCCCGAGCCATCCCGGCACCGGTTGCCCCGCCACCGATAATAATGACATCGGTTTCATTGACAGGTGAATCAGACATGGGGTTCCTCTCAGTCACATTCCTTTTATTATAGAGATAGCTTAGCCTGTTTTTGCAACGCCATGATTGATAATGAACAAAAACGAAAACAAAAGCACATAATCGGAGCGAAATAATCCACAGTCGTGACGGACATCACATATTTGTAACATACGTTATTTCTCCTGATGTTTCTGCGGGTGAAATACCCGAAAACTGACTGATTTAGCAGATATTTTCATGCCGACTCACACTGCTGCCATTTATTTATTGTTAAGCTAATAATATGCGCTATGCTTTTAGCGCTAATTATCTGTTTACTCTATATATTCGTCTTAACGTAAAATAAACAAAATAATATACAAGTAAATAATTACTCGAGTTATCACGCTAAGTTACAAGGTAATCATCCCAAAAAACGTTCAATTAGCGTTGAAAACCCTTGGTTACATCAAATTTAAACGATCCGCTATTCGTTATACTTTAGATAAGACATCATTTTTATTACAGATTTGTAACCGCGAATGATTGGCATTCCAATCAACTGAAAGGATTCGGTTACTGATAACAATTTTAAATATTCGTTTTAGATTTTTTTTTACATTTTAACTTTCGATTTACCTGAACAATGGAGAAGCACAGTGCAAACCTTTAATGCCGATATCGCAATTATCGGGGCTGGTGGTGCCGGGTTACGGGCAGCAATTGCTGCCGCTGAAGCCAACCCGCACCTGAAAATTGCTCTGATCTCAAAAGTCTACCCGATGCGCAGCCATACCGTTGCCGCAGAAGGTGGCTCTGCGGCTGTGACGCAATCCCATGATTCCTATGATTATCATTTCAATGATACGGTATCCGGGGGCGACTGGTTATGTGAGCAGGATGTAGTTGAGTATTTTGTTGAGCATTGTCCGGCTGAGATGACGCAGCTGGAACTGTGGGGCTGCCCGTGGAGCCGCAAAGAAGATGGCTCCGTGGATGTCCGCCGCTTCGGCGGGATGAAAATAGAGCGGACCTGGTTTGCCGCCGATAAAACCGGCTTCCACATGCTGCATACGCTGTATCAGACCTCGCTGAAATACCCGCAGATCCAGCGTTTTGATGAGCATTTTGTCCTCGATATTATTGTAGATGAAGGCCGGGCGCGTGGTCTGGTGGCACTCAATATGATGGAAGGCACGAAAGTTCAGATCCGCGCCAACTCAATCATTATGGCAACCGGCGGTGCCGGACGCGTTTACCGTTATAACACCAATGGCGGCATTGTGACCGGCGATGGTATGGGAATGGCCTTCCGTCACGGTGTTCCGCTGCGGGATATGGAGTTTGTCCAGTATCACCCGACCGGTCTGCCGGGCTCAGGCATTCTGATGACAGAAGGCTGCCGTGGTGAAGGCGGGATACTGGTCAATAAAGATGGTTACCGCTATTTACAGGATTACGGCATGGGACCGGAAACCCCGCTCGGCCATCCTGAAAACAAATATATGGAACTCGGACCGCGCGATAAAGTGTCCCAGGCATTCTGGCATGAGTGGCGCAAAGGCCGCACCGTGAAAACAAACCGTGGTGATGTGGTTTATCTGGATCTTCGCCATCTCGGTGAGAAAAAACTGCTTGAGCGCCTGCCTTTTATCTGTGAATTGTCAAAAGCTTACGTAGGTGTGGACCCGGTAAAAGAGCCTATCCCGGTTCGTCCGACCGCGCACTATACTATGGGCGGCATCGAAACTGATCAGCATTGTGAAACCCGGATCAAAGGGCTGTTTGCGGTCGGTGAATGTTCGTCTGTCGGTCTGCACGGGGCTAACCGCCTTGGTTCAAACTCACTGGCAGAGCTGGTGGTCTTTGGTCGTCTGGCCGGGGAACAAGCGGCAAAACACGCACAGGAAACTCACTCCGCCAACAGTAATGCTATCGACGCCCGCACAGCGGATATCGAAAACAATCTGAAAGCGCTGATGAACCAGAAGGGCACAGAAAACTGGGCGAAACTGCGCGATGAAATGGGCGAGTCCATGGAAGAAGGCTGCGGTATCTACCGGACGCCGGAACTGATGCAGAAAACTGTCGATAAACTGGCGGAGCTGAAAGAGCGTTTTAAACGGGTCGAAATCACCGATCATTCCAGTGTTTTCAATACTGATCTGCTGTATACCATTGAGTTAGGATTTGGTCTGGATGTGGCGGAATGTATGGCGCACTCGGCGCTTAACCGCAAAGAGTCCCGTGGCGCCCACCAGCGTCTGGATGAAGGCTGTACAGAGCGTGATGACGTCAACTTCCTGAAACATACCCTCGCTTTCCATAATCCGGATGGCTCGCCGCACCTGGAATACAGTGATGTGAAAATCACCAAATCCGCGCCGGCAAAACGCGTTTACGGCGGCGAAGCTGCTGCGGCTGAACAGGCGAATAAAGAGAAGGAAAACGTCAATGGCTGAGATGAAAATGCTGAAAATGTCCGTGATGCGCTATAACCCGGAAACGGATAGTGAGCCGCATAATGTGACGTATCAGGTGCCTTACGATGAGCAGACTTCACTGCTTGATGCGCTGGGCTATATCAAAGATAACCTGGCTCCTGACCTCTCATACCGCTGGTCATGCCGCATGGCTATCTGCGGCTCCTGCGGCATGATGGTCAATAAAGTACCGAAACTCGCCTGCAAAACGTTCCTGCGCGAATATCCGGCAGGTATGCAAATTGACGCCCTGGGGAATTTCCCGGTCGAGCGCGATCTGGTGGTCGATATGACTCACTTTATTGAGAGTCTGGAAGCGATTAAGCCCTACATTCTCGGCAATGATCGCAAGCCGTCTGAAGGACCGAATAATCAGACACCGGCACAGATGGCGAAATACCATCAGTTCTCAGGCTGTATTAACTGTGGTCTGTGCTACGCCGCCTGTCCGCAGTTCGGGCTGAACCCGGAATTTCTCGGGCCGGGTGTCCTGGCGCTTGCTCAACGTTACAACACTGACAGCCGTGACCACGGTAAAAAAGAGCGCATGGCGCAAATCAATGGTGATAACGGGGTGTGGAGCTGTACATTCGTGGGCTACTGCTCTGAAGTTTGTCCGAAACATGTGGATCCGGCGGCAGCAATTCAGCAGGGGAAAGTCGCCAGTGCGGAAGACTTTATTATTGCCCGTCTGAAACCACAATAAGGAAGAGAGAAATGACGACCAAACGTAAACCTTATGTGCGTGAAATGACACCGACATGGTGGAATAAGCTCGGTTTTTACCGTTTTTACATGGTGCGGGAAGGTACAGCGATTGTTCAGCTGTGGTTCAGCCTGCTGGTGATGTACGGTGTTTACTGCCTGAAAGGTGGTCCCGCTGACTGGGCAGGTTATGTCCATCTGCTGCAAAACCCGGTTGTGGTGTTAATCAATATCCTGACACTTGCCGGTACACTGCTGCACACTGTCACCTGGTTTCAGCTGGCACCCAAGGCTGTCAACATTGTCATTAAAAATGAAAAAATGGGACCGGAGCCGGTTGTACGCGGGCTTTGGGTGGTTACCATCATTGTGAACGCCGCTATTCTCGCCGTTGCACTGCTGTGATAAGGAAGGAAGCCGAAAATGATTAATCCAAATCCGAAACGCTCACAAGAACCTGTTTTCTGGGGTTTGTTTGGTGCGGGCGGTATGTGGAGTGCGATTGTCGCACCTGCCGTTATTGTGCTGCTGGCCTTTATGCTGCCGTTTGATATTGCACATGGTGCGCTTAATTACGGGCGGGTTCTGGCATTTTGTCAGAGCTTCATCGGTAAAGTATTCCTGCTGCTGATGATTATCCTGCCAATCTGGTGTGCGCTTCACCGTCTCCATCACTGTATGCATGACCTGAAAATCCACGTCCCTGCCGGACGCTGGGTGTTTTATGGTTTAGCCACGATCCTCAGTGTGATGGCTGTGATTGGTGTGTTTACCCTGTAATCACGGTAACTGCCTGATAAAAAAGACCGGCTCTTTTGAGCCGGTCTTTTTACTGCATCATTATTTACTGCATAATAATTATGCCACTTCTGCCATATTCAGTTGCCAATAGCTGAGCTGAACATGAGAAAGCCCGCGGAAACTCAGTGTGGCGGGCTGTACAGGAAAATAACGGTTACTCATCACCGCAACACCATCATTGATAAAAATCTCAACACTGGAATGATCAGTGAAAATGTGGAGTTGTGTCACTTCACCCTGCCAGTAACGATGCAGCCAAACTCCGCTTATCAGACTGCGGCGTGATAAACGGATTTCCTGTCCGTCATAGGAAAAAATCAGTTGTTTGCTGAAATTGAGGATAAGCGGTCCGGTCAGTTTGATAATAACTTCCAGGCGTCTGGCATTCAGTTCCAGTGCATTATCCGCCTCACCTGACCATTGCCCGCCAGCGCCGCGCAGTTGTTTAAGCTCGGCAACCGGTTGCTGATACAAATGCCCTTTGCGCAATGATAATTCACGCGGACAGGTCATCTGATGGATCCAGCCATTTTTTATCGTCGGCTGCAACATTTCCTCACCATCAGGCACGCCCATCCAGCCAATCATGATACGGCGGCCATCTTCTGCCAGTGATGTCTGCGGCGCGTAAAACTCAAACCCTGCATCCACCTCATTTATCTGCGGCTTATGATTATAAATTTTGCTTTCATAATCAAACTGCCCGACCAGGTAAGCGCTCGGATAGGTGTTAAGAAAACGGGTTGCGTCACGGGGCATTCCCTGCGGGCAACATAATAAAACCCATTCACTGTTCAATTTGAACAGATCCGGGCACTCCCACATATATCCCGCATCACCCAGGCCACCATAATGACTGCCTGCCAGAATACCACGCAGCGTCCAGTCACCTAATTCTGCGGCGTCATACAGCAACACTCTGCCTTTATCATTATTATCGCGGGCGCCCAGCACCATATACCAGCGGTTATTATGCCGCCAGATTTTCGGATCCCGCACATCACCACTATATCCTTCGGGCAGCCCGAGTACCGGTCCGTATTTTTCAAATCCGCCGTCAGGTTTCTCCCGTGCCAGACACTGCCTGGCCGCTCGTGAGCCGTCGCTGTATTCAATATTGCCGGTATAACAAAGCGTCAGGGTGCCTTCGTTATCTGCGGCACTTCCGGAAAAACACCCGCCGGAATCATTATTTCCGGAAGGTAACAACGCAACCGGTGCATGAGTCCAGTGAACCAAATCTTCTGAGTGCCAGTGTCCCCAGCATTTTTTCTCATGTTCACAGCCAAAAGGATTCCATTGATAAAACAGATGCCAGCGACCTTTATGATAAATAAACCCGTTAGGATCATTCATCAAACCGCAGACAGGTGCCGCATGCCAGCCCGGATAATGCGGATCCCGCTGTGCCCGCCCCTGATGCTTCATTAAAGCCTGAATAATCCCTGACAGCAGCGTCGCCTGAACCATATACTTATCCTCGGTTTTATCTCTCAGAAACCATGAAACCATAAACACGGTATTGAATGCGAGTACCATCCCGCTCAGATAATTCAGAATCTATACCCAACGTCATTCAGGATGCAGCCAATGAGCCTGAAGTTTGAATGAACAAGGGTATATCCTTACTGTCTGCCATCAGGTTGATTTTATTGTCCGGTAAATAACCGATAACCGCATTGATACCGGAATGAAAACTTCGTGAACATATAATGAAGTTACATACTACCGGGTTAAATCACAGGTTTTCAATATCACTACTATTTAATTTTATAATTAGTTTTTAGCACAAACCAGATAATTGTGCGATAAGAAAAAAACAAAAAACCCGCATATATGCGGGTTTATACATAACAAAAATCAGATTGTTCTTTTCTGACAGGATCTGTTCAGAAATAGAAATTAACGTTTATACAAACAGACGTTTTCAAAAATACATGACTAACTTTTGTTATTTTTTTGTTCATAAAAAAAGCGGTAATTAACCTAATAATTTACCGATCAGTTTACCAACAACAGGGATACCTTTCAGAGCAGTTTCAACACGGCCGCCCAGTTTGTTACCCAAACCAGAAACCAGTGCTGCACCTTTTTCCCCGCCAAATTTAGTACCGATACGGCCACCAAATGAAGTCATAGCGTCCTGAAGACGGCCGGCACCAGAAACTGCATTAACTTCAACGAAGTTTAATTCTTTCATTTTTAATCCTTTACGCCCTTCCCGGGCAATATAATTTGATATATCCGTATTAAAGTACTGCGATAATATGCTTATCGCCACTTTTTGTTTCGCTACATAAGTAATGTAGTGTGGCGTATTATAGCCCCGTAAATATAAAGAAACAAAGTTCTAAATGGTTATTTAATTCGCGATGAAAAGTATTTTACTCTATAAACACAAACATCAAATATTAATACTGCTTATATTTAAACGCAGCGACCATTACGTGCAAATATTAACCAATAAAATCATAGTAATATAAAAAAAACACCCGATGATGTTTCGGGTGTTTTTTTTATAAAAATCGAAAAAATATCAGAAACTCTATGCGTTACCACGCAGAAAATAAGAAACATCTTCTTCAACACTTTCCATTGCGAGCAAGGCATCCAGTGTATCGCGGGCTTCCTGTTCATCAATAATGCTCATTGCAAAACCAACATGCACTAATACCCATTTGCCCAGCATAGCTGCCGTTTCACCTTCACAAACCAGCGCGATATTCACATCCCGTCTGACACCACATACTTCAACTTGCGCATTGTCTGTCGCAGATTCACCTACAGTGACAATTTGCCCGGGAATACCTAAACACATAACCGGCTCCTGATTTGCTAAAATGCCCTTACGGGACTATTCAATTTCGATTTGCTTCACCTGCATGGCGTCGCTGCTGTCTACCTGAAGATTATGGCTGCCGCAATGCGGACATCCGGTACTTAACCCGGGCACACTGACGGCCTTCTGACAATCACGGCACCAGGCTTGTGCCGGTACAATGGTAACATGCAGCTCAGCACCTTCCGCCACCGAATCACGGCAAACGATATCAAAACAAAAATGCAGTGCGTCCTTTTCAATGCAGGACACTGTACTCAGTTCAAGCCAGACGCCGGTAACGCGCTGCGCCCCGCTCTGTTTTGCCTGCTGTTCAATAATATCAAGCGCATTCTGACATAACGTAACTTCATGCATCAGCCGGGCCTCAGGACATCAGATCAGCCGGCATTTCAAATGCTGCACGCCGGCGACGCTCTTTTACAATCTCATCCATACGATTACGGTCAACAACGATCAATGCTTGTGTCGGACATACTTCCACACACGCAGGGCCGCCCGCACGTGTATTACAAAGATCACACTTATGGGCTTCAGCACGATACTGAGCGATAGTATTCAGTGCAGTGGCCATCTGCGCAACCGGACGGCTGATCACTTCCATTGTGCCGTAAGGACAGGCAATAACACAGGTTTTACAGCCGATACATTTTGACTGATCGACATAAACAAAATCATCTTTACGACTGATAGCGCCGTTCGGGCAAACATTGGCACATGGTGCATCTTCACACTGACGGCATACAACCGCCGTACTGATAGTGTACCCTTTCATCACATGGATACGGGGGAAAAAACCATCCTGAACCATGGTTTCAATACCGGTTTCCTGCTCTTGGTGGGCAACGACACAAGCGACTTCACAGGTGTGACAGCCAATACATTTTTTTGGGTCTGCAATGATGAAACGGTTCATCATACTCTCCTGAATGATACACGACGACCCCACACCCAGCATTCCCGGTGCAGCCATCTTCTGATTAGAATAATCAGGAAATAAGCATGCATCGTGCCAGTTCTGCATTTTTTTTAAAAACCAGTGAAATCAGCGTATTAATAAATAGTACTGTCGAACTGCGTACCATACTAAAAATAGTCGTCACACGATTCGACATTTTTGACGATAATTTCTTTATCGTTATGTGTCATAATATATTAAGTTTTCACCCCGAAGAAAAATAGGGGATTGGATCAAACTTAAATCAGACAACGATATTCTTTTTTTATAGAGTCATTACAATAATGGTTATTACCTCTCTGAAACTTATTTATACCTATAACTATTCAGAGCAGGATTATTTTTAAGAGCAAACCGTCCGATCAGGAATGATGAAGACGAAGACGAGCGGAGACGTTGTGGACAATACTGAAAAGACCGAACACATACGCCATGAACGTGACCAGTACAGAATATTGGTTGATATCACAAATTCTGTCCTGTCCCATCTGGAGATGGATGGATTAGTTGCTGAAGTATCCCGTGAAATTCACCGGTTTTTCGGACTGAGCCAGATAAGTATTGCACTGTGTGACAACTACAGTTCTGCTGTATACCTTTGTTATTCAAGTTATTATCAGCGTTCCAAGCCGGTTGAGAAAACACTGTATCATCTGAATGAGCTGCACCCTGATCTGGCGCAGGTGCTTGACAGCAATCAGCCTATGCGGCTGACACTCAACAGCGGAACACAAGATCCGTTATATCAGCATGTCTGTGCCCAGGGAATGTCAGAAACACTGCTGCTCCCCCTGGCCTTTAACCATAAACCACTTGGTGTTTTGGTGTTATCCCATGAAAACAATACTGTTTTCACGGATGACAGCTGTAATTTGCTTAAACAAATTGCAGCCCGGTTTGCGATTGCTGTCGATAATGCGGCGGCTTACGGGGAAATTACCCGTCTGAAAGACAGTCTGAAACATGAAAATCTGTGGCTGAATGAACAGATTCATAATAATGAAAGCTTCAGTGAAATCATTTTCCAGAGTGATGCAATGCGCAACATTCTTGAGCAGGTGGATCTGGTTGCCAACAGTGACAGCACCGTGCTTATCCTCGGTGAAACCGGCACCGGGAAGGAACTTATCGCCCGGGCAATCCATCGTCTGAGCGCCCGCCATCACCGCAGTATGATTAAAATGAACTGTGCGGCCATCCCGTCCGGGCTGCTGGAAAGCGACCTGTTCGGGCATGATAAAGGGGCGTTTACCGGGGCTGCCACAACCCATATCGGCCGCTTTGAAATGGCAGATAAAAGCACTCTGTTCCTGGATGAAATCGGTGATATGCCGTTGGATCTCCAGCCAAAATTGCTGCGGGTGTTACAGGAGCGGGAAATTGAACGGATTGGCGGTAATAAGGTTATCCCGGTCGATGTCCGTCTGATTGCCGCCACGAACCGTAACCTGAAATCGATGACGGATGACCGTGAGTTTCGTGAAGATCTCTACTATCGCCTGAATGTGTTTCCTATCTGGATCCCGCCGCTGCGGGACCGCCCTGAAGATATTCCGTTGCTGGCGACTTGGTTCACACAAAAAATTGCACAGCGGATGAACCGGAAAATTGACTGTATTCCCCGCGATTCACTGGAGAAACTGGCCCGTTATCCGTGGCCCGGCAATGTGCGCGAGCTGGAAAATGTGATTGAGCGGGCGGTTATCCTCACGCGCGGTAACACACTGAACATTCAGCTCCATGAGCTTAATATCCCAAAGCTTTCCCGCCTGAAAACGGCGCTTGAAACACCAAGTTCACTGGAAAAACGGATGCAGACCACCGCACCGGAAAATGATGATGAAGAGCGGGATCGGATTATTGATGCGCTGAAAGCCACCAATGGTGTGGTCGCAGGGGCGCGGGGAGCAGCAACGCGTCTGGGACTGAAACGCACTACGTTATTATCCCGCATGCAACGGTTAGGTATTTCCGTACAGGATATATTTGAAGAAGATAATCATTAATCTGATATTTATTTTCATAATGACTTTCTAAATAAGAATGCGTCTCAAGAAAAAGCATTTCGCAATTAAACAAAACACCTGTCTCAATATGTTCATTTATTCTTTATGCACGATATTGTTACCAGAAATCAGAAACTGAATTAATGCCGTTTAATTGTTAGTTTAATAATTAAATTATAGAAAATAAAAAACCAGCGGTCATTTCTGAACGCTGGTTTTTTTATCATATTACGATGACGGAATTAACACCCTTCCGCTGCTTCACGCAGACGGCGTTTAATAGCGGTATATTCCTGAACAACATAATGTTCAGCCTTATGCTGATCCGCAATAGGTTCAATGCGAACCGCACAGTATTTATATTCCGGTGTTTTGGTAATCGGGCTGAGGTTTTCTGCCACCAGCTCATTACACGCACCAATCCACCACTGGTAAGTCATGTAAATCGCCCCTTTGTTAGGACGATCGTTGACGTTCGCACGGGTGATAACTTTACCCTGACGGGATGACACCCAAACCAGTTCCTGATCTTTAATACCCAGCTCTTTCGCATCCGCAGTATTGATCTGAACAAAACCAGGTTCATCTGCCAGGGCAGCCAGTGCTTTACAGTTACCGGTCATTGAACGACAAGAGTAGTGACCGACTTCGCGGACTGTTGCCAGTACCATCGGATATTCATCACTCAGCTTGTCAATCGGCGGATGCCAGTCACAGGTATAGAACTGCCCTTTGCCGTTCGGGGTATCAAACTGCCCGCCGTCATACAGGTATTCTGTCCCCTGGTCACTGTCATCAACGTCGCGGCACGGCCACTGGATATACGCGAGATCTGCCATTTTCTCGTACGTCGCACCATAATAGATAGGGCAGAGTTCACGTAACTCATCCCAAATCTCTTTGGTGTTGTTGTAGTGCATCGGGTAACCCATCGCGGTGGACATCAGACTGATAATTTCCCAGTCTTTTTTCACATCACCGACCGGCTCAACCGCTTTATAGAAGCGCTGGAAGCCGCGATCCGCTGCGGTATAAACACCTTCATGCTCACCCCAGGATGTGGCAGGAAAAATAACGTCAGCAATTGCCGCCGTTTTGGTCATAAAGATATCCTGGACTATCAGCAGATCCAGTTTGTCGAAGGTACGACGGATAGTTGCCAGATCCGGCTCAGTCTGAAGCGGATCTTCACCCATCACGTAGTGTGCTTTCAGCACGCCTTCATCAATAAAGTGCGGAACTTCACTTAACGGAATACCTAATTCTTCCGGCATTTTATCAATGCCCCAGAATTTGGCGAATTTCTCCAGTGATGCTTTATCTTCCACATACTGATAACCCGGCAGTGTATTCGGCAGTGCGACCATATCACAGGCACCCTGAACGTTATTCTGACCACGGACAGGGCCGACACCGACATGCGGTTTACCCATGTTACCGGTCAGTAACGCCAGACTGGTCAGTGCGCGGACAGTTTCCACACCCTGATAAAACTGCGTAACACCCATACCCCACAGAATGACAGCATTTTCAGCTTTCGCATACATGCGGGCAGTTCTGCGGATATCATCGGCTTTAAGACCGGTTGTCGCTTCCACTGATTCCGGCGTATATGGCGCAACTAACTCGCGATACGTATCGAATTGCTCTGTATGTGCATCGATAAAGGCTTTATCTTGCAGATTCTCTTCGATAATGACATGCGCAAATGCATTGATAAGCGCAATGTTAGAGCCGTTTTTCAGAGGTAAGTGAATATCTGCAATACGCGCAGTTTCAATATAACGCGGATCACAAACAATAATCTGAGCACCTTTCTCTTTCGCTTTAAGAATACGACGGGCGACGATAGGGTGTGAGTCTGCGGCATTGTAACCGAAAACAAAAATACATTTGGTATCTTCAATCTCAACGATTGAATTACTCATTGCGCCATTACCGACCGAACGCTGCAGACCTGCAACCGAAGGGCCGTGTCAGACACGCGCACAGCAGTCGATATTATTACTACCGATCGCTGCACGTACGAATTTTTGCATCACAAAGTTAGCTTCATTACCCGGACCACGGGATGACCCGGTAGTCATAATAGCTTTCGGGCCGTACTTCGCTTTAATATCCAACAGACGGGAACTGGCAAACTCAATCGCCTCTTCCCAGGAAACCGGTTCCAGTTTGCCACCGCGTTCACGGCGGATCATCGGACTCTTTAAGCGGGGGGTTAAGATCTTGGTGTCATGAATGAAGTCCCAGCCGTAATACCCTTTCAGGCAGAGCTCTCCTTCATTAGTGTGACCATTTGCGCCCTCCGCGCCAATGATCTTCCCGTTCTCCACCTTCAGGTTAATTTTACAACCTGAGGCGCAATACGGGCAGACGGTGATGATTTTTTCCATCAACATTGCTCCTATATCGTATCTTAGCGGATAAATACCGCCTTATCGCCACCAATCATGCAGGGTTTATGCCAATTTTCAGATTTAAACTGAATTTCTTTAACCCATTGAATATTTTTATATTATTTTTATAATTAGTGACTGTGACGGGCGACGGTACGGACGAACTCGTCAAAAATGTCGAACTTTGATCACCGCTATCAGGTGATGACACTGACATCGGCAGGAACTTTACAATTGCATGATGAATTATAACTGTGATAAAGAAGTGTATGATGATGGTGATCAATCATCCGCACGCCGTTTTTTTCCCGTATTTCATAACAGTTTATGAATAATTTCGCCCTGATTGTCGATATCGGTTCCGGGGCGCTGCTCTACAATGATAATGACTTAATTTTGCTGCTCTTTCCCGCCTGATAATGCGCGTGGCTCCGTGTATTATCAAAATAATAAAAGAGAGATAAATACCTGATATGAAAGTTAATGATATTTTAATCGCCCTGCTGGTTGCCGTGATTTGGGGGGTGAATTTCGTGGTCATTAAAGTAGGGGTAACCGGTATTCCGCCATTATTCCTCGGTATGTTGCGCTTTCTGTTTGTGGCGATCCCTGCGGTATTTTTTATTCCGCGCCCGAAAATTGCCTTCAATCGCCTGGTTATCTACGGTCTGACAATCTGCTTCGGTCAGTTTGCGTTTTTATTCAGTGCCGTAAAAGCCGGAATGCCGGCTGGTATTGCCTCTGTCGTACTCCAGTCTCAGGTCTTTTTCACTATCGTGCTCGGCGGGTTGATCCTCAAAGAGTCACTTAAATTCAGCCAGGTGATTGGTATTATTGTCGCGGTTGTTGGTCTGACTGTGCTGGCAAAAGGCGGCGATTCCGGCAGCCTGACGGACATTCCTTTTATGGCGCTGATGATGACGCTGGCAGGCGGTTTTTCCTGGGCATGCGGTAATATCTGCAACCGACTGATTATGAAAGAAACGCCGGACTGTAACGGAATATCCCTGGTGGCATGGAGCGCACTGGTGCCAATTATCCCGTTTCTTCTGATGTCACTGTATGTTGAAGGTGCAGACGCGATTATCAGCAGTATCTCGCATATCAGCCTGCTGACTGTGGGCGCGATTATGTATCTTGCCTATCTATCCACCTTTGTCGGTTACACATTATGGAGCCGTTTATTAGGCCGTTATGAAACCTGGCGGGTCACTCCGTTTGCCTTACTGGTACCGTTTGCGGGGATTGCCAGCAGTGCGCTGTTGCTGGGTGAAACCATCACCATGATGCAGTTCGCTGGTCTTGGCTTTATTATGGCGGGGCTGATTCTGACGGTGTTCGGTAAACGGTTGGTGTCGATGCTGACACACAGAAAAGCAGTCTGAATCATATCACCGTCAGTCTGCCCGCGAAAAGCCGGGCAGACTGACTGGTAAAATTACAGTGTATTCAGTCTCTCTCTCATTATACGCTGCTGTAACTGCTCAGCAGACTGTGGTTTCAGCGTAGCATCAGGCTCCGATTTCCACGGAGTATCATAATCACTCTCTCCCCGCGGGTCGTTTGCCGGTGTGCTGCCTGCTGTCAGAGGGCTGTACGGCTCAGCATAAATGTCTTCCCCCGAAGATCCACAGGCAGACTCCTTGTTTTCATAGTCAGTTATACTGCCTGAAGCCCTGTAATTATCCAAATCTTCATAAATATGATTTGCAGGATCGTCCACCTCTGCTGTTTCAGTTTCATGACCTGCTGCCCGGTAGTTATCCAAATCTTCATAAATATGGTTTGCAGGGTCGTCCACCTCTGCTGTTTCAGTTTCATGACCGACTACCCGGTAGTTATCCAATTCTTCATAGATATTCTCCCCGAAAGAAGACATCTCATGCGTTATCTCTCTGCCCGGTTTGTCACTTCCCTGCTGTCTGCAGAGATGGCTGCCAAATGAAGACAGCATTCCCGAAAAGGCAGATTTAACAGCATTCCACGCATTTAATAAGATGGATTTAATCCCTGATGAACTGACATAAGATGACTGACTGTCCGCACCAACGGTGCCGTACAAATCATTTTCAATATGTGCAGGTACCTGATGTGTCTGTACTTCCTGAACAGGCATAATAACTCCCTCTGTCGTTAATGAAGATCCGGCAGGTAATCTGCGGATTTCAGAATATATTCAAATAACTCAATGATATGATTGTCTTCTGCTCCCTGAAGTGGCAGACGGCTCCAGATCACCCACTCATTTTTCTCATTCAGAGAAATCACCGGTTGCCCGGAAAGTTTCGTTAAGCTATTCAGCTTCATAGCTTTTTGCAGCAATTCATTACTTTGCGTAATATGTGGTACTTTCCCGATATTGGCAGACAAATACCACTCTGTTGCATCAATCACTGACAGTGATAATGAATAACGGCTATCAATTGTTAACATAAATGTATGTTGATCTGCGGTGGGATGCGGGGCATCAAGCCCGATATAGCGCAACAGCATCATGGCGGTACGGTGGAATAAGGATAAATCCGGCATCTCTGTTTCCTGATTAGTGTGATCATAATCTCATTATGACAAATAATCCGGATATTACTTTCATATCTGACTCATATAAAAAATTAATTTTATTATAGAGATATAGCCACGAATTATAACAACAACCACTTGCTATCTTCTTTTTATTAAAGAAATAATTTTCATTGAAAATAAAATAATTTACTTTACATACAAAGGGAAAGAATGAATATGAACTTAGTTAACAGATTACCCGGCACACAAAAGATAATACAGGAAGATAATAACCTGAAGGATATGTTAAAAATACCTTTTATGAATAAATTACTGAACCGGTTAAGTGCTCTCCAAAATACGAATGTAAAATTCAAAGGTAACTACGTAAATATTGAAGTTGACACCAAGAAACTCAGTAAGCAAATATTATCCTTTGTTTACAAATCAGAGATTTCTATTCTTGGCACTAAAAATAGCTTAGAAAAAATAGAGGAAAAACAGAAAGAAATAAATGAAGGTGTAAAAAAATGGCTTAATCAGGAAAAAAGTATTATACCGGTAAATATTATTAAGCGTGAAGTTGACCTGATGTACGCAGAGAAAAAAATTGTAACAACACCAGAGGAATTGGATAAAATCATTGATGTAGTAAAAGAAAAACACCTCGGAAATAAAGTACTGGAAAAACCGGGGATTAATTGCTCTACGCCGTCTGTTCTTAAGCTGAACAGCAGCCTGACTGGCAAAATTAATGAACCCGGGATAAAACAACAGTTAAGCCATGATTTTACCAAAAAAATGCCAAATATGTCTGAAGATTTGAAAAAAGAATTAGGTAATTATATAAAAAAAGAATTAAGCAATGATGAAACAAAAGAATTAATTGAAAAATACTCAGATTATAAAAAAGAGATACTTAACAATCATGATAAATTAACAACAATTATGACAGGGAAGATTCGCTCAGATATATACTATGCTCTGACTGAAAATATTTACAATACATTGTTATGTGACAAATATACCGAAACACCTCTCAATTTCAATGCCATCAGAGAAGAGACCAGAACGCAGGTACTCCATATGGCAGAAAAGAAAAAACACGCATCCCTTATGGCCCCTTCCGATTCAATAAATATTGAAGATATCGTTCATCGTTCATTTGATTTCAAAACCGATGTTACAACGTCATATCCTGAACAGGATATTACTGATGTCATGGACATACTAAAACGAATGTCATAATCACCACAGTAAAACACAATTAATACAGGTCAGGTTCAGAGGGGATATCCCCTCTGAATATCGGGACTTATCCCGCACGCTTATCATCTATCTGAAACCACAAACACGCTACATTACGCTAACAGTGATTAATCTAACATTATTGAAATAAATTAACACAAACGCGAGCGGAACGATGGGAACTAAGCAGAATTAATGATATTCCTCTGCAGTACAATTTGATAATAACAAACTGAAACTACGCCTCTTTACTCATTCTGACAGGTGAAATTATGAAAGCGTTCAAACAACTCACGGGCTTTCTGCTCGCGATTGTCGGTGCCTTTGCCCTCGGATATATCGCGCTGAACCGGGGTGAGCAAATCAATGCACTCTGGATTGTGGTCGCGGCTGTCTGCATCTATCTGGTGGCATACCGGTACTACGGAATTTTTATTGCTGAAAAAGTATTAAAAGTTGATGCGACCCGCATGACGCCCGCGTTTAAAAATAATGACGGGCTTGATTATGTACCGACAGATAAAAAAGTCCTGTTTGGTCACCATTTTGCTGCCATTGCTGGTGCAGGTCCGCTGGTTGGTCCGGTTCTCGCAGCGCAGATGGGCTATCTTCCCGGTATGCTCTGGCTGCTGGCCGGTGTGGTATTAGCCGGTGCAGTACAGGATTTCATGGTGCTGTTTGTATCTACCCGCCGCAACGGGCGATCCCTCGGAGAGCTGGTTAAAGAGGAAATGGGCAATGTCGCCGGTGTTATCGCCCTGATCGCCTGTTTTATGATCATGGTGATTATCCTTGCTGTTCTGGCGATGATTGTGGTGAAAGCCCTGACCCACAGCCCGTGGGGAACCTACACCGTCGCCTTTACTATCCCTCTCGCCTTTTTTATGGGAATTTACACCCGCTATATCCGGCCCGGCCGCGTCGGAGAAGTTTCTGTTATCGGGCTGGTTTTCCTGATATTTGCCATTATTTCCGGCGGATGGGTGGCAGAAAGCCCGGTCTGGGCGCCGTATTTTGATTATAACGGTGTTCAGCTGACCTGGATGCTGGTCGGCTATGGTTTTGTCGCGGCAGTTCTGCCGGTCTGGTTACTGCTGGCACCGCGTGATTATCTGTCTACCTTCCTGAAAATCGGTACTATTATCGGTCTGGCAATCGGTATTTTAATCATGCGCCCGATGCTGGAAATGCCTGCGCTGACTAAATTTATTGATGGCACAGGTCCGGTCTGGGCAGGCGATCTCTTCCCGTTCCTGTTTATCACTATCGCCTGTGGTGCCGTATCCGGCTTCCATGCGCTGATTGCCTCCGGTACTACACCGAAAATGCTCGCCAATGAAAACCAGGCTTGTTTTATCGGCTACGGCGGCATGCTGATGGAATCATTTGTTGCCATTATGGCGCTGGTCGCCGCCTGTGTGATAGACCCGGGCGTATACTTCGCCATGAACAGCCCGATGGCAATGCTGGCACCGCCGGGAACTACTGATGTGGTCGCATCTGCTGCCAGTGTGGTGAGCAGCTGGGGCTTCCAGATAACCCCTGAAACTTTAACCAATATCGCCAATGAGGTCGGCGAACAGAGCATTATCTCCCGCGCAGGGGGCGCGCCGACACTCGCGGTCGGTATGGCGTATATTCTGCACGGTGCGCTCGGCGGGCTGATGGATGTATCTTTCTGGTATCACTTCGCCATTCTGTTTGAAGCCCTGTTTATCCTGACGGCTGTCGATGCAGGAACACGTTCTGCCCGCTTTATGTTGCAGGATCTGCTCGGCGTGATTTCCCCGGCACTGAAACGAACTGACTCACTACCGGCAAACCTGACCGCTACCGCGCTGTGTGTGCTGGCTTGGGGTTACTTCCTGCATCAGGGGGTGGTCGATCCGCTCGGTGGCATTAATACCCTGTGGCCGCTGTTTGGTATTGCCAACCAGATGCTGGCAGGTATGGCACTGATGCTCTGTGCTGTGGTGCTGTTTAAGATGAAACGCCAGGCTTACGCCTGGGTTGCACTGGTGCCGATGACCTGGCTGTTAATCTGTACCATGGTTGCCGGATGGGAAAAAGTGTTCAGCGAAGACGCCCGTGTCGGCTTCCTTGCTGTCGCGAATAAATTCAAGGCAATGATTGACAGCGGGAATATCCCGGTGCAATACACTGAGTCACAACTGTCACAGCTGGTGTTTAACAACCGTCTGGATGCCGGTCTGACGATGTTCTTTATGGTTGTAGTCGTGGTGCTTGCCATCTTCTCTGTGAAGACCGCGCTCAAAGCACTGAAATCAGATAAACCAACCGATAATGAAACACCTTATGAGCCAATGCCGGAAAACTACCTCGATTTAGTGGCAAACAGCAAATCTGCGCACTAAACTCTGGTATACTTGTTGTACTGATACCGGCGGGCAACCGCCGGTTTTCCATCCGCAAGACAGTTTCAGGGTCATAATTATGTTTGATACTCTCGCAAAAGCAGGACGTTATCTCGGGCAGACCGCTAAAATGATGATTGGCGTACCCGATTACGATAATTACGTACAGCATATTAAAAATACCCATCCTGATCAGACACCGATGACCTATGAAGAGTTTTTTCGTGATCGCCAGGATGCCCGCTACGGCAGCAAAGGCGGACCGAAGTGCTGCTGATACAGCCGACGGATTTGACATACAAAAATACCGCAAATCTTTGCGGTATTTTTATTTATCAGCCGGAGCAATACATCAGCGGCAATTATTTTCCTGCTGACGCATCAATTGACCCAAACGTGCGGAGACTTTGTCCCGCGCCTCTCCTTTTGCTATCCCGTTACCAATCCCGAAATCCCCCAGGAAACCCAGCACGGTTTTCCCGTTAAATTCACCGGTTTTTTCAACGTCTTCCTGAATACTGCGCGCTTTTGCAATTTCAAGTTTAAGTGAATCACAATGCAACAGTGCCGATTCTTCTTTAGTAACAGCCGGGGTTTGCGGGTATTGCTTGGTTGCACAAGCAGACAGCAGCAGGGCAAGCGGGATAATAACAACTAATTTTTTCATGATATTACGTCTCGTCAGCAGAAGAAAAAGATCCCCTGTACCATAAAAAAAAGCCCTGCCGGAAGATATCTGATTTCAACCCTGATTTCTGCATTCAGGTAAATTAAACTATAAAAAAAACCGCCTGATCATCTCTGATCACAGCGGTCTTTATTAATAATAAACGTGATTATATTACTTCGCTGTCATCTTCCTCACCTTCAAACAAGGTGAATCCACCGAGATCCTGCCACCCCGGCAGTGCATCATAAACCTGCTGAACAGCAATGGTCACTTTCTCATTTACCGGCATATAAAAAGCAACCAAATCCGGTTGAATACCGAGAAAGATAACCTCATCGATATCTTCTTTCAGTTGATCAATCAGAAAATTCAGCGGCAGATTGTGCGTGCTCATGATGAACATTTCAGCGATATCATCCGGATCAATAATACGGATTTCCCCGGGGTTCAGACCGATATCCGCAGCATCGACGATCAACAGACGTTCCGGTTTCAGTGCGCGCACCTGATGCGCCACATTTTCCGGTGCGCTGCCGCCGTTAATAGCAATCCAGCCATCAACCGGGTTTTCCTGCATCAGGTCATACAGCATCGGACCTGCGGCATCATCACCCATCATGCTGTTTCCGACAGCCAGCATGACATTTTTTGCAGTTATTTCACTCATGGGCGTCGCTTCACTATCAGGTAAATGGCCGGTTCGCGCTCAATTTCCCCTAACAGGCGGATAAGCGTGGCGCTCCATTCACGAAAGTCCGGGTTGTGATCTTTCAGAAGCGGGTCAAGTGCCAACGCCAGCATATTGGTGTGCGAGGCATCGATATTTATTTCACCAAAAGTAATCAATCCCTGAAGTTTACGACGCGCCTCCCCTTCGGGAAGCGCATTAACCCAGGATTGATAACCACTCAGCGGGCAGGTCAGCTCTGTGTTCAGACAATCAATCATGCCAACATGATGGCCGATTGCCAGTGAGTAATACATCACCTGCTGAGCCTCTTCAGGAACATCATCATCTGTGTCGACAAATTTTTGTCTCAGTGACCAGAAGATGACTTTTCCGTCCGTGTCCGCGTGATTGGGTGTCTGTTCAGGCATGAATGCCTCCTTGTTGTAATACGGTTACCAGACGATTCACTATCTCGCGCAGGCGCGGATCCTGTTCTTCATCCAGCCAGACCTGCATGGTGCTTTTCACCTGTTCCGGTGTCGCATTTTCCAGCAGGGTCAGGAAACGATCACTGATTTCACGTCCCTGAAAATACCCCGCCTGACGGCGAGCTTCGCGCTCGATCATCACGCGGGTTGCCAGCGGAATTGACGGCAGCAATAATTCAACCCGTTCGCCTTCCGCTTCAACATGATCCTGCGCTTTCAGTTTCTGATTAAGCAGACCGAGTGCCACCGCAAAACCATAGATTGTCGCCGCCGGTGTCGGCGGGCAGCCCGGGATCCAGACATCGATCGGCACAATGTGTTCACTGCCGCCCCAGACACAATACAGGTCATGGAAGATGCCACCGCCGCAGCCACAGGCACCGTAAGAGATACAAATCTTCGGATCCGGTGCTGAATCATAGGCACGCAGCGCAGGCATCCGCATGGCGCGGGTAACCGCGCCGGTAAACAGTAAGATATCAGCGTGACGCGGGGACGCGACGACTTTGATCCCGAAACGTTCCGCATCAAACACAGGGGTTATTGCTGAGAAAATTTCAATTTCACACCCGTTACATCCGCCGCAGTCCACGCGGTAAACATACGCAGAGCGCTTGATATCTTTCAGTAATGTACTTTTTAATTTCGCTACCTGCTCATCTATCTGAACAGGTTTGCTGACATAATGATTGACTGGGATTTCCGGCAAACTCATGATTTTGCTCCCTCAATATGCAGACGGAAGTTCTGGCGATCATTGTTGCGCAGGTTATTTTTCTGCTTACACGAAGGACAGGTTTCATACATCGGCCGCAATGCTTCAATTCCGCTCTCTTCAACACCTGACGCCACCATCAGCGCCATCGCGTAATCCACCGATTTTTTCGGTGCAAACGCTTCCCCGCACTGGCGGCAATGTTGTAAGCGAAATGTCCCTTTCATATAGAGATCTGCTTTGTTCATCACTGCCGTTTCAAACTCTTCCGTCAGATGAATGGCCCGGGTCGGACACACTTCCTCACAACGCGCACAATAAATGCAGCGCCCGAGGAACAACTGCCAGCGGCGCTCACCACTTGCCAGATCGGTTTCCATCGTCAGCGCATTCGCGGGACATGCTGAAATACAGGAGCCGCAGGCAATACACTGCTCCGGGTTATATTCCGGTTTACCGCGGAAGCCGTGCGCGACTTCCAGTGGTTTAAACGGATATTTGACTGTTGCTGTCCCCGCATTGCGGAGGGTTTTAAATAATTTAAACATGATATTCCCTCCGGCTTACAGCAGCGGTGAATTTTTACGGGTGATGCTGTATTGCTCAATCTCTTTATACGCCACGGTTTTTGCTTTGCGTTTTTTCACATCAACCAGCGTCACACGGTCAGTACAGGAGTAGCAAGGATCCAGGCTGCCGATAATTAATGGTGCATCGGAAACGGTATTTCCCTGAAGCATATAGCGCAGTACCGGCCAGTTGGCATAGGTTGCCGCACGGCAGCGCCAGCGGAACAGTTTCTGGTTATCACCCAGCATGCTCCAGTGTATATCTTCACCGCGTGGTGCTTCGGTGTAACCCAGCGCAAATTTATGTGGCTGATACGTAAAGCCTTCTGTCAGGATCGGACCTTCCGGCATATTATCCAGCGCATATTCAATCATCGCCAGAGAATCCAGAACCTCTTTCACCCGCACCATAACGCGTGAGTAAACATCACAGCCATCCATGGTAAACAGAGTTTTCGGCAGATTGCCGTAATCCGCAAACGGGTGATCAAAACGCACATCACGTTTAAAGCCACTGGCGCGGATCATTGGTCCTACCGGGCTGTAATCACGGGCAATTTTCGGATCAAGTATCCCCACACCCACGGTACGCTGTTCCATATTCGGTGTGCTCAGCAGCATATCTACAAGTTGCGTGACATCAGCACGCATCTCGCGTACCAGCTGAATCGTTTTTATACGCTGCTCTTTAAGGAAATCGCGACGCACACCGCCGATCAGGTTAGTTCCGTAAGTTTTACGGGCACCGGTCAGTAATTCAGCCATGGTCATGGATTTTTCACGCACACGGAAGAACTGCATAAACCCGGTATCAAAACCGGTAAAGTGACTGGCTAAACCGATGTTCAGTAAGTGACTGTGCAGACGTTCCACTTCCAGTAACACGGTACGGATAGAGTGCGCACGCGGTGGCACATAGATACCCAGGGCATTTTCAACAGAAGATGTGTACGCAACACTGTGGGTGAAACCACAGATACCGCAGACACGGTCGGATAAAAACGTGACTTCATTATATCCCATGCGGGTTTCAGCCAGTTTTTCCATACCACGGTGGACATAGAACATACGGTAGTCCGCATCCACAATCCGCTCACCATCAACAAACAGGCGGAAATGCCCCGGTTCATCAGACGTGATATGCAGCGGACCAATAGGAACAATGCGGCTGTCGACTTTACTGTCATTAATAAACTGGTACGTTTCCGTATCTGTGGTTGGTGCAGGACGCTGACGGTAATCCATCGTGTCTTTGCGCAGCGGATAAAGATCATCCGGCCAGTCATCCGGCAGCACCAGACGACGCTCATCCGGCAAACCAACCGGGCGCAGCCCGTACATGTCACGGATTTCACGCTCGCCCCACACCGCAGCAGGTACACGCGGTGTTACAGACGGGAATTCCTGAGTGATCGGGCTGACATACGCCTTTACGGTCACCCAGCATTTTTCGCCTTCTTCCATGGAGAGCGCGTAATAAACCGCAAACTGTCCGTTCAGCGGGCGCTCATCGTTGCCCCACAGAACCGGCAGCCAGCCACCGCAGCCGTAGTACAGAAACTCAACCACTTCCGGCAGCATTTCAGTTTTGATGGTGATAGTCAGCTGGTTTGCTGTCTGCCACTCTTCTTCCAGCACCGCATGGGGAAATTTCTCGCGGACCTGTGCCAGATAGCCCGCGCCTTTACGAACGCCATGAAGGGTATCTGTATAATTCTGATAGCTCACGTTATTTCTCCTGCGATGATATGGATGTTGTATCAACACCCCACGGCCAGCGGTAGTCCGGGGTGGTTAATTCTGTGCCTGGTAATGAACTGTCCTTCAGGACAATTGTGGCGGCATTTTCGAGCAGACGGCTTACCGGCTGCGGGATGTGGGTGCCCATCACCAGCATCAGTACAATGAGGATGGCCATCGGCAATGTCGTCAGGAGCCCTAATTCGCCGCGCGATACACAGTCAGGCTGTGCGCCGAATAAGGTTTTCGATACCATTCTAACCAACCCGCCGAGAACGATAGTGAGCAGGATCAAAAGGAGCAGCGTCAGCCAAAAATGATCAGCAGCCAGACCGGCAACCACCACCATAAACTCACTCAGGAAGACGTTAAACGGTGGCATACCGCCCAGCGCCAGCGCACCACCGGCAAAGACGACCGCGGTAAACGGCATGGTACGCAGCATACCTTTGACAACACTGATATCACGGGTGCCGTATTTCAGTAAAACGTTACCTGAACCACAGAACAGCAGGGTTTTGCCTAAGCTGTGGTTCAGCGTGTGCAGCAGCGCTGCCAGCACACCTAACGGACCACCGATACCCAGAGCCACGGCGATAAGCCCCATATTTTCCACACTGGAATACGCCAGCAGACGTTTCATATCCCGTTGGATAAGGATAAAGAACGCAGCAACCGCCACAGAAAGCAGCCCGAAGACCAGCAGCAGTGTTTGTGTGAATTCCCCGCCAATCGCAGAGGTGATAATGATGTAGTAGCGCACGATAATCAGCAGTGCGCAGTTGAGCAGAACCGCAGAGAGCAGCGCTGATACCGGACTTGGTGCTTCACTGTGCGCATCCGGCAGCCAGGCATGCATAGGGAACAGCCCGGTTTTTGTACCGAAACCAATCAGCACAAATACAAATGCCAGTTGCATCAGAGTCGGATCAAGCAGTGAAGTATATTTCAGCACTTCAGTCCAGAAGATAGCCAGTTCCGGATCAGGCATTACGCTTGCGGCGTTTGCATAAACCAGAATGGTACCGAACAGACCAAATGCCACACCCACACTACAGATAATGATATATTTCCACGCAGCTTCAAGAGAAGAGCGCTGTCCGTAAATCCCCACCAGGAATGCAGAGCTGAGAGTCGTGGCTTCAACCGCCGCCCACATCAGGATCAGGTTGTTACTGGTGATAACCAGCAGCATGGTGAACAGGAACAGATGGAAAAATCCATAATAATTACAGAGTGTTCCTACACTAATCTCGCCGTCAGCCACTTCGTGATTCATGTAGCCGATGGAGTAAAGCCCTGTCAGGAAGCCGACAATACCCAGGATCGCCAGGAATAACCCGGACAGGCTGTCCAGATGGATCCAGCGCTCTGCCATCAGCAGATCACCTTCCTCACCAATGGTGTAAACCATCCACAGAGAAAATACGAGCAGCAGCGCGATACCCACAGTATGCACCAGGGTGACAGCGGCTTTTGCGCCGCCGCCCAGTGCGCGGCAGATAAACGCCAGCAGTGAAATCACCAGCGGCGTTGCCATTAATAACGTTAACAACATAGTTTGGCTCATCTCATCACCCCTTCAGCGCGGTCAGTTGATCCACGTTCAGTGTGTTGAGCGTGCGATAGATTTTACGTGCCAGAACCGCCATGATAATCACAGCAAAAATGGCGTCCGTCGCGATACCGATCTCCACCAGCTCCGGCGCTTTATACGCCAGCAGAGCCAGTGTCAGGTGCGAACCATTCTCCATCAGGCAGTAACCGAACGCCTGCTTGAGGATATTTTTCTGTGTCACGATACACAGAAGCCCCAGCATGAAGTGTCCCAGCGAAACGGCTAATGCCGGTTTCAGATCCGCGACCATCGGCAGTTTCACCGGCTCGACCACAAACCAGCACAGCACCACAATCACGGCGGCTGCCAGCATCAGAACCGCCGGGCTTATCACCCCGCCGTCCGCTGTCGGATCTGACAATTTACGGAACGCGTAGCCCATAATCAGCGGCACGAGAACAACTTTTGTCGCGAACGCAGTACCTGCCCACATTGCCAGTTGCGGTGCATCCAGAGTTTGTGACAGGGTGGCGAAAATCGCCACCAGCACCAGAGACTGAAGTGCATAGAACCAGCAGGAGGCCACCGGGCGCTTCGCACCGATGACCAGCAGCGAGGTGATCATCATCAGCCCCGCCAGGTTATTCACAATAATTGAACCAGTCATACTTTCTCTCCCTTAACTGAGCCAGCTGACGGCAATAACACTTGAGCCGAAGGACATGATGATCAGCAGGCCGATAACCCACTGCATCGCCCACGGCACAGGCGCGCCATTGGCCACATCTTCACTTGGCTCACCCGGTACGACTTTCCCGAACCAGTAGAGCAGCCAGGCGAAACTGGCAACAGATTCGATCAACACCAGCACCATGATTGGTGCGAAGATCCAGAACTGTTCAGATAACGCGAAGCCTGCCGCGAAGATAGGAAATTTACTGAAGAAACCATTAAGCGGCGGTACACCGGCAATCGCCAGCGCTGCCACACAAAAACCCGCACCCAGTAACGGATAGCGCTTTGCCAGACCGCGCAAACGCGGCAGCATACGGGTACCGCAGCTGTAGCTGAGCGCACCGGCGACCAGGAAGAACAGGCTTTTTGCAAACGCATGGTTAAAGATGTACGCGATACCGCCGTCGAATGCTTCTTTAGAGCCGAAGATAGACAGAGACAGTGCCAGGAAGATATACGCCAGTTGCGTGATGGTTGACCACGCCAGCAGACGTTTCATATCTTTCTGCGGCAGATACATCATGAAACCATAAATCATGGTGATAACAGCCATTACAACGCCGACCCAGCCGATAATTTCCGGCACATGGTCTGACGACATAATGCCGCGGGCAAAGATATACACCCCGACTTTCACCATCGACGCGGCGTGCAGATACGCACTCACCGGCGTTGGTGCTTCCATCGCATCCGGTAACCAGGCTTGTAATGGTAACTGTGCTGATTTACCCCATGCCGCGAATAAAATCCCGCCGAAGACAATCAGGCTCTGCGCTTCATTCAGCTGACCAATCGCGCTCAGTGCGAAAGTACCGGTACTGATAAACAGTGTTGCTGCCGCCATGAACAAACCGAGTGAACCGACGTGGGTTATCAGCAGGGCTTTCATCGCAGAACGCTGCGCTTTTTCTGTCTGATAATAACCAATCAGTGCCCAGGAACAGCCCCCGGTGATTTCAAAGAACAATAACTGTCCTAAAATCGTGGAGGACAACACCACACCTGCCATCGCACCGATAAAAATCAGCAGGAAGGCGTAATAACGGCGGGTTGGTCCGTGTGCGTGCTCGCGGTTGCCTTCTGTCAGGTAACCGGTGGAATACAGGCAAATCAGGAAGCCGAGGAAGACCACCGCGAAGGCGATCAGGGTACTTACACCATCAATGGTGAAACCAAACAGCGCCACATCACCGGCCTGAACCAGTTCAATAGTTGTGGCAACCTTACCGCCGTCGAGATAAATCCAGCCGAGAGCTGCCGTACCGAGAGACGCCAGCAGCGCGACTAATGTACTCAGCCACGGAGCCATGCGCGTCGGCAGGAAACTGACCAGCAACGCCCCGATAAACGGAATAATCAGGGTCGCCAGTGCAATATTTTCTAACATGCTTGTCGCTCCTTACAGACCGGTGAGATAGAACACGAACCCGAGCGCCGCAACGCCGAATCCTAACCAGGTCACATGATGCGTCAGTAAAAAACGACCACGGGCCAGACTATTTTCGACCAGCGATGCCAGAACGAAAATCACCAGCAGTTTCACCAGCATCAGAACCAGAGCAAGCAGCAAACTACCTGCGGTTATCACACCAGCACTACCGAACGGGAAGAAAATAGACAGAAACAGAACAGCAACCACCACCTGTTTCAGACCAATCCCCCACTTCACCATTGCCAGACCGGAACCGGAATACTCGGTCAGTGGTCCTTCCTGCAATTCCTGCTCTGCTTCCGCGACGTCAAACGGGATTTTCCCCATTTCGATAAAGGTCGCAAATCCACAGGCAATCAATGCCAGGAATGTAGCTGTTGGTGAGATCCAGCCTTCACTCATCACCGCACTGATTGTGCCGATGTTGGTTGAACCGGCGATCAGCGCAACCACCAGCAGACCGAGAAACAATGTCGGCTCTACTAATACGCCGAGGGTCAGCTCACGGCTGGCACCAATACCGGCGAACGGGCTGCCGGTATCCAGACCGGACAATGAGAAGAAAAAACGGAACAGCGCAAAAATATAGAGCACGATAATGATGTCACCCGCACCACTGAACAGTGATGTGGAGGTCACTACCGGTAATGCCATTGCCAGCAGCAACATACTGCTGAGCAACACATACGGCATAACACGGAAGATCGCGCCTGAATCACGTGGTGCCACAGACTGACGTTTGAATAATTTAATGAGGTCACGGTAATCCTGCATAATGCCCGGTCCCTGACGGGAGTGCATTTTTGCGCGGATTTGACGGGATATGCCGGTAAACAGCGGCGTAAACAGCAGCAGGGCAATCGCCTGAACTACTGCAAAGAACCCCGTCATCAATGTTGGTGTTTCCTGAATCGACATGGTTTCTCTCCTTACGCCGCAATCACGACAAGCAAGACCACCAGAGCCGCGACGACATAGAGACAATAAAGTCTGAAGTCCCCGCCCTGGAGGCATTGAATGCGTTTGGCAAAGCGGTTAATACCGCGGACCAGCGGATAAATGATCCGTTCATCCCAGAATGGCTCAACTTTCGCGGCACCGGCTGTCGTCACCTCTAAGGCGCGCGCCAGACGGGCGGAAGGATCAAGCTGTTTACGCATACGGTAAAGTGGCGCAAACATAGAGCGCAGCGGCTGAGTAAATCCGCCGGCAGAGACAGACATATCCTGCTCCCAGGCATAACCACACGCCCACGCGTCACCTTTACGGCGCGCATCCATCTGTTTGCCTTTAAAGACAAGATAGATAACCAGCGGGATAACCGGCAGCCCCAGCAGCAGAACAAAGGTCATTACCGGTGAAATCATCGCCTGAGATGCACTGTCCGGTATCAGCATCGCGCCCTGAACAACGGTCACATCCGTTGCTGTGGTCAGTGACATCGCCACTTTTGCCAGCACCGGCGCAATCACGCTTGCACCCACACCCAGAAGCACACATACCGCCGCCAGGATTAACATTGCTGTCGTCATTGTCCACGGCACTTCGCGGGCATGCGTTGCCTGTTCACTGCGCGGACCGCCGCAGAAACTGACGCCATACACTTTCACGAAACACATGGCAGCTAATGCCCCGGTGATTGCCAGCATGACAATCGCGATCGGACCACTGATACGCATGATGAATGTACCGTCATGACTCATAGAGAACAGTGACTGATAGGTGTACCACTCACTGACAAAGCCGTTGAGCGGTGGTAATGCAGAAATAGCCATACAACCGATTAAGAATGCAGTGGCTGTCAGCGGCATCAGTTTTGCCAGACCGCCCATTTTATCCATATCACGGGTATGAACGCGGTAAATAACCGCACCGGCACCAAGGAACAGTAATCCTTTAAATACCGCGTGGTTCAGTAAGTGATAGATAGCCCCGAGCAGACCAATGGTTGCCAGTACCGGCATATCATTTGCCATACCGACCATACCAACACCCACGCCCATCAGGATGATCCCGATATTTTCCACGGTATGCCATGCCAGCAGACGTTTGATATCATGCTCCGCCAGCGCATACATTACGCCGAGTACAGACGATACTGCACCAAAGGCCAGCACAACAATTCCCCACCAGCCCTGAGTCGCACCCAGCAGGTCAATACCGACTTTGATGATCCCGAAGATACCGATTTTCACCATCACACCGGACATCAGTGCAGATGCATGAGACGGTGCCGCCGGGTGAGCCTGTGGCAGCCAGCTGTGCAGCGGCAACATACCCGCTTTTGCACCGAAGCCGAAGAAACCCAGCAGGAACACAACCGATGCCATAGCAGGAGAAAGTGTGAGCTGACGGAAAGAATCGAAATCCAGACTGCCGCTTTCACGCCACATCAGGAAGAAGGCGATCATAATCAGCACAGAACCGGCGTGCGCAATAAAGAAGTAGAGCAGACCGGCGCGGATTGATTTTTCATCCTGATCGGCTATCACGAGGAACCATGACGCCAGCGACATCATTTCAAATAAAATAATGAAGTAGAATGCGTTATCCATCACGACAAGGGCGACCATGGACGCAATAAACAGGTTCAGGAAGAACCCCATGCTCCATGCACCACGCCCGATATATTCCTGCACATAATTAAGGGAATATAAGGCGCTGACCGTCACAAGCAGTGAGATCACCATCACCATAAAGGCGGCGAGTCCGTCGAGACGAACAACAAAATGAGCGAACGGGAACGGACCCTGAGCAAACCAGGTCAGTGTTTCGCCGCTCATCAGTACCGGGATGGCGCTGAATAAACCAAGAATACCGCCGATAATGGCAGTGATACCAGCCACATAAATCGCCATTTTTTCCTGCTGTTTAAACAGCAGTGAAATAAAACCCCCTGCGGTATACAGGGAAACCGACCACAATAGCAGTTCAAGCGATGTCATTATGGATTCTCCTGTCGTGAGACAAAAACGTCGAATTCCGGCGGCATAGCATCGACAGATGCCGTACGGCGTTTCACGCTTTCGCTTTCCAGCTGATTCTCTTCAACAATATGGAGGGCATCGGTCGGACAGACTTTCACACACGCCGGGCCGTCTTCGCTGAAATCACACATATCGCATTTCACTGCAACATTGCGGATACCGGCATTCCACGCCAGGAACGGGTTCATGGTCGGCAGGCTGTCAGGTACATCCAGCAGCATCTCTTCCGGCACATACTGTTCGAAGAAATCCGGCATATCGACAGGTTTGCTGCCTGACGGGGTAATTGCCCCGAACGGACAGACCAGACCACACAGTTTGCAGCCGATACACAGACTTTCATTCAGCACGATCATGTCATTTTCATGTGTGATGGCATTCACCGGACACACACGGGCACACGGGGCATCATCACACTGGCGACAAAGCATCGGCGCAGTCAGTTCCCCAATTTTTACCACAGTCAGTCGCGGATGTGTTTGTAATCCTTGCTGTTTATGCGTCTCAGAACAGGCCGCCATGCAAGTGTTACATCCGATACAGAGTTGTGGGTCGGCAATAACAAAGCGATTCATTCGCCTCACCCTCCAATAAAATCAGACGAGTCATAAAGATTGATGCACTCATTAAGCATTTTTCGTGCCATTATTAAAATGAGACTATTATCAATAGATTAGGTGTTTATTTTTAGTGGAAATGCTGTCGAATCGACACTAATGACGATGAAAAATGCCGGTGACCGCCCGTGTCAAAAATGACAGGAGATAAAAAACATGAAATGATTGGCGTAGAAATATTGAACTAAGTAACTGATGCTACCTCTAAATCTCTTTAGCGATTAAGCGATATACCCGATGCCCATGCGACCATTGTCAAACGCAGTAAGAAGCGACCTCACGATTTCTGTTATCCTCGCCATTTTTCTCGGTTTTTTTCTGAACTACGCTGTCTATTTTTCCCGCGCTGACAGTCAGTTATTACTGTCCGGCAGCAATGGGTTGTTTTATGTCATTGCAGAAGTCATCGTTAATATTCTGTTCAGCTTTTTCTTATTCAGACTGATCGCTGCAACCGGCCTGCTGAGTTTTAAAATCCTCAGTAGCCTCATTATCCTGATCAGTGTCGCCTGCAGTTATTACATTACATTTTATGATGTGGTTATCGGCTACGGTATTTTAATTTCCACCCTGACAACAGATGTCGATTTATCACAGGAAGCGGTGAATAATCAGTTCTATCTCTGGTTTGCCCTGCTGTCCCTGCCCGCACTAATCCTTATCTGGTCCGCAAAAAAGACTGTCATTCAAAACAAAAAACGCAAATGGCTGCTCATTCTGATAACCTTTGTTATTATTCCGGCAGTCGTCTTTACCTATATTAAAACCGCAGATCGCCATCAGAAAGTAATAGAAGAAGAAAAAAATATTGATATTGCCAGCTATGGCGGCGGGCTCGGTTATTCTTATTTACCCTCTAACTGGATTATTCCTTTATTCCAGTTTGCGATTGTCAAATATGACGATACGTTTAATGAAAGCAATATTTTTGACCCGGCGAAAGAGTTCACCTATACCGCAGCACCACAAAATAAAGATTTGTATGTGGTATTTGTGATTGGTGAAACCGCACGCTGGGATCACATGCAACTGCTGGGTTATGAGCGTGAAACCACCCCGCTGCTCGCCGCAGATCCAAACGTTATTGCCTTTGAAGGGCAATCCTGCGACACCTCCACAAAGCTCTCCCTGCGCTGTATGTTTGTGCGTGAAGGCGGCGTGAAAGATAATGAACAGCGGACATTAACTGAAAACAATGTCTTTTCTGTTATGAAACACCTCGGGTTTACCTCAGAGTTATTTTCAATGCAGAGTGAGGTCTGGTTTTATAACAAACTCGATCTGGACAATTATCTGATCCGCGAAATGATCACCTCAAAACACAGTTCATCCGGCAAATCTATTTATGATGAGTTATTGCTCAATGAAGCCGATGACGTTATTTCACGCCGTAAAAATGGAATGAATTTAATTATTCTGCATACCAAAGGCTCTCATCACTTCTACTCAAAACGCTATCCACCGGAATTCCGGAAGTTTTTACCTGAATGTCTGGATACTGAAACGGAATGCAGCAGTGAAGAAGAAATAAATGCCTATGATAATTCTATTTTATATACAGATTATGTCCTGCACAATCTGACAGAAAAATTAAAAGACAAAAATGCCATTGTATTTTATACCTCAGATCACGGCGAGTCGCTGGGAGGCGGAGAAGGTACCCGTCTGCACGGCACACCGCGCCATATCGCACCGGATGAACAGTTTAAAGTACCATTTATTGTTTGGATGTCAGACACTTACATAAAAAACAATAAAAGTCTGTTTGATAATCTGAAGGAAAACAGCCGGGCACGGACATTTTTCCATTATGAATTGTTTGACAGTATTCTCGGCTGTACCGGATTTACCTCTGCTGACGGCGGTATCAATAACAAAAATAATCTTTGTTTCCGCTGAGCCTTATCTGAGTATATCCAACGTCATTCAAGATGCGGCCAACGAATCTGCAGTTTGAATGAATAAGGGTATATTCTTTATTCTGCCGGTATATGAACATTCATATACCGGCTTTTTTATTGCTTCTTTTACTTCATCTGCTACTTCATCTGCTTCATATTTTACTGAAAACCTGTCAGGCTGATATCCCGGTAAAAATACACTACATGATTACAATGAAAAAATATCTGCTTATTCCCCTGTTCCCTTTTACTATTGCGACGGTTCATGGCGCTGAAAATTGCACCAGTGAACAACGCCGTGTTAATACCGATAATATCGCGCTGATAACTCAGAAGATTATTGTGGGTCCGGTAAAATCCGTCAGTGTCAAAAGCAGTCTTCCTGTCGGAACCGCTCACAATAATACGACAGACTTTGAGTTATCATCCTGCGGTAAACTCACCCGCTATGAACAAAAGATTGATACGGTTTATATGCCCGGTGTAACCACCACGATCAGGGCAACCATTGATTCGTCCACGCCGGATCTGATGACAAACCACTATGAGACAGATAAACACGGTCAGAAAACCAATATGCTTTCAGAGCGTGTTTTTACCAAAGATAAACTAAATCAGATTGTCAGCTTTCGCACAACTGACCGGGACGCCGATGGCACTGTAACGGATGAAACCCATATCACCCGTAAAGACGGAAGAATTACCACACTAGCCACTCAGGTTTCCGGCAACAATATTATTTACCTGTATCACTATAATGATGTGGGGCAACTCATTCAGATAACCGATGATCAGAACCTGAACACAACAGATTACCGCTACAACGACAAAGGGCAACGTGAGAGTGAAACCGTCGTACAACAACGCCCTGATGGCGGACTGAAAACATTTGCCCGTATCTGTGAAGAGCGTGATACTCACGGTAATTGCCTGACAGAAAAGAATAAAACGATTAATTCAAACGGCGGTGATGAAAAGACAATGGAATATGCCACTTACTATCAGTACCAGTATTACTGAATCGCCGCAGTGGTAAATCCAGATAAAAAAAACCGCCGCTGAATCAGCGGCGGTTTTGTAATTCGGTATCACAATCTTATTTTACGCGGGAAACGTATTCACCTGAACGGGTGTCAACTTTGATCACTTCACCAATCTGCACGAACAGAGGAACTTTAACCACAGCACCACTGCTCAGTGTTGCCGGTTTACCACCGGTACCCGCTGTATCGCCTTTCAGACCCGGGTCCGTTTCAACGATTTCCAGTTCAACAAAGTTCGGCGGAGTAACAGAGATAGGACGACCGTTCCACAGCGTAACGATACATTCAGCCTGGTCGATCAGCCATTTGGCGTTATCGCCCACCGCTTTTTCGTCCGCAGCCAGTTGTTCAAAGGTTTCATTGTTCATGAAATGCCAGAACTCACCGTCGTTGTACAGGTAAGTCAGGTTCATATCCATGACATCAGCGCCTTCGGCTGAGTCTGTTGATTTGAACGTTTTTTCCAGCAGGCGGTTGGTCAGCAGCTTACGCAGACGCACACGGGCGAATGCCTGGCCTTTACCCGGTTTAACAAACTCACTCTCGACAACCACACAAGGTTCGCCGTCGAACATAATTTTAAGACCTTGGCGAAAATCGTTGGTACTATAAGTAGCCATGGAAATCCTCTAATTTTAAATAAATGGCATAGCCAAAAAAATGGTCGATATTGTAACCCAAAAACCACTTGCCCGAGAAGTCTGGCTACAACAACTTGCTGATTCTGTCACTAATCCAACCGAATTACTGGAAATTCTGGGTCTGGAACAGGATGAAAACTGGCGTGCCGGCCTTGATGCCCGCCGGTTATTTGCACTGCGCGTTCCCCGCCCGTTCATCGCAAAGATGGAAAAAGGCAATCCGCAGGATCCGCTACTGCTTCAGACCATGACGCACAGGGCTGAGTTTGACCTGACACCCGGGTTTTCTGAAGATCCGCTGGATGAACAACACAACGTTGTTCCGGGGTTACTGCATAAATATCACAACCGGGCGCTGCTTTTAGTAAAAGGCGGGTGTGCGGTCAACTGCCGCTACTGCTTCCGTCGTCACTTTCCGTATGAAGACAATAAGGGCACCAGACATAACTGGCAACAGGCGCTCGATTATATCGCTAACCATCCCGAACTCAATGAAATCATTTTTTCCGGTGGTGATCCGCTGATGGCAAAAGATAATGAGCTGGACTGGTTGCTCACACAACTTGAAGCTATCCCGCATATTCTGCGTCTGCGTATTCACAGCCGACTGCCGGTCGTTATCCCTGAGCGCATCACGGACGCACTGACTGCCCGTTTGCACGACTCCCGGTTACAGATAATTTTAGTCACACATATCAATCACGCGAATGAAATTGATGATGTATTAAAGAAAAAAATGCATCAGTTACGGGAAAAAGGCGTCACACTACTGAATCAGGGGGTTTTACTGCGTGGTATTAATGATGATGCCGGTATTCTCGCCGATCTCAGCAATGCACTCTTCGATGCCGGTATTCTGCCTTACTATCTGCATGTGCTGGATAAAGTACAGGGTGCGGCACATTTTCTGATCAGTGACGATGAAGCCCGGCAGATAATGCGTGACCTTCTTCCCCGCGTGTCCGGTTATCTGGTGCCGCGCCTGACGCGTGAAATCGGCGGCGAGCCCAGCAAAACACCGGTTGATCTTCAGCTTCGCCAGAATTAAGTATAAATACCATTAAAACTGTAAATGACAAAAAAAAATTTACAGCTTATTGAGTGCAGGTTAAATTACGTTCATTATGTATTTTTGAGTACAAATTATGACGGATTTTTTAACCTCAAACCAAACTGCCTGGGACAAACAAGCGGAGCAACAACAAGCATGGTCAACGCCGGTCAGTGCTGAGCTGATCACTGCAGCAAAAGAAGGACGCTGGGATGTACATCTTACCCCGCAGGCTCTGCCGAAACAGTGGCTCGGAGATGTGAAAGATAAGCGTATTCTCTGCCTTGCTTCCGCAGGCGGTCAGCAGGCACCTGTTCTGGCAGCAGCCGGCGCGGTGGTGACGGTATTTGATCTTTCAGATAAACAACTGGAGCATGACAGACAGGTTGCGCTGCGCGACGGGCTGACACTCAGTACCGTGCAGGGGGATATGCGTCATCTCAGCCTGTTTGCTGATGAATCGTTTGATTGTGTATTTCACCCTGTTTCCAATCTGTATATTCCGGATGTAAACCCGGTCTGGCACGAATGCTGCCGTGTGCTGAAACCGGGCGGTGCTTTATTAGCAAGCTTCTTCAATTCTGTAGTGTTTGTCGGCGATCGTGATGTTAAATATTACGAAAAAGGCATGATTAAACCCGTTTATAAGATGCCGTTCTCTGAATATGACATCTTAACGCAGGAACAAATTGCACAGAAACAAGCGCGGCAGGAAGCTTTTGTATTCGGACATTCATTAACCGACCTGATCGGCGGACAATTAAAAGCTGGTTTTCATCTGACTGATTTTTATGAAGACTGGCAGCCAAACCCGCGCTTTGTCATCGACAACTATCTGCCGACATTTATTGCCACGGCTGCGGTTAAGATTGGCTAAATAACATATGTCCATATAACCGGGGATTACGGTGACCACACCGGTAACGGGCAAAAACAGAAAGTCGCTGTAAACACATCCATATGCACTCAGACCCGCCACCCATGGCTAGCACGCTTTCTGTTTTCTTTACCCGTCACTTGTACCAAAATTCAGATATAAAAAAACCGCCGGTTACATTAACGGCGGTTTTATGTGTATTCAGGCAACTATCCGGACGATTACGCTAAATCATTCAGTCTGTAGCAAGGCGGCAAGTAAAGACATCCGGGGAACATACACAAGTATGTGACCCGGATGGATGAACGCAGCCAACGCCGCTACAGGCCGAAGGATGACGCGTAATCAGGGACACTTGTAAACCTGGCCAGTAAGCTTGCTATCCACCGGAATCAGACTGGACACAATCGCAGACTCTGACGGGCTGCCGATACCGTAAATAACATTCCCGCCCAGTGCGGCAGCTTTATTACGTAAATCGTTTGCTGCACCGCGCATGGAGCTGCTTTCATTACCGACACCGGTCATCCAGTTGCTTTGCACACCGGTCACTTCACCTAATTTCTGACACTCAGCGCCCGGTTGCTCTTCGGAAAAGCGGACCTGGGATCCTGCAGCACTGATATCAGTTGTTGTCGTACAGCCTGCCAGTAATAACAGTGCCAGGGCACCGGGTAACATTTTAATCCGCATGGTTTTCCTCATTCACGGTTGGAAAAAATCTATACAATCAATTTAACCACTTTGTTGCAATGACTTCAAAAACTAATCACCAAAAATTACCGGCTTATCTCACGCATCTGTAAATTACGCATGAAAAAGCCGGTATTCTGAGTTTATTCAGAACACCGGCTCGTTTTTCCCTGAATCGGCACAATACATTATTTATAGTATTTTTTAACTTCCTGAGCTGCGGCTAAACCGCGTTTTGCTTCTTTTTCTGCAATTTCAACAGACAGACCAATGTAAGCACGCGGATCTAACATCGACCTGATCTCTTCATTGCTGAATGCCGCTGCAATAGTTTCGTTTTTAATCAGGTTTGTGTAGAAGTCCTCACCGTCTGCTGCGGTTTTGATAGCTTCTTCATACAGCAATGAATGCGCCTTATCTTTACCCAGCTTCTCAGCCATCTTCATCATCACATATTCAGTATTATCTAACCCTTTGTTTCTCATTACGTTGTATAACATTCTCTCTTCATGAGGCACGATAGTTCTGGTGAGTTCTTCCGTTCTTAACAGAATTTCTGTGGTCAGTTCGAGTGCTTCCTCAATCAGCCCGTCAAATAACATATAGGAGCTGCTGTCACCTTCATACGGCCTGACCGCAGAATACATCCCGATACCCGGCAGTGAATACAGCTTCTGAGAGTTCGCGATAATCCCTTTAGCCAGTTTCGGGTTAATTTTGTGCGGCATAGTGCTGCTGCCCACAGTACCTTTCGTAAAGCCTTCAGATACTTCGGCAATTTCTTCCAGTGTCGTGCTGTAAACTTCCTCACCGATTTTATGGCAGATGTTTGCCATCAGTGCCAGGTTCGCCATGTACTCCAATTTATGCGTACTCAGATTCCGTGACGGCACTTCCATCGCATACATGCCCGTCAGTTCAGCAACACGCTTTTGTACTTCCGGGCCAACGCCCGGCATGGTGTTAAATGCACCAACTGCACCGCCCATCATGATAGTGAATACCCGCTTTTCACACTCTTTCATGCGCTGGCAGCAGTCGATAAAATCGCTGATCCACACAGATACTTTATAACCGTAAGTGATAGGAATGGCGTGGCGTCCGTGAGTTCTGCCCGCCATCACCATGTGTTTGGTTTTCTCTGCAAGACCCGATAAGTTTTCAATGATTTCACTTAACAGCAGCATAAATTTATTATGGACTGTCTTCATCATGTACAGCTGCGAGCTCTGCTGAATATTTTGAGTGGTAATACCGTAATGGATATACTTACCACTCTCTTCAGAGCAAGCGTTCACTAACACTTTTAAGAAAGGAACAAAACCATGACCGATTTTCTGATAAATACGGTTCATCTCTTCGAAGTCAATATTCTCAATGACGGCCTTTTCTTTAATTTCACCGGCGGCTGACAGGGGAATAAATCCCAGTTCTGCCTGCGCCTGAGCTAATACGGATTCAAACATCAGCCAGGTTTTGTATTTGGCTTCATCCGACAGCAGCGCTTTTATGCCGCGATCATCGATGGTTTTACTTTTGGAATCATATAAAGCTCTCATCATATATCCTTTTATTTCTTCATTGCTTCATCAACAGCATTGCGAACAAATTCAACCTTCGGTCCGTAAACAACATGGACGTGGTTTGCCGATGGAAAGAAGAATGCAGTACATCCTGATTCCGCCATTAAATTTTTATCAATTTTATTCACTTCTGCGACATCAATACGCATACGGGTAATACAGTTATCTACGTTATGGATATTTTGTTTACCGCCTAAGGCTTCAATGAGGAGCTCTGCGATTTCTCCATAGCGTTTTTCTTTAATTAACGTGTTTTTCAGGTTACTTGACTCTTCACGGCCCGGTGTTTTGATATCAAACCGGAGAATCGCCCAACGGAAGATGAAGAAAGTCACGAGTGCCAAACCAGTACCGATAAGGACTAAGAATATCCAGTTAGTGCGCTCGTACAGCAGACCAAAGATAGTGAAGTCAAATACCGTACCCCGGATATAACCGATAGCGACACCAGCGAATGACAGTAATACAGCACCAATACCCACGATAATGGCATAGATTAAATACAGCAGTGGTGCAATAAACACGAAGGTAAATTCAAGCGGCTCCGTGACGTTACCAAGCATCGCAGTCAGTACCATAGTCACCAGCATTGATTTAACTTCAACACGGTTTTCTGCCTTCGATGTTTTATAAATAGCTAATGCGATTGCCGGGAACAGGAACAACGTGACCAGCATTTGCTGCTGAGCCATGAAACGTGTCAGGCTTGGCATCATTGCCCAGTATTCAGTGCCGGGACCTTGTTTGAATAACACTTCAGTTAAGGCCGGAACAACACCGACAAAGGTTTGTCCGTCAATCACATACGTACCACCTGCTTCGGTAAATCTGAATAATACGTTCCAGACATGGTGCAAACCGAACGGAATAAACAGACGCTCACCACCCGCAGTAAAGAACGGGCCTACAGGGCTAAGGAATACGGCAGAGAGCTTCATTAACCCCTGAACCAGGACTTCCCAGATAAACGGTAATGTCGCGCCGACCATGATCATCAGACCTACCATGATGATGGAAACGGACTTTTTACCGGAGAAGAAAGCAAAGGCAGTCGGCAGTTCAAGGTTATAGAATTTGTCTGTTGCCCATGCAGCAATTAAACCGGTGATTATCCCCCCTGCGGCACTGATATTTAAAGTTTGGATCCCCAGAACCTTAATTTGCCCGACCTGCCCCATAACAGCAGGATCTGCCAGTTTACCCGTAAGCACCAGCCAGATATTCATGGTGATAATCAACGACAGATAGCCCACCACAGAGGCAAAGACAGCGATCCCCTTATCCCGCTGACTCATACCGTAGGCAACCCCCATAGCAAAGAGCAATGGAATGTTGTCAAAAATAACCCCCGCAATAGAGCGGATGCTGACAAGCAGTGCGTTAACCGTTTCATTGCCGAGGAAAGGGAACCGGGCGATCATGTAGGTTTGTACTAACGCACCACTGATCCCCAGTATCATACCGATCGGAGCAAGAACCCCGATTGGCAGGAGCAGCGTCCGGCCAAAGCGCTGAATTGAGTCCCCGAACTTTCTTTTAGCCATACTATTTCCTTATGACGAAGAATATTGATGTTATCCGGATACTAGCACTGTATTTTTTAAATGAAATGATGGTGCGGTTTTAAATATTATCTCAGGTCTTAAATTATGACCCGGGTCATTTAAAAACAATAACAGTTTAAAAATCATAGTAATTTTTATTTTTCAATAAACATATTAATAATTATTTAAATGAATGGTTATTTTAAAAATAGAAAAAATAGTTGAATTAAAACCATTAGACCAACTTAAGCTAAATAATTAATTATTTTATTTACAGCAAACTTTCCAGTTCATTAATTAATAAGTCCACCAAAATAAAAAATCCCGTTCTGGACTTTGAGTCATCCCGCTTAGTGTCATAACTGTCAGAAAAACAAAAAAGTGAATTATTCGCATACGTAGTCAGCTCATTGGTATGGAAGGCGGTCATACTAATGATATGAGCATCTTTTAGCTGGACGATTTTCGCAGTTTCGATAATCTTTTTGGTGCCACCGGAAAGGGAAATTAAAATCACGGTATCGTCTTTGCTGACAAGGCGGGTAAAGGACTCAGAAAGGTTATAATCATTAATAAAAAAGCAGTGTAACCCGAGAGAAAACAACAGATGCTCAAGGTAATAACCTACCGCTTTACTGGTTCCCCGTGCCACAAGAAAAATATTCCGTGAGCCATGCAATATTTTCGCACAGTCCCGGATCTGATCTTCATTAATCAATGTGAAGGTTTTCTGGATATTATTTTCGAGTTGTTTTTTATAGGACGCCGGCTTTTTTTTATCTTCTTTGTTTTGTGAGAGGATGTGATTATTAATCTGGAACTTGAGTTCTTTAAACCCGCTAAAGCCTAATTTCTGGGATAAATTGATAATCACCGTTTTGGATACAAACGTTTTGGCGACTAATTCATTAATATTCAGCCAGGGAATATCGGTGATATTTTCCGTAAGATATTTTAATACTTTTTTTTCACTGACGGTTAAGTTGTCATAATTCTTCAGAAAATCCAGCATATCCGGCAATCTCCATTTTCAGCAGCAATACCTTCCGATAATACCTCATAATTTGGATAAACAGTGGGATATTATGAAATACACCCATAATTAACACGCACAAAAAAGCCTGTAACCAATGAGGTTACAGGCTTTCTTTGGAAGCAATAGTGTTCAGACTACATGATTACATCATGCCGCCCATTCCACCCATGCCGCCCATACCACCACCGCCTAAATCCATTTTATCGTCTTTAGGTGCTTCAGTGATCATCGCTTCAGTGGTGATCATCAGACCGGCAATAGAACCTGCGAACTGCAGTGCAGAACGGGTTACTTTAGTCGGATCCAGGATACCCATTGCGATCATATCGCCGTACTCTTCAGTAGCAGCGTTATAACCGTAGTTATCCTGATCTGCTTTCTTCACGTTGTTCACAACAACAGAAGGCTCTTCACCGGCGTTTTCAACGATCTGACGCATAGGTGCTTCCATCGCGCGCAGCGCAACACGGATACCCACGTTCTGATCTTCGTTATCACCTGTCAGTTCAAGCAGTTTGCTTGCAGCGCGAACCAGTGCAGTACCACCACCGGCAACAACACCTTCTTCAACTGCTGCACGGGTTGCATGCAGAGCATCATCAACACGGGCACGTTTTTCTTTCATTTCAACTTCAGTTGCTGCACCGACTTTGATAACAGCTACGCCACCTGCCAGTTTCGCTACGCGCTCCTGGAGTTTTTCGCGGTCGTAATCTGAGGTTGAATCTTCAATCTGCTGACGGATCTGACCAACGCGGGCAGCGATAGTCTCTTCGTCACCGATACCATCGATGATAGTGGTGGTATCTTTGTTAATAACGATGCGTTTCGCCTGACCCAGATCTTCCAGCGTTGCTTTTTCCAGCTCCATGCCAATCTCTTCAGAGATGACAGTTGCGTTAGTCAGCGTACCGATATCCTGTAACATCGCTTTACGACGGTCGCCGAAGCCCGGTGCTTTCACCGCAGCAACTTTCACGATACCGCGCATGGTATTGACTACCAGCGTTGCCAGTGCTTCACCTTCAACATCTTCTGCAATAATCATCAGTGGTTTGCTTGCTTTCGCAACGCCTTCCAGAACCGGCAGCAGCTCACGGATGTTAGAGATTTTTTTATCAACCAGCAGGATGTACGGGTTTTCTAATTCAACAGAACCGGTTTCCGGTTTGTTGATGAAATACGGAGAAAGGTAACCGCGATCAAACTGCATACCTTCAACAACATCCAGCTCATCTTCCAGGCCGGTGCCTTCTTCAACAGTGATAACGCCTTCTTTGCCGACTTTATCCATTGCTTCAGCAATCAGTCTGCCGACAGTTTCATCTGCGTTTGCAGAGATGGTACCTACCTGTGCGATAGCTTTAGTATCAGAGCATGGTACAGAAATATTTTTCAGTTCTGCAACGGCTGCGATAACGGCTTTATCGATACCGCGTTTCAGATCCATCGGGTTCATGCCCGCAGCGACGGCTTTCAGCCCTTCAGTAATGATAGACTGTGCAAGAACAGTAGCAGTGGTGGTACCGTCACCCGCAGCGTCATTCGCTTTAGAGGCAACTTCTTTCACCATCTGTGCGCCCATGTTCTCGAATTTATCTTCCAGTTCGATTTCACGTGCAACAGACACACCGTCTTTTGTAATAACCGGCGCGCCGAACGATTTGTCTAATACAACGTTACGGCCTTTCGGGCCTAAGGTAACTTTTACCGCGTCTGCCAGAACATTGACACCACGGAGCATTTTGATACGTGCGTCGTTACCGAATTTTACGTCTTTAGCTGCCATTATTTCTATTCCTTCGAATGCTTTATGGTTTAAGAAGATCTGAATACACTCAGTACGGTATGATTACGCTTCGACAATCGCCAGGATGTCACTTTCAGACATAATCAGCACTTCTTCATTATCAATTTTTTCAGCTTTTACGCCGTAACCATCATTGAAAATCACGATATCACCGACTTTAACGTCGAGTGGTTTCATTTCGCCGTTTTCCAGGATACGACCGTTACCTACCGCAAGGATTTCACCACGGGTGGATTTACCTGCCGCTGTGCCGGTCAGGACAATTCCGCCTGCAGATTTCGCTTCGGCGTCTTTACGTTTAACAATAACACGGTCGTGCAAAGGACGAATTTTCATTGATAGATCTCCTATAAAAAGTCCATATCAAATAACGTGGATTAAAGGTTCAGGCCGGATACTAAATTATCATTGCCATGATTCAGCAAATGGGGTCAGTCACCGGCAAGTTCAAGGGGGTAAGGACGAAAAAAAGATAAATTTAGTCATCTTTACCGAAACCAGTCAAAAAATCAGAGTTTGTCCTTCGGGTTGTCATCATTACCGGGTACTGACGGCTGATTGAGACTCTGTGACGGATGGTCACGACGATGCTCAAACTCACCTTCATAAATATTCCCCTGATTTGCGGCAGAACCGGAGAACGGCCCTGTACGCGGCTGATATACTTTAATGTACGGCAGCACACGGGAAACCAGGAATCGCTGTACCGGTGACAACAAAAGCAACAATCCTAAGAAATCAGTAAAAAACCCGGGAAGCACCAGCAGGATACCCGCAAGCACCAGAGAAACGCTCTTGATCATCTCTGCCGCCGGGCTTTCACCTGCCTGAATTTTTTGCTGAATCAGGCTCAGATTACGCATACCCTTGTTGCGAACCAGAGAAACCCCGAAACAGGAAGTCAATACTACAAGAACCAGTGTCATGAACACACCAATTCCCGATGCAACGTAAACAAAAATGACGGCTTCTATGTAGATAAGCAGACAAATCAGAATGAGGGGGAACCAACGCATAACGTCTTCCTTATTAAGGTGCCCTGTGATGTAAAAAACGTCTCTTTATCAGCCTTTGTGAGCTACCTCTGAGAGACGTACGATAAATTCGATTTTTCATAATAGTTGTACATAATGATGGGGTCATTTCATTATTTTTCAAGCGTCGCAGCCGCGATAATCTCACATAACATTTGTGAGTTATCGCACATAAAAGTAATAACGTTGGAAATATTTCAGTTAATAAGTGATCTGGCTAAAAGGATTCAACTTAATTTCAGCATATCATCATTACGAATTCATAAAACCGAGTGATACGCGCTATTAATATCGGAAAAATTAATATAATTGCTGCCTTGATTATTAAGTAAGGCAACCATTCAACCAAAGAAGGTTCTCATGTCAAATAATTTTCGTATCGAAGAAGACCTGCTGGGCAAACGTGAAGTGCCGGACGACGTGTACTATGGTGTCCACACACTGCGGGCTATCGAAAATTTCTATATCAGCGACCGTACAATCAATGATGTTCCTGAATTTATCCGTGGAATGGTGATGGTGAAAAAAGCCGCTGCCATGGCGAACAAAGAGCTGCACACTATCCCGCGTGCGATTGCCGATACGATTATTAAAGCCTGTGACGAGATGCTTATCAACGGCAAATGCATGGATCAGTTCCCGGTAGATGTATTCCAGGGCGGTGCCGGCACCTCACTGAACATGAATACAAATGAAGTTCTGGCAAACATCGGTCTTGAGCTGATGGGTCATAAAAAAGGGGAATATGAATTTCTCAACCCGAATGACCATCTGAACAAAGCGCAATCCACAAACGATGCTTATCCTACCGGCTTTCGTATCGCAGTTTATAACTCAATCACTAATCTGATTAAATCAGTTGAGTATCTGAAAGGTGAGTTTGACGCCAAAGCAACTGAATTCAAAGATATTTTAAAAATGGGTCGCACACAGTTGCAGGATGCGGTTCCGATGACATTAGGTCAGGAATTCCGCGCCTATGCCATTTTGATGAAAGAAGAAGTAAAAAACCTGCATTACACCGCGCAACTCGTGCTGGAAGTGAACCTCGGCGCAACCGCAATTGGTACTGCACTGAATACCGCGCCGGGTTATCAGAAACTGGCGGTTGAAAAATTAGCGGAAGTTACCGGTCTGCCATGTGTACCGGCAGAAGATTTAATTGAAGCCACTTCAGACTGCGGTGCTTATGTCATGCTGCACAGCGCCCTGAAACGTCTGGCAGTGAAGCTGTCCAAAATCTGTAATGACCTGCGCCTGCTCTCCTCTGGTCCGCGTACGGGTCTGAAAGAGATCAATCTGCCTGAAATGCAGGCTGGCTCATCTATCATGCCGGCAAAAGTGAACCCGGTTATCCCTGAAGTGGTTAATCAGGCTTGTTTCAAAGTTATCGGAAACGATATCTGTGTAACGATGGCGGCTGAAGCCGGTCAGTTACAGTTGAACGTGATGGAACCGGCTATCGGTCAGGCGATGTTTGAATCCATCTCCCTGATGAATAATGCCTGCCGTAACCTGGGTGAAAAATGCATTTCCGGTATCACAGCAAACAAAGAAATTTGTGAAGCTTATGTGTTCAACTCCATCGGTATCGTCACTTATCTGAACCCGTTCATCGGTCACCATAACGGGGATATCGTCGGTAAGATTTGCGCAGAAACCGGTAAGAGTGTACGTGAAGTTGTATTAGAGCGCGGACTGCTGACAGAAGCGGAACTGGACGATATTTTCTCTATTGAGAACTTAAAAAACCCAGCTTATAAAGCAAAACGTTTTGATGACTAATATACCCATAATAATAAGACAGATATAGAAACAGAGAGCACGTCATCGCAAGGTAACGTGCTCTTTTATTCCCCTGCACAAAAAATTAACATTTACTTTCCGGGATTTTACAGGAGCAATTATGCTGGCTATCGAATTTATTATCGTACTGCTGGCCATCTATCTTGGTGCCCGCCTCGGCGGGATAGGCATCGGTTTCGCCGGTGGTCTGGGTGTTCTTGCCCTCGCCGCCATCGGCGTTAAACCGGGCAGTATCCCGTTTGACGTGATCTCCATTATAATGGCTGTTATCGCTGCAATATCTGCCATGCAAGTTGCAGGCGGATTGGATTATCTGGTTCAGCAAACTGAAAAACTGCTGCGTCGTAATCCACGCTACATCACCATTCTCGCACCCATTGTTACGTATTTTCTGACACTGTTTGCCGGAACCGGAAATATTTCTCTGGCAACCCTGCCGGTTATTACTGAAGTCGCCAAAGAGCAGGGAATCAAGCCCTGCCGTCCGCTCTCCACCGCTGTCGTCGCAGCCCAGATAGGGATCACCGCATCACCTATCTCTGCGGCAGTCGTTTATATGGCATCTGTTGTGGAACCTATGGGTGTAAGTTATCTGCATCTGCTGCTGATCCTTATCCCGTCGACCTTTGTCGCTATCATTCTGATGTCGTTTATCGTTTCCTGGTTGTTTGATGACAAACTGGCAAATGACCCTGTCTTTCAGAAACGTCTTGCAGAAGGTGTGGTTGAACAGAACCGCCGTGAGAAAGTGGCGATTAAGCCTGCCGCCAAACTCTCCGTGTTTCTGTTCCTGCTGGGTGTACTGTCTGTTGTGGCCTTCGCTATCATTAACAGCAAAGGTGTCGGGCTGGTGTCAGAGCCAATCATGACAACAACCAATGCGATTCTGATCATCATGCTCAGTGTCGCCACACTTATCACACTGCTTTGTAAAGTAGAAACAGATGTTATCCTCAATTCCAGCACCTTTAAGGCCGGGATGAGCGCCTGTATCTGTATTCTCGGGGTCGCCTGGTTGGGTGATACGTTTGTTCAGGCCAATATGGACTGGATCAAACTGACCGCAGGCGATTTAATCGCCGGACATCCGTGGCTGCTGGCCGTTATTTTCTTCTTCTGCTCTGCATTGTTGTATTCACAGGCAGCAACGGCCAAAGCACTCATGCCGATGGCGCTTGCGCTGGGAGTCACCCCACTGACCGCCATTGCATCATTCTCAGCCGTTTCCGGTTTATTTATCCTGCCGACTTACCCGACTCTGGTTGCAGCGGTTCAGATGGATGACACCGGTACCACACGTATCGGTAAACTGGTCTTTAACCACCCGTTCTTTATCCCGGGAACTATTGGCGTAACCCTGTCAGTCTGCTTCGGCTTTCTGTTAGGCAGCCTTGTGTTATAACGTTTCCTCTTATGATCCGCCCTGTCCGGGCGGATCATCCTGATTTTATTTTCACCGCTCTCTCGCCTTTCACGGGCTCTCACGTTATTCTGAAAAGTATTGCTATCTTTAAAGGGAGAGCTTGCTGTGCAACGCGAAGAAGTCCTCAACCAGGCACTAAGTCTGCTGGAAACCCACGGCATACTGATGCCGGAAATCACTCTGATTCAAAGCCTGAACACCGATACCGCCCGCCTGCGTATTTTTTGGCCGACCCATAACGATCTGGTTTATGACTGCCTGCGTTATCATGGCAACCAGATTGATATCTGGCAGCGCCGCGTTCTGCTGGATGAATCCATATCCGGAGAAGATAAACTGCTGGCGCGTTATACCGCACTGGCAGAGCGGGTCAGGGAAAACCGCTTCCCCGGCTGCCTGTTTATCGCTGCATGCAGTGCCTTTCCTGACGCTGAACACCCGATTCACCAATTATCCTGCCAACAGAAACAAAGTGCTTTTGCATTCACGCTGGAGCTGCTCAGAGAGCTGGATATTGATGACTGTGAAATGGTCGCACGCCAGTTAGAGCTGATTCTGGAAGGCTGCCTGAGTAAACTGCTGATATCGCGCAGTCAGGATGATATCGCCACGGCCCGGCGGCTGGCAGAAGATGTACTGACCATCGCCCGCTGCCGTAAAAACGGAGCGCTCAGCTGATTTATGCGTTGCGCGGATAATATCTGCGCACCTTTTGCATAAAAAGAGAACACACGCACTTTTTTTATGTTTTTTTGGCAAAAAGGCATTGACGCAAACCACGGAATACGGTTTAATGCGCCCCGTTGCCCGGATAGCTCAGTCGGTAGAGCAGGGGATTGAAAATCCCCGTGTCCGTGGTTCGATTCCGCGTCCGGGCACCAAATTCATATCAACGGACCTCCACGGAGGTCCGTTTTTGCATTCTAAGCCCTTACAAATCAACACCTCTACATTCCCTTAACTCCACCCAACTCAATCAACTTCAACCCGCATCAAGTCCCTTGCGAGGGTACAACTGAGGGTATAGTCTGATTCGATAAAATTTATACCCCTTTTACTATCAGGAGATACCGCCAATGGCGCTCACTGACGCTAAAATCCGTGCAGCTAAACCGGATGAAAAACCTTATAAACTTGCCGACAGCGGCAACATGTTTTTGCTCGTTCACCCTAACGGCTCGCGCTACTGGCGGCTCCGCTACCGGTTTCTGGGCAAAGAGAAAACGCTCGCTATGGGTGTATATCCTGAAGTTTCGTTATCAGAAGCAAGGGAAAAGCGCGATGCTGCGAGGAAGCAGATAACCGAGGGAATTGACCCCTGCGAACAGAAAAGGATCAAAAAATCAGTCCCCGAAACAGCTCTGACATTTGAAGGCATCGCAAGACAGTGGCATAAGAGCAATAAAAAATGGTCCGAAGCTCACAGCGAGAAGATACTGAAAAGTCTCGAGACGCATGTTTTCCCCTTCATCGGCTCACGTGATATTACCACCCTCAGGACTCCCGATTTACTTGTCCCCGTTAAAGCTGCCGAAGCAAAAGAGATTTATGAGATTGCCGCCCGCCTTCAGCAACGTATCACTGCAATCATGCGCTATGCCGCCCAGTCAGGCATTATCAGCTATAACCCTGCAGTAGATATGGCTGGCGCTTTAACGACGGTGAAACGCCAGCATCGCCCTGCCCTCGCCTTAAATCGCATTTCAGACCTCCTTGAACGACTGGATGCCTACAGAGGACAACCTCTTACCCGACTGGCAACTAAACTTACCCTGCTTATCTTCATCCGTTCCAGTGAACTTCGCTTTGCCAGGTGGTCTGAGACCGACTTTAAGAAAGCCATGTGGACCATTCCTCCAGAACGGAAACCTATTGAAGGGGTTAAGTACTCACATCGTGGATCCAAGATGCGTACAGAGCATCTGGTGCCACTCTCCACTCAGGCGCTGAATATACTGCAGCAGATCCACACGATCAGCGGAGAACATGAACTGATTTTCACCGGCGATCACAATCCATGGAAACCCATGAGTGAAAATACCGTGAATAACGCACTGCGACTGATGGGCTACGATACAAAGGTCGATGTCTGTGGTCATGGATTCCGGGCAATGGCCTGCAGTTCGTTGATTGAGTCAGGATTGTGGTCCAGGGACGCAGTTGAACGCCAGATGAGCCATCAGGAGCGAAATGGCGTACGTGCGGCTTATATTCATAAAGCGGAGTTTCTGGATGAGCGCAGGTTGATGCTGCAATGGTGGGCTGATTTTTTAGATGCAAATGCTGAGAAATCAGTAAGCCCCTTTGATTTTGCAAAACTCCAGTTCAGATAGCTGCCCCCAAAACCTGTCAGAATAGTTCACGTTAAGCACCTCCATTTCGGGGGTGCTTAACAGAGGTAGTTTTTATTTTTTGAACAAAGATTGCATTCATGATTTTTCATACATGTAACCTCTTCTACAGCCGGTTATAAAGCTCAGCTTAGTGCCAGAAGTCAGCCTCAATCTAAGCTTTACTATCGGCCAAAAGTGAATGCTCAAAGCAAGCAGCCATCGGGCGAGCATGTTAACGGCTTTAGCAAAATGCAGCTTGCTAGTTCCCCAAAATGTGGCCAAAAGAAGAGCAAGGTATAAATGAAATGCCCATTATTGAAGCAACCCGAGGACGAAGATATGCTGGAACAAGTACCCCATCCGCAAGAGACACCTTGTGCATCTGCTTGTTTTAGTTAACGATGAATTATCATAGGACGGGAAGGGTATTAGTGCTAAAATTACTGGTTTTGTAATAACTCATATTCGGTGTCCTTAGGGAATTCGTTTTGAAGGGGTTAGGTAGGTGCACTTTAGTACGTTCCATTAAAAAGTACCGATGAGCGGCATTTGAAGGTGAGTTTGATGCCTGAATGAGCTAAGGTGTAAAGAGGTTTTCATGCGAAATTTATTTTTTTGTAGGTTAAAATGAACGAAAGAATTACAGAAAACATCGTTAGGGATACCCTGAGGAATTTAGGTTATTTTGATCATGAAGATATAATAATTGAAGAGCAGAAAAGTCAAAATACGAAAATACAAAATCTGCTGAGAAGTGCGAGTAAGACTGGAAGAGGGGGTGTGGGCGCCCCAGAATTCATAATAAAATCAAAAAAAGTTCAGGACTTTGTGATTGTTTTTGAATGCAAGGCAGATAACAAAAAACACGCTAGTGAGCTGTTGGATTGTCCTAAAGACTTTGCTGTTGATGGTGCTATTCATTACGCACGTTATTTAGCAAAAGAGTTTAATGTCATTGCTATAGGTTGTAGCGGTCAGACGCGATCTAATTTGCGTATTTCAACATATCTACAGCCAAGAAGTGTTGCAGGTTTTATTCCCGAATGTAAGCCATTGAATAACAAAAGTGGCACCCAAATTGATAAAATAATAAGTTTTGACAATCTCATTGAACATGCAACATACGATCCAGAAGTTGAAAAAGGTCGCCTTTCGGATTTAATGTCATTTTCGAAAGAACTTCACAATTACATGCGTGATTATGCAAAGCTCAGCGAAAGTGAAAAGCCACTTCTAGTAAGCGGAGTCCTGATTGCTTTGAGTAATATCGCGTTCTCAAAAGTATTTCCTATTTACACACCTGACGAGCTGCCAGAGAAACTCTGTGATGCAATTGAGGAGGAAATCAAAAAGTCTGACATCCCTCATGCAAAAAAACAAAATATGATTCAGCCGTACTCATTTTTACGTGTTCATCCAGAATTGAGTCGAGCGGATAAACTTACAGGTGAGAGTCCGCTCTATAACTTGATTGACAAAATCAACACTCATGCATGGCCATTCATAAGCGTATATCATGATTATGATATCATAGGGCAGTTTTATGGCGAGTTTTTGAGATACACAGGTGGGGATAAAAAGGCTCTTGGCATTGTTCTGACCCCTCGTCATATAACAGATCTTTTTTCGCGTATTGCAAATGTGCAGAAAGATAGTACGGTTTTTGACCCCTGCTGTGGTACTGGTGGCTTTCTCGTTTCCGCAATGCATCAGATGTTTAAAAAATGCATAACTGAGGATGAAAAAGCAAGGGTGAAACAATATGGATTAATAGGTGTAGAGCAGCAACCAAATATGTATGCGCTCGCGGCTAGCAATATGATTCTTCGCGGTGATGGAAAAGCTAATCTACACCAAGGCAGCTGTTTTGATGACGCGATTACTAAAGAAATTATTTCTCGCCAGCCCGATATAGGAATGATTAACCCCCCCTATGCTCAGAAAGGAAAAGGCCTTCACGAATTAGCGTTTGTTGAGCACATGCTTGATTGTTTGAGAGTCGGAGGGGTTGGAGTCGCTATAGTTCCGATGTCTTGCGTAATCACTCCACATGAAACAAAGCATACTTTATTATCTAAGCACTGTCTTGAAGCTGTTATGTCCATGCCTGACGAGCTTTTTACTCCTGTGGGAACAATCACATGCATTATGGTTTTCACTGCCCACAAACCTCATGAAGCTGAGGGTAAAAAAACTTGGTTTGGATACTGGAAAGATGATGGGTTTGAGAAAACTAAACAGCAAGGTCGGACAGATATATCAGGCCGCTGGGAAAACATCAGAGATAGATGGCTTCACTCATATAAGAATAGAGAAGACATCCCAGGCTTGTGCGTGAAGAAACAGGTCACGGCTGACGATGAGTGGTGTGCAGAGGCTTACATGGAGACAGATTATTCCAGCGTGCTTAAGGCTGACTTTGAAGCGGCTGTGAAGAAATTCTTAGTGTTCAATATATTGAGGGATGAAGAAACTCCTGAAGTCGATGATTTAGGAGTTGAGGATGATTTGGAGGCATCGGAGTGAAACTTGTAAGTGTCTCAGACTTGTTTGAAGTTAAATATGGTTCAAACCTAGAGTTAAATAAACAAACTATTGATCCCGAAGGTGTATCGTTTGTATCCAGAACAGCAAAAAACAATGGTGTTTCTGCAAGAGTATGTCTAGTTGAAGGTGTCCCCCCCCTTCCTGCTGGCTCTATTACAGTCGCGTGCGGAGGTTCTGTCATGGAGTCTTTCCTGCAGTCTGAGCCCTTTTATAGTGGCAGAGATATATATTATTTAACTGCAAGATTGGATATGTCTAGCCAAGAAAAAATATTTTATTGCGCCTGCTTACGCGCCAACAAATATAGATTTAATTATGGACGACAAGCAAATAGAACTCTTGCAGAGATAAAAATCCCATCGTTAGAATCGGTACCTGAATGGGTACAGCACGCCAATATTTCTGCTGCCGATAACATTTCAAAATGTTTGCTCGATGAAATTATTGAGCTTGATGTTAGCTCATTTAAACCCTTCAGGTACGATGATATATTTGAGATTGACAGAGGGCGTGGGCCTAGGAAAAAAGAGCTAAATGGAAGAGGTAAACATCCTTTTGTTAGCGCCTCAGAGTTTAATAACGGTGTGACAAGCAAAACTGATCACGTTCCAATGCATCAAGCAGGAGTTATTTCTGTCGTTCGTAACGGAAATAGCGTGGCAAACGCATTTTATCAAGACAAGCCTTTTTGCTCAACTGAAGATGTGCACATATTTACGCCTAAATTTAACATGAACAAATACGTTGCCTTGTTTTTATGTGCCCTCATTAAGAAGGAGAGATATCGTTATAGTTACGGCAGGAAGTGGGGGATAGCCAGGATGAAAGAATCCTTAATATTCTTGCCAGTCGATGATACTGGTGAGCCAGATTGGTTACTAATGGAACGATATATTAAGACATTACCATTCAGCGCTGCCATCTAAAGATGATAAAATGGATTGATATTCCCCCCGTAGACAAATTCTTTACTCACCACGAGGCCTGTCGGAAGGCCTCTGTAGTGGTGCCACCCAGCTCTACCAGGCGGCCATAGATAGCTTTTACGAAGCTTCTTTCGCCAAGAGCTGCATGTTGAGTGAGCTTGTTGTCAAACCCGCTCTGTCGAACCGGTAGCGCATATAAGCCGAGATATCGTCCTCATGGGAGGAGACAACTAATTGGCAATGCTTGAGCTCACAACGGAGTAGATCGGTCAGGGATGCAACGTTGACTTCATCCAGTGATTGCGACGGGTCATCAATCAGGATTAGAGGCACCTGCGAATAGACTTTGTTGAGCGAGAGGAAGAAGGCAAGGCTAAGGGCGGACACTTGGCCAGAGCTCATGGACATAACTGCGTCGTGTTCAGACTTCTCCGCAGTCAGGAATCTCAATTGCGTACCTTCTCGGCTCTCGATAAACAGGCCCAGGCCACGCTGGTAGTTTTGGATCAGACGGCCACTGTAGATGTGGAATATGAACTCAATAGCCGAAATTGTCTGGTCGGTATAACTTTGCTCTGTCTTCTTCAGTGTGCTGCGGAGCTTTTCGACTTTATCTTGTGCTTTTTGGGCTGCCTTAGTTTCTTTTTCGATAACTTTAAGATCGGTAATACAGGTTTGGAGCCTGGAATGTTGAGCCTCATTAGCTTTAATCGATATGTACTTCTCTTTGTCCTTCAGGTCTTCAGCCGTGACTATATAGAAGTCCTGTAGGTCTTTGAAAGCGCGGTTTGTGGTTTCTCGCCAGTCCTCCGGCAGCGCTAAGGCATCAGCTTCAACCTGTTTTTTATTTCTTAGAATCTCCTTAAGCTTTTCAAATCGCTCATCTACTACGTCATCAATTTCCGTGAATGCGTAAGTAAATTGAATATGTTCACTTTGCAGCTTCTCCAGTAGCTGGATAATTGCCGGGAGCCGAAGCTTAATTCTGCTCAGCGCTACATGAAGATTTGGTTCAAAGGTAGGCGTAAGAAGTTTCAGGCGGTCTTGTATGTGGGTGTTGATGAGTTTCAGCTCAGCGTCCATAGCAGCGATAAGGATAACTAAGCCTTTACCGTCCTGCCCTAGCGAATCAGAGATCTGCTTATTTTTTGCTTCAATGGCATCTACCATTGATTTGTGATCTTCCCAGTCAGCGCCACAGAGGGGGCACATCTTATCGTCGGGATAGGACTTTTTATGTTCCTCAAGCAGTTGCTTTTTCAGATGTTCCAATTCGGCTACGACGTTCGCATTGGTGCTGCTTTTTTCTACTAGTCTGTTTCGAGATTGAATTTGTGACTCAAACCACTCAAGGCGCCCATCTTCCCAGTTTGGTAGTGATCGGGCTTCTTCGACCTTGATGACCTTAGCACCGCGTTTGATGATGTTTGCTGAGCGCTCTAATTCATCAATCTCCTGCTTGATAGCTTCAAGCCCATCAAGCTTACCAAGGTCTTTACCGAACCGAGCCAGGCTTCTCAGTGATTCCTCGTTACGCTCGATGGCAGCATCGATTGTCTCGTTGTGAACCCTGGTTTTTATCGTGGCTTTGAGTGGCAGAAGGGCAATAATCTTACGAACTGATTCCTGGTAGGCTGCATGGTCTACCGCAGAATACGATGAGAACAGTATCTCCTTGTCCCATCCAGGTTGAACATCAGTCGTCGAGAGCTTTTTGTACTCAATGATCCCAGCCTCTGCCTGCAAAGAGTCTCTTAGGGTGGCTATCTCTTCTTTAAGTGATACAGCTTTTGCCGTGCGTTCCGGATTGTTGATGTACCTTGTAAGTTTAGTGTATATAGTGTTGCAGTTTTCGATCTCAGCTTCAACATCGCTGATGTTAAAGAGGTTTCCAAGTTTCTCCTTACGTTCGTCTACCCGAGTGTGTAACAGCCGGTTTTGTCCTTGCTCGAGATAGTTAAGGAAAGAGAAGTTTTCCCTGAAATTTTTTCCGAAAATTTCGTCCAGGAAGTTGTTGTCGCGCAGATTGTTCTTGGTGAAATCAGATGATTCAAATTCTGGTAGCTCATAAAGCCTGAAGTTCCCATATTTGTCTGCACGATTGTTTGCTGGTTTTTTGAATATCGCCGCAGGGCAATGTCTGGCTAAAACAAGTTTGCGACCATCATTAATGAATTCAATCTTGATGCAGAGATCGTTATCGCCAGAGCGACTGTTCCAGAAGAGATTGTCTGCATAGTCTCTCTTGTTCCTGGTTAATAATGTATTGAATAGATTTTGTATTCGATTGATCTGGCCGGTAAGCAGCAGTTCGATTGCGTCGAAAATGCTTGTTTTGCCATAACCGTTTGGGCCGTCAAGAGTTAGCAAGGACGCCCCGCCAAGGTCCAATAAAATATTCTTGAATGCTTTGAAACTAGAGACTTCAATCCTGGATATTTGCCATTTCATTACGAATCATTTCCTTGATAAAGTCGTCAGCGTTTTTGTCTGTGACTTGCTGGATAGTCGAATATATATCGTTCAGGTCGGTTTCAGCTACAGCTTCAGCAGCTTGCAACCTCAAGGACACAAGGTTCCCTTGATGACTAGGTAGTTCTAAGAATGGAAGCTTGATAAAGGTCTTCGCAGCGAAACTGTATTGTGTGGCGACAAGAGGGTTTTCTTTATATTCAAGAAATTCCTTTTGGTCAGCAATCACCGTTAACAGTTTGTCATAGGTAAAATTAGCGAGCACGCTTTCTTCCGCAACACTGTAATAGAGGACATATTTTTTATAAAAGTGCGGATCTTCCTCAATTGCGAAGATTTCTTCTTCGTGATCCTTAAACCTGGCCAGAACATCAAGGCGATGAATACAAATCAAGTCGCAGTTTTTCTTAAAGCTTGGGTTTCTGAGAAATTCGTCAGGAGCAAGTTGATTGATTCTGTTATTTAGTTCGGCCGGATCCAGGAGATCGTCAAGATTATGTAGGACTGCGAACCTGATAGCAGATCCAGACTCGCGAATATAAAAGCTTGTGTTGTCCATGTCGAGTTTACTGACAAAGTCATGGGCCAGAAGTGCTTCATTAATGAGTTGTTTTATCATTCAGTCGTTCCTCCGCGTCGTCTTTTGTTATGACACTAATGCATAGCGACTTGGTGATGTTGCTCTCAAACTTTTCAGTGGTTTGCTTGTTGTCAAAGTCATCCGAGCTCGTGAATTTTGTATTAAAAGTGAATGAGGTTTCCGCTTTACTGGCGATTAAATGGTTGTACTCAAAAAGCAGTCTCAGCAGGTCTCCGTTGTTTTTCATTTCACGGATCATGTCAAACTCACACTCTTCGCTTTCATCCACGTCAAGAGCGGTAGGTACGTAGAACCGATTTACGTTGTCAAGATAGTGTGGAAGATGGTTGAATATAGGTTCCATCGAAATAGCCTGTATCAGCTTGGTGTATCGCCGGATGTCGTTCTTCTGAACGTCTTGAAACCGCTCGGATGGTTTCATCATCTGGCAAAGGGTTTTTAATTCGTTGATGTGCGTTTTGCGAATATGCTCACTCAGAAGTCTGGCTCTCTCATAAGTGGCATCACTCATTGTTGGTAGCATCTGATCCAATCTTTCTTCTAAATGGGTTTGGAGCCTGGCCTTTAATTCAACTGCATAGTAATCCCTATTCTGGTAGGGGTTTTCGGTCAGCAGTTCCGTTAAAATACTCCTGGCCTTGATACGACCCTCGTATGCGGCTTTGTCTTCTGAGATCCCGTCAACTTGATTCAATTTATGGTTATGTATTGCCTTGGTGCTAATTTTTTCAGACAGTAAGCAGTAGTTAAAATTTATAAGGTTATCGCTGACAATGATTGACTGTTTTTCACATAATTTTTTTATGAGTTCTTTGGTCAGTCCTTCAATCTCATCCAAACCACAATGATAGTTGTCTCCATAGCGATAGAATTTTACTGTTTCTCCGCTAGTGCCTCTGTGATCGCCTGTCTCATCTAGCGGGACAGATACATGGAAGTAACGCGTTGTCCCCTTGATTTTATCGTGTTCGATTAAAGTTGACTGTTCCAGCGCCTTGATATAACCACTTCGATATTTACTTATCTTAGCTTTGACTTGATGGGCGGTGTGTAGTTTTCCGTTTTTATAAATAGCGAAGTCGTCACTGCTGTCTAGCTGCAGCTCGAAGTCCAGATCGTTATCGTGAATCAGTTTAAGAGAGTGATATAACGCAATTTTCCCTTGATAAACGAAGCCGCTCCACGAGGATACGGCGCTAGCTGGATACTTCTCATCATCTTCTTGGCTCACATAACCTCCTTTTATCATTAGCAAGTCGTCAGTTATCATCGGCGTTGTTCTGCTGCCGCCGGTGGCCGTATCGCAAACCTCAGATACAAGTTAAAAAAAGTCCTCATCGAGTCCTTTATGAATCATTCCCACAACTTTATATTTTTAAAGGTTGTCGTTGCTGGCAAAGCCTGAATATCAATTCTCCCGGCGAGTTCTTCCGAGCGAGGAGCCCAGAGATTTGCATGTAAACGCATTGCAAGATGCGGAACTGGTGTGGGATCCCAACTGGCGCGCTCGTGCACAACTCTCCCATCGACAGACCAGACGATCCGGTCTGGTCGCCAGTCAATGGTATAGCGATGAAAATCCAGAGAGGCATCGAAACCAAGTTCTACACGATATGGGGATCCTCTGTATCCATAACCTAAAGTTGCTCCTTCGTCGCCAGGATTGAAATAGACATTCACTAACATGCTCTCAGGAGCATCACCCGCTATTTCAATATCTATCTCCTGCCTTGGTGAATCACGATGCAGAAAGAAGCCGGTGACCAGACCAGAACCGCGAGCAGCTTTAATTTCTGCCTCAAACCGCCCGTATTCAAAAGATTGTTTTGATGCGAAGGCTCCCGCGCGGTACGGCCTGTTGCCGGTAGGTATTGCACTGATAGTTAGATGCGTACCGTCCTCATCGCAGACCAGGTTTTCCTTAGAAAACGAAGCCATATTGCCAGGAAAAGTTTCGACAAGCCCAATGAAGGATGGCGTTTCAGTCGCCATATCTGTACATAACAGACAATTGCCCACAGGATGCATCTCATTACCTGAGAGGTGTGCTGGGCGCCACCCATGTTGAGGAGGTAGTACCCAGGGTGAAACATCCAGTAAAAAACATGTTTCAGGTGACTCAAATTGATCCTGATGAGATAAATCACAGAGCCGATCCCACCTGAATAATCGGGATCCACGCGGTGCACCAATAGGGTACCCCTGTGCAGGCCTCGGAAGATTGAGCAGAGTACAAAGCGGATCCCACATTTGAAAATCAGACTCAAGGTCCGATAAGAATACCGAGCGTAATGAAGGTAAAGACTTCAGTTCAAATTTAAACCTCTGTTTAGCCCCCGCCTCCACAATGAATTTTATTTCGGCCCTTGCAAGCACAGTATTAAAAGTTTCAGGAGTGAGCGGAACATCAAGAAGAACATCAAATACCGTAAAAAGATTCAGCAATTCCTGGGGCTGGATTTCCTCTTCATCAGCATCGAATACACAAACCCGCAGCCCCAGCATAGCCAGAGCCATCGCCAGCCCCTCTCGTGAACCGCCAGCAGTCCAGGCCATCACTGAACATGAGTCAATTTGATCCGGAGCCATCAATCCCGTACCTGCATCAACAATCCCTGCGCGGGCCAGGTAAGGAAGTACGGAATAGGCGTTATCGGAAGCACCATCCTGTCGTTGCAAAATAGCTGGCTTTGAGAGCGCAAGCGCGCCAAGTTCATTAAAGCGGTAGTTCATCCAGAGATCCACTGGACCAACCACGGGCATTGCCTGCAACAGAGCTGCCGCTCCATCGCGTGATAACACATAGCCAGAAAGAAACCACAGTCCTCTTACGGGCCTGAAGAGGTCACCACAGCAAGTCATACGTTCAGCTGTTCCCCCTGCATCTTCATAAGACATATACAGTAAATGCGGCCCGTGATCCTCTGAACACTCTCGTATAGCGGCCCGCCAGCCTCTTGTGATAGCCGCAACAGCCCCCAACCGAAACCATACATCGTCTTCAAGGACAAGAACATATTCCTTATCCCCGGCAGCAATAGCCTTCCATACTTCCACATGTGACCTTGCAACAGCAATCTCCTGCCTGGTCATTTTGATGGGTTCATCATTGCTGAAATGTGCCTCCAGCCTTGCATCCGGCTGGACATAAAGCTGATCACCAATACAGTAGACCGAATCAACGTCAGCCGTTGCGGCACTCGCGCGACCATCCCTGGCATCCACGGCAGAAAACCGCTGTATGATAGAGGCTAGTGGAAAACCATCGTAAGTCCGGAATCTTTTGAGCTCTCTGCTCAACCTCCGCCACCTGCCGGGTTGACGATCGAGATTAATAACAACAATTGAACCGATCATTTCGGGACCTGAACCGAAAACGGGGATCCTACGACCAGGAAAGATACTTATTATTACACGTGAAATTTTGAATAATACCTTGCGCAAAACACCTGAAGCATCCTGAAGGTTCATTAATTCTGTCCTTGATATGTGGGATCAGGCTGAGCCCATATTACGCCAGTTACGTTCATCATTACGGTAGGACAGATCCCAACGCGTTTCTGCAATCTTTTCCCAATCACGTAACAATTCGAAATCGAATGGCTTCCCTTCCCTTATCAATTTGTGAGCGTGTGCTGCCAGTGCAGCAGTGAAATTCCCTGGCCCAGTTGTTGATTGAATTTCGGGAGAACGTACATCACTCAGTAGCGTTTCGGTCGCCCTAATAAGCGCACTCTGTAGAACCGGATGGCCTGCTGGGGCCACAATAGGGTCATTATTAATGTAAAAAATGCGCTCAGTCGTCGGTAAATCACTTCTCCAGATATCCGCAGCAGGAACCATTGAAGAGGACTGAATATCGTAACATAAAGGTTGTACTTTGAGTGTCCCATCATGGAAAAGATATTTCCAGTTGTCGCCAAGTAAAACATCGTCAGCATCAACGTATAATCCCCCCTCAACAAGTAAAACGCACATACGCAGATAGTCGCAGCGCATTGCCGGATGATAGCAAAGGGAGAAGGCTTTACGCTCTTTAGCGCCAAATTGTTCGGCAATATATGCCATTGCCGATTCATCGTTAAACATACTACATTCAAAACCATCATCAAGAAGCCGATCCCAGCTTCTGAGACAAACCATAACGTCTTCCGGTACATTGTGCTGGTCATGCCAGTAGCGAATCAATTTCTTGGGAATAAGGGGCGATAACTCCTGCTTATTAGTATGTAATGAAGCAGGATGTTCCAGTTGCTGCAGCGTAAGATCCCGGATGAATGAAGAGCGTAAGTCGTCATCCTCTTCAAAACCCGTTCGATATGAATTCATACTCCCCCTATTAAATCAACTTTTGTGAACAGCATACATGAAGTCCTCTCCAGATTTTGTCCTCAACAATGAAATGAACTGGCTCAGGGTAGCTCTTTATTTTTCATAAAAATAACTGGCTTTCCTTATATGCCTGATAACGTGATGAATCAATTAAAAGATATACCTGACCTTCCACCACAAACCCATCCAGGTGATGCTCCTGAACGTATACAGCCAGATCATTGATATTGTTTATAAAACCTTTCCCATTGAAGTTGAGAGATGTATTGCACAAGACACCATAACCAGTCCGATTTTTAAATGCTGAAAGTAATTTATGAAGATTACTATTTGTTGCAGTTGTAACGGTCTGAATACGTGCAGTGCCATTAACATGCGTGACTGCTGCAAGGGTTTCAGTCTTTGCTCTATGCGTAAAGAGCATATATGGGCTTTCGTTATTACAGCCGAACCACTTTTCAGCGTCCTCCAAAAGACAAACTGGAGCAATTGGGCGAAATTGTTCACGTTGTTTGATTTCGTTTAAACGAACCCTGGTACTTTCCTGAAAAGGAGCAGCAAGGATGGACCTGTTGCCCAGCGCGCGTGGACCTATTTCATATTTTCCATTCACCCAACCAAGGATGAGATCGTTAGCCAGCATATCAGCAACCTGATCATTGTCGACATTATAGACATCATATTTCTCTGAGCAGAATGTATTATCCGTTCTAAAATCTAATCCGCTGTAAACATCCCATTCAATCTTAGGATTACCTGTAAAATAGAACTGAGCATCAATCGCAGTGCCTATAGCAACACCGGAATCGTTAGCAACAGGAGGAACGAAAACTTCAGAAAAAAGCTTTGTCTCCCTCCATTTAGTATTCCAGTCACAGTTCAGACCGCATCCACCAGAAATAATAAGTGGTTGTTTTTTCTTTAAGTTGTCTTTTGCAAACTGATAAAAAACGTTAAACAGTGCATCACTATATATCCCAGTAAAGTTACGAAATTCTTTATCGTCCAAACCAACATTATAGTGCGGAGCTTTTTCAATATTCGCATAGTCGCAAAGTTTTCTGGCAGGGCCATTCAACAGAAAGTCGATGAGTTCTTGTTCTTCCGGGGAGGCTATACTTCTCTTTGAAAAAGATGCCAACGCCATAAGTTTCCCGGCATCTGAGAAGCGAGGGTAGGCACTGTCTTTGGAAAAAACTGGATCGGCTAATCCATAAACAATACCATAGCGGTTACCAGGCTGATTTTGAACATCGCCAATGAGCGTTATATTCAGATCTGCATCTAATTCGTAGAATGCTCCGATTCCTCCTTCCCAAACCAAAGCATAACAGGATGTTCCTTTTGGTAAGTCTGACATGCCAAATGCACAAAGTATGTGTGCTCGCTCGTGAGAAGACGAAAAATATTTAATTTTCTTCTTTAGGAATCGTCTTTCTGAAACCATGACATCTGTATCTGAGATGCCCCGATAACCAACGTTAATTTTCGAACCATTTAAATATTCATCATGATCCCTGGGCCACCATCCCCCTGCGCAAATTACATCTGGTATATCGTCGATTTCACCAATAGCATCTAATACGTCCGAAATACCCAGTGGAGAATAGCGATGGTTAGAATCTTTTTCTGCTTCAATAGACATAATTAATCGTCCATTATCCAGAAATGCCACAGCACCATCATGACCTGGATTATAAGAGAGAATTTTCATTAATTCATAACCTCTATATGTAATTAAAAGTTAGTCATCCATTCTTACTTGTATTAGTTTATACATTTTCAACGCACAACATCGCTGGCTTTACCGATACACTTAGATGCGTATTTTTTGTTATTCATCAACCTCCTTCACACTGGAATCGAAAATCACGTTCCTGTTATGAAACTTCTTTATTTTCAGCCGACTGGCCTGAGTTTTAATTGCTGCCACAGTTCGGTGAGGCAATTTTTTGGCAATTTCTGAACCTGGATAAGGATAGTATTCTCGCAAAATTTCAATTTCTTCAGGTGACCAGTTCTGGGATTCTCTTATTCCCATTTTATTGGCCTGTACACCGATTGCTCCCTTAGTGCGTCCCGGAAGTAGGGCTTGTACACGCGTTATCCATGCACCAGAACCGTAATGGGCCCACAATATTTCCAGTACCTGCTCTGACCAGGGAACGTTGATGGTTTCAGGTCGCTTTGCCAGGCCCATTTTTCTGTCCATATCAGCGACGCCCTTGGCGCTTCGGCCCAGCGATGCCGCTATTCTCGCAATGGGCACACTGCCATGATGCGCCTCAAGATACCGCAGTTCCTCGTCGCCCCAGGAGGCGTTCGTCACGCCCATAAGGCTTGCCTGAATGCGAATTGCATATATTGTTCTCCCTGGCAGAAGCGAATGAACAAACATAATACCCTTGTAATAATTCACACGAATAAGCGCCAGTTCCTCTTCCGTCCACACCGGAGGCCGGGGAGTGGATAACCCTAATTTTCGCGCTACTCCTCTGACGGCTCCTGCGCTTCTCCCCAACGTATCACCGATGTCCTGAGCAGAAAATTTTCCATATTTATTTTCAAGAGAACTCATCTCTTTTACCGTCCATGGGGACAGATGGTTTCGGCCTCGCCGCGTCTTCTCTGGCATCGGTTCTTATCCTTACTCCGGTGATAGCTTTGTTGCAGATTCTGTCAGCAGGCAGGGACAATAATCTGATCAACCCAGTGCAGTTTTACACAATAACAGAATGCGGGTAACAGCCTACTGATCTGCCGTCACCGTCGAGTAGCTACTGATTAGCTGCTTAAGGCGCAGCTCTGTCTGGATTTTTTGCGCGGACGGGATCATCCCTGAGTTTTCCCGAATGCTCATCTGCCGCAGCTGTTCTTCAACGGGCACTGTTTTACTGAGTGCCTGGGTAGCAGCAAACACCTGTGATTTCAGCTCGCTGACAGTAATATACTTTCCTTTTTGCCTATCCAGGGTATTGAGCTGTGCCGTCAGATCCTGCAGTTTGAGCATACCCTCAGCTGAGGTATTTGACGTGAGACCTGCTCCGGGGTGAAATCCTTCATGCTCCGGAAGGTCAGGCTGATGTTGTCTTCGCTGCCGTCATCAGCCAGCGTGTTTTTAACGGTCAGATTGACGTTTGGGGAATATTCGGACAACACTGAGTCGAAATTATTTTTATTCAAATCAACTTTTTTGCGCTCAGACAGGGGGGCAGACTCCTGACCATTACTGAAGTCGCCCGCCACCAGCAATTTCAGGGGGAGCTCCGTTTTCTTGCTCGCTCCACCCGTATGCAAATCGAGTTTGAGATTAATACGTGCTTTAGGGATTTCGGACTGAAAGGAAGAGTTAGACATGGCTGTCCCTGTTCTATGGAGTAATAGAAACGGTCAATGCCAGTGAGAAATAAATAAGAAAAAATTACCCTGCCAGAACAACTTTCCGGTTCGCGTCATCCGACGTAAATAAAAATCCCGGAACTAAAAAGCGGGCGCATTCCATCCACCAGCATGCCGATACTGTATTTTTGAGCATTTGTCTGAAATGAAAAATTTCGGATAAGACCCAATAGCCGGAGTGTAGGAACGTTCCCTGCCTGAACGGAAATGAAAAAATGTAACAATGCTTTACATTTTCATTTTTTAACAATCACAGATCACCCTTCTGATTTATAAGAATTTTCCTGCATAACCCCTTCAAGCCTTATGGGATAAGGGTGTGCAGCAAATGATCAATTTAGCTTAGGGGAAGGTTTTGTACAAAATACCACCATGCACGTGAAATATCTGATTTTGTACTTTTATCAAAAATGAGAAGCAGAACGTGACAGAGCAAGTGAAAAATTGACGACATTTTCAGTTTTTCATCATTTCTTATTATTCATTTAAACGGGGCTTATTT
>NZ_CBCPJD010000011.1:0-212509 GCF_965118875.1 Morganella psychrotolerans
ATGTTTTTTAGATTATTTTGCGATTTTTTATACAGCTTTAAGCAGTGCCGGTAGATCTGCAATACTATTAATGACTATGTCAGCTGCTGCTTCGGCTTCTTCAGTCAGTGGTTTACCGGTGCGTACCAGAACCGTTTTCCCCACTTTCGCTGCACGACCAGCCTGCATGTCTTCAAATTTATCGCCTACCATATAAGAGTTACTCATATCTATATCAAGTTGCTGCTGTGCATCCAGTAACATGCCCGGCGCAGGTTTGCGGCAATTACATACCTGGCGGTACTCTTCAACGGTGCCTTCAGGATGATGAGGACAATAATAGATACCATCCAAATCAACGCCGCGGTCCGCCAGTGACCAGTCCATCCACTCAGTAAGGTGCATGAATTGATCTTCGGTAAACATACCGCGTGCGATGCCTGACTGGTTTGTGACTATAATTAATGCGTAGCCCATTTGTTTGATGGTCTGCATTGCTTCAATGGCGTTATCAATAAACTGAAAATCATCACTCTCATGGAGATAGCCGGTATCAATATTAATTGTGCCGTCTCTGTCCAGAAATACTGCGGGGATACCCATGGTTACACTCTTATTTCGTCATCAGTAATGCGTTTAGTATCGCTTATTTAAGAACGAATGAGAATGCAGCCTGATAACTAAATCCTGTTGACTTAGACGTCCAGACATCTTAACATCCGGAAATCATCTGGTGAAAACCAGTTTCACGTAACAAGGTAATAATAATTACATGATAAAGCTGACAAATATAAACAAGGTTTTTCAGCAGGGTCATCTCGAGATTCAGGCGCTTTCTGATATTAACCTGCATGTCCCGAAAGGGCAGATTTATGGTGTGATTGGGGCATCCGGTGCCGGAAAAAGTACACTTATCCGCTGCGTGAATATGCTGGAACGTCCTACCTCGGGTCAGGTGCTCGTGGGGGAGCATGACCTTACAAAGATGAACGATAAAGAATTAACCCGTGCCCGCCGCGGGATCGGGATGATTTTTCAGCACTTCAACCTGCTTTCTTCCCGCACCGTGTTCGGTAACATTTCATTGCCGCTCGAGCTGGACCGCGTACCTGCCGCAGAGATTGAAAAGCGGGTTGCCACATTACTGGACCTGGTTGGTTTGTCTGATAAGCGGGATGCCTACGCAGCAAACCTGTCCGGCGGGCAAAAACAGCGTGTTGCCATTGCCCGCGCACTGGCAAATGAGCCGGATGTTTTACTGTGTGATGAAGCCACCAGCGCCCTTGATCCTGCGACAACCCGCTCGATTCTGGCGCTGTTAAAAGATATCAACCGCCGCCTGGGACTTACCATCCTGCTTATCACTCATGAAATGGACGTGGTCAAACGGATTTGTGATCAGGTTGCGGTTATCAGTGGCGGGCAGCTGATTGAGCAAAACAGTGTGAGCGAAGTGTTCTCTCACCCGAAAACACCTGTCGCGCAAGCCTTTATTGAATCCACGCTGCACCTGGATGTTCCGGAAGATTATCTTGCCCGGTTACAGCCGGAGCCGTCTGAAGGTCTGGGACCGTTACTGAAACTTGAGTTTACCGGGCAATCTGTTGATGCGCCGCTGATTTCAATTGCATCACGCCGGTTTAATATTGATATCAGTATATTAAGTTCGCAGATGGATTACGCAGGTGGTGTGAAGTTTGGTGTCATGCTGGCTGAACTTGACGGCAACAGTCCGCAGGATGTTCAGGCGGCAATCGCCTTCCTGAAAGAACACCACGTCAAAGCAGAGGTTCTCGGTTATGTCTGAAGGAATGATTTTACTGTTAGTTAAAGGCATCTGGGAAACACTGGTGATGACATTTTCATCGGGCTTTCTCGGGTTTCTGATCGGCCTGCCGGTCGGTGTACTGTTATATATCACGCGTTCCGGACAGATTGCAGACAACAAGAGTCTGTATCATACCCTGTCAACACTGGTGAATATTTTCCGGGCCATCCCGTTCATTATTTTGCTGGTGTGGATGATCCCGTTTACCCGGATAATCATCGGTACGTCTATCGGGTTAGAAGCGGCAATTGTCCCGCTGACAGTCGGTGCGGCACCGTTTATTGCCCGCATGGTAGAAAATGCATTATTAGAGATCCCGTCAGGGCTGATTGAAGCTTCCCGCGCAATGGGTGCCACACCGTTGCAAATCGTCAGAAAGATTCTGCTGCCGGAAGCATTACCGGGACTGATTAACGCCGCAACTATTACTCTGATAACACTTGTGGGTTACTCCGCAATGGGGGGAGCGGTTGGTGCAGGCGGGCTCGGGCAAATAGGGTATCAGTACGGTTATGTCGGTTATAACGCAGTAGTAATGAATACGGTATTAGCATTATTAGTTGTTTTGGTCTTTATTATTCAGGTATGTGGTGACCGTTTAGTTAAAGCTGTTACACACAAATAAGCGTCTCTTTGCGCCGCACAAACTGCGGATGCACCTTAAACAGAACGAGGAAAAAATAATGGCTTTTAAATTAAAATCGGTTGTCATTGCAGGTGCTTTGCTGGGGTCATTAGTTCTGGCGGGCTGCGGACAAAATGAAAAAGACCCGAAGAGTATTAAAGTGGGCGTTATTGTCGGGGCTGAACAGCAAGTTGCTGAAGTCGCACAAAAAGTCGCAAAAGATAAGTATGGTCTGAATGTTGAGTTAGTCACATTCAATGATTACGTCATGCCGAATGAAGCGCTCAGCCGCGGGGATATCGACCTTAATGCTTTCCAGCATAAGCCGTATCTTGATCAGCAGATTAAAGATCGCAACTATAAATTAGTGCCGGCGGGCAATACCTTTGTTTATCCGATTGCCGGATATTCAAAAAAGATCAAATCACTGGATGAATTACAGGACGGCGCTCAGGTTGCGCTACCAAATGATCCGACTAACTTAGGCCGCTCTCTGCTGCTGTTGCAGCAACAGGGATTAATCACACTAAAAGAAGGTACAGGTCTGCTGCCGACTGTGCTGGATGTGGCTGAAAACCCGAAAGGACTGAAGCTGATTGAGCTGGAAGCCCCGCAGTTACCACGCTCTCTGGATGATAATAAAATCGACCTGGCCATCATCAACACGACCTACGCCAGTCAAATCAACTTAACACCCGCTAAAGACGGCCTGTTTGTTGAAGACAAAAACTCGCCTTACGTAAACATTATTGTCTCACGCGAAGACAATAAAGACAGTGAGAATGTGAAGCAGTTTGTTAAGGCATATCAATCAGATGAAGTGTTTCAGGCTGCTGATAAAGTCTTTAATGGCGGTGCGGTAAAAGGCTGGTAATTAAGAATAACCGGCAAGTTCTTCCATCTTTAATTGAAGAATATTACACTAAGGGCGAACAATAGTTCGCCCTTTTTATTTCAATAATGATCATCAAATGCTTGTCATATAAATAATAATACTTATTTTGTTTTAATTACCTGTTTTGTATAGCCAGAGGATCCTATTTCCATGCGTGTGCTTATCGTAAGCCTGCTCACTTTTTTTATGGTGGGGTGTTCTGTCCGTGAAACACCCCGTGAACCGGAGCAACCCAAATATGCTGACCTGCGACTGAAAAAGCCGGTAAGTAAAAAAACCAAAACAACATCCTCGTCATCCCGTGTCAGGCTCTATACTCAAACGGAAGATCTGCTTGGCAAACCTTTCCGTGACCTGGGCGTTGTTTTAGGCCAGAATTGCCGGGAAACGGCGAAATCAGTGCCTGCCAGTATTCCGGCTGCCCGTAAACAAATGTTACGTCACGCCGGAAAAATGAAAGCCGATGCCGTGTTACTCCATCAGTGTGAAATAATCACCAGCAAGGATTGTGAACAACTGGCGGTTTGTGAAGGTACTGCAATTAAGGTTGATGATGTCTGAGTTTTCGTTTTCACCCATTGGTTTTATCCGGTCACCCTGGCAGGAGAAATTTGCGATCCCGCGCCAGCCCGGTCTGGTTGAAGACGGAACCGGCGAACTGCATTTTATTGCACCTTATAATCATGCCGATTGCGTCCGCGGACTGGAACAGTTCAGCCATGTGTGGATTATCTTTGTTTTTCATGAAATCCCCGCCGGCAGTTGGCGTCCGTTAGTTCGTCCCCCGCGCCTGGGCGGCAATGCAAAACTCGGCGTATTCGCCACCCGTTCCACTTACCGCCCTAATCCGGTTGGTATGTCACTGGTCAGGCTCAACGAAATTCGTTACGAAGGTGAAACCGCCTACCTGTCACTTGGCAGCCTCGATCTCCTGAACGGCACACCAGTGCTGGATATCAAACCGTATCTGCCTTATGCTGAGTCAGTACCCGACGCTCAGGCCGGGTTTGCGCAGGAAGAACCGGCCGCTGATATGCCGGTGATATTCAGTTCTGCCGCACAGCACTTCATGATAGCTCAGTCCGCCCGTTATCCTGATTTAGCCCGCTTTATTACTCAGGTACTGGCGCAGGATCCGCGTCCGGCATATAAAAAGCAGCAGACTGATGACAAAATTTATGCTGTCCATTTGCTGGATTTTGATGTCCGCTGGCAGATCCGTAACGGCGTAACAGAAGTCATTAGTCTGGAAAACCGTTAAAAATATTTCCTCCCTCTTTTGGGGCGTGTCAGTCACTGGTAAACTGTCAGGCTTAATCTCACTTCTGCGCAGAATAACTCTGCGATAAGACATGTATTGTCGTTCTAATGGAACCTAAATAATGCGTACTACCCAATATCTGCTCTCTACTCTGAAAGAGACCCCTGCTGACGCCGAAGTGATCAGCCACCAGCTGATGCTGCGCGCCGGGATGATCCGTAAACTTGCTTCAGGTCTGTACAACTGGATGCCGACAGGCGTGCGCGTATTACGCAAAGTTGAAAAGATCGTGCGCGAAGAGATGGAAAATGCCGGTTCCCTGGAGATTTCCATGCCGGTTGTTCAGCCTGCGGATTTATGGCTGGAGAGCGGGCGCTGGGAACAATATGGTCCGGAACTGCTGCGTATTACCGATCGCGGTGATCGTCAGTTCGTACTGGGGCCGACACACGAAGAAGTGGTGACGGATATCATCCGTAACGAAGTCACCTCTTATAAACAACTGCCACTGAATGTGTTCCAGATCCAGACTAAGTTCCGTGATGAAGTCCGCCCGCGTTTTGGTGTGATGCGCTCGCGTGAATTTATCATGAAAGATGCGTATTCCTTCCATCTGACACAGGATTCACTTCAGGAAACCTATGACCTGATGTATCAGGCGTACAGCAAAATTTTCACCCGCATCGGGCTGGATTTCCGTGCTGTTATGGCAGACACAGGCTCTATCGGCGGCAGCGCCTCTCACGAATTCCAGGTTCTGGCACAAAGTGGTGAAGATGATGTGATCTTCTCCTCTGAATCAGACTATGCGGCAAATATCGAGCTGGCAGAAGCAGTCTGCAATATCACTGAACGTCCTGCTGCACAAAAAGCAATGGAACTGATTGATACACCGGATGCAAAAACAATTGCAGAACTGGTTGAGCAATTCAGTCTGCCAATCGAAAAAACAGTGAAAACACTGATTGTCCGTGCCAGCGAAGAAAGTGGTCATAAACTGGTTGCTCTGCTGGTTCGTGGTGACCATGAACTCAATGAAGTTAAAGCAGAAAAACATCCGTTAGTTGCTTCTCCGTTTGAGTTTGCAACAGAAGAAGAGATTCGCGCAGAGCTGAACGCGGGTCCGGGTTCATTAGGACCGGTAAATCTGCCGCTGCCGGTTGTTGCTGACCGCACAGTTGCCATGATGAGTGATTTCGGCGCCGGGGCTAACATCGACGGAAAACATTATTTCGGTATCAACTGGGAGCGCGATGTTGCACTCCCGGATGTGGCTGATATCCGTAATGTTGTTGCGGGTGACCCGAGCCCGGATGGCAAAGGCACGCTGATGATCAAACGCGGAATTGAAGTCGGTCATATCTTCCAGCTCGGTAAAAAATATTCCGAAGCACTGAAAGCGACTGTTCAAAACGAAGCCGGTCATAACGAAGTGGTCTTTATGGGTTGTTACGGCATCGGGGTCACCCGTATTGTTGCGGCGGCGATTGAACAAAACTTTGATGATCGCGGAATAATCTGGCCGGATGCTATCGCACCATTCCAGGTTGCGTTACTGCCGATGAATATGCACAAGTCATACCGCGTGAAAGAAGTTGCGGAAAAACTCTATGCAGACCTCACCGCGCAAGGCATTGAAGTGCTCTTTGATGATCGTAAAGAGCGTCCGGGTGTGATGTTTGCTGATATGGAACTGCTCGGCATACCGCATACCATTGTTATCGGTGATCGCAATCTCGACAGCGGTGTTATCGAATACAAATATCGCCGCAGCGAAGACAAATCACTGATCGCACTGGATGATGCAGTCAGTATTCTGAAAGAAAAAATCATTAACGTCTGATTGTTAAGGTGCTAAATGTCAAAAGGCTGAGCGGATGCTCAGCCTTTTTTGTACCGGTCACACAACGGATGACTTATTTACAGCCGCGTGATTTATCTAAAACAGATTTGCCGGTCTGGATAAGAGCCTGATCAAACTGACCATCTTCCATGGATGGGCGGATACTGTAATACCCTTCCACTTCCATATAAACCGGTGTACCGCCTTCGACGCCCAGTTTACTGTAACCGCGCTCTAACCCAAGATTATCTGCCACAGCATAAACAACGCCGGTTTCACAATCTTTAAAGGTTGCAGCATCAGCAAGATAACGGTATTCCCCTTTCAGCTGCACGGGTTTTACCATTCTCAGGGTGTAGTTCAGATCAGACTCGATCGTATTCCCTTCGGTATCCAGCATCACCAGGGATTTATCCTGTGGATCGTAATAAGATCTCTGCCCCGTGGTATCGGTGAAACGGAATTTATCTCCGTCTTTCGCCCAGGTACCGGTTTCGAAAAATGTCTTGTTCCCGTCACGGGTTTCCAGATAGGTCCGCTGCATCACATAAGTGCCATCAGTTTCCAGCAGCACAGTCACACCCATTCCGCTGCAATCGGCGCACGGAACAACACCCGAATAGGCACGATCAAGTACGTGTACTTCTGCCGTCGGTGTTACCGATACTGTAGAGCTACAGGCAGTTATGCTGAAAATACCCACTGCCAGCAAGAATTTTGTCAGATTTTTCATATTTATCCTCCTGAACATCAATTGAGTTAATGTTAACAAATTGATTGTCAGTTTTTGTATATTCCAGATTTTTCAGACTATTACGCATTTCTTGTTCAGCTTATCAGCGATTTAGAAGAAAACAGTGATAAACAATACGTTTGCTCATAATAAAATATAATCATTAATAGCCAATATGCTAACTATGATATAATCTGCCGGAAGCGATGAGGCTATTTGAATAACCATCAGCGGATGATACCGCGATCAGAAGTATGGTGAGGGAATATGTCTACAGAAAATGAGTATCAACCAATTAATTGCGATGATTATGATAACCTCGAACTGGCCTGCCAGAACCATATGGTACTGGAAGTGACCTTACAGGGAGGGGATGTTCTGACAGGAAAAGCAACCGATCTGGTACTCAGAAAAAAAGTGGAGTACCTCGTTGTCAGTATTGACAGCGAATTGCGTGAGCTTCGTCTGGACGCGATTATCAGTTACAATCATCCCGACCTGGGAACAGTGGTTATTGATCACTCACCGTCCTGAATCTATCCACAACCCCGCCAGCGGGGTTGTCTTTTGTCCGCACAATATATAATTTTGCCTCATTCGCTTCCCCTTCCCGCGTCACAAATATTCCCGGAGCTGCAATCAATGTGTCGTTATACCAGAGCAGCGGTGTGCGATCGCGCAGCCAGGGGGCAACATGAAGCTCCTGCCACAGTTTTTTCGCTGATCGTCTGCGATCACGCCCCGAAATATGAAGATTCCCCTGCAATCCGAAACGAACGGTAACCTGCTCATCTGCTTTTGGTGGCCGCACGACTGAAAACAGATCAGTCAGATCAGGTGCCTCTGTTGTGTACAAATATCCGGCATCATCCGGTAAGATCAAAACAGATACCATATTCCATCGCAGGCAATGCGTTGATAATCCCGTGATTTTATCAACAGCAAACAATCTTCCCTGATAGCGGCAAATAGTCCGGGGCTTCACAAAGTACCCCGGTTCAGCATCCGGTTTTGCCAGCGCAACTTCCTGCCAGATTAGCGCGAGCTGATGCTGTGACGGCATCAGAGCGCCACATTGATCCAGCCAGCGACGTAATATTGCATTTCGTTTTATCGCAGACATTGCCAGCAACGGACTGACAGATAATCCGTGGTTACTGTCTGTCAGCTGAGCCAGTTCAGGTAAGAGCAGTTCATCAAGCAGCGCTTCCTGCTCCGCACAAAGTGAGGCACTACGGGAAACGGCATGAGCAAAGTGTGGCCAGCGGGTATTGAGATGCGGCAGAACGGAATGGCGGAGAAAATTGCGGTCATAGCGAACATCGCCGTTGCTGTCATCCTCAACCCAGGTCAGGTGATTGATTTCAGCATAATGCTCAAGCTGTACACGACTGAAAGAGAGTAACGGGCGGATAAGTGAATGCCCGCCGAAGTCCATATTTTCTGCCATTGCAGAAAGCCCGGCAGGACCGCTGCCGCGCTTTAATGCCAGAAAAAATGTCTCACACTGGTCATCAAGATGCTGTGCCGTTACCAGAGCTTCATCCGGTGCAATAATATCGCGGAAGGCCTGATAACGCGCCTCGCGGGCTGCTGCTTCAATCCCTTTCTGACGGGGATCAACCTGTACCGGACACATAAGAAAAGGAACGGAATATTCCTCACAAAATGCACGGCAATGCGCAGCCCAGCTATCTGCCAGCGGATTTAATCCGTGGTGAATATACACCGCACGCAGCCGGAGATCCGGACGCTCTGTTATCTGCCACTGCCGCAGAGCATGCAGCAGGACAGTCGAATCCAGCCCGCCGCTCAGACCCGCCAGCAATGCCCGCTGTGTGCTGAACACACAGCGGAACGTGGCAAAAAGCTGATCGTCAAAGGCTGTATTCACAACAAATTATCAGCAGTAGCCGTAGCTCATCAGGCGCTCATAGCGACGATTTGCCAGAGACTCACTGTCCAGTTTATCAAGATCAGCCAAATCCGCCAGAATTTGCGCTTTCAGTGATGCTGCCACCGCATCATAGTTCCGGTGCGCGCCGCCCAGTGGCTCAGGGATCACGCTGTCGATCAGTTTCAGCTCTTTCAGACGCGGTGCTGTAATGCCCATTGCTTCTGCGGCAATCGGTGCTTTATCGGCACTTTTCCACAAAATAGAAGCACAGCCTTCCGGAGAAATAACAGAATAGGTGCTGTATTGCAGCATGTTTACTTTATCACCAACCGCAATCGCCAGTGCACCACCAGAACCCCCCTCTCCCACAACCGTACAGATAGTCGGGACTTTCAGGCGGGACATTTCACGCAGGTTACGGGCAATCGCTTCTGACTGACCACGCTCTTCCGCACCCACACCAGGATATGCGCCCGGTGTATCGATAAAGGTGATAATCGGCAGCTTAAAGCGCTCAGCCAGTTCCATCAGACGCAGCGCTTTGCGATACCCTTCCGGTGCCGGCATACCAAAGTTACGGCGGATTTTCTCTTTGGTTTCGCGCCCTTTCTGGTGCCCGATAATCATGACCGGACGACCTTCAAGACGGGCGATTCCACCGACAATGGCTTTATCATCCGCATACGCGCGATCACCTGCCAACTCCTGAAAATCGGTAAAGATCAGTCTGACATAATCCAGTGTATACGGACGACGCGGATGGCGTGCCAGTTGTGCAATCTGCCATGCGCCTAAATCTGCAAAAATTTTACGCGTCAGTTCCAGACTCTTCGCCCGTAAGCGTTCAACTTCTTCATCCAGGTTAATATCGAGTGATTCATCCTGGCGGCTAACCGCGGTAAGCGAATCAATTTTCGCCTCTAACTCGGCAATCGGCTGTTCAAAATCCAGAAAATTAAGACTCATAATGTTCCTATTTTAGTCAAATTCTAATTCTACCTGCTCATTACCCAGCAGAGTTCGCAGATCAGTCAGAAGGGTATCGGTTGGTGTTACCCGCCATGTTGCGCCGAATCGCATCCGCGCTCTGGCATCTTCCTTCTGATAATAAAGATGAACCGGTATTGTCCCGGAACGGTGCGGTTCAAGCGCACCGCGCAACCGGTGCAGCAGTTGTTCGTCAATTTGCCCGTCCGTGAGCGAGATAGCAAGCCCCCGCGCATATTTTTCACGCGCTTCGCTGATATCCAGCAGTTCCCTGACCACCATTTTAAGCCCGCCGCTGAAATCATCAAAGCTGACCTGTCCGGAGGCAATCAGAATGCGATCTTGTTCAAGCAGGTGCTGGTAGCGTTCCAGTGCATCAGAAAATAACATAATATCCAGCCGGCCGGAACGATCATCCAGTGTACACACGCCGATCCGGTTACCCCGTTTCGTGGTGATCACTTTTGACGCCAGCACCAGCCCGACGACGGTTGTCATTTGCCCGCGCGGTGTCGGGTTCACATCTTTCAGACGCAGACCATTAGTATAGCGTTCAATCTCTTTAAGGTAGCGGTTTATCGGATGCCCGGTCAGATAGAGACCCAGCGTTTCCCGCTCACCTTCCAGAATAATTTCTTCCTGCCATTTCGGGATATTGGCATAAGAGCGTTCCACCTGCTCCGGCGCTTCGGCTAATACCCCGAACATGTCCGCCTGACCAATGGCTTCCGCTTTGGCATGCTGATCCGCCGCTTTCAGCGCATCTTCCAGCGCTGACATCAGTGCTGCGCGATGCGGTCCCAGCCGGTCAAATGCCCCGGACATAATGAGTTTTTCCATCATGCGTCGGTTCAGTTTTTTGGTTTCCGTGCGGGCGCATAAATCAAAGATATCTTTGAAATGTCCCTCTTCGCGGGCTTCCAGAATGGCTTCTATAGGCCCTTCACCAACACCTTTAATCGCCCCGATACCATAAACTATCTCACCTTCATCATTCACATGGAAGTGATACAGTCCGCTATTGATATCCGGCGGTAATACTTTGAGCCCCATTCGCCAGCATTCATCCACCAGCCCGACGACTTTTTCCGTGTTATCCATATCAGCAGTCATTACCGCTGCCATAAATTCCGCCGGATAGTGTGCCTTGAGCCACAGAGTCTGATAAGACACCAGTGCATAAGCTGCGGAGTGAGATTTGTTAAATCCGTACCCGGCGAATTTTTCCACCAGGTCAAAGATTTTCATCGATAGCTCTGCATCAACGCCATTTTTTATCGCGCCGTCCCGGAATACCGAGCGCTGCTTCGCCATCTCTTCCGGTTTTTTCTTACCCATTGCACGGCGCAGCATATCCGCGCCGCCCAGAGTATAACCCGCCAGCACCTGAGCAATCTGCATCACCTGCTCCTGATAGAGGATGATGCCGTAGGTTGGTTCAAGCACGGGTTGCAGAGATTCATGCTGCCATTCCACATCCGGATACGAAATCGCTTCCCGTCCGTGTTTGCGGTCGATAAAGTTATCTACCATGCCCGATTGCAGCGGTCCCGGGCGGAACAACGCGACCAGGGCTATCATATCTTCAAAGCTGTCCGGACGCAGGCGTTTGATCAGATCTTTCATCCCGCGGGATTCAAGCTGGAAAACAGCCGTTGTTTCCGAGCGTTGCAGCATGTCAAAACTTTTCTGGTCATGCAGCGGGATCGTCGCAATATCAACCAGCGGCTTACCGTTCTTCAGGTTGTGCGGGTTAATCATTCCCAGCGCCCAGTCGATAATGGTCAGTGTCCGCAGCCCGAGGAAGTCAAACTTCACCAGACCGGCGTATTCCACATCATTTTTATCAAACTGCGTAACCGGATTTTCCCCTTCCGCATCGCAGTAAAGCGGGGCGAAATCGGTAATTTTTGTGGGGGCAATAACCACACCACCGGCGTGTTTACCGGCGTTACGCGTGACACCTTCAAGGATCCGCGCCATATCAATCAGCGATCTGACTTCCTCATCGGCTTCATAAACTTCACCGAGCTGAGGTTCTGCGGCAAACGCTTTTTCCAGTGTCATACCGGGATCCGGCGGTACCAGTTTTGAAATACGATCAACAAAGCCGTACGGATGACCCAGCACACGGCCGACATCGCGGATAACCGCTTTTGCCGCCATAGTACCAAAAGTAATGATCTGTGAAACCGCATCCCGCCCGTACATGTCGGCGACATGATCAATAACCATGTCACGTTTTTCCATACAGAAGTCGACGTCAAAGTCAGGCATGGAAACACGTTCCGGGTTTAAGAACCGCTCAAACAGAAGATCAAACTCCAGCGGATCCAGATCGGTAATTTTCAGGGAATACGCCACCAGCGAACCGGCACCGGAACCACGCCCGGGACCAACCGGAACATCATTATCTTTTGACCACTGGATAAATTCCATCACGATCAGGAAGTAACCGGGGAACCCCATCTGGTTGATAACTTTAAGTTCAATTTCCAGACGCTCGTCATACTCCGGACGCCGCTTTACGCGCTCATCCGGGTCCGGGAACAAGGACGCCAGACGCTCTTCCAGGCCTTCCAGTGAGCATTTGACCAGGAAATCTTCCGTGCTCATATCCCCGGTCGGGAATTGCGGCAGGAAATACTCACCGAGAAGAATGGTGACGTTACAACGCTTAGCAATCTCAACGCTGTTTTGCAGAGCTTCCGGGATGTCTGCGAATAACTCACACATCTCTTCTTCACTGCGCAGGTATTGCTGAGGGCTGTAGTTTTTCGGGCGTTTCGGATCGACTAATGTAAAGCCGTCATGGATAGCCACGCGGATCTCATGGGCATCAAAATCGTCACTCTTAATAAAGCGGACATCATTTGTCGCCACGACCGGCAGCGATTTTGCTGTCGCAAGTTCAACGGCAGCATGCAGATAACTCTCTTCATCCGGGCGGCCTGTGCGGATAAGCTCCAGATAATAACTGTCGGGGAAATGTGTCTGCCAGAATTCCAGTGCCTGCTCTGCCAGCACATTATTGCCGCGCAGCAGGAATTTACCCACATCGCCCATACGACCACCGGAGAGAATGAGCAATCCCTCTTTGTGATTGACCAGCCATTCACGCAAAATAGTTGGTCCCTGTGCGCCGTACCCTTTCTGGTACGCTTCAGAGATAAGTAATGTCAGATTCTGGTAGCCGATATTATTACGGGCAAGAATAGTCAATGATGCAAGTTCATCACCAAGCAGCTCACTTTCCATCAGGAAATCAGCCCCGACAATCGGTTTGACCCCTGCACCATGGGCACTGCCATAGAATTTCACCAGCCCGCACAGGTTGGTGAAGTCAGTGATAGCCAAAGCAGGCATATTCATGGACGCAACTTTTTTGACCAACGTACCGGTTTTTGCCAGTCCGTCAATCATGGAATAATCACTGTGGATATTCAGGTGAACAAAACGCGGATCCGCCATTACACAATCCTCACTTACTTACCCCGGTCAGCACACGGCGAACCGGTGCAAAACTGGTGCGGTGATGCTCTGTCGCGCCATATTTTTCCAGCATGGCAAAATGCAGCGCGGTCGGGTACCCCTTGTGTTTTGCAAAGCCATACTGCGGATACAGTTTGTCCAGCTCTGCCATTTCGCGGTCACGCGTCACTTTTGCCAGTATTGATGCCGCACTGATTTCAGGAACAAGTCCGTCACCTTTAATCACCGCCAGCGCCGGGACACCAAAGTCCGGGGCTTTATTACCATCGACCAGCACAAATCCCGGACGAATAGCTAACCCGGCAACCGCGCGCTGCATGGCAACAAATGTCGCCTGCAAAATATTTATCTGATCAATTTCTGCCGCTTCTGCGCGACCCAGGCTCCAGTACAGTGCTTTTTCCTGAATCTCAATAAACAAGCGCTCACGTTTTTTTTCGCTGAGCTTTTTGGAATCCATTAATCCGTCAATCGGATTTGCCGGATCCAGGATCACGGCTGCGGTAACCACGGCACCGACTAACGGTCCGCGTCCGACTTCATCCACACCCGCAATGAATGTGGCTTTCGGATAAATAAAATCCATTATTGACTCGCTATATCCAGTACGGCCTGTGCAGCCTGATTGTCTGCATCCAGACGGATTTTCTGATGTAATTCCAGGAATGTCTCTCTGAGTCCGTCTACCGCTTCACCGCCCTGTAACAAAGGCAGCAGGGCAGTAGCCAGCAGATCACTGCGGCACTCATCCTGTAACAGTTCCGGCACAATTTCCCTACCGGCTAACAGGTTCGGCAGTGATACATAGGGGGTTTTTACCAGACGCTTCGCCAGCCAGAAAGTAAAGGGCTTCATACGGTAGCCCACGACCATCGGACATTTTGCCAGCATGCATTCCAGTGCAGCCGTTCCGGATGCAAGCAAAGCGGCATCGGATGCGATCATGGCATCGCGGGCGCGACCATCCAGCAGATGAACAGTAAGATCAGGTGCAACCTCCTGTTTTATGGCTTCAAATTCTGCGCGGCGCTTTGCATTTACCAACGGAACCACAATCTGTAAGTCCGGCAGTGTTTCGCGCAGCTGCTGTGCTGTTTTAAGGAAATCACCGCTGAGCATAGAGACTTCAGCGTGACGGCTGCCCGGCAACATCGCCAGACAAGGCGCGGTGAGAGAGAGTCCCAGCGCATCACGGGCAGCAGTTTTATCGGGTTGCAGCGGCAGAGAGTCCGCCATGGTGTGACCTATAAAACGGCATGGCACATTATATTTATCATAAAACGCTTTTTCAAACGGCAAAAATGCCAGCACCAGGTTGGTTGATTTGCCGATTTTAAAGACCCGTTTCTGCCGCCACGCCCAGACGGACGGACTGACATAATGGATTGTTTTAATGCCTGATGATTTTAAACGGCCTTCCAGCGTGATATTGAAATCAGGCGCATCAATGCCGACAAAAACATCCGGTTTCAGTGCGCGGAAACGCCGGGTAAGGTCACGGCGGACAGAAAGCAGCCGTGGCAAACGCCCCAGCACTTCCACAATCCCCATGACTGCCAGCTCTTCCATTTCATACCAGGTTTCGCAGCCTTCGGCCTGCATCAGCGGGCCGGCAACGCCGACAAAGCGGACATCAGGACATTTTTCTCTGAGTGCGCGCATTAAGCCTGCGCCAAGAATGTCACCGGAGGTTTCTCCGGCAACTATACCTATCGTGAGCGGACGAGGTGATACCGACATGGCAGCCCCCGCAATTACGGACGGATGATGCCGCGTTCTGCGGAATCCAGGAAATCAGCGAAGGTTTTAACGTGAACGTTTTCTTTCGCCAGTTCAGCCAACTGCTCTTTGGCTTCTGCCAGCGTCAGATTGTTGCGGTACAGTACTTTATAGGCATTCTGTAACGCACTGATATCTTCTTTGGTAAAACCACGGCGTTTCAGGCCTATAGCATTCAGGCCATACGCGGTAACATGATTTCCCTGTGCAATCAGGAACGGCGGGACATCCTGTGCCACACCGGAACAGCCACCGATCATGGCATGGGCACCAATACGGCAAAACTGATGAACAGCTGATAAACCGCCGAGAATGACGTAGTCATCCAGCGTAACGTGTCCTGCCAGCGTACCGTTGTTGGCAATGATACAGTGGTTGCCGACAACACAGTCGTGGGCAACGTGCGCATTGATCATCAGCAGGTTATCGTTACCGATGCGGGTAACACCCGTATCCTGCGCCGTACCCCGGTGAATAGTGACACTTTCACGGATGCGGTTACGATCACCAATCTCAACACGGGTCGGCTCACCGTTGTATTTCAGATCCTGGTTTACTTCACCAATGGAAGCAAACTGGAAGATCTGATTATCGCGGCCAATTTTAGTGTGACCATTGATAACAACGTGGGATTTGATATCAGTCCCTTCGCCGATTTCAACATCTGCCCCGATACAGCAAAAAGGACCGATGCGAACGTTAGCACCAATAACAGCACCATCTTCAATGATTGAAGACGGATGGATCACGGCGGTTTTATCAATCATTTATCAGCCCTCACGGCGGCGTGCGCACATCATCGTGGCTTCGCAGGCAACTTCTCCGTCAACTTTCGCGACACCCGTGAAACGGGCGACTCCGCGTCGTTCTTTCAGGAAAGTCACTTCAAGGATCATTTGATCTCCCGGCAGTACCGGACGCTTGAAGCGGCAATCATCAATCGCTGCAAAATAATAAAGCTCGCCGGGTTCTAATTTACCGAGACTTTTGAATGCCAGAATACCTGTGGCCTGTGCCATAGCTTCCAGAATCAGGACGCCCGGAAAAATCGGTTTACCCGGGAAATGCCCCTGGAAGAACGGCTCATTAAACGATACGTTTTTAACCGCACGTAAAAAACGACCTTCTTCAAAATTCAGCACGCGATCCACTAATAAAAATGGGTAACGGTGCGGAAGGAGCTCTAAAATTTCATCAATATTGAGAGTATGGTTATCACTCATCAGAATACTCTTCCTGTCTCTTTGTCATATTTATTATAAATAACACGGCCTGCTATACCCTTATTCATTCAAACTGCAGGTTCGTTGGCGGCACTCCGCCCGCCGGGTCACATAGTTTACCTATGCTCCCCAGCGGGCGGAGCTTACCGCCTTCCTGCAACTTGAATGACGTTGGGCAGATACCCGTAATATGGTCAGCAGGCCGCAAAAATCGCTGAATACGCGGTTACTTTTCGTCGTTATCCATCTGCCGTTCAACCGCCTTGAGACGCTTGTTGATTTCGTTGATATTCATTACCAACGCAGCAGTTTTACGCCAGGTTTTATTTGGCTGTAACGGAATACCAGAGGAGTACACACCCGGTTCAGTGATAGGACGCATGACCATTCCCATGCCTGTCACAACGACGCGATCGCAAATTTCCATATGACCATTAATGACGCTTGCCCCGCCAATCATACAGTTACGACCGATTTTCAGACTCCCCGCCATAATCACACCACCGGCAACCGCCGTGTTGTCACCGATTATAACGTTATGCGCAATCTGGCACTGGTTATCAATGATAACACCATTACCGATCACTGTATTTTCTAATGCACCCCGGTCAATCGTGGTACAGGAGCCGATTTCAACCCGGTCGCCGATAATAACGGAACCCAGCTGAGGAATTTTAACCCACTGACCGCGATCATTTGCATAGCCAAATCCGTCCGCACCAATAACGGTATTCGAATGAACAAGACAAGCTTCGCCAATCACAATCTCATGGTAAACAGTGACATTCGCCCAGATACGGGTTTTGGCACCGATTTGTGTATTTTTACCGACAAATGAACCGGCACCGATAATAACATTGTCACCCAGCACAACGCCGGATTCAATCACTGCATTTGCACCAACGCAGACATTGTTCCCGAGGGATGCTGACGGGTCAATCACCGCAGAAAGATGAATATCCACCGCCGGAGCCGGCGTGGTGTCCATAATCTGTGCCATGTATGCATACGCCAGGTACGGGTCTTTGACAACCAATGCAGCGACCTGACAAAACGGTAAATCACCTTCACGCAATACTACCGCGCCAGCCTGACAATCGGTCAGTTTTTCACGGTAACGGGCATCAGACAGGAAAGTAATTTGCCCGCTGTTTGCTGAATGCATGGGTGCGATACCGGTGATAGCAATATCGCCATCACCGTGTAACGTTGCATTCAACTGCTGAGCGAGGTCAGCTAATCGAATGGAAGACATTAATTATTTAACCTGTTTCAGAACATCAGCAGTGATATCAATACCGGATACAGAATACGCTACTGCATTTGCATCGATAACAACGTCATATCCGCCTTTCGCTGCAACAGATTTCACTGCATCTTCAACACGTTTCATGACTTTGCCGCGCTCTTCCATCTGACGTTTCTGGAAATCCTGGTCAAATGTCTGTGCTTTTTTAGCGAAATCAGCACGTTTGGCGTCGAATTCACCAGCCAGTTTCTGACGCTCGCTGTCTTTCATGGTTGCGCCGTCTTTCTGCAGTTTCTGAGCACGGGTTTGCAGATCTTTTTCTAAACTCTGCAGATCAGTACCACGGCTTTTGAATTCACTTTCCAGCTGTTTAGCTGCCGCTTCACGGCCCGGCATCTTCTGAACAACTTCACCGATATTCACAACCGCGATTTTATCAGCAGCCTGAGCAGCACCGGCAGACATCGCTAACACCATTCCCACGCTGGCAGCAGTTAATAACTTTTTCACAATAAAACCCCTTAAACCCATTCATTGGTTGGATATTAAACCCAATGGTAAAGATTCTCTTTGCACACTGAGCGTACTGGCTATTACGCATGATAATTACGCATATACCCTTATTCATTCAAACTGCAGGTTCGTTGCCTGCATCCCGAATGACGTCGGGTATCGTAATTACCAGGTCTTACCGATATTAAACTGGAACTGTTCGGTCCGGTCACCCTCGTAGTCTTTGATTGGTCTCGCATAAGAGAAGACCAACGGCCCGAGCGGAGAAATCCACTGAAGCGCGACACCGGAAGAGACACGGATATTTCCTGCTTTGCTGTAATCCGGAATACCGAGTTTTTGCATTTCTGCCGTATTATCCCAGTTGGTATCCCACACTGTACCGGCATCCACAAACAGAGATGTCCGGACAGAGTTTGTGTATTTCTCGTCGATAAACGGCGTTGGCGTAATCAGCTCAAGGCTGGCCACTGCCATTGCGTTACCACCGATAGCATCACGCGACGGACTGTCTGATTTAGGTTTACCGTTACTGTCCAGATAAATCGCTTTCGGACCAATAGTATTGGAGCGGAAGCCACGAACAGTACCGGAGCCACCTGCATAGAAGTTCTCATAGAACGGCAGTTCTTTGCCGCTGAGTCCGTCACCAAAGCCTAAACGACCACGTCCCATCACAACCCAGCTGTTATTATCATCAATCGGATAATAACCGGTGGTATCGGCGATCAGCTTGTAGTATTCGTTATCAGAGCCGGGCACTGTCACTTTCGCACTGACGGTGGATTTCACCCCGGACGTCGGGAAGAACCCGCGGTCAAGGTTGTTGTACACCCATGCAGTGGTAAAGGTGAAGTCATCCGCACGGAATTCTTCACGATCTTTAAAGCCCGGAGTCTCACCCATTGATTCCAGGTAGCGCCACATAGCAACCTGTGGCTCCATACGGGACAGGGTATTATGCACGTAGCCCAGACCTAAACGGAATGAGTTATTTTCGTTGATAGGGAAGCCGAGTGTTCCGTCCACACCATAGGTTTTGTTGGTATAGCCGGACAGGTCTGCATCATCAGCACGGAAGTCGTTATAGAAAATACGACCACCCAGGCTCACACCATCCACCGTGAAGTACGGGTCTGTCAGTGACAGTTCCGCATAAGTGGAGTAGTCATTCTTGCTGGCGTTAGCCGCAACCTGATAACCCGTACCTAACCAGTTATCCTGAGTCACACCGACCTGGAAGCTGACGCCGCTTTCTGTCCCGAAGCCCACACCAAAGTTCAGGGAACCGGTGTTACGCTCTTTGACTTTATAGACAACATCGACCTGATCCGGCACGCCCGGTACACGCTGAGTTTCCACTTCGACGGTTTCAAAGAAACCGGTGCGGTTCAGGCGCTCTTTCCCGGTTTCCACCAGGTCATTACCTAACCATGCACCTTCCATCTGACGCATTTCACGGCGCAGAACAGAGTCTTTACTCACGTCATTACCGGCAAAACGGATCTGACGGACATAGAAACGGTTACCGGCATCCACATTGACATGTAGCGTAACGGTTTTATCTGCTTCATTAATTTCCGGCTGAGTCATGACGCGCGGATAAGCATAGCCATAACGACCAAGCATATTTTTGACATCATTCTCCATTTTGGTGACTTGCGTACCATTATAGAGTGAACCCGGCTCGATCATTGTCAGTTCAGTGATTTCAGCAGAATGTCCGGCTGTTTCACCGGCAACCTGAACGCCGGCAATCTGATACTGCTCGCCTTCGGTCACGTTAACCGTGATATAAATGCCTTTTTTATCCGGCGTCAGACTGACCTGAGTCGAATCAATATTAAATTTGGCGTAACCGCGATCCAGATAAAAGCTGCGTAACGTTTCAAGGTCACCAGCCAGTTTCTGTTTCTGGTATTTCTGGTCAGCCGCCAGGTTCCACCACGGTACATCATCACGCAGCTGGAAACGGTTCACCAGTTCTGCGGTAGTAAACGTGTCGTTACCCACGATATTGATTTGCTGAATAGTGGCAGAAACCCCTTCAGCAAAAACAAATTTAACATCAATACGGTTACGCGGAAGCGGTGTTACAACAGCTTTAACTGTCGCATTGTATTTACCGACACTGTGATAGAAATCTTCCAGCCCCTTTTCAATGTTTGCCAACATCGTCCGGTCAAGCGCTTCACCAACACGAATGTTGGAGGCTTCCAGATTCTGTTTGAGCATGTCATCCTTCACGGATTTATTGCCCGAGAAAGTAATATTTGCAATGGTCGGACGTTCTTTTACCTGAACCAGCAATGCATTACCATCACGCAGGACGCGGACATCTTCAAAGTTACCTGTCGCGAAGAGTGCGCGAATGGTACGACCGATATCTTCGTCACTGGCCGTGTCTCCGACACGAACAGGCATGTTCAGTAATGCAGCACCAACGGCGACGCGCTGAAGACCTTCAAACTGAATGTCCTGAACCACGAATCCGTCTGAACCGTATGCAGTGAAGCTGCCAAGCAGCAGCGACGCTATGAGCAACTTTTTCATCGCCATCGTTGTTATGCGTTTTCCTTACCGGTCCCCTGCTTCTTCAGAAGCGGGAGAAATCATTAAAAAGTGCAAGCCCCATCAACAATATCAGTGCAATTACACCAATACGATAACTGAAGTCTTGTACACGCTCGGACACCGGCCCGCCTTTTATCTTCTCGATAAGCAGGAATAACAGGTGTCCACCATCTAAAACGGGCAGCGGGAACAGGTTAATGATCCCTAAATTGACGCTAATCAGCGCCAGAAACATCAGATAATACACTAAGCCGGAATCGGCGGAAATACCGGCGCCTTTCGCAATTGATACCGGGCCGCTCAAATTATTGAGCTTCACATCACCGGTAATCAGTTTGCCGGTCATTTTCACCGTCAGCTGCATTAACTGCCAGGTCTTTCCGGTTGCCTCCGCAATCGCCTCTACCGGCCCGTACTGATGCTCGGTAATATATTGCGGGTCCAACGGAATGACATTTAATTCGACACCGGCAAAACCAATTTGTTTACTGCCTGTGCCACTTTTTACATCCGGTGTCAGCGGCACAATAATATGCTCACCACCACGCTCAATCAGTAAATCGAGCGTTTTACCGGGGCTATTACGCACAAATAATGTAAACGGTTGCCACGTAGTAACCGGCTCACCGCTCACTTTAACTATCCTGTCCCCCGGTTGTAAACCTGCTTTTTCAGCCGGTGCTCCGGGCGTCAGTGCTTTAATCAGATTTTCTGCCTTTGCTGTTACCGGCATAATACCCAGCGCCAGGATAGGGTCTTGTTTTTCAGGATCAAATTTCCAGCGGGTGAGATCCAGTCGTTTCTCAGCCGGAGCAGACCCCGGCTCCGGGGTCACATTCCAAACAGTGAAATCATCACCGATTTTACTGACCATCGCCATACGCACACTATTCCAGTCAGGCGTTTCGATACCATCAACGGAATTTAGTTCCATTCCCGGTAAAATATTTGCCTGTTCTGCAACCGAACCGGGCCGGATATCTGCCACAACCGGGCGGACTGCCGGGACACCAATCATGAACACAATCCAGTAAGCCACAATGGCTAACAGGAAATTAGCAATGGGTCCCGCGCTGACAACGGCGGCCCGTTGCCCGATCGTTTTATTATTAAACGCCAGATGGCGCAGCTCCGGTGCAACCGGTGCCACGCGTTCATCCAGCATTTTGACATAACCACCCAGCGGAATTAATGCGAGAACAAACTCAGTACCGTGTTTGTCTGTCCGCCGCCAGAGTGCTTTGCCGAAACCGACTGAAAACCGCTCAACGAAAATGCCGCAGCGCCGCGCCACCCAAAAGTGCCCGAACTCATGTACGGTAACTAAGATCCCCAGCGCAACAATAAATGCCGCTAAGTTCCAAATAAAAGTCATCATGCGCCTTTTGTCTGCTCCGGCTTGTTATTAAAAACCGGAGAATACTAACAAAATCAGACCGGCAAATACCGGTACTGCTGCCGTCAGGCTGTCAATGCGATCCATTACACCGCCGTGTCCGGGAATAAGCTGACTGCTGTCTTTCACGCCGGACTGGCGCTTAAACATGCTCTCTGTCAGGTCGCCGAATACGGAGATCAGAACCACAATGACAGAGACCGGAATCAGGTGCTCCGGTAAATTTTGTAACGGCGAATAGTGGCTGAATAACCAGGACACCAGCCCGGCGGTAATCAAGCCGCCCGCAAGGCCTTCCAGGGTTTTACCCGGTGAAACACGGGGTGCCATTTTGTGTTTACCCGTCAGGCGCCCGAATGCATAAGCACCGGAATCTGCCGCCCAGACCAGCAACATGACATACAGCAGCCACCAGGAGCCCTGATAGATATCTCCACCCGCATAACCTTGCGTGCGCAATACCATCATTCCGCTGTAAAACGGCACAATAGTCACGACGCCGAAGAGCAGACGGATAACCACCGAATTCTTCCACAATGCGGCTGATTTCGGGAAAGTAACCACTAACAGCACGGCACAAATCCACCAGGCCAGCGCCACCCACAAGCTGCCTGTTACGGCAGGAACCTCCGTCAGATAGTTCATATCCAGCGTCAGCTGCCACGCAGCCAGACCTGCTGCAAACACTAACCCGGTTACAATCCGTTGTCCCGCACCAAATAAACCGGCGAATTGCGCCCATTCCCAGCCACCCAGACCACACACGGCAATCACGACAAAACCAAAGGCTGCCGGAGGTAACATAAACAGCGCCAGAATGACCAGCGGAATTAAAATAATGGCAGTAATAAGACGGTATTTAAGCAACGTATCCTCCCGGTGTTTGCTCAGAATGTTCGTCCGGCGTGGTTCCGCCGAAGCGACGCTCACGCTGAGTAAAGGCCGTCACAGCATTACCAAACGCTGTTTCATTAAAATCCGGCCACAGAACCTCAGTAAAATAAAACTCCGCGTACGCCACCTGCCAAAGCAGGAAGTTACTGATACGATGCTCGCCACCGGTCCGGATAACTAAATCGATAGCAGGCTGTTCATGGAGAGAAATATAACGATTGATGTCCAGCTCGCTGACATCTTCAAGAGCCAGTTCACCGCGCTGAACTTCTGCGATGACCTGCTTCATACTGTTGGCAATATCCCAGCGCCCGCCATAGTTGGCGGCAATATTAAGTTGTAATCCGGTATTGCCGGCAGTCAGAACCTGCCCGCGGCGGATCCGTTCCTGCAAACGCGGACTGAAGCGGCTGACATCACCAATAACGGACAGTCTGACATTGTGTTTATGCAGACTTTTTACTTCATTATCCAGCGCAAAGACAAACAATTCCATCAGTGAATGGACTTCCTGTTCGGGACGGTTCCAGTTTTCACTGCTGAAAGCATAAAGTGTCAGCGATTTTATCTGATTTTTGATGGCAAAACTGACAGAGCTGCGGACTGATTTGATCCCTGCGCGGTGACCTGAAACACGCAGTTTTCCGCGTTTTTTTGCCCAGCGGCCGTTGCCGTCCATAATAATGGCGACATGCTGTGGTCCCGGCTTATCTGAGGCATTTTCACTGGATACTGTCACGCAAGTTAATCCTTTGAGATATCGGCTAATGCATGGCGTCTGACACAAAAACACCGTGTGAGATCACGGTGCGGATATCTGTCAGTCAATGATGACATCATGCGGTTATTAACCGGTCATTAAAATTCAAATTTATAGAAATCGTAACGCTGAACTATACCACTTGCGCTATTCACCCACAAACGCAACCCGTTAATATAAATTAATTACTTCGCGATATTTCTGATTGATTTCCGGGTCATCTCACGCGCTTCTTTATCAATAATAAGGACATCGTCAATCGACTGAGGTTCCGTAAACCGGTGATTTTCTACTACCATCCGGTTTATCTGTGCAATATCTGTGAAGCGGATTCTGTTTTGCAAAAATGCCTGAACGGTTTCTTCATTGGCCGCATTCATCGCCGTTGTCGCCGCCTGTCCGTCATCACAGGCCTCAATAGCCAGCTTCAGGCAAGGGTAGCGCTCATAATCCGGCGTTTCAAATGTCAGCCCGCCCATGCGGGTAAAATCCAGTCGTTCAGCACCGGCAGTCATGCGTGTTGGGTAACTCATCGAGTAACTGATCGGTGTGCGCATATCGGGGGTGCCCAGTTGCGCAATAATACTGCCGTCAGTGTAGCGCACCATGGAATGAATAACGGACTGCGGGTGGATAATCACTTCCATCTGCGCGGGAGATGCATTGAAGAAATAACGTGCCTCAATGTATTCAAGACCTTTATTCATCATAGTTGCGGAATCAACGGAGATTTTGCGCCCCATCGACCAGTTCGGATGTGCACAGGCCTGATCCGGTGTCATATTGACCAAATCAGCAAGTGCCGTTTCGCGAAAAGGCCCGCCGGAGCCCGTCAGAATAATGGAATCAATACCCGCAGCCTGTAAATCAGCATGACCCAGCGATAGCTGAACGTTCGTCGGCAGAGACTGAAAAATAGCATTGTGCTCGCTGTCGATGGGAAATAGCTCAGCACGGCTGGCACTCATTGCAGCAAAAAAGAGTCGTCCGCTGGTAATAAGCGCTTCTTTGTTAGCTAACAGAATACGCTTGTCCGCACGGATCGCGGCTAATGTCGGGAGCAGACCCGCCACGCCGGTTATTGCCGCCATCACCTGATCTATTTCATCCAGCTGAACCAGCTCGCAAATTGCATGGCTTCCGCTCAGCACTTCTGTTGCACTGCCATGAAGTTTCAGCTGTATCCGTAATTCACCGGCAGCCACTTCGTCAGATAACACCGCGTAGCGGGGTTTAAATTCCAGACACTGTTCAAACATTATCTGAACGTTTTTCCCGGCCGCCAGAACAACGACACGGAACAGATCAGGATGCTGGCGAACAAGGGAGAGTGTGCTTTTACCGATAGATCCCGTAGAGCCGAGGATTGCCAAACCTTTCATGGATAAGTTACTCAATGTTGCTTTATACCCTTATTCATTCAAACTGCAGGTTCGTTGGCTGCAGTCACCCAGCCGCGTCACATAGTTGATCTATGCTCCCCGTCTGTCTTCCCTTGCCGCCTGCCTGTATCTTGAATGACGTTGGGTATATCGTTATTTCGAATCGCGAAAGTATAGCACTTTGGTGAACAGACAGTGAGTAGTCATTTCTCTGACTAATAGGTAAAAAAATAGTGCCATGAGGCACTATTTTTTTTATATGTTCTGTTCAAAATCACGTCCGGATTAAAAATCCATCAGCTCTTTTTCTTTTGCTGCCAGTGACTCATCGATTTTTTTGATAAACATATCAGTCATTTTCTGAATGTCATCCTGTGAACGACGATCTTCATCTTCACTGATTTCTTTGTCTTTCAGTAACGCTTTGACTTTGTCGTTTGCGTCACGGCGAACGTTACGAACAGCAATGCGTCCCTGTTCTGCCTCATTACGGACCACTTTGATCAGGTCTTTACGACGCTCTTCAGTCAGTGCAGGAAGCGGAACACGGATAACGGTACCGGCAGAAGACGGGTTCAGACCGAGATCTGATGCCATAATGGCTTTTTCAACTGCCGGAGACAGTGAACGATCAAATACAGTCAGCGCTAATGTACGCGAATCTTCAACAACGACGTTTGCTAACTGACGCAGTGGTGTCGGTGTGCCGTAATATTCAACAATAATGCCGTCAAGCAGGCTCGGAGATGCGCGGCCGGTACGGATTTTACTGATTTGGGTTCTCAGCGACTCAACGCATTTGTCCATGCGTTCCTGCGCGTCTTTCTGGATATCATTAATCACGTTATGAGTCCTTGGAAACGGGTAATTTTCAGACCGCACTGGTCGCGCAGCCCGCGTTATTAGTTTGGCGAATCTATATAAATGATACCGTCAAATGCCGCCGGTGTCCCGGCGTTTAGTCACGCGCAATCAAGGTACCTTCTTTCTCACCCATCACAACACGGCGTAATGCACCGGGTTTGTTCATGTTGAAAACACGGATTGGCAGGTTGTGATCGCGCGCCAGCGTAAAAGCCGCTAAATCCATCACCTTCAGTTCGCGCTCCAGCACATCCTGATAGTTGAGTTTTTCATACAGTACGGCATCCGGATCTTTCGCCGGATCCGCCGAGTAAACGCCGTCCACTTTTGTGGCTTTCAGCACAACATCGGCTTCAATTTCGATTCCGCGCAGACAGGCCGCAGAATCCGTAGTAAAGAATGGGTTGCCTGTTCCGGCTGAGAAAATAACCACACGGCCATGACGTAAGAGGCTGATTGCTTCAGCCCAGCTGTAATTGTCACAAACACCGTTCAGCGGGATAGCGGACATCAGTCGCACGTTAACATAAGCACGATGAAGCGCGTCACGCATTGCCAGCCCGTTCATAACGGTTGCCAGCATCCCCATGTGGTCACCGACGACACGGTTCATACCGGCCTCGGCAAGTCCTGCGCCACGAAACAGATTGCCCCCGCCAATAACGACACCGACCTGAATTTGCAGCTCAACAAGCTCCTTGATTTCCTGTGCCATACGGTCAAGTACAGTCGCATCAATCCCGAAACCTTCATTCCCTTGTAAAGCTTCGCCACTGAGCTTCAGCAGAATACGTTGATATACAGGTTTTGCATTGGTAGCCATGGTGTTCTGTCCTAAACAGATGATTTATTGCCAGAGATACCCGGACGATTGCCGGATAATAAACAGAGGTACTATTACAGATACAGATAAAACAGAACCGCCTTCCGGCGGCTCTGGTGCAATGATTATTTACCGCTCATTGCCGCAACTTCAGCAGCGAAGTCAGCTTCAGCTTTTTCGATACCTTCACCCACTTCAAAGCGGATAAATGCAGTCACGTCAGCGCCGTTTTCTTTTAACAGCTCACCAACAGACTTGCCTGGCTCCATGACGAACGGCTGACCGGTCAGAGAGATTTCGCCGGTGAATTTATTCATACGGCCGAGAACCATTTTCTCTGCGATTTCTTGTGGTTTACCGGATTGCATAGCAATATCCAGCTGAATTTGTTTCTCGTGAGCAACAACATCAGCAGGAACATCATCCGGTTTCACGTATTCTGGCTTGCTTGCAGCAACGTGCATTGCAATGTGCTTGAGCAGATCTTCATTAGCGTTGGTACCTGCAACCAGAACACCAATACGTGCGCCGTGCATATAAGTACCGACCATGTCGCTTTCTAAAACAGCTACACGACGAAAACCAATGTTTTCACCGATTTTAGTAACCAGTGTTACACGCTGATCTTCAAATTTTGCAGCGATTTGTTCAACATCAGTTGTTCTTTCTGCCATAACGAAGTTCAGAATTTCGTTGGCAAACGCAATGAAACTTGCATCTTTGGCAACGAAGTCTGTTTCACAGTTAACTTCAATCAGTGCGCCAAATTTTGCATCTGCGCTGACCGCAGATAAGATAATACCTTCAGCAGCAACGCGGCCTGCTTTTTTCGCTGCTTTTGCCTGGCCGGATTTACGCATGTTATCGATAGCTAATTCGATATCACCGTTTGCTTCAACCAGTGCTTTTTTACATTCCATCATACCTGCGGCTGTACGCTCACGCAGTTCTTTTACCAATGCAGCGGTAATTCCAGACATGTGTTTATTTCCTCGATGAGCTCGCAGAAACTGTTTCTGCGGGGAGTTTGTTCGTATATCAGATGCGTATAGGGAGCCATGAAGGCTCCCTAACCATTTGCAGCAATACCTGGTTAATAAGAGCGCTCTGAGAGCGGATCTCTATTATTCAGTAACTGTTTCTTCAGCCTGAACAACCAGATCCTGTGAACGGCCTTCGCGAACAGTTGTCGCTACTGCGCCCAGGTACAGCTTGATTGCACGGATTGCATCGTCGTTACCCGGAACGATGAAATCAACACCGTCAGGATCAGAGTTAGTATCAACGATAGCAAATACCGGGATACCCAGGTTGTTTGCTTCTTTGATTGCAATGTGCTCGTGCTCTGCATCGATAACAAACAGAGCGTCAGGTAAACCGCCCATGTCTTTGATACCACCCAGGCTGTTTTCTAACTTACCAAGTTCACGGGTACGCATCAGCGCTTCTTTCTTGGTCAGTTTTTCAAAAGTACCGTCCTGAGACTGTGCTTCTAAATCTTTCAGGCGTTTGATTGACTGACGCACTGTTTTCCAGTTAGTCAGCATACCGCCTAACCAGCGATGGTTAACAAAGTACTGGTCACAGCTGATTGCTGATTCCTGAATTGCTTCCACAGCAGCACGCTTAGTACCGACAAACAGAATTTTGCCTTTACGTGAAGCGATTTTGTTCAGTTCAGCCAGCGCGTGGTTGAACATAGGAACAGTTTTTTCCAGGTTGATGATATGCACTTTGTTACGGGCACCAAAGATGAATGGTTTCATTTTCGGGTTCCAGTAACGTGTCTGGTGACCGAAGTGAACGCCCGCCTGGAGCATATCGCGCATGGAAACAGTTGCCATTTTAAACCTCTGTAAATAGTTAGTTGGGGTTATGCCTCCACGGATCCCATGCTACCGACTCCCTGTCAGCTGAACGCTTCGGAGCACCCCGGCGCATGTGCCGATCCGTGTGTGTTATACACAGTTGAGTTATTAAAAGTTTGGCTTCCGGGCAAAAATACACGGAATACCGGCGCGCTTTATACCATAAATACCCCGGCGATACCACTTTTTCTTAATTTTTCACCTGAAAAACGACGGCGCATTACTCAACTCCCGGCGCACAATGATTGGCATCCTTTTCTCCGGCTGTTAACATACCGCCGACTCAATTCCCATTTTCCTAAGTGACGGGATAATCCCGGTTCGGATACCTACAATTATGGCAATCACAATCAAAACAGAAGACGACATCCGGAAAATGCGTGTCGCCGGTCGTCTCGCAGCCGACGTTCTCGAGATGATCAAACCGCATGTTGTGCCGGGCGTCAGCACCGGTGAACTGGACAGACTCTGCCACGAGCATATTACCGTTAAACAAGACGCGATTTCTGCCTGTCTCGGCTATCACGGCTTCCCGAAATCAGTCTGTATCTCCGTGAATGATGTGGTCTGCCACGGAATACCGGACAATGACAAAATCTTAAAAAACGGCGATATCGTTAATATCGACGTGACCGTAATAAAAGACGGTTTTCACGGTGATACTTCTGCGATGTTTATTGCAGGAACCCCGTCAATTCAGGCTGAACGTCTGTGCAAAGTAACACAGGAAAGCCTGTATCTCGCACTACGTATGGTCAGACCCGGAATTCGCCTGCGCACCCTGGGTGCGGCTATCCAGAAATTTGTGGAAGGGCATGATTACTCGGTTGTCCGTGATTACTGCGGGCACGGGATCGGCGAAGGTTTCCACGAAGAGCCGCAGGTTCTGCACTATGACGGTGATGATGGCGGCGTGGTACTGAAAAAAGGCATGGCGTTCACTATCGAGCCGATGGTTAACACAGGCGATTACCGCATCCGGACAATGAAAGATGGCTGGACGGTGAAAACCAAAGATCACGGTCTGTCCGCGCAGTATGAACACACCCTGGTCGTTACCGACGACGGTTGTGAGATAATGACACTGCGTAACGATGAAGAAGGCGCACTTTCGCGTATTCTTATCGCGCAATAAGTATCTCTGCTGTTCCGTCCGGTGCTGTCGCCGGGCGGGCTCCCCCCCGTCCTCTTACCCGCTCCGTTCCCTGGCGATAATCGCCCCTGAACGCTGGTTATTTACCCGCTGACGCAGTAACCTTATTAAAATTAGCATCCCCGATAAGGATCCCTCATGGATATTGCCCGGTCTGCGGCACCTGCCCTCAAACCCGCCTCGCCGCTGTCATTTACTGATGATGATTTACAGCTTTCTGTGTTGCGGGAACACCTTGAACACTACCACCGCTGGCAGGCAGAAGCTTTCCGTGAAGGGCAGCCCGTGCATTCCCTGCTGCTGACCCGCAGTGATTATATTGATCAGTTGCTTACCCGCCTGTGGCAGTTTACCGGGTTTGAGGATATTGCCGGATTTTCACTGATTGCTGTCGGCGGTTACGGGCGACGGGAGCTGCATCCGTTATCTGATGTGGATATTCTGCTGCTCAGCGAAGCGCCGCTGCCGGAAACACTCACACCGAAAATCGGTGAGTTTATCGCGCTGCTGTGGGATCTGAAACTGGTGGTCGGGCACAGTGTCCGCGACCTTGACGAGTGCATCCGTGAGGGACTGAACGACCTGACTATCGCGACCAATCTGATTGAATCACGCCTTATCTGCGGCTCACTGCCGCTGTTTCTGCAACTGCAAAAGCGGGTATTCAATGATGATTTCTGGCCGTCGCCGCGTTTTTTTGCTGCCAAGCTGGAAGAGCAGGCCGCACGCCATGCCCGTTATCACAGCACCAGTTATAACCTGGAGCCGGATATCAAAAGCAGTCCCGGCGGTCTGCGGGATATCCATACGCTGCTCTGGGTCGCCCGCCGTCATTTCGGCGCAACCTCACTCAGTGAAATGGCCGGCTCCGGTTTTCTGACAAATGCAGAGCGGGAAGAGCTGAATGAATGCCTGGATACACTCTGGAGGATCCGTTTCGCCCTGCATCTGTCCCTGACCCGCTACGACAACCGCCTGCTGTTTGACCGCCAGCTCAGTGTGGCAGAGCAGCTTGGTTATGACGGGGAACGCAATCAGCCCGTTGAACGGATGATGAAAGCCTATTACCGCGTTACTCGCCGTGTATCTGAACTCAATGAGATGCTGTTACAACTGTTTGATGAAGCGATTTTACACTCCGGTCATCACGAAGCCCCCTGCCCGCTCGATAACGAATTTCAGTTATACGGACACCGAATCGGCTTAATTAATAGTGACACATTCAGCAATGACCCCTCTGCAATAATGCGGATGTTTTACCTGATGGCCTGCGACGAACGTATTACCGGGATTGATTCCGCGACATTGCGCCGGTTGCGCCATGCCCGCCGCCACCTCGCCCGCCCGCTGATGGAATACCCGCAGGCGCGGAAACTGTTTATTGCTATCCTCCGCCATCCGCGCGGGGTAAGTGCGGCGTTTGTTCCGATGCACCGCCACGGCGTACTGAGCGCCTATATGCCGCTGTGGAGTAATATTGTCGGACAAATGCAGTTCGATTTATTCCATGCCTATACGGTCGATGAACACACGCTCCGCGTGCTTGGAAAAATCGACACGTTTAAGCAGGAATCTGAACGTGTAAACCACCCTGTTTGTGTGGATGTTTATCCGACACTTGCGCAGCCGGAGTTGCTGCGACTTGCCGCTCTGTTCCATGATATCGCCAAGGGCAGACAGGGTGACCATGCTGTCGTCGGCGCAGCCGATGCCCGTCAGTTCTGTGAATATCACTCGCTGAGTGAAGAAGATACCTGTCTTGTCAGTTGGCTGGTTGAACAACACCTTCTGATGTCAGTCACAGCGCAGCGCCGCGATATTCAGGACCCGGAAGTGATCCGCACCTTTGCCGACGAGGTCCGGACAGTTGATCGCCTGCGCTATCTTATTTGTCTGACAGTCGCAGATATCTGGGCGACTAATGCCTCGCTGTGGAACAGCTGGCGGCGCAGTCTGCTTCAGGAGCTGTTTATCAGTACTGAAAATCAGCTGCTGCGCGGGGTACATAACAAACCCAATCTGCGCCAGCGTATCCGTCATCACCGCGACCGCGCACTGGCACTGCTGCGCCAGTATGGTACGGATGAACAGCGCCTCCGGGTGCTCTGGTCACGCTGCCATGCAGACTATTTTCTGCGCCACACCCCGGAACAGCTTGCCTGGCATGCAAAAGCCCTGATAAGCCACGATACGGACTCACCGCTGATCCTTATCAGCAACCAGCGCAGCCACGGCGGCAGCGAAATTTTTATCTGGTGCCACGACCGGCCTTCGCTGTTTGCCTCTGTGGTGAGTGAGTTGGATCGCCGCAATCTGAGTGTTCAGAATGCGCAGATTTTTACTAACCGGGACAATATGGCGATGGACTCCTTTGTTGTACTGGAGCCGGACGGCAGGCAGCTTGCCGCCGATCGCCACGAAAGCATCCGTCACGCACTCGCCGCCGCGGTGACCACCGATTTTATTCCCAATCACCGCACCCGCACCGCACCGGCAAAACTGCGCCATTTCGATGTACCGACCCGCATCAGATTTATCCACAACAAACGGGGATTGCGCAGCTATATGGAACTGTACGCATTAGACAAGCCCGGATTGCTGTCGCAGGTCGGACAAATTTTTGCCGGGCTGGGTTTGCAACTACATGGTGCGCGGATCACCACAACCGGCGAAAAAGTGGAGGATATCTTCATTCTGACGGATAAGGATAATAAAGCGCTGAATAAAAACATTCAGGAAGAACTGGCTAAAAGGTTGACAAAAGCCCTCAATTCAAAGGATAAAACAGAGTAAATTTGTCAAATCACCCGATAAAAGGAAAACGACGTCAATGCAGCAATTACAGGCCATTATTGAATCCGCCTTTGAAGACCGCGCCGCCATCACACCGGCAACCACCACACCGGCACTGCGCGAAGCAGTCAATCAGGTGATTGAGTTACTGGATTGCGGGAAACTGCGGGTCGCAGAAAAAATCGGCGGCACCTGGGTAACCCATCAGTGGCTGAAAAAAGCAGTGCTGCTCTCTTTCCGCATCAGTGATAATCAGGTCATGGATGGCGCGGAATCCCGCTATTTCGATAAAGTCCCGATGAAATTCGCCGGATACGACCAGGCACGTTTTGAGCGCGAAGGCTTTCGTGTCGTGCCACCGGCGGCAGCCCGCCGTGGTGCTTATATTGCCCGCAACACCGTACTGATGCCGTCTTATGTCAATATCGGGGCTTATGTCGATGAAGGCACAATGGTTGATACCTGGGCGACAGTCGGCTCTTGTGCGCAAATCGGGAAAAACGTGCATCTCTCCGGCGGCGTCGGCATTGGCGGCGTGTTAGAACCGTTACAGGCAAACCCGACCATTATTGAAGATAACTGCTTTGTCGGCGCACGTTCAGAAGTGGTTGAAGGCGTGATCGTGGAAACCGGCTCGGTCATTTCAATGGGTGTTTTCATCGGGCAGAGTACCAAAATTTACGATCGCGAAACCGGCGAAATTCACTACGGACGCGTACCGGCAGGCTCAGTGGTTGTCTCCGGCAATCTGCCGTCAAAAGATGGCAGCTACAGTCTCTATTGTGCGGTCATTGTCAAAAAAGTGGATGAAAAAACCAGGGGTAAAGTCGGGATTAATGAATTGTTACGCACCATAGACTAATCTCAGAAATAGCGGATAATAACTCCGCTATTTTATTATACGTGCAGTTTATCTTTCGCCGCATCCGGCGGAAACAGGACAGAATATACTCTAAATAGGTGGCGCACATGTATGACAATTTAAAAAGTCTGGGAATTACGCATCCTGAAGATATTGATCGCTATACCCTTCGTCAGGAAGCGAACAATGACATTCTGAAAATTTATTTTCGCAAAGATAAAGGTGAGTTTTTTGCCAAAAGCGTGAAGTTTAAATACCCGCGCCAGCGCAAAACAATTCAGGACGCGCAGGGCTTTAAAGAAGTCAACGAAATCAACAGCAACCTTCGTTATGTTATTGAAGAGCTGGATAAAATCTGCAAACAGGATGAAAGCGCGTTGCCGGAAGTTGATCTTAAACGCAAGATCCTCGACGATCTGCGCCATCTGGAGCATGTTGTGTCAAACAAAATCGCTGAAATTGAAAGTGATCTTGAAAAACTGACCCGCAAATAATCCTCAGCCGGTACCTGACATCATTCAGGATGCAGCCAACGCACCTGCAGCCTGAATGAATAAGGGTATACTGCGCCGTTGTGCCGGGTCAGGCTTATAACGGCGCTGTTTTTACTGTTACTTAACCTTCGCGGCCCAGTCTGTTATCCACGCCAATGCATGCTCTTCAGGCACTGCAACGTCTGCGCCGTCAATTACCAGCATCTCACCAATGCGCTGCGCCTGTTGCTCTTGCAATAATTCATCAAACTGCTGACCACCGCCGGCAAAGTTATCATAACTGCTGTCACCCAGCGCGATAACGCCGTAACGCAGGGATGGCTGATAACCAACCTCATCGCGCAGCCCGGTAAACAACGCACGGATATTATCCGGCAAATCGCCCTGCCCGGTTGTGGAGGTAATCACAAGCGCCACATCCGTAAGATAGGCTTTCCACTGTGCAAGTTCCGGTTCATCAAATAATGTCACATCATGACCGGCGTCCGTCAGAACAGCCTGTGCCTCTTCACCCACAGCCAGCGAATTGCCATACACTGTGCCGACAAAAATACCGATACGCGCCATAATTTGTCCTTTTCAGTCAGATTTAATCAAAACGATCATATTGTTATACTATTCAGGGCAACGTCCAGCCAAACTGTGCCGCAACCTGCTGCCACTGCTCATCAAACGGTGCCCGGAACACTAATGGTGCGCCGGTAACCGGATGCATCAGAGACAGTTCAGAGGCGTGCAGCATTAATCTGCGGCTGCCGAAATGCTCAGTGAACCCCCGGTTTTGGCGTAGATCGCCGTGTGCGCTGTCGCCGATAATCGGGTGACGCAAATGGGTCATGTGGCGGCGCAGCTGATGTTTTCTCCCGGTTTCCGGTTTCAGCTCCATCAGGGTATAGCGGGAGGTCGGATAACGTCCGACAGCGACCGGACATTCAATCCGCGCCAGCGGGCAGTAGTGAGTCACCGCCGGTTGTGCCGGTTTTTCCGTGGAGAATTTATCCGCAATTTTATCCAGCTCTTCCGTCAGCGCATAATCCAGCGTGGCGGTTTCTTCTATCCAGCCGCGCACAACAGCATGATAGGTTTTCTGCATTTCGTGACGCTCAAGCTGCTGAGACAGCAGCCTTGCAACATCGGAAGAGAGCGCCATCAGCAGCACACCCGAGGTCGGGCGATCCAGGCGGTGGACAGGAAAGACATGCTGACCAATCTGGTCGCGCAATGTCTGCATCACAAAAACGGTCTCATGGCGGTCAAGCCAGCTGCGGTGAACTAACCATCCGGCAGGCTTATTTATTGCGATGAGATATTCATCCTGATAACAGATTTCCAATAACTGACTCACGCGAAAAGCCCGTCCAGTGTCCGCAGATGATTTAATAATACAAGATAGCGCGCCGATTCTGCATCATTGCGATAATGCTCTTCAAAATACGGGGTTATCTGAAAGGCGGACGGTAATGCTGAACCCTGCTCAATCACAGCATACAGGCGCGGGATAAGGATCCACTGCAACCATTCGTGGGCATTCATGGTATCCACAGCAAACGGCAGTTTGCTCTCAAACGCATCCGCCACAGGCGGCTGCCCCTGCCACAGATCAACTGCGCGCATTTCTTCTTCAATACCGGTAAGAATATCAACAATTTGCTGATGTTTTTTCATAACTGAAACCTGTTCACTCTGCACAATAAGTTCATCTCAGGAAGGCGGAGCTTGCTGCCTGCATCCTGAATGACGTTGGGTACAGCGTAACATTGGTGTCAGATAAGTAAAAATCAATTCCCGCGATCCGGATACAAAAAAAACGCATTAAAAAAGAGGGGGAAAAATCCCCCCTCATTTTTAATGAAATAACATCCTGTCCCTGAAGAAAATACGTCCGTTTATTTTCGTCCATTTCCTTATGAACACCGACAGGATGCCGGAACCCGCAGGTCCAAACAACACAACCACCCGCAACTATCTGTAGCACCAACGCATGGTAAAACATAACCTGATGAATTAACTGGTTATTTTTAATAAACCGTCATGGTTCCCGGACAGCGGTAACCGGATAAAGCGACAGAGTCCCACACGGATGTCAGTCATCGTTATGCTGTAAACTCAACGGTCAGCAGAGAAAGAAATGTCGCAATATCCGCAGCCAGCACCCGGCGTTTTTTAGTACCGAATGTTTCCAGGAGAACTTCCCCGGTCAGATTGCAGACAGAAATTATGTCAAACTCTGACTCCAGCGTGGCGATAAACAGGGTAGGCGGCAGCTTGAGACGCCGCTGTGTCACCAGGTGACCTATCAGGTTTTCCTGAAGACGGATAAAATCGTCTTCACTCCAGACCTGTACCAGGCTAAGCGGCAGTCCCTCAAAGTTCGCCTGCATATCCCCGGCGAACTGCTGTGTATAATATTCCGTCACATCCGGATGCACTTCAATTCCCAGCGCATTTTCAACCGGCTGTAAATGCAGGTCAGCCGTGAATGCTGCCGGCATCCAGTACACGCACTCATCACCTGTACGAATAATACACGGAGACGGAATACTGTAAAGTTCATGACTGACCGGCGCTAAGCCTGTTTTTTCCTGACATAAACCGACATAATGTTGGGTAAACTGATGTAACGCCTGAGAAACCGTTCGGGTCATTTCGCAAAACCTGATAAAAATAAGTGTGCCATATCGCTATAGTAACGTATGACAGGCTATATTGGCGACAGGCGTACAATTTTGTCATCTGATGTTAAAAGGTTAAATATGTCTCTGTATGATGGAAAGGCTGAGTTAGCGTCTCTGACGCTGGGTAAAAAAACCGGCTACGAGCAGCACTACAATCCCGCATTATTGCAGGGCGTACCGCGCAGCCTGAACCGGGATGCACTGCATCTGCATGCAGATAACCTGCCTTTTCACGGTGCCGACCTCTGGACACTGTATGAGCTCTCCTGGCTGCAACCCAACGGGATCCCGTGTATCGCGCTGGGTTATGTCTCACTCGATGCCCGCGGCCTGAATCTGATTGAATCCAAAAGCTTTAAGCTCTATCTCAACAGCTTTAATCAGACTGTTTTTGCCTCTGCTGATGATGTACAAAAAACACTGGAGCAGGATCTGAGCGCCTGCGCGCAGGGTGAGGTAACAGTAGAGCTTCTGCGCCCGGAACAGTTCACCGAACAAAAAATCATTGATTTTACCGGTGAATGTCTTGATTATCAGGATATTACTATTGCGGATTATCAGTTTTCCAGTGAGTATCTTATTGATGCGGTCAATGACAACGACGATTTCGTTGAAGAAACGTTAGTCAGTCACCTGTTAAAATCAAACTGCCTGATTACACAGCAGCCTGATTGGGGATCTGTCTCAATCCAATACCGCGGTCCGCGGATCGATCGCGCCAAACTGCTGCGCTATCTGGTGTCATTCCGCAACCATAACGAATTTCATGAACAGTGTGTTGAGCGTATTTTTACTGATATCAATACACACTGTCGCCCGGCAACCCTGACCGTCTACGCCCGTTACACCCGCCGTGGCGGGCTGGATATCAATCCGTGGCGTACAAATACGGACTTTACACCGTCCGCAGCCCGTCTGGCGCGCCAATAAGGCAGACGTCGCGGAACGTGTAGAATGAATATATTTTATCCACGGGATAACAAGGAGTTCTGCTTGATCACACATATCAGCCCGTTAGGTTCGATGGACCTGCTCTCTCAGTTCGAAGTTGATGTTTTAAAACGAACTGCGAGCAGCCACCTTTACCGGCTTTACCGCAATTGCTCGCTGGCGGTACTGAACTCCGGCAGCCAGACAGACAACAGTCACGCTTTGCTGTCTAAATTTCAGGATTTTGATATCAATGTGCTGCGCCGCGAGCGCGGTGTGAAACTCGAACTGGTCAATCCGCCGCAAAATGCCTTTGTGGACGGAAAAATTATCCGTTCACTCCAGGCAAACCTGTTTGCTGTATTACGTGACATTCTGTTTGTTCAGACACAAATTACGGACGCCCAGCGCTGCCGCGGTCTGAATCTTGATGACGGTGCGCATCTGACCAACCTGATCTTCTTTATTTTACGCAACGCCCGCGCCCTGCATATTGATGAAGATCCGAATATGATTGTCTGCTGGGGCGGTCACTCCATCAATGAAACAGAATACCTGTACGGGCGCAAAGTCGGTAACGAACTGGGACTGCGCGAACTGAATATCTGTACCGGCTGCGGACCGGGTGCAATGGAAGCGCCGATGAAAGGTGCTGCTGTCGGTCACGCGCAACAAGGCTACAAAAATAGCCGTTTTATCGGTCTGACAGAGCCGTCAATTATCGCCGCTGAGCCACCTAATCCGCTGGTCAATGAACTGATCATCATGCCGGATATCGAAAAACGCCTTGAGAGTTTTGTCCGCCTCGCACACGGGATAATTATCTTCCCGGGTGGCGTCGGTACGGCAGAAGAGCTGCTTTATCTGCTGGGAATACTGATGCATCCTGATAATAAAGAGCAGGTACTGCCGCTGGTCTTAACCGGGCCGAAAGAGAGCGCGGACTACTTCCGTGTCCTCAATGATTTCGTGATAAATACCCTGGGCGAAGACGCCACACGTCATTATCAGATTATCATTGACGATCCGGTTGAAGTCGCCCGTGTCATGAAGCACGCCATGCCGATGGTGAAAGATAACCGCCGCAGCACCGGCGATGCTTACAGCTTCAACTGGTCGATTAAAATTGCCGATGATTTACAGCACCCGTTTGATCCGACCCATGAAAATATGGCGGCGCTGAATCTTTACCGTAACCAGGCACCGGAAAAACTGGCAGCTGACCTGCGCCGTGCCTTCTCCGGCATTGTCGCCGGTAATGTAAAAGAGAATGGCCTGCAGGCGATTGCACAGCACGGACCATTTAAAATCCATGGTGAAGAAAGCATTATGCAGCGCATGGATGTCATGCTGCGCGGATTCGTCGACCAGCACCGGATGAAGCTGCCGGGCAGCTCCGCTTACGAGCCGTGCTACGAAATCGTTCGCTGATGATTACCTTTCTCTGAACTGACTTCCCCGCCTCCGGCGGGGAAATTCTATATATAAAGCGATTATGATCCATTTACTGATTATCGATGCAATGAATCTGATCCGCCGGATCTACGCGGTACAAAGCCAGTCCGGTCTGATTATCTGTGAGCAGGCGCTGATGCAGATTCTGGGGCATGCACAGCCCACCCATGCTGTCGCTGTCTTTGATGAGGATGACCGCAGCCACAGCTGGCGGCATCAGTTGCTGCCCGGTTATAAGGCCGGACGCAGCGAGATGCCGGATATCGTCAGGCAGGAGTTGCCACTGCTACGGGAGATGTTTGCCCGCCACGGCATCAATGCATGGCACTCCGAGGGCGATGAAGCCGATGACCTGGCGGCAACGCTGGCGCATAAAGTCGGTCAGGCAGGACATCAGGCAACCATTGTCTCCACAGACAAAGGTTACTGTCAGTTGCTCTCTCCGCATATTCAGATCCGCGATTATTTCCAGAAACGCTGGCTTGATATGCCGTTTATCGCCGCAGAGTTTGGTGTTACATCACAACAACTACCTGATTTTTGGGGATTAAGTGGTATCAGCAGCAGTAAAATACCGGGAATTGCGGGGATCGGTCCGAAAACTGCAGCCACCCTGCTCAGTACCTTTACGGATTTGGATACCCTCTATAACAACACAGAACAGGTACCGGAAAAGTGGCGTAAAAAAATTATCGACGGAAAAGATATCGCTTACTGCTGCCGCGATATTGCCACTCTGAAACGGGATCTTGAATTGCAGGGAAATTTAAATCAGTTGAGATTGCACTTAAGGGAATAAATGTTAGCTATATTAATGCTTGTAGAATAGTCTATTTCATTAATATATTAACCAGAATCGGATAGTCTATGTTTACTAAACTGCGCCTTGTATTAGGCATTTTTGCTGTCATTGGATTCCTCATGCTGTCTGCCGGGGGTTATTTTTATCTTTCCGGTCAGGCACACGAAAAAAACGGTATTGTGGCAACCGGACAAATCATCGATCTTGAAATCAGCCGTTCTGATAACGGGACGACTTATTGCCCCGTTGTCCGGTTTACTGACGGACAGGACGATTTTGTATTTTCATCCTCATTTTGCAGCAGTGAATACGGGAATTCGGCCGGTGATGCCATTGATGTCATTTATCAGCCGGGGAATCCGAGCGGTGCGGTGATCCACTCCTTCTCCGGAATGTATGGCGGTGCAATTATTTTACTCGGCATGGGGGGAATATTCACCCTGGTCGGTGCTATCCCGCTGGTTGTGATGTATATGAAAGGGAAATCCGGACGCCGCTTATTACAGGAAGGTATGCCGGTAAAAGCTAAAATTACTGAAGTGGTCCTTAATTCTATGATCAGTATTAACGGACGCAGCCCATACCGTATTGTCGCACAAGTCCATGATACTATTCAGAACAGCGTCTCACTCTATTACAGTGAAAATCTGGCTTTTAACCCGGAACCTTATATTGATCAGGAATTCGTTACTGTTTTCCTGGATAAGAAAAACCCGGAAAAATATCACATGGATATTTCGTTTCTGCCAAAAGTGAAATAATACAAAAAATAATCCCGGCAGTATTAGCCGGGATTATTTATATCGCGAAGTAATCAAACGGATTAGAAAACCCGATCCGGGTTGTAAGCACCCCAGACGCGCTGAATATGAACCGTTATCTCTTCGCGGTCATGATATAGCTGCTTGGCATGAATAAGCACATTAATATCCTGTGCTTTCAGCTCTGTAGCCATCTTTTCCAGGATATGTGACACTTCTTCATAGCGCTTTTTCATCGGCAGTTTTAAGTTGAAAATAGATTCGCGACACCAGCCGTTCGCCATCCAGGTTGTCATTAACGCCGCAACTTTTGCCGGTTTTTCAACCATATCACAAACCAGCCAGGTGATATTTTTCGACGACGGTTCAAACTTAAATCCGTCCTCGCGAAGATGGCGTACCTGTCCGGTATCCATCAGGCTTTCTGCCATCGTGCCGTTATCCACAGCCTGCACGCGCATACTGTGTTTCACCAGCTGATACGTCCAGCCGCCGGGGCAAGCGCCCAGATCCACCGCATGCAGCCCGCCTTCCAGACGCTCTTCCCACTCTTCGTAAGGAATAAACATGTGGAAAGCCTCTTCCAGCTTCAGTGTGGAACGGCTCGGTGCATCTGACGGGAATTTCAGGCGCGGGATGCCCATATAGAATGAAGAGTTATTATTAGAATATGAATAACCCGCATAGCAACAACCCGGCGCAATAAAGAGGATGTGAATAACCGGACGACCACGGTTCTCTTTTGCCAGCAGTAATTTCTCCTGACGCAGTGCTGAACGCAGCGGAACGGTAAACTTACGGCAGAACTTCATCAGCTCTTTCGCTTCGTCATTATCCGGCACTTCAACACGCAGCTCACCCGCGCGATCCACAATCCCGGTCAACATTCCGATAATCGGTGTAATGCGATCGTTTTCCGGTAAATGTTTCAGTAATTCACCGATCACAATCATCTGGCGGGCAAAAATCAATTCTTTAAACGGGATCTCTTTTGCAATGCGATCAGCATCATCCGGCTGATAACATTCAAAAATAACATACCCGCTATTCTCTTTGACACGCGGGAATCCGAAAATCTCAAGGCGTCCGGCTTTATCCGTGATCTCGGCTGCACACTCTTTTTCAAAGCCCGGACGGCAATATAATGCAATTTTATTCATGGCCGGAAGCCACTTTCCTTAGACGCACTGCGCCGATTAATACACAAACCCAGCCTAACAGGAAACTTACCCCGCCAACCGGCGTGAAATAGGCAAAGTATTTCATCTGTAAAAGCGCCATACAATACAGGCTGCCGCTGAACAGTAAAATACCGATCCCAAAAAATAATCCACTCCAGTAGAACCACAATACCACTTTGCGCATCAGCAATGCGGCAAGCCCCATCATTGCCAGCGTGTGGGAGATTTGGTATTGCAGACCTAAATTAATCCAGTCCATCTGGTGCTTTGCCAACAAAGGCGTCAAGAGATGGGAGCCTATCGCGCCAAATGCAACATAAAAAAAGCCGCTGAAACCGGCAAAAATTAACATCAACCGACTATTCATTTGCCATTACCTTTTGTGATGATCAGGTTAATCCTGCTCACTTGTCATCCATCCTAATTTTTCCTGCTCACTCGCTGCCTGCGCCATAATCCACTGACGGAACGCCGCGATTTTTCCTGAATCTGCCTGACTGTCCTGGCACACCAGATAAAACGCATTTTTACTGACTAAGATATCTTTAAACGGGCACACCAGTCTGCCGCCATCCAGCTCATTTTTAGCCATCACATTATTGACCAGCGCCACTCCCTGCCCGTGTACCGCAGCCTGGATAACCATTGCGCTGTGGCTGAATATCGGGCCATGCTGCACGTTTACCTGCTGTTGCAAATCTGCCTGGCGGATATACGCCTGCCAGTCGCGGCGGGACGAATCATGCAACAGTGTATGATACGATAAATCGGTCAGTATTTTCAGTGGTCGTTCACCGGTCATCAGTGACGGCGCACACACCGGTATCAGATATTCCGCATACAGCCGGTCTGTCCGCAGACCCGGCCAGTTACCCCGCCCGTAAAAAATTGCCACATCCACATCATCAGCCAGTTTATCTTCTTCCCGGTCAACGGCCTGTATCCGGACATCAATGGCCGGATACGCCTGGTGAAAACCCGATAAACGCGGAACCAGCCACTGAATGGCAAAACTCGGCGATAAACTGACAGTCAATGCCCCTTTTGCACTACGCGCCAGAAGCTTGCGGGTTGCATCATTAATAGAGGAGAAAATCTCTTTGATGTCGAGATAATAACTCTGCCCCTCTTCCGTCAGCAACAACGAACGATTCCGGCGGCGAAATAACTTCAGCCCGAGGAAATCTTCCAGGCTTTTCATCTGGTGGCTCACGGCGGCTTGTGTGACAAATAACTCTTCTGCCGCTTTAGTAAAACTTAAATGGCGGGCGGCAGCATCAAAAACACGCAAAGCATTGAGCGGAGGCAATCGTTTGGACATTTTCAGGCTTATTTATCAGGACCGGATACCGGTAACATGGTTTATACCCTTATTCATTCAAACTGCAGGTTCGTTGACGGCGTGAATGGCATTGGGTATAGAATAGGATTAGTTTTTTTAATCCGAAGCATTATAATTTGTCCCTTGATGATACACCAGTAAATACCTATAGTATGCCCACTTCCTGAGCCGGAACGAAAAGTCGGGCAGTAGCGATACTGCAAAACTTTTGGCTATGTGGTTGTGATGTTGTGTTTGCAAGTTGTCCGGAAATTCCGGACATAGTAGCTTAAGCTACTGTTTTTTTCACTTCCTGTACATTTACCCTGTCTGTCCATAGTGATTTTTTTTGTATGCACCGCCGATTGCGGTGCTTTTTTTTATTCTTTTCTCACTAAACTCTGCCAAAACTTCTACCGGAACTATGCCGGAAATCTGGAAAGACAGCGCAATCTTGATTATAGTAAACTGTTGCTGACGGTGCTACCCGAAGCACTCAGACCGGTCACCGGCTGATTTATGCCGCAGATGTACCGGACACCGCACATTTTGCATAAGCTCTGTTTATCTCAGACCCTGATTAATTAAACCGATGAAAACCTTCTCTCCCGACACATTCCGCACCTGCTTTCCCGGTATAGTAAGTGACACCGTTTTTCTCGACAGTGCCGCCACCGCCCTCAAACCAGACGTGATGTCGCAGGCAACGCACTATTATTATCAGCATAACAGCGGTGCAACAGTTCACCGCAGCCACCATCAGCAGGCGCAGACAGTAACACAGCAGTTTGAACAGGCGCGTGATGCCGTCCGCCGGCTGATTAATGCTGACGATGCCCGCCACTGTATCTGGACAAAAGGCACCACGGAATCCATCAATCTGGTCACACAGGGCTATTTCCGCCCGCGCCTGCAACCGGGTGATGAAATCATTGTCAGCGAACTGGAACATCACTCTAATCTGATCCCGTGGATAATTCTGGCGCAGCAAACCGGCGCAACACTGGTGAAATGGCCGCTGACCGAAGAGCACACACTCTGTTACGCTCAGCTGCAAACACTGCTTACGCCGCAGACCCGCGTGGTGGCGGTCACTCAAATGTCGAATATCACCGGTTTTCAACCGGATATTGACCGCACAGCCCGGCTGGTACACCAGCATGGTGCGCTGATTGTTGTCGACGGCGCACAAGGTGTCGTTCATCATCCGTCTGATGTCACGCAAAGTAATATCGATTTTTACGCCTTCTCAGCACACAAGATATACGGCCCGAACGGGCTGGGTGTACTGTACGGACGCGGTGAATTACTTGATGCCATGCAACCCTGGCAGGGCGGCGGAAAAATGCTGACAGACACTGATTTTTTCAGTTTTACCCCGGCACCGGTTCCCGCACGGTTTGAAGCCGGTACGCCGAACGTCGCGGGCGTTATCGCTTTCGGTGCAACACTCCGCTGGCTTGAAACCTGTGACCTGAGTGCCGCGCACCATCATACCATTGCCTTATGTGACAGTGCAGAACAACAACTTGCCGCACTGCCCGGTTTTCGCAGCTACCGCGCTCCCGGCAGTCCGCTGCTGGCATTCAATTTTGACAATATTCATCACAGTGATATCGCCACTCTACTGGCGGAAAAAGGCATTGCGTTGCGCCACGGGCAACACTGCGCACAACCGCTTTGTCAGGCACTGCATACAGGCGGCTGCCTGCGTGTTTCATTTATGCCGTACAATCAATCGAATGATATAGATAAGCTGGTACAGGCAATCCGGTTTGCTCTCGATATCCTGGCTGAATGACCAGCCGATGACACAAGAGACACAGATGACACATGTATTTCCGGCACATCCTTTTGGTCACAACATTCGTCGTGAACAACTCGCAGAAACATTTTCCGCCTGTCACTCATGGGAAGAAAAGTATCGTCAGTTAGTCATACTTTCCCGTCAGTTACCGACACTGCCGCCGGAAAACAGAACCGGGGATACCGAAATTAAAGGCTGTGAAAACCGGGTCTGGCTGGCTGGCGCACTGAACAGTAACGGCACACTGCATTTTTGGGGTGACAGTGACGGGCGGATTGTCAAAGGGCTACTCGCGGTTCTGCTGACAGAGATTGAAGGATTGACGCCCGCAGAGCTGCTATCTCTTGATCTGCCGGTTATTTTTGAACAATACAAACTAAGCGATCAGCTTAGTCAGTCACGGCGCAATGGTATTGCGGCACTGATTAATGCCGCACATATTATTGCACAAAAATTCAGCGCCTGACCGGCACTTTATTCAGCCGCAGCACGCGCAGCTTTTGCCATGAGTTTTTTCAGGGCGTGAGATACCGCAACAAACCCGAATGAGGCCGTCACAACGGTGGCGGCGCCAAAACCCGCGGCACAATCCATCCGCATACTGCCTTCTGCCGTATTCTTCATGCCACAGACTGCACTGCCGTCTGCCTGCGGATAACGCAATGCTTCTGTTGAGAAAACACATTCAATCCCCAACCGCCCTTTGCTGTTTTTAAGCACGCCATACTCTGATTTCAGGCGCTCACGCAGTTTTGCGGCCAGCGGGTCCTGAAGTGTTTTCGCCAGATCAGCGACCTGAATCTGTGTCGGATCAATCTGTCCGCCTGCCCCGCCGGTTGTGACCAGCGGAATTTTATTGCGACGGCAATGCGCCAGCAGCGCGGCTTTCGGGCGAATGCTGTCAATCGCATCAATCACATAATCAAACCCGGGCTGCATCATTTCCGGTACATTATCCGCCGTCACAAAATCATCCACACAATGCACCTGACATTCAGGATTGATCGCGAGGATCCGCTCACGCATTACCTCAATCTTAGGCTGCCCGATTGTTCCCTGCATCGCGTGGATCTGCCGGTTAATATTTGTCACGCAAACATCATCCATATCAATCAGAGTGATCGCTCCGATCCCGGTACGTGCCAGTGCTTCCGCCGCCCAGGATCCTACACCGCCGATGCCGATAACACAGAAATGAGAACGGGCAAATAAATGAAGCGCCTGCTGACCATAAAGGCGGCCAATACCCGCAAAGCGTTGCAGGTAAGCGTCAGATAAAAGATTTTGCATAATCGGGAACCTGCGGTAAAAGTCACGGAAACAACAGAGAAAGGCTGTCGGTGTATACCCTGTCAGTATACACCGGACAGAAAAAAGACTACAGAACCGGATTTAAGATCGGCGGTGTGCCTTTCTTCAATACCCATACGCGCCCGTAATGGTTATAAAATCCGGCCATCATCCCCGCATCATGCCCGATACCATGGTAAATATCGAAATGGTGTCCTTTTATGGCGCCGCCGACATCCAGCGCAATCATCAGGCGCATATCATAACGCCCGGTAAAGTTACCCTGATTATCCAGCACCGGAATTTCTGCCAGCAAAGTTGTTCCCGGCGGGATCAGGTTTTTGTCTGATGCCACAGAGGCTTTTGCAATCAAAGGAACGGCACTCGCCCCTTTCACCGGCGCAAACTGTTTTGGTGAGAAAAAGACAAAAGACGCGTTTTGCTCCAGCAGTTCCTGTACTTCCTGCGGGGAGTGATTATCTGCCCACTGACGGATAGCCAGCATCGACATGTCTTTCTTTTCGACCTCACCACGCTCAATCAGTACCCGTCCGATACTGGTATAACCGTGTCCGTTCTTCCCTGCATAGGCAAAAAAATTCAGCTCAGAACCATCACCGAAATCAATGTAAGCACTGCCCTGTACATCCATCAGGAAGTTATCCATCAGCGAGTTACTGTATGCCAGCACATAATTGTCACTTAGTGCGCCTGCATAGATTTGAGCACGGCTCGGCAGGCGGCTGCCTTTTTTCGGCGGCATACGATAGATAGGATACTGAAATTCGCCCTGACGGGTATGACGCGCCTGCACAACCGGGGTGTAATAGCCGGTAAACTGGACGTTTCCGTAGTTGTCCTTTCCTTCCATCTGATAGCTGTGGAGATTGAACTGACGTAACTGCGCGGGATCGGCACCTGAGCGCAGCCAGTTTTCGACCGCGCGGAAGTTTTCATTATTCGCATTGTACAAACGCGGCGACGCCGTTTTAACTGCATCAACCTGTTTAAGGAAATCAGCACCATTCACCGGGTTCCCGGGACTGTTAATACCCGCCACTTCCTGTAAATTCTGCGTCAGACGACCATCTTTATATTGCTGACCTTTATCTGTCGGATGCGACTGACAGCCGACTAACAGAGAGAACATCACGCCGCACAACAAAAACCTGCCGGTTTTGTTCATACTTATCCGCCAATGAATAATAAATAATGTGAATTAACTTAATTTAAGTGCAAACGATAGCAAATCACTTTTATTATGCAACCGATTTACGGAACCGTTAATAAACAATAATCAGGCTTCAGGATGCAGGCAGGCGGTAAGGGAAGACCGTCGGAGAGCATAGATAAACAACTATGTGCCCCGGCGGGCGTCGTTCCGACAACGAACATGCAGTTTGAATGAATAAGGGTATAATTGTATTCAAAACATACAATGAGAGGGATAATCAACCAAAACAGGGAAAGAGATAGCTTTTTATCAATAAATAACTTGCAACCGTGTATTTCCTGAGTATAGTAAGCGCCTCACAGACGCGGGATGGAGCAGTCTGGTAGCTCGTCGGGCTCATAACCCGAAGGTCGTCGGTTCAAATCCGGCTCCCGCAACCAATAGCTTCTGTGAGATGTAATCAGTACCAAGTTAATGATATTCGGACGCGGGATGGAGCAGTCTGGTAGCTCGTCGGGCTCATAACCCGAAGGTCGTCGGTTCAAATCCGGCTCCCGCAACCAACACTTATCATCATTAACTTTTCGGACGCGGGGTGGAGCAGTCTGGTAGCTCGTCGGGCTCATAACCCGAAGGTCGTCGGTTCAAATCCGGCCCCCGCAACCAATCTTATACCGACATTATTTGTCAAAATTCCCTGAATACTATTCCATTCTGACGTTATCCTGATTTACTAAAATCTGCATTTCAATTCTAATTACACCTCACTGTAAACCGTTTCAGTGCCACATCCTTGTGACACACACTATTTTTAATCCCTGCGGGCGACAGCGCCACCATTTGCAAAATACGCTTTGATACCCTGGAAAACAGAATTCGCCATCTCCTGCTGGAATTTCGCCGTTTTCAGTAAACGCTCTTCCTCAATATTACTGATAAAGGCGGTTTCCACCAGAATGGATGGAATATCCGGTGCTTTCAATACTGCAAACCCAGCCTGGTCGACTGTTTTTTTATGCAGTTTATTAACTGTGTTCATCCGCTTGAGAACTTCCGAGCCAAATTTAAGGCTATCTTTAATACTCGCGCTCTGCACCATATCAAACATGGTCTGATCGAGATATTTATCACCGCTTTTGCTTACGCCGCCAATTCTGTCGGCATCATTCTGGGTTTGTGCCAGAAATTTTGCGGTATTACTGGTTGCTCCGCGTGTCGACAGCGCAAAAACGGACGAACCTCTGGCTGAACGATCAGTAAACGCATCCGCATGGACAGAGACAAAGAGATCCGCCCGCATCTTGCGCGCTTTCGCCACACGCACTGACAGCGGAATAAACACATCCTCGTTGCGCGTCATATAGGCCCGCATACCCGGCTCGCGATCAATCAGGGACTTTAAGCGGCGTGCCATTTGCAGCACCACATCTTTTTCCCGCGTTTTGTACTTACCGATAGCCCCGGGGTCTTCCCCGCCATGGCCGGGATCAATCATAATCACAATCGGTCTGTCTTTACCCGCTTTGCCCGGTTTCGGCGTTTCACGCGGGAGGCTCTCTTCCAGGTCACCCCGGTTGTAATCTTCCAGCAATGCAAGCAGCGGATCGTCTTCTTCTCTGCTGCCATTTTTCGGATAAAAATCAAGCACAAGGCGATTTTTAAATTCAGCCACAGGGGTCAGTTCCAGCACCTGCGGACTCATTGCCTGTTTCACTTCAAACACGAGGCGGACAGTCTGCGGATCATTTTGTCCGATGCGGACAAGTTTCAGGTGTGGATCCCGGTTTTGTACCTGCTTATCCAGCCCTTTCAGCACGCTGTTGAGATGCACATTTTTCAGATCGATAACAACACGTTCAGGGTTTTGCAGGGTAAATTGTTTATATTTCAGCGGACTATCAGACTCAATAGTCACACGGGTATAACTGGATGCCGGCCAGATACGCACCGCCACGATTTGCGATGAAGCCGCAAACCCGAACGGGCTGATACTCAGCAGACAAAATGCCGCTGCACCTTTGAGCAACAGACGGCGTGACGCATCGTGTTCAGAATGACTCATGAAAAGATATCCATAGCGTAAATCACATCAATATTGCCGAAAGGTATATCCGGAAAACCAACGAAATTAAGAAAACAGAACTATTTATTCTTAAATAATTTAAGCGGCACTTTATCTAATCATTTGCGCCCTGTCATTATGGATTTTTAGCTTATATGGCGATAATTCAGACAAACTCAGATCAATTCTTTTCTGCCGCCAAAAATTTGGGCTTGCTATTCCCTCACAAAAAGAATAAAAATACATAAATTACGAATAAAAATTCATTTGTGAGGGTGTTATGAAAGAGCGCAGTATCGAACTGGTGGACGGTTTCCGTCAGTCAGTTCCCTATATCAATGCCCATCATGGCAAAACATTTGTGGTTATGCTGGGCGGCGAAGCCATCGAGCATGAAAATTTTCCTAACATTGTTAATGATATCGGCCTGCTGCACAGCTTAGGTATCCGCCTGATTGTCGTTTATGGTGCCCGCCCGCAAATTGAAAAAAATCTGCTGGCTCATCAGTGTGAGCCGGTTTATCACAAGAATACCCGCGTAACAGATGCTCGTACACTTGAGCTTGTCAAACAAGCCGCAGGGCAATTACAGCTGGATATCACCGCCCGCCTGTCAATGTGCCTGAATAATACGCCGCTGCAGGGCGCGCATATTAATGTGGTCAGCGGTAATTTTGTTATTGCCCAGCCGCTTGGCATTGACGACGGTGTTGATTACTGTCACAGCGGGCGCATCCGGCGGATTGATGAAGATGCGATCAACCGGCAACTGAATAATGGCGGCATTATACTGATTGGCCCTGTCGCCGTTTCTGTCACCGGCGAAAGTTTTAATCTGACCTCCGAAGAAATTGCCACACAAATTGCCGTCAAACTTAAAGCCGAAAAACTGATTGGCTTTTGCTCTGCACAAGGTGTGGTTGCCGATAACGGCGCGATTATCTCCGAAATGCACCCAAATGACGCCGAGCACTATGTGCAGGAAATGGAAAGCAGCGGTGATTACTATTCCGGGACTGTCCGTTTTTTGCGCGGGGCAATCAAAGCCTGCCGCCGTGGTGTAAAACGCAGCCATCTTCTGAGTTATCAGGATGACGGATCACTTATTCAGGAGCTGTTCTCCCGTGACGGAATCGGAACCCAGGTCGTGATGGAAAGTGCGGAGCAAACCCGCAGAGCAAATATCAATGATATCGGCGGGATACTCGAGCTTATCCGCCCGCTGGAGCAGCAGGGTATTCTGGTACGCCGCTCACGCGAACAACTGGAAATGGAAATCGATAAATTTACAATTGTTGAGCGCGATAACACCACGATCGCCTGTGCCGCACTCTATCCGTATCCGGAAGAAAAAATCGGCGAAATGGCGTGTGTGGCAGTACATCCTGACTACCGCAGTTCTGCGCGGGGCGAAGAATTACTCAACCGGATAACGCAACAGGCAAAACTGGCAGGGCTGGAAAAACTGTTTGTTCTCACTACCCGCAGTATTCACTGGTTTCAGGAGCGCGGGTTTGTACCGGCAGAAATTGAAAACCTGCCGGTCAAAAAACAGGAAATGTACAACTATCAGCGGCGCTCAAAAATTCTTATTCTGGATTTTAAATAACCGACTGCCGGTTATCACTGTTCAGCGTAACCTCTCACTCAGCCCGCTGTAACGTTGAGTAGGGGTTTTAACTGCGCGGCGCAGGCACTCTTCCCGGCTGTAAACAGTCAGGAATTGCTTTGCCCGCGTCAGAGCGGTGTACAGTAACTCGCGGCTGACCAGCGGTGATATTTGTACCGGTAGCACCAGCGCGGTATGAGTAAACTCAGATCCCTGGGATTTATGCACTGTCATCACATACGCCGTTTCATGAGCCGGTAACCGGCTCGGCTGAATACTTTTTATCGTGCCGTCCGGCAACTGAAAATGTACACGAAGCTCATTCTTATCATCCCGCAGCATAATGCCTATATCCCCGTTAAACAGCCCCAGCGGGCTGTCATTGCGGTTGATCATCACCGGTTTTCCGTGATAACCGCGCAGCCGGTGAATAAGAGGACGCCGGATATGCCCCTGCTGATGCAACAGACGTTCAATACGCTCATTCAGCCCTTCCACACCGAACGGACCTTCGCGCAGGGCACACAATAACCGGAACTGATTAAAGGCATTCAGAACAACCGCCGGCTCTGCCTGTTTTTTTACCAGCGCAAGAAACGGCAGATACCCGGTCATAGTATCGGTCAGTACCTGCGGATAACCATTTTCATCCTCCAGCGGTACATAGCGGACATCAGTGCGCTGCCCGTTAAGAATAGCCATGGTTTCCCGCGCATCGCCCTGGTTGACGGCAGTTGCCAGCTGACCAATCCCGGAATTTTCATCAAAACGGAAACTTTTACGCAGCAGACAAAGGTGATCCTGCACATTTACAGAATGAGCCGGTGCCGTTTCCGGCAGGGTACAGCCCGTCATGGCTTCCAGCGCCTGACGTCTTTCCGGTGTATATCCCTCTTTGGCAAAACGGCAGATATCCCCCAGAACCGCCCCCGCTTCAACTGAGGCGAGCTGATCTTTATCGCCAAGCAGAATAAGCCTTGCCTGCGGCGGCAACGCGTCGATCAGTGCCGCCATCATCGGTAAATCAACCATGGATGCTTCATCAACAATCAGAATATCCAGCGGCAGCGGGTTTTTCTGATGATGGCGCATCTGGCGACTGTCCGGCTGTGCGCCCAGCAAACGGTGCAGGGTTTTTGCCTGCTCCGGCATCATCGCGCGCTGCTCATCCGTCAGTATCAGTTGTTCAATCGCCGAACCAAGTGATTCAGTCAGGCGAGCCGCCGCTTTACCGGTCGGGGCAGCCAGTTCAATCAGTAACTGACGGGGTGCTGATTGCACCAATGCTGCCAGAATACGGGCAACCGTTGTGGTTTTCCCGGTTCCCGGTCCTCCGGAGATAACAGCAGTCTGACTGCTGACCGCCACCGCTGCCGCCACTTTTTGCCAGTCAGTTTCCGGCATTGACTGACTAAACAGCGCATCCAGCAACGGGCGGATACTTTCCGGGTCCTGCGTGACCGGCTGTGGCTGTGAAAAATACGCTGCGACCTGACATTCATACTGCCACATACGGTGCAGATACAAATTAGTGCCGGATAACACAACGGGTGTGGGAAGTGAGCCATCACTAACTGCATCAGATACACTGAGTACAGATCCAATCTCTGCAACTGACGGCTCACCCAGCACCTGCCAGACTGATTGTAATAGTTCGGCGTGCCGCCCACCCGGCTCCATCAGCGGAGCAACGCGGGATAACGGCAGACAGACATGTCCCGATCCGGTCTGCGCACTGAGCAGTGCAAAAATTAATTGCAGCAGTGGTGCATCATCCGCTGCCAGCATAGCAGCGAACTGACAATCTAAAGGGCGCAGGATCTGCTCAGCACATAATGTTTGTAAGTGAGCATTCATTTACTTGTCTCCCCTTTAAACATCGCATCCAGCTGTTCTGTAAATGCCTGTTCCGGCCGGTAAAAATAAATTCCCTGCCCGGGATGCGCGGGTGTCATTCCGCGCAGAAATAAATAATAAACGCCGCCGAAATGCACATCATAGTTATAATCCGGCAATCTGTGGCGTAAATAGCGGTGCAATGCCAGGGTATAAAGCTGATACTGCAAATCATAACGGTGCTCAATCATCGCGTCCGCCAGTGCTGCCTGTTGATAATCAGCAGCACTGTCACCGAGATAGTTTGATTTATAGTCCGCTATGTAATATTTGCCGTCATGGCAGAATACCAGGTCAATAAAGCCTTTCAGCATCCCGGTCACCGTAGTGAAATCCAACGGACGCGCCCGTTCTGACAGCGGATCAAAGGCTCTCATCAGTGCATCCAGCCCGGGCGCGCTCAGCTCACTTTCAATCGGCAGGAAAAATTGCATTTCATCCTGCTTCAGTTGTGCCGGAATTTGTCTCAGCGCCGATCCACCCTCACAAAGCGGGGTATTCAGCAGTTCAGTAAACCAGGATTGCAGGAACGGCGCCCAGTGAACGGAAAAACCGAACGATAATAACTGGTCATTCAGCCACTCAAGTGAGGGCTCACTATCAAATTCAAGTGCTTCAAACAGGCTATGAAGAAATGTTCCCGCCTGTGCGCCACGTGGAAACGTATAGGCGGTCAGTTCAGATCCGGCTTCCGCCTGTATTTCACCGGCTGTTTCTGTATCCATGTCCGGACTGAGTGCGCGGATCATCGACATCATCTCTTCCTGCCTGTCCTGTGTATACGCATTGCCGCCGGATGCAGCGCCGTAACTCAGACCGCTGTAGCTGGTTACCCGCCACTGTCCGCGGATTTCACGGGTAAAGGCTTTCACTGCCAGAGATACCGGCGGACGGGCTTGCGGCTCCCACGGCGTGAGCGTCTGCCCTTGCACCGGAGTCAGTTCCAGGGAGTCATCTCCCTGACAAAACGCGGTCAGCCGCCCGAACAGAGTTTCACTGTCACACGCCTGACCATTTTGTATCAGATACCCCAGCCCGCAGAGGTGTAAATCGGTATTCCCTGCTTTCTTGCGGTTCCCTTTCATGATGGGCGCGACACCAAGGCTGCAATGATAAACCGCCCGTGTAACCGCGACATAAAGCAGTCGCAGATCTTCCGCCAGGCGCTCTTTATCTGCCAGCGCCAGTTGATTGTCATCAGGTGAAAGGGTCAGGCATGGTTCAAAAGTGGTTTCATCATGATAAAGGCGCTGCCCGCCTGCCTGAAAATTACAGATGAACGGCAGCCAGACCAGCGGATATTCCAGCCCTTTTGATTTATGAATAGTACAGATCTGCACCAGATTCTGGTCGCTTTCCAGACGCATCTGCTGACTTTCGGATTGCGCATCCGGACGCAATACCTGTTGTGCCAGCCAGCGCACCAGCGCGTGTTCATTTTCCAGCGTCTGTGATGTTTCCTGAAGCAATTCACCGATATGCATAATATCAGTCAGCCGCCGCTCGCCCTCCTGACCGGCAAGCAGATTTTCAGCAACCTTCCGCTGACTGAATACCGTGCGCAGCATCGGCAGCACGCCCTGCTGCTGCCAGACTTGTCCATAACCGGCAAACTCGTCCACCAGCGCATCCCATGCTGTTTCATCGTGATTCAGCTCATCCATATCAGGGGCATTAAGACCGAATAATCCCGATGCCAGTGAACTGCGCAGCAAGCGTTCTTTTTCCGGACTCAGCACCGCCTGTAACAGCCACAGCAATTCACGTGCTTCCGGTGTATCAAAAACACTGTCCCGGTTTGAGAGGAAGACCGACGGGATAGCAAGCTGATTCAGCGCATCTTTTATCAGTTGTGCTTCGCGGCGGCTGCGCACAAGAACAGTGATATCTGCGGCACTCACCGGACGCTGCTTACCACCACGCCCGAGTAATGCAGTACCGCTCTGCCCCTGTTGTAACCAGTCCCGGATCTGCCCGGCGCATACAGCTGCCATTGTCCGCTCATAGTCACCACTGCTGACACCTTCTGCGCTCTGCCACCAGAATTGCATCGCCGGTTGTGTTTTTCCGCCAATAACAAAAGCCAGTTCATCACTCCCGGGGGCAGGCATCACCGGCTGAAACGGGATCTGTTTAAAACAGAAGGGTTCATCTGCCTGTAAAAACAGTTTATTTACCCCGTCCACCATCGTTTTTGCAGAGCGGTAATTTGTTCCCAGCGTGTAATGCGCACTGACATCATGCCGGGCTTTGATATAGGTAAAAATATCAGCGCCACGGAACGCATAAATGGCCTGTTTCGGATCCCCGATAAACAACAGTCCGCCGGGTTCTGCCTGCATATCCTCATCACGGTGTGCGGCATCATCCTGATAAATTGTCCGGAAGATCCGGTACTGCTGCGGGTCGGTATCCTGGAATTCATCAATCATGGCGACCGGAAAACGTTTTCTCAGCGTTTGCGCCAATAATGCACCATTCTCACGGCGCAATGCCTCATCAAGCCGGGTCAGCAGATCATCAAACCCCATTTCACCATGTATCTGTTTTTCCTGCGCAATTGTCTGACGGATTTCATACACCGCGCGGGTGAAAAGCACATCCTCAAGCGTCAGTGCCTGCTCCGCCAGGGTTTCTATGGCAGAAAAAACCGGGTGAGACGGTGATGTACCACCTTTTTTGGTTTTCTCACACAAAACAGTCTGACTGAAACGTTCAAGATTTTTCGGCAATGCATAGTGAGTGGTTACCCGCTCTTCTGCCCAGTCATTGATACCGGCAATCCATCCCGGCACCAGATTGGCGCGGTAACTGCTTTTGTTCAGATCTGAATCCTGAATCAGACTGACAAAATCAACATCACTTTCCCGCCATTGCAGCTTAACTTCATCAATGGCGGTAATGATTTTCTGATGGCGGGAAAGTAATGTTTCATCTGACTCCGGTGCATCAGTGATCCGGGGCGCTTCTCCCTGCAACCAGGGATAGATATCCCGTAACAATGCATCAGGACCTGACCAGAGCTGAGTAACGGCTCTTGCCAGCTCAACCGGCAGCGGATAACAATGACGCCGCCAGAAGTCCGCACACGCTTGTCTGCGGATAGGATGTTCATCCTGAATCAGTGTTTGCTCAAATAATACGCCGGACTCAAATGCATTATGTGCCAGCATCCGCTGACAGAATCCGTGAATGGTAAAAATGGCGGCTTCATCCATCTGGCGCTCAGCAAGTAACAGCCGCTGAGCCGCCATTTGCTTATCCGGGATAAGGGCAAGCAAAGGAGCAAATGCATGATTCGGCTCCTGCTCATCGCGCAGACAGGCAATACGCAGTAAATGAATGTTTTCACGGATACGCCCGCGCAGCTCATTGGTTGCCGCTTCCGTGAACGTCACCACCAGGATCTCTTCTGCTGACAACGGACGGCTGAACGCACCTTCCCCCAGCCCCAGTAACAGACGCAAATAGAGCCTGGCGATAGTGTACGTTTTTCCCGTACCCGCAGACGCTTCAATTAACCGCTGCCCCAGCAGCGGTATTGTGACCGGGTTTAAAGATTCAGCCGCCATAGACTTACCGGATTTCCTCTTTCACAGGCAACAGCGACTGAAACTCTGTCACTGACGGATAGGTTGTCCAGCCTTCCGGCTTCGCATAATCATCCGCTTTACCGCCGGTTCCTGTTACCTGAGAATAAAGTGCCAGTCCGTTTTTCGACATAACCGCTTTCTCATAGAATGTCACCACATCCTGTTTTGTCATTTTTTTCACCGCATCAATAGTCTGTGCACGGGTATTAAAATCAAAATAGTTATTTTTGAAATCAAATGAATAACGGGATGCTTCTTCTGCAAAGGTTTCCGGCGGCTGAGTCAGTTCAGTCAGCAGTGCTCCGCGGTATTTATCAAACTCCGCATTATCCAGCGCCTGTAACCGTTTTTCCGTTTTCACATAGAAATCATTAAAACGCTGTGACAGATATGCCGGATTTTTTTCATTGCTCTGTATCAGAAAACCTATCCCCCACTGACGACCAAAGCCCGGATTAAAGGCAAACAGGGCATAACCCAGTTGTTCCTGTGTCCGCAATTGATCGTAGAACCACGGATGCAGAATTTTTGATAATACAGAAGAGAATGCCGCGCCCTCAGTGCGTGAATATCCTGTCGGGATAAAAATATTCGCCAGTGCATTGTCTGTACTGTTCGCTTTCTCATCAAAATTCGGTTTCAGGGTTTTGTCGATAACGTAGTAATCACCCACCCACCATTGTGTTCCCTGCGAGCCAAGCTGTGCCTGTGCTTTTGCAGCAATCTGTTCTGCCTGCTGTGCCGTAACGTTACCAAAAATAAACATCTGTAACGCACCTTCACGGATCAGGCGATCACGGAATTCAGTCACATCTTTTTCTGTAATCGTTTCAAGTGCGGCGAGACGATCTTTTTCCTCAAAATATGGCACATATTTCAGGCGGCTGAACGGGCGCATTGCCATTTCATACGCTTTGCCGTTATTTGAGACGGCAACCTGCTCACGATACCAGGATTTTGCCTGAGTCAGTTCAGCAGCCGTCGGTGTAAAGGTCTGATACTGCCCGATTGCGGTAGTCAGAAGCTCAGGTAAGTGCTGAGAGTAGCCATCCGCGCTGATATTCAGTCCATCATCATCGCTGATGTTAATCCCCATTCCCGCCACACCGGCCTGATAACGAAGCTGGTTCAGTTTCAGTTCACTGATATAGCTGAGCACAGAACTGGTGACAAAATCTTTCGCGGTTCGGTTGGTATTTTTGTTGCGCAGTTCCAGTGCAATAATCGCTTTAGGTTCGTCAGCAAAATACTGGCTCGGCATGTAGAACAGACGTGATTTTGCCGTGTCTGTCAGTTGTACCGGTTTTTCCTGTTTCTCTTTTTTGATCAAATCAAAGTTATCCGGAATGAACGGGTTCAATGCCGGCAGAGAGAAATGAAAATCACGTTCAGACTTACGCCATTTATCGAGTTGCGCGGCGGTTACATTATCCACCTGATACGGCGCATCCACAAAATAGGCTTTCTTATTGCTTGGTTCATCCGGGCTGGTGTACCAGATACGGGCTTTTTCCGGTGTTAAATCACTGAACCGCGCTTTAATCGCAGCCTGATCCCAGTCATCAGCAAGATAGCCGACGTTCAGGATATTACTGACCGGATAATCCATCATGGTATTCGCCAGAGACTCAACATAGCCCATATCACGGACAATAGAGTTGTAACGGAATGCCAGTCCGTTTACCCGGGCTATCTCATCGAAATAGGCTTTACTAATTCCTTTTTCTTTAATCAAATTCAGATAAGAAAACACCGCAGCGGTGATTTCATCACGCTTTAACATGCCTTCATCAGTCAGCGCCACAGAGATAATAAAAATACCCTGATTCCGCGCCAGATCAGAAGAAGCGGATGCGCTGATATTCTCTGCAAGACCTTTTGATATCAGCCAGTTTGCTAATGTTCCTTCACTGCGGCTCCCCAACAGGTAAGCAATGTAAGTGTCTGTTTGTTTACGGAAATCTTTGTTGTTGTTATCAATAACAAATTCAAAATCCAGGGATTTCTGAGGCTGAGCCGGAACATAGTGAATAATTTTCTGTTGCTCGGCTGCAGTGATAAGCGGCACCGTAATCTGCGGAATGGCCGCTTTACGGTTCGGGATTGTCCCGAATGTATTGTTTGCAAGAACAGCCAGCTCTTCAGTGGATTCAGGTCCGTACAGCACACCTTTCATCAGGTTTGATGAATAGTATGTGTTGTAGAATTTGAGCAATTCTTCATGCAGGATACTGCCCGGTTTATCTTTCAGTGTATCCAGATTACCACCGGAAAAACGGGAGATCGGGTGCGCGGGGTTCCAGGTTTCAGCCCGTACCTGATACATACGGTGACCGTCACGGGAGCGCGCCATTGTCAGTTCTGCATTAACCGCATTTCGCTCTTTATCTGCATTCACCGGATCAAGCAGCGGCTCAGCCAGAGCATCAGCCAGGCGCTCAGTGGCACCTTTCAGTGCGCTGTTTTCAACTTCAAAGTAAAAGTCAGTGTAATTCGATCCCGTACTGGCGTTATGGCTTCCGCCATGTTTAGCAAGATAATCACTGAAGTTTCCGGGTTCAGGGAAACGTTTTGATCCCATCAGTACCATGTGCTCCAGATAATGCGCCAGTCCTGCCTGGCTCTGCGGCTCATCCATACTGCCTATCGCCAGGCTGATTGCTGCCGCAGATTTGCGGGCAGCACTGTCTGAAATCAGCAGAACAGTCATGTCATTTTTCAGGGTAATTGCCTGATACTGACGCGGGTCATTCTCACTTTTTTCTATCTCATCCGGTAAAACCTGCCATGCATTCTGTGCAAGTGCGTTCGCACCGGTAAAAAAGAAAAGCAGTGTAAAGATAAACTGCACTAGTTGTTTAGGCATCAGCCTGATTCTCCCTGTTTTTCTGATGATGGAACATCGGCAAAAATAATTGTTGCGAAAGCTGCTTAGTCACCCCGAGAAGTTCTGTATCAAAATGGCGGAATGCACGAACCACATAGTCATCCTCTGCTTCACCATTAAACTGAAAACCACCCTGCAATGTCTGTAGCAGCAGCGATGCGGCTTTATGTTGGAGTGCTTCATCATCAGAGAGTTCACCACTTTTTTCATCTGCCAGTGTGCTCAGCCATGCCCAGCCACTCTTAATGAAAACAGGCAATGGTTCATTAAGCCCCTGAACAAACACATCCAGTAATGGTTGCAGATACTGTTGCGCCTGTGCGGCTGTCAGCGGTTCAAAAATCCATGCGGTATCATTACGCCCGAACGACCGGCTGAATTGCTGCCGGTCACTCAGGCTATAAACCAGATGCTCAATCCACAGGCGCAGCCCGTCAACCGCAGTCAGCGCGGCGGCACGCCAGCGCAGTAATCCGTCATTCTGAACACCCGCTAATTGTCCGGTTAATGTATAAGGCCCCACACCATAGCAGAACAACTCACTCTTTGATTCTGCGCGCGCCCGGCGGACTTTTTCCGCCAGTACATCCATTTCCTGTAACTGATCTTCCCAGTAAACCTGTGCAAATGCCCCTGCGGGTAACGATCCGGCGGCTTTCAGGGTGGTAAACACCTGTTCTTCTGACTCACCGTCCACCAGCGCGTCAAGCAACTGTGTGTTAAACCCGTAGCGCTGTAAGTTATCAACACTAAACGGCTCTTCCTCCGGCAGTGCGACATCTTCAATATCAAAATGGACTTTCAGACGCTGCTGAAAAAAAGCGCGGATCGGGTGGCGGTAAAACCGTAAAAGCTTCTCCAGTGTAATATCTGTCACAGATTCAGCCGGAACCGGCACATTAAATTGCCCCTGTGCCCGTCCCTGTCCCAGCGCCGCAGGCAGCCACTGAGGCGCAAAGCTCTGAAATTCAGCGCCTTCACGGTAATTTTCTGCCGCAAAGGGAACTCGTGAATGACAAACAGTCAGATGGTTCTCAATGGCTTTCCGGCTGGTATCCAAATTTTCCGGACGGTCTTTTTTCAGGCAAAAATTTAACCCGATATATTCCAGTAACTCACTGACTAAGACCGACGGATTGCGCTCTTCGTTATCGCGGATAGAACGCCCGATATAACTGATATATAAATGCTCTTTTGCAGAGCTCAGTGCCTCAAGGAAAAGATAGCGGTCATCATCCCGGCGCTTGCGGTCGCCGCGACGCGCCAGCTCTGCCATCAGATCAAACCCCAGAGGCGGAATATTCCGCGGATACACACCGTCATTCATCCCCAACAGACAAACAACCTTAAACGGGATCGAACGCATCGGCATCAGTGTACAAAAATTAATCGCACCTGATAAAAAGCGCTGACTGATTTTTTCATCATCCAGCCGCAGAGAGAGCTCGTCACGGATCAGGGAAAGTGGTACTTCATCGTCATAACAGGCTTTTATTGCCTGCTCCAGCACCTGCTGCCACTGTTGCAGTACCATGCTGAGCACAGGCCCGGTATCCGGCGTTACCGCAAAGAAAGCAGAAAGTAGCTCAGCGCCGGTTTCACGCCACTGTACCGGTGTACGGGTTTCACTCAGAATATCCTGCCACCGGCTCAGGGTATCAATAAATGCCGCGAGCTGACCGACTCTTCCGGCGGCAATACCGGATGCATCATCATACGGGAGTATCCCGCGCCAGGTGCCTTCCTGCTGCGCCATAGCATACCCGAGCAACATACGTTCCAAACCGAATTTCCAGGTATTCTGACCAAAAACCGGCAATGAAAAAGATTTGATGTTGTCATCATCCAGCCCCCAGCGGACACCCGAACCACTGACCCAGCGACGTAACAGCGGCAAATCGCTTTCATCCAGACCAAATTGTTGAGCAATCGCAGGTACTTCCAGCAAACTGAGCACATGTTCTGATGTGAAGCGGCTCTGCGGCAACTCCAGCAGGGTTAATACCGCTTGTAAAACAGGGTGTGCCTGACGGGCTTTGCGGTCAGAAATAGCAAATGGCAGGTAGCGGTTGTCATTACCATGACCAAATACTGCCTGAATGTACGGAGAGTAACTGTCGATATCCGCTACCATCACAATAATGTCACGCGGTGTGAGCAGAGGATTATTCTCAAGTAAATTAAGTAAGTAATCCTGTAAAACTTCAACTTCCCGCTGAGGACTATGACAGGAATGGAAGCTCAGTGAGCGGTCGTTATCTGCAAGAATCCGCCGGTCTTCACTCACCGAGAACTCTTCTTTCGTCTTACCCACGCGGCTGTAGTCAGCCAAATCAAGAATATCCTGCTGAACAGTAGTCAGTAATGTATCCGGCGTGTAGTCAACAAACGCTTTAATAACATGAGCATCGTCAATCTCTTCCAGAAACCAGAGATTATCCCGCCCTAAACGCCCCCAGGACGCCAGCAGCGGATTACCGATATTTTGCTCACCATCGGCTTCAAAATTAAAAAGTGAAGAGGCATCGTCGTCAGATTTAAACCAGCTGACAGCCTTCTTATCCCAATAGCTTTGCGGCTTACGTGCCAGCATCCGGCGCAGTGATGCCGGGTTCTGAATATCGCCCCAGTAATATTGGCAGGGATTGGTAAACATCAGATGAATATGGGTATGCTGCCCGAGGGCGCGCAGTGCCTGCAAATAAACAGGCGGCAATGCAGAAATACCACAGATAAACAGCCGGGGAGGTAAATTTGCCATGATGTGTGGATCCCCCTGATTCAGCACATCAATAAAACGCTGATAAAGATTTGCACGATGCCATTGCGGTTGATCCAGCGTACGCGTCAGTGTCTGTAAATCCTGCCACAGCGATTTTTGCCAGGCCTGGTTCTGACTCAGTCCGTCAACCAGCGTGTCGCCTTCCCATGCGGTCAGCCAGTCCGGGCGGTAAACAAGATATTGGTCAAATAAGTCCGCGATACGGCCTGAAAGCTGATGAAGTTTGCGTTTGTCGCTATCATCATCCAGATAATGGCGCAGCGGGGTAAAGTCCGGATCCTCAAGGCGCTGCGGTAACAGAGACATCAGTTTCCATGTCATTGCACCTTTACTGAATGCACTCTCTTTCGGGATACCCGGCAATACACGGGTAAACATATCCCAGATAAAGGTTGCGGGCAGCGGGAAATCAATATTTGCCGCAATACCCAGTTTTTCCGCCAGCGCAATCTGTAACCACTGTGACATTCCCGGACTTTGCACGAGAACCGTTTCCGGGCGGAATGGATCCGCAATCTTATCAGTATCAATAATATGGCAGATAATATCTTTCAGCAGATCCAAATCATTGGAGTGATAAATCGTAAACATTTTTCTGCCCTTGCATGCATTGCCATCGGCTGGCGGTTAACTGGCGCTCTCCGGAAGAGACTAAACGGATAGTAACGGAAACACAGCCCGGCGCCACGTTTTCCTGTTTATTTTCCCATTGCCGCCGGGAAGATAACGCTGTTTTCATCATCTGCTGTAATGTACCGGGATCTGCGGTAAACTGCATCATCTGATGTAACCGGCGTACTGTACTGACATCATCATACTGCCGGTGTTTTCCGCTGTTAAGGAGTTGATGATAACGTAATAAGCCGGTCATCAATACCGCAAAAACAAAAGCACAAATAAGCACTTCCGGTAACGACATCCCCCTCTCATTCATCTTTTTCTCCTGTCTTACTGTACCCCGCACAACCTGGTTTCAGATCCGGAGGGCAAAAGTCACTCCATCCCTGTGCCTGCGCTGTCAGCGTGATTTCATTACCCTGCGTCGTTGCAGTAACAAGCTGATAATGAGATATATTTTGTCTGAACCAGGGCGAGAATGAACTGCCCTGTAATAAAAAACGATTTCCCTTCAGCCGCCGGAGACAACTTTTCAGTACCGGGTCCGCCGCTGTCCTGCAATATAACGGCTCTCTGACAAGCTCACTTTGGGACCAGCGCAGTGTCATTCCCCACGTCAGTGCAGACGCCGCTCCGGCATCTGCCTGATAAAAGGCAATTTCATCCTGTCCGTTGCGCCACTCAGTCTGGTAAAACCGGTGCAGGACGGATAACAACATCAGGGCGACACCCAGCAGAAGCATGATCATCATCATCAGCGCACTGCCCTGCATTGTTTTTTCACGCCGACCCACGCTGTTACGGATGATAATTGGGTGTTGCAATCAGGCTTTCTCCGTTTCGTTGCAGCACCGGTTTTTCTTTGCCGGTCAGTGTTAACGATAACTGTAAGCCACTTTGCTGATGAAGGCTGACCGGCGTAACGGAAAAACGCGTCACAACAATCTGCCGGTTATCCGTCACTTTTTCCCATCCTGGCTCCTGGCAGCTCAGCGCATTGCGGGTCCATTCCAGCGCATTTTTGTTCAGGCGATACCCGAAATGCTCGCCGGTTTTCCGTGTATTGCGCTCCCAGCGGCTGTTATGGTTAAGATCATAAGCGACGATAACGCAACTGTTTGCCGGTTCCCCCTTTTTTGCCGCTATCTGTAATGGTTTACCCTGACAGTTTCCCCGGCAAAAGGCCGTCCTCCGGAGATCTTTTTCCAGCCGTAACAGCGTCTCACGCATAATATTATCCAGTTTATATTGCCGGTATGTATTCGTTACATCCCGGCAGAGAACCGGAAAAAACCGGGTAATCGTCACCAGCAATATGGCGCTGACTGCCATACTGACCAGCATCTCAAGCAGAAGAGAGCCCCGTGATGACAAGGTCATTATCAACACGCCGGAATACCGGACAACTGACCCGGGGTACATAACCGGATACGCCCGGGAGCTGAAATAATCAGCTTTATCTGCCCTTGCCTGTTCTCCAGCAAAAAACTGGCGGCAGATGCGGTATGCCGGGTTCCCCAGAACAACACTGTATTGATTGTACCGGAGGCAATACGCACACCCTCCAGCGGTGTAAATCCGTCAGTTTCTCTGTCACAGACAGCCGGCGAAACCTGATGACAGGCGCCGCTGTTATCACCAAAAACAATGGATATTTGCCTGGTTTCATTCAGGTAGGTTGCCCGCAGCTTATGGCTGCTGAGATACTGATGAAACAGTGCCGCTGTCTCTGTCAGATGCCGTTTTTCCCTGAAATTTTCCCATGACACCCCCAGCATAGTTACGGGTAACGCCATAATAAAAAACACGATTATCATTTCCATCAGTGAGATCCCTTTTTCTGTCTGCATCGTTGCGTCTGCCCGGGTTGATCCTGATGAAAAAATAGCGGGTTTATCAATATCCGGTACTGAAGGCGGTAATAAATGCGATGCAACAGGAAGAAATAACAGCCATACACTGAAAACGATCATCTTTTTTTCGTGTTGTGCCGACGATTATATTTTGACGGGAAAACAGCAGTGGAGATAGCGGGGCGAAAGCGATAAAAAAGAGCGGACACCGCCGCTCTTTAACAATTTGGATTTTACTGTGCGCTGTGCGCGCTGAAATCAGATAGCGACCGGTGCTTTAATTCCCGGATGCGGGTCATAGCCTTCGATTTCAAAATCATCGAAGTGATAATCAAACAGAGATGCCGGTTTACGTTTGATAATCAGTTTCGGTAATGCACGCGGCTCACGGCTTAACTGGCGGTGAGTCTGTTCCATATGGTTGCTGTACAAATGGGTATCACCGCCGGTCCAGACAAAGTCGCCGACTTCCAGGTCACACTGCTGCGCCATCATATGTACTAACAAGGCGTAGCTGGCGATATTGAACGGCAGACCCAGGAAAACATCACAAGAGCGCTGATACAACTGGCAGGATAACTTACCGTCTGCAACATAGAACTGGAAAAATGCATGGCACGGCGCCAGAGCCATCTGATCCAGTTCACCGACATTCCAGGCCGAAACAATAATACGGCGGGAGTCAGGATCGCTTTTCAGCTGTTCAATAACGCGTTTGATCTGGTCAATCTGAGTGCCGTCTGCCGCACCCCATGCGCGCCATTGTTTGCCGTACACCGGTCCCAGGTTACCATTTTCATCCGCCCATTCATCCCAGATAGTCACGCCGTTATCACGCAGATATTGCGTATTGGTATCACCTTGTAAAAACCACAGCAGTTCATGAATGATGGAGCGGATATGACAGCGCTTGGTGGTTACCATCGGGAAACCATCCTGTAAATTGAAACGCATCTGATGCCCGAAGATGGATAAAGTACCGGTGCCGGTACGATCATCTTTTGGCGTGCCTTCATCAAGCACCTTCTGCATTAGTTCCAGATACTGTTTCATTTTACCTCTTCACTTTTCTTTTGGTTATCAGGACGCTTAAACGCCCATATCATCATTAACACACCAATGATTATCATCGGCACAGAAAGAATTTGCCCCATACTGATCCCGCTGAATAACCCGAGTTGTGAATCCGGCTGGCGGAAGAACTCAACAATAATACGGAACAGACCGTAGCCTATCAGGAACAGACCTGACACACTGCCCATTGGCCGGGATTTACGGACAAACACATTAAGAATAATAAAGAGCACTACCCCTTCAAGCAGCATTTCATAAAGCTGTGACGGGTGGCGCGGCAGCACGCCGTACTGTTCAAGCACCGGTAACAGGGACGGATCCGCCGCCACCAGTTTCACATCCTCACCATAGGATGTCGGGAACAGAAACGCCCACGGCGTATCCAGCGTGACACGCCCCCACAATTCGCCATTGATAAAGTTACCGATACGACCCATACCCAGACCAAACGGAATAAGCGGTGCAATAAAATCAGAAACCTGAAGGAAATGACGTTTTGTGCGGTGAGCAAACCACCACATGGCAATAATTACACCCACCAATCCGCCGTGGAAGGACATACCGCCGTCCCAGACTTTAAGCAGATAAAGTGGATTATCCATAAACAGAGGGAAATTATAAAACAGAACATAACCGATACGACCACCGAGGAAAACCCCGACAAATCCGGCATATAACAGTGTTTCAACCTCACTGCGTTTCCAGCCGCTGCCCGGTTTATCTGCCCTGCGGTTTGCCAGCCACATGGCAAAAACAAACCCCACAAGATACATCAGCCCGTACCAGCGCAACGCCAGAGGACCAACGGAAAAAATGATAGGATCAATATCGGGAAATGCCAGATAAGTAATACTCATCGTACCTCACACAGTGGTTGCCCGGCAGGCAGAAGACTTCCCGCTTACCGGTAAAATAGGACTATCAGAACAACATGCCGCCGTGCGTCATTGTTGTCCGTTAAACACTGCCGCGGATAAGCTGCGCCAGCCCCTGATTCTCAATAAACAGCTCTGCTTTTGCACGGATTTCAGCTGCCGTATGTGCATCCAGCAATGATGCAAGCAGCGGTTTAAGTGCCCCGGCATCAAGATGGTGCAGTAAATATTTAATTCGCGGAATACTTCGCCCGTTCATACTCAGCTGACGATAGCCCAAACCAACCAGGATCATTGCACCTAATGGATTCGCCGCCATTTCTCCGCAGACAGAAACCGGAAGACCCAGACGGGATGTTTCCTGCTGAACAAAATTCAGCATACGCAATACTGCCGGATTGAGCGAATCATACAGCGGTGCAACATGGGTATTATTCCGGTCAACCGCCAGCAGATACTGGGTTAAATCATTCGTGCCGACGGAGATAAAATCAATGCATTGTTTCAGTTCCGGCAACATAAACAGCAGTGACGGGACTTCCAGCATAACGCCGACCGGCGGTCGTTTTACCGTTTCCCCGGTCAGTGCAGAAACTTCTTCACAGGCGCGGTCCAACAACCGGATTGCCTCTTCCACCTCTGCCAATCCGGAGACCATCGGGAATAACACTTTCAGGTTATTCAGCCCGATGTTCGCCCGTACCATCGCCCGTAACTGAATAAGAAAAATCTCCGGCTGATCCAGCATCACACGGATGCCACGCCAGCCCAGACACGGATTTTCCTCGCTGATCGGCATATACGGTAATTGCTTGTCAGCCCCGATATCCAGTGTCCGCAAAACAACCGGCTTACCGGCAAAGAGTTGCAGCATATCCTGATAACGGACTTTCTGCTCCTCTTCTGACGGAAAACCATTATGCACGAGAAACGGAATTTCCGTACGGTATAAACCAATCCCGTCGATGCTTTTAACTATCTTTTGCTCGTACTTCAGGCTGAGCCCGGCATTGAGCTGCACAGAAATACGCTCACCACTTTTCAGTGCTGCAGAGCGGCTCAGTTCATCTTCCGCCAGTTGGCTGATGACCTGTTCCTGTTCGATAATCTGGCGGAATTCCTGCGCTATCAGAGGTTCCGGCTCGATATACACCACACCCCGGTAGCCATCCAGAATAAGCAGCCTGTTATGCAGCAGTTCGGGCTGGATATCGGCTCCCATAATGACGGGTATCCCCATCGCTCTGACCAGAATAGCAGAGTGCGAGTGTGTGGCGCCATCACGCACAACAACCCCGGCAAGCTGCTCCTGCGGCAGTTCAGCCAGCAGGCTGACACTCAGTTCATCTGCCACCAGCACAAAACGCTCCGGCCACTGATTACTGCCGGTAAAGTTATCATCAAGATGAAACAGCAACCGCTGCCCCAGCGCCCGCAGGTCGGTTGCCCGTTCCCGCATATAACTGTCCTGTAACTCAGCAAACTGAGCCGCAAATTTTTCAATCACTGTTTTCACGGCCCATTCCGCCACAAACCCCTGCTCCACAATACTGAACAGACCTTTTTTCAGTTGCGGATCATTGAGCAGATGAGAATAGAGATCAAAAATAGCAGAGCTCTCTTTTTGAGCCGCAGAATTAAAACGCTTGCTGATGCGCCGGCATTCCGCCGTAGCATCCTCCAGCGCTTTACTCAGACGTAACCGTTCCTGCGCGCTGTCCAGCGCAGACGCTTCGGATACCAGCTCAAGTACCGGCTGAGAACGATCTTCCCAGCCATACGCCATCACAATACCGGATGACACCGGAATCGCCTGGATCCGGGTCTGACGAAACTGCCCGAACAATCCTTTGGTTTGCGCCTGTGCCAGTATTACAGCTAACTGCATCGCCAGAGTGACAATAAAAGACTCTTCCGTCTCACTGAACAGGCGTTTCTCTTTCTGCTGAACCACCAGCACACCAAGTAACTGGCGACGATAGACAACCGGCGTACCGAGAAAGGCGCGCAGATTATCTTCTTTAACCTGAGGGAGATATTTAAAACCGGGATGTTCGCGGACATCCGCGATATTGATAAGCTCGGCCTGACGACCGACATGACCGACCACGCCTTCGCCAAACGCGAGACTGACAGCATGGCCACGGGGCTTTTTCAGACCCTGCGTTGCCATCAGATAAAAACAGTGATGCTGGTTATCTGCCAGGTAGATAGAACAAACATCTGTTCCCATCGCCTGACAGGTTTCCTTAACCAGCAGCTCCAGCGCTTCCGCGAGATCGGCGGCGGCTGCCACTTTTTCAATCACTTCACGTAAACGCGTCAGCATCTGTTCTCCCTAATTCTGACGTCGGCGACGATAGGGAAACGGAGCCCGCACAGCCGTCGCTTCGCTGTTGGCAGGCATTACAATGGCAGAAAACTCTTTCATCACGCGGCGATAAACATCACGCTTGAAAGAGACTACCTGACGAACAGGATACCAATACGTTACCCAGCGCCAGCCATCAAATTCAGGCGATTTACTGCAGGCAACATTGACCTCTTTGTCTTCGCAGAGCAGTTGCAGTAAAAACCAGCGCTGCTTCTGACCGATACAAACCGGTTTGGTATCCCAACGCACCAAACGTTTGGGTAATTTGTAACGTAACCAGTTGCGCGTCACCGCCAGGATGCGCACATCTTTACGCGTTAAACCGACTTCCTCAAACAACTCACGGTACATGGCCTGTTCCGGTGATTCGCCGGGATTAATACCTCCCTGAGGAAACTGCCACGAGTGCTGTCCATAGCGGCGGGCCCATAAAACCTGGCCTTCCTTATTACAAATTACAATCCCGACATTCGGGCGGTAGCCATCATCATCAATCACTCGACTACCTCGGAAACAAAAAACTGAAAGATAACCAATTGTTTCACACTCCCACCATGGGGTAAACCTCTATACTCAAAATCCTTCAGCCCGCCGCACTCCTGCCCCCGGTGCCTGCACAGCGGTATAAATCAGACAGGATTTCCAGACCGGTTTCACCACCGGTGATCCAGCCGGAAATAAATATCTAAGCGAATGAAATAATACAATATTACATACTGAACTAAATCATTTGTTCTGAGGCGGGATGTCATTTTACGCTAAATAATCGTCCCTAAAACCAGACAGAATTTTACGCAAAATCATGTGTTCTGTGGCAAGGCGGCAACCGAAAGAAACCGGGGAGCATACACCAGTATGTGACCCGGTTTCCTGAGTGCAGCCAACACAGCTACAGGACGCAGGATGACGCGTAAAGGAGCATACACCAGTATGTGACCCGGTTTCCTGAGTGCAGCCAACACAGCTACAGGACAAAGGATGACGCGCATAATTGTATTTCCCGGGGAAAACACTACACTACTCCCATCTCAACGGGGTGCAGCGCGGTCTTCGGATACGCACTGCTGAGATAACACCCGAGGAACCTGATCCGGTTAATACCGGCGTAGGGATTTGAGCCGCCACTGCTGACAGGACTGCCTGTCGCCACAATGCTGCACTCAGATCCTTTGCCAATCCTTCTCTTACAGGAGCGCAAAGTGTTACATAAACTGACAAAAAATCTTGCTGCCGGCAGTATTGCCGTCCTTCTCTCTATCTCTTTTCATGCTGCGGCTGATAGCAACAAACCGGTTCTGACTATCTATACCTATGACTCTTTTGTCGCCGAGTGGGGACCGGGACCGGAAATTAAGAAAAATTTTGAAGCACAATGCGGCTGCGAACTCAAACTGGTCGGGTTAAGTGATGGTGTGACATTACTCAACCGTCTGCGCATGGAAGGAAAAAAATCACAGGCTGATATTATTTTAGGTCTGGATAACAACCTGATGCAGGCGGCACAAGACACCGGGCTGTTTAAAGAGAGTCATGTTGACCAGTCAAAACTGGTATTACCGGTCGAATGGCACAGCAAAACGTTTATCCCTTATGACTACGGCTGGTTTGCCTTTATCTACAACAAAGAAACTCTGCCTAACCCGCCAAAAAGCATGAAAGAGTTACTGAACAGTGACCAGAAACTCACGATTATTTATCAGGATCCGCGTACCAGCACGCCGGGGCTTGGTCTTTTGTTGTGGATGGAAAAACTCTACGGCACAGATGTGGCAGCGCAATGGGAAAAGATGGCGAAGAAAACCCTGACCGTCACCAAAGGCTGGAGTGAATCTTACGGCTTATTCCTCAAAGGTGAGGCAGATCTCGTTCTGAGCTACACCTCTTCACCGGGCTATCACATGCTGGCGGATAAAAAAGATAACTATGCTGCTGCGCTGTTTGATGAGGGGCATTATCTCCAGATAGAAATGGCGGGTGTTCTTGCTGCATCCAAACAGCCTGAACTGGCAGAACAATTTATGCAATTTATGCTGACGCCGGGTTTCCAGAACACTCTGCCGACCACCAACTGGATGTATCCGGTTATTGATATTCCACTGCCACCGGTTTATGACAAAATGCCGAAACCGGTGAAAACCCTGGAATTTGATGCAAAAGAAGTCGCAAAAGAACGCAATCAGTGGATCCGTATATGGCAAAGCGCAGTCAGCCGTTAATTGCGTCATATCTGATCCCGGGCGCGCTGGCGACAGGTCTTCTGATCCTGGTCGCCGTCAGCGCCTTTGGTGCGCTGTGGTTTAACGCCCCGGAGACAGACTGGCAGCAGATCCGTGATGACAGCTATCTGTGGCATGTTGTCCGCTTCACGCTCTGGCAGGCGTTTTTATCCGCCGTGTTCTCTGTGATCCCGGCGATTTTTCTTGCCCGCGCACTGTGGCGGCGGCGCTTTCCGGGACGGATTCAGTTTCTGCGTTTATGCGCCATGACGCTGGTGCTGCCGGTACTGGTCGCGGTGTTCGGTATTCTGTCTGTTTACGGACGTAACGGCTGGCTGGCGCATATTTCAGATTTTTTGGGTCTGCACTATTCTTTCACGCCTTATGGATTACAGGGCATTTTGCTGGCGCATCTCTTTTTTAATATGCCGCTCGCAACCCGTATGCTGTATCAGCAGCTCGACAGTATTGCCACCGAGCAACGCCAGCTTGCCGCGCAACTGAATATGAATGAGTGGCAGCATTTTCGTATTGTGGAGTGGCCATATCTGCGCAGGCAACTGCTGCCCACTGCCGCACTGATTTTTATGCTCTGTTTTGCCAGCTTCGCGACTGTACTGGCTCTCGGCGGCGGTCCGGCGGCAACAACCATTGAGCTGGCGATTTATCAGGCACTGAATTATGACTTTGATATCGGACGCGCTGCATTGCTCGCGCTTATTCAGCTTACCTTCTGCATCGGGCTGGTGCTGGTCAGTCAGCGGCTCTCAGGGCATTTTTCAGTTGGCTTTACCCAGTCACTGCAATGGCGTAATCCGCAGGATACTCTGCCGCGTAAGCTGGCTGACGGCGCCATTATTCTCTGCGCTTTACTGTTTTTGCTGCCGCCGTTCTTTGCGATTATAGCTGACGGACTGAACCCCGGACTCCTGCGGGTATTACAACAACCCGCACTCTGGCGGGCTTTCTTTACCTCTCTGGGAATTGCGCTGGCTTCCGGGCTTACCTGCGTACTGCTGACCATGATGCTGTTATGGAGCAGCCGTGAGCTACGCCTGCGCCGGGCCGTCAGAGCCGGACAGGCGATGGAGCTTTCCGGGCTGCTGATCCTCGCCATGCCGGGCATTGTGCTGGCGACCGGTTTTTTCCTGATCCTCAATAACACCACCGGCACCACCGATTTGGGCGCGCTCCCCTACGGATTAGTGATTTTGACTAATTCCCTGATGGCTATCCCCTATGCCCTGAAAGTACTGGATAACCCGATGCGCGATTTAGCCGAGCGCTATAATCCGCTCTGCACCTCACTGAATATTGAAGGATTTAACCGCCTGCGGCTGATTGAACTGCGCGCCCTGCGCAATCCGCTGGCGCAGGCGCTCGCTTTCGCCAGTGTACTGTCTGTCGGGGATTTCGGGGTTATCGCCCTGTTTGGTAATGAAGATTTCCGCACATTGCCGTTCTATCTTTATCAGCAAATTGGCGCTTACCGCAATGCGGATGCTGCTGTAACCGCGCTCCTTTTATTATTACTGTGTTTCGGGCTGTTCAGTCTGCTGGAACGCTTACCGGGAAAACGTCCATGATCCATTTAAACAGGGTGCATTACCCGTATCAGCAACAAACGATGGAATTTGATTTTACTGTTGATACCGGCGAAAGAGTGGCGATTCTCGGTCCCAGTGGCGCGGGTAAAAGTACCCTGTTGTCACTGGTTGCCGGCTTTCAGTTTGCCCAAAGCGGGACTATCCGCCTCAACGGCGGCGATCACACTCGTACCCCGCCCGCAATGCGTCCGGTTTCCATGCTGTTTCAGGAAAATAATCTGTTTGCACACCTGACTGCTGAGCAAAATATTGCCCTGGGTTTTCACCCCGGTATGAAACTGAATACAAAACAGAAAACAGAGCTGGCACACATTGCGGAGCAGGTTTCCCTCACGCCGCTGCTCAGCCGCCTGCCCTCTCAGCTATCCGGCGGGCAACGCCAGCGCGTCGCGCTCACACGGTGTCTGGTGCGCTCACAACCCATACTCTTGCTGGATGAGCCTTTTTCTGCACTGGACCCGGCACTGCGCAATGAAATGCTCGCGCTGCTGGAGACTATTTGTGAAACCCGTCAGCTTACCCTGCTGATGGTGTCACACAATCCGGATGATGCCGCCCGCATAGCCCCGCGCGCAATGGTGGTCGATGACGGGCATATTGCCTACGACGGCTCTACCGCTGCACTGGTCAGCGGAGAGGTTCCGGCCGCCGCGATCCTCGGTATCAGAAAGTAACCCGTTCCGCACATAAGCACTGTGTATAATCACACCTCTCTGCTATAGTTATTTTTTATTCAGCAGAACGGATAAACAGTGATGACAGGGCAGGAAAGCGCTTCCTCCCGTCAGGTGGCGACACCGGCGGAGGCCGGTTTTATACTGACCCGCCACTGGTCAGACACTCCGCGCGGTATTGAAGTCAGCTACTGGCTGGCGACAGATAATGGTCCGCGATATGTCTCTGTGCCGGTACAGCAGGCGGTCGGGTTTGTTCCGCACCGCGAGCTGGCAGAAAGCCGCCCGTTTATTGATAATACACAGGGTGCAACACTCACGGAACTTCCCCTGCGGGATTTTCAGCGTGATGCGGTCAGCGCCGTTTATTGCCGTCAGTACCGGAAGTTACAACAACTGGAAAAACAGCTGGGCGAAATGAATCTTCATCTTTATGAAGCCGATATCCGCCCCTGTGAGCGCTATTTAATGGAGCGCTTTATTACGGCATCCGTCTGGGTCCAACCGCAGCCCGATGGTCATGTTCTGATGAAGCCACACCCGGATTACCGCCCGGCACTGAAAATTGTCTCTCTGGACATTGAAACAACTGAATTCGGTGATCTCTATTCTATCGGGCTGTCCGGCTGCGGGGCGGATACCGTCTTTATGCTCGGTCCGGAAAACGGCACGCCTCTGACAAACCCGGATTTTACCCTGGAATATGTCCCGCGCCGTCCGGACTTACTGCACCGCCTGAATCAGTGGCTGGCAGAGCACGATCCGGACATGATTATCGGCTGGAGCCTGATCCAGTTTGATCTGCGTGTATTACAACAGCACGCGGAAAAGTATCAGATCCCGCTGCTCTTCGGTCGTAATAATACGCCGCTCTCATGGCGGGAGCACGGTTTCAAACCGGGGCAATTTTTTGCCGGTGCGCGAGGACGACTCATTATTGATGGTATCGATGCCCTGAAAGCGGCGACCTGGCAATTTCCTTCTTTCAGTCTGGAAGCGGTTTCACAGGCACTGCTCGGTGAAGGCAAAGACAGTGATACCCCTTACGACCGCATGGATGAAATCAACCGGCGCTTTCGTGAAGATAAACCGGCGCTCGCGCGCTACAATCTTCAGGATTGCCGCCTGGTGATGCGGATTTTTGAACACACTCACCTGACCGAGTTTCTGCTGGCGCGCGCTGCCGTCACCGGGCTGGCAGTGGATCGCATGGGCGGGTCTGTCGCGGCATTTACGCATCTTTATCTGCCGTCAATGCACCGCAAAGGCTATGTGGCACCGGATCCGGGTGAAAAACCCGGTGAACCTATCCCGGGCGGCTTTGTGATGGACTCTCTCCCGGGCTTGTATGACTCGGTTGTTGTGCTGGATTTCAAGAGTCTGTATCCCTCTATCATCTGTACGTTTCTGATTGATCCCATCGGCATGGTGGAAGGGCTTTCAGCACCGGAACCCGCCGTTCCGGGTTTTAAAGGCGCCTGTTTTTCCCGTGAACATCACTGTCTGCCGGATATTGTCAGCCGAATATGGCATGAACGGGATGTCGCCAAACAACATGGTGACAAACCCCTGTCACAGGCACTGAAAATTATTATGAATGCCTTCTGCGGCGTGCTCGGTGCCACCGGATGCCGTTTTTATGATCCGCGACTGAGCTCATCTGTGACCATGCGCGGGCACGATATTATGCGCAAAACCCGCACCATTATTGAATCGCTCGGCTACCAGGTAATTTATGGTGATACTGATTCCACCTTTGTCTGGCTGAAAGGCACGCACAGTGACGAGGATGCAGAGCTGATCGGCCGCCGACTGGTGGAGGAAATTAATCTTTGGTGGCGCAATCACCTGAATGATGAATACGGCCTGACATCTGCCCTGGAAATTGAATACGAAACACATTACCGCCGTTTTCTGATGCCGACTATCCGCGGCACAGAACAGGGCAGCAAAAAACGTTACGCAGGGCTGGCGGGGGATACACTGGTATTCCGCGGGCTGGAAACCGTGCGCAGTGACTGGACACCTCTCGCACAGCATTTTCAGCAAACACTGTACCGGCTGATTTTCGATAAAATGCCGTATCAGCAATTTATCCGTGATTATGTGCGCGACACACTCGCCGGGCGCTATGATGACCGGCTGGTTTACCGCAAACGCCTTCGGCGTCCGCTGGCAGATTATCAGCGTAATGTGCCGCCCCATGTCAAAGCAGCACGCATTGCAGACGAGTATAATATCCGCATGAAACGTCCGCAGCAGTATCAGCGGGGTGCGCGGATAAGCTATATCATTACCCGCGCAGGACCGCAGCCACTGGAAATACTGACAGCGCCTGTGGACTATGAGCACTATATCAATAAACAACTGATGCCAATTGCAGATGCCATTTTGCCGTTTATGCAGGATGACTTCACCACACTGTTAACCGGGCAATTATTAATGCCGTTTTAATTTTGCCATTTTACAGGTGACGATGCGGATCTTATGGATTAACATAGCGCCCCTTTACTGCTTTTAACACCGGGGACGGAGCACGACAGCAGACGCTGAGTTCCTGACTGACCGGTGTTTTTCTGTCAGCGTGATAATTACGTAACGCTGCCGGTAATGATATTCACAGCATTTATCAAACTAGCCCTGAATAATAGAATCGAGCCCAAAAATATGCCGTTTACTCTTGGTCAACGCTGGATCAGCGATACTGAAAGCGAGCTGGGATTAGGTACTCTTGTATCTGTCGACGCCCGGATGATTACCCTTCTTTTTCCTGCTACCGGCGAAAACCGCCTTTATGCTTCTGCCGATGCGCCTATTACCCGCGTGATGTTCAACGAAGGGGATACTGTCACCAGTCATGAAGGCTGGCAGCTCAGTGTGACCGCTGTTGAAGAGAATGACGGTCTGTTAACCTATATCGGACAGCGTACCGATACCGGCGAAGAAAATGTCTGCCTGCGTGAAGTCTTTCTCGACAGTAAACTGACATTCAGTAAACCACAGGATCGCCTGTTTGCCGGTCAGATTGACCGGATGGATCGCTTTTCACTGCGCTACCGCGCACGTAAATTTCTGAGCGAAGAATACCGCCGCGCCACCAGCGGCCTGCGTGGGATCCGTGCCAGTCTTATTCCGCATCAGCTGTTTATCGCCAACGAAGTGGGCAAGCGCCATGCACCGCGTGTCCTGCTGGCAGATGAAGTTGGTCTGGGTAAAACTATCGAAGCCGGGATGATTATCCATCAGCAACTGATGGCAGGGCGCGCTGAACGCATCCTCATCGTCGTACCGGAAAGTCTTCAGTATCAGTGGCTGGTCGAAATGCTGCGCCGCTTTAATCTGCGCTTTTCCCTGTTTGATGACAGCCGTTACACCGAAGCACTGAACCAGAGCGATAACCCGTTTGATACCGAACAACTGGTGCTCTGCTCACTGGATTTTGTCCGTAAAAGCAAACCGCGCTTTGAGCATTTATGTGACGCGGGCTGGGACATGCTGGTTGTGGATGAAGCACATCACCTGGTCTGGCATGAAGAGTCGCCAAGCCGTGAGTATCAGGTTATTGAAACACTGGCAGAAATCACACCTTCAGTACTTCTGCTGACAGCCACCCCTGAACAACTCGGTATGGAGAGCCACTTTGCGCGTCTGCGCCTGCTGGACCCGAACCGTTTCCATGATTTCCCGGCTTTTGTCGCCGAGCAGCAAAAATACCAACCGGTCGCAGATGCCGTGGCAGTGTTGCTTGAACGCACTCCACTGACCAAAGATCAGCAAAATGCAATTCATGACCTTATCGCCGAGCAGGATATTGAACCGCTGCTCAAGGCCGCGAATACCGACAGCGAAGATGGCGATAACGCCCGTCAGGAGCTGACCCGGATGCTGATGGACAGACACGGCACCAGCCGTTTATTGTTCCGCAACACCCGCAACGGCGTGAAAGGCTTCCCGCGTCGTGAACTGCACGCTATTAAAATGCCGTTACCGGCACAATATCAGACGGCTATCAAAGTCGCCGGTATTATGGGCAGCAAAAAAACAACTGAAGTCAAAGCACGCGAAATGCTCTATCCGGAGCAGATTTATCAGGAATTTGAAGGCGAAAATGCCACCTGGTGGAACTTTGATCCGCGCGTGGAATGGCTGCTCGGCTTCCTTCTGGCAAACCGCAATGAAAAAGTGCTGGTGATTTGTGCCCAGGCGGCGACTGCTCTGCAACTCGAACAGGTCTTACGTGAGCGCGAAGGCATTCACGCCGCCGTGTTCCATGAAAACCTGTCATTGCTGGAACGTGACCGGGCAGCAGCCTGGTTTGCCTCCGAAGAGAATGGCGCACAGGTGCTGCTCTGCTCTGAGATTGGCTCTGAAGGTCGCAACTTCCAGTTTGCCAACCAGTTAGTGATGTTTGACCTGCCGTTTAACCCGGATCTGCTGGAGCAGCGCATCGGGCGTCTCGACCGCATCGGACAGAAACGGGATATTCAGATAAGCATTCCGTATCTGGAACATACCGCGCAGGCCGTGCTGTTGCGCTGGTTCCACGAGGGACTGGATGCATTCGAATACACCTGCCCGACCGGTCGTTCCATCTATGATCGCTATTACGATACGCTGATAACCATGATGGCGAACCCGACAGATCTTACCGGGTTTGATGATTTCATTACCGAATGCCGCAAAACCCATGATGTTCTCAAGCTGCAACTGGAACAGGGTCGTGACCGCCTGCTGGAAATGCACTCCAACGGTGGCGAAGCCGGAAATGAAATTGCCGCACAAATAGCCGCGCAGGATGATGATACTGAACTGGTTACCTTTGCGCTGAATCTGTTTGATATCGTCGGCATCAATCAGGATGACCGCAGCGATAACATGATTGCCCTGACGCCGTCAGACCACATGCTGGTGCCGGATTTTCCGGGTCTGCCGGAAGATGGCTGCACGGTAACCTTCAAACGTGAGCAGGCGCTTTCCCGCGAAGATACCCAGTTTATCAGCTGGGAACACCCGATTATCCGCAACGGACTGGATCTTATTCTGTCCGGTGATACAGGCAGTTGTGCGGTTTCAGTACTGAAAAATAAAGCCCTGCCGGTCGGCACACTGCTGACCGAACTTATCTATGTGGTAGAAGCTCAGGCACCGAAAAATCTTCAGCTTACCCGCTTCCTGCCACCAACGCCGGTTCGCCTGCTGATGGATGCTAAAGGTAATAACCTTGCCGCTCAGGTGGAGTTTGAAAGCTTTAACCGTCAGCTGAATGCACTGAACCGCCATACCGGCAGCAAATTTGTCAATGCCGTGCAAAGTGATGTTCATCAGGTTCTGCGTCAGTCAGAAGACGTGATTGCCGGTCAGGCGCGTGAGTGTATTGATGCAGCAAAAGTACTGGCTGATCAGCATCTGACACTGGAACATAACCGCCTGCTGGCACTGAAATCCGTGAACCCTAACATTCGTGATGATGAAGTTGATGCGATTGAAGAAGAGCGTCAGCAGATCCTGTCACACCTGGATGAAGCTAACTGGCGTCTCGATGCTATCCGCCTGATCGTGGTTTCACATCAATAACCCGCAGCCCGGCAGAAACAGACTGCCGGGCGCCTCTCATCTGGTGACCCCATGCTAATGGAACCCTATAATCCGCCGGCTGATCCCTGGCTGAATATCCTCTTTCAGGATGAGCACATCATCGTGGTGAATAAACCAAGCGGGTTGCTTTCCGTGCCCGGTCGTGCGCCGGAACATAAAGACAGTGTGATGACCCGTATTCTGCGGGATTATCCACAGGCTGAATCTGTTCACCGGCTTGATATGGCGACCAGCGGTATTATTGTGGTTGCCTTAACCAAAGCCGCTGAGCGGGAACTTAAACGGCAATTCCGTGAACGTGAGCCGAAGAAAACCTATCTGGCCCGCGTGTGGGGAAGAATAGAGGAAAAAACGGGAATAGTGGATTTACCCCTGATTTGTGACTGGCCGAATCGCCCTAAACAAAAAGTGTGTTTTGAAACCGGAAAATCAGCGCAGACCGGCTATGAAGTGCTGGAATATGAACCTCACGCAACCAGGATGAAACTGTCCCCGGTGACCGGGCGCTCACATCAGTTACGGGTTCATATGCTGGCAATCGGACACCCGATACTGGGTGATCGCTTTTATGCGCATGATGAAGCAAGAACGTCAGCGCCCCGCCTGCAATTACATGCGCAGGCGCTGTCAATCACGCATCCGGCGCACGGAACGCCGCTGAATTTTATCTGTGAAGCTGATTTTTAATGAAATAACACGGTCACCGAATTCAGTGAGGCAAGAATCAGGCAAAGTGCTAACCCTGCTACTCCGATAAGAACACGGGTATTGGCCATGGATCATATCCTTAACATATTTAATAAAATATTTACGTGGATTTTCAACTGTGATCGCCGATCGTCAACTACAGTTATATTTTATAGCAATTATATGAAAAGAATATGATCCGCCCGGCACTTCACTGATAACAATGATTAACCCGGTAAAATACAAACAGGCAGCACTATTTAAAGCCTTTCTCTTTTTTAATGAGATCATACGCGGCTTGTATAGATTGTGCTTTCTCTTTCGCCAATTCCATCATTTCCGGTGGTAAACCTTTCGCCACCAGTTTGTCCGGATGGTGTTCACTCATCAGCTTGCGGTAAGCGCGTTTGATAACAGTACTGTCATCGCTTTCCTGCACACCCAGCACCCTGAAAGCGGCCGCAAGGTCTGCACCCTGTGTGCGATAAGAGCCCTGCTGAGAGTACTGCTGATATCCGCCCTGTCCGCCCCGGTGCATTTGCCCCTGCATCATTGCCAATACAGTTTCAAACTGATGGCGCGCAATGCCCAGCTCTTCTGCAATAACCAGAAGAACCTGACGCTCGTTCGGATGCAATTCACCATCACCAAATGCAGCCTGGATCTGAATCTCAAGAAACATGCGCAGCAGATCAGCACGTCCGTAACAGGCACGGCGCAGTTGTCGCAGTGCATCACGCAGCGGAAAGCCCGCTGATTTTCCTTCACGGAAGGCATTTTGTGCCTGAGTCCGCGAGTCGCCGTGCAACTGCATTCTATCCATCAGCGCGGTCGCGAGATAGATATCGGACTCGGTCACCCGGCCTTTAGATTTGGTCAGATGGCCTAAAATCTGAAATGTGGTGATAAAAAAAAGCGCCTGCCGGGACTGGTTGTTGGTAAAGGAGCCGTTTCGCTGTTGTGAGCGGACTTTATCAATCGCATGACCTATAAGAAAGCCGAGAAAAACGCCCCAAAAACCGGCGCCGGACATCATGCCTAATAAAATTCCGATGATTTTTCCCAAATAGTGCATATACTCCTCAATTCGACAATGCCCTTGACGCAATTTTGCATTATCATACTACCCATTCTGTACGATGCCTAACGCCATTTAGACACGGAAACGCGTTTCACCTGCGCTCTTTTTCCGTGTAAATTAAGCTTTTGGCGTTCGGGCACTGTGCTACCGAGGACGGAATTGCAGACATACTTATGAAGAAGAGTTATCCAACCCTGCTGGCCACCATCATCTGGGCAGCATTATATAGTCAGGCGGCGCACGCCACTCTTGCCGAGCAATGTATGCTGGGCGTCCCGGTTTATGATGAACCAATTGTCGATGGTAAAGCCGGGGACTTCCCTGTCAACATCAACGCGGCAGGTATGTCAGGACAATATCCGCACGCGGTAAAATATGCCGGCGATGTGAATATTCGTTCAGGTAACCAGAATCTGAAAGCCGATGAAGTGGAAGTTACACAAACCGGTGAAGATACCGCAGCACCTGTACGCATCGCGACCGCAACCGGTGATGTGCATTATTCCGATCCGCAGATCCGCCTGAAAGGGCCTAAAGCCTGGCTCAATCTCGATAATAACGATGCTGATGTTGATCAGGGTAATTATCAGATGGTCGGTCGCCAGGGGCATGGTGAAGCGGATAAGATGAAGCTTCGCGGTGAAAACCGCTATACCATCCTCGACAACGGAATTTTTACCTCTTGCCTGCCGGGTAATGACAGCTGGAGCGTTAAAGGCTCAGAAGTCATTATTGACCAGGACGAACAAGTGGCTGAAATCTGGAATGCCCGCTTCCGCATCGCCAATGTCCCGGTTTTTTACAGCCCGTATCTGCAATTGCCTATCGGGGATAAACGCCGCTCCGGTTTTCTTATCCCTAACGGCAGCTATTCAAAATCGTCAGGGCTGGAATTTACCCTGCCGTATTACTGGAATATCGCACCGAATTACGATGCGACTATCACACCGCACTACTTCAGTAAGCGCGGTCTGAAAATGGATAACGAATTCCGTTACCTGACCGGCCTTGGCAGCGGTACGCTTGCGTTTGACTTCCTGATGGATGACAAGCAATACCGTGATGACAAAAAAGCTGCACCGAAAGAAGAGTGGTCAAAACGGGAGTCTGATGATCGCTGGTTACTCTACTGGGGTCACAGTGGTTCATTTGCACAGGATTGGTGGTTCTCATCGGATTACACCAAGGTCAGTGATTCCCGCTATTTTACTGACTTTACCTCCGCATACGGTAACTCAACTGACGGCTATGCCACGCAGAAATTAGCAGTCGGCATCCGTAAATCAAACTGGAACGCCACAGTAACCACCAAACAGTTCCAGATCCTGACCAATAATGACAATGCGACCTCGTATCGTGCTGAGCCGCAGTTAGATCTCAACTACTATAAAAGCGACCTCGGGGTCTTTGATTTCCGTGCATACGGTCAGGCTGTCCGCTTTACCAGTGTGGGCGCAAATAAACCGGATGCCACCCGACTGCATGCCGAGCCGACACTCAACCTGCCGCTGTCTAACGGCTGGGCAAGTTTTAATACTGAAGCCAAGCTGATGGCGACCCACTATGATCAGGATATTCCTGACATAGATGCCAATAAAGATCTGGATAAAACGGTCACCCGGGTTTTGCCGCAGTTTAAAACTGATGCAAAAATGATTTTTGAGCGTCCGACGTTCTTTGACGACGCCTTTACCCAGACGTTAGAACCCCGAGTGCAGTACCTGTATGTCCCGTATAAAAATCAGGATAATATCAATAACTTCGACTCCACATTGCTGCAATCAAGTTACAGCGGACTATTCCGGGACCGTATGTACAGCGGTCTGGATCGCATCGCGTCCGCCAACCAGGTTACGACCGGGGTAACCAGCCGGATTTATGATGATGAATTAGTTGAACGTTTTAATGTTTCTGTGGGTCAAATCTATTACTTTGAACGTCCGCGAACCGGTGACAGCAGTAAAACCGTTGTGGATGAAAAAGATGAAATTGGCTCAATGGTCTGGGCAGGCGACACCATGTGGCGTTATAACGACAACTGGGGTATGAAAGCCGGCCTTCAGTATGACCGCCGTCTGGGCAGTGTCGCGATGTCCAATGTTACGATGGAGTACCGTCAGGATGCAGAGCGCCTGATCCAACTAAATTACCGGTATGTGGATCGCGATTATATTCAGGCGATGCGTCAGAATACCCAATATGGTGAAAAATATGTCTCACCGGCAAACCAACAGGGTATTTCACAGGTTGGTGTGGTTGCAAGCTGGCCTGTCGCGGAGCAGTGGGCATTTGTCGGACAGTATTATTATGATACCAAAGAGCAGCAACCGGCCAGCCAGTTAGTCGGGCTTCAGTACAATACCTGTTGCTGGGCAGCCAACGTCGGTTATGAACGTAAAATCATCGGCTGGAAAAATGAAGCCAGTGAATACGATAATAAATGGACGTTTAATGTCGAATTACGTGGTCTGAGCAGCAATTACAGTCTGGGTAGTCAAAAAATGCTTGAGCGCGGTATTCTGCCGTATGTTCCGGCCTTTTAACCCTACCCAACGTCATTCAGGATGCAGGCAGGCGGCAAGGGAAGATAGACGGGGAGCATACATCAGTATGTAACCCGGCTGGCTGACCGCAGCCAACGAACCTGCAGTTTGAATGAATAAGGGTATATCGGCTGATACTATTTTCACCTGCCGTGCGATAGCACGGCTACTCGAAACATGATGGGATATATATGAAAAACTGGAGAACACTCATTCTCGGCCTGATGTTCACGGCAAGCACTACCGCGTTTGCAGCACCACAGCAGATGGACAAAGTCGCCGCTGTGGTGAATAACGGCGTTGTTCTGGAGAGTGATGTAAACAATATGCTTCAGACTGTTGTCGTCAATGCCAAAAATGCCGGTCAGCAGGTTCCGGATCAGGCAACCCTGCGTCAGCAAATTCTTGAACGCCTCATCATGGATAATATCGTGATGCAGATGGCAGGACAGATGCAGATAACCATCCCGGAACAGGCTATTGATGGTGCCATTGAAGATATCGCCCGTCAGAACAACATATCTTCCGCTCAGATGAAAGAACGTCTGAAACGTGACGGCATGAGCTATGACAAATACCGCAGCGAAATCCGTAAAGAGATGATGATGGCAGAAGTGCGTAATAACGAAGTACGCCGCCGTGTGGTCATTTTACCGCAGGAAGTCGATGCGTTAGCTAACCTTATCAGCGCACAGAACTCAGCAGATTCTGAGCTGAACATCAGCCATATTCTGATCCCGATGCCGGAAAATCCGACAGATGCACAGATGAATGCCGCCAAAGAAAAAGTCTCTGTGATTATGAGCGAACTGCAGAAAGGCGCTGATTTCGGCAAACTGGCTATCACCTATTCCGCTGATCCTCAGGCACTGAAAGGCGGTAACATGGGCTGGAGCCGTTTACAGGAACTGCCGGGTCTGTTTGTTGAGCGCCTGCAATCGGCTAAAAAAGGTGAGATTGTCGGTCCTGTCCGCTCCGGTGTCGGCTTCCATATTCTGCGGGTGAATGATATGCGCGGAAACAGTCAGCCAATTTCGGTGACTGAAGTTAAAGCCCGTCACATTCTGATCAAACCATCACCGATCATGACGGATGAGCAGGCTCGCAGCAAATTACAGCAGATAACCAATGATGTAAAAAGCGGCAAAACATCCTTTGATGATGCGGCAAAACAGTTCTCTGAAGATCCGGGCTCTGCCCTGCGTGGTGGTGAGTTAGGCTGGTCAATGCCTGATGTTTACGACCCGGCTTTCCGTGACGCATTAATGAAACTGAAAAAAGGCGACCTGAGTCAGCCTGTCCGTTCCTCTTTTGGCTGGCACCTTATCCAGTTGGAAGATACCCGCAATGTGGACAAAACCGAAGCGGCTCAGAAAGATCGTGCCTACCGGATGCTGTTTAACCGCAAATTCAGCGAAGAGTTACAGAGCTGGATGCAGGAACAGCGCGCTGGCGCTTATGTGGAAATTTTAGATGGCAGTAACAAATAGTCTGAAACCCGTTGTTATTACCCCCGGCGAACCTGCCGGGGTGGGTCCTGACCTGACAGTCGCGCTGGCACAGCGCGACTGGCCGGTAAAACTGGTTGTGTGTGCCGACCCGCAATTACTGCTGCAACGCGCACAAAACCTGTCACTCCCGCTCACACTTGAACCTTATTCACCTGATACCGCGCATCAGCCGCAACGTGCCGGTACATTGACGATTCTGCCTGTCACACTGAGAGCCCCTGTGGTTGCCGGTGAGCTCAATATCGCCAACGCTGCCTATGTAACCGACACACTGGCACGGGCCTGTGACGGATGTTTGCAGGGCGAATTCGGCGCACTGGTTACAGGACCCGTTCATAAAGGCATTATCAATGACGCCGGTATTGCGTTTATCGGGCATACCGAGTTTTTTGCCGACCGCAGCGCCTGTAAGCGTGTTGTGATGATGCTTGCCACCGAAGAGATGCGTGTGGCTCTGGCAACGACCCATCTGCCGATTTTGCAGGTACCGGGTGCGGTGGACAGAACCTGTCTGCATGAAGTTATCACTATCCTCAATCATGACCTGCGTACCAAATTTGGTATTGCGCACCCGCACATCGTCGTCTGTGGTCTGAACCCCCATGCAGGTGAAGGTGGTCACATGGGTCATGAAGAGATTGATACCATTATTCCGGCACTCAATGAATTACGGGCACAAGATATTGATTTAGAAGGTCCGCTGCCTGCCGACACCCTGTTTCAGCCAAAATATCTGGATCGTGCAGATGCCGTGCTCGCGATGTATCACGATCAGGGGCTTCCTGTGCTAAAATATCAGGGATTCGGCCGCGCGGTGAATATTACGCTGGGGCTGCCGTTTATCCGGACGTCGGTTGATCACGGCACCGCTCTTGATCTGGCAGGCACCGGAAATGCAGATGTGGGAAGCTTTATTACCGCATTAAATTTAGCCATTACAATGATTAAAAACAGTCAATGAATACACGAGTCCATCAGGGGCATTTTGCCCGCAAACGTTTCGGGCAGAACTTCTTAACCGATCAATTTATTATCGACAGCATTGTTGCATCGATTAACCCACAGCACGGTCAGGCCATTGTTGAAATCGGGCCCGGGCTGGCAGCATTAACTGAGCCGGTCGCTGAGCGCATGGACAAAATGACGGTCATTGAAATTGACCGTGATCTGGCCGCGCGCCTGGCAACACATCCATTTTTACAAAGTAAACTGACTATTATTCAGCAAGATGCAATGACCGTGGATTTTACTGCACTGGCAGAAGAACGTGGTCAGCCGCTGCGGATATTTGGCAACCTGCCTTATAATATCTCCACACCGCTGATGTTCCACCTGTTTACCTTTACCAATGCTATCAGTGACATGAATTTTATGTTGCAAAGAGAAGTGGTTAACCGCCTCGTGGCGGGTCCCGGCAGCAAAACATACGGTCGACTGAGTGTTATGGCGCAGTATTACTGCCAGGTTATCCCGGTACTCGACGTTCCGCCAACCGCGTTCCGTCCGGCACCAAAAGTGGACTCCGCAGTGGTGCGTCTTATTCCGCACCGTGAAAACCCTTATGGGCTGAAAAATATTGCCTTACTAAGCCGGGTCGCCACACAAGCGTTTAACCAGCGCCGTAAAACGGTCCGCAACAGCCTGGGTGATCTGTTCACTGTTGATACACTGACAGAGCTGGGAATTGATCACACAACCCGCGCGGAAAACATCAGTGTCGCGCAGTATTGTCTGATGGCTAATTACCTGGCGGATAATCCCGCCTCATAGGGGATCCATAATGAATAACGGCCCGAAAATTTGTATTCAGGTTCAGAGTGTTTATATCGAAAGCCAGTCTGAGCCGGACGCTGAGCGCTATGTTTTCGCATATACCGTTTCTATCCGGAATCTGGGTCGTCATACAGTTCAGCTAATCAGCCGCTACTGGCGTATCACTAACAGCGAAGGCCGCCAGACTGAAGTTCAGGGGGAAGGCGTTGTTGGTGAACAACCGGTCATTGAGCCGGGTGAAGAGTATCGTTACACCAGCGGAACCGTTCTGGAAACACCGCTGGGCACCATGGAAGGTTATTACACTATGGTGGATCACAAAGGTGAGAATTTCATCAGTGAAATTCCTGTTTTCCGGCTCGCAATTGCAACTTTTATTCATTAATCCGTTATGGCAACCTACCTTATCGGCGATATTCACGGCTGTTACCGTGAACTTCGCGCATTATTGGATCAGGCCAGTTTTGATCCGCAAACAGACACTCTGTGGCTGACCGGCGACCTTGTCGCCCGTGGTCCGGATTCTCTCAGTGTTCTGCGCTATGTGAAAAGCTTAGGCGACAGTGTGAAACTGGTGCTCGGTAACCACGATCTGCATTTATTGGGGATCTTCGCAGGTATCAGCCGCAATAAGCCGCGTGATCATTTAAATACCCTGCTCAGTGCGCCGGATCTGGATGAACTAATCAACTGGCTTCGTCGTCAGCCCCTGTTACAAATTGATCATGAGAAAAAACTGGTGATGGCACATGCCGGTATTACGCCGCAGTGGGATCTGGAAACAGCCGCCATGTGCGCGCGGGAAGTGGAAGCAGTACTCAGCAGTGATACCTATCCGCTGTTTATTAATGCTATGTACGGCGATTTACCGAATGACTGGTCACCGTCACTGACCGGGCTTGCGCGCCTGCGTTTTTCCACAAATGCAATGACCCGGATGCGTTATTGTTTCCCGGACGGGCAACTGGATATGGTGTGCAAAGATAAGCCGGATCAGATATCCGCACCCTTAAAGCCCTGGTTTGCACTACCGTCAAAATTACCGGAAGATTACAGTGTGGCTTTCGGGCACTGGGCATCACTGGAAGGTAAAGGTACGCCACGTAACGTGTATGCCCTGGATACCGGATGTTGCTGGGGCGGACAACTCACGATGCTGCGCTGGGAAGATCGCTGCTATTTCTGGCAGGAGTCATTTTCTCCGCGTGATGATGACGAATAGCGCTTTTACCTGTCATTTAAAATGGAAAAGCAGAGCCTGAGCTCTGCTTTTTTATTAAAATTATTTATCAACAAATATGAATCAACTGATTAATCAGCTCTTGCGGCGCTCAAGAATTTCAAAGCAGAAACCGTGTGAGTTGGCTTCGTCCGCATCGTGGTATTCCATAAATGTGGAATCCCATTCATCCGGTTCATAGTCCGGGAAATACGTATCACCGCTGACTTCAGCATCGACATGCGTTAAGTACATACGGTCTGCCAGTGACAGGAATTGTCCGTAAACCTTACCGCCACCCATCACCATGATTTCGCCGTCAGTTTCTTTCTGTGCAATCGCCAGTGCTTCTTCAACAGACGTTGCCCAGACAACACGGTCATCATTGCCCGGAGTTCGGCTCAGAACAATATTGAGACGATCCGGCAGAGGACGTCCGATAGATTCATAGGTTACCCGTCCCATGATCACCGGCTTATTTACCGTATTACGTTTAAACCATGCCAGATCTTCAGGCAACGTCCATGGCATCGCATTTTCCATGCCAATAACCCGATCCATAGCTAATGCGGCGATCAAGCTAATGTTCATTCATTTCACCTTAGGGCTGAGAGAAATTTTGTCGCCACTATACGTAAACTACTCAATACAGTCGACTGAATTCAGTGTTTCATCAATACAAATAATTTATTTATCTTCACACTTGCAGGTGAGTCATACTTTTACTCTGTGTACAGGTCTTTTTCAGCAAGGATATCCCACATGTATGATGCCTTCCTGATGATGGAAAATACCGCCCGCTGCCAACGCAGCCGCCGGAATGTGTCTATCCCGGGATTTTTACACAAGTACCGGATGTCAATTCAGGTTTTGGTGAAAAACTCTGGTATGCTGATTATACAGAGTGCCCCGGTACACCGGGGGCCGGCAAGAATTCAGAAATACAGAAATAGAGAACCCGGCATCGTCCTGATTGGTTTTGGTGCCCGGGTTGCCATGGGCTGATAATAATGACAATAAATAAGAAACATACATTCCAGCCTGAATTTCAGGCTGTCATACAGGATGCGGTGCAGTCACTGAGCACCTCATTATCCGGGACATTGCACAGTATTTATGTATACGGCAGTGTGGCAGAAGGGCGCGCCGTCCCCGGGCGGTCAGACCTTGATCTGACCCTGGTACTGAACTCTTCACTGACCTCTGCTGAAAAATATACACTCACCTCTCTGGATACCGCATTAACCAGCCGTCATCACAGCGTGACAAAAATTGGTTTTGATACCGGACTGCTGACTGAAGCCACCTCACCGGCACACCAGGCGGTGTGGTCTTACTGGCTGGCAAATTTCTGTCTGCCGGTTTATGGCGAGGATCTGACTCTTAAACTGCCTCCGGTATCCCTGAACCGGGAAATTGTTCACGGCATAAACGGGGATTTTCCTGTGCTTGTGCGCACCAACCTTATGCAGTTAGAGAAAAGACCACCGCTTGGTGAGATCCGCCGGATAAAACGGGAAACTGCCAGACGGCTCCTGCGGGCAACCGCCCTTCTGTGGCGGGATTACTCATCCTGCACTTATCCGCTGCCGCTGATGCTGATGGCAGAAAAAGCCGCCGGTTTATATCCGGACAAATGCCATGCACTGAATTTTCTGCTCAGGCAGGCGGAGGAGCCGGATACCGCAATCACACACTTTAATGTGGTTGCCGGAACATTTTCCCGCTGGCTTCGGGAAGAAGAAAAACGGCTTTTAGGTCGCTGAATCCATAAAAAAACCGCTGAAAAAATCAGCGGTTTTTTATAAATTCGTCTGTAATTACGCGGCATTAATACTGGCTGACAGCTTCAATCTCCAGCTGTCCGATAACACCCCGGTCAGCCTGCTCCAGGAACTGGCTGTAATAGAAGAACGGGAAGTGTGAATAAGACGGCTGCATCATCTGCACCAGTAACTCAGTCCGTCCGTTAATCCAGACCGTATCTTTCCAGCCGTAATCCTGCGGTGCCGGTGACTGACCATCATGATTGATCACTTTGAAACGGACACCGCTGATATGGAACGGCTGCGGTGTATCAGTGGTGACAATCCAGCGCTCCCAGTTACCCTGCTGCGTGCGTATATCCACCCGGCTCATGTCCCACATTGCACCGTTAATTGCCGGCGGTGAAATGGTTAGTGCAATATCACGATTGCGGACACCCGTTGTAATTTCAGTCGGATCGTTAATCAGCGTTGCCGGTAAATCATCGGTTACCAGTGAAATCAGCCCGGTGGCTTTTATCGTCAGAACATTGGTATTCACCAACGTATTTGATGTCTCAAACAAGCTTTTAAAGCGATCTGTCAGTGTTGCGGATTCCCCCGCCGTGATAGTCAGTGTTTCTGTTTTCGACATGTCTATCAACACTTCACGCCGCTCTCCGGGGGCGAGGCTCAATACCTCAACCGCGACCGGTGACGGCAGCAGTCCCTGATCGGATGCAATCATATAGAACGGGCGACCATCACTGAGTTTCAGTTCAAACCGGCGGGTATTGGCAGCATTTACCAGGCGAAACCGGATCCAGCCCTTTGAGACTTCGAGATACGGATCTTCCGCACCGTTCACAATCAGACGGTCACCGATAAACATCTCATTACTGTCTGTGCGGTACTCCGGTGAACCGAATGAATCCAGGCGCTTATCCTGTATTATCAGCGGAAAATCATTCACGCCGTACTCTTTCGGCAGAGGCAAACTGCGGCTCTCTTCATCATCCACAATCCACATCCCCGCCAGTCCGTTATAGACATGCGGCGCCATACGATTAGGTGTGTTGGCGTGATACCAGCAGGTAGCAGCGGGCTGGCGAACCGGGACAACCGGCGACCACTCAGTATTCGGGGAGATAAGGCGGGCAGCACCACCGGACACCGTACCCGGCACCAGCAGACCACTGACATTCACGGCAACAGGCTCAGAAAGCCGGTTACTGTAAATCATTTTGATATCATCGCCGTTACGCACACGGATAGTGGGACCGAGATAACGACCATTGAATCCCCAGACCGTTGCCTGGTTTTTGCCGTTAAACGACCAGTGTGTACGCTGCATTGTCAGAAATAACGGCTGTCCGTTACGACTTTCCAATAATGGCGGAACAGGTAATGGTTGGCTGCCACCTTCATCAGCAGCACGGACAGACAGGGGCAGTGATCCCAAACACACCGCTAAGCCGGATGCTTGAATAAACCGACGCCGACTCAGTGTCATAACATCTCCGGGAAAAACGTTTCCATGGTTACTACGAATGTTGAAGTGCGCCCGTATGCCTGTGAGCAGACAGATTGATCCGTGTTATATCTTAATGAAGTGCATACGCTTAACAACGGAGTGTTAAGCGTATGATATAGCGAATGAAGAGCAATTCCTAAACTTATCTATGATAAGTTGTAAAATAATAAGACCGGTATTTCCCTCTATCCGGACAATTATGGATATCAGTGATGCTTTATACCCATTTCCTTATCCATTTCAGCCACTTCCTGATCCAGCTCTGCGACCCGGTTGATCATCATCTGACGACAATCTTCAGCTAATTCACGGACTTGTTCGCGGGTATACTTTGATGTATCAATCGGCGGCAGCATTTCCACTATTACCACACCGTTATTCCGTCGGTTCAGTTTAATGCGTCCTTCTGTTGTGGACACACACACAGGGATCACCGGAACGCCTGCAGCAATTGCCGCATGAAATGCACCGGTTTTAAACGGTAACATACCGCGTCCGCGGCTGCGGGTGCCTTCCGGAAACATCCAGACCGAGATATTGCGTTTTTTAATCTGATCAGCAACCTGGCTTATCGTGTTGTGTGCTTTGCTGCGGTTTGTGCGGTCAATCAGAATATTTCCGGAGAGCCAGTACAGTTGCCCGAAGAACGGGATCCAGATCAGGCTACGCTTGCCGACAGTCACAGTCCGCGGCTGTACCGCGTTTGACATGGTCGCCATATCATAGTTGTTCTGATGGTTAGCGACATAAACACAGGTACCGGCTGATTTGATACTGTCGGGGATACGGTACACAACCTTGATCCCGAAGACATAAGACAGTTTTCCGTACATGTGAGAAAAGGTCATCACATGTTTCGGATTACGCGGGCTGGTCAGACAGATAAGTATCCCCGCGATACTCCCGAGAATACAATAAATTACAGCAATAATAATACGTAAAATGGCTAACATGCGTCCCCCGCAAAATGGCCGTTCAGAAAAACTGGGGCATCATTGCCCCGTGAATGCGATAACTAACAAAATCCGGTTATCAGGCTTTTTTCTCCGGAATAACAATCTCAACCCGCTCAATCTTTTTCTGCATCCCGCGCGGTAGCGCGGTACCACGTCGTCCGCGTTCAGCACGGAATTTCTGTAACTCTTCCGGACGCATGACCAGCTTACGCTTACCGAAATGCAGCGTCACACTTGCGTCTGCCGGGATAACAAACAGATGCGCCAGCCCGTCTTCACCGGCAGCGGCGGCCGCAGAAGTAATGGAAATAATTTTATTTCCCTTACCTTTAGATAACTGCGGCAGGTCACCCACAGGGAATAACAGCATCCGTCCTTCCTGTGAGACGGACAGCAGGAGATCGTTCTCCTCGTCATTCACCTCTATCGGTGTCATGGCTTTCGAGTTATCCGGCAGGGTTATCAGTAATTTCCCGGCTTTATTTTTTGCCACCAAATCACTGAATGTACAGATAAACCCATAACCGGCATCCGATGCCATCAGGTATTTCTGAGTATCATTATTCATCAGAACCTGTTCAAACACGGCACCCGGTGGTGGTGTCAGTTTACCCGTCAGCGGTTCACCCTGACCTCTGGCAGAAGCCAGTTCCAGCGGATCAAGAGAATAACTGCGCCCGGTGGAGTCCAGGAAGACCACAGGCTGATTGCTCATGCCTCTTGCGGCACCCCGGAAATTATCTCCCGCTTTATAGCTCATCCCGGACGGATCGATGTCATGGCCTTTGGCACTGCGTACCCATCCCATCTGAGATAACACAACCGTGACCGGCTCAGACGGCAGAATTTCATGCTCGCTCATGGCTTTTGCTTCTTCGCGCTCATTCAGCGGAGAACGACGATCATCACCATACTGCTTCGCATCATCTTCGATCTCTTTTTTCAGCAGCGTATTCATACGCCGCTCAGAACCGAGGATCGCCTGTAATTTGTCACGCTCTTTGGCTAATTCATCCTGCTCGCCACGAATTTTCATCTCTTCGAGTTTGGCTAAGTGACGTAATTTCAGCTCAAGAATCGCTTCAGCCTGAGTATCACTTAGTGCAAAACGTTCCATCAGTACCGGCTTTGGCTCATCTTCGGAACGGATAATCTCAATCACTTCATCAAGATTGAGGTACGCCAGTAATAAACCATCCAGGATATGCAGGCGGCGCAGCACTTTTTCCAGGCGGTGATTAAGACGACGGCGTACTGTTTCGCGCCGGTAAGTCAGCCACTCAGTCAGAACCTCAACCAGACCTTTCACCGCAGGGCGGTTATCCAGTCCAATCATGTTCATGTTGACGCGGTAGCTTCTTTCCAGATCTGTGGTTGCAAACAGGTGAGTCATCACCTGATCCAGATCGATCCGGTTACTGCGAGGCATGATAACCAGGCGGGTCGGATTCTGATGATCTGATTCATCACGCAGATCGTCGACCATCGGTAATTTTTTCGCCCGGATCTGAGACGCTATCTGCTCAAGAATTTTTGCACCGGAAACCTGATGCGGTAATGCGGTGATCACCGCATTACCGTCTTCGATAGTCCAGACCGCACGCATGCGCACTGATCCGCGCCCGGTTTTATACATCTTACGGATATCATCCGGACTGGTGATAATTTCAGCGTCGGTCGGGTAGTCCGGTCCCGGGATGTAGCTCATCGCTTCATCAAGGGTCAGGGACGATTTATCAATCAGTGCCAGCAGCGCATTCGCCACTTCACGGACGTTATGCGGCGGAATATCCGTCGCCATCCCGACCGCAATCCCGGTCGTGCCGTTCAGCAGAATGTTCGGCAGGCGCGCCGGTAACATTTTCGGCTCCTGCATGGTGCCGTCAAAGTTCGGCACCCAGTTTACCGTGCCGTGTCCCAGCTCACTCAGCAGCACTTCTGCATATTTTGACAGACGGGATTCGGTATAACGCATCGCGGCGAAGGATTTAGGATCGTCAGGCGCACCCCAGTTTCCCTGTCCGTCAACCAGTGGATAACGGTAAGAGAACGGCTGCGCCATCAGCACCATCGCTTCATAGCAGGCGCTGTCTCCGTGCGGATGGTATTTACCCAGTACGTCACCGACAGTACGGGCCGATTTTTTATATTTGGCGGAATTGCCCAGTCCCAGCTCAGACATCGCATAAATAATGCGCCGCTGAACCGGTTTTAAGCCGTCGCCGATAAAAGGGAGCGCCCTGTCCATGATGACGTACATGGAATAATTAAGGTAAGCGTTCTCCGTAAAACTATGAAGCGGCTGGCGCTCCACACCGTCCTGAGTTATTTCACTCATTCACTCTGTTCCTCTGACCTTTGTGCTGTCACGGGGGTAACATTACACATCTAATTCCACCCGATCGCCTTTTTCCTGCAACCAGTTACGGCGATCTTCCGCACGTTTTTTGCCCAGCAGCATATCCATTACCGACAATGTTTCCTGAAAATTCTCCTCACTGATAGTGAGCTGAACCAGGCGCCGTGTATTCGGATCTAAGGTCGTTTCACGCAACTGCCCCGGGTTCATTTCACCCAGGCCTTTAAAACGCTGCACATTCGGTTTGCCGCGCTTGCGGCTTAATTTATCTAAAATGGCATTTTTTTCGTTCTCATCGAGAGCATAATGCACTTCTTTACCGAGATCGATACGGTAAAGCGGCGGCATTGCCATATAGATGTGACCGGCTTTGACTAATGCAGGGAAATGACGGACAAACAGCGCACACAGCAAAGTGGCAATATGCAGACCATCAGAGTCCGCATCCGCCAGAATACAGATTTTACCGTAACGCAGTGTGCTTAAATCTTCACTGTCCGGATCGATACCGATCGCCACTGAAATATCATGTACTTCCTGCGAGGCCAGCACTTCATCGGAAGAGACTTCCCAGGTATTGAGGATCTTACCGCGCAGCGGCATGATCGCCTGAAACTCGCGGTCGCGGGCTTGTTTTGCCGAGCCGCCTGCCGAATCCCCTTCCACAAAGAAAATTTCGGTCTGATTCATATCCTGAGAAGAACAGTCCGCCAGCTTACCCGGCAGCGCCGGTCCGGAAGTCAGTTTTTTGCGCACCACTTTTTTCGAGGCCCGCAGCCGCCGCTGCGCGCTGGCAATCGCCATTTCCGCGAGCTGTTCTGCCACCTGAACGTTTTGGTTAAGCCACAGACTGAACGCATCCTTCACCACACCGCTGACAAATGCAGCGCACTGGCGGGAAGAGAGCCGTTCTTTGGTCTGACCGGCAAACTGCGGGTCCTGCATTTTTACTGACAGCACATAGGCGCAGCGCTCCCAGATATCATCCGCAGACAATTTCACGCCACGCGGCATAATATTGCGGAATTCGCAGAACTCACGTATCCCGTCCAGCAGCCCCTGGCGCAAACCATTGGCATGCGTTCCGCCCAGCGGGGTCGGGATAAGGTTCACGTAACTTTCAGTCAGCAGCTCGCCGCCTTCCGGCAGCCACAGCAGCGCCCAGTCCGCCGCTTCATTATCACCATGATGCTTTCCGGTAAATGCCACGTCCGGTAATGTGACCAGTCCGTTGACATTTTCCATCAGATAGTCAGTCAGCCCGTCCTGATAGCACCAGCGCTGCTGCGTATCATTCACATTATCTTTGAAAAGGATCTCAACGCCCGGGCACAACACGGCTTTGGCTTTCAGGAGATGTGTCAGACGGGAAACAGAGAAACGCGGGCTGTCAAAAAACTGTTCATCCGGCCAGAAATGGACACTGGTTCCGGTGTTGCGTTTGCCGCACTGTCCTACCACAGCCAGCTCGCTGACTTTATCGCCATTTTCAAAGACAATCTGATATACCTGTCCGTCACGGCGGACTGTCACTTCGGTGCGTTTTGACAACGCATTGACCACGGAAATACCAACACCGTGTAATCCACCGGAGAACTGATAGTTCTTATTGGAGAACTTTCCTCCGGCATGCAGACGGGTCATGATGAGTTCCACCGCGGAGACTTTCTCTTCCGGGTGTAAATCCACAGGCATTCCGCGCCCGTTGTCGATAACTTCAACCGACTGGTCTTTGTGTAAGATAACCTCGACGGACTTAGCGTGACCGGCTAAAGCCTCATCGATACTGTTGTCGATAACTTCCTGAGCCAGATGATTCGGCCGCGTCGTATCCGTATACATTCCCGGACGGCGGCGGACAGGCTCCAAACCACTGAGGACTTCGATATCCTCTGCGTTATAAGATGATTGCGTCATATTGGCTTATCGGCTATTAGCTAAAAAATAAACAAAATACGTGAGTGATACTGGCGATAATACCAGTCACAGGGAAATTAAAACATGGTTTTCAGTTATTGCCGAGTCCGAGGAAATTAATTATCTGAGGAAAATACTGAGGAAAACCTGTAAAGGCGTGACTTCCGCCGGATTCAATCGTTTGTTTACACGCCACCAGATGCGTGACTGCCTGACGGTAATCGAGTATTTCGTCTCCGGTCTGCTGTAATAACCAGATTAAATCCGGTGATTCAGGTGAATCAATATACACCGCCCGTAAATCCTGCATGTGGCGGGGTTCAAGCGTGTAGCATTCATGTGTATAGGGGTTAACATTCTCCCCTAAATAATTCTGAAGTAATTCAAAAGGATAAACCGCCGGATTAACCACTACTGCGGGGACATCAAATGTCTGCGATAACCAGATAGCAAAATAACCGCCCAGAGAAGAACCGACAATTCCGGTATTTTCACCAGCCAGAGAGCTCATCAGGTTTTCCAGATAAAGGGCAGCCTCATCCGGATAGCAGGGCAGTTGCGGGATAACCATCCGGATTTCCGGATGATGTTCTGCCAGCCAGGATTTCAGCATCATTCCTTTTTCTGACAATGGAGAGCTGTTAAAACCGTGCAGATAAAGGAGCGTTGCCATCAGTAACCTTCCGAGCCCAGATCAGGGCTGAATTTGTCAGTATCCAGGCGGTGCACTGTTGTTTTCAGTGCCGGAAACTCACCCGTGGTCAGTTCCAGATAACGCCAGCCCGGTGCCACAGTATCAAGCGTAAATGTGGTGCAGTGCGGTTTAAATTGTACACAGGTTGACGGTGTTGCCAGCACGCGGATACCGTTCCACACCATATCCAGATCCTGATGAATGTGTCCGCACAAAATCGCATCAATATTCTGATATTTCGCCAGAACATCAGCCAGCTCATGTGAATTGCGCAGGCTGTGCTGATCAAGCCAGGTACAGCCGGATGCCAGCGGATGATGATGCAGCATCACAACCGTATGACGATCACTATGTTGTGCCAGGCATTCATCCAGCCACACAAGCTGATACTCACTAAGCTCGCCATGTGGTACGCCCTGCACCTGACTGTCCAGCAGCAGCACCTGCCACTGTTCACCTAATAAAATATGTTTGGCGGGGTTAATACCGGCGTCCGCCAGTTCCCTTGCCATTGACGGCTGATAATCATGATTTCCCGGCAGCCAGACGCAGGGCGCCGGTAAACAGGCAACACCCTGCGTAAACCGCTGATAGGCCCGGATGCTCTGATCCTGAACCAGATCACCGGTCGCTACAATCAGGTCGGTCGGCAGTTGCTGCTTTACGATAGCATCGAGCACGGCGTGATAACTGTACAGGGTATTGATCCCTAACAATGTCTCAGTTTCACCGGCAAAAAGGTGCGTATCTGTAATCTGTAAAATTCTGACCGCAGCGCCGTCAGCTACGGTCAAATGCAACGGGATTTCCAATCGATGTCCTTGTTATTTTAACAACTAACGCATAATAATAACGTGTTTTAGCTGAAGAGATCTGCAATCCCGCACACAATTCCCCGGTCTGAGAAAAAAAAATCCGGGTTATTTATCCCGCCACGTTGCACGTATACGTTCATAGTGCAATGTAAGCCACTGAATTGCAATGACAGTTGCTGCGTTATCGATCACACCTTTTTCAATCCACTGATATGCCTGTTCACGGCTGACAACATGCACGCGGATATCTTCATTTTCCTGCGCCAGACCATGCACGCCTCCGGCGGTGGTACTGTCAGCTTCGCCGATATACACATACATCCGCTCAGAGGTGCCGCCGGGGCTGGATAAATAGCTCAGGGCAAACGTACACCGCCCGATGTGCACCGAGGCCTCTTCCATTGCTTCACGCCGGACAACCTCTTCGGCTGATTCCCCCGGTTTATCAATCATGCCCGCGACCGCCTCCAGCAACCACGGTGTGCTGCTGCTCTCTATCGCCGGAAGCCGGATTTGCTCAATCAGAATGACTTCATCACGCACCGGGTCATACGGCAGGATCACCCCGGCATTGCCTCTTTCAAATACTTCACGGCAAATTTCCGGGCTCCAGCCGCCGTCAAACAACCGATGACGGAAGCGGTACTCATTAATCTTAAAAAAACCGGAAAATACTGTTTTTTTACTGAGGATCTCCACATCCTTGTTACCAAAAGAAAAAGGTAATTTTGGTTCATGTGCCATATTATTTTCTCCGCTGCGTAATCAATTATTTATGATAAAGGAGTTTTTCATCATTTGAGATAAAGAAATTTTCCGGGCAATGAGGTAAAATTAATCTAATTTAACCCGGATGGCACAAACGGCTACCTTTAATAGTAAGCTGACTCTGCTAGAATTAAAGCCATTTGAAGCTTCCCGGGAAGCAACTAACAGATTAGCGCTGTGCAAAAGGAATCCTAATGAAGAAACTGCTTTCTCTTCTCATTGCTGTGAGTGTGGCAGGTTTCAGTACTGTTACTCAGGCTGAAGACCTCCTCCAGGTTTATCAAAAAGCGAAAGAGACGAACCCGACCCTGCGTCAGACTGAAGCTGAACGTAACCAGGCCTTTGAAAAAATTAACGAGGCACGCAGCCCGTTACTGCCGCAGTTAGGTTTAGGCGGTGGTTATGAATACGGCAGCGGTTACCGTGATCTCCGGAATCAAAACAGTAATACACTGAATGCGCAGCTGAAATTAACTCAGACCATTTTCGATATGAGCAAATGGCGTCAGCTGGATTTGCAGGAAAAAACAGCCGGGATCAGTGATATTACGTTCCAGAGCGCACAACAGCAGCTGATTGTTGATACCTCTGTTGCCTATTTTAATGTCCTGCGCGCACTGGATACGCTCTCTTATGTGCAGTCACAGAAAGAAGCCGTATACCGCCAGTTAGATCAGACCACACAGCGCTTTAATGTGGGTCTGGTGGCAATTACAGATGTTCAGAACGCCCGTGCCAACTACGACAGTGTTCTGGCACAGGAAGTGTCCGGCCGTAATGATGTTGAAAATACGATTGAACAACTGCGTCAGGTGAGCGGAATTTATTACAGTGACTTAGCGTCTCTGGATGTTAACCGGTTTAAAACCAGTTCACCGGATGCTATCGAGGTGCTGCTCAAAGAAGCTCAGGAACGTAACCTGAATCTGCTGAGTGCTTCTCTGGGTCGTGATCTGGCGAAAGAACAAATCAGCTTTGCGCAGTCAGGACACTATCCGACCGTTGAACTGAGCGCCGGTACCGGTGTGACCAATCAGGATCTCAGCGGCAGCGGTTATGATGGTTACCCAAATAAATACCAGGGTCAGAGCACCATCGGTGTAAACGTCAGTATTCCGCTGTATACCGGGGGTATGGTGTCATCTCAGGTAGATCAGGCTCAGTACGGTTATACCGCCGCCAGTGAAAAACTGGAAGCGATGCTGCGTCAGGTTGTTCAGGTTACCCGTTCGTCATACAACAATATCAATGCGTCTATCAGCAGTGTTAATGCCTACAAACAGGTTGTTACCTCTGCGGAAAGCTCCCTGAACGCGACCGAAGCCGGTTATCAGGTGGGTACCCGTACCATTGTTGATGTACTGAACGCGACCACAACGCTGTATGAAGCGAAGAAAAGTCTGTCAAATGCCCGTTATGATTATCTGATAAGTCAGCTCTATATCGGTCAGGCACGCGGTACACTGAATGAAGATGATGTCCTGCGCCTTAACCAGGTTCTGGGTAAATCCATTCCGACGGCACCCTCCTCCGTGACAGGTAAAACAGCCAACTAAGCGTTTTTATCTGAATCATAATGAAACCCGCTCACCGGCGGGTTTTTTTATACCCTTATTCATTCAAACTGCAGGTTCGTTGGCTGCATCCTGAATGACGTTGGGTATATGCTTTGTTCCTGTTAACGATAACTTATCAGTCAAACAGGTAAAATATCAGGTTTTATCCGGAGAACCGGGGGATTATGACCCTGAGTGATATTTATCCGGCATAAAAAATACCCTCACCGGCGCATCTTTCTTTTCTGTTAATCTTATTTAATCTGCATCAATCGCAAAAAACAGATTACTGCTTTAATTTCACACAGTTTTCCCCTATCCTAGTCAGTAATTACCTCTCATGAAACCGTTTCCGGATATAACGACAATGACAATAAAACGCACAAAAAATATTAACCGCGACGCTTTCCGTAAAACCTGGCGTCAATACCGCTTAGCCCCTGTTGCTGCCGCAGTTGGCGCTGTGCTGATGCTGGCTGCCTGTGATGAAGCCGATGAAACCGTCGCGCTCTATACCACAGCAGAACAGTGCACAACAGCAAACCCCGGACAGGCGGGTGAATGTACCACCGCATACAATAATGCCGTTCAGGAAGCAGTAAAAACAGCTCCGAAATATGCAACCCGCGAAGATTGCGTGGCTGAGTTCGGTGAATCCCAGTGTACTCAGGCTCAGGTTCCCACTGAGCTGGCAAATAATAACCAGACTCAGCAACAAGAGCCTGCTCAGGCTTCCGGCGGTTTCTGGATGCCGCTGATGGCCGGTTATATGATGGGCCGCATGATGGGCGGCGGTGCTGCATCCCAGCCACTGTTCACCTCACGTAATGCGGCAAGCCCGGCAAACGGTAAGTTTGTCGACGCAGGCGGTAAAAACTACGGCTCCGCAACCGGCGGACGCTCTGTATCCGTACCGAAAACCGCGATGGCGCCAAAACCGGCTACCACCACAACTACGACCCGTGGCGGGTTCGGTGACAGTGTTGCCAAACAAAATTCAATGCAGCGCTCATCCGGCAGCAGCTCTTCTTCACGCTCAATGGGCGGCTGATTTGCCATGAAACGAATCCCGATTAGCGAGCGCCCGGACTGGCGTGAGAAAGCCGATGAATTCGGCTTTCACTTTCATACTATGTACGGTGAGCCGTACTGGTCAGAAGATGCCTGCTATCAGTTCTCCCCGGCACAAATCGATGAAATCGAGGAAGTGACAAACGAACTGCATCAGATGTGTCTTCAGGTGGTGGATAAAGTCACACAAAGTGATGAACTGATGGCCCGTTTTCAGATCCCGAAACACTGTTGGGATCTGGTGCGCGAATCATGGGCAACCCGCCAGCCTTCTCTTTATTCACGTCTTGATCTGGCTTACGATGGTATCAATCCGCCTAAGCTGTTAGAAAACAATGCCGATACGCCGACATCCCTGTATGAGTCCGCGTTTTTCCAGTGGATCTGGCTGGAAGATCAGATTGCTGCCGGTAATCTGCCGGAAAATGCCGATCAGTTTAACGGCATCCAGGAAAAACTGATTGAGCGCTTTGGTGTCTTAGCCGAAGAGTTCGGCTTCCGTTATCTGCACATGGCCTGCTGTCAGGATTCTGTGGAAGATCGCGGGACAATTCAGTATTTACAGGATTGCGCGCAGGAAGCGGGGATCACCACCGATTTTCTGTTTATCGAAGATATCGGGCTGGGCGATCGCGGTGAGTTTACTGATCTTCAGGATCAGATAATCAGCAACATGTTTAAACTCTATCCGTGGGAGTTTATGATGCGCGAGATTTTCTCAACCAAGCTGACAGACGCCGGTGTACGCTGGCTGGAGCCGGCATGGAAGAGCATTATCTCCAATAAAGCGCTGCTGCCGCTGCTGTGGGAAATGTTCCCGGATCATCCGAATCTGCTGCCGGCCTATTTTGCTGATAAGCCGTATCCGGAGATGGACAGCTATGTGATCAAGCCGCTGTTCTCCCGTGAAGGGGCAAATATCCGGATTATTGAGAACGGAAAAGAGATCGCAGCCGCTGACGGCCCGTATGGCGAAGAGGGAATGATTGTTCAGCAGTTCCATCCTCTGCCGAAGTTCGGTGACAGCTACACACTTATCGGCAGCTGGCTGGTGAATGATGAATCCGCCGGTATCTGTATTCGTGAAGACAGAGAGCTGATAACGCAGGATCTTTCCCGTTTCTATCCACATATTATTATTGACTGACAAACTGCGGTGCATTATTGCAAAAATCCCCGGCGCATCAGATCCGCCGGGGATTTTTTTATTAAAAGTCGTTAACCAACCTGAACTGACAACATGCTCAGTGATGCGGATTCAATCCCATCAACCGGTACAGTCACCGGCTCGGCACCTTCCCGCATTCCCAGAATATACAACAGCGGCAGGAAGTGCTCCGGTGACGGATTCGCACGTTTGCCGTCTTCACGATCGAGCGCATTAATCAGCGGATGCGGTAAAATGTCGCTGTCCAGATTATCCCGCACAAAGGTATTAAAGCTTTCCGCCCACGGATACGGTGCCGCCTGTGAATCCTGCCAGTCCATTTCCCTCAGATTATGCACCACATTTCCGCTGCCAAGCACCAGCACACCTTCATCACGCAATGCCGCCAGTTTTCGTCCGGTATCATAATACCATTGTGCCGGTTTGCTGCCGTCGATACTCAGTTGAACCACCGGGATATCCGCATCCGGGAACATTTTAATTAAAATCCCCCAACTGCCGTGATCAAGTCCCCATTCGCCATTATCTTCGCCGATATTATCTTCATTCAGCAGATTTTTAACACGTTCCACCAGCGACGCTGATCCCGGAGCCGGGTATTGTGTTTCCTGTAACGCCTGCGGGAACCCGCGAAAATCATGAATAGTGCGCGGGTGTGAAGCGGAAGTCAGCCATGAACCCTGAGTATACCAGTGCGCGGACACCACAAGAATAGCGGACGGGCGCGGTAGTTGCTCCCCCAGTTGCCGCCAGGTTTCAGTATAACGGTTGGTTTCCAGAACATTCATCGGGCTGCCGTGACCCACAAACAGAGCCGGTAATCGTTTCATTGTTAACCTCGCATAAAATTTGTTCACTGAGATAAGTGTATGCCATTTAACAAACAATCACGCGGGGTAATCATGATGAAGTCATTCAAAAAATATGATAAAAAAAATGCCGTTGACAAACCGGCAGGGTTTGGCGACGACAATCAGAGGTTGTAAAAATAAACCAGGAAAATCAATATATTGATTTTCGGCTGATAACACAACGTGTGAAAAACCACGTTTTTTCGCGCGTTGTCGATGTATTAATGCCGCTGTGTCAGCAGCGGCATTTATTAAATTTCAGTATGTTCAGTTACTGACCCTGTATGACTGACCTTTTACAGCTGAATGGTCAGACGGCTTTCGCCATTAACTGTCCGCGGTACTGCACCAGGTCATCAATTGTTACCACCGGCATATCATGTGCTTTCGCAAAGGTGATCACTTGTGGCGCGCGCGCCATTGAGCCATCATCATTGGTCAGTTCACACAGCACTCCGTACGGCTTCAGCCCTGCGAGTGTCGCCAAATCAACCGAGGCCTCAGTATGACCGCGACGGGTTAATACACCGCCGTTCTGTGAACGCAGCGGGAACACATGGCCCGGGCGATGCAGATCAGCAGGTGTTGCGCCATCGGCAACAGCAGCACGGATAGTGGTGATACGATCAGCGGCAGAAACGCCGGTGGTAACACCGCGTGCCGCTTCAATTGTTACTGTAAAACCGGTTTTAAACTGGCTGGAGTTGTTTTCCACCATCATCGGCAGGTCAAGCTGCTGACGGCGTTCGTCAGTCAGGCACAGACACACAATGCCACTGCCGTGACGGATGGTCAGTGCCATCTGCTCAACAGTCATGGTTTCGGCGGCAAACACCATATCGCCTTCATTTTCGCGGTTTTCATCATCGAGTACCATAACACCCCGTCCCTGACGGATAGCTTCAATGGCTCGTTCTGCACGTTCAATCGGATTACCGTAATCTGAAAGTAGCGTCTGATTCATGGTAAATAAACCTCATCGTAATTAAAAATGATTACCAGAACCAGGGCAGTCTTAGGAGTTGCATGCATACCATAAAATTAACCATAGCAGGCGATAACCTGTACAGATCAGTATACGGATATGCTATCGGACGGGCAGATAATGCCCGGCTGATGCTGATTTCTCTCCCATCCGGACTTTAACCGTCGGCCCCGGAATTACACCGGATCTGCTGACCTTCACGTGAGGTGAAGCGCTCGCGGGCTTCATTCGCAATGGAATGTTTACCGCCGGTGGGGACTTTCACCCCGCCCTGAGATAGCAGGATTACTATACCTCCAACAGGTAAGCCCGACCAGCGGTTATTTTTGCGGGAAGCTCAAAATGAGAACTCAGACTGGTTCAAAATCCCGTACCGGGTTACTATTTGCAGCGTTAAGACCCTCCGGCTCATAAAGGAAAAATTATGATTGACCCGAAAAAAATTGAACAAATTGCCACACAGTTGCAAAGCGCACTGCCGAAAGGTGTGCGGGAAATCGGGGCAGATATCGATAAAAAAATGCGGGCTATTTTGCAGTCTCAGCTCGGTAAGCTGGATTTGGTCAACCGCGAAGAATTTGATGTGCAAACTCAGGTGTTATTGCGCACCCGCGAGAAACTATCTCAGATGGAAAAACGTCTGGCAGAATTAGAAACCCGCCTGTCGGCGAAAGACGGCGAGTAATAATAACAGGAGATACATCACATGTATCTCCTGTCTGATCAGTCGTTTACTTTGATTTATTGATCGCGTTAATGATATTGGTGGTGGAAATGCCATCTTCAAAATTGAGCACTTTCACTTCTCCGCCCGCAGCCCATACTTCGTCACTGCCGGCAATCTCTTCGGGACGGTAATCCCCGCCTTTCACCAGAATATCCGGCAGTACAGCGGCAATCAGACGCTGCGGCGTATCTTCTTCAAACGGCACCACCCAATCCACAGCACCTAACGCGCCGAGCACAATCATACGCTGATCCAGCGGATTGACCGGGCGGCTTTCACCTTTAAGGCGTTTGGTGGAGGCATCACTGTTCACTGCCACAATCAGGCGATCGCCCAGTTTGCGCGCGTTAGCCAGATAGGAAACGTGCCCGGCGTGCAGGATGTCAAAACAGCCGTTGGTCATCACCACTTTTTCACCGCGCTGGCGTGCCGCAGCAACCGCCTGGTGCAGCTCATTTTCGGTCATTACGCCAAACCCGTTTTCACTGCGTCCGCGTACGGCATTTTCCAGTTCAACCGGAGATACCGTCGAGGTGCCGATTTTACCCACCACCACACCGGCGGCGGCATTTGCCAGCACACAGGATTCATCCAGGGTTTTTCCGGCAGCCAGGGAGGTCGCAAGTACGCCGATCACCGTATCACCGGCGCCGGTCACATCAAACACTTCCTGCGCCAATGTTGGCAGATGTAATGCGGGCATTCCCGGACGCAGCAGGCTCATTCCCTGCTCTGAGCGGGTGATAAGCAGTGCCTGTAAATCAAAATCACGAATAACTTTCAGACCTTTCGCTTCAATATCTGCATTATCCGTGCATTTCCCGGCGACCGCTTCAAACTCAGACATGTTCGGTGTCAGCAGGGTTGCACCACGATAACGGGCAAAATCCGTTCCTTTCGGGTCGATAAGTACCGGAACATCTGATTTACGCGCCAGCGCGATCATCTCTTCGACATGGGCAAGCGCGCCTTTTGCGTAGTCAGACAGCACCAAAGCGCCAATGTGCGGCAGTGCCTGTTCAATACGCTCCAGCATCGGCTGCGGATCAACATCCGCAAATCCCTCTTCAAAATCCAGACGGAGCAGTTGCTGATTACGCGATAACACCCGCAGCTTAGTGATGGTCGGGTGTGTCGGCAACCCGACAAAATCACAGCGAACATTCACTTCATTGAGGCGCTCAGTCAGGGCACGGGCAGCATCATCGATTCCCGTTAATCCGACCAGGCGGGAATTTGCTCCCAGTGACGCGATATTCATAGCGACGTTGGCCGCACCTCCCGGGCGCTCTTCAATCTCTGTGACTTTGACCACAGGCACCGGTGCTTCCGGGGATATCCGGCTGGTCGGTCCGTGCCAGTAGCGGTCTAACATCACATCACCGACGACTAAAACAACCGCCTTCTGAAAATCCGGGAGTGTTACTTTCATCCCCTGTTCCACCTTATAAATAACAAAATTATTGCTGATATTATCACAAACCCGCCGCTGAACAGAAAACCCTGTATCACAATTTCTGTGCCTTTGTGCGGGTCTTATTCCCCGAGCCAGTGCTGCCAGCAGTCGTGGACAAATTGGCGCTGTACGGCAAACTCTGTCAGCGGTACCACGCCGGATTTTTCCTGTAACGCCAGATGATGCAGAGTATCGCGCATTGTGGTGTAGGCGGTGGTCAGTTGCTGCGCGTCGGCTTCCGGCATCACATCATAGTTTGCCATCAGTTCAAAAATCCGCACGTTATCTGACCAGCGCGTCAGTGCCGGGGTTTGCGGCGCAAAGCGCAACACCAGATACTGCGCGATAAACTCAATGTCGGTTATCCCGCCCGGGTCCAGTTTAATATTAAATACCGTACTGTCGCCCCCGCCCAGATGCTGATACATTTTTTCACGCATCTCACGGACATCCTGCTTCAGCTGCGCATTATCGCGCGGGCGGCACAATATTTCGCGGCGGATAGCATCAAACCCGGCGGCAATCGCCTCATCACCATAAACCTGGCGGGCGCGGATCAATGCCTGATGCTCCCATGTCCAGGCACTGTTTTTCTGATAATCCGCAAATGCCTGCGGGGTACTGACCAGCATCCCTGCCTCACCGGACGGACGCAGGCGGGCATCCACTTCATACAATACGCCCGAGGATGTCCGGGTGCTGAATAAATGCATAATGCGCTGCGCCAGCCGCAGGTAGAACTGGCGGGCATCGATTTCACGCGGTCCTGTGGTCTGCGTGCCTTCAGGGCAATCCAGCAGAAAGACCAAATCGAGATCGGAACTGTAACCCAGCTCCCAGCCGCCCAGTTTGCCATAGCCAATCACGGCAAATCCTTTGTCACCATTGCGGGTCAGATGTGCCGGTTCGCCGTAGCGTTTGACCATCTGTATCCATGCTTGATGAACCACAGCATCAATCATCGCTTCCGCCAGATACGTCAGATGGTCGCTGACCTTCATGACCGGCAGGACACCCGTGATATCTTCCGCTGCAATGCGCAATAACTGTGCCTGCTTAAACTGGCGCAGTGCTTCAAGCTGTTGTTCTTCATCGTCTTCGGGTACCCGCATCAGGTACTGACGCAGCTCATCGCGGTACGCTGTCAGCGGCAGCGGCTGATAAAGTGATGCAGGGTCCAGCAGTTCATCCAGCAGCAGCGGGTGACGCGCCAGTTGTACCGCAATCATCGGGGATGCCGCGCACAGGCGCACGACGTGGGTCAGCACCACATCGGATTCCAGCAGCAGTTCCAGATAGGTCGTACGGCTGACGATGCCGAGCAGCAGCGGGGTCAGCCGTTGTAAAATCACCTGAGCATCCGGCTGTTGTGCCAGTTTTGCCAGCAATTTGGGTAACAGCTGATCAAGCACATCACGCCCTCGTGGTCCGATGGTCCGCTTACCCAGATCCCGGCGGAAGAGCTGTAAATCAGCCAGAAACTGAGCCGATTGCACTTCACCGAGAGAAAACAGCGCAGTGATATCAATCAGTTCCGGTTCGCTTTCCCACAGGGCAATAAAGGGCTGTAATCCGGTTTCATCCTCGCTTGCCTCATCATCTTCGCCAATCAAATCAGTAAAAATATGATGCACCCCGGTCATTTTTTCATTCAGAACCGTTTCCAGCGCAGCCCACGCCGGTGCATCCATTGCGTGCGCCAGCCGTGCCCTGTCCAGCTCTGTCTCCGGCAGCGTCTGTGTCTGGCTGTCATCAATCGCCTGCAGAAGATTTTCCAGGCGCCGCAGATACGCATAAGCATCCAGCAGCAATGCAACCTGTTCATCACTGAGCAGCCCCAGGCGTGCAATTTCAGCCAGTGCTGCCGCCAGTGATTGTGTCTGTAACCCCGGCTCCCGTCCGCCACGGATCAACTGGAAGACCTGAGTGATAAACTCAATTTCCCTGATCCCGCCCGCGCCCAGCTTGATATTATTTTTCAGCCCGCGCCGCCGGACTTCTCTGCCAATCATGCTTTTCATGTTGCGCAGTGACTGAATGACACTGAAATCAATATAGCGGCGGTAAACAAACGGACGCAGCATTTTACGCAGCACATCACTGTATCCGCGATCATCACGCCCGAGAATACGCGCTTTTACCATCGCGTAGCGCTCCCAGTCGCGCCCCTGCTCCTGATAATAATCTTCCAGAGCAGAGAAACTGAACACCAGTGGCCCGCTGTCACCAAACGGGCGCAGACGCATATCCACGCGGTAAACAAAACCATCAGCAGTCAGTTGATCCAGCATTTTGATAATTTTTTGCCCCAGCCGGGTAAAAAATTGTGCATTTTCAAGCTCACGGCGACCACCTTGTGTCACACCGTTTTCTGGATAAGCAAAGATGAGATCGATATCTGAGGAAAAATTCAGCTCACCACCACCCAGCTTACCCATACCGAGGATCAGCAGCGGCATGGCTTCGCCGTCAGCAGAACACGGAGTTCCCCACTCCGCACAGCAGCGCAGATACAGCCAGTCACGGGCGGCGATAATCAGAACCTCTGCCAGCTCACTCAGTTGACGCAATGTTGTGTGAACCGGGCTCTGACGCAGGATCTGCATCCATGCAATACGCACCAGCATCTGATGACGGAACAGACGCAGCACCCGCATAACATCCTCTTCCTGAGTGACATCTGCCATCGCATCCGCCAGCCGGTGCGCATAATTCTGCCATTCATCCGGCTGCGGCGGCTGGTTTCTCAGTGCCTGCAACCAGTCCGGGTGGCAGATACACAGCTGTGCCACAAAGTCACTGCCCGCAAAAACACATTCTTCCTGTGCAGAATACGGGGCCAGATTTGCATCAAGCCGGGCGGAAATCCGCTCAGCCTGTTGCCGGAGTACCGGAGTCAGCGGCAGCATCAATGTTCCTTTTGTCATCAGATTCACATTACAGGGCAAAATACCCGTAAATTATATGGCGGGTTCCGCCATCCATAGTGCGAAAATCCATTGCGTGAAAGCCAGTTTACACTGCAACCAGGCCGGACTGAAACAGACATCAGACGCGTTTGCCGCAGTTCCGGAGAGCGCAGCGGCAATGTCTGCCAGCGGGCAGTCACGGACAAAATCCGGGACTGCGCCCGGATAAATATCTGCCATACGCATCAGTTGTACAACTGTTTGCTGCAACGCAGGCAGCGCGTTGTCTGTATCCAGCAACCACGCCTCTTCCAGGCTCTGCCATTGTTTAATCAGCACGGTGACCGCATCCGCAACAGGTGTCAGCGGATCAGGTGGCGTTAATAACTCCGGCAGCACCGGTTTTGGTGAGCCCTGCACCAGCCAGTAGCCACGCGCGGCTTTACTGCGTCCGGCAAGACGTAAGCCCGCCAGAGGTGCCAGTACTTTTGCCGCCAGCAACAAATCCCCGACTGTTCCTTCTTTCAGCTCCAGCTCAAATTCACAGATAGGCGATTGTGCATCACCTGCCACCACACTGCCCTGATCCAGTACTGCTTCCACCAGACTGTTATTAACAGTAAGCAGCCACTTTTCACGGGCAAAATCTGTGGAAAAACGCGTACTGAGTGCGGATTGCAATGCTGCCACATTCGTTTTCGGCGGCCAGACATCCGCCGGCAATGCTGATAAATCAAGCTCCGGCAGGGAGAGCGGAATATTATATTCCGGACGCTGATGTAACCCGCCGAGATCATTGCCCGCCGTTTTCAGTGTCATTTCGTATTCCGTATCACAACCGCGGATCCGCAAGCCCATATCCCACCCACGCAGCGTGTCGTCAGTGGTTTCAAAATAGCGGTTGGTCAGACGGACAGCCCGGAAATGCTGATGAGGAAACACCGTCAGTGCGGCTATCGCCGCGGCAATAGCCTCCGGCTTTACTGCAAATTTAAGTTCTGTTTCGTAAGTGTTCATAAGCTGCCCCGTAATCTCACTCAGATGATTATCTTCACTTTATTCATTCATTTATGTTGAAAGTGCCTTTATCGTGCCGAAAACCGCCGGATTTTTTGCTGTTTATAGACGTTATGCCGTTGTTTATACCGTCGTTAAGAATGTTCTCATGGCTGTTTAACGTTTGCACCCGCACACTTAACTCATTAGTATGCTATTTCATAACCAACGAATGATAAGTCTATGACGATGAAAAAACTCGCCTTATTACCTTTATTATTTGCGGGCCTTGGCAGCCTGACCGCATATGCTGAAGAAACCCGCTATGTGTCTGATGATCTGTCCACTTATGTTCACAGTGGCCCCAGTGCCCGTTATCGTATCGCAGGTTCACTGAATTCGGGTGAAAAAGTCACCGTAATTAATGTGAATAATGAAACCGGTTTTGTCCAGGTCCGCGACAGTAAAAATCGCGATGTCTGGCTGCCGAAAGAAATGCTGAGTGCCACGCCAAGCCTGAAAGAGCGGGTCCCGGCAATGGAAGATGAAATAAAAACACTGCGCGGAAAACTCGCCAATATCGACGGAACCTGGAATGACAAGACCTCCGATATACAAAACCGCGTGGCCGCCAGTGATGACATCATCGATAACCTGAAAAAAGAGAATGACAGCCTGCGTAACCAGGTCGTGGTCGCGAAGAAAAAACTCGATGCTATCAGTGTCCAGTTAGATGATAAGCAACGCGATATTATCCTGCAATGGTTTATGTACGGTGGGGGTGTTGCCGGTGTGGGGCTGCTGCTGGGTCTGTTACTGCCGCATATGGTTCCCCGCCGGAAGAAAAAAGATCGCTGGATGAACTGATGCCTTATCAGTTCAGGAGATTATAGTGGAAATTTACCTGGTCGGCGGAGCTGTCCGCGACACCCTGTTGGGACAACCTGTTACAGATAAAGACTGGGTTGTGGTCGGCGCGACACCGGAAACAATGCTGGCACAGGGCTATCAGCAGGTCGGGCGGGATTTCCCGGTATTTCTTCATCCTGTAACGCGGGAAGAGTACGCACTGGCGCGCACGGAACGGAAAACGGGTGCCGGTTATACCGGATTTGCCTGTTACAGCGCGCCGGATGTTACGCTGGAAGACGATTTACAGCGGCGTGACCTGACCATCAATGCTATTGCACAAGCGGCTGACGGCACACTGTATGATCCGTACCGGGGTGCAGACGATCTGCGAAACCGGGTTTTGCGTCATGTCTCTGATGCTTTCACAGAAGATCCGTTACGTGTTCTGCGCGTGGCGCGCTTTGCTGCCCGTTTTACCGCGCTGGGTTTTACCATTGCGCCGGAAACCCTGGCACTAATGACGACCATCACTGAGCAGGGCGAACTGACTCACCTTACGGCTGAACGGGTCTGGAAAGAGACAGAAAAAGCGCTGAACAGCACACACCCTGAGATCTATTTTTCTGTTTTGCGCCGCTGTAAAGCTCTTGCGGTTCTGTTTCCGGAACTGGATGCTCTCTACCGCGAAACTGACGGACAAACAGATTACGGCACACTGACTGAACAGACGTTACATCAGATAACCGCGCTGACTGACAGCACAGAGATCCGCTTTGCCGTCTTATGTCTGTATCTGAGTCATCAGGGGATGACAGGAGGCGTTGCTGCAATTAAGGCGCTATCAGAACGTTTACGGGTGCCAAACCCGGCACGGGATCTGGCACTGCTCTCAAGCCGTTTTTATCACTGCGTCCACCGCATCAGCCATCTTAGTGCAGATGACATTATCACGCTGTTTGACAACCTGGATGCCTGGCGAAAACCAGAACGAATTAAGCAACTCGCACTGGCAGGTGAAGCCGACTACCGCAGCCGCTTTTCGCCAGAGAGTGGTGATTATCTGCCCGGACAACTGTTATCTGATGCATTTACTGTCGCGCAGCAGGTTGCAGTCAAACCAGTTATTGATGCGGGTTTTAAAGGGGCTGAAATTAAAACAGAACTGACCCGCCGACGTATTGATGCTATCAATCAGTGGCAACAAAAAAACCGCTGAAATCAGCGGCTTTTCAGTCATTAGTCTGCGTTATTTATCCACAGACTCCATACCGACTAATCCGACTTTCAGATACCCCGCTTTACGTAAGGCATCCATAATGCCCATCAGGGTTTCATAATCCACGGTTTTATCCGCCTGAAAGAAAATCGTCGTTTCTTTGTTCGATTCTGTGGTCTGATCCAGAATCTGAGCCAGTGTCTCTTTTGTGACTTCCTGCTCACCAACCAGCAACTGACTATCGGCTTTCACCGTCAGGAATACCGGCTTTTCCGGACGCGGCTGCGGTTTTGCCGTTGATGCAGGCAGATTCACTTTGATATCAACTGTTGCCAGCGGAGCCGCTACCATGAAGATGATCAACAGAACTAACATCACATCAATGAATGGTGTGACGTTAATTTCATGCAATTCGCCGCTGTCATCCAGGTCTTCGTTAAGACGCATTGCCATCAGTCATTACCTTGCTTTGCTGTCAGCCAGATCCAGGTCACGACCCAGCCATAAAATTGTGTGAGCCGCAGTGTCACCCAGGTCGCCACGGAAAGACGAGATCATACGGGCAAAAATGTTATAAATAACCACCGCAGGAATTGCCGCAACCAGACCTAATGCCGTAGCCAGCAGTGCCTCTGCAATACCCGGGGCAACAACTGCCAGGTTTGTGGTCTGAGAGTGCGCGATACCGATAAAGCTGTTCATGATCCCCCAGACGGTTCCGAACAGACCCACGAACGGCGAGATTGCACCAATGGTGGCCAGATAACCATTGCCCCGGCCCATGTGGCGGACAACCGCGGCGACAATGCGCTCCTGACGGAAAATGACGCGATCTTTGGTACCGGCAGGATCATGGCTTTTTTCGGACAGTGTACGTTCTGTCACCGCATCCTTCACCAGCATCCCGGTAATACTGTATTTCCCGAAGGTTTCAGCAATTTCAGCGGCTTCATCCAGAGAGCGGGCACCTCTCAGTGCCTCAGCCTCACGGCAGATCCGGCGGCGGGATGTGATAAGGTTATACCCTTTGGAAAAGAAAAGTGCCCAGGTAATTATTGATGCAATAATAAGGCCGATCATTACCGTTTTAACGATAACGTCTGCTCCCTGGTACATTGAAATAACGGACAGTTCAGCGGCAAAACCCCGGTTATTGTCTGACGGAGCTTCTGTCAGGGTGCCGGTGGTGTCCGGTACAGAAACGTCTGTAACCGTACCTGATGCGGCCGGTTGCTCAACCGCAGCGCCTGTGGTATTACCGGTGGCAGATGTCTGAGCAGACTGTCCGACAGTGGTGGCCGGGCTGTTTGCTGTTGTGGCTGGTGGTGTGGCAGTATTATCCGCGAATGCACTGCCGGTTAAACTTAACGCCAATAGAACAGAAACGGTCAGATTACGCATCAGTTGGTCTTCAACTCTCTTTTGTTATGAACTATTTTTAAGCAAAAAATAAAATATGTTATTCATCGCTACCCAAAAAACGAAACCCGCTGATCATACCAAATCTTGAGCGATTTGATAGTAATTATCATTACCGTTTACCAAAAAAAAACCATTTACCGTTAAAATTACACACGGAAAGCTAAGTGTTTACATCAGTCCGCTGACGAAACGGTCTGGTTTTCGTGCTCTTTATACCGTCAGTGAATCAGAATAAAAACCCGATCAAATCAAACGACTGTTCTTTTTTTGCGATACACTATCTGTATTATTGTTCCGGATCTCGTTTTACAGGAAACCTCATGCATAGTTTATCCGAGATTGTGAGCGCGCTCTGGTCGCACGATTTCGCAGCCCTCTCAAACCCCGATGTTATCTGGCTGATTTATGCCATTCTCTTCACTGTGATTGTTCTGGAGAATGGCGTGTTGCCTACCGCCTTTTTACCCGGTGATACCCTGCTGATATTATCCGGGGCGCTGATAGCCAAAGGTGTGATGGACTTTTTACCGACACTGGCGATTCTGACCGCCGCCGCCGGTCTGGGCAGTTGGCTCGGGTTTGTACAGGGGCGCTGGCTGAGTGACACTAAAACCGTCAGGCGCTGGATGGCACAGATCCCGAAAAATTATCACCAGAAAGCAGAGATCTTATTTAACCGCCACGGATTATACGCCCTGCTGATTGGTCGTTTTCTCGGTTTTGTCCGCACACTGCTGCCGTTGCTGGCCGGGTTATCCACCCTGCCGAACCGCCGGTTCCAGTTTTTTAACTGGATCAGCGGATTTCTCTGGGTAGCCATCATTACAACGTTTGGTTATGTGCTCAATCAGATCCCGTTTGTAAAAGCTCATGAACAACTGGTAATGACCGCACTGCTGCTGATCCCGGTTTTTTTCCTGATTGTCGGTATTCTTGCCTCTGTGTATCTGTTCATCCGGCATTACCGCAGACGCCGCGCGTTGCTTAACCGCCGCCACCGGCGCGCGCACAAAAAATGATCTGAAAGCTCCTGCGGGAGCTTTTTTGTCTGCCTGCCCGCTGAGATTTACAGCGTATATTAAGATTCATCATCACACCTGTGCTGAATTACACTACACTTATACCCTTATTCATTCAAACTGCAGGTTCGTTGGCTGCATCTTGAATAACGTTGGATATAGTGGTTATCCGCCCCATTTTTCCCAATCATTAACGGAGAAATAATGAACAATTTCACACTTTATACCCCGACTAAAATTCGCTTCGGCAAAGGCCAAATCGCCAAACTCAGCAGTGAAATTCCGAAAGATGCAAAAGTGCTGATGCTGTACGGTGGCGGCAGTATCAAGCGTAACGGTGTTTATGAGCAGGTTATGACGGCGCTGGATGGTTACGATATTCATGAGTTCTCCGGGATTGAACCGAATCCCGCTTACGAGACACTGATAAAAGCTGTCGCGTATATCCGTGAAAATGGCATTAATTATCTGCTCGCGGTCGGCGGCGGCTCGGTCATTGACGGCACAAAATTTATTGCCGCAGCCGTGGATTATACAGGCGACCCGTGGAAAATCGTTACAAACGGCGGGCAGGATATCCGCAGCGCACTGCCGATTTCCTGTGTTCTGACACTACCGGCAACCGGCTCTGAAACTAACTGTTTTTCTGTGGTCAGCCGCCGGGAAACAGGGGATAAACAATCATTCGGCAATCCGCTGGTACATCCGAAATGCGCAATACTGGATCCGCAAACCACCTTTACACTACCGCCGCGCCAGACGGCAAACGGCGTGGTTGATGCGTTTATTCACACCCTGGAGCAGTATCTGACCTACCCGGTTAATGCGAAAATCCAGGATCGTTTTGCCGAAGGTATTTTGCTGACCCTTATAGAAGAAGGTCCGAAAGTGCTGGCAAATCCGGATGATTATGACAGCCGTGCCAATGTGATGTGGGCAGCGACCCAGGCACTGAGCGGACTCATCGGTGCCGGTGTACCACAGGATTGGGCAACCCATGCGCTGGGACATGAAATTACCGCACTCCACGGGCTGGATCATGCACAAACACTCGCGATTGTTTTACCGGCGCTGCTGCATGAAAAACGCAAAACCAAACGGGAAAAATTACTACAGTATGCAGAGCGTATCTGGCATCTGACTGATGGTTCAGAAGAGAGCCGGATTGAGTGTGCGATTGAAGCTACCCGCGTCTTTTTTGAAGAAATGGGGGTGAAAACCCGTTTTTCAGATTATCAGATAGATGACAGCAAGATCCCGCAATTAGTGGCAAAGCTTATAGAACACGGACAGACTGCATTAGGTGAGCAGCAGGATATTACTCCGCAGGTCAGTGAACGGATCTACCGCGCTGCTGTCTGAAACATCTTTAACTTTTATTACCGGAGGTAACATGAATAAACCCGCACTAATTACCTTATCCGATGGTCATTTAATGCCGCAACTGGGATTAGGTGTCTGGAAAGCCGGTAACGATGAGGTGGGCGTTGCTGTCAGCACCGCACTGGAAACCGGCTACCGCCTGATTGATACCGCTGCGATTTATCAGAATGAAGAAGGTGTCGGTGACGCGCTGAAATCCACAACGGTTCCCCGTGATGAGCTGTTTATCACCACAAAATTATGGAACAGTGACCAACAGCACGCCCGCAAAGCACTTGAAGAAAGCCTGAAAAAATTACAGCTCGATTATGTGGATCTCTATCTTATCCACTGGCCCGCTCCGGCTACCGATCACTATGTCAGTGCATGGGAGCAACTGATTGAGCTGCAAAAATCCGGACTGACCCGCAGTATCGGCGTGTGTAACTTTGATGTCGGTCATCTGCAACGCATTATCCATAAAACCGGCGTGAAACCTGTGCTTAATCAGATTGAGCTTCATCCGCTTTTACAGCAGCGTGAATTGCAGGCATGGAATGCGACTCACTCTATCCATACGGAGTCCTGGAGCCCGCTGGCACAAGGTGGTGAAGGTGTATTCGATACAGAGATAATTCAGTCACTCGCCGCAAAATACCAGAAAACACCGGCACAGATAGTGATCCGCTGGCATTTGGATCGCGGATTGATTGTTATCCCGAAATCAGTCACCCCGATGCGAATTCAGGAAAATTTTAATGTCTTTGATTTCCGGCTTGAGAAAGAAGAACTTGCTCTTGTTCAGCAACTCGATACCGGGACGCGCTTAGGACCGGAACCAAAAGAATTTAATTAATTACATTATTAATTATAATTTAAAAGTTATCGATATTATTTTTATCGATGACTTTTTTATTTTTCATTATAACATCAGACATTTATTTACCCGATAAAAAAAGGGAAATATATCAATAATTGATATGCTTCCCAAAGCATGGCAAATATAGCAGGAACAATTATTTCAAATGCAGTAAGACCTGTCATTTTTATAAAGTATTACCTGCCTATTAAAAAACAACCCAAAAAACCAATTTGAAAGGAGGAGTATATATATCCAACGTCATTCAGGATGCAGCCAACGAACCTGCAGTTTGAATGAATAAGGGTATAAAGAACATGACTATTCAGTCACCATCACACAGCATTACCACTCAAGGTTAACCGCCATGTTGTACATCACATCGTTTGAACCGGTGTATGAAACACCCGTTTTCATCGCGATGTTCTCGTTGAACCGGTACCCGGTTCCCACAGCTACTGCCTGGGTGGAGTTGTATCCTCCCATCGCTGCCGTGATATTCAGTTTTCCTATACCGTATGGCTGGAATAAACCATTCAGTGCCGCATTGGCAGCTAAGCCATTATCAAGACGCTCATTAGTTTCCCGCAGATCGTTTTCCAGACCGCGTAAATCCTGTCGGTTTTTCAGCATATCGAGGGCGTTTTTCTCGATTTTCACTGTCTGTTGATCAATATCTTTTCTGTTCCCGGTGGCAACATTATTGGTTACATTGGCTTTTTTAGATGCATTACTCACTCGGGTATTCAGTGCATCAACGTCTGCTTCCAGGTGGGTTGTTGCATCCATAATTACGCCTGTAACCACTTTTGCTGATTCAATAAATGCCTTATTCTGATCAATATCCGTTTTATGTTTTTCAAGCTGAGTACTATTTTTTCCGATACTGGCTTCATTAGCATCTGCTCCATAATTTGCTTTAATAGCCATTCCCTCATTAAATTCTACTTTATATTTCAATGAATTGATGTTTTTTTCCAGCGCAGTTGACGTAGCAGCCAACTCCTGTGTGATAACGTTTACTGATTCGGTATTTTCTTTTTCATCCTGCAAAAGTAACCGATTTTGATATACCAAACCTTTCAAATCATTAATATGATAGTCAGTATATTTGCCATGTGCTTCAGATGCTTTGCCAATTTCATCTTTAATCATGCCGGGAATGGTGCTGATGAGTTCATTATTATGCAGTGATTTGCGTGTGGTAATATCCAGTTGGGTATCCAGTTGCTGTGTCTTACTTTCTAATGATTCCGTTCGCTTATTAATAGGTGATAATTGATTCCCGACCTGATCATTAACAATTCCCGGTAATACGGTATTAATATACTCAGGAACAATTTTTCCCTTCACATCTGCTATAACGGTATTGACCTGCTGACTGGTTTTATCTGCTAATTTACGCACAGAGGCTATTTTTCCATCCAGTTTGGTTGCTTCACCGGCAGCTTCTTTTTTAACATCTTCTAAGTATTCGTAATTCTCTCTGATATCTTGCCTGACAGACCGACTTATCTGCAGTAATTCAGAAACACCGGCAGCACGGTCGCCATCTATTTTTTTCTCTGCAAATTCAACGGTACTTTCAGAAAACAGAGGGGGAATATTAACTATTGTATATTTTTTGACATCTGCTGCATGGACAAAAAAAGGGGCCATAATTAACGCTAATAAACTTTTTTTCATGTAATTATCCTGATAGTGAGAGGAATAAATTTTAATAGAATATATCCCTATTTATAACAAATAAAAATAAACAGAATATAAACATAAAAAAAAGCAAAATAGATAATTAACAGACTAATTTATAATTAATATAATAGAATTTAATTATAAGCATATAAAGTAAGAAACCCGCCGGTGGCGGGTTTCTTACTTTACTTAATCACTTTATTTATTTTTAATTTGGCGGTGCATTTCCTGTACTGAAATAACCCTGTCTGTCGGATCCATATTCAGTGACAGTGTTGTGGCAAAACCGCCGTTCATCGTGGTGTCATAATGCACTTTGTATCGCAGAGCACTGCGGCGGATAACTTTAGAGTCCTCAATCGCCTGACGACCCTCAGTTGTATTCACAATATAATCGTATTCGCCGTTTTTAATTCTGTCCTGAATATGCGGGCGTCCTTCATGTACTTTGTTAACCAGGCGCGGATTAATCCCGGCTTCGCCCAGCACAATTGCCGTACCGTGAGTTGCATCCAGTTCAAAGCCCTGTTTCAGCAGCTTAGCTGCAAGATCCACCACGCGGGCTTTATCCCCTTCGCGGACAGAAAGCAGCGCACGGCCTTTCTTTTTCATAGATGAGGAACTGCCAAGCATTGCTTTAGCAAAGGCCTCCGCAAAGGTACGCCCCACGCCCATCACTTCCCCGGTAGAGCGCATTTCCGGCCCTAAAATCGGGTCAACGCCCTGGAATTTATTAAACGGCAGAACCACTTCTTTGACCGAGTAATACGGCGGGATCACTTCTTTAGTTACGCCCTGCTGTGCCAGCGTTTGTCCTGCCATTACACGCGCTGCCACTTTTGCCAGCGGCACACCGGTCGCTTTTGAGACAAACGGGACAGTACGCGCCGCACGCGGGTTTACTTCTATCAGGTAGACTTCGTTATCTTTTACTGCAAACTGGGTATTCATCAGCCCACGCACACGCAGTTCCATCGCCAGTTTTCTAACCTGATCACGCATCACATCCTGAATCTCCTGACTCAGTGTGTAAGCCGGTAAAGAACAAGCAGAATCACCTGAGTGAACACCCGCCTGCTCGATGTGCTCCATAATGCCGCCAATCAGTACCTGTTCGCCGTCACAGATAGCATCCACATCCACTTCAATCGCATCATCAAGGAAGCGGTCAAGCAGCACCGGCGCATCATTTGACACACTCACCGCGTTCTGGAAATAGCGGCGCAGGTCGGTTTCGTCATAAACGATTTCCATCGCCCGCCCGCCCAGTACATAGGAAGGACGCACCACCAGCGGATAACCAATCTCTTTTGCTCGTTCAACTGCCTGCTCAATATTGGAGACAGTCGCATTCGCCGGTTGCTTGAGTCCTAAGCGAACCACCGCCTGCTGAAAACGCTCACGATCTTCAGCGCGGTCAATCGCATCCGGACTTGTGCCGATAACCGGCACACCTGCCGCTTCAAGGCTGCGCGCCAGTTTCAGCGGCGTTTGTCCGCCGTACTGAACAATCACACCGGCAGGTTTTTCAACCCGCACAATTTCCAGCACATCTTCCAGGGTTACCGGCTCAAAATAGAGACGGTCGGAGGTGTCATAGTCCGTGGAAACCGTTTCCGGGTTACAGTTCACCATGATGGTTTCATAGCCGTCTTCGCGCAGTGCCATCGCGGCGTGAACACAACAGTAGTCAAATTCAATTCCCTGGCCGATCCGGTTAGGTCCGCCGCCGAGGATCATGATTTTTGGCTTATCATCATTCGGCTGCGCTTCGCACTCGTCTTCATAAGTAGAGTAAAGATAGGCCGTATCTGTCGCAAACTCTGCCGCGCAGGTATCCACCCGCTTATACACCGGCCAGAGCTGATAGCTGTCACGCAGTTTGCGGATCTCGGTTTCCGCAACACCCACCAGCATTGCCAGACGGGCATCGGCAAACCCTTTGCGTTTCAGGTGACGCAAGAATTCCTGCGTCAGCCCGTTAACACCCACTTCAGCCACCTGCTCTTCCAGGCGAACCAATTCTTCGATTTGTACCAGGAACCAGCGGTCAATATTTGTCAGATTAAAAACGCCATCGACAGACAGCCCGGCACGGAAGGCATCCGCGATATACCAGATGCGCTCAGCGCCCGCTTCTTTCAGTTCGCGGCGGATTTTTGTCAGTGCATCCGGCTCATCCAGATTAACTTTCGGGTCAAACCCGGCAGCGCCGACTTCCAGACCGCGCAGGGCTTTTTGCAGCGATTCCTGAAACGTGCGTCCGATTGCCATCACTTCACCGACAGATTTCATCTGGGTGGTAAGACGGTCATTGGTACCGGCAAATTTCTCAAAGTTAAAACGCGGGATTTTTGTCACAACATAGTCGATGGACGGCTCAAATGATGCCGGTGTCAGCCCGCCGGTGATGTCATTTGATAATTCATCGAGTGTATAACCGACCGCCAATTTTGCCGCAATTTTTGCAATCGGGAAACCGGTCGCTTTTGATGCCAGTGCGGAAGAGCGGGAAACACGCGGGTTCATCTCGATAACTATTAAACGTCCGTTTTTCGGGTTTACCGAAAACTGAACATTTGAGCCGCCGGTTTCGACGCCAATCTCACGCAGTACCGCCATAGAGGCATCGCGCATGATTTGATATTCTTTGTCTGTCAGAGTCTGCGCCGGTGCCACTGTGATGGAGTCGCCGGTATGAATACCCATCGCATCAAAATTTTCAATGGCACAGACGATGATGCAGTTATCGTTTTTATCGCGCACCACTTCCATTTCATACTCTTTCCAGCCAATCAGTGATTCATCAATCAGCAATTCATTGGTAGGAGAGAGATCCAGTCCGCGCGTACAGATTTCTTCAAATTCTTCGCGGTTGTAAGCAATACCGCCGCCGGTGCCACCCATCGTAAATGACGGGCGGATAATGCACGGGAAACCGACTTCATCAGTCACCGCGAACGCTTCTTCCATCGTGTGTGCGATACCGGAGCGTGCAGTATCCAGTCCGATTTTTTTCATTGCGATGTCAAAACGGCGGCGATCTTCTGCTTTATCAATCGCATCCGCGGTGGCACCAATCATTTCGACGCCAAACTCTGCCAGCACACCATGACGCTCCAGTTCCAGCGCACAATTCAGTGCCGTCTGTCCGCCCATGGTCGGCAGCACCGCATCAGGGCGCTCTTTCTCGATGATTTTGCGCACGACTTCCCAGTGGATAGGCTCGATATATGTCGCGTCCGCCATTTCAGGGTCGGTCATAATGGTTGCCGGATTGGAGTTCACCAGCACAACACGGTAGCCTTCTTCGCGCAGCGCTTTACACGCCTGCGCGCCGGAGTAGTCAAATTCACACGCCTGGCCGATAACAATCGGACCGGCGCCTAAAATCAGGATGCTTTTAATATCAGTACGTTTTGCCATTTTTTCTGCTCCTGATTAGTGACGGGCGTTTTTCATCAACTCAATAAAGTGGTCGAACAGCGGTGCGGCATCATGCGGTCCCGGGCTGGCTTCCGGATGTCCCTGGAAGCTGAATGCCGGTTTATCATTGCGGTGAATGCCCTGCAATGTGCCGTCAAACAGTGATTTATGTGTCACACGCAGCGTATCCGGCAATGTTGCTTCATCTACCGCAAAACCGTGGTTTTGCGCGGTGATCATCACCACACTCTTTTCAAGATCTTTGACCGGATGGTTGCCGCCGTGGTGACCAAATTTCATTTTGATGGTTTTTGCACCACTGGCGAGCGCCAGCAACTGGTGTCCCAGACAGATACCGAACAACGGAATATCGGTTTTCAGGAAGCTGCGGATAGCGTCAATAGCATAGTCACACGGCGCCGGGTCGCCCGGTCCGTTGGAGAGGAAAATACCGTCAGGTGCCATTTTCAGCACCTCTTCTGCCGGAGTCTGTGCAGGTACAACGGTCAGATGGCAACCTCTGTCCACCAGCATCCGCAGAATATTGCGTTTGGCACCGAAATCGTATGCCACCACATGAAACGGCAGTTCATCTGTGTTTTTATCCGCAGGCAGACCACCTTCCAGTGTCCATGAGCCCTGAGTCCAGGTGTACGGCTGGCGGGTAGTAACTTCTTTCGCCAAATCCAGTCCGTTCAGACCGCTGAAACTCTGTGCATTTGCCAGTGCCAGTGCGGCGTCTGGTTGTTCTCCGGCAATAATACAGCCGTTCTGTGCGCCTTTTTCACGCAATAAACGGGTCAGTTTGCGGGTGTCGATATCAGCAATGGCCACCACATTGTGGCGTTTCAGGTAATCAGACAGGTTCTCTTCACTGCGGAAATTACTGGTGATCAGCGGCAGGTCACGGATAACCAGACCTTGAGCATAAACACCTGAGGATTCTTCATCAGCACTGTTAGTGCCGGTATTGCCGATATGGGGATAAGTGAGAGTGACTATCTGGCGGGAATAAGAGGGGTCGGTAAGAATTTCCTGGTACCCCGTCATCGAGGTATTAAAAACAACTTCGCCGGTGACGGCTCCCTCAGCGCCGATAGCGCGCCCGTGAAATGTGGTTCCGTCTTGCAGAACCAGGATCGCTGACTTAAACAAAACACCCTCCGGAAGAATAATAAATCATATTTAATGCATATTAATTCATAATCGGGCTATAAAGCAATGCCGGAATGAACTTTTAATCAAATTTCGGCAAATTGGGCGCATTCTAAAGATCCAATGGGCAGTTGTCCAGAAAAAAATGTTTTTTTATCGACTTTTAATCATCATGACAAAAAAATCAGCAATGATGACAATAATATTATCTTATCAGAGGGTTTAAGGTGAATTTTGTATGACATTAATGAAAAAACTAAAGAAAGGAAGAAAAAACATAAAAAAGGGCATCAGCAGGTATAAAAAAAAGACAATAACATGACATATCTTATAAAAATAAACACCTTACTTTAAAAATAAACAAAAAATCAATATCAGCAATTTTCATAATTTAATTGCTGATATATCAATAAAATAAAAATAAAACTAATTATAAATCATCAAGATTAAGCACGTCCTTCATATTAAATAACCCTGATTTTTTATCACTTAACCAAACAGATGCCCTCACTGCACCATTTGCAAAGGTCATCCGGCTGGATGCCTTGTGACTAATCTCTACACGCTCACCAATATCTGCGAACATCGCGGTATGCTCACCCACGATATCGCCGGCACGGACAGTTGCAAAACCAATACTGTGACGCTCGCGCTCCCCGGTATAGCCTTCACGGCAATATACCGCGCAATCTTTCAGATCACGCCCCAGTGCACCGGCAATTGATTCACCCATCGCAAGTGCTGTGCCGGATGGCGCATCCACTTTATGACGATGATGTGCTTCAATAATTTCGATATCGGTATAGTCACCCATCACTTTGGCTGCTTTTTCTAACAGTTTCAGGACTAAATTGACACCAACACTGAAGTTTGCTGCAAAAACGACAGGGATCTGCTCTGCTGCCTGCACAATAGCTGCTTTTCCTGCATCATCAAAACCGGTGGTACCGATAATCATGCCTTTGCCGTGTGCCGTACAGAATGCCAGATGTGCCAGAGTACCTTCCGGACGAGTGAAATCGATAAGGACATCAAAGTTATCTTTCTGACTGTTCAGGTCACTGCTCAGCGTGATCCCGTTATGTCCAATCCCCGCAAGTTCACCGGCATCAGTCCCGGTAAGCGATGATCCTTCGCGCTCAAATGCCGCCCCCAACACCACATCATTACTCTGTGCAATCGCCTGAATTAACTGCCGTCCCATGCGGCCTCCGGCACCGACAACCGCGACCCGTAACTTACTCATGTTGTTATCCTCAATTGTTTTATACCCTTATTCATTCAAACCACAGGTTTGTTGGCTGCGCTCAGCTAGCCGGGTCACATACTAATGTATGCTCTCCGTCTATCTTCCCTTGCCGCCTCCCTGCAACTTGAATGACGTTGGGTATGTATATCTGTATACCGGCAGATTAGCGGGTGTCTGTGATGATTACCAGTTACCTGCTGTTATCATCAGAAAATCACAATATTGCCCGCGGATTATCAGTAAAACTGTATTTCCCCGGCTTCAGGCAAAAAAAAGCAGAACCTGCGTTCTGCTTAGTCGTATCAGACTTCTTTAATATCTACCCGCAGCTCTTTCGGTACCTCGAAGATAACGTTTTCTTCGCGGCCTTCCAGTTGCCGCACATCATCTGCGCCCAGTTCCTGTAAACGGCGTATCACCTGCTGTACCAGGACATCCGGCGCGGAAGCACCGGCAGTCAGCCCGATAGTGTCCACACCCTTCAGCCAGTCAGGTGAGATATCATCTGCGGAATCAATCAGATAAGATGGTTTCCCGACCCTTTCAGCCAGTTCGGCAAGGCGGTTGGAGTTTGACGAATTTTTTGATCCCACCACCAGCACCAGATCGGCTTTTCCGGCCAGATCCCGCACCGCTTCCTGGCGGTTAGTGGTTGCATAGCAGATATCATCTTTGCGCGGTCCGATAATCTTCGGAAAACGGGCATTCAGGGCATCAATCACTTCAGATGTATCATCAACGGACAATGTGGTTTGCGTCATAAAGCTGAGATTTTCCTCATCTTTGACCTGCAATTTCCACACGTCTTCCGGGGACTCCACCAGATACATGCCGCCTTCCGGGTTACTGTACTGTCCCATTGTTCCTTCCACTTCCGGGTGTCCGGCGTGCCCGATAAGGATCGCTTCTTTGCCTTTACGGCTGGCGCGGGCAACTTCCATATGAACTTTCGTTACCAGCGGACAGGTGGCATCAAACAGCATAGTGAGGTTGCGGGAGCGGGCTTCCTGGCGGATCGCCTGCGACACACCGTGTGCGGAGAAAATAAGGATAGCGCCGTCCGGCACTTCCGCGATTTCTTCAATAAAAATCGCCCCGCGTTCACGCAAATCATTCACCACATAGCGGTTGTGCACGACTTCATGTCGGACATAAATAGGTGCGCCATACAGTTCAAGTGCCCTGTCCACAATACTGATAGCACGGTCAACCCCCGCACAAAAACCCCGTGGGTTTGCCAGTAAAATACGCACGTTCAGCCTCCGGAACATCACCCTGACGGGTAATAAAACAAAAAATCAACATTTACGCAATACTATACCAGAGCGGCTACTCTGACCGTAATGCTAATTATTGCTCTGTGAATTATTGCTATACCCAACGTCATGCAGGATGCAGGCAGGCGGCTATCTGAGTGCGGCCAACGAACCAGCAGTTTGAATGAATAAGGGTATATACGAATTATGCAGTGACTTCACGGACAATTATATCAAACGTGATGTCCTGACCGGAGAGAGGATGATTAAAATCCACTTCAACAGACTCATCCGAGACAGATTTGACAAGTCCCGGCATTTCGCTGCCATTCATCGCACTAAACAGCATGATTGTCCCAGTTTCAGGTAAGCCTGTCTCTGTAAAATCAGACGGAGAAAAAAATTGAATAAGCTCCGGACTTGGTTTGCCAAAAATAGTCTCACCGGGCAATGTGAAGGTTTTTTTATCTCCGGCGGATAACCCTGACAGCTCCAGCTCCAATTCCGGTGACAAACTACCGTCACCCAGACGGAACAGTGCCGGCTTTCCCTGTACTTCTGTGGAGTCTGCAACGGAACCATCCGCCAGTTTTAAGGTGAAATCCAGTAATACGCTGTGATGTTTTTCTGCCTGCATCATTATTGCTCTTTATGTCGTATAAAAAATATCCGCCGGAAGGCGGATATTTTCTTAATCAATCAGATGATGGGGTTTTACTTTCCGGCTTGTCTTCCGGTTCAGCACGCTTCTTACTATCCGGAATAAAGCTTTCGATGATAATCAGCCCCGCCCCGATGATAATCCAGGAGTCCGCCAGGTTGAATGTCGGCCAGTGCCAGTCACCGACATAAAAGTCGATGTAATCCACCACAAAACCGTGCATCAGACGATCGAGTAAATTACCAATCGCCCCGCCGATAATCAGTGCGTAGGCAATATTGCTGATTTTATTGCGTGCACTCGTGCGGTACATCATCACTAACAGGGTGACGGAAATACCGATTGCCACGACTGTGAAGAACCAGCGCTGCCACCCGCCCTGTGAGGCGAGGAAGCTGAATGCGGCACCATAATTCCGTACATAGGTCAGATTAAAGTACGGGATCAGCGGTGAGGATTCATGCAGCCCGAAATTCGATAATACGAGCTGCTTCGAGATGATATCCAGCACCAGAACCAATACAGAGAGCCATAGCCAGCGCAATCCGGTCGAACACAGTGTTTTTTTCATTTATCAGGCAAACTTACGTTCTTCACCGTTTCCGGCTACGTTAGTGACACAGCGACCGCACAGTTCCGGATGTGCACTGTCCTGACCAATATCAGATGCATAATGCCAGCAGCGCGGACATTTACTGCCTGCGGCTTTATTAAAGCCAATGCGCAGACCGTCCAGCTCACTGTTTACCGCACTTTCCGGTGCATCAGACAGTGGTTTCACATCTGCCTGAGAGGTCAGCAGCACAAAGCGCAGCTCGTTATCCAGGGTATTGAGTTTCGCAGCTAATGCATCATCTGCATACAGTGTCACCGCCGCTTCAAGTGAACCGCCGATCAGTTTGTCCGCACGCGCCTGCTCAAGCACTTTATTGACTTCACCGCGCACCGACAGCAGCGTTGCCCAGTAATCATCATTCATGCTTTCCTGTTCATTCAGACCAAACAGACCGTCATACCACTCTTCGGTAAAGACATACTGCGTACGTTTGCCCGGCATCACATTCCAGATTTCATCTGCCGTGAAGGACATAACCGGCGCCATCCAGCGCACCAGTGCCTCAACAATGTGATACAGCGCGGTCTGGCAACTGCGGCGCGCCAGTCCGTCACTTTTCGCGGTGTACTGACGGTCTTTTATGATATCCAGATAGAATGAACCCATTTCAACGGAGCAGAACTGCATCAGACGCTGAACAACTTCATGAAAATCATAAGCTTCATACGATTTAAGCATATCATTCTGAGCCGCAAGCGCACGACCCACTGCCCAGCGGTCTGCCACAATCATCTCTTCCGGTTTCACCATGTCGGTTTCCGGATTGAAACCATTAAGGTTTGCCAGCAGGAAACGCGCGGTATTACGAATACGGCGGTAAGAGTCAGCAGAGCGCTTCAGGATTTCATCTGATACCGCAATTTCACCCGAGTAATCCGTTGATGCCACCCACAGACGCAGGATATCCCCGCCCAGTTTGTTCATCACATCCTGCGGGCTTACTGTATTTCCAAGGGATTTAGACATTTTGCGTCCCTGACCATCGACAGTGAAGCCGTGAGTCAGTACTTCGCGGTAAGGCGCTTTGCCTTTCATTGCAGTAGACAGCATCAGTGAAGACATAAACCAGCCGCGATGCTGATCAGATCCTTCCAGATAGATATCCGCAGAATTGCCATGGAATTCAGGACGTACGTCAATCACAGAGGAGTGTGTTGATCCTGAGTCAAACCAGACATCCAGGGTATCAGGTACTTTTTCATAGATATCAGCGTCATCGCCCAGCAGGTCACGCGGGTCAAGATCCCACCATGCCTGGATTCCGTGCTCTTCCACGCGTTTGGCAACCGCTTCCATCAGCTCTAATGTACGCGGATGCAGTTCCTGAGTCTCTTTATGAACGAACAGAGACATTGGTGTGCCCCATGTGCGCTGACGGGAGATACACCAGTCAGGGCGGTTTTCCACCATTGCGGTAATACGCGCTTCACCCCAGCCGGGGATCCACTTCACGCCTTTGATTTCACTCAGTGACTGTGAACGCAACCCATTTATATCCATTCCGATAAACCACTGCGGAGTGGCCCGGAAGATAACCGGCGTTTTGTGACGCCAGCAGCACGGATAACTGTGAGAAATATTTTCGCTGTGCAGCAGTGCGCCTTTTTCTTTCAGCAGATCAAGGATGATGTCGTTGGCTTTCAGCACAAACACACCATCGAGTGACGGATAGGTTCCGTTCACGTAACAGCCGTTCGGACCAACCGGGTTGGCTGTTTCCAGACCGTATTTCTGACCGATAACATAGTCGTCAGGACCATGGCCGGGCGCTGTATGAACTGCCCCGGTACCCGCTTCCAGTGTTACGTGGTCGCCGAGAATTGCCGGAACATCAAAGCCCATAAACGGATGATCAAAGCGCAGCAGTTCCAGGTCGCTGCCTTTGCAGTCAGCCAATACAGTCCAGCTTGTGATACCGGCGCGTTTCATGACGCTTTCAACCAGATCGGCTGCCAGGATAACCAGTTCGTCATTAATACGGACTAACTGATAATCAAACTCCGGATTCAGTGAAATAGCGCGGTTCGCCGGTAATGTCCACGGCGTGGTGGTCCAGATAACCAGTGACAGTGGCAGACCTTCGTTTCTCACGCCGAATTTGGCACAGACAGCATCCGCATCAACCGCCGGGAAGCGCACATCAATAGATGGCGAAGTTTTGTCGTAATATTCGACTTCCGCTTCTGCCAGAGAAGAGGCACAGGACGTACACCAGTGAACCGGTTTTGCCCCTTTCACCAGATGACCATTGGCAATCACTTTTGCCAGTGCGCGGATAATATGAGCTTCGGTTTTGAAATCCATCGTCAGATACGGATGATCCCAGTCGCCCAGCACACCTAAGCGGATAAAGTCCGCTTTTTGACCTTCGATCTGCTCTTTCGCGTATTCACGACAGGCAGCACGGAACTCAGCCGGGGTGACTTTGTCGCCCGGTTTGCCGATAAGCTGTTCTACTTTATGTTCAATCGGTAAGCCATGGCAGTCCCAGCCCGGAATATACGGGGAGTCAAATCCTGACATGCCTTTGGATTTAATAATAATATCTTTGAGAATTTTATTTACTGAGTGACCAATATGAATGCTGCCGTTCGCATACGGAGGGCCGTCATGCAAAATAAAGGTTTTTTTACCTGTTTTGGCTTTACGGATCGCCTGATACAAACTGTCTTTGTACCAGCGTTTCAGCATATCAGGTTCGCGCTTTGCTAAGTCCCCGCGCATCGGGAATCCTGTTTCCGGAAGATTCAGGGTATTTTTATAGTCACTCATCAGTTTCTCAGTTCCACTATTATTCCGTTAAACACATAACGAGGGATGCAATTGTAAGAATTCCCTTGCCGCAATTTCATCCTGTGCGATTTGCGCTTTCAGCTCATCAAGCGAGGCAAACCGCTGTTCATTTCGTAATTTTTTGCGTAATACCACATCCGGATGCTGCCCGTATAAATCCATTGCCGCATCAATCAGATGTACTTCCAACTGTCGCTCTTTACCCTGCACTGTCGGGCGGGAGCCTATATTAGCCACACCCGGAAGCGGCTTCGGTCCGAGACCATAAACATCCACCGCATAAACACCGCTGACCGGTGCAGTCAGGCGTTTCAGGGGAATATTGGCTGTCGGAAAACCGATTGTGCGCCCGAGTTCGTTGCCGTGAACCACCCGCCCGCTGATGCGGTACGGATGCCCTAGCAGCGCTTCGGCCTGCGCTAAATCATCACATTCCAGCGCGCGGCGGATAGCCGTACTGCTGATCCGTGTGCCGTTATCACAGAAACTTTCGGTGCTGCGCACGGTAAAACCAAAACGTTTCCCCGCTTCACATAACCCGGCAAAATCACCCTGCCGGTTTTTTCCGAAGCGGAAATCGTCCCCGACCACCAGAAATTTCACACCCAGTTGTTCAACCAGCAGGTGTGAGATAAAGGCTTCCGGCGTCAGCGAGGCAAACTGTTTATTGAATTTAACACACAATAAGTAGTCCGCGCCGTAGTGTGCAAGATATTTTACCTTATCGCGCAGCCGGGTCAGGCGTGCCGGTGCTTTATCAGGCGCAAAAAATTCCGGCGGCTGCGGCTCGAAGATCATGACGACCGACGGCAGCCCCAGACGTTGCCCTTCTTGTGCCAGATGTGACAGTAATGCCTGATGCCCGCGATGAACACCATCAAAATTACCAATAGTCAGCACGCATCCGTGATGTCGCGCGCGAATATTATGAGTACCGCGAATTAGCTCCATAGCAGGCTCAATACAGTCAAAATTAGATCGATTATACCTTGTCCGCCGCGTGAGGTTAACCCACTATTACGGTTGAATCGTGAATTCTCTGTATGAAAAGCGATACATCCGCCTCCCGGGATACCGAAAAATACTTTTTTCATCAGAATGTTGTCTGTCGCGTGACTTTTTTCGGGGGAAAGACTGTATTCCCGCAGAGTAAACTGATAAAATCCCCGCCCATCACAACGTACATTTGCGTCGCTGTACAACGACGCTTATTTGCACAAATCCATTGACAAAATAAAGTTGAGCAGGCATATTCCTCCACCTTTGTATTGTCCTCGAAGAATATATTTGGGAGTTGGACCTTGGCTAATATCAAATCAGCTAAGAAACGCGCCATTCAATCTGAAAAACGTCGTCAGCATAACGCTGGTCGTCGTTCGATGGTGCGTACCTTTATCAAGAAGGTTTACGCTGCTATCGCCACCGGCGATAAAGAAGCTGCTCAGAAAGCATTTAATGATATGCAACCACTTGTGGATCGTCACGCTACTAAAGGCCTGATCCACAAAAACAAGGCTGCCCGTCATAAGGCAAACCTGGCTGCTCAGATCAAAGCAATGTAATCTGTATGCAGACATAAAAAAACCGGCTTTTGCCGGTTTTTTTATGTCTTTTTTTTGTCTAATCGAGCAAAACTCCGGTCTCAACCGACTGTAAACCGCTGAACAGCGCAGAAAAATCCTTATTACAGACCCGCTGGACCGCTGGGTGCTGGATCATCCGTTCTGCAAAAATCACGTAATATTCTTCTTTGATGGTATCCACTGTACCCAGTTCCACAATGTCACTGTCAGCAAAAATTCCGTTGGTATAGAGTGATGGCGCCACAAAAATAGCATTGTGATACATGCCGAAGGCTTTCATCAGCGCGGCATCATCAAACTCACCCAAAATTTCCACTTCCAGATTTTTATTGCGGATCCATGTCAGCAACTGACGCCCCAGCATGGAACGCCGACCGGGCACCAGCAGGCGGCGCTCTTCCAGGCAGGCGGGAAAAGGCTTCTGTGGCGCGGGCTGACGGCAGAAAAAGCTCATACTGCATTCACCCAGCTTAACCGAAAACAGCCCTTCCTGCTGAGTGGAATCCACCGGGCAATCAGACAAAATCATATCCAGTTTATGCTGGCTCAGCTGTTCGAGCAGCATTTCATGGGTAGATTCAAAACAGCGCAGATGAATTTGTTCCTGCTCCACAACCGCCGTTTCCAGAACTTTACTGACCAGCCGTTTTGACAGGGCATCAGCGACGCCGACATCAAACAGCAGATTAGATTCACGACTGTAGGTGACAATATCCAGCATTTCCTGGCTCAGCATAAACATTTTATCCGCATAGCGGAACACCAGCTGCCCCAGCTCTGACGGGACGAGTCCCCGGCCCTGTCGTTTAAACAGTTTGCCGTCCAGACGCTCTTCCAGTGCTTTGATTTGTCCGGTGATTGTCTGCGGTGTCAGATAAAGGGCTTCTGCCGCCCCCACCACAGAGCCTTCTTTGCAGACATGCCAGAAATAATAGAGGTGATTGTAGTTTAAATGGGAGACGCGCATAGTTTTTCCCGACACGTACCTTATCTTTTTATGATAGTTAACACGGAAATTCCGTTATATTCACCGGCCGGGAGGCCGGTGAATAATCAATTACTGCCGGATGGTTTTCTTCGGTAACACTGAGTGAAGTAAAAATAACCCGATGACCGCAGCCATTGTGGAGCCAATCAGAATTCCCAGCTTAGAGTAGGTGTTAAACGCTTCCGGTAGTCCGTCAAATGCCAGTCCCGCGATAAAGATTGACATAGTAAAACCGATCCCGCACAACACTGATACCGCAAATATATGGCTAAGAGTAATCCTCTCCGGCAATTTTGCAAAGCCCAGTTTTACCGAAATCAGACACGCCGTAAAAATCCCCAACGGTTTACCGATAAATAACCCGAGCAGTATTCCCAGCGGCAATGCGCCCATCAAGGCATCCATTGAAATACCCTGTACATTGACGCCCGCATTCGCAAACGCAAACAGTGGCAGGATAAGATACGCCACCCACGGATGCATAACATGCTCCAGCTCTTCAGACGGAGAGTGTACTCCATCTTTACTGCGCAGCGGGATAAGGAACCCGACAATCACCCCCGCCAGTGTGGCGTGGACGCCGGACTTCAGAATACAGACCCATAATATCAGCCCTGCAACCATATAAGCCGCTGTATTGTTAACATTGCGCCAGTTCATCAGGCACAACACAACAACCATTAATGCCGCCAGCAATAACGCCGTAAGCGACACTGTTTTGGTATAAAATAAGGCAATAATCACAATGACGCCGAGGTCATCAATAATTGCCAGCGCCAGCAGAAAGACTTTCAGTTCTGTCGGCACCCGTTTACCCAGCAGCGCCATAACGCCAAGTGCAAAGGCAATATCAGTTGCCGCAGGTATTGCCCAGCCCTGACTGGCTGCGGGATCACTCCCGTTGAACAAAAGATACACCAGCGCAGGGGCAACCATGCCACCAAGCGCGGCAATCGCCGGAAACATTGCTTTGTCGCGTCCTGCCAGAGAGCCAACCATCAGCTCCCGCTTAACTTCCAGCCCGACGACAAGGAAAAATATCGCCATCAGGGCATCATTAATCCATAATAACAATGGCTTATCAATTTCCAGCGCAGAAAATTTCACGGCAACCGGAATATCAAGAAACTGCTGATACACGACCGACAGCGATGTATTTGCCATTATTAATGCAACCAGAGCGGCAATAATCAGCAGTATGCCACCCGCGGCTTCAAGTCTTAAAAACTGTCGAATAATTGCTTTCATAATTTAACTCCGTTTACACTGTCGACATCAATACTATTGACGTTAATACTATGCGAATCATCAACTCGAAAAAAGTAGATTATTTATCACTTAAACATCGGTTTTTTCGATTAAAACAGTGTTTACATCACAGAATAATCTTAAATAAAAATATTAATTAACACTAAGCAAACACTTAATGATAGCGATGAATGCCTTTTTGTTCATCATATTGGCTGATATTTTAGTATCAAATTGCTCCTACTCTGAATCAAAACAGGTTATTTTTATGTCCGCCACGCTGTTTATTGCTGTTCTTTTTGCCGCCGTTTTCCATGCAAGCTGGAATGCGGTGATAAAATTTGGTCAGGACAGGTTTCTCGGTATCGCCGTTATGACGATTTATTCAGGTCTGGTATCTGTTCCTGCCCTGTTCTGGTTAGGATTGCCCGACGCCGCAACACTGAAATGGCTGGTACTCTCCGCACTGTTTCATATCGGTTATGCTGTCTGCCTGAGCCGGGCTTATGCCTGCGGGGATCTCAGCCAGATTTACCCTGTCTCACGCGGATGTGCGCCTTTACTGACCACCCTTTTTGCTGTCGCGTTGTTTGGTGAACATCTGGCATGGTTATCATTCGCTGGTATTATGCTGATTGTATCCGGCGTTATTCTGCTGGCCTTCAACCGCCGTTCACCGCCCCATGCCCGTACCGGGCTGGTTTATGCCATTATCACTGCCTTTTTTACCGCCTGTTATACGCTTTCTGATGGTTTCGGGGCGCGCAGCAGTTCAGATCCCCTGACCTATATTTTCTGGCTGTTTGCATTAAACGGATGGGTGATGCTGATATTAGGGTTTGCCCGCTACCGGCATAATTTTACACAAAATTTTTTGCGCTACAGTAAGCCCGGGCTTACCGGTGGCATATTGCAGATATTCAGTTACGGCATCGTGATTTGGGCAATGGGACAAGCACCGATTATGATTGTAGCTTCATTGCGGGAGACCAGCGTACTGTTTGCCTTGCTGCTCTCCGCCTTTTTCCTGAAAGAGCGGCTGACACAGGCGCGGATAGTTGCCGCCTGTATCATTGTCGCAGGTGTTATTGTGATAAAACTTGGCGGTTAGTCCGGTTTTTTGTCATACAACCGGCCTGATACAAGCAGTTCAACTGTACTGCCAGTCTTGATTTTTACCTGAGTTAACATTTCCGGGTTGGCATAATTTGCCGGAGCTGCATCCTTCCCGGCAGTCAGGCTTCTCTGCAACACAAAAAGTCCCTGCGCTTTATATTTTCCCGTAATATCTTCAGTTGTGTAAACCGCAGAATCTGGCACCGTGGTATCACGGTGTAACGCAGGCAATCGGCTGAAATATTCATTCATTGCCATGATATTTGTACATTTTTCCTGAATTTTATCCAGAACGCGACCTTGGCAGAAGCGTGAGAAAGATGACTGGCTTTCCCGATAAACTTTAATTTCGGCTGATATATTTTTAAACGGAGTCATATCCATACTCATAACACTTTCTCTGAATAGGCTCCTGAGTACGGCAAAATTATTTATTCTGAAAATTTCAGCCTGCTCTTTTGTACAGTGAAACGGTTGCTCTGATGAATTTTGCACACCCGAGATAAAACGGCTGAAGCCTCCATTTCCAAACCTTGTCGATGTGTCCTTAATTAATTCAGAGATTGATATATTCTGGCCGATGACTTCCATGTTATTTGCCTTAACGATTAAATGGTTAAAGCAGAATAAAAAAACAGGCAATAAATGCTTGTATAAATCACACAAAAAAACCGGCCGGAAATAATATTCCGGCCGGTTCAGTTTTTATCTGAAGCTGACTTACTTCGTCAGGTCATCAAAGAATTTTTTCACCACGTCAAGGAAGCGTTTTGCTTTCGGGCTGTTGTTGTGACCACTCTGGCCTTCCACCGATTCACCGAACTCACGTAACAGTTCTTTCTGTTTTTCGCTCAGTTTAACCGGGGTTTCGACCACAACACGGCACATCAGGTCGCCCTGCATTCCGCCGCGCGCAGGTCTGACACCTTTGCCTTTCATGCGGAACTGCTTACCGGTCTGGGTTTCAGCCGGTATTTTGAGCTTAACGCGCCCGTCCAGTGTCGGCACTTCAATTTCACCGCCCAGTGCCGCAACGGAAAAACCAATCGGCACTTCGCAATAAAGGTTGCTGCCTTCACGCTCAAAGATATTATGCTGACGAACGTGGACTTCAACGTACAGATCGCCCGCCGGTGCCCCCATTTCGCCTGCTTCACCTTCACCGGTCAGACGGATACGGTCACCGCTGTCCATCCCTGCCGGAATTTTGACTGACAAGGTTTTATAGCGCTCAACACGACCATGACCATGACATTTGCTGCACGGATCTTTGATAATCTGACCGCGTCCCTGACAAGTCGGACACGCCTGCTGAACCGCAAAGAACCCCTGGCGCATCTGCACCTGGCCCATACCATGACAGGTCGGACACGTCTGTGGATCTGTACCTTCTTTCGCGCCGCTGCCGTGGCATTTATCACAGGTTTCCAGCGTCGGAATACGGATCTCTTTGGTCACACCACGAACCGCTTCTTCCAGTGTCAGCTCTATGCTGTAACGCAGGTCTGCCCCGCGCGATGCGCGTTGCTGACGGCGTCCGCCACCGAAAATATCACCGAAGACGTCACCAAAAATATCACCGAAATCAGCGCCGCCGAAACCGCCGCCTTGTCCGCCTCCGCCCATCCCGCCTTGTTCAAATGCTGCATGACCATACTGGTCATACGCCGCACGCTTCTGGCTGTCGATGAGAATTTCGTAAGCTTCTTTAACTTCTTTGAATTGATCTTCTGCACCTTTATCGCCCTGATTACGGTCAGGGTGATATTTCATCGCAAGGCGTTTGTAGGCTTTTTTAATCTCTTTTTCATCTGCTGATTTAGAGACGCCCAACACCTCGTAGTAATCTTTTTTTGCCATCCGTTTTGTCCCTTAACACACACGCACACGGGCGCAGAGTTTCCTCAACGCCCGTGTGGGTTTTCAGTGATTAATCTTGTCCATCACCGCGCCCGCTAAGGGCCTTATTTTTTGTCTTTGCTATCATCAACTTCTTCGAATTCAGCATCGACAACATCATCATTCTGACCAGCATCCTGCGCAGCATCAGCACCAGCGGCACCTGTCTGAGCCTGCTGCTGAGCCATTTCCATCAGCTTGGCAGAAGCCTCGATCAGCGCTTTCGTTTTCTCTTCGATAGCCGCTTTATCTTCGCCTTTGACTGCAATTTCCAGCTCACTTACTGCCTGCTCGATTTTTACTTTATCGTCGCCCGGCAGTTTGTCGCCTGCTTCTTCAATCTGTTTACGGGTTGCGTGAACCAGTTGATCTGCCTGGTTGCGAACCTGTACCAGCTCTTCAAACTTACGGTCAGCTTCTGCGTTAGCTTCAGCATCACGAACCATTTGCTGGATCTCTTCTTCGTTCAGACCGGAAGAGGCTTTAATGGTGATGTTCTGCTCACGTCCGCTGTTTTTATCTTTAGCAGACACATGCAGGATACCATCCGCATCAATATCAAATGTGACTTCAACCTGCGGCATACCGCGTGGTGCAGGCTGGATGCCATCTAAGTTAAACTGACCCAGTGATTTGTTGTCACCGGAACGTTTACGCTCACCCTGTAACACATGAATAGTCACCGCAGACTGGTTGTCTTCCGCTGTGGAGAACACCTGGCTGTGTTTGGTCGGGATAGTGGTATTTTTGGCGATAAGCGCCGTCATCACACCACCCATGGTTTCGATACCCAGCGACAGCGGGGTGACATCCAGCAGCAGAACATCTTTCACTTCGCCGCCTAACACACCACCCTGAACTGCCGCACCAACAGCAACGGCTTCGTCCGGGTTCACGTCTTTACGTGGCTCTTTACCGAAGAAATCTGCTACGGTTTTCTGAACCATCGGCATACGGGTCTGACCACCAACCAGGATAACATCCTGGATGTCACCAACAGACAGTCCGGCATCCTTTAATGCAACTTTGACCGGCTCCATACAGCGCTTAACCAGGTCTTCAACCAGCGACTCCAGTTTTGCACGGGTCACTTTAATGTTCATGTGTTTAGGACCAGACGCGTCCGCCGTGATGTACGGCAGGTTAACGTCTGTTTGCTGAGCGGAAGAAAGCTCAATTTTTGCTTTCTCGGCAGCTTCTTTCAGACGCTGCATTGCCAGCGGGTCGTTACGCAGGTCGATACCCTGCTCTTTCTTAAATTCTTCAACCAGATAGTTGATCATACGGCTGTCGAAGTCTTCACCACCTAAGTGAGTGTCGCCGTTCGTTGCCAGCACTTCATAGGTTTTTTCGCCATCAACTTCATCGATTTCGATGATAGAGATATCGAATGTACCACCACCAAGGTCAAATACCGCGATAGTACGGTTACCGACTTCACGGTCAAGGCCATAAGCCAGCGCTGCCGCAGTTGGTTCGTTGATAATACGTTTTACATCCAGACCTGCAATTCGCCCTGCGTCTTTTGTTGCCTGACGCTGCGCATCATTAAAGTATGCAGGAACGGTGATAACTGCTTCAGTTACCGGCTCGCCGAGATAGTCTTCAGCGGTTTTCTTCATTTTTTTCAGCACTTCAGCTGAAATCTGTGGTGGTGCCATTTTCTGGCCTTTCGCTTCCACCCATGCGTCACCGTTATCTGCTTCGACAATTTTGTACGGCATGATATTCATGTCACGGCTGACTTCTTCTTCATTAAAACGACGACCAATCAGTCGTTTGATAGCAAACAGTGTATTTTGCGGGTTAGTCACAGCCTGACGTTTTGCCGGCTGTCCGACTAAAATTTCGCCATCGGCGGTATACGCAATGATTGACGGTGTTGTGCGATCGCCTTCCGCATTCTCCAGTACACGCGCTTTGTTGCCATCCATAACAGCAACACAAGAGTTAGTTGTACCTAAGTCGATACCAATAATTTTACCCATTTAAACGCCTCCGAATAATTCTGTTCTGTCTTACGTTACGATATATATGAGGTTCGATTTTCACTTTTCAAGAAAAAATTTTCGCCATCCTGACCCGGATTCTCCCCTGACGGTACAGGACATCCGCAACGCTAAAAGAAATTCAACTGAGATTCAGTTTCCGATGACAACTAGATGGGGTCATAAATGCATTCATCAAGGGTAAAACAGAAAAAAAACAGATTATTTAAAAGAAAATGACGAATTGCTGAAAAATTCCGCAATAACAGCGTTGTCATTACAACATATACCCAACGTCATTCAGGATGCAGGAAGGCGGCAAGCTCCGATTGCCGGGTCACATACAGATAAGTATGTGACCTGGCTGGCTGAGTGCGGTCAACACCCGGGTATCCTGAAGTATGACGAGTATAAATGCGGTTTGTTATCAGGAACTAAGCACCACCATCCGCCGGTGTACTGTGGCTTTACGCATATAAAGCCCCGTTAATAAACCTATCAGTGACAACCCCGCCATATAATAAGCCGGTGCAAGAGGCGTCCATTTCAGAAAGAGCGTCACCACAACAGGCGTCAGCCCGCCAAAAATGGCATAGGATACATTGTAGGAAAATGAAATTCCGCTGAAGCGGATTTCAGCAGGATAACTGTTTACCAGGACAAACGGCACCGCGCCAACTACGCCGACACTGAACCCAGCCAGCCCGTAAGTCAGTGACAGTGGTGTTCCCGGGTCACCGGCAGTCAGATAAAAATAGCCGGTACACGCCGCCAGCAAAATACTGCCACCGATAAAAACAATCGCGGCCCCCAGTTTGTCACATAAGAATCCTGCAACCAGGCAACCGGCACATAACGCAAGGATCGCGGTCATATTAGCAACCGAAACCACCGCTTTTGCCAATCCGAATTCTGTCTGTAAGTACGCAGGCGTCAGCAGGATCACCACCACCACACCGGCAGACAGCAGCCACGTCAGCAGCATTGAGATAACTATCGCTTCCCGGTGATCCGCAATCACGGTTTTCAGTGGTAATTCTTTCGCTAACGCTTTCTGTTTTTGCATTTCCTGAAAAACCGGGGTTTCCGCTAACCAGCGGCGTAAATAGAGTGCGACAAAACCGAAAATACCGCCGAGGAAAAAGGGTACACGCCAGCCCCAGCTCAGTTGCTGCGCATCAGTAAGCTGCGTCGCTATCATCATCGCCACCAGAGAGCCGAGGAGTATCCCGACCGTCAGCCCGGCAGTCAGCGTACCGCAGGCAATACCAATGCGGTGCTTTGGTACGTGTTCGGAGACAAACACCCACGCCCCCGGGACTTCCCCGCCGATAGCCGCACCCTGCATAATCCGCATCAGCAGAAGCAGTACCGGAGCGGCAATACCAATGGTTTCATAGGTCGGCAGCAGGCCGATACAGAGCGTCGGCACCGCCATCAGCAGAATGCTGAGAGAGAACATTTTTTTGCGCCCGACGAGGTCGCCGAAATGCGCCATTACAATACCGCCCAGCGGGCGCACCAGATAGCCGGCCGCAAAAATCCCGAAGGTTTGTAATTGCACCAGCCAGCCGGGAATGTCCGGCGGGAAAAATAGTTGCCCGATAGTGACCGCAAAAAAGATAAAGATGATGAAATCGTAGAATTCGAGTGCGCCGCCCAGAGCTGCAAGAGAGAGCGTTTTGTAATCCTGCCGGTTCAGCGTCCGGAGAGCCGTTTGAGCCATGAGTTCACCTTTCCTGTCTTTACATTTCTGTTATTTTTACTTTACATAAGTAGGTGAACGCATCATAGGACAAGAAAGGTGCTCAGGGGAACGTTTTTTATTTTATGCTGAATACCCTGAATTACTGTGGCTTTATGGCTGATTTAGGACGAAATGCCGCGACAACCTGAGGGTCAGTTTCAATATAGGGACCATCCAGTAACTGTATACAATACGGTACACTGGCAAAAATACCAGAAACGGTAACGTTCCCGCTTTCATCTTTCAGCCCTTCCAGGGTTTCTGCAATAGCTTTCGGCTGACCGGGCAGATTGAGGATCAGTGACTGATTGCGGATCACGCCCACCTGACGGGAGAGGATCGCGGTCGGCACAAATTTCAGGCTGATCTGGCGCATTTGTTCACCAAACCCGGGCATTTCGCGATCGGCAACTGCCAGCGTTGCATCAGGAGTGACATCGCGTCTGGCGGGTCCGGTGCCGCCGGTTGTCAGCACCAGATGGCAACCGAATTCATCCACCAGCTCACACAGTGTCTGGCTGATCATCGTTTCTTCATCCGGGATCAGGCGGGTTTCTGTCTGAAAGGGCGTGGTGATAGTTTTCGCCAGCCACGCCTGTAAAGCCGGGATACCTTTGTCTTCATAAATACCACCGGATGCGCGGTCAGAAACCGAGACAAGACCGATGCGCAACACATTATTCATAATTACCTCTGCGTCATTTTGACTCCGGCGCCAGCATAACATTGGTGCCGGAAACAAAAAAGGCAGCCAACCGGCTGCCTCTCACAATCATGCTGTTAATCAAATATTACAGCAGATCGGCGATCATTTTTTCCAGTTTACCCTGGTCTACTGCAAACTTACGGATACCGTCCGCCAATTTTTCAGTTGCCATAGGATCACTGTGATGAGCCCAGTAGAATTCAGCTTCAGTCAGTGGCGCAGGGCGCGCTTTAACGTCACCTTTGTACTCCAGTTTGCGCTCAACAGCCCCGGTCGCTTCTGACAGCTCTTTGAGCAGAGCAGGTGCGATGGTCAGACGGTCACAACCGGCCAGTTCCAGGATTTCGCCTGAGTTACGGAAGCTTGCGCCCATAACCACGGTTTTGTAGCCGTGCTCTTTGTAGAAATTGTAGATCTCAGTGACAGAAATCACGCCCGGATCTTCTGCCGGTGTGAACTCTTTTTTATCGCCGTTGGCTTTGTACCAGTCGAGGATACGACCAACAAACGGGGAGATCAGATACACACCCGCTTCCGCACAGGCTCGCGCCTGGGCAAAGGAGAACAGCAGTGTCAGGTTACAGTTGATACCTTCTTTTTCCAGCTGTTCTGCCGCGCGGATACCCTGCCAGGTAGAGGCAAGCTTGATAAGGATACGGTCATTGCTGATACCGGCATCATTATACAGTTTGATCAGACGTTTTGCTTTGGCGATACTCGCCTTAGTGTCATAAGAGAGACGGGCATCCACTTCTGTTGAGATACGGCCGGGAATAAGTTTGAGAATTTCCAGACCGATATTTACCGCCAGCTTATCACCGGCATCGATAATCTGCTGTTCACGTGAATCACTCTGCCCGCGCGCCCAGGTTACCGCTTCGTCAATTAACTGACGGTATTCAGGAATTTGCGCTGCGTTGAGGATCAGAGATGGGTTTGTGGTGGCATCCTGAGGCTTGTAAAGCTTCATTGCTGCAATGTCACCGGTATCGGCCACGACCGTGGTCAGATTACGCAGGGAAGTCAATTTATCGGTCATTTTCGTCTCTCATCTTATGTCAGAAGATACTCTACATAATTCGGGATTCATGTCGGCGACAAGCAAAGCCAGTGCATCCTGAAGTATGACGGGTATAGATGGCAATATGCCGCAACTGCGTTTGATAATATCACGGTCAGCCTGCTGCGCAAGCAAGGAAAATCCGCATCATCAGTGACTGTTTTTATCTAACCATCTGTAATTATGATAATTTCATCTAATCTGCACAGATCCCCTTTCCGGCTATTGCTGTGATTTGCCCGTTGCCGCATTTTTTTTGATAGAGTAGACCGCATAATGATGAAAACAGACCGGAGCCGACTATTATGCTGCTGACGATTTCCCCTGCCAAAACGCTCGATTATGACAGCCCGCTGACCACGCAGCGCTATACACAGCCTGAGCTGCTCGCACAATCAGAAGAACTGATGCAAACCTGCCGCAAACTGACCCCGGCGGATATCGGCTCTCTGATGCATATCAGCGATAAACTCGCCGGTCTGAACGCCGCCCGTTTCGGTGAATGGCAGCCGGATTTCACACCGGAAAATGCGCGCCAGGCGATCCTTGCCTTTAAAGGGGATGTCTACACCGGCATGCAGGCGGACACTTTCAGTGAGGCGGATTTTGATTTTGCCCAGCAGCATCTGCGGATGCTCTCGGGACTTTACGGTGTGCTGCGCCCGCTGGATTTAATGCGTCCGTACCGCCTGGAAATGGGCACAAAACTGGCCAATCCGCGCGGAAATAATCTCTATACGTTCTGGGGCGATCTCATCACTGAGAATCTCAATCAGGCGCTGGCAGCGCAAGGTGATAATGTTCTGGTGAACCTGGCATCTGATGAGTATTTCAAAGCCGTGAATCTGAAGAAACTGGATGCGGTAATGATTAAACCGGTCTTTCTCGATGAGAAAAACGGCAAATACAAAGTGATCAGTTTCTACGCAAAAAAAGCGCGCGGGCTGATGAGCCGCTTTATTATTCAGAACCGCCTGACGCAGCCGTCACAACTGCCTGATTTTGATCTGGATGGTTACCGCTTTAATGAACATCAGTCCACAGAACGGGAGCTGGTATTTACCCGCCCGGAGCAGTAATTACTGCTGATACGGGGAGCATACATTCGCATGTAACCCGGGCTACTGAACACTGCCAACGCAGCTATGGACGAAAGGATGACGCGGGTACGCTCAGCAGCACCATCCATGGCGCTGCATACTTTTTGTTTACTTACCCGTCATCATCACTTTATTAATAATAGTCAGGGTTACGGTTTCACTGTCTTCATTAAATAGTCCCGCAGTGCTGCAAAATCAGCCGGTAATACCGCAGACAGCAGCGGCAAATCAGCCCGCTCAGCCAGCTCTGCCGGTAACGGCAGTTTTTGGTCAAGAATGGCTTCCACACTTTCCAGAAATTTTGCCGGATGTGCCGTGCCGAGGAAAATACCGTATTCCCCGGGTTGTAAATCTTTACGCAGCAAGCGATACGCAATGGCGGCATGCGGTTCAGAAATATACCCTTTCCCCGCCAGTTCGCGCATTGTTTCACGTGTTTCATCATCATTTACCGCACCGGAACGCAAATCACGCAATGACCAGCCCTGACGCGCAAACAGTGCTTCAATCCGCGGCCAGTTATTCGGCTGACTGACATCCATCGCATTAGACAGCGTTGCGACAGTCACCGCCGGTTTCCACTGTCCGTCCGCCAGATAGCGCGGCACCGTGTCATTAGCATTAGTGGCGGCGATAAAACGCTTCACCGGCAATCCCATTGCTTTCGCCAGAACCCCTGCGGTGAGGTCGCCGAAATTTCCGCTCGGGACAGAAAAGACCAGTTCGCCGCGTTTTTCTGCCGGAGCCTGTGCCACCGCTTCAAAGTAATAGCAAATCTGCGCCAGCAGACGGCTGATATTAATTGAATTCGCCGAATTGAGATGCAGCACCTGTTTCAGTTCTTCATCATCAAATGCCTGTTTTACCAACGCCTGGCAGGCATCGAAATCATCCTGCACGGCTACCGTATGAATATTTTTACCCAGTGTGCAGAACAATTTTTCCTGTAACGGGCTGATTTTCCCCTGCGGATAAAGGATCACCACCTGCACATTTTTCAGACCATAAAAGGCATGCGCCACAGCAGCCCCGGTATCGCCGGAGGTTGCGGTCAGAATAGTAACGGGTTTATCACCGGCAACCGCTGCCAGCGCCTGCGCCATAAAGCGCCCGCCAAAATCTTTAAACGCCAGGGTCGGGCCATGAAACAGTTCCAGGCAGCTCACATCACTTTCCACCTGTTTCAGTGGTGCCGGGAAAGCAAACGCGGCGCGGACACGCGTATCCAGCTCTTCCCGGGGAATTTCATCACCAATCAGCGCATGCAGAATAACCACACTGCGGCTGACAAAATCCATTGCCAGCAGATTATCCATCGACTCAGAGTCAAAGAACGGAAGGTCACGCGGGAAAAACAGCCCCTGACCACGCCCCAGGCCTTGTTTTACCGCCTGCGCAAAACTGACTTTCTCGCTTTCGTCTTTTAAATTGTACAGTTCCATTTTTTAACCTTATGCGCTTACTTGTCGTGCGCCCGCGAGATCCAGGCGGCACAGATGAACAAATCCTTCGCTGTTTTGCAGATATTGCGTGGTAAACACATCTGCGACCTGCTCTGCTGCCGCTTTGTTGTCACAAACAGCAAACAGTGTCGGCCCGGAACCGGAGATCCCGCAGGCTTTCGCACCGCAGGACATAACCTGTGTGCGCACAGCATCAAAATTCGGTAATAACTGCCGGCGGTACGGCTCAGCAACCACATCGCGGATCATGGATGCGGCCAAATCCGCCTGCCCGGTGTGACAGGCGTGGATAAACCCCGCCAGATTGCGCCCGTGATCCACAATGTCAGACCGGGAATACGCCGCCGGTAAAATTGCCCGCGCCTGGGCTGTGGAGACTTTAATGCCGGGATACGCCATCACCCAGTACCAATTGTCAAAACACGGCACCGCCTGACTGACACTGTCCGGTGTCTCAATATTGAGCTGCAATCCTCCCAGGAAGCACGGCGCGACATTGTCATAATGCACACTGCCGGAGATGCGACCTTCCATCTCGCCCATCAGGCGCAGCAGCGTCATATCATCCAGCGGCTTGCCGGCGTAATCATTCAGCGCAACCAGCGCGGCGACAACGGAACAGGCACTGGAGCCAAGCCCGGAGCCAATCGGCATATTTTTTTCCAGCGTCATCGCCACAGGTAATATATCCCCGAGTACTTCACAATAACGCTCCCAGCACTGGTAAACGATATTGTGTTTCGGGTTATCGGGCAGTTTTTTGACAAACCGCCCGCTGTTTGTCAGTGAAAACTGCGTGGCTTTTGCAACAGACACACAGTCACCGAGCAGTTCTCCGCTGACCGGAGACACTGCCGCACCCAGCACATCGAACCCCACACTTACATTCCCGATTGACGCCGGTGCATAAATTTTAATCACCCGTTACACTCCCAGTTTCCATGACATTGTGCGCAACACATCGGCAAAAATCCCGGCGGCTGTCACATCATTACCTGCTCCGTAGCCGCGTAACACCAGCGGGATAGGCTGATAATAGCGGGTGTAGAATGCCAGCGCGTTTTCGCCGTTTTTCACTTTATACAGCGGATCGTTACCATCCACGTCCATGATTTTCACCTGACAGCAGCCGTTATCAATCACGCCAACATAGCGCAAAACACGTCCGGCTTCTGCTGCTTTCGCCACACGATCAGCAAAGGCAGCATCAAGAGAAGGCAGATTTGCCATAAACGTATCCACATCACCTGTGGCATCAAAGTCCGGCGGCAGGACAGATTCCACCTGAATATCAGAAAGCTCAAGCGCAAGACCGGTTTCACGGGCGAGGATCAGCAGCTTACGCGCGATATCCATGCCGGAGAGGTCATCGCGGGGATCCGGCTCTGTAAAGCCTTTTGTTTTGGCGATAGCCGTCGCGGCTGAAAGCGACATTCCTTCATCGAGCATCCCGAAAATAAAAGAGAGAGAACCGGAAAGAATGCCGTTGAACTGCACTAATTCATCCCCCGCACTCAGCAGGTTCTGAAGGTTTTCGATAACCGGCAGTCCTGCACCGACGTTAGTGTCATAACGGAACTGGCGCTTTGATTGTGCCGCCGCCCGGCGTAATTCGTGGTAGTAATCCATGGATAATGTGTTAGCTTTTTTGTTCGGCGTGACCACATTAAATCCGTCTTTCAGGAAAGCTGAATACTGGAGAGCAATCTCCTCATTCGAAGTACAATCCACAATCACCGGATTGAGAAAATGGTACTCTTTTTCCAGGCGAATCAAGCGGCTGAGGCTGAACGGCTCTTTCGCCTGCGCCAGCGCCGGACGCCAGTCCTGCAAATCAATGCCGCGCATATTTGTCAGCATCGCTTTCGAGTTGGCTATCCCGCACACCCGCAGGTCGATATTGCGGGCTTTCAGCCACGATTGCTGGCGGTAGATCTGCTCCAGCAGCGCACTGCCGACCCCGCCGGTACCGATCACAAACACTTCAACAATGCGGTCCGTGTTAAACAGCATCTGGTGACAAAGACGGACACCCGATGCGGCAAGGGAGTTATCCACCACCGCAGAAATCGAACGCTCGGATGACCCTTGTGCAATCGCGATAATATTGATGTTGGCGCGGGTCAGTGCCGAGAAGAAACGGGCGGAGATTCCCTTGAGCGTGCGCATACCGTCCCCGACCACAGAGACAATCGCCAGGTTATCCAGCACATCCAGGGGCTCCAGCACGCCCTCTTTCAGCTCAAGATAAAATTCCTCTTCCAGCGCCTGCTGAGTGCGGACTTTGTCTTTCTGAGTCACACAAAAGCTGATGCTGTACTCTGACGAAGACTGCGTGATCAGGACAATTGAGATATTGCGTCGCGACATCACTGTAAATACGCGCGCCGCCATCCCGACCATGCCTTTCATGCCCGGGCCGGAGACATTAAACATCGCCATATTATTGAGGTTGGTGATCCCTTTCACCGGCGTGCTGTCATCACGCTGACCATCACCAATCAGTGTGCCTGGCGCTTGCGGGTTAAGGGTATTTTTAATCAGACACGGGATCTGAAATTGCGCAATCGGTGCAATAGTGCGGGGATGCAGTACTTTTGCACCGAAATAAGAGAGTTCCATTGCTTCCTGATAAGACATGCCTTTCAACAGCCGGGCGTCCGGAACAAAGCGCGGGTCGCAGGTATAAACACCATCCACATCTGTCCAGATCTCACAGCATTTGGCACGCAAACAGGCCGCCAGCACAGCGGCAGAATAATCAGAGCCGTTGCGCCCCAGCACAACCAGCTCACCCTGCTCATTCCCTGCCGTGAACCCCGCCATCAGAACAATATGATCCGCTGGAATATTCAGCGCCGCTATGCGTTTGGTGGATTCATTGATATCAACTGTCGATTCAAGATACGCACCGACCGCCAGCAGACTCATCACCGGGTCGATAACAGTCACTTTGTGCCCGCGGGCTTTCAGCAGTGATGCCATAACCGCAATAGAAAACCGCTCACCGCAGCTGATCATATTGGCGTTGATACTGTCCGGACACTGCCCCAGAAGTGATACCCCGTGCAGAACCTGTTTGATGCGGCTGATTTCCTGCTCAGTTTCCCCCTTCAGACGTGCATACTCAAACCCGGAAACAGTGGCGTTCAGCCCGTCCAGAATGCCGTTCAGAATAGATTCTGCGTCATGTACCAGCGTGTGTGCGTCCTGGCCGCTGACGGTCTGCTCTACCATCGCCACTAAATAATTAGTTATTTTTGCCGGTGCGGAAAGCACCAGTGCAACCTGTCCCTGTGCGAGTTTTTTCTCTGCAATTCCCGCGATGTTAAGCATACGTTCCGTGTTTGCCACGGATGTGCCGCCAAATTTAAGTACACGCATGTGTCACCTGCTCCTGCCGTTTTTAGTCCAAAAAAAAAGCCCGCACAATTTTTTGTGCGGGCTTTTTTCGTGATTCAGATATGCGTCAGCCCGCACCGCCGGTGGTAATGGTGGTGGTGGTCGTAATAATAATCATATTGAGGCTGTGATTACGCATTGAGTTCCTGTCTGTCCATTATCTGATTTACCCTATTACGGTTAAAGGAAAGGCGGGTTGATGTCAAATTATTCTTCTGAATAACCTGAAAAATCAGACTATCAGAGTCCGGTCGCATAACATATTAAAAAGAGATTCCGGTAAATTCGCACTGTCATTTACACATAAGCCGGAATTTAATTTCATATGATGAGGATTTTTTGTTTTTTTTAACTTTTCTTGCGCAGGTTGCATTTTTCGCTGTTTACCCGGGAGAAAAATGTACAATAATCAGACAAGTCAGATATAATGGTTAACATTGTATCTCTATTTATTTGACAATCATTAAAACCGGCAATTAACAATTGAAGAATGTGTTAACGTGCTACAATTGATTTTGATATGTATCAACAAAGGTTAGTTTTCCAGATGGTAAATGAATGGGTTGCTGTTATATTGGTGTTAATAGACTAATATTGGTACGAATCGTTTCAATTCTTTACTTTTTGAATTGAGTGATTGTAAAAACGCGGTCTGAACCAGATTTTTTTCTGTTCACAGGTTTCGTGTCAGACATAACCAAAACTACACCGACACAGAAAGCCCGGGCAGATAATCCAATTTCTTATAATTCTAAGTGATTTAGGTAGCGACTATTATGCAAACCCCGCATATTTTAATTGTTGAAGATGAGATCGTCACACGTAACACTCTGAAAAGTATTTTTGAAGCAGAGGGTTATGTTGTACATGAAGCCACTGATGGTGCAGAGATGCATAATGTACTGTCAGACCATGATATCAATTTGGTTATCATGGACATCAACCTCCCGGGAAAAAATGGTCTGTTATTGGCGCGCGAGCTCCGTGAACAGGCAAATGTGGCATTAATGTTCTTAACCGGCCGTGATAATGAAGTCGATAAAATTCTCGGTCTGGAAATTGGTGCTGATGACTATATTACCAAGCCGTTTAATCCGCGTGAACTGACTATCCGTGCCCGCAACTTACTCTCACGGACCATGAATCTGTCCGGTGGTAGTGAAGAGCGCCGCAGTGTGGAAAGTTACAAGTTTAATGGCTGGGAACTGGATATTAACAGTCGTTCATTAATCGGACCGACCGGTGAGCAGTATAAGCTCCCGCGCAGTGAATTCCGTGCCATGCTGCACTTCTGCGAAAACCCGGGCAAAATTCAGACCCGTGCTGAATTGCTGAAAAAAATGACTGGCCGTGAACTGAAACCGCATGACCGGACTGTGGATGTCACCATCCGCCGTATCCGTAAGCATTTCGAATCCACACCGGATACCCCGGAAATTATCGCCACGATCCACGGCGAAGGTTACCGGTTCTGTGGTGATCTCGAAGAGTAATCTTCTGCCACAGCAGTAACGTAATATCAGCCCCGGCGTCGTACTGCGACACCGGGGCTTTGTTACGTCTGTTATCAGTTATTCCACGGCATAATCGGTACCGCACTCAGCGCATTCTTTGGTGAGCCGTCAACGACTTTATCTGAGTAGGTAAGATAGACCAGTGCGTGACGTTTCTCATCATAAAAACGAACAACCTGTAACTTCTTGAATACCATAGATGTTCGTTTTTGGAAAACAACCTGCCCTTTGTCTTTCTTACCTTTTTTCACTTTATCACTGACCGTGACCGGTCCGACCTGCTGGCAGGAAATTGCGGCATCTGAGGTATCCTCAGCCAGTCCCAGTCCGCCTGTAAATCCACCGGTTTTCGCCCGGCTCAGGTAACAGGTGATATTTTCCACATCCGGGTCATCAAACGCTTCCACCACAATTTTGTGGTCAGGACCAAATATTTTAAATACGGTATCCACCGAGCCAATCTCTTCGGCATGACTCAAAAAGGATAACGTACTCAATGAAATAGCTGTAATAATACCCAGTAGTGACTTATTCGTCTGATTCATAATTTTTGATAGTCCGAGAAAATCATTTGAAAAATGTATGATTTCAAAGATAATTCATATTGTCGTTTTATGATAGTCACAGCACTCTTAAAATATTCTCCGGCCAAAAGTAATAATGAGTAAATGATTATCCCACTGATAATTACTCAGGTTAGAATATTAATCCGTTATATATACTCTGAATGATTCGGAATGCATGTAGGCGACAAGCGAAGATAACCGGAAAGCATATAGATAAACTATGTGACCCGGGTAGCTGAGCGCAGTCAACATCCGGGCATTCTGAAGTATGACGAGTATAATTTTCTAACGTCATCAATCCAATAAGGGAGATGTATGGATCAGACCAGCATCATTCGTGATTTACTCCGTTGGTTAGATGAGCACTTAGATCAGCCGCTTTCTCTCGACCACGTTGCAGCGAAGGCAGGCTACTCCAAGTGGCATTTACAACGCATGTTCAAGGATGTTACCGGCGAAGCTATCGGGGCTTATATCCGCGCCCGCCGCCTGTCACGCGCAGCTATTGCACTGCGTCTGACCTCACGTCCGATTTTAGATATCGCACTTCAGTATCGTTTTGACTCACAGCAAACCTTCACCCGTGCATTCAAGAAACAGTTTAATAAAACACCTGCGCTGTATCGCCGTCTTGACGAATGGTGCTCTGATGGTATTTGTTCTGCTATTTTGCTCAACGATGTCCCTATGCCGGAGTATGAATTTGTGACATTCCCGCCGCGTACCGTTGTGGGGATAGAAAACAGTTGCTCGCATCGTCTGGAAGACTGGGCTACCGCTTGTACGCACATGCGTCAGGAGTTCTGGCTGCGCTATATTTCTGCGGCAAAAACCATTCCGGACTATGTTTACGGGTTGTACAGCACGTCCCGCAATCCGGATAAAGAAGATGAGCAGAGCGTCAGCTATACCACGGCTGTGGATAAAGAGTCTGCCGCATTCACAACACAGGAAAATCTCCGTGAGCTGGAGATGCCGGGCGGTGAATATCTCTGCTTTACGTTTAACGGCATTCCTTACCGTGGTGCAATGCAGGAGTTTCTCTTCACGATTTACGGACAATGCGTGCCGCGCCTGGGGATCACCCGCCGCAGAGGCTATGATATTGAGCGTTACAAGCTGAGAAAAGATACGGATGTTGTGAATGCAACGGATATCGATGAAGCTGATCCGCGCAACCATATTGAAGAGTTTAAATACTATATTCCTGTCAGGCACGATCCGCAGTAATTGCCCCCTGACCCCGCTGAACACATGCCGCCCCGTGCGGTATCTGTTCCTCCGGGAGCGGCATCAGTTATATTATCTGTCTGTTCAGCGTTGCACTTCATCCAGCGCCGGCAGGGTAAGATGCGTGGTATCCCCCGCAGTCTCTACCACCCAGCCATCTGCCAGCCACGGGCTTTCCTGGTATTCCAGTACAGACAATGAACAGTTGCGCAGGCGCAGACGACGCTCCGCGTAAGGCGGCAGCCCCATCACCGAGCCAATCAGGCAGCCCAGCGCAATACCGTGACTGACCAGCAAAACCCGGCTGCCTTCCGGCAGGTAACGGGTGCTTTCCAGGGCAGCACGCATCCGGCTTTCCAGCTCAGTGAGTGACTCCCCCTGAGGAATGCGTCCTTCTTCTGCGCCGTTGAGCAAGCTCTGACGCCAACCCTCTTCTTCGGTATTCAGAGTATGGATCTGACGTTTTTCCAGAATCCCCATATTCAGCTCACGCAGGCGCGGATCTGTAATCACATCACAGCCGCAGGCATCTGCTATCAGTTGCGCAGTCTGTTGTGTACGGCCCAGATCACTGGCAATAATATGCGTGATCCCTTCATTTTTCAGACGCGCGGCAACCTGACCGGCCTGATCAATACCACTTTGCGTTAACGGGCTGTCGGAATGCCCCTGGATACGGCGCTGAACATTCCATTCGGTTTCACCGTGACGGACAAGAAATACCTGTGTCATAACTATCAATCTCTGCTCTTGCTGTGTGGAAGTCTGATTACCCCGATACCATACCGTAAAAGTATTCACGGGATCACGCTTTATCCCGCAAACAGATAGCCCCGCCGGTGCCGCCCGCCATGCGGGGGGTAAAAAATACTGCGGAAAGCCACCAATATTCGCTATACTGCGCCAAACAAAATAACGTGGGTAGTTTAATTATCATGTTTCATATTATCGCAGCGACGACTAACCCGGCTAAAATTCAGGCAATCCGTGCCGCTTTTGAAGTGGTTTTAGGGAACGGAAATTTTGATATTGAAGATGTAAATGTGGACAGCAGTGTGCCACAGCAACCCATCGGGAATACAGAAACCCGTACCGGAGCCCGTCAGCGTGTGAATGCGGCCCGCCAGGTAAGACCGGAAGCAGATTTCTGGGTCGGCGTTGAAGCAGGTATTGACGGCGATATGACCTTTGCCTGGATTGTCATTGAACACCAGCAACTGCGGGGCGAATCCCGTTCAGCCAGCCTGATGCTGCCCGAAAAAATTCTGGCGGGGATCCGTGAAGGCCGCGAGCTTGGCGATGAAATGGCGGATCTGACCGGCGTGGAAGATATTAAACAAAAAGGCGGCGCGATTGGTTTCTTCACAGGCGGCGCACTTACCCGCACCAGCGTGTATGAGCAGGCAACCATCCTGGCTCTCGTCCCTATTCAGCACGAAATCTACAAATCACTGAATAAAAAAGAAGAAAAATAAATAAAAAAACCGGACCGGTGACAACCGGCCCGGCGACTTTTCTCACACCTTTATTGTTGTGCAAGCCACTCTTCCTGTGCCAGCCCCTGTCCCCGATACGGGACACCGACCCAATACGCGATTTCACCTTCACGCTGATTTATCTCAAAATTGCTTTTTTCACCGTTCAGGATCCCGACACACTACCGGCGGGAGAATAAAGGGGAATTACTCACCCTTTTTTTGTCATCAGTTCCTGTTCCAGCCAGGCTTTGACTGTTTCCGGTGCATATTTCAGGCTGTTGGAGCCGCGGGTGATTGTAGCAATCCCCACACCTAATTCATTTTTCAGCTCGCGCTGGCTCATTTTACCGCGCAGCAATTCTTCCACAATACGGACACGTGTGCCGAGAGCAGTGCGCTCATCAGGCGTAAAAAGAAGCTGAAAAATATGGGATTCAATATCCTGCGAATATGCGTTACGCAATAACCGGACAAAGCGCTGCCAGTCACTGTTCTCATCGGACGCACTGTCCTGAAGGTGTTCTGCCGTCATGTGTTACCCCATATTGACCGGGAGTACAAAAATATACTCATTAACTAGTACAGACAGGATAACACACGCCCGGTACAACTGTCTCCTGCTGTACCGGGCAGAAAAAGCGATCAATAACGCATTGATTTTTCAGAAGGTGTAAGAACATCTGCAGGTGTCTGACCTTTCAGGAAGTTTTGATAAAAAATATCAAATGCCAGCACGTTCTTCACATAACCCCGGGTTTCAGCAAACGGAATGGTTTCCACAAATGCCACCGCATCCAGTCGTCCGCCACTGTTACTCAGCCAGCGGTTAACCCTGGACGGACCCGCATTATAGGCGGCACTCGCCAGAATCCGGTTCTGACCAAACTGGCTGTAGACACTGTCCAGATACGCCGTACCAATCTCGATATTTTTACGCGGGTTCACCAACTGGCTGGTATTGCTGTAATCGGTAATTCCGCTCTGTTTTACTGTGTGGCTTGCTGTTGCCGGCATCAGTTGCATCAGACCCGTCGCGCCGACCGGTGAACGTGCCTGCGGGTTCCAGGCACTTTCCTGACGCGCTATTGCCATCGCATAACTTTTGGTGATGCTTTTATTTTGTGTGAATTCATCAAACTCACTCAGCCACGCCAGCGGGAAACGTTCTTCCAGATGATCCCACAACTTGCCGTTAATTGTTGCCAGAACACTCAGATCCGCCCAGCCCTGTTCGAGTGCATAACGAGCCAACTGGGCTTTACGCGCTGGTGGCTGACTATCCACCAGGTTCAGCCATTCAGTTCTCGCCTGTCCTTCCAGCTGCCAGTACAGTAACTCACTGACGCGCTGCACTTCCGCCTGGTTACTGATGGTGTAGTCCGGTTTGTCTGCGGCATTAATCAGCATGACATAAGGTTTGCCCAGGTGCTGAGCCGCCACCATCGGATAGAAACCGCGCCCTTGTGTAATTTTATCCAGAATGGCATCTGCAGCCGCTTTATTTCCGCCTTTTTCCAGCAGAATAGCGCGCCAGTATTGCCACTCTTCTTTTTGCTGAGCCTCTGCCGGTAACCGGGTCAGCCAGCGATCTAAATCACGATCATCGGCATTTCCCAGTGCCAGACGCACCCGACGCTCACGTAATGTGACAGAGTCCGTCTCCTGAATAACATCATCACGCCATGCAGCCTGTTCTGTTGTTGCATCGCCCATGTATTGCCACGCGATCGCATCTTTCAGTTGCTGACGCTCACTGTCATTCATTTTCTGGGCGCGGGCCACACCGCTCAGATTCATACGGGCTGCATCAGGTGATTTTCGGGCATAGGCAGAAAAAGCAGAGATAGTTGCCTGGCGCGTAAAACCGGTCGGGTTGATTTGTGCAAACGTCACAACAGACGCAGGATTTTTTTGCAGATCAATCAATCCGTTACTGATAGTCTGATATTGCGGCGGTAACCGTTTTGCCAGATAACTGACCATGGAAGTATTGCCGGACTTCAGCGCCAGACTGATGCGCTCAAGCACCCGTTCCGGTGTCAGCCCGCCGGTCTGCTCCCAGACATCAAATAATTTGTCGCAGTTTGCCGGCAGCGAGTTACCGGACAGCCAGACAGATTTTGCTCCGTCCAGCGCAACCTGCCGGTTACCGGTCTGCCAGTTCGCATAATAATAATCACACTTCGCGCCGACCGGCTTCGGCACCGTGGTGCTGAAACTGACCAGCCCCTGCCAGTCATTACGTTTCGCCAGCTCGCTGATAAATTTATTTTTCAGGCTTGCCGCAGAGGGCAGGTTAGGATGAGTCGCTGTAAATGTATTGACCTGATTGCTGGTCAGCAGGCTCATATCCTGTGTCAGTTCGCGGTATTCCAGATACGGATAAAGCGGATACTCTTTCAGCATCGGCATCAGGCGTTCGACCTCTGCCATATCATTGGTATCCCAGGCGGTCTTAACAGCCTGATAGCGTATGCGCTGTTCACCCAGCGAGTCCGCGAATGCCGGTACTGAAAGCATCAGTACACCAAGGGCTGCCACGCCCGGCCATACACTTTTCCTCATCATCTTCCCGTCTCCTTAATTACCGGTTACCTGCTCAGGCATTCTCTTAGCCGTTTGACCATAAAAAATACAGTAAGTGCAGGGAATGTATTAAATAAATAATACCTTGCTGCCGAATAATATTACACAGGCACGTAATTTTAGTTATCAGAAACAGAAACCAGGAGTTGTATGTTTATTTACCCGATGGTTGCAGAATATACTTCTGATTATTCTTATTATGCATTCTCGTTATGATAAAAAATGGTATATTATCTCTATGGCAGCGTTATCATCTGGCATAGGGACTGTTTTTGATATATAGTAGAAATAATTCTTAGCGTTACATATATTAAATAATTTCGGATATGGGTAATCGAGCGGGTTATTTCGCCGGTAGCCGGTGTCCAAAATACTACCTATAAAACTATATAAATCGTGAACATACTTAGACGACTCCGGTCGTCTTTTTTTTTACGGTAAACGCGGGATCGTCACAGCGTGACCTGAATAACACTGACTGACGATGAGAAGTACACCGAACCATGCTAAAATCCCGCCTCAGAAATCATAGTGCCCCACAGATGCCCGATATATCACAAACTATTAAATAATTTAATTATTTTTCAAAAAGGTATACACATTGGCTCAATACGTCTATTCGATGCACCGCGTCGGCAAAATCGTGCCACCGAAGCGTCATATACTGAAAAATATTTCACTGAGTTTCTTCCCCGGTGCAAAAATTGGTGTTCTCGGCCTTAACGGTGCCGGTAAATCAACGCTGCTGCGCATCATGGCCGGTATCGATACCGACATTGAGGGCGAAGCCCGCCCGCAGCCGGGACTGAAAATCGGTTACCTGCCGCAGGAACCGAAACTGAATCTTGAACATACTGTCCGCGAAGCAGTTGAAGAAGCGGTCGGAGAAGTAAAACATGCGCTGACCCGTCTGGATGAAGTGTACGCTCTGTATGCAGATCCTGATGCGGATTTCGACAAGCTTGCCAAAGAACAGGGTGAGCTGGAAGCGATTATTCAGTCACATGATGGCCATAACCTGGATAACCAGCTGGAACGTGCGGCAGACGCCCTGCGTTTAGCGCCATGGGATGCCAAAATTGCCAATCTGTCCGGGGGTGAACGCCGCCGTGTGGCAATCTGCCGTCTGCTGCTGGAAAAACCGGACATGCTGCTGCTGGATGAACCGACCAACCACCTGGATGCTGAATCTGTTGGTTGGCTGGAGCGTTTCCTGCATGACTATGAAGGCACTGTTGTGGCAATTACCCATGACCGTTATTTCCTGGATAATGTCGCAGGCTGGATACTCGAGCTTGACCGCGGTGAAGGTATTCCGTGGGAAGGTAACTACTCCAGCTGGCTGGAGCAGAAAGATGCGCGCCTGGCACAGGAAGCTTCATCTGAAGCCGCCCGCCGTAAATCTATCGAGAAAGAGCTGGAGTGGATCCGTCAGAATCCGAAAGGCCGTCAGTCCAAAGGTAAGGCGCGTCTGGCCCGCTTTGATGAACTGAACAGTGTCGAATACCAGAAACGCAACGAGACCAACGAACTCTTTATTCCGCCTGGTCCGCGTCTGGGTGACAAAGTGCTGGAAGTGGAAAATCTGAGTAAATCTTACGATGACCGCACCCTGATCGATAACCTGAGTTTCTCTCTGCCGAAAGGTGCGATTGTCGGGATTATCGGACCAAACGGCGCGGGTAAATCGACGCTGTTCCGTATGATAAGCGGTCAGGAACAACCGGATTCAGGCACGATCTCACTGGGTGATACTGTCACTATCGCGTCTGTCGATCAGTTCCGTGACGCCATGGATGATAAGAAAACCGTCTGGGAAGAAGTATCCGGCGGGCAGGATATCATGCGTGTCGGCACAACGGAGATCCCGAGCCGTGCCTACGTCGGACGCTTTAACTTCAAAGGTGTTGACCAGGGTAAACGCGTGGGTGAGTTATCCGGCGGTGAACGTGGCCGTCTGCACCTGGCGAAGCTGTTGCAGGTCGGCGGAAACATGTTACTGCTCGATGAACCAACCAATGACCTGGATATCGAAACCCTGCGGGCGCTGGAAAATGCCCTGCTGGAGTTCCCGGGCTGCGCCATGGTTATTTCCCATGACCGCTGGTTCCTTGACCGTATCGCCACTCATATCATCGATTATCAGGATGAAGGGAAAGTGGAATTCTTTGAAGGTAACTTCAGCGAATACGAAGACTACAAAAAACGGACACTCGGCGAAGCTGCACTTCAGCCACACCGGATGAAGTACAAGCGAATGACTAAATAACCGGATGTTCCCGGAAAAGCCGCGCCATAAAATGGCGCGGCTTTTTTATATTCCGGAAACGTCAACCACGCAAGAGACTGCATATCTGATGCACAGTGCTTAATAAACAGAGATTACGGCGTGCCGGTATCACTATTGAAAATGCCGCGCAGTAAAGATTGCGCGGCATCGGGGTTGGATAACTTAAAGATATAGATACTACTTTGTAACGGGTATTACGTTAAACCTGATATTTATGGTGCAATAAAAGCTGATTCACTAACTACTTAATACTGACGTTTACCGCTTTCTACAACATTCAGCGCGTGATAATTCAACTGCGCCGCGCAATCAGTAAAGGGATCCTTTACTCTTCATCTTTCCTCCCTTTGTGACCCTGAATTCTGTCGGACGATGTGTTTTGTCCTTATGATTTCAGTATAGACGGGGAAAAAAATCCTGCCCGGAAATCGGATAAAAAAATCAATATTGAAGCAAAACTGTTATCTGCATCAACTATTCGTCCGATCACCATCCCGGACTTCCGGGGTATCCAGCATCAGCAGACGCTGTACCAGCTCCGCACACTCCAGAAAACGGGTGTCATAATCGGAAGAGGTCACATGCACAAATTTGATACCGTTATCTCTGAGCATCCCGATAAGCAGTGTCTGAAACGCCATGCGATCATTATCACTGCCCAGGCTGCGTAAGCCATCCGCCACCCACGGCGTGTTATTTTCCAGCAGAATAACCAGATCAAAACGGTATTCAGCAATCAGTGCCTGAACGAACGGATGATCTTTGCCTTCATAGCGCCGGCAAAATGCCTGAGTTGTAACAAAATCAGTATCTACAAACGCGACTTTATTCGCATATTTAACAGCAAAATCAATGTATTGCGCATGACCTAATGCAATTTTATCATAGTCTGAATATTGCAGCGCCATTTCATCCCCGCCCAGATGGGAAAAAACATAATCACGTCCGTATTCCCATGCACTGGTGGTGTTAAACATATTTGCCAGTTTGTTGACCAGGGTGGATTTTCCGCTGGATTCCCCGCCGAGCACCGCAACCGTGCGCACAAAGAAAGGTTTAACCTCTGTCGGAATGTAATCCCAGTAGCGGAAAGGCGCCCGGCGGATTTGCCGTCCGCTGATATTCATAAAGCTGCGTTCCGGATCGATCAGTACCGTTTCAATACCAAACGATTCGCGGTAGCGCGGAACATCCGCTTTTTCACCTGAATAAATGAAGTCAGGGGCAATTCCTTTCTCCTGCATAAACTGACACACCCCCTGACTCCAGTGCTCCCAGCCGTGAGGATACGGGTCATAAGCATGTTCATCAAAGGAGTGGATGCGGATATTTTTCTGATATTTAAACGTCTGCAACAACCAGCGCAGGCGATCACTGACTGTCGGTTGCTGTGACATGGAACTGTTGATAAACAAGGCTTTATCACGTGGTTCATCATGACAGAGGATCACATGCAGCTCATCCACCTGACTGCATGCCCGCTGGATAAGATAGATATGTCCGGTGTGCAGCGGGTAAAATTTACCAAACACCACGCCGACACGTTTTTTTTGCAGCGGATAATCCAGCCCCAGCGCACTGTGCAGATCTGCCATTTTCTGTCCGCCCGGGCTTTTGATTTTGTTATTAATCAGCTGGCTGAGATAGCCTTTGGTCACACCGCACTGGTCTGCCAGTTGTTGCAGTGTCAGACCCGCCTGTTTAATGGCGTGCTTCAGATAGGAAAAATCAGTCATTCACGCCTCTCTATTCCAGCTCATCCAGAACGGATAATGCATCTGCCAGTTTTTTCACGCCGAAGACCTGCATGCCCGCCGGTGGGTTTTTCGGACAGTTGGCATTCGGCACAATCGCCCGTTTAAATCCGTGTTTGGCGGCTTCAGCAATACGTTCCTGCCCGCTCGGTACCGGCCGGATTTCCCCTGCCAGCCCGACTTCCCCGAAAATAACGACATCACGCGGGATAGGACGATTACGAAAACTCGACACCAGTGAGAGCAGCAATGCCAGATCCGCACTGGTTTCTGTCACTTTCACCCCGCCGACCACATTGACGAAGACATCCTGATCAGACATCTGCAACCCGCCGTGGCGGTGTAATACCGCCAGCAGGATAGCCAGCCGGTTTTGCTCCAGACCCACAGCCACGCGACGCGGATTTGACATCATCGAGTGATCTACCAGCGCCTGAATTTCCACCAGCAGCGGACGTGTTCCTTCCCAGACCACCATCACCGAACTGCCGGAGGTAATTTCATCACCCCGGCTCAGGAAAATTGCGGAGGGATTACTCACCTCACGCAGCCCCTGCTCAGTCATGGCGAAAACACCCAGCTCATTCACCGCACCAAAGCGGTTTTTGTGGCTGCGCAATGTGCGAAAGCGTGAATCCGATTCACCGTCGAGCATCACCGAACAGTCAATACAGTGCTCCAGCACTTTAGGCCCCGCCAGTGAGCCGTCTTTGGTCACATGACCCACCATGATAATTGCCACGCCCCGGGTTTTGGCAAAGCGCGTCAGGTAAGCCGCTGTTTCACGCACCTGTGCCACACTGCCGGGTGACGACTGGATATCTGCCATGTGCATCACCTGGATGGAGTCGATCACCATCAGTTTAGGCTGTTCCTGGTCTGCGATCAGGCAAATTTGTTCAATCGCTGTTTCTGACAGCATATTGAGGTTGTCCATCGGCAACGCGAGACGATGCGCGCGCATAGCGACCTGCTGTAAGGACTCTTCCCCGGTGACGTACAGGGTTTTCATTTGTGACGCGAGCTGGCACATGGTCTGTAACAGCAGGGTACTTTTCCCGGCTCCGGGATTCCCGCCGATCAGAATCGCACTGCCGGGCACCACACCACCGCCCAGAACGCGGTCAAATTCTTTGAAGCCGGTAGAGAAACGCGGCAGCTCTTCCAGGCTGATATCAGACAGCTTCTGAACTTTACTGATCCCACCCTGCCCCGCATAACCACTGAGGCGCTCTGCCCGCGCCGCAGAGGAAGAGGAGGCGGCCGCAAGCCGGATTTCCGTGATGGTATTCCACGCCTGACACGCGGTACACTGCCCCTGCCAGCGGGGATAATCTGCCCCGCATTCATTACAGACAAAGGCGCGTTTTGCTGGTTTTGCCACTCGTGACCCCGTAATAACTGATTAATTAACGTTCTTCGTGTTTAAGTCCGCCACTCAGGGTACACATCACCCCCATTAAATCGGCGTGACGAATAGCCACTTTTGCCCGCGCATAGACTTTCGGCTTGGCATGAAACGCAATACCGAGACCCGCTTTTTTCAGCATTTTCAAATCATTAGCGCCATCACCAATCGCCACTGTCTGCTCAACCGGAATATTAAGAAACGCGGCCAGTTTGAGCAGCGCCTGAGCTTTGTATTTTGCATCCACTATAGGACCTTTCACTTTTCCGGTCAGTTTGCCGTCTTTGACCTCCAGCTGATTAGCATACACCGCAATCAGGCGCAGAGAGTCTTTCAGGTGATTGGCATAAAAGGTGAATCCGCCGGAGGCAATAGCCACATGCCAGTCCATTGCCTGGAGTTTACGCACCAGACTGGTCAGCCCGGGCATCAGCGGCAGATTATCCAGAACCTGCTGTAAAATGTTGGCGTCCGCGCCGGCAAGCAGGCCGACACGCGCTTTCAGGCTTTCGCTGAAATCCAGTTCACCCAGCATGGCTCTTTCTGTAACATCAGCGACTTCATCACCGACCCCTGCCAGGCGGGCAATTTCATCAATACATTCAATCTGAATCGCCGTGGAGTCCATATCCATCATCAGTAAGCCCGGTGAACGCAGTTTCGGGATATTGCCTAATGGTACGACATCCATCTGAAATTCATCCGCCACACGCTTAATGCGTCCGCTCAGACTACCCGCTATCCGCACCACCTGGTAATCATCGATCCGCCATGATGACACCACCACGATAGCCGCACCCAGACGATGCTGAAAGTCGCTAATCCGCGCTTTATCCAGCCCGCGCCCGTATAACAGCCAGCCGCTGTCACCCGCCCGGTAATCCAGCGGCATCACTTCGTCGCCGCTCAGAGAGAGCGGGAGACCCGGCCACTTATGGATTTCATTCGGCAAATAACAGTAGGTCAGACTCGTCGACATCAACAGATACTCCTATAATCTCTGATAATATTCATGATGGTAGCGGACAAAAATGTTGGTTTCCGGCTATCCTGACAGCATCGCTTCTGGCAATATGATGACGACAACAGAAAAACGGATAAAAAATGGCCAAAACGAAGTTAACATTCCGGCTGCATAAGACAGCTATTATTCTGATTTGTCTCGCCCTGATGGTCTGCCTGTTACAGGGCGTTTCCTATTTCAGCCGCGTGCATCAGCAATCGTCGATGGAACAGTTTAATGAACTGGCCTATTCGCTGGCACAACAAGTGGCATTTAACCTTTCCGATGCTATAGACGATAACGGGAAAGTTCTCAATAAGAAACAGATCACGGCAAATTTAGCGCAACTGACAACTAACAGCCGCATTCTGGATGCCACAGTGTATCAGGATGACGGGGTTCAGATAGCCACAACCGGCGAAAATATTACAGTCCGCGACCGGCTGGCGCTGGACGGACAGAAAGCAGGCAGCTATTTCAATCATCAGATTGTCGCTACCATTCCGGGTAAAAACGGGCCGAAAGGCTTTTTGCGCCTGACTATCGACACCCACCGCCTGGCGACAGAATCCACGCAGGTGGATAATACCACCAACCTGCTGCGCGTGATGTTACTGCTGGCGCTGGCGATTGGTTTTGTGCTGGCCAATAACCTGCTGCAACTGACACCAAGCCGCTGGCAGCAGTCACTCTATCTCCTGACCGCCAATCTGAAAAATGATGAAGAGACCCCGGAGAAGAAGCCGGAAGATAAGAAAGAGTAACGCTACCGCTGCTGTAGCATCTGCCAGGTGAGCAGGCCGAGGTAAGTCATCAGCAGGGAGCTTGCCACATGCAGCACAATCTCTGCCATACCGTGGTGAATGCGCCCGGCCTGGAACGCCTGGACGATTTCCAGCGAGAAGGTGGAGAATGTAGACAGCGCGCCGCAAAAACCGGTGACAATAAACAAGCGCCATTCTGCGGGCAACGTCGGGTGTGAGGCGAAAAAGGCCACCGCCAGCCCGATAATGTAACCGGCAATAATATTCGCAAGATACGTTCCCAGCGGCATCATTGCCAGAACCGGGTTAAATTTATTACTCAACACCCAGCGCCCCAGGCCGCCGAGCACTGATCCTGCGGAAATACTGAGGATCACATTCAACATAAAAAAACCTTATTTAAGTATCTGCTTTGAAATATCAATTTGTACCAGGCCACATATCTCATCCAGCAGCTTGATCACTTCCACACTCATCCCGACCATCATCGCATCGGATGTGTTACTTTCCGGCTGTGCATTAATTTTCTGGTGCAGTTCATGTGTGGTCGCCCGCAGCGCCTGAAGGTGTGCAAGTTTATCATTATCTTTCCCCTGCACAAAAATATCCGCGAGGATCTTCATTATTGCACTGTTGCTTTTCTGCAACTGCACAATGTACGGATTTTCTGTATTCAGTGCATGGCTGAAATAATTTTTGCTGAATGTATCGGTCAGCAGTTCGAGGATCGCCACCAGCCGCCTGATCCGCCCATGGATGGCAGAAAATGTCGCCGCCGGCACATGGGTTTCTTTTGCCGACGGTGCAATATAGGTGTTACAGGCAAGTAAGGTGGACAATGTGTCTTTGAGCTGATTATCCCACTTATCCGGATCAGTGACGGTCAGTTTCATAATGTGCTCATCATAAAGCCGTGCCGTGTCATGCAGAATTTTACTGATATTCATACGCCAGAAAACAAAACCTTTCAGCGGCAGGATAGCAGAGAAAACCAGCGCCAGGACAGAACCGCCGACCGTCTGTGCCGAGCGGATTAGTGCAGAGTCCATATCCCCGACCGGGGCGGTGGCAACAATACTGATGGTCATGCCGATAAGCATTCCCACATACATATTTTTACCCAGCGCTATCAACCCGCAGATAAACATCGCGACTGTCGCCAGCGCCAGCATCAGCGGGAAAGAGTGGGTTTCCGTATACAGCAGCAACATCCCGGCCAGTGAACCGATAATGGTCCCGAGGGTGCGCTGCATGGAGCGGATCAACACATTTCCCCAGTACGGCATCGGCATCAGGATAGAAATGAGTGTCATGATGATGTAATCAAGTTTATCGCTGTGCATTTCTCTGAACACCAGAAACGTCAGTGTAAAGGCCAGTGCGATACGCATGCCGTGCAACTGCTTAAATCTGGTATAAAAGAATGACTGAGCACGGGAAATCCCGTGGCTCAGATTAATGTTTTTATGTTTATGTTTCACCGGCAGATCTGCTTACGGCGTTTTGGCTAATAAAATATCAGCCATCACATTGTTATCAATATTTTCACCGCACAGCATTTTCATCAGCACTTCACTGCCAAGCTGTGACAGGGAGAATGACATATCCGCATGCAGCAGGCGCATTTTGCCGCGGTTCTCTTCCTGATTCACAATTGTCACTGTTTTCACGCCTTCCCCGGCAAGCTGTTTCACTGCCAGCAAGGTAAATGTGTTGTCCGCATCACTGTCACTGACCGCCATAACACAGCGCGCATCTTTTACATTGGCGCTGCCCAGTGTGGCAGCATCCGCGCCGTCACCGATCACGGCAATCGTGCCGTCCGGGAAATGCGTTTTCTGATCAGCCGTACAGATAACAACCGCTTCCAGTCCGCGTTTTTTCAGCCCTTTATAAAGATTGACCGCCAGCGGGTTCGCGCCGATGACAACATAGTGCTCTTTCATGTGTAACAACCTCTTTTTGACAATCTCACGCGTGCCGCGCAGAACAACACCCACAATGTAGACAATGGATGTGGTAAAGATAGTGATCCCGAAAACAACCACCGTCAGGGTAAACATCCGCGCTTCTGTGCTGATCGGGATAATATCCCCGAATCCGACGGTTGTCATACAGACCAGAGCAAAATAGAACGCCGAGGAGATATCCGTCACATGAGGCTGGAACTCGTTACCGAGATACAGTGTGCCGAACACGGAATAGACCACCAGCAGGATAACGCTGCTTATCGCAACAACCCCGGCGCTGGTCAGACTGTGAAGCGGGAATTTCCGCCACAGGCAGCCGGCAGCAATCAAAAGTGCCAGAGAAAAATAGCCCTGCCCTGAGTATTCACGCGCCAGTCCCAGATCCAGCAGCGACATTATCAGCAGAATGAACAGGGAGAACAGCCACGCGATACGCGCCCCGGTCAGCATCAGCAGTGACAGCAGCACCAGCAGCAATCCCATAATAAAGCGGGGAATATCCAGCAGCTTCATAAATCCGAGGGATTGCAGCCACGCCGTGAAACCGCCATCCTGCCAGGCAATATCGCCGGTGTAGGAAAACAGAACCGGCGACAGAATCATTATTCCGTCAGCCAACAGCAGTAACGACAGGATCACTCTCAGATTCAGCAATCCGCGCGCCCCTGCCATCAATTTATTAATCAGCATATTTCTCCCCTTCTACTGACGGTGTTCCGGCATAATATCCTGATTAGGCACAAGAAAAAGCCAGGATGCCAGGACAAACGGCATTGTCAGTGTCGGGATCCCGAATGGTGTTAATACCACGTCCAGTGCCCCCTGCACAAAAACTGTAAAAATCACGCCCACGATGGTATAGACCAGCACTTTGAAACTGGGTTTATTAAAGGTCGATCCCAGTGCGATCGCCGTTAATACGGCACTGAAAGAGTAAAGTCCGGTATGAACACTGCCGAAATCTGCTTTCAGGAAGGAGGCAACACCAAAGGCCAGCAACGATCCCAGCACAGCAAATACCGCCGCCCAAAGAGAGCTTACCGCAAGCCCGATAACAAACAGCACACCGACAGTAATACTGCTCAGCAGGAATACTTCCGATACACCACGGAAGATATCCGGGATAAGGTCAGAGTACGGAATACCGGCAATCGGCGCGACATACTGATCCGGTAATGCAGGTGCAGGCAGACTGACGCCTTTAATCCCGAAGAAACTGTAACTTGCCAGCAGGATAGTCCAGGTCACCAGCACAAAAGGTGCGGTGAGTGCAGCAACTTTCCAGTTTTTCAGAAAATCCGTCAGGGAGATAGTCGCGATCACCGCGACAATACTGCCGAGAACTATAGATGCCCACATAAACGGGGTATTTTCCAGGAAAGTCGGCAACGCCACCCCGACCAGACAGCCGTTGTAGCCATATAGCCCGGCACTCAGTGAGCCGGTATCCAGCTTGCTGATATACGCCGTCAGCGTCGATACAACTGTTCCCAGCAGACAGCCCCAGGCGACCGCCGGAAGACCTTCACTGTAAGCGCCGGTAAAAATGGCTGCAAAAAAGAATAATCCGGTCAGCGGGTTATTCTGAAACATCACCTGCGCGCAACCACGCAACGTAATATCAATAAAATGGATGACAGGATTGGAGCCCGCCAGTTTATTCCAGCCGTTCAGGCTGATTGTTGAATCTGCCATAGTTTTGCTCCCGAAAGTGAATCATATAAAGGGATTGATTATGACCACCACAATCAATCCCCTGAGTAACCACCGATATCATCATATGACGCTTCAGCGCCACAAGAACGGCTTTTGCAGTGTTACGCCCAGGATCTCTTCCCGGGCTATCTGCCAGAAGTAACGGACCGCTTCTTTAGTTTTCGGGCTGTCCACGCCCAGCACTTTAAACACCAATCCGCATTCATTGGGTAATTGTGTTGCCCCGAACGCAACCTCTTCATCTGTGTTATAACGCGCTTCCAGACGCTCCAGTATCCGGGCATGATGCTCTTTCGGTGTCAGTAAAATAACATTACCGAACACGTCAAACCCACCCATCACACCCACTACATTCAGCGGCTCTTTTTTAGGCTCCAGCACATATTTTTCAACGAATAACTCTTTTCCGTCAGGATCTTGTGCCCGGATCTTTGAGGAGAAAATATCAAACCCGAACTGCTCGTCAGGATGGTGATATTTTCTCCCGGACATCAGGATCTCGGAATAGATCAGGGTTGCCGTCGGATCAATCGTAATGTGCGTGTCTGTAATAAAACGCGCCGTACGGTGCGGAATTATCGGATCCGGCAGAAACTCCAGATAGCCGCCCGCTTCCACCACCACATTCTGATATTGGGTGGCGTAGTTCGCTTCCATCATGTGGATTTTAGTGGCGGATTGCGTAGTGACATGCGCACACGCGCCCTCCTCCACAATCAGATCCAGCGCCTGCCGGTCGCCCTGTAACAGGCAACCGGAGGTTGAAATCATGGTTACACACGGCATTTGCGGCATCAGTTCGTCCCAGTACAGCGCCCGCTGTACCAGAGACGGGACCCGGCGTTCCATTTCCGCCAGTTCGCTGCGGTATTCGCGTTTGGCAAACCGCAGTTTCAGATAACCGCTCTTTCCGATCGCACCACTTTGCATCTGCTTCGGCTCATCCTGGTAAGGCCCCATTTCCGGCGCCTTTTCCCCTAAGAGATGAGCCCGCAGACGTGTTGGCGTCCCGGTAATCTCAGCCCTCAGTTGTGTCATGCTTTTGCTCCTGCCACCTGATGTGTAAACAGGAATTTATCCATGATCATATCCACCAGCTCAACAATACCCTCACCGGTTTTGCAGTTGGTCAGGATATAAGGACGGTTGCCGCGCACCACTTTAGTGTCGCTTTCCATCACATCAAGACTTGCACCGACATATGGCGCAAGGTCGATTTTATTGATGACGAGGATATCCGCCTGTACCAGTCCCGGACCGTTTTTACGCGGAATTTTCTCACCTTCAGCCACATCGATAACATAGATGTAAAAGTCCGCCAGCGCCGGGCTGAAGGTCAGCGTCAGGTTGTCGCCGCCGCTCTCAATCATGATGACATCACTGTCCGGGAAGCGTTCTTCCATATCTTCCACAGCGGCAATGTTCATACTCGGATCTTCGCGCACCGCAGTGTGCGGACAAGCGCCGGTTTCCACGCCGAGGATTTTTTCTTCGTCGAGGATCCCCTTCAGTGTGCGTTTAACCTGTTTTGCATCTTCTGTGGTCACAATGTCGTTAGTGATGATTAAGGGTTTGATCCCGCGTTCAATAAGGATCGGAGTGATCACTTCAATAATTGCTGTTTTGCCTGATCCTACCGGGCCACCGATTCCGATCCGTGTCATTTTTTTCATGAATAACTCCCTAAAAATAAGTCAGCCGCCTGTTAGTTCATAAACAGGCGGACAAAAGATTTGGTATGAACCGCTGCAAGGACATCAATGACCGGCACATACGAGGACATCTGTTCAATGTCTCCGCAGGCTGCGATATCACAAAACGCCTCAATGTCGTTGTTCAGTTCGAATAAAATATGCTGTGTTTCAAAGTGAGTGATCCGCATCAGGCGCATTGCCGCACTGAGGATAGTCATCGCAATTCCGTACTGGTGCATCACCACCACTTCTCGCTCACCGATCCCCTGCACGGCCATCACCATCGCCTGGGTGACCGGCAGCGTTCCCGGCGTAGCACCACTTTTAATCTGTGCCAGCCACCAGGAAATAGTCGGATTATCAAAAATATGGATAGATATTTCTGCCAGTTTTTTGCCCATCCGCGTTGCCATCAGGCGGGCTTCTTCATTTAGTTTGCGGTTATTTACCGCCCTGTCCACCTGCATAATAGCCTCGTTATCCTCTGCCATTACTGCGCGGTGTGCCGCGACAACGGCAATGCCGTCACCATTTGCTGCTTGTTTCAGTGCTGTGCGGACAAAGCCTTTCAGCGTTTCTGCATTGTGCACAACGCCTGTCTGGATCGCCGATTCCACCCCGTTTGAGAAGGTAAAGGCACCGACAGGAAGTGCAGAATCACCGAACTGCATGATCCGGATAAGATCAGACGCTTTCATCTTACTTACCCTCCCGTCTGATTGATCAGTGCTTATGGTCATGATCGTGGTCATGCCCGTGACCATGATCGTGATTATGATCGTGACTGTGCCCGTCCCCGTGATCATGGTTGTGATCGTGACGCGGATGATGAGCAACATGCACATGGATATCTGTTTCTTCGGCCCCGCCGAACAGCAGACGGGACTCTGAATTTGTCAGAATCGGCAGAATGGTTTCGCCTTTTACAAATGCAAATGTGTCATTGCCAAAATTATGAGTGCGCATGACCGACTCCATCACTTTTTCACTGACGGTCAGCGGAACATAGACTTTGTTTTCTTTAATCACGGCTTTCCAGTGCTGGTTGCCGAGCGCATGTCCCAGTTCGAAACTGATGCGGATTTGCTCTGACGGCGTACTGCCCTGCAGGCGCTGAAGGTCAATAACCATCACATCGCGCAGATCAATCTGAACCACCACCATGGTATTTGTTGCATCATCGGTATAGATAACATCGCCGTCAGACAGCAGAACATTGCGATCTAATGCGATCCCGAGATCCAGCCCGTTTTGGGTATGTTTACGGCAGCGGCTTTTCTGAGCTTCCCGCTGATCAAGAATCAGCATATCCACCGTCATATCATTCGCTTTTTCAGCCCACGCCGTTTCTTTTCTGACGTTACCGAGAATGTGCTCAATGAGGATCATGAAATTACCTTTTTATTATGCCCGGCAGGCAGATATCTGCCTGCCGGGGGTGTCAATCAAGCCTGACGTTGTTAACCGAAGAAATAGCGCTGGTTCATCGCTGCCACCGAAATCGGCTGACAAGTTGCATGCTCCCCGTTCACTTTCACGGCAAACGTTTCCGGGTCTACTTCAATATCCGGCATTTCACCGTTACGGACCAGGTCACGTTTAGAGGTTGTCCGGCATCCCTGAACCGCCATAACCTGACGCTCCAGACCTGCTTTCTCTTTCACGCCGTCATCCAGCGCCGCCTGAGATACAAAGGTCACACAGGTATCCTGCAGGGTTTTACCCATCGCACCGAACATCGGACGATAGAAGACCGGCTGCGGAGTCGGCAGAGAGGCATTCGGATCACCCATTGCCGCCCAGTTGATCATGCCGCCTTTGATAACCAGTTTTGGTTTGGCGCCAAAGAAACGCGGATCCCACAGCACCAGATCTGCCATTTTGCCCACTTCAATCGATCCGAGCACATGACTGATCCCCTGCGCAATAGCCGGATTGATCGTAATTTTTGCCACATAGCGCAGTACACGGAAGTTATCATTCCCCGCCGCATCTTCCGGCAGTTTACCGCGAGATGCTTTCATCGCATTTGCAGTCTGGACAATGCGCAGCCAGTTCTCACCAACACGTCCCATCGCCTGAGAGTCACTGGAGAACATGGAGATTGCCCCCATATCGTGCAGGACGTTTTCTGCAGCGATAGTTTCCGGACGCACACGGCTTTCTGCAAAAGAGACATCCGCAGGCACGTTCGGGTTCAGGTTATGGCACACCATAATCATGTCGAAAAGTTCTGCCTGGCTGTTGACCCCGTACGGCAGTGTAGGGTTCGTTGAGCTAGGCAGCACGTTCGGCTGGCTGACCACTTTGATAATGTCAGGGGCGTGACCGCCGCCTGCGCCTTCGGTGTGGTATGTGTGGATAGTACGGCCTTCAAAGGCCTCGATGGTATCTTCCACATAGCCGCCTTCGTTCAGGCTGTCGGTGTGGACGGAGACCTGGATATCATAGTCATCAGCCACGCGCAGGGCATGACGCAGTGAGTTGGACGTCGCACCCCAGTCTTCGTGAACTTTCAGACCGGCAACACCGGCAATAATCTGTTCAACCAGCGGATCACGGGCAAACGAGTTACCTTTGCCGAGCATCCCGACGTTGACCGGCAGACCTTCCAGTGAGCGCAGCATGGCGCGGATATTCCACGGCCCTGCGGTAACGGTTGTCCCGTTGGTGCCGTCTGTCGGCCCGATACCACCGCCGAAGAAGGTGGTAACGCCGTTGGACAGCGCTGCATACGCCTGCTGTGGTGAAATCAGGTGGATGTGCGTATCAATACCCGCAGCCGTCAGGATCAGATGCTCGCCGGAGATTGCATCTGTCGACACACCGGCAACCATGCCCGGGGTAATACCGTCCTGGAGATTCGGGTTTCCGCTCTTACCGATACCGACTATTTTGCCGTCTTTCACACCAACGTCTGCTTTGATAACACCTAATTTGGCATCAACAATTGTCACGTTAGTGATAACCAGATCGAGTACACCATTGTCACTGGTCAGGGTGTTGTTTGCGCCCATCCCGTCACGCAGGGATTTCCCCCCGCCATAGACAGATTCTTCGCCGTAGCCGCGTAAGTCTTTTTCAATTTCGATATAGAGATCGGTATCACCCAGGCGGATTTTGTCCCCTGTTGTCGGTCCGAACAAACCGCAATATTCTTGTCTGGAGATCTGTGGCATAACATGTTCCTTTTCTATTCAGGATGCTTTCGCATCACAGCCGGGAAATCATAAGTACGGAGAATTACTTTTTCTCTTGCGCTTTATGGCTGAAACCCCGGGCAACCGCATTGTTCAGTGCAATCACTTTTGCCGGACGTTCGCTGCTGTTGACATTTGTTCCGGTCCAGCCGTCCACCAGGTTGTTAAACCCGTAAACCGTCTGTTTGCCGCCGTAAGGAATCAGTGACACTTCGGTTTCATCGCCCGGTTCAAAACGGATAGCCGTCGTTGATGAAATATTCAGACGCTTGCCGTAAGCCGCTTCGCGATCAAATTCCAGTGCATGGTTGACTTCAAAAAAGTGAAAATGTGAGCCAATCTGGATAGGGCGGTCACCGGTATTGCGAACCTTAATTTTTGTTTCCGGTTTGCCGGTATTAAATTCAATCGGGGTATCCGCAAAAATGACTCCGCCTAATGGCGTCGGTTGTTTTGTATTGCTCATAATCAGAAACCTCACTTTTTTATGCGTTTACTTGATTGGGTTATGAACAGTGACCAGGCGGCTGCCGTCTGTAAAAATGGCCTCAACCTGAACATTCGGGATCAAATCATCAACGCCTTCCATCACATCGGCTCTGGTCAGAACCGTGGCAGCTTCCTTCATCACATCTTCCACTGTTTTGCCATCACGGGCGCCTTCCAGGGCAGTCACCGTAATAATCGCGACGGCTTCCGGGTAATTCAGTTTTACGCCCCGGTCCCGGCGTCGCTGTGCGACATCGGCCAGGGTATAAATCATTAGTTTTTCAACTTCTCTCGGGGTTAATTGCATAGTGCCTCCACAATGGATTGAAAACCGGCTATTAAAAACAACGCCATAAAAACACGGGAGCGGAATGATTGATTTCTCCGTATCACCGTAGTTTCCGTTTTTTGTTTCAGTGTATATCCGCCGGAAATAAAAATATCTTACCTTTCAGGCGTAACACATCACTGACCGCCGGACATGCGCGTACGCACAACCGGAAATACAGATAGTGAAATATGTAACTACTTAATTAATAATAAAAATAAATCATTCACCGCTGTTCTCCTTATAAGAAAACGAGGTTTTGATTCCTTTTCAGATTATACGGCGCATCCGTGACCGCATATAAGAGAATAAATATTTGTTACTGTATTTAAATGTAAAATTTTACGTTCCGCTGATTTTCAGCGAATAAAACAGCAATACTCATATCCGGATAAAATAAAGCATATTATTGCATCCGGATCGCCGGTCATTATTATTGGTGCCACTGCCGGTTCTGTTTTGCACCATTCAGAAAACGGTGCTCCGGTAATGCATCCCATAAGGATTGCAGCCAGGGACTGCCTTCTCCGCTGAGTAATGCCTGTGAGGTCAGTGTTTCCTGTAAAACCCCATGACGCAGAACCGCTATTCTGTCGGCAAAACGCGCCGCCATTGCCAGGTCATGCGTGACCCACAACACACCACGCCCGTCTGCACACAATACTTTCAGGTGCGCGAGCAATTGCCCCGCGTGTTCATCATCCAGCCAGGACGTTATTTCATCCGCTAAAATATACTGCGCTCCGGTCAGTGTTGCACCACAGGTCAGCACCCGCTTTGCCATTCCGCCGGACAGCCGGTTCGGAAATGCATCCGTCAGCTCCGGACGCAGGTTATAACGTTGCAGCTGACGCGCAACATCATGCATTTTTACGTGCATTCCGCTTAGTGTTGCCGCGCGTTCAAGCTGCGGACCAACCCGTACCAGCGGATTCAGCGCACTGACTCCCTGCGGTACATAACACAAGGTATTTCCGCGGTGGCGCTGTTTTGTCGCTTCTGTCAGGGTTTCCCCTGCCAGAGAAATGGCACCACGGCAGCGCATATTGTCCGGCAGTAATCCCAGCGCACTTTGCAGTAACAGGCTTTTACCTTCACCGCTGCTGCCAATCAGTGCCACCAGCTCTCCCGGATGGATAGTCAGTGAGATATCCGTCAGCAGCGGCTGCCAGCGCTTTTTTCTCAGCCAGTTAAACTGTGCGACATCAATAGCAAGCTGGTCAAATTTCAGCATTATGCGATCCTCAGCCAGAGCTGTTGTAACGCTTTTGCAAACTGGTCAAACAGTAAGACCAACCCCACCAGCACAAACCCCGGGAAGAACGCCAGCCACCAGGAACCGGTACTGAGATAGCGCAGCGCATCTGATAACAAAATTCCCAGTGATGCCTCATGCGGCGCCAGACCAAAGCCCAGAAAACTGAGCGCTGCACTGTGCAGTACAGAGTGCGGGAACATCAATAATGTGCCGACAATCCACTGCGGTAATAACATTGGCAGATAATGATGACGCCAGCAATACAGGCGCGAATTTCCCATGCGCTGTGCCAGCATCACATAATCCGTTTCCCGTACCCGTAAAATCTCCGAGCGCAGGATCAGGGTCAGTTTCGGCCAGTGTGTCAGGGCTATCGCCCAGATAACCCCGGCTTTTCCGCCCCCCAGCGTGAAACAGATTAAAATCAGCAACAACAGGTGCGGCAGTGCCAGCAGCGCATCAATCACACCACGGACCAGGTAATCCGTTCCCTTGTTCACGGTGGACAGCCCCGCCATGGTCAGCGCCACCAGTCCGCTGGTCATGGCGGAAATCAGCCCGATTTGCAGGCTGGTCGCCATCCCCTGAAAGGTGCGATCCCACAGGTCACGCCCCAGGCTGTCTGTGCCAAACCAGTGAGCCGCTGACGGCGCCTGACGCCGCGCCAGGAAATCCATATCAATATCAAGATGCATTATCCAGATGGCGTACACGCCCAGCAGGATCAACATCAGTAATGTGCCGGTCAGTTTTAACAGTGCGCGGTTCGGGTTATAGGTCATGATTCGCGGATAACCCCCCGGTTAATACGGCGCAGCAGAATATCGGCTGTGCTGTTACCCATAAAAATCAGGATAGCGCAAAACATCACAATGCCCATCAGTAACGGAATATCACCCCGCAGCCCCGCATCTATTGTCGCCTGCCCGAGTCCCGGATAGGCGAACACCTTTTCCGCCAGCAAAGAGCCACTCAGTAACTCCCCGACAGACGCAAACTGTAAACAGAGCGCCGGTGTAATCGCGTGGCGCAGCACATGAAATTTAATCATCGGCCAGCCTTTATCCCCCTGCGCCTTTGCGTAGTGGATAAATTCAGTGCTCATCACTTCCGCCACTTTAGCCCGCGTATGCAGAGCAATATTCCCGACACCAAGCAGCCCCAGCGCCAGTACCGGCAGGATCAGATGGTGAACCTTCTGTCCGAATGTTGCACTGTCAGCATCTTCGCCCATCGGCCAGGCACAACAGACCGGTGCCCATTGCAGGGAAACCGCGAACAGGGACAATAACAGCAGCCCTATCCAGAATGTCGGGATCGACGCCAGCAAATAGGATAGTGCTGAAATAATTTTATCCGGCCAGCGGTTAAGATACCGCCCTGCCACCAACCCCATCAGCAGCCCGGCAATACCTGAGAAAAGCCAGGCACTGATAAGCAGAGCCAGTGACGGACCGAGCCTTGCTGAAATCACCTCAGATACCGGCGCGTTATACAGCATCGAATACCCGAGATCGCCTCTGATCATCTGTGAAAACCAGATCCAAAAACGCTGCCACAGCGGTTGATCCAGTCCCCAACGGGCGGCGATCACCGGGTATTGCTCCGGTGGTACGTGCAATAAATCATTTCCGATATAGGCGCGTATCGGATCTATCGGCGAATAGCTGAGGAGGATAAACACCCCCGCAGCTGTCACCGTCAGCAGACAAACAAACCGCACAAAAAGAAATAGGGCACTGCGCATTATTTACAGGTCCAGGCCCAGTCATCCACGCTGTTTAACAGTGACCACGAGCCGTGTATTTCCGGCGCGCCTGTACCCAGTTCCACACAATCATTCACCACATAGGTGTGCTGAACATTAAGCAACCATGCCCAGGCGGCGTCACCTTTAATCCCGGTACCGGTTTTACCGTTCCAGTCCACCTGCTGCCAGACAGGAATCGCATGTTCCTGATCGGCAGCACTCATGGCTTTTTCCAGGATGGCATCCACCTGCGGATTTTTATAGTAGCCGGGGTTGTAGAACTCCACACCGGCGGCTTTGCTGCTGTAATGATGGACTAATTCCATCGGGTCCAGGCTGCCCCAGCCGAACAGTGTCGGATTTGAATGCATGTGCCGCTCAACAGTTTCCCAACTGCCGGATTGTAAATCCAGTTCGATTCCGACAGGTTTCAGGAATGCACGCAGCGCCTGTGCCAGATCACGGCGGGTGGTATCTCCGCTGGTGTACCACAGGGTCAGCTTCGCTACTTTTCCGTCTTTTTCACGCAGACCATCTTTGTTCAGTTTCCAGCCGGCATCTTCCAGAGTCTGTTTTGCTTTTTCCGCATCGCCATCTTTAAATGCAGCCTCCGGATTATTCCACGGCAACCCGTGAACCCCGGTAAAGGCAGGAACGGCATAGCCTTCCATCACTTGTTCCGCCAGCAATTTACGGTCAATCGCATAGTTAATTGCTTTACGGACAGCCACATCAGAGGTGATATCGTTTCCGATTGGATTGCCCTGCGCATCTTTTTCGCCGGCTTTCGGAATAGGGAACACAATACCGCGGTTTTCCACACTGGCGCGTTCAACCAGCTTCATGCCCTTAACATCCCCGGCGGTCGCTGCGATCACCGGCGGAATACGGACAACTTCGAGCTGGCGGCTCTGTGCTGCGGCAAAGGCAGCATCTTCATCCAGGAAAACAAAAATCAGTTTATTAAAGTCATTTTTCGGTCCGGCGTAGTACGGGTTGGCCTCAACAATCAGTTGCTGACCCGGCTGGAAGCTGACCAGACGGTACGGACCCGCGCCGATTGGTTTCTGAGCATATTGTTTTGCATCGTATTTATCAGCGGACACAATACCGAGAGAGCCTAAGACATTAATAAACGTACTTTGCGGAGCGGAAAGGGAAATTTTGACTGTTTGCGGGTTAACTTCTTCGGCTTTGGCGAAGTTCCCCATATCGATTTTGCCACCGCTTGCTGCTGCATTATTATAGGTAAACACTACATCTTTCGCGGCCAGCGGAGAGCCATCCGAGAATTTCAGGTCTTTTTTCAGCGTCAGCGTCCACTCTTTTCCGTCATTACTATGGGTATAGTTTTCCAGCATATAGCTGTGCCAGGAAAGATCGGCCTTTTGTTTCAGTAACGGGCTGTGCAGTAATAAATAACTGCCGTGGCTCCAGCCGAGCATCGGGTCAAACCCTTCGGTCGGCTCTGCACCGATAGCCAGCCGTAATGTATGACCGGTGTTTTCTGTCGCAGCCAGAGCAGAAGCACTGATTGCTGTACCTAACAACAGAGAAACGAGTGTTCGTGCAAAAATCGACTTATTTACCATTATTTATCCTTACCTAACTAAAATTCACAATTTTTAATTAATTCGGAATTAAGCAAAATCATCATGCAGCAATTAATCTGTCAGAGACTACAGAGTTTATACCTCTGAAGCTCAGTCTGAAAATGATGTATATTAACGAATCATCGCAAAAACTAAATTTCTTATATATTAAATTCTTTTATTCGACAAATCTGTCAACGGATAACAACACTACCTGTTTTTCTGATAATTTCGCCCTGAAATAACAAGTAACACCTTACACAGATACGGGCTAAAAACACTGACTTCCTACTGAATTAAATCAGCATAATGGCAGGCTTCACAGAAATCGCATGAACATAAAGTGATACTTCCTCTAGTGTAACATACTCTTTTTTATATTCATCTTTGGAGTACCCATCGCCAAACATATAAATAAATTTAACTATTAACGTGTATTTATCTCCGGTTTATCCTGCCGGCATTACACTTTATTCAGATACACACAGGCTTTACCGGTACAGTTACGATATGAGTAACTAAAACCCATTTAGATTAATTAAGAAAACCCATAGAAAAACCGAAAGATTGATGAAGAAAAGACGATATAAGAAGGGAAAAACACAGAAAATACAGACAATTCCTAATTATAATTACGCAATTTCGGGAATTGTCTGCTGGTTACAGGTAAAAACCAATAGGGGTCACTATCTCAATATGTCCGTCGCGGGTACGTTCGTGTGGCGGTAACGGGAACGGTGCTGCCCGCTGAACAGTGGCGAGAGCTTCTTTGTCCAGCAGTGTTGTGCCGGAAGAATTAACCAGCTCAGCCGAGAGTACATTTCCCTGCGTATTCAGGGTAACTTTCACATGAGAAACCCCGGTGGATTTATAGCGCAGCAGTGCCCGCGGGTAGCGTTTGTATTTCGCCAGATGCGTATGAACCGCACTTTCCCAACCGGTGCTGCCGCTGACGGCTTGTGGTGCATAGCTGGTAAAATCAGCGCGACTGGCGGAACTGTCTCCCTGACGCGGTGCCGATGTGCTCTCCGCCATCACAGGTGAAGGACTTTGTGTTTCCGGTATTTTCACGACAGTAACGGGCTTTTTCTCTGTTTTTTTCTTAGGTTTTTCTGCTTTTCGTGTCCAGGTTCCCCGGTCGGACTGCGCCAGTTTATCTGTCAGCGCCTCGCGCTCCGGCTCAGTAACTGGTTGTGGCGCCGGCTGTGACATCACCTGTTTTATACCTTCCACTTTTTCCGGCGGTACGCTTTCCAGCTGATAAATTCCCGCTGTCAGTTCAAACGCCGGAGGCAGCATTCCTTTCTGCTCATCAGAAGAGAATGTCAGCCAGCCCAGAAACAGCACCGGCAAAAGCGCATGAACCCCCAGACTCGCTACCATACCGCCTATCGGATATCGCCTGTTTTGATAACAGGATGCAGCCACATTCAACATCACTCAGCTCACTTTTTTAATCGTTATTTACGTATTTCAATTTATAAAATTACAGGCATAATGATAATGCAAATGATATTCCTTTTTATTATTAATAATAATTCTAATAACAACAATAAGATTTTTGGATTTTTCCAAGCCGTGCGTAATGATCCCTTCATTTACAATGACGTTGATATACACCAGAGAAATGACAACTGAAAAATCGGTAAGCAGGCTGATCGCCGGCGCCTATCACTCAACCTACCATCAGCTTGTCCGCTTCTTCCACAAGCGGCTGGGCAACAGTCAGGATGCACGGGATCTGTCGCAGGATGTATTCGCCCGCTGGCTTAAAGGCGGCGGAGACATCTCTGTGCAGGAAACACGGGCATTCTTGTTTAAAATCGCCAACAATGTCCTGGTCGATCACTGGCGTCACAGCCAGCGCAAAGGCCGCGATCAGGTCAGTGAATGGGATGATTCACATACGGCTGATATTGCACAGGATAATGCTGATCCGCAGGTACAGCTCGAACATCAGCAGCGCCTGACGCGGCTATATCAGGTGTTAAACGAATTACCTCTCCGCCAGCGGGAAGCGTTTGTGCTTTACCGCTTTGACGGACTTTCACAAAGTGATATTGCGGAACAGATGGATATCTCAGTCAGTATGGTGGAAAAACATATCGCCCGCGCCCTGCTGCAATGCAAGCGCGCCATGAATGCCGGAGAACAGAAGGACGGATAATGGCAGATACCGCGCAGGAGCAGGACGAACGGGATGACGCCGCCGCGCTGTGGTTCACGCGCTGGCACAGTCAGAGCATGAACACGCATCAGCAGAATGAGCTGCGCTCATGGCTGGCGGCATCCCCGGAAAATCAGCTGGCGTTTGATGAAATGGCGCAGATGTGGAGTGATATGTCCTCTCTGCCACGCCCGTTGGTTGCTGTACCAAAGCCTGCCGGCACCTTTTCCGTTCTGCGTCCGCTGCGTCATACCCTCGCCGGTTTTTTTATCCTGATTATGCTGTTTCTGCCTTACAGCCAGTTACCTGCGCTGTTGATGGATAACCTGACGCTCGCCACCACATCAGACAGTAAATCCATGATATTGCCGGATGGCAGCCGGATCTTTCTCAACCGCGACAGCGAAGCCGATATTGCTTATGAGCAGACACACCGGCGCATCACACTTGTCCGTGGTAATGCTTTTTTTCAGGTAAAACCCAATCCGTGGCGGCCTTTCATCATTCAGGCGGACGGACGGGAAATAACGGTTGTCGGCACCGAATTTGATGTCAGTAAACGCGGCACAGAAATCACCGTATCCGTTGCCCGCGGCATTGTTGCCCTGCGTGATGCCGCAGAAGATACCCCGGTTTATCTGAAAGCCGGTGATGAAGCGGTCAGTGCAGTTGCCGGGCGTAAACCGGTCATCAGCCATATTCCGCCGGAGCAGTCCGGAGAATGGCGTAACGGGCAAATCAGCCTGACAGACACCCCTCTTCGCGACGTGGTTTCCCGCCTCGCCCCTTATCACAACCGCACCATTTCACTTGCTGCCAATGCCGCAGACCTGCGCGTCTCCGGGCGGGTTAATACAGATGATGCCGAATCCTTTTTTACTGCCCTGCCGCAGGTTCTGCCGGTTAGTGTGGCAGAGCAGCCAAATGGCACGCTGTTGATTATTAAGAATAATAAAAATAAATGAAAAAAAGAACGATTCGCAGGTGAGGATAATTATCATTTCCGCGTCTTCTGTCATAGGGGATACCTATGGCATATTCGGAAATAATAACAATGACAATAAAATCTTCACCATACACCGCAAAAGCGCTGCGCTCAGCCATTGTGCTGGCACTCGGGCTGTCGGTGACACCATTGGCAGTGGCTGCCGATATCACGCTGGATCTGCCGGAACAGGCGCTCACCAGTTCACTGAACACCATCGCAAAACAGGGACAGATCCAATTACTCTATGATGCCGGTCAGTTAAACGCCTTGCGCGCACCGGCACTGCACGGCAGCTATTCACCACAAACAGCGATCCAAACTCTGCTCGCAGGCTCCGGTCTGACCATGGTACAAACCGGAAACAGTTTTGTTATCCGCCCGCTGACCACCGGCGGGGATACCATTCTTATCCCGGAAACCCGCGTGCAGGGTGAAATGGCGTATCATCCGGCAACCGATGTGATGTCGGCTCCGCAATATATTACGTCAGAAGAGATCCGCCAGCGCAGCACCGGCGACGGCAACGTGACGGAACTGCTGCGCACCAACCCGGCGGTACAGTTTGCCGGAAACGACAGCTCTTCCCTCAACCAGGGTGAGATCAAACCGGCACGTATTTCTATTCATGGTGCATCCAGTTTTCAGAATGCGTATAAGCTCGACGGCATCAGTTTTAACAACGATTTTGACCCGGCAAAAAATACGCTCGGTGAAACCTCCACCCGCGTGGATACCGGTGACCAGGGACTGTATATCGACAGCCGTCTGATCGACAGCGTGACAGTTTATGATAACAATATCCCGGTGGAATTCGGCGGATTTACCGGCGGCAGCGTGGATGTCACCAGCCGCCGCTGGAACGGGGAAAACAGCGGGCATGTGTATTACCGCACTACCCGCTCCTCCTGGAATACCCTGTTTGAAGACTCCTCGCAGCCGATTGATTCATCCAAAAATGACATCAGTAACCCGGCACGTTTCCAGAATGAATATAACAAACAGGATTTCGGTGGCTGGTTTGAAGTTGGTGTAACTGAAAACAGCGGTCTGACCGTTTCAGCATCCCGCCGTACTTCAGACATTCCGGCCAATACCTCAGTGCTGATGGCGGTAATGGAAGGCGAAGAAACCATTGGTTATGAATTCGATAAACGCAAACGCAACCAGAAACGCACATCGGATAACCTGTTTGTAAAATATGCGATGGACATTTCCCCGGTGACAACCGCGGATATCTCCATGAATTATTCCGATTATAAATCCCGCCTGTTTGCCTCAAATATCGCCAACTCCGGTTATGACAATAACCACAAAGGATTAGGATTCACCGGGGTACTGAAACACCAGACCAGCCTGGCGGATCTGGAATTCACCTTAGGCTATCAAAAACTGAAAGATGACCGGATAAATGATGAAGATAATTTTTATGAGTTAAAAGACAGAATTAAAGGTAAAGAGACGATTTACAACACGAAAATAGGCGGGCTGGGCGACCTGAGGACAGAGCAGGACAATATCACCACCAAAGCCGTTGCCCGTTTCCTGCAATCAGAAGGTTGGGGAATGACACACCGCCCGACACTGGGAATGGAAACCACCTATACCAAAGGTCGCTACATCCGTGATAAAGCGCATTATCACACCAGTGAAGACAGAGTCAGTTACGCGGATATGGGAATTGATGATCCGGTGCTGAATATTCACCGTTTCCTGCCGGGCACCGCATCTGTCAGTTATAACAACTATTCCCTGTTTGCCGATGACGATATTGAGATCGGTCGCCTGACACTGCGTCCGGGTGTTCGTGCTGATCGTGATGATTTTGTGCAAAGCACCAATATTGCCCCGCGTTTAGCCGCAACCTATGACCTTTTCGGTAATAAAAACACCCTTCTGATTGCCGGAGCCAACCGCTATTACGGTCGTTCAATGCTGACTTATGCACTTTACGGCGCACAGAATGCCGGGCTGGAAAAATGCTATATGTGCGGCTTTATGGGAATGGATCCTACATGGGATACCACCAATGATTACGAAGGTCTGGATTCACTGAAAACCCCGTATAACGATGAGATTTCACTCGGCCTTCAGCAGGAAATCCTCAGCACCACCTGGCGTCTGACGTATGTTCACCGCGAAGGCTATGACGAAGTGCGCAGCCGGACAAAATACACTGACTTAACCGGTCCGGACAAATACAGCGACAAAGGAAAGATCCGCACCTTTGATAACGCCGGACGCAGTAAGCACGACTCAGTCACACTCGCCGTCAGCAACAGTCAGCCGTGGGAATGGGCGCAGGCATCTCATGTTTTCTCTTCTTCCGTTGTCTGGCAGCAGACAAAAAGCAACTTCCCGTCTGACCAGGGTTACGCGTTCTTTGAACCGGGCTCAGCAATTAACTCCGACAAAGTCATGTACGGCGGCAAGGTCATTGATGTCAGCGATCTGCCGGCAAGTAACTTCAATTCACCGCTGAAACTCAATGTTGAGCTGACCAGCGACTGGGATAACTACGGCGTTTCTTTATATAACCGCCTGCAATGGTGGGGCGCACGCAGCCAGGCAGTCCGTCATGAAAACGAAGTTATCCGTGATCCGGAATACGGCGAATTACGTGTGTATCAGAAAGAAAACTTTGCCTCTAAATTCACCTGGGATACCCGCGTGAACTGGAAACCTGAGTTTGCTTATGGCGCATCGGTATCTGTTGAAATCAACAACGTACTGAATAATAAGAATGTCGCCGATACCTTTATCTACGGCGGAAACAGAGTGATTGCCTACGATCCGGGCCGTCAGTTCTGGTTACAGATGAATTACGATTTTTAATCTGAGCATATGAGCAATGTCTCTTAACTTTATGAATAATAAATGAAAACAATAAAACACTTTTTCTGGTTAGTAAAACCGTTCTGGGGGCAGCGCGCTGCCCTGTTTTGCTGGTTCTTACTGTTACTCTCCCTCGGGCTGACGCTCTCTTCCGTCTGGTTCAATATCCGTATGAACCAGTGGAACGGGGATTTCTATAATGCACTGCAAAAGCTGGACGGTGCAGCGCTGTACCAGCTTATCAAATTCTTTGTGATCCTGGTCAGCGGGCTGATACTCGTGGTGGTGCTCGGAACTTATTTCCGGCAAAAACTGGCTATCCGCTGGCGGGAAGGCATGACAGAGCAGATCCTCAGCCGCTGGTTATCGCCACAGAGCCGTCACTATCTGCTGCGCCTTACCGCACAGGAGCCGGATAACCCGGATCAGCGTATCGCCGAAGATGTGCGGCTGCTGGTGGAGTCCACACTCAGTCTGTTGATCACCTTTCTGCACTCGCTGCTGACCCTGGTCTCTTTTGCCGCTATTCTCTGGCAGCTTTCCGGCAGCATTCTGCTGTCCGTTGCCGGTCACGACTGGCGGATAGACGGCTATATGTTCTGGGCCTGTATCGCTTATACCCTGGTGGGGATCGCGCTGACACAGCTTATCGGCGGTCCGCTGCGCAAACTGAATATGGAAAAACAGCAGCGCGAAGCGGATTACCGTGCAGCGCTGATCACCCGTAAACAGCATGGTGATGCCATCGCCGGTCAGCGGGGCGAAAACCGGGATAAACAGCAATTGCTGTCACGCTTTGCCCGTATCGCGGCAAACTGGGATCACCTGATCCGCTGCGAGCGAAACCTGTCATTCTATACGGTCGGTTATCAGCAGGTTACCGCACTTGCGCCGATCCTGTTTGCGCTGCCGAAATTTCTTGCCGGTGAACTGATGCTGGGCGGGCTGATGCAGCTGCGCCAGGCATTCAGCAGTGTTGCCACATCGCTCGGCTGGTTTATTTTTGCCTATAAAGAGATTGCCGCCTGGCAGGCAACCGTGACCCGTTTGTATCATTTTGTCCGTCTGCTGGACAATGACACAACATCTGATATCACGCAGACAAATCACGCCTCTGTACGGCTGGAAGCTACCACCGATATTCTGCTTCAGGATAATACCCTGCTGTTGCAGGATATCTCTCTGTCACTGCGCGCAGGTGAATTTGCCATTATCAGCGGACGCTCCGGTCTGGGGAAATCCACCCTTTTGCGCACCCTGAGCGGGCACTGGCCATATTACCGGGGTTCAATCAGCCGTGAGCAGGATGTGCTGTGGGTTCCGCAATCAGTTTATCTGCCTTCAGGAACGCTGCAATCTCTGCTTGCTTATCCGCTGCCGGCGGCACAATTTACAGCGCAGGCATACCATGATGTGCTGACTGCTGTCGGGCTGGAAAAACTACAGCCACAGCTGGATGTTGATACCGACTGGCGTCAGCGACTGTCCGGCGGAGAACAACAACGCCTGCTGTTTGCCCGTCTGTTACTGAATAAACCCCGGCTGATGCTGCTTGATGAAGTGACTTCGGCTTTAGATGATGACTATGCCATCCGCATGATCCGTCTGCTCAGACAGCGCCTGCCTGACAGCACTATTTTACTGGTCAGCCACCAGCGATTTCTTCAGCAGGAGGCCGATCAGGTGATCACACTCAGCCCCCCTGCCGCAACCCGTACCTCAGGAGTCAGTTATGCGTTATAAATTTATGATGGCCGGTGTGGCACTGACCCTTACCGGCTGTGCTGCGGTTAATAATAGCGGAACGGATAACCACCCGCTGGCGCAGCGCAGCGATTTACAGCACATCCGCCTGGCGAATGGCATGAATGTGTATCTGCTTTCAAGGGCGCAGCCCGGTGTTGAACTGCGCCTGCTGGTGGAGAGCGGATCATTGCAGGAAACAGAAGAACAGCGCGGTCTGGCGCATTTTACCGAGCACATGGCGTTTAAAGGCACCACACACTTCCCTGACACACAGAGTTTTAAACAACTTGAAAAACAGGGGCTTAATCTTGGCAGCCATGTGAACGCCGCCACCAGCCTTAATTCCACTGTCTATAAATTGTCATTACCACAGGCAACACCGGCACAGGTTGAAACCGGCTTACAGGTGCTTGCCGACTGGGCACAGGGCATGACATTCGACCCGGTTGCCTTTGATAAAGAGCGTCCGGTTATTATTGAAGAGTGGCGTCTGCGCCAGGGGATCGGCTTTAGGATTAACAATGCGCTGGAGCAGTTGCGTTACGCGGGCAGCCGCTATGCACAGCGTGACCCTATCGGATTATTGGATATTATCCGCAATACCCCGGTCAGTACCGCAAAGGACTATTATCAGACCTGGTATCAGCCGCAGCGCATGAGCCTGGTGGTTATCGGGCAATTTAACCATCACGATGTCAGTGAGCTGACAAAAACCTATTTTAATCAGCCCGCACAAACCACTGCCGCACAGGACGATCCCGCGTGGCAGCACTTTGCCCCGCAGCCGGATCTGCTGGTAAAACCGGTCTTTGATAAAGAGCAGGGCCAGCGCATTATGCAGTTTGCGCTGCAACGGGATATCCGCGCACCACTTGATACCCGGCAGGGACAATATGATGATTTACTGGATAACCTCTGGGTCGCTATCCTCAACCAGCGTCTGACGGCACTGGTGGACAACGGGCAATTACCTTCTGCCAGTATTAACCCGCAAGGGGCAATGCTGGATAAAAAACGCCTCCAGCAACTGATGATTATTCACCCGCAGAACAAAGATTACCTCACCGGTATCTCTCTGCTGTGGACTGAAATTCAACGCCTGGCTACTCAGCCGGTGACACAGGCAGAGCTGGATGATGCAAGACAGAATCTGCTGGCAAAACTCAGTCAGCAGGCCGCCGGGGAGTCCCGCTACGGTAATGATTATCTTGCTGATAATATCACGACCGCTCTGGAGTACCGGATGCCGGTGCAGGACAAGCGCCAGCAACTGACAACAACATGGGAACTGATTAAACCGGTCACACCGGACACACTGAAAAACCATGTCGCGGGATTCCTGCAAACATCCTCACCCCGCCTGGCGATCATCGGTCCGGATAGTGAGAAATCTCAGTTTAACGAAAAAGTATTCACAGAGCGCTGGCAGCAAATCCGTAAATCCGCACCCGGTCCTTTCACACTGAAGGTACGTCAGGTAGCGCTGAATGTGACCCCTGCCGGACAGGGGACTATCGTGCAGGAACAATCACTGCCGCTGCCGGCAACAGAATCCTGGCAGTTATCTAACGGGATGCGTATTATTGTGCATCAGGATAAAACCCTGAAAGATAATATTCAGATAAACCTGCGTATTCCGGGCGGTCGCTCACTCGAACCTGCCGGTCAGGAGGGATTAACCGAGTGGGCGCTGAAACTGCCGGAAAGCAGCGGTTACGGGGATTTGAGTGCGCGGGAGCTGGCGCTGTTCAGTAAACAACACAGCCTGACACTGCGTCCGTACAGCGAATTACTGAACCACGGTTTCCGTGGCGAAGCGCCACCTGAAGAACTGGATACACTACTAAAACTGCTGCACCTGAAAATAACCCAGCCACAGTTCAGCGGTGAAAAACTATTGCGCAATCAACAGGCAACGCTGGAAAGTCTGAGTAGTATGCCGGTTGAGCGCCGGTTCCTTGATGCTATCAATCAGGAAAGTCATACCAACGGCGGGCGTCTGGTTATCAATGAACATGGCGGATGGCGTCACTTTACTGCTGCGCAATTGCAGAATAATAACCATCTTCTGCTCAGTCCGGTACAGGATATGACACTGGTTATCAGTGGTGCGGCTGATAAAAAGCAAATTAAACAGTCGGTCGAAAAATGGATAGCCGCCCTTCCGGCTTCCCCGCAGCGCCTGCAATGGCGTGATCCGAAAATCGCACCAAAGATGGAACCACTCAGTCGCACTTATCCGATTGCCAGTTCAGATAAAACTATGGTCAGCATTCAGTATGCCGCACCGGCACAATGGTCACAGAAAGAAACACTGGTGCTGCAACTGCTCGACAGTGTTATCAGCCGTCAGTTACGCAGCGCATTACGCGAACAGGCAGGCGGGATTTATGCCCTGAGTTTTTCATCCATGCTGGCAAAACTCCCGGTGCCGTATTACAGCGCCCGGCTGAACTTTACAACTGATCCTCAGCGCGCAACTGAAATGACCACACTGAGCCGTAATGTTCTTAGCTCCCTCAAATCACAGGGTGTTCCGGAAGACGCGCTGAAAGAGGCCAGAGCAAATTGGTTACTGGAAAAACAGCAGGTTTATCAGAGTGCCGCATTCTGGACTGAATCCCTGGCGCAAATTGCCGGTGATGATAATAATTTCATCCGGATCATTCAGGAAGAAGCATTAATTAAAAATATAACAACGGACGATCTTAACCAGGCATTATCCCGTTACAGCGGAGAGAATGAAAAAGTATTTATGCTGACACCGCCATAATATATACAGAGCCTCTTAACAGAGGCTTTTTTATTATTTAACCTAAAATACGTTACGATTTTAGCTATAGTAGCTTCGTTTCTCAGTTAATAAAAAAACCTCTGCGGGGAAATAATACCGGCAGAGGTTTTTATTATTATGACGAAAATAAATTACTGTTTATCGCCCAGTAATACTGATTCCAGTGCAATCGTAATCATTTCATTAAATGAAGTCTGACGCTCATCTGAAGGCAGATTATCACCGGTACGGATATGGTCAGAAACAGTGCAGATAGTCAGTGCTTTCGCACCGAATTCAGCGGCAACACCGTAAATACCGGCCGCTTCCATTTCCACACCTAAAATACCGTATTTTTCCATCACATCAAACATCTGCGGGTCCGGCGTATAGAATAAATCAGCAGAGAAAATATTCCCCACACGCGCAGGAATTCCCGCTTTTTCTGCGGCATCAACCGCATTACGTACCAGACCAAAATCGGCGATTGCGGCAAAGTCATTATCTTTAAAACGCAGGCGATTTACTTTGGAATCCGTACTTGCTCCCATCGCAATAACCACATCGCGCAGTTTAACATCAGGACTGATTGCCCCGCATGAACCGACACGGATAATGGTTTTTACGCCAAATTCAGTAATGAGCTCTTTTGCATAAATAGAGCAGGATGGGATCCCCATTCCGTGACCCATGACTGAAATACGGCGGCCTTTATACGTTCCGGTGAAACCCAGCATGCCACGCACATCATTAACTTGTTTAATGTCGTCTAAAAAATTTTCTGCGATATATTTCGCCCGCAGCGGATCACCGGGCATCAGAACAACATCTGCAAAATCACCCAATTCGGCATTAATGTGAGGGGTAGCCATAAGAAATTCCTTTCAGTAAATCGCAAAGGGAAAGGGCAGGCAATCGCTGCCTGCCAGAAAAAAGTGACACATTACAGCATGTTTTTACCATAATCCATCGGGGATAAATTAAAGTAAGACGCGACAGTCTGCCCGATATCAGCAAAGGTTTCGCGATATCCCAGAGAACCCGGTTTTACTTTTGGTCCGTAAATCAGAACAGGGATATGCTCACGCGTATGATCCGTTCCCGGCCAGGTCGGATCACAACCGTGGTCAGCGGTGAAGATCAGAATATCGTCTTCTTTAACCAACTTCAGCATTTCCGGCAGGCGGCGATCGAACAGTTCCAGCGCTGCCGCATAACCTGCAACATCACGGCGATGACCATAAGATGAGTCAAAATCCACAAAGTTGGTGAACACAATCGTGTTATCACCCGCCAGCTTCATTTCTTCCAGGGATGCGTCAAATAATGCATCAATTCCGGTCGCTTTGATTTTCTTCGTGATACCGACATGGGCGTAGATATCCGCAATTTTCCCGATAGAAACAACTTCACCCTGCTTTTCTTCCACCAGCTTTTGCAGCATGGTCGCAGCCGGTGGCTTTACCGCGTAATCATGGCGGTTACCGGTACGTTCAAATGAACCGGCTTTTTCGCCCGTAAACGGACGGGCAATAACACGACCAATATTATAGTCACCCGCCGTCAACTCTTCACGGGCAATTTCGCACAGCTCATACAGTTTTTCCAGGCCATAGGTTTCTTCATGGCAGGCAATCTGGAATACGGAGTCTGCGGAGGTATAGAAAATCGGCTTGCCGGTTTTCATGTGCTCTTCACCGAGCTTATCGAGGATCACGGTGCCGGATGAATGGCAGTTTCCGAGCCAGCCCGGCAGATTGGCACGCTTAACCAGTTTATCCAGTAATTCCGGCGGGAAGCTGTTTTTTTCATCTTTAAAATAGCCCCAGTCAAACAGAACCGGCACACCGGCAATTTCCCAGTGACCTGACGGCGTATCTTTGCCGGAAGAGAGTTCACCCGCATACGCGTAAGCGCCGATAATGTCTGCATTTTTATCCAGACCTTCCGGGAACGTACCGGTGGACTCTTCCGCCGCTTTACCCAATCCCAGGCGGGACAGATTCGGCAGATGCAACGGACCTTTACGCCCTTTATCAGCATCACCACGGGCGCAAACCTGTGCGATATGACCTAACGTGTCAGCACCGGTATCACCAAAATCAGCAGCATCATGTGCCGCGCCGATACCGAATGAATCCAGTACCATAATAAACGTACGTTTCATAATTTTCTCCTGTGACAGATCACGTCAGAATGCAGGCTCCACGTGAATAACAAAGTTGTTCTATCCGCTGATTCTGCGGTAAATCAGCGGTGTGTCCGCTACCGGATGCTCACTGAGTGTAATGGCCTGACGTACGGTCTGAGCCGCTTCATGCCACTCTCTTTCACTGTTTGCATGGATCATTGCCAGTGGTGTCTGACCATCCGCAGCGGTATTTATTGCCGCAATGTCGCTTAACCCGACGCTGTAATCAATCGGATCACTGGCTTTGCGGCGTCCGCCGCCTAATGATACCACCGCCATTCCCAGTGCGCGGGTATCCATAGCGGTAACAATACCTTCTGTTTCAGCATAGACCGGTTTACTGAGGACTGCCGATGGCAAATAGTGCGAATAACGCTCAATAAAATCAGACGGGCCGCGCTGCGCTGCCACCATCCGGGCAAATACTTCCGCCGCCTTACCATTATCCAGCACGCGCTGTAATTTTTCTTCCGCGTGTGTGCGATCGTCTGCTAATCCGCCGGAAACCAGCATCTCAGCACACAGCGCCATAGTCACTTTATAAAGACGCGGATTGCGGTATTCACCGGTCAGGAAACGGACCGCTTCACGTACTTCAACCGCATTTCCCGCACTGGATGCCAGCACCTGGTTCATATCCGTCAGCAGTGCCGTTGTCCGGCAGCCCGCACCATTAGCGACCTGTACAATCGCCTGTGCCAACTGCTCTGATAATTCGTATGTCGGCATAAATGCACCGGAACCGACTTTTACATCCATCACCAACGCATCCAGGCCTTCGGCTAATTTTTTGCCGAGAATAGAGGCGGTGATAAGCGCAATTGAATCGACTGTCGCCGTAATATCGCGGGTGGCATAAAAACGCTTATCTGCCGGTGCTAATGAATTTGTCTGACCGATAATAGCAACACCGGTCTCTTTAATGATACGACGAAAGGTTTCATCGTCGGGAAAAATATCAAACCCCGGAATCGCTTCCAGTTTATCGAGTGTGCCCCCGGTATGACCCAGTCCGCGACCGGAGATCATCGGAATAAATCCGCCACAGGCAGCAACCATCGGGCCTAACATCAGGGACGTCACATCCCCGACACCGCCTGTGGAGTGTTTATCCACAACCGGGCCCGGTAAATCAAGGCTTTTCCAATCCAGAACAGAGCCGGAGTCCCGCATCGCCAGTGTCAGGAAAACACGCTCCTGCGGGTTCATATCATGGAAATAAATGGTCATTGCCAGCGCAGCAATTTGTCCTTCCGAGACGGAATTATCGCGGACCCCGTTGATAAAAAAACGAATTTCTTCATCTGACAGTGGGTGTCCATCCCGTTTTTTACGAATAATTTCCTGAGCCAGAAACACAGTTATCTCCTTAATACCGGATACGTACCGGCGGTTCACCGCCGGACGTTAATCAGAAAAACGGACAGCGAATGCTGCCCGTTAAGAGTGATTAATACTTGCTGTCAGATTTAGCGTCAGCGTAGCCCAGTGCATTGAGCAGGCTGGCTAACAGGCTGGATGCGCCAAAACGGAAATGGCGGGAGTCAGTCCAGCCTTTACCCATAATGCGGTCAGCCATTGCCAGATATTGCGCCGCTTCTTCAGCAGTACGGACGCCACCGGCAGGTTTGAAACCAACCGTTTTACCGACACCCATATCACGGATCACGGTCATCATGATTTCTGCGGTTTCAGGTGTGGCATTAACCGGCACTTTACCTGTGGAGGTTTTAATGAAGTCGGCACCGGCTTTGATTGAGATTTCAGATGCCTGGCGAATTAACGCCGGATCTTTCAGCTCACCGCTTTCGATAATCACTTTCAGCAGTACGCCGGGATGTTTCGCACATGCATCTTTACAGGCTTTCACCAGATCAAAACCGACCTGAGTGTTACCTGCCATCAGTGCGCGGTACGGGAACACAACATCCACATCATCTGCGCCGTAAGCAATAGCCGCATTAGTTTCAGCCAGAGCAATATCAATGTCATCATTGCCGTGCGGAAAGTTAGTCACTGTTGCAATACGGATTTCCGGTGTGCCCTGTTCACGCAGAACTTTACGTGCCAACGGAATAAAGCGGGGATAAATACAAACAGCCGCAGTCTGTCCTGCCGGGCTTTTCGCCTGATGACACAGTGCGGTTACTTTCGCATCAGTATCGTCGTCATTCAGGGTGGTTAAATCCATTAAGGACAGCGCATGCTGCGCTGCAGCGGTTAAATCGGTCATAAAACTCTCCAACGGTACCGGTCTGTTCCGTTTGCGGACAGACACAATGTCTGAATGATGCAAAATGTGTTGGCGAGCGGGACTTGGTTCCGTGAAGACGTTGCCTCTCTTGCGATAACGCTAACGCTGAGATCCTTCTCACCGCGCTGTAATACAGGTGACTATTATAAGACAGTCACCGAATCCATTACATGGTATCCATGCCTTATTGGAGCATGTCTTGGCGCTATAATACGTGCCTTTCATCACGTTTATATAACAGCATTTACATCAATACATATAATTATGTGATAAAAATCACACCAACAGGGCGATATGCACAAAACAACCGCGCATATTCGTTGAACAGTATAGCGCAGGTAACAGGTAAACAGGGAGAGACAGAAAGGCAAGTACACTGCATAAGGGTATAAAGCACAGGTGAATAAACATCACCTGTGCTGATAAATCAATTACAGCGCCAGGAAGAAACCAGCAATGGTTGCACTCATTAAGTTAGAGAGTGTCCCTGCCATCACGGCTTTCATACCTAAGCGGGCCACATCTTTACGGCGCGTCGGTGCCATACCGCCCAGACCACCCAGCAGGATAGCCACGGAAGAAAGGTTTGCGAAACCACACAAGGCAAAGGAAATAATCGCTTTGGTGTGATCTGACAATGGTTGCAGACCTGCCGCAATTACCTGTGCATCCGGCTTCATATATTCACCGAAATTCATAAAGGCAACGAACTCATTCACCACCACTTTCTGACCGATGAAAGAACCTGCGGTCATCGCTTCACTCCACGGTACACCGATAAGGAATGCGATTGGCGAGAACAGCCATCCCAGGATTAACTCCAGTGACAATTGCGGATAATCAAACCAGCCGCCGATACCACTGAGTATCCCGTTCAGTAACGCAATCAGGGCAATAAAGGCCAGCAACATCGCACCCACGTTCAGGGCTAACTGCATACCGGCAGATGCACCGCTGGCGGCGGCATCAATGATATTTGCAGGGCGCTCTTCTTCTGATTCCAGAATAGCTTCCGCTTTGTCGTCGTATCCTTCAGTTTCCGGCACCATCAGCTTGGCAAATAATAATCCGCCGGGGGCTGCCATAAAGGAAGCGGCAATCAGATACTCAAGCGGTACGCCCATCTGTGCGTAACCTGCCAGAACAGAACCGGCGACGGATGCAAGACCACCACACATTACCGCAAACAGTTCAGAGTTGGTCATACCGGCAATATACGGACGAACCACCAGCGGCGCTTCTGTCTGTCCGACAAAGATATTGGCTGTTGCAGACATGGATTCAGTCCGGGAGGTGCCCAGAATTTTCTGTAAGCCGCCACCGAGAACTTTAATCACAATCTGCATGATACCGAGGTAGTACAACACCGCGATCAGAGAAGAGAAGAAGACAATAACCGGCAGAACACGCAGTGCGAAAACGAACCCGCCGCCACCGAACACCTCAAACATTTTAGGTGAAACCAGACCACCGAAAATGAAATCCATCCCTTTCTGTCCGTAGCCGATAACACTGGCGACACCGTCAGACATACCGAGAAGAATTTTCCGGCCCATCGGAACATAGAGTACTAATGCCCCGATCAGCACCTGAATAATAAATGCACCGACGACAGTACGCAGTTTAATTGCCCGGCGATCACTGGAAAACAGCACTGCGATAAAAATCAGCGCTGCCATCCCGACCAGACTCATGAGGAGTTGCATGGAAGTATCCCTGTTCACGATAGTGTAGATTAATAGCCTGATTTTGCATGCAGCTCAAAAAATAAGGCCGTGTGGCGCTGATTATACCCGGTCACTCAGGCTAACAACCAACATACGTCACAAATAACGACTGAAAAAAGTAACAAAAAATACAAAAGTATGATGACAGTCACATTATTCAACTGTTTTTATCTGAAAATAGCCCGGAGAGGTAAAAAGTTGCCGGAAATTTAATCAAAAAATGAAGGTGAAATAATACCTGATCACACATATCCGTTATTTTGTGTATTTTGACACATAACAGGTGTAACCGGGCAGTATAAAATACCGGGAAAATTGATTCAGCAGTCCAAAATAGAGAGTTACAAAGAAAAAAGCCTGCGGCTGTTGCGATAAATCTGAGTAGCAATATCATCCGGTGACTCTGCCCGCAATGAACAAAGTACCTGAAAAGTGCTGACAATCCGTTCCGGACGGTTTGGTTCACCCTGAAATCCACTGAGCGGCATATCAGGTGCATCGGTTTCCAGCAGCAGGGCTGTCAGCGGAAGCTGCGCAATAGCTTTGCGTGTTTTTTGCGCGCGTTCATACGTTATCGTCCCGCCCACACCAATGTAATACCCCAGCTTTACAAATGCCTCCGCCTGGGCAAAACTGCCGGAAAAACCATGAACCACGCCCCGCCGGGGAACCGGATAGCGTCTTAAAATGGCCGCGAGTGTGTCATGGGTTTTACGTGAGTGGAGTATCACCGGGCGATCTGCGCGCGCAGCTAACTGTAATTGCGCAATAAAAAATTCAAGCTGCTTTTCCCACTGCGGTGACACCATATAACGATCCAGACCAATCTCACCAACAGCTACACATTCTGTGCCCGCCTGTGTTATCAGGGTTTCAAGCTGCTCCAGATGCGCCTGCGTGTGCTCGGCAATATAGAGCGGATGCAGTCCCAGCGCGGCATGCAGACGGGGAAGTGACTCCCCGGATGTCCGGCACAGTGTGGCAACCGTTTCAATATTCCAATGACTGACTGACGGAATAATGATGTCTGTCAGCCCGGCCTGCGCGGCATTAGCTTTATGACGGGGTAAATCATCGGTGAAAAAAGGGAAGTCAAAATGGCAATGTGTATCGATAAATAACATTGCGGCCTCTTAATCCAATAATTCATGCGGCGAATGCAAGATGGCAGATGAACCGTCCGTTTTCGGCAACAAAGCATCATTATCATTGGATGCGACCGGAACCCGCAATACTGATGTGTGTACCGGCTGATGCGATGCCCAGCGCTCCCCGAGGGTCGCGAGGAAATAGCGTCCGCTGCGCCGTCCCAGCCGGTAATCCTGCATCAGTGTATTCGCCCTGCTGCCCAGGGCACTGCTTGCCAGTGGCGTACGCGGATATATTTCAACAATTTCAACGCCATCAGGCGGTGATTCAATAAATTTTTGTGTCCGGTAATAGCTGATCGCATGCTGTTTCATCATCGCCACCATGTGTTTCAGATTACTTTTTTCCAGCCAGCGCTCCATCCGCTTCACCCATTCAGGTGTGTAGTAAAGCTGTGACGGCACTGTCCTGATCACCACAATACGGGTTGCACCACGCCGCCACGCCTCAATAACCGGAACCGCATCACTGATCCCGCCATCATGATAAGTGACACCGTTAATCTCCACGCCCTCGCGGTAAAACCCCGGAATAGCACTGGAGGCTTTGATGATATCCAGCCAGTCGGCCTCAAGAGGACTGAAGTAGGTTGCATCCAGATTATCCGCCCGGCTGGCACACATATAAAATTCCTGCCCCTGCTCAAAACGCTGCAATGCATGAGTCATATCGAGAGGACTTTCATCGGATGTGGCGGAAATCAGCCAGTCGAGGTCGATCAGATGTCCGCCACGGATAAACCGCAGCGGATTAAAGAATTGCTTATCGGTTGTGTAACGGGTAATAACGTGACGGGCATAGCCACGCTGTCCGCAAATATAAGCAGAAAGATTCTGCGCCCCGGCTGAAGTGCCCAGCAACAGATCAAACGGATTAAACCCTGTTTTCAGGAATTCATCCAGCACACCGGCGGTAAAAATACCGCGCTGACCGCCGCCTTCACAGACCAGCGCCAGCTTCCCGGTCGCCAGCAGCGGATCGGGCAGCCATGCCAGTGGTGCAATTTTTCCCGGTGTAACCGGAATATAGGTTCCCATAATCGTCGTCAGCTAAAATCAGACAGAGACTTATTTATACTGGCCGATACTGACTTCAACAGCACGGACACCCGGTATATTTTTTGCAATATCAATAACTTGCACACGCTGCGCGTCTGTCGTCACGAAACCGGAAAGATACACAGTTCCGTTGATGGTTTTCACTGCAATATCATTACTGTCAATACCGGACGCATTTAATAACTGCCCGCGGATTTTTGCCGTAATGGTACTGTCATCCACCAGCAGAGAAGCATCTTTAACCGTGCTGTCGAGTTTCTGTTCAGCCTTTTTACCAAAGGTTTCAACTGACTGAGATGCGTTGTTCCATGTCTGCCCTGCTTTTTGGGTCAGAGAGTCATCCGCAGTGGCATAAGTACTGAATAATGCGCCGCTGACCAGCAGGATACTCAGTGATTTCATATTCAGACGCGTTTTCATGTATCTCTCCTTTTCACAATAATGACTAAACAATAACACGAATAATGAATGTCAGTACCCGGTAAAAATGCGATATCCGGAGCACTGAGATATAAAAAAACGCGCCCGGAGGCGCGTTTATCAGTGTTCGCGGGTTTTATGGAAACTCACATCAGGATAACGTTCCCGGGTGAGATTCAGGTTTACCATCGTCGGGGCAATATAAGAGAGGTTATCACCACCATCAAGCGCCAGATGCAGTTCATTCTTGCGTTTGAATTCTTCCAGTTTCTTCACATCATTACATTCAACCCAGCGCGCCGTTGAGACGTTAACTGCCTCATAAATCGCTTCCACGTTGTACTCGCTTTTTAGGCGCGATACCACGACATCAAACTGAAGCACACCCACCGCACCAACGATAAGATCGTTATTTGTCAGCGGACGGAATACCTGAACAGCGCCCTCTTCAGACAACTGAACCAACCCTTTCAGGAGCTGTTTCTGTTTCAGCGGGTCACGCAGACGGATGCGGCGGAACAGTTCCGGTGCAAAGTTAGGAATACCGGTGAATTTGAGGATTTCACCCTGGGTGAATGTATCCCCGATCTGAATTGTTCCGTGGTTATGCAGCCCGATGATGTCGCCCGGGAAAGCCGTTTCCACATGTGCACGGTCACCGGCCATAAACGTCAGCGCATCTGCGATCACCACGTCTTTCTTCAGTCGCACCTGATGCAGTTTCATGCCTTTCTCGTAGATACCGGAAACGATACGCAGGAATGCCACGCGGTCGCGGTGCTTCGGGTCCATATTCGCCTGGATTTTAAATACAAACCCGGTAAATTTATCTTCCTGTGCAATCACTTCGCGGACATCAGTCTGACGCGGCATCGGCGTCGGCGCCCATGACACCAGACCATCCAGCATGTGATCGACACCAAAATTACCCAGCGCCGTACCAAAAAAGACCGGCGTCAGTTCACCGGCAAGGAACAGTTCTTCATCAAATTCATTTGATGCACCCTGCACCAGTTCCAGCTCATCGCGTAACTGACCGGCAAAGTCTTCACCGACAGCGGCATCCAGTTCCGGAGAGTTAAGTCCTTTAACGATACGGACGTCCTGGATAGTGTGCCCCAGCCCGCTCTGATACAGATAGGTTTCGTCGCGGTACAGGTGATAAACCCCTTTAAACTGCTTACCGCAGCCAATCGGCCAGGTGATGGGTGAACAGGCAATTTTCAGCTCATTCTCCACTTCATCCAGTAACTCCATCGGGTCACGGATCTCACGGTCAAGCTTGTTCATAAACGTCAGGATCGGCGTATCACGCAGGCGCGTAACTTCCATCAGTTTACGGGTGCGGTCTTCAACCCCTTTTGCCGCATCAATCACCATCAGACAGCAGTCTACCGCAGTCAGTGTGCGGTAAGTATCTTCGGAGAAGTCTTCATGCCCCGGGGTGTCCAGCAGGTTTACCAGTGCATCCTGATACGGAAACTGCATCACTGACGTTGTGATGGAAATACCGCGCTGTTTTTCCATTTCCATCCAGTCAGATTTTGCATGCTGATTAGAGCCACGACCTTTGACTGTACCGGCTCTCTGAATAGCGTGTCCGAACAGCAGGACTTTTTCGGTAATGGTTGTTTTACCGGCATCGGGGTGCGAAATAATCGCAAAGGTGCGGCGCCTGGACACTTCCTGTAAAATCGTATTATTCGACATCAGATTGTTCTTCTGGGGCTGTGAGGCAAAAACACACCGGTTTTCACCTCTGATTTCTCATTATGGTACTTATTTTCGCCCGGTTTGCCCCCTGAGACAACAAAAGCTTCTGATTGCCGCTCTATACTCTAAATAATTCGGGATGTACGCAGGCGACAAGCTCCGACCGCCGGGGATATAGATAAACTATGTGACCCGCCGGGCTGAGCGCAGTCAACACCCGTGCATCCTGAAGTATGACGAGTATATCAGCCATCCAGTAAGCAGATACACGCCAGCGCATCACTCATCTGACATCTTTCCATCAGCGCCAGTAAATCAGTATTAATTCCTGTTATGTGCATTTTCAGTGAAAAGTAGGCACTCACCAGTAATTGCACATCCGTTTGCACCACAGTGTATTTTTCTGTTATCACCAGAGCCGACAGGTTGGTACGCAGATAAAAGTAATCCATCACCAGCAGACTGAAGTGTGTCAGTGCATTTTTTTCGCCGGCTGTTTTTTCGCTGAAATTCGCCACATGAGGAAACTGGCTGTGATACAGCAGATAAGAAAAAAGATTGCGTAACGTATGTGGTTCACTCAGACAGGAGTCCTGCATCAGGGTTTTCCATCCGGTCAGAAGCCGTGCCATATTCTCTTCAGTACGCTCAGACGTCTGATTTTCATCCAGTTCCAGCTTGTTCAGCGTATTAATATAGGTTGAAAGCAAAAGAGTACCGCTGCGGGATAGCTGTGGAATAAATTTGCCGTAAACACCCAGAGTAGCAACCTGAAAACTAACCGGATGCGATAATGCTCTGCGCTCTGCCGTCAGATCACCGTTTTCAGTAGCCGTGAGTAAAAATTCATACACGCCCTGAATACGATCAAAATTGGCTTCAATCTCATAATCCAGTTTGTCGATAAAAATCAGTAACTGCATGACGGCATAAAGATTATCTTCAAATTCAGGTGACTGAGCCTGAACCAGATTCAGACACCAGAGGTACATCAGATATTGCGGATCTGTCAGGGCTGCGTCCTGCGTGGCTTCTTTCAGATACTGATCTTCTTCCGTCAGTTGCATTGCATCGGCGGAAAACAGCAGTTGCCGTACCACTTCCGGGCAGGAGAGGGACAGGCGCTTAAAGGTTGCATTCTGATATTTCACCTCACTGCGCGGATAAACGCGGCAGGTGCGACTCATCGCAGACGGACCAAGTTTGCTGTAAATATTGCACAACTGTTTTTCGGTCAGAAACGGACATTTCTTTTCATCTGTCAGACGGATAAATGCATAATCACCGCCGCGGTCAGATTTAATCACATGATCTTGTGAAATCAATTTAATTTCAATACTTTCAGCGCTGTGATATTTTTTGTAGGTTTTTTTATCAATACTGATAAGCCAATCCTGACAGCAATGAGAAAGACACTCAGAACCAACGCACTGAAAGCGTTTGATAAACATCGGTGTAATAATTTTATGAATAAACATGGCAAAGCGCACCCGTGATGAATGTATCTCATCACGGTAACACGCAAAAAATTGCTGAAAGGAATGAAAAACCGCCGATTTATCTGACTTATTACCGTATTACATCCCGATATCAAGAAAGAGCGCCATAATCAGTGCATCCTCTTTGCCTTGCTTCGCCGGATAATAATTTTTCCGCACCGATACTTCATTGAAACCCAGAGATTCATACAGTGCAATCGCCGGACTGTTGGATGCCCTGACCTCAAGCCAGAGTGTGACGATGCCTTTCTCTGTCAGATCCTCAATCACTTTCATCAGCAACTGCCGGCCATAGCCTTTCCCCTGATGCTCAGGTGCAACCGCGATATTAAACAGCGTGGCTTCATCAAGAACCGTCTGGTTAACGGCAAATCCCGCCAGTTCACCATCAGCTTCCAGCCTGAGATTGTGGTAACGTTCGCCCTGGTTGCTTTTAAACGTACTTTCACTCCAGGGATAGCTATGTGCCGCCTGTTCAATGCGGAACGCCGCATCAAAATCATCAGGAAGCAGTGGTAATATTTTGATCATGTTGATAAATTTGTGTCCATAACCCACGTTTCGCCTGCACATCCTGATACAGATTTGCAAGGGACGGAGTGTGTAATAAAGGAAGCGTATCCGGCAAGTCTGCATCAATGCCCGGTAACCAGCACAGGCAGGATGTCTGTTCCGGAATGCTCTGTATATTCTCAGGCGCGATGCAATAAACATCATCTGCCGTGATATTCAGACAACGAAATATATCGCTGAATAAATCACAGGTGAGATCTGTCTGCTCATCGGTTATGATCAGCAGGCGTGCCGAAGCCGGGATCTGTACTGACAGCTCCCCTTTCAGACGCTGCGGTTGCCGCAGCGTCCATTGGGTTATCCCCATCTGAGCCAGCATTCTGTCTCGTCGCGTCATAATGTATCCCTGAAAGACCAAACGACCGTATATTAGCAAAGCGCGCTGCATGCGCCAATGCTATCAAATCATGATTTACAGGAGTTAACGGATGTCCATGCTTACCCCGGCCAGTGAAGTTATTTTACGTCACGCAGAAGAATTTACCGAGAGCCATGTCCTGCTTGCCGGGGACATTCAGGATCTTATTGCCGCTCAGATTACTGCAAAATCAGTGTATGCCAGCACCACACAGTATCATCAGTGGCAGGCGATGCACCCGCAGCTTGGTGATAACAGCGCGTTTGAGCTGACTGTCAGCCCTGAAGCGGCAGCGCGCTGCGATACCCTGATCTATTTCTGGCCGAAGAGCAAGCAGGAAGCCTTATTTCAACTGACACAAATTTTCTCCTGTCTGCCGGTCGGCAGCCATGTGTTTATTGTCGGGGAAAACCGCAGTGGTGTGCGCAGTGCTGAAAAAATGGCGGACGCATTTGTCCCCCTGCATAAAGTAGACAGCGCGCGTCGTTGTGGTCTTTATTACGGCGAACTGACAACTGCAGCTCAGTTTACGCTGACTGACTGGCTGAAAGAATATCAGGTCGGTGATGCAAATATTGCCACACTGCCGGGCGTATTCAGCCAGGATAATTTTGATAACGGCAGTGCGCTGCTGACAAACGCGCTGACCCGTCCGCTGAGCGGAAAATTGCTTGATATCGCCTGCGGCAGTGGTGTGATTGCCACCGTGCTGGCAAAACGTAACCCGGGTCTGGTACTGACACTTAGTGATGTGTCTGCCGCTGCCCTTGCCGCAAGCCGCGAAACACTCACCCGTAACCAGTTGGAAGGTGATATTGTTGCCAGTAATGTCTATTCTGACCTCAGCGGAAAATATGACTGGATTGTCTCTAATCCGCCGTTCCATGACGGGCTGAATACCAGTTACAATGCAGCGCAGCAGCTTATCACCGGCGCTAAAGCGCGCTTAAACCGCGGCGGGAAAATCTGTATCGTGGCAAATGCCTTTTTACCGTACCCGGCACTGCTGGACAGCACGTTTGGTCAGCACCAGGTTCTGGCACAAACCGGAAAATTCAAAGTCTATCTGGCGACAAATGCCTAATAATTACGCGAAGTCTTCAGGTTCAGCAAAAAAATATTGACGGCACGGATAAAACCGCTAAAATCCGCCTCCATGCTATCGGTACAAGATAGTTCTGGTTTGCGAGGATGGCGGAATTGGTAGACGCGCTAGCTTCAGGTGTTAGTGTTCTTACGGACGTGGGGGTTCAAGTCCCCCTCTTCGCACCAATCAGAATGGCTTGAACAACAAACGGCAGCATAGTGAATGACAGTACTGCGAGGGTGGCGGAATTGGTAGACGCGCTAGCTTCAGGTGTTAGTGTTCTTACGGACGTGGGGGTTCAAGTCCCCCCCTTCGCACCACTGTTATTACACACTCATTACGCGCTCTGCGTACACAGATTCAATCTTGTTATCTCCCCCGGCTATATCCTCAGATGCTCAAACCAGAGCAGACTTCCCAGAACAAATGCAATTCCTGCCGGTATCAGCAGAAAATGACGCAATACGCGATTATATAACATCGGCATTGTCAGCAACATGACGACCACCAACGCAATACGTGCTGCGTCCTCTTCATGTCCCGGCGACAGAAACAGCAATACCGGCACCAGTGCAAGCATCACACCACCGACACCGGTAATGTGCTGCCAGAAAAATGATGAAAGCGAGTTTTTGATTTGCATGACACCCACCCTTCACGATAACGAAATGAGAATAATTCCCGTTATCATAAATAATCTGCCGGATGTTGCAAGCCTTTTCAGCCTTAAAAAGTAAAAAAGGCATATAATTATATGCCTTTAAATCATATGCCTATAAACTGTATGTCTATAAATTAAACAGCCATTATTATCTGAATTTCAGGGTGTTCCCGCTGTTTCATGAGACAAATCATCACTTGTTGTCTCGCTTCTTGTATCGGCAACACCTTCCAGCACATGATACGCCACTGAGCAAAACAGAGAGTTCAGACGCTTCATGTCCCCCAACAATCCGATATGTAAACGGCTGCTGCTCATACTCTGCATATTGTTGACATGCAGGCGCTCCACATGCGCAAATGAGTAGCGCTGATTCAGCAAACGGAAGCGGTGCTTTGCCCGGCGCAGACGCCGCGCGTTATCCACATCCGCTGAGACAAACACAGACATCGCCAGATTGAGATTATTTTGCAGCCGCGACATCATGGTGGTCAGTTCACTGTAACCATCTTTCGAAAAAACCCGCTGCGGCTCAGCGGTCTGGTTCGCAACATCATGTGCCATCCGCGCAATAATCGATGACGACTGCTGTAAACTCATTGCAGTATCAATAACTTCGGCCCAGCGACGGGAATCACTCTCTCCCAAATCAGCCTGCTGTAATTGAGCCAGATACAATTTTATACTGCTGTGCAACAGCTCAGCTTCATCTTCCAACTGATTAATCAGCCGTTTTTGTTCACTTTTTCCCGACAACTGACTGTCAAAGCGCTGCAACATCTGCTCAATAACATCACCCAGCCGCAGTGTTTCCCGCACTGAATTCGCCAGCGCAAGTGAGGGAGTATCCAGCGCGCTCTGATCCAAATAACGCGGAGCGATACTCTGCGTATCCACCGGCGGTTCTGCTATCAACAGCCGGCAGAATCGGGCCATTGGTTTAACCAGTGCCAGCATCAGGACACAGCGGACAAAGTTATAGACGACATGGAAATAAATCACCACTTCTGCCGCCGGCAAATTGTATTGCGCTATCCGGACTGACAGAGGCTGTATCCACGGCAACACCAGTGCGCAACCAATAAGCTTGAACAGCATACTGCCGAGCACCACCTGGCGGGCAACCGCATTCTGTCCGCGGCTGCTCAGCAGAGCAAGAAACCCGCTGCCGAGGTTTGATCCTATCACTATTGCCAGACTGATATGCAGCGGCATCAGCCCGGTAGCGCTCAGTGTGGCGGTTAACAGCACGGCAGCAAGGCTCGAATAGCTGACCATCGCAAACAGTGCGCCCACCAGCAGTGCCAAAACAGCATCGCCGCTGAGAGAGGTAAAAATTGCCTGAACCGCTGACGCCTGTGTAATAGGTTCTGCGGAGGAGACAATCAGTTGCAGGGCAAGAATAATCAGCCCCAGCCCTATTCCCACGCGCCCCAGTTGCCCGGTACGGCTTTTCTTCTGACTGAGAAATGTACTGACACCTGCCAGGATAAGCAGCGGCGACAGCCAGGAGAGATCAAACGTCAGCACCCGCGCCATCAGTGCAGTACCAACATCTGCTCCCAGCATAATCACCAGTGCGGGCGGCAGTGCGATCATGCCCTGCGCCACAAAAGAGATCACCAGCAATGCCGTGGCATTACTGCTCTGAACCAGGGCTGTTACTCCCAGTCCGGCCAGAAATGCCCGCGATGTTTTCCGGATACTTTTTTCCAGCAAGCGGCGTAAATCAGCGCCGAAAACCCGCATAATCCCGGTGCGCACAATGTGCGTTCCCCAGACCAGCAAAGCCACTGATGAAAGAAGATGGAGTAATGTCAGCATAGTGTTCCCGTTATAACGATCAGATAAACGGTATATCACACGGGAGCAAAGTCACCATGTGATAACGACAAAAAACACGCCGCCGCTATCAGAAAAAATCGCATAAAACACATAGTTTTACGGAATAAAAGAATCTCCGCCCCGGAGCCGGGACATGAAAATAGTATATCTTATATAAAATATATTTCAAAAATCATCATGTTACAAACAATAACAAAAAAACCACCGGCACATAGTACCGGTGGCAGCCACTGCTGAAATCAGCAAAACAATCAATATAAAAAATCAGAGCAGAAAATTGCGAATATCAGGTTATATATACCCAACATCATTCAGGGTGCAGGAAGGCGGCAAGGGAAAACAGACGGGGAGCATACATCAGTATGTGACCCGGCTGGTTGAGTGCGGCCAACGAACCTGTAGCTTGAATGAATAAGGGTATAGGTTACTTCAGTTCCATTGCTTCACGCATGGTGAAAAATAAATCAGTCTGATCCGTTAAACCGACCACATTCGCCGCCCCCGGCCCAAATGCCGCTATACGCAGCTGCGAGCCGGTATGCTCCTGCGAATCTGATTCTGAGTTGCCGTAGTTCACTGCCATCACACTGCCGTCTTTCGTCATCAGCGCCTGAGTCAGACCCGGTGATACCACATCGGTTTCTATAATCTGGCTGGAATGCGCATGGTCAGCGGTCACAATCACCAATGTATCACCGTGCTTCTTCGCATATTCCATACCAATTTGTACTGCCTCGTCCAGCGCAACAGTCTCACCAATCTGACCACAGGCATTTGCCGCGTGATCCTGTTTATCGATTGACGCACTCTCAACCTGTAAGAAGAAACCGTTCTCATGACTTTCCAGCAGATTGATCGCTTTTTCTGTCATCTGAGCCAGTGTCGGGGCATTCGGATCCAGTTTTGAGTTTGGTTTACACTCAACAACCGCCTTATCCAGATTCCCGCGATAAGAGGCTTTCGGACCTTCCCATGCAACCGCCATATTGCCGTCACTGAATAACCCCAGCACCGGTTTATCCTGATTTGCCGCTTTCACTTCCGCCAGGGATTTCGCGTCTTTTACAATGTGATACCCACGAATCACCGCCTGTTCTTCCAACGTTTTCCCTGAGTATTCACCCGCTTTGGCGGTTTGACCAAAACTTTTCGCACCACCACCCAGCGTGACATCGGCACGGGCATTCAGTAACTGTTCACTGATAGATCCCAACCCGCCGTTCTCCAGGGCGTCCGGCGCGCAGCGTTCCGCTGTTTCTTCCGGACCATAGCATTTACGCTGGCTGATATGAGAGATTAGTGCAGCTGGTGTCGCATCCTGAATTTCAGAGGTTGTGACGTTGCCGGTCGCTTTACCGTTTTTCTTTGCCAGTTCGAGGATAGTGGTGTGAGGTTTGCCGTAAACATCAATACCCAGCGCACCATTATAGGTTTTGACACCGGACGCCCAGGCGGTCGCCGATGCCGCTGAATCTGTCACATAATTAGGTTTCTGTGTTTTTTTATCCAACGCATACGTGGTGTACTGCCCGGTCAGCGGCAGGGAATCAATCCCTTTAAACACACCGCCTGCGCCTTCAGCATAGTTACGGGCGACCGTAATTTCGGAGTCCCCCATGCCGTCACCGATAAACAAAATCACATTCTTTGCTTTGGTCTGACCGATAGCCGCTTTCAATGCTTCAGTCTGATCAGATGTAAGACGCCGTGCGCCACCAAACTCCGTAATATTTCCTTTGGCAGCGCGATCCTGCACCATAATGGTATCTGAATTTCCTGCCGCAACTGCCGGTAATGCAGAACCTGTTAACAGAGCCAGAACGGCAACAGCAACCCGTGTTTTAATCATCGCATGAAGCATCAGCAGGATCCTTGTCATTAAATAAAGTCATCGGTTATCAACGCAGGGAAGCTTAGGCTGCTCAGATGACATTAACGTGACACTATTGTGACCGCCGGGTGTCAGTCAGGGTTTGTAAGCCGGAATGCAGAGTCCGGTTGTTATGTAAAATCGCCCCGACACCGGCACTGGTTTTCAAAAATCCCTGCTTCAGGGAAAAAATGAACCGAAAGTTTGTCAGTACTTGCAAACTTACGAACTTGCTACTCAGGCAGCTAGCTCTACAGAGACCACCAATAAGATCCCGGCATACTCAGCACATTGCCAAACCGGCCTGTCGGACGGCACAATATAAGAGCGGAATCAAATATCAATATCATTAAGACGCGCCATCGGATCATGCGTCCGGGAGGGCGTGCCAGGTATGTAAGCATTCGCTTTTGCTCCGTGCCAGAAAAAGGTGCGCTTCATAGTTCTCTGTCAGCGGTATTTCTGCCACCGGCTGAGAGAAAATACCCTGCTCTGGCGGATACGGATAGTGAGTGAGTGCTAACTTTCACTTATCACCGAATATCCCCTGTGATGAAAGCGTCCGGGTGTCATCAGATGTTCCCGTTATAGTGACAGTCTGGTTTGCATCCGTTGCAGAAAGGGACTGACAAGAAGAAGAGGAAAAAACCGAAGCCAGCGCGGAAAATGTAAGATCCGCAGCTCACACAGCCGTCAATCTGTTCAGAAACGACGCACCCGTTGTGGGATCGCGGGTTACCGGCGGACGGGGCGATTCGCTGACAATCCACAGAGAGGTACACACTTTCTCAAGCAGCGCTTTATTGTGGCTGAATACAACCAACCCAAGCGGACGTCGCTGTGATTCATCTATCAGAACCTGCCAGATTTGCGCCTGAATATGTGCATCCAACTGTGCGGTCACTTCATCTGCAACCAAAAAACGGGTACGTGGATCTAACGCGCGTAATAACGCAATACGCGCCAGTTCACCGCCGGATAATTCATTCGGGCGGCGCAGTAGCCACTCCGGTTCAATGCACAGTTTATCCAGCCATTGAGCATCCGGTTTCCACGCATCATACAGCCCGGCACCGGTGGTACGGTAAGGATTAAAGCACTTCTCCGGATGCTGCGGCACCAGTTGAACAGGGCAATAGCCGGACGTCGGGACAGGCTTTCCGTCAAGCAACAATTCACCGGAATGTGGTTTTTGCCACTGCGCGAGTATCCGCCCCAGAGTCGTTTTTCCGAAACCGCTCGGCGCTGAAATACCAAAACGCTCACCGGCATTCAGCCGGAAAGAGAGACTCTCCCATAATGTTTTACCACCCTGAATCACCTGTAAATCACGGATTTCAAACATACGCGCTCCTGTGGGCTGATTTATCTTATTATCATAGCAACTAATTTCCCGCACACACATGGCTTTCCGTCAGCAACCCGATGCAATCTTGTGCACCGCGTTTAAGCACGTTCCCTTTCAGGCTGACAATATGTACCGGAAGCACCAGCCCGTTACGGGTATTGCGGAATGACAGCGCCCGCAGTGTGCCTGCCGCCAGCTCTGTCTGAATCAACGATTCAGGTAAGTTACCCCAGCCGATCCCTGCCTTTACCAACCCGAGCGCCATCGCAAAGTTATCTGTCTGCCAGGTTTTTGTCGCAACCTGAGTTCTGATATCACTGAGAGTATGATGATGACTGGCAATAATAACCTGCCGAGTTTGCACCAAATCCTCAATATAAACAGATGGCTGTAAAGAGAGCGACGGATGAGAGGCAGAAATTGTTGCTACCAGAGATTCATGGCCGATACAGTGAAACTGCTCGCGCGGATCCACATACAACCCGCCAAATACCAACGCCAGCTGAATACGCCCCTGATGCAACAAGGGTAAAATATCATCCTGCGGAGCAGAGAGTAGTTCTGTTTTCATCAGAGGGTAGCGCTGATTAAGTATTTGCAGTGCCGCAAATAAACACTGCGGGTTCACATCCGTTGCCACACCAATGGCGAGCGTACTCTCCACTCCCTGCGTCAGTTCGCGGGTAAACACATTCAACTGATGAAGCTTCTCTGTAATTTCTTTTGCATAAGGTGCGAGTGCGATCGCATTTTCTGTCGGTACCGGCGCTCTGCCATCCCGGTCAAACAGCGCAAATCCCAGCTCAGCCTCCAGATTACCGATAGCCATACTGACCGCAGAGGGCACCCGGTGCAATGCCCGTGCTGCCGCTGAAAATGATCCCTTCTCAAGTACAGTCAGAAAGAGCTGTAAATTATCACTGGTAAAAGGCATTCGTCCTCCATCTGTCAGAAGAACTGATAGTAGCTGACTTTATTTATCATCTCTATTGATTTAATTTGCTTTCCGGTTCGCATAGTAAAAGAAACAGGATGCAAAAAGTATGCAGGGTTTAAAACGAAAAATGGTATTTATTACCGCCTATGAAGTGATTGGCTGGATAATTTCATCTCTGGGACTGGCACTACTCTCCGGTAATTCAGCCGGTGTTACCGGCCCGCTGGCTCTGGTTATTACCACTATCGCCGTGAGCTGGAATTTTATTTTTAACAGTCTGTTTGAATATTGGGAATCACATCAGATATTGCGCACGCGGACCTTGCGCCGCAGGCTGGTACACGCGGTATTATTTCAACTGACACTCGTGATATTTCTTATCCCGTTAATTGCGTGGTGGTTATCTGTTAGTTTATTACAGGCATTCTTACTGGATTTCGCATTAATTATCTTTATTCCGATCTATACTTTTTTCTTCAATTGGGCATTTGACAAAATATTTGGTGTCCCGAATTCAGCCCGTCCCCGGCAGGAAAAAATTCTGCACTGAAATAATAATAAAAAAAGCCATACCGAAAATGGTATGGCTAAGTTTAGTGTACAAATAAAAATCAAAAACTGACTTTTAATCCGATATATGCATTGACAGGTGATTCAATTTTGTCACCATGGATATAACCCAGACTTGCGGAAAGCGTTGTATCCGGCGTTAAAGCAACCGTTGCACCCATCTGATATTTCCCGGTTACAGACTCGTTACCATTAGAAAATACTTTATTATTCAGTGCCACTTTATTGTTTTTAACAAATTCGCGGGAGACACCTGCATTAATAAACGGTTTGACCTTTATATCATTAATATGAGTATCCATAGTCAGACGTGAGCCCACCTCTCCGACAGCACTATCACTGTTAAACTCATGAATATCCATACCGTTAGATAACGGGTATTTTGCCTGACTAAACCGGCTGTAACTCATCCGTCCATAAGATGTTAATGATATTTCTGGGGTAACCTGTAATTTCTTTCCGGTTTCAGTACTCACGGTCAATGCATTCTGTTTAAAAGAACCATTAACCGACCCCCCGCCGCTGCTTTGTGTATTCAAACTATTCTTAAAATGTGAACCTTTCAGCATTCCATCAATATACCAGTCCTGATATTGCCAGTGGGTATATCCGCCGATAGCAAAGCTATCCGTATTTCCCTGTCCGGTAACATAATCAAACGTCGTTTTTGTTTTTCCGGTACTGGTAAATAAGCCAAATGCAATTTCACCAAAACGAACCTGGTTTAATTTGTCATATCCTATTTCCACGAGATTCATGCTGTTTTTAAATGCAACACCACGGTTATCACTGAACTTTGACTTATCGTAACGGTAATTCATCCACATTCCGTATTTTTTATCTGACCGTGTATCTGTGATATGACGACGCGACGGACCGAATAAATTTTCACTACGCAAAATGTGACGATTTACAGAGGCCATACTCAACCCCGCCAAAGCACTATTGGACAAAACGTCCCGGAGAGCAGGTGTACCGGTATCATGGCTGACATCTTTACCGGTTTCCGTATCAATTTCCTGAACATATTTATCATCTTTATCTATTTCTGGTTCACCTTGCGTCTCACCATCGGGGTCAATATCCGGATATGGAATATGGTCAGCCTGAGTCGCTAAATACCAGGTTGATTTACCGTTACTTTTAACACCTTTGATCAACCGGTATTTATAAATACCCAAATCAACTACGCCACCATTACCAGCCAGTTTAAATTCAGCATCACCCTTATTTATTTCAATTAATTCGACCGTTTCATCAGGATCAACAATATCTTTACCGGTATCATAAACATTTACATTGAAATCACCTGTTGCATTATTTGTCACAACCAGCTTATCACTGACATCATCGGCAATTTGTGAATGAAATGAAAACGTTCCCTGACCGCTGAGATCGTTGACAACTAATTGATTAAAAATTACATTTTTATTATCTATTTTGGGCTTTAAGCTTACTGAACCATTTTTCAGATTCAGATTACCAATATTGGCAACCTGAAAATCACTTGCCGCATCAACCTCAACATCACGGCCTTCCCATTCAAAACCAAATAAATCATTGTTTCTTTCTGTGGACATATCCTGAGTATAAAGGTTACCGGAGAGGTTCATTTCTTCAATTGATGTATTATCTGAACTATAAAAATTATCATTATCTATGATAACAAATGCCTGACGTCCGACATTCAGTGCGCCTGTACTTTTTCCACCGACATTAAACCGTAAGACTCCCATTTGATTTACTGAGGTATTACTGGCTGTTCCGCCATCGTATACATTAACATTTCCTTTACCAATGATCTGAGAATCTGTTACCAAACCGCCATCCATAATATCAACCTGTCCGTCATAGGATGATGGCAAATATAAATTTTGTCTGCTGGTATTATTCAACTCATCAGCTGTTCTTGGCGCGCCCACTTTGGCTTTATCCAGGATACCACCATTGAAAACAGTCACTGTTCCACTATCAAAAATCCAGCTGTTAACTGATTTCCCACCTTCCCGGATATCCTGAGCACCATTATCTATAGGAGCATTAGGGTTCTGATTAGGATTAATACCAACCTGATTATCATAAACAGTTTCATTTTCGACAATTTTATCATATGTATACGTTATCGCAGCTGATGCTGTATTCAATGTTACTGCACTGCAAATCGCGGTTGCCAGTACTGTTCTTTTCATCATTATGTTATTCCATATTCTGTAAGTTATTTCCTGCTAACAAACAAAAATTAGAACAAAACCCCACCAGACATGGCTATCAGGGCAAACGGAATATTTGATAATTCATCATGATAAAAATCATAATTTCGCGGCAGAAATAAACAAAATATAGTATAACTACCATTAATGACAATGGGTATTTCATAACTTAAATATATCACACTAAAACAACAAAAAATTAATTATATAATTAACGCCTTATTTTACTGATAATACATTAACCAGAAAAACTTGAAATTAATACAAAACACATTACTTATACCATTTATGAAAATATCGATAATTTTACTTCACTCTATAATAAAGAGATACACATATAGTGATACCCCGACTGTATCATCTGATACGAAATTATAGGCAGGACTATTTCTATGCAACATTTAACTCCAATAATCAATTATTATTTCAGGATGAACAACCCACAGCGATATAAATAAATTAAGTTATGTTTAGAAAAAATAACTGTCGTAAAATAAAATAACAATGAAATATATTTCGCGTGACTATTGCTGGGCAATCACTATAAATAATATCTATAAATACACAGTCATTTTTTAGTGATTGTTCAGTGTATTTTCAGGCATAGTTTTATTACATATTTAACGGAGGGTCACAGCAGTACATGACATTGACTTGTGAGTTATCAATATAACAGAGTCCGGATGCTAAGATACCGGTTCAGAAGACTAAAAGGAAAATAGGTCAGTATGTAGTTACGGATTTCAGGTGAACAGCCAGAAACAGAATCAGCAGAACTGAATATTCAGTTAAATCATAGGTATTTTTAGTAAAGATCGCGTCGACATTATCAGTTTCCCACATATCAGACCATTTAAAAGAGTAGACACGCGCAGAGGTTATTCAGTAAATATACATATTTAAAAAAGAACGTTGGGTAAATCACTTTTTAGCGGGAAGATATCGTGCAGATACCGCGGGTATAACTATATAAATCATAAAAAAACAGATATAGATGAAGAGCAGACACTCAGGATCCGAATAAATACGCCTCGCGGACGAAAGCAATACCCTTTCCGGAAAAACGTTATCACATACATTGTATTTATCATGTGTGGCCCCGGCGGAACGGAACAGCTAGCCTTGCTTCCATTTCCATACATCCCCATCTACTATCTCCTATTTCCTCTGCGTTGCTTATCGCTGTGACGTAATCAGGGATGTGGTGTTATCCGTTCTTTAACACGAATATTTAATTTACCATCAGCAGCGCAAAATAAAAACTCTTGTTTCATTCATGAAAAGTATCAGGATTTACTGCATCAGGTCAGGAGGAGGATAACCGGGGAATATAAAGGATGTGGTGCTATTTGTTCTTCTGTACGAATATTTAATTTACTGCCAGCGACATCAAACAGAAACTCTTGTTTCATTCATGGATAGTATCGGGATTTACTGCATCAGGTCAGGAGGAGGATAACCGGGGG